>JAUYBL010000020.1 GCA_030693065.1 Methylococcaceae bacterium | reverse complement strand
GACCCAGGCAAGGGGACCGACACGCCAACTGCGTCGACCGAAACAAAAGCTAAGTAACTCGATAGGCCCCAACAACCCAGTCTGTGGGAAAACTAAACGCACCCACCGCGCTGCATAACCGCTCGGTGGGCATTTATTACTTGAATTCAAGTTACACACTTTTTAGTGATTGCAGGATTTAGGTAGAACTTTTCCTTGTTTTGGATCATGAAGCGCACCATGATCAAGACGAGACCCAAGTGGGCTAAGGTAATAATGCTGTTAAAGTAACAGCAGACCTGAAACTTCTCTGCCCGTAAGGTCCGAACTTATACTGTCCTGTGATCCGCCCGCCTGAGCGTTAGGCTTGCAAGCTAAGCACCACGTCGTTGAATTGGGTTTTATTGTTCCGGTAGGTTTCGTTGGCGCCAGTGCGCAAGGATTTCTTCTTTAGATTATTGAGCCCAGCGGTGGTAAAACATAGTGCCCAATTATATACGCGATGTCATTAATGCCTAAGGCCGTTGCTATGTCGTGAGTGCTCTTGCCTGCCATTTGGTCAGGTATGCCCGTTAAGAGAATACTTGTACTTGCATGCGGTTTATTTTTTGCCAGTGTATGAAAGTCATGCGTCTGCAGCCCTTCGGGGCAATCGTCTTGGTCGTGCGATGGCCGCCCACTTCCTAAGGTTTTACTTTAAAGTGGAGGTCATCTTTATGAAAAAACGAGACTGCTCATTGCCGCCAATCTTAACTTTGTTGAATGGGTATGGGCATTCGGAAATGTGAAAATGACCACTGCCTTATTAAATCGAATTACCCATCACCGCGACATTTTGGAAACCGGCAATGATTCTTATCGATTTAAACAGCGAAAAAAGGTGGATGAAAATCAATAACCCTAAGCTTTTACCTGAAAAATATTCGATGGTGATTGACATGCTGGGAAAAACGATTAAAAAATCCTCATAATTGGGCGTTTTCAAGCAGATATTTTCAAAAAAAATCAGCTTGTCTGGCAAGTGTGGCTACAATGCGGTTTATTCAGCGCTTCCCTTGTCATCAAAATTCGGCATCATGGTAGACATTTTGTACATCGTCTAAATCATTTAACATTTCTAAAAACTTATCAAACATCACTAAATCATCGCCTCTAATAGCGGTGACGCTTTTGGGTATAAATTGAATTTCGTCTACTTCAAAATCAACATCGCCGAACGAATCCATTAAAGCCTGCTTGGCCTTAAAGTAGTCGGCTTGGGGCGTGAAGACAGTGATTTGCCCCTCATCGCTTTCAATATCACTAACATCTACATCTGCTGTTAATAAAGCTTCAAGAACGGCATCTTCATCGTTATTTTTAAATGCCAAGATGGCGGCATGGTCAAACATGTGGCTAACAACCCCTTGAGTGCCAATTTTGCATTTTGTTTTGGTAAAACATTGACGGACATCGCCAAATGTACGGTTAGGATTGTCGGTTAAGCAGTCGACTATGACCATGCAACCACCTGGGCCAAAGCCTTCATAACGTGCCGGGGAGAAATCTTCACCACCGCCGCCTTTAGCTTTGTCGAGTGCTTTGTCAATAACATGGCTGGGTACTTGGTCTTTTTTGGCACGATCAATTAGCCCGCGTAATGCTAAATTGCCGGATGGATCGACGCCGCCCGATTTTGCGCAAACATAAATTTCACGACCATATTTACTGTATACCTTTGCCTTGGCATCGGATGTTTTGGCCATTGAAACTTTGCGATTTTGATAAGCTCTACCCATGACTGCGCCCTGTTAACTATAAGTAAATTAGTTGATTTTACAGGTAAGTTTTTATGTAGGGAACCTTTTAACTGATGAGCACCAAGGTCTTTAATTCGATAAACGGTATCGGCTTTGTGAATAGCTTTGTTTATGAGTATTGGTTATAGCTGGCTTGTTAATAATTTATTCACAGTAGATTTGATGTGTATAGGCACATATCGCTTAGTTAAATGATAAGGCCAATGAGAAATTTCAATTCATAGCACTTTTATATTGAGGTCAAAAACGCACATAAAGTTTTTTTGGGTTCATGTTTATTGCTTCTATATCAACAGATGCTGTTGATGGGTCAGCACATCGTGCATCTATAGCAACAGTTAACGATAATGCCAATCTAGTGACAGACAATTTAAATGTTATTTAAATTCAATTGGTTATTTGTTTTTAATGCCAGTTTTAATGCGTTGTTTTATCCGGTATGAAATTTGCTTTAATCAAGGCTGGTTCCAAACTTTGTATTTCTAAAGGCACAATTTAATATCTGTACATGTTAATTCATTGCTTGGTAATGAATTAACAAAATACCAGTAACATAAATTTGATCGCTGATAAGCACGCTAATTATTACCCACGAGATTCCATTCCATGACCAAATATAAACTTACTATAAACGGTGAACAGAAATCAGTAGATGTTGCCGCTGATACTCCTTTGTTATGGGTACTTAGAGATAGTCTGAATTTAGTTGGTACTAAATTTGGCTGCGGCATTGGTCAATGTGGCGCCTGTACAGTACATATTGACGGCCAATCGAGCCGAGCCTGTCAGATCCAAATTTCAAAGGTAGGTAAAAGCCAGATAACTACGATAGAAGGGCTGCATCCGCACGGCGAGCATCCTTTGCAAAAGGTTTGGCAAGAACTTGATGTGCCGCAATGTGGTTACTGTCAGGCGGGGCAAATTATGACTGCCGCCGCGCTGTTGAAAAAAAATCCACGTCCTACAGACGATGAAATTGACGTAGCTCTGGCCGGAAATCTTTGCCGCTGCGGCACGTATCTTCGAATACGCGCGGGTATTCATCGTGCGGCAGAAATTGCCGGTAAGGAGTCAGCATGAGCATAGATAAGATTGAAAATACCAGCCGTCGCGATTTTTTGCGCAAATCTGCGTTGGCTGGTGGCGGGCTAGTGCTGGGTTTTTATTTCGACCCGGCAAACAGCGCGGCCAAACGGGTAGCTAAACCGTCTGCAATTTCAGAGGCCAGTGCATTTAAACCCAATGCCTTTATTCGCATTGACTCAAACGGGATTGTCACACTGATCAGTAAGCAACCCGAAATTGGTCAAGGCATAAAAACCTCATTGCCAATGGTAATTGCTGAAGAATTGGAAGTTAGCTGGAAGGACGTAGTCATCGTTCAGGGTGATCTTGATCCGATTTACGGCAGCCAAAGCGCCGGAGGTTCGCGATCAACGCCAACCAATTATGAAGAATTTCATCGGCTCGGCGCAACGGCTCGCACCATGTTAATTCAAGCAGCAGCAGAGATTTGGCAAGCGCCTGTCGCTGAACTCCTCGCGCACGACAGCGCGGTGCATCATTCAGTCTCCGGGAGAAAACTTGGTTACGGGCAGTTAGCCGAAAAAGCAGCGTCCTTGCCGGTTCCCATGCCTGATTCCGTGCAATTAAAAGCTGCAAAAGATTACAAACTTTTGGGCACCCGCATTGGCGGTGTCGATAATCCCAGTGTGGCCACCGGCAAACCGTTGTTCGGTATTGACGTAAAACTACCTGGATTACTTTATGCGGTGTACGAAAAATCGCCGGTTTTCGGGAGTAAGGTAATTAGTGCCAATCTGGATAAAATCAAATCGCTGCCCGGCGTGAAGCATGCTTTTGTTATCGAAGGTGGCGCCGATCTTAAAGGCCTATTGCCGGGCGTCGCTATCGTCGCCGACTCGACGTGGTCGGCATTTAGCGCGCGTAAACAACTTGAAGTTATTTGGGATGAAGGTCAGGCGGCAACCCAAAGCTGGTCGGGTTTTTCGGCCAAAGCAAGGGAACTATCAAGCCAGACCGGCACCGATATTCTCCGTAACGACGGCGATGTTAAAGCGGCACTTGCCGGAGCTGCAAAAAAGGTAGAAGCAGCGTATAGCTATCCTTTTATTTCCCATGCCAGTATTGAACCGCAAAATTGCACTGCTTGGTATAAAAACGGAGCAATTGAGCTTTGGGCGCCCACACAAAATCCGGAAGCCGGTCAAAAAGTAATTACAGAAACTCTTGGCATCCCTAAAGATAAAATCACCCTGCACATTACCCGCAGCGGTGGTGGCTTTGGAAGACGTCTGATTCCCGATTATATTGTCGAAGCCGCCGCCATTGCTCAACGACTTAAAACGCCGGTTAAATTGACCTGGACGCGCGAAGATGATCTTCAGCATGATCATTACCGGGCGGGCGGCTTCCATTTCTTGCGCGGCGGCCTTGATGACAAAGGCAAATTGATCGCCTGGCATAACCATTTCGTGACCTTTGCCAACAAAATTACCAAAGATGGCAAAACCAAGCTGGAGTTAGGTAGCGGTGCCAATCTGTCGGGTGATGAGTTTCCCGGTCGTTGGGTCGAAAATTGCCTACTGGAGCAAACGCCTCTGGAGTGCAATATTCCGATGGGACCTTGGCGCGCCCCGCGCAGCAACGTGCTGGCTTGGGTGTTTCATAGTTTTATCGATGAACTGGCGCATGCCGCAGGTCGTGATCCGCTTGAATTCCGCCTGGAAATTCTCGGCGATAAAGGCTTTGTTCCCGGTACTGGCGAGCAAGGCATTCCTTATGATGTCAACCGCATGAAACATGTGCTGCAACATGTCGCTGAAAAGGCCGAGTGGGGCAAGAAAAAGCTACCGCGCGGTCAAGGCCAAGGGATCGCTTTCCATTTCAGTCATCGTGGCTACATTGCCCAAGTTGCCGAGGTTACTGTATCTAAGGACGGCAAACTCAAAGTTGATCGGGTTGTCGTCTCGACAGATATCGGTGCGCAAATCGTAAATTTAAGCGGTGCGGAAAATCAGGTGCAAGGTTCGGTGGTTGATGGCTTGGGTGCGCTAACATTTCAAGAATTGAACATTGATAAAGGCCGCATTGTACAGAGCAATTTCGGCGATTATCCGATGATACGTATCAATGAAGCGCCAACGCAGGTGGATGTGCATTTTCTGAAGACAGATAATCCGGTGACGGGCTTGGGCGAACCCGCATTGCCGCCGCTAGCACCAGCCGTGTGTAACGCGATTTTTGCTGCGACTGGGATACGTGTAAGGCAGCTGCCGTTGTTACGGACTGATTTGAGCTGGACTTAGCATGTAAAATGACGGATAAAAATGAGCATTTAGCAAATCGTCACGACACACAATGTAAACTATGGCAAATAAAATTAATCACTTGGTCGAGGCTTACCGGCGACTGAGTCAGCAAAATGAAAATTGCGTCCTGGCAACCATCATCGAAACCTTTGGTTCGACGTATCAAAAAGCCGGTGCGCGCATGTTGATAAGCAACAAAGATGAATTGATCGGTTTGTTGGGTGGCGGTTGTTTCGAGAGAGATTTGGTTGAGCAGGCGCGGTCGGTTTTCGAGACTGAAGCAGCCAAAACCGTGTTTTACGATATGCGCTCCCCAGATGATGTTATCTGGGGGCTAGGGCTAGGTTGTAACGGTGCCGTGAAAGTATTATTGCAATTGTTAAAAGCAGAGGAGGATTTTAGTCCTTTGAATATCATTGCCGATGCCGCTGACGCTAATCAATCTGGGGTTCTGATCACCGTTTTTGAATCTGGACATGCTGATTTTCCGTCCGGGCGCAGCCTGTTTTTGCCTGTAATTGCTGGTAGTAATCAGCAGTTGTTAACTTCAGCACCTTTTCCGTTTACCACCTCGGCGTTACAAACAGTATTGCAACAAAAACCACGCATCGAATCGCATCTCATCAACGACCAAGAAATTACGGCATTTTACGATCCGCTACAACCGCCGCTGCGCTTGCTGGTATTTGGAGCAGGTACCGATGCTATTCCTCTGGTTCAATCGGCCAAGGCTCTGGGCTGGCGAATCACGGTGGTTGATTACCGTCCCGGCCATATTAAAAAAGAACGCTTCCCGCAGGTTGACCAGCTGTTGCATTTAATGCCGGAAGACATCGACGATAAACTCGAATTGGATCAATTTAACGCTCTAGTGTTAATGACCCATAACATTGAATACGACGCGCGCTACTTAAAAGCGGTCACAAGCTGTGATATTCCCTTTATTGGCCTATTGGGGCCAGCGCATCGCAAAGATCGCTTATTGCACAGTCTGGGCAATGATGCTGCCCTAATTGCTGAGCGGGTGTTTGGGCCGGTTGGTCTGGATATTGGCGCAGAAACGCCGGAAGAAATTGCGCTATCGATTATGGCTGGCATACATGCCCAACTGAATAGACGTAGCGGACAGCAATTGGCTATTAAAGCTGCAGAAGAATTACATGAATGTAGCCATCGATAACGTTTACGCGATTATTTTAGCGGCGGGCAGTTCCAGCCGTATGGGGAATCCCAAGCAATTACTCGAATGGCACAATCGCCCGTTGTTGGCGCATGCCCTTACCAACATCCGCGAAATTTTGCATGACCGAGTTATCGTTGTGCTAGGCGCGCATGCCGAATTGATACAAACTTCTATCGATCTTGGTGATGTTACTTCGATTGTGAATTCACAGTGGCAAGAAGGCATGGCCTCTTCAATTCGTGCAGGCGTGCAAGCCTTACCCGCATCAGCGGCTGCGGCACTCATTATGCTGTGCGATCAACCGTTAATTAACGCTGAGCACATTCAAAACCTGTTAAGCGGCTGGCAACACGCCCCTACACTCATCGCTGTCAGTGAATATCATCAGTCGGTAGGGGTGCCGGTCGTATTTCCTGCGGAATTTTTTACGGATTTGTTGGAACTTAAAGGCGATCGAGGTGCCAAGCCTTTGATCTTGAATTTTAAAGACAGATTATTAAAAATTCCCTTGCTGGAAGCAGAATTAGATATTGATAAACCTGAAGATTTTGAACTTTTGATCAATCAATATTAACAGTGCAGTGCTTGCCTGATTTTCTCCATCACTGTAGATAGGTTTAATATTCTTAAATTCCGGCGCTAATCGACAGTTTTATAAAAAAAATCTGCTTATCATCGGGCCTCTATTTTTAGCGTAGATGCCTTAAAGAATATCTACATGTTTTTAATTTTGAGTCAGGAAAATAATATGAAAAAAGTAATTAAATTAGCAATGATTACCGCGGCTTTAAGTATGCTTGCGGCGTGCGCAAGTAATTCAGATGTTGAAAATTTACAGTCGCAAGTTGATGGTTTGGATGCTTCAGTTAAACAAGCGTCAGCAAATGCTGCCAGTGCACAAACCTCTGCATCAGCAGCAGCTGCGCAAGCTGAAGCCGCAGAGATTGCCGCTAATCGTGCCGCTGAGTTATCAAAAGAAGCCAACAATAAATTGGACAAAAGATTTAACAAATCAATGCGCAAATAAAGCATTTTTGCTTTAGCTCACAAAAAAGCCCGGTAGTTAAGCTACCGGGCTTTTTTGTTGCCTTATTTCCGAGGCGAAGCGGTTAGTTTTTTCTCAATTGCTCCCGGATCGGTAGCTGCCGGATGCGTTGACCGGTCGCTGCAAAAATCGCGTTGCATAGTGCCGGTGCGATGGGCGGCACAGCGGGTTCGCCCACGCCGCCGAGCGGTGTGTCGAACTCGGTCGTAGGCAGCAGATGCACTCGGATTTCGCGAGGGGCGTCATCCATACGGGTCAGCTGGTATTGATGGAAATTATCCTGCACCACCGCGCCATCCTTGAAGCTTATTTCCCCAAGCGTTGCCAGGCTTACCCCCATAATACAGGCACCTTCAATCTGCGAACGGATACGTTCAGGATTGACCTGCGGTCCACAATCCACGGCGACATCAATGCAGGGAATACTCAAAATTCCGTCTTCGCTAACGGCCACTTCTACAACCACGGCAATATAAGTCACAAAGCTGTAGTGTGCGGCAATGCCCAAGCCTCGGCCTTTAGGCAGTTCAAGCCCCCAGCCAGCCTTGTCAGCGACAGTCTCGGTGACAAGGCGCAGACGGCCAGTATCGATAGGGTAAAGCTCAGGCGATTCACCGTGATTCCAGTTGTCGCCAAGGGTGCGTGGGTCAATGCGGCGCGGTAGACCAATCAGTTCGAGTAAGAAATCTTTATGGTCGCGTCCTGCCGCAGCGGCCAATTCTGCAACAAACGATTGAATCGCGAAGGCGTGCGGAATATTAGACACTGATCGAAACCAGCCAATACGGGTATGTGCTTCGGCTTCCGGATTTTCGATGCGCAGATTAGCAATGGCATAAGGCACATTGATGACGCCCATGCCCAATTCGACCGGCATCTGATGCTTGCTGTCTGGTCCGAATGTGGACGAGATAGTGGGTGCTACGGTTCTGTGCAACCAGGCAATCGGTTTACCTTGATCGTCCAGCCCCGCTTCCAGCCGTTCGACTGACACCGTGTGAAAATAAGAATGATGCAAATCGTCTTCGCGCGTCCAGGTCACCTTAACCGGCTTGCCGTGCATGGCTTTGGACAACAGCGCGGCTTCAATTACGTAATCAGGTTTAGATTTTCGCCCAAAGCCGCCGCCCAGCAGCGTGACATGGACAGTGACTTTCTCCGCAGGCAGTTTTAGCCATTTTGCCACTTGATCGTGAGATAGTTGTGGCGCTTGAGTGCAAGCCCAGATTTCACAATGACCGTTGACAATACGCGCTGTCGCGGCGGGTGGTTCCATCGGCGCTTGCGCCAGATGCGGGGCATAGTATTCCGCTTCTACCCGTTTGGCAGCGGTTTTCAATGCGGCTTCAACGTCGCTCTCATTGCGCACCACTTTGCCTGGCTTGCGCGCGGCGGCTTCAAGTTCGGTTTTGTAGACTACAGAATCGTAATTACCATGTGGGCCTTTGTTCCATTCGATCTTTAACGCCTTGCGCCCTTGAATGGCTGCCCAAGTGTTGCTGGCAATCACTGCGACGCCGCCAAGCGGATTAAATTCAGCAGGTGGCGGGCTGCTTGGCAGTTCGATCACTTTAATTACGCCCGGCACCTTGAGGGCATCTTTGGCATCGTAACTTGCTACTTTGCCGCCGAACACAGGTGGACGCGCAACCACGGCGTAAAGCATGTCCTTTAACCGCGTGTCGATGCCGTATTGGCCAAGGCCTCTGAC
The DNA here is from genome assembly GCA_030693065.1 of Methylococcaceae bacterium. Classification (GTDB taxonomy): domain Bacteria; phylum Pseudomonadota; class Gammaproteobacteria; order Methylococcales; family Methylomonadaceae; genus JABFRC01. The sequence goes on along the minus strand of JAUYBL010000020.1, from coordinate 81,196 downwards.
AATATCTCGTCCATCATAAATCCCGACTTGGCCCTTGCCGATGTAACGAAAGTCAGCTGGAGTTTTTAAACGTAATGATTCGCGGGCAGGTACCGGCAATTTTGCCGCCGCCTGAGCCAGATCGCCATAACCAAGCGACCTACCAGTGGCCGGATGGATAACGCGATGTAGTTCAGCATGGACTTCATGCACCGGTACTTGCCATTGTGCAGCCGCGGCCGATTCCAGCATTTGCCGTGCCGCAGCACCAACGCGGCGCATCGGCATAAAAAAGTGGCGCATGCTGCGCGAGCCATCGGTGTCTTGATTACCGAAACGAACTTCATTACCCGGCGCTTGCTCGACCTTAACATGCAACCAGTTGGCCTCCAGTTCATCGGCCACCACCATCGGCAGACTGGTGCGCACTCCCTGGCCCATTTCAGAGCGATGGCAAATAATGGTAACCGTGCCGTCGTCAGCTATCGCAACAAACACCAGCGGATTATCGACCCAGCCATGCGGCATGGCATCGGCGCCATACTTATCTTGTGCAGTGGGCGTGGCAGTTTCGTCGGCCCAAGTCAGCGCAGGCAATCCGGCGGCGAGAACAAAGCCGCTAAGGGCAAAATCTTTTAGAAAACCGCGGCGGCTAATGTTGACGATGCTTATTTCATTTTCTGCAGTCAATTCAGCATGATCGATAGTCTTGTTCATGAGTTGCTCTCCTTTGAACCAGCCGCCTGTTTGATGGCGGCGCGGATACGTTGATAGGTGCCGCATCGGCAGATATTCCCGCTCATGGCCTTATCAATATCAGCATCCGAAGGGTTGGGATTGTGCTGAAGCAACGCGGTGGCCGCCATGATTTGTCCGGACTGGCAATAACCGCATTGCGGCACGCCCAAGGCTAACCAGGCGTCTTGGACTTTTTGCCCGATTGCATCCTGATCGATGGCTTCAATCGTTACGATGTTTTTGCCGACCACCGATGAAACGGGTGTTACACAAGCACGAGTGGGTTCGCCGTCGACATGAACAGTGCAAGCTCCACACAAAGACATGCCGCAGCCGAATTTTGTTCCGGTTAAGCCCAAGTGATCGCGCAACGCCCAGAGCAGGGGAGTGTCCTCTGGTAAGTCGATTTGGCGAGGCTTGCCGTTGATGGTGAGCGTGGTCATTGGGTAACTCTCCCTTTAATTTTCAGGGCTAAAAGGCTCCGCGCCTTATTGAGACTTTGCGGCACGGCGTATTGGTTTGGATGTTACACGGGCTCTATCGTGTGGTAAAGGTAACGAGTAAGGTCGATTTAGTAAGAGGCCGGAAATTTTAAAGCTTACTAAATCGTAACTATTCAGCGAGTTTCTTTGGAGGGCGAGCGATAACGCATTACCGGGTGGGAGCGACGCCCTCGGTCGCGACGTGGGCGTCGCTCCCACAAGACACTCCCACAGCAATCAACTGATGCTGAATAGTTACACGAAATCTACCTAATAAAAAACAAATCGGTTCATATCAACCATTGATATTGGTTGATATGAACCGATTGCGCTTAAGTCAATCGATTCTATTGCGGCGTATGTTTTTAAAGTTAAATAAATACAATGAGTTAATAAACATGTTTGTTTTTGGCACGGTAATGGCTTGTAGGTAGTACAAGTTGTTTATTGTTATCTATCAGGAGTGAATATGAGTACTGCATTGCCATCCGCAATCCCCCTTACCGGCTTGGCCGGTCTTAAACAAAACTGGCGCAGCGATTTATTGTCCGGTTTTTTGGTTTTTTTAATTGCTTTGCCATTGTGTCTAGGTATTTCGATGGCTTCCGGCTTTCCACCCTCGGCTGGCATTATCACGGCCATTATCGGTGGGGTATTGGTTTCAAGGATTAGCGGCTCATTTATGACCATCAATGGCCCGGCCGCCGGGTTGATTGTTGTAGTGCTCGGCGCTGTGCAAGGGCTGGGTGAAGGCGATGCGATGGCCGGTTATCGCTATACACTGGCGGCAATTGTCATCGCCAGTGTGATACAAATTCTATTGGGCATATTTAAAGCCGGGCGATTAAGTTCGTTCTTTCCCGCATCGGTGGTACACGGCATGCTGGCTGCCATTGGCATCATTATTATGGCCAAGCAGATTCACGTCATGCTGGGCGTTGCTCCGGAAAAAGGCAGTAGTTTGCTGTCTACCATTGCCCAAATTCCGCACAGCCTAGTTAACCTCAATCCGGACATTGCCATTATCGGTTTTACCGGCTTGGCAATTTTGATTATCTGGTCAGTCATTAAAAACCCAACGTTGAAGATGGTTCCCGCGCCGTTGTTAGTGGTGTTGTCCGGTATTGCCTTGGCAAGATATTTCGATCTGGAACATCAACACATGTACTTGTTTTTGCCTGATGCGCACTTTTTACCGCATCACGAAGAAACAGTTGGGCCGACGTTTTTAGTCGCGATCTCTGAAAACTTTATGTCCAGTTTCTATTTTCCTGATTTTTCCAAGATTGCCACGCTTGAATTCTGGGAAGCGGTGGTGGCGATCAGCTTAGTAGGCAGTTTGGAAAGTCTACTCAGCGCCATTGCTGTTGATAAGCTCGATCCTTACAAACGTCATTCCAAGTTAGATCGTGATTTGACGGCTGTCGGCTTTGGTAATTTGGTTGCCGGTTTGGTCGGCGGTCTGCCGATGATTGCTGAAATCGTGCGGAGCTCTGCCAATGTTAATAACGGCGCGAAAACACAATGGGCCAATTTTTTCCATGGTGCCTTCTTGTTGTTGTTCGTGGTGTTGTTTCCACGCTTGATTCACAGCATTCCGCTGGCGGCATTAGCCTCATTGCTGGTGTACACCGGCTTTCGTTTGGCCTCACCCAAATCGTTTGCGGAAGTGATGGGTATCGGTAAAGAACAGTTGTTTATGTTTGTGGTCACCATCATCGGCGTGTTAGCGACAGATTTATTGATCGGTGTTGCGCTAGGTATTTTGACCAAATTTGCAATACACATGCTACGCGGCATCAGACCGAATAACCTGTTTAAAATTTACTATACCGTTGAACATCAGGAGCCGGATACCACTGTGATTAACTTGGTGGGCGCGGCCATTTTCTCTAATTTCTTAAGATTAAAAACCGAATTAGCGACGCTGGAGCAAGGCAAAACCGTCGTTTTTCAATTGAACAACACGTTTTTACTGGACCACACCGTTATGGAATTTTTGCACTCTTTTCAACATGACTACGAAGCACAGGGCGGACATTGCATTTTGATCGGCATGGAATCTCACGACGCCTATTCAAAGCATCCACTGTCTGCACGAAGAATGAAACCCGATCACATGAGTCGCCGCAAAAGCGATCAACGTGGCCTTTAGAACATAATCATTAAGAGGAGGTTCTAATGAAACCTGTTGAGTTTGACTTGAACGTCTCGATTGACCACATCTCACACTGGCTGCCTGTGCAAGGGCCTATTAAGGATTTTATTCACCATAACACCCTGCATGCCGTTCAGCATTACCCTTTTCACAAAGGCGTAGCGATTGCAGCAAAGGTGTTCGGTGCCCGCAGTTATTTGGCTTTGACAGAATACCAGGCAATGCATAAGCAAGGTCGGATCAAGGATTTTGCTATCGATTGGGCGATAAAGCATGCTGGGGTTGACTCCAATAACTATCCGCAACTGCGAGAAAAACTCTTTGCCACCGACAGCACTGATCATTATCCGCCGGTGTCGTTGGCTAATCATGGGGTTCGTAATAGTTGGCTGACGCATTTGGAAATTGATTTAAATTCCTTGGTGCATCCGATTATTTTCCGCTTGCTGGCGAATTTTTTGGATCAAGGCATCAGTCGTTGGACGTTGGCTAAACCCGATGAATCATTTTTGAGTTGTGTCTGGCGCTTGGCGCAAAACAGTCTGTTGCCGCTGTATCCGTTTAATGAGTCATCTATTCGTGATTTATTAAATGAAAGCCCTAATGACCTGATTTCGTTGTGCTTGCAACGAATTGTTGGTGACGAGTCCTTATACGAACAGTACCTGTTGGAAATGTTGCTTGCTCATCCCGGCTGGGCGGGCATGGTGCGTCTTATCGAGCTTGATCCCAAAGCCTTGCTGGAACGTCGCCAGATTACGCTGAAAGAACTTATTGCCGTAGAGCTACTCGCGGAGTTAGCGATCCTTAACAAAAAAAGAGGCGCCAAATTTATTAACGTTGCGCAAACGCCACATGCGGCGGAGATACCTCTTTTAAACGATTATGAAGACAAAGCGATTGTGCCCTTACCGTTAAAAGTGTGGCATGAAGCGATGGAATATTCGCTGCATACTGAATTGTTGATCGCGCTAAAAGCCCCGGACGCGCCGGTAAAAGCTAAAGAAAAGCCAATCGCCCAGGCATTTTTTTGCATCGACGACAGGGAATGCTCGCTGCGCCGCTACTTGGAAGAACTTAATCCCGCCATTGAAACCTTTGGTGCGGCTGGATTTTTTGGCATTGATTTTCTCTATCAGGGCTTTGATGACGCCTACCCGGTTGCGCAATGTCCAAATATCCTAAACCCCAAGCATTTGATCATGGAATCAAACTTGCGGCCGGAAGCGGAGAAAAATGCCGTGACAGAAGGCTTCTCCGATCTTCATATCAAGCCGCATTCGCTTTTTAAAGGCTGGTTGTTCACACAGATTTTGGGTATCGGTTATGCAGCACGGATGGTTTGGGATGTATTTCGTCCGAGCTCGCAATTGCTAAAAATCAAAAAATTAAGCGAAGTTGACGCGCATACGCACCTGCATTTGCTGCGGGAAAACGATGAGCCGAATGCTGACGGGCAGTTACTGGGTTTTTCGGTGATAGAAATGGCCGACAAAATTGAGGGCTTACTGCGTAATATCGGTTTGACTAAGCAATTTGCTCCGTTGGTTGTAGTGGTTGCGCACGGTTCCAGCAGCGCTAATAATCAGCATTTTGCTGCTTATGATTGCGGCGCTTGCTCAGGCAAACCCGGCGCGCCCAATGCCCGTGCCTTTGCCTGGATGGCTAACCATGAGCCGGTGCGGGACGTATTGCGGGAGCGTGGCATTGATATTCCGGCAAGCAGCTATTTTGTTGCGGCACTGCATAACACCAGTCGTGACGAAATCACTTATTTTGATAAGCATCTGTTTGCGCAGTATCCAGCCGAGGTATTGCAGATTTTTCAAAATACCATGCAACAAGCCTTGCAAAAAAATGCCCTGGAGCGCTGTCGTTGGTTTGAGTTGGGTCCGCAAAAGCATTCTTTTGAAGAAGCCCATCAACATGTTGCTACTCGTGCTTCGTCGATATTCGAACCGCGGCCTGAGCTTAATCATTCCAACAATCTCTATTGCGTAGTAGGTAGACGCGCATTAACGCGAGATTTGTTTCTCGATCGACGCTCTTTTCTACATTCTTACAATCCCGATTCGGACGCTGACGGGCAAATCATCGTCAAAATTCTCTCGGCGATTATTCCGGTCTGCGGCGGCATCAATCTTGAGTATTTGTTCTCACGGATTGATAACTCGGTGTATGGCGCCGGTACTAAGCTGCCGCATAACGTCATCGGGTTGCTTGGTGTGGCCAACGGTGTCGAAGGTGATTTGCGTAACGGTTTGCCATCGCAAATGATTGAAGTCCATGAACCATCGCGCTTGCTGATTGTTATCGAACAAAGCACGCAAGTTCTGGATAAAGCCTTTGCAAATCTGGGAGCACCATTAAAAGAATGGCTGGATAACGATTGGGTGCGCTTGGCGGCATGTCATCCCGGCACGAATGAGTTGTTTTTTTATCACAGTACCGGCTGGGAACCGGTTGAATTGCCCGCAGGCACTTCGGCGCCAACGGCTGATTGCTCTGAAAATATTATTGTTGGGCAACGCGCAACGATTCCGGTGCATTGTCTGCGAAGGAGTGCCGCATGAATACATTATTGCTAGCCTGTCTGTTGTTACCGTTGTTTGGGCTATTACTGATTGCTTTGCTGGGAACTAACGAAAAGAAAATTGCGACGATCAGCTTCTGGACCACGCATGCAATGGGCTTGAGTATTATTGTGTTACTTGCGCTATGGGCAAGCAATGGTTTTCCTGGTCATGAATTTGAGTGGTTTACGTTGTATGAACGTGGCAACTATCGATTCCCGATTCTGTTTTATTTTGATCGTATCGGCGCGGCGTATTTGTTTGCAGTGTGGGTGATTTTTTCGGTGATTGTGCGTTATTGCCGAAATTACCTGCATCGAGAAGCGGGCTATAAACGCTTTTTTATGACCATTTTCGGTTTTGCACTGGGCTTGAATATGGTCGTGCTGTCAGGCTCGATTGATATGTTGTTCGCAGGCTGGGAAATTGTCGGCATCTCGTCATTTTTATTGATCGCCTTTTACCGGCATCGGGTGCAACCGGTGCGTAATGCCTTAAGGGCATACACGGTGTATCGCTTTTGCGACATCGGTTTGCTGCTGGGTGCGTGGATGGGGCATCTGTTGTTTCACGAAAGTGACCATTTCAGCAATCTTGCCGTGCTGTTTGCAGACAGTGCGCCGCCACCGGCCAGTTATCCGGCCTTGGCATTAATGTCAGTGCTGATATTTATCGCCGCTTGCGGAAAATCTGCACAGTTTCCTTTTTGTTTTTGGCTGCCTCGTGCGATGGAAGGGCCAACGCCATCCAGCGCGATTTTTTACGGTGCCTTGTCGGTACATTTGGGCGTGTTCCTACTGCTGCGTACCGCGCCGATATGGAGTTATCACTACATTCCTAGAACGGCGCTATTTTGTATTGGTTTGCTGACGGTGGTGATCGCCACTCTGTCGGAAAAAACGCAATCAAACATTAAAGGGCAGGTGGCTTACGCCTCGATTACCCAAGTAGGCTTCATGTTTATGGAGCTGGCGCTGGGCTTGGAAACTTTAGTGTTGGTGCATTTTTTGGGCAATGCTTTCTTACGCTGCTATCAGTTGTTGGTATCGCCATCTATCGTTGCACATATGCTGCGAGTTGAAGGGGCTATCGACACTGACTTTAATATTAAAAATACTCGCATGCCTGATTATTTGCCGGTCTCTATACGCGACACACTGCCGGAAGTGTTGCAGAACACCTTATATGTGTTTGCGTTGCAAGAAGGTAATCTGGAGTTGTTGGTTAGATCAATGCTTTGGGCACCACTCAAGCAAGCGGGTGCAAAAATTAATAACGTCAGTGGGGTAGTGAAAATTGTCGTTGGTTTAAGTGTGCTGCTGATGACTTGGTTGGCTTTTACGACTGACGTTATTAATTCCCTGTATCTCGCCGCGCCCGCTGCACTGGCTATGGTGATGGCGTCATTAAGCGCGTTTAGTCAGAAGCATAGTTTCATTAAGATTTGGAACGCCGTTGCGATGAGTGCCTTATTCGCAGCGGGTGCCGTGTGGTTATTACATCCCGAGGCTTTGCCGGATATTGTGTTATTCACTACCGGCATCATCCCCTCGTGGCTGCTCGGCATTTTGGTGTTAATCAAATTACCGAAACAAGCCAATTTTAAAGACTCGCCTTTCGCTTATCGGGCCATGGCGGAAACCAACCCTATTTTGTCGTTGTTATTGTTTATCAGCTTTCTGGGCTTGGTAGGTTTTCCGATTACTCCGGCATTTATTGGCGAAGACTTGTTGCTCTATCACGCCAGTAGCCAATATTCGTGGATTGGTGCCTTAATCGCCGTGTGTTTTGTGATTAACGGTATTGCTGCAGCGCGAGTGTTTTTAAGACTTTGCATGGGTAGGCCGTTGGAAATTAGCCAATCTTGAATTTTGCCAATCTTGAATTTTGCTTGGAGGCGACGCCACGAATTTAAGCCGTTGTCGCTGATTACTTATCATTATAAACGGAGGAAATTATGTTGAATATGTACAAGAACACGCTTACTGGGTTAGCTTTGCTGGCAGTTTCATTAGGTATTGCTAACAATGCTGTCGCTGCGGATGATTTATTTCAAGATGCCGGTAGCTGGCTACAGGTCGTCGGCGAAGGCAGTTTGAAGGTGGTTGACCCTAGTTTGGAGAAGGCTCGAGTTTGGGTAGAAGGCCAGTCCCGTTTTGATGACAACTGGAATCATTGGTATCAAGGCATGGTCCGCACTGCGATCGGTTATTCGCTCAGCGATCGTGCCACGATTTGGGCAGGTTATACCTGGTTGCCGACACAAAATATCGGCAAAAACTACGTCGCTCAACAAGATGTCTGGCCGGCGTTTCGGTATATTTTACCGACTGATATTGGGACGTTTACGTTCAGAACTATGATCGAAACTAACTTTATACCGGGTAATGGCAGTGAAGTTCGCGTGCGTCCACGGCAGATGCTTCGTTTTTTGCATCCTTTAGAATTTGAACCGCGCTTGAGTTTGATTGCTTGGGATGAATTCTTTGTGCGACTGAACTCAACACCCAAAGGTGGTCAATCCGGTTTCGATCAAAATCGGGCGTTTGCCGGATTAGGTTGGACGTTTAATAAAAACTTCCGTACCGAAGCCGGTTACATGAATCAATATTTGGACGATGCCACTCATACCAATAACACCATGCGCCATTTGGTTATGGGCTCGCTGTTTGTCAATTTCTAAAGATTCAATCGCGAGTAATCATGAATAAAGTCGCAGCAGTCACTTTTACGTTCTGGATTATTAAAATCTGCGCAACCACGTTGGGGGAAACGGCGGGTGATCTGCTGTCGATGACAATGGATGTCGGTTATGGATTTAGCACTGTCATTTTATTGGGTTTGTTCTTAGTGTCTGTTATCGCTCAGTTGATGGCGAGCAAGTTTAATGCGGTGCTTTATTGGACGGTGATTCTTACTACCAGTACGGCAGGCACCACGATGTCGGATTTTATGGATCGCACCTTAGGCTTGGGTTATGCCAATGGGTCATTGATTTTGAGCGCCGGTTTACTGTTGGTGTTGGCGATTTGGCAGATTAGCGAAAAGACACTGTCCGTGAGTAACATCCAAACCACACGGGCGGAAATGTTCTATTGGTTGGCCATATTGTTTTCAAACACATTGGGTACAGCTTTAGGCGATTTTTTAGCCGATGATTCGGGGTTGGGTTTTTTGGGCGGCGCGGTCTTAATTGCCGGGTTGCTTTGGTTGGTCGTGCTGGCTACCTATTTTACCCGGCTTAATCGGGTGATGTTGTTCTGGGTAGCTTTTGTACTGACGCGGCCTTTTGGCGCAACTTTTGGCGACTTTTTGACTAAGCCGATTGAAAAAGGCGGGCTCGATTACGGCACAGTGGGAGCGTCTGTGATTCTTGCTTCCTTGTTGGCAATATTCGTTATTTATACAACGTTGACTGAAAAACGTGCGGAAAATCAGTCATGAGCACTCTAAACAACATTCAAGTAAGTCACGCAGGTAATGGTATGGCATTAGCGCAAAAGCAGAGTCTAAAATTGATTTTGTCTACGTTGGTGATAGGCAATACCGTGCTGTTTTTAGTCATGGCTTATTTTCATCTACTGAGTACGGATGCCAAATCAGCCGTGTTTATCGATTTTTGGGGACGATTTACGGTGTATTCGTTGTGGTTTATTGGTTTTGCAATTTATGTCAAGTATCTTGCCAGACAGCCAATGCTCAAAGGCGCCATACTAGCCGTTATCGTCATCAACATACCGTTATTTTTACTGTTGGCGTATTTCGATAAAATCAGTAATACGCCGGACATGATCGTATTTGTCGATTTTTGGGGGCGCATTACGGTGTATTCGTTATGGTTCATTTGTTATGAGGTGTATAGAAAATATGTTGGCTCTGTATGCGAGTAAATTTAATGACCAAGATAAGAGAAATCCTATTTTTATCTTCACTGCCACTTAATTAGCCAAATGAAATCAGCTTATCCACGTCCCATACAACATCGCGTCTTAGCTTTTTTGCTACTGCTATTACTGGCTCTGGCGACGCTGGGTGGCCTTATTTGGCGCAATTTGCAGCATTTTGATGCGGTGCTGTCGCATGTGGATTATTCGCACAGCGTGCAAAACGTTGCTGTGGAATTACGACACTCGCTCATTGAATATCTTACCGAATCGATGCCGGTAGCCTATCCCGAGGTGCTGACCAACACGCTTAAAGCGTTAACGCTTACTTTAGCCGAAATGGATACGTTAACTGCAGATAAAGAAATTATTTCGCCCGCAACTAAAAGCAGTATGGAAGTAGTCAGGCAGTTATTGTCAGAAATAGGGTCGTTGGATAAAAAGGAAAAAAACACCCGCTTGATCCAGGTTTTAAAGGTCATGAGCCAGGCGCTCGACAGCGAATTGATTGAGCGAGATCATTTACTGGAACAAATCAGCAAAGATACCGAAACCGAACTGACGGTGGCATCAATGTTATTAGGGATGATCTTGGTGATTGCAGTGTTGTTTTTCTATCGAAGAATTCTGCATCCTTTAAACGACCTTAGACAGTTGTTGGAACGGTTGATTGATGAAACTTATACACCGATAACTACGGCGCATTTGGATCCGTTATTGTTGCCGGTTTTCAATAGCTATAACGAAATGGTCAAGCATCTTGCCGAGCTGGAAGAAGCCAAGCGTCTGCACGCACAATCATTGCAATATGAAGTTAGGTTAGCTACGCAAGCCTTGCTGGAGCAGCAAACCAGTCTGGCGCGCGCAGAACGGCTGGCAGCCATCGGTGAAGTCGCGGCCAAATTAGCCCACGAAATACGTAATCCCTTGGCGGGCATTCAAATGGCGTTTAACAATTTACGCCGAGAAATTGATGACAAAAATCAATGCGAACGCATGGGTTTAATCGATGCTGAATTGAAACGGCTGGCGCGTTTACTGAGTGAAATGCTTGATCAAAGCCGCCATGCCCCGGAAGACGCCAAGACCTTTGATTTGAAAGAGTTGATCAATGATTTATTAACTTTAACGCGTTATCAAGTGCCTGAGCAGATTCAACTCTGTACCGAATTGCCGAATCCTTTACCGGTAAATTTACCTGCCAGCGGCATGCGCCAAGCACTATTAAATTTGGTATTGAACGCCGCCAATGCTCTTGAAGGCAGTGCCGGCATCATTACCATTAAAGCAGCACTGGTACATGACGTGTTGCGAATCACCGTAGTTGATGATGGCCCTGGTTTTTCTGAAGAATTATTGACGCAAGGCATCCGGCCGTTTCGTACCGAGCGTCAACATGGCACCGGCTTAGGCTTGGCGATGGTACAACGTTTTGTTAAAGAATTGGGCGGTACTATTCGACTGGATAATGTCGAGCCACATGGTGCCCGGGTATTGTTGACGTTGCCAACTGGAGTGAACTAAAGATGGAAACCTTACTGATTATTGAAGATGAACAACTACTTGGTTCTGAATTATCGCGGCACTATCAATCACTCGGCTGGGATGTCGTATGGGCGCACAATCTTGCCGAAGCTAAAGACTTGTTATTGGTAAAAACTGCCGAACCCTTAGTTATTCTTTCTGACATGAATTTGCCTGACGGCAATGCGTTGGATTTCATGGAGCAGTTAAAAATCAAGGCGGGCGGCATAGACGCCGGCACTATTACGCCATGGCTGTTTTTAACCGGCTACGGCAGCGTGCCGGATTCGGTTCGAGCGTTACGGCTGGGCGCTTATGATTTTCTGGAAAAACCTTGCGATCTGGATCGTCTTGATCTGATTGTCGCTAGTGCTGCACGCAGTGCCACAATACAACGCCGGGTCATCGATCAAACCCGGCTGGGCCATAAACGCTATGCACCAGAAGCTTATGTTGGTCGTAGCCTTCAAGCTCAACAGGTTAGGCAATTATTAACGCGATTGACCGAAGTCCCTTTCAGCGCGTTGATCATCGGTGGCGAAAGCGGTACCGGCAAAGGTTTAACTGCGCGCATTTTGCATTACGGCGGACCGCGCGCCCAACAGCCGATGATCGAAGTAAACTGCGCTGCCTTGCCTCGTGAATTGCTGGAATCGGAGCTGTTTGGTCATGAATCCGGCGCTTTTACCGGCGCAGTAGGCCGTCACCGTGGCTTACTAGAGCAAGCCGACGGCGGCACCTTGTTTATGGATGAAATCGGCGAAATGCCGCTGGATCTGCAAGCCAAGCTACTTAAAGCCATTGAGGATCACACCGTTAGGCGCTTAGGCGGTGAAAAGGAAATTAAGGTTGATGTGCAAATCGTCGCGGCGAGTAATCGCAATCTGGAAAATATGATTCAGGCCGGAACCTTTCGCGCCGATTTATACCATCGCTTGAGCGTGTTTAAAGTCATGCTGCCGCCGTTGCGTGAAGCCATAGAAGATTTGGACAAGCTGGTACCGTTATTCGTCGCCGAATATAACGCCAAGGCCGGACGCAAAGTAAAAGAAATTCCTGATGACGTGTGGAGTAAATTACGCGCTCATGATTGGCCAGGTAACGTCAGAGAACTGCGTAATGTGATTGAACGCTGTGTATTGTTTGCCGACGGCCCGATATTTCCCGGTCAATGGCTGCAATTGCCAGGACAGCAGACAATTCAAAATGGCACTGTCGATAACGAAAACAGTCTACGCCTGCCGCTGGATGGCAGCATGGCGCTGGACGATATGGACCGGTTTATCATTAAAACCGCATTGGATCGGGCGGGAAATAATCTTACAGCTGCAGCGAGAGCCTTGGGGACAACGCGTGAAACACTGCGTTATCGGGTGCGGAAATATCAGTTGAATGTGACTGAATAGATGGATCATTTCCACTCGGGTGAAAATCCCCCATTTTCAGTATGAGCTAATACCAATCACAATAAGTTCACCTGCTATCCCTTCTACAACGTACCCATAGGGCATAAAGGAGAAGGTCAGGCTGAGAGTTTCAAATTAAATATGCTTGAACGGTATCTATTCAAAAACGTTAATTTGTAGCTTTAGTAAAAAGATAATGTGCTACCAGCCATTCATTGCCGTTGCAGTAACCAAATAATTCCGCGCAGGACATAAAAAATATTCGCCAGCGTTGCAGCCACAATTGGGCCTCTTCGATACCGTAAGTTTCGTTAAATAATTGCAAAATGGCAGGGCTATGTTGATCGGTATTATTTAACCAAGCTTCAGCTGTTTTTTGGTAATGGCTGCCGGATAAATCCCATTGCGACTGCAACTGTAAATGCTGTTGAAAATGCAACAGGGTATCTCGTGCAGGCATCAGGCCGCCGGTAAAAAAATAGCGCCCCATCCAGTTATCGTCACCATCGACTTCAAACGGGTAGGCTAGGTAACGATGACAAAATACATGCACAAACAACTTGCCTTCAGGCTTGAGCCAGTCGGCTATTTTTTTGAGCAAATGGTCGTAATTGCGCATATGTTCAAACATTTCAATCGACACGATCCGGTCGAACTGCTGCGATAACCTCAGCTGATTTACATCGCAGGTAATCACCTCAATATTATTTAGAGAGCGAGCCTGAGCTTGTTGCAGAATAAAGGCTCGTTGACTGTTTGAGTTTGACACTGCGGTGATTCGGCTATTGGGGAAGTGTTGCGCCATCTATAATGTCAACGAACCCCAACCACAGCCTAATTCAAGAATATGCTGACCATCTTGCAGCTCTGCGCGCTCAGAGGTGAGCGTCAGCATTAGCGCTTCGGCCTCGTCCAGATTGCGGGTTTGGGTATCCCAATAGCAGGATGAATATTTAAGATGTTTGCCCAAGGCATATTGATAAAACGCTGCGGGCACTTCGTAATGTTGCGCATTAGCGGCGTCGGTCTCAATAGCGATAGGACTGTTTCGTAAAGTAGCGAGAAAATTGCGATAGCGTTGATTTTGTTGTTCTACATCATCTGCAAATTCATCGGCCAGGCGCTGTTTTAATAATCTGCGAATTCCAAAGCGAATTAAAAAATCCGGTAGCAATCGTTGTTCTGCGAGTTTAATGGCATCCATAGATAAATCCTGGCGGGGTAGATTATTGATAGTCTTCATTCGAAAATTGTAACAATTCACTTGTGGGAGCGACGCCCACGTCGTGATTTGCAGCCTTCAGTCGCGACGAGGGCATCGCTCTCACCGAGTTCTCCTGTGTCGTCGATCCATATCGTCGAAAGGCTTACCGAGAGTCAGACTTAGACCGCCAAGGAAAAAACATTGATGTGGATTGCTGATATTGCCGGTAATCGTCGCCGCGAGTGCGCAAGGCTTGTTGTTCCGAAAAAGGGATGCCGGTAAAAAAGTATAAAAACGTAAACATCACCGCCGGTGCCAGCCACAGCCAATATTGATATTCGCCGCCCCAGCCCATCAGCGGATAAGCAAACCAATGCAGCCATTCAAAAAAATAATTGGGATGCCGTGAATAACGCCACCACCCCTCTCTGCAGCTCTTGCCTCGATTTGCCGAATTCTGCCGAAACTTAGCCAGCTGCCGGTCGGCAGTAGCTTCGCCCCATAAGGCGATTCCGGCAATTATTAAGGCCAAACCAACCAATACTGGCTGTGGCTGGGTATTTTGCGCCACAGCAAAAAAAGGCAGGGATAAAACCCATATAAAACCGGCCTGCAGAATAAAAAATACCAGAAATCCTAATGACGCATGCGTTGCAAGAGCCTTGCGCATTGCCAGATAGCGTCCATCTTCGGCTTCGTTGAATACACGGCTGGCGAGATGAATGCCAAGTCTTAAAAACCAAGCGGCTACTAATAATCCGAGGCTGACTTTTAAAGACAAGGGCGCTGAGCCGGTGTATGCATACCAAGGCCCGGCGGCCATCATGCCAAACGCCCAGGCGACATCGACAATACCGGCATTTTTTGTGCGTTGTTGCCATGCCCAGGTGAGCAGCATGGCAATGGAGCTAGCGATTGCTACGATCATTAAGCTAGACATAGTCTTGCTCCTTTTGCTGTAAACGTGCCGCCAGCCACAACAATAACGGCAGAGCCAAGGCCCAAGCGCTGCCCAAACCAATAAACCAGCTTGAAGATTCAGTGGTGATTGTTACTGCATCCAAGCGACTGGCGCCAAGATAGGATAGCGGGCCGCTAATGCCACCCAATAAGGCAGCCAGCCATAATTTTGATTGCAACCAAGCCAGCGAGTGATTCAAGGTCAACGCCAGACCCGCCCATAAGAATAAAATCCACAACGGGGCTTGGTCCTTAGCAGGCCAATTGCCGCTAAATTCCAGCCAACCCAGTTTTATCCATGCGCTATCTAAGATAAAACCAAGAACGACTGCGACAAGTACCAGCTTGTAGTCGCCTGTTTTATGATTAACGGGGCGAGTTTGCCAATAAACAAATAACGCCAGTACGATTGGTGCCAGCCAAAGTGTGTCTTTTCCGGCACCGACAACGGCAGCAAACCACAAGGCTTGCATCCAGATCATGTTAATTAAATTAGATGGTTTCATAATCAGGCAGCCATTGTTGACGTCGATTGCCGGGTTTGGCGAACAGCAGTTGTACGTTGGAAATAGACTTTTCTTTAAAGCCGCCTTCGCAGTAGCAAAGATAAAATTCCCACATCCGAATAAACTCTTCGTTGTACCCCAAGGCTCTGACTTGATTGATTGCCGCCATAAAATTCTTGCGCCAATGGTTGAGAGTGAGCGCGTAACTTTCGCCTTGATCTTCCAAATTGATCAAGCGCAGATCGGTGGCTTTGGCGGCGCTATTTACAATCGTGCTGACGCAAGGAATGAAGCTGCCGGGAAATATATAGCGTTTTATGAAGTCGACGCTCTTTAGCGCCTGACGGTAATACCGGTCTTCGATGGTGATGGCTTGAATCAACGCCAAGCCATTGGGCTTTAACAGCATGGCGCATTGTTTAAGGTAAGTGTCCAGAAAGTGATGGCCTACCGCTTCAATCATTTCAATTGACACCAATTTGTCGAATTTGCCTTCCAGCTTGCGGTAATCCTCCATGATGACCGTCACCTTGTCGGCAACACCGGCTTCAGTAACCCGTATTTTGGCAGCCTGATATTGCTCTTTGGAAATCGTTGTCGTGGTGATTTTGCAGCCGTAGTGTTGGGCGGCGTAAGTTGCAAACCCGCCCCAGCCGGTGCCGATTTCGATGACATGATCTTCCGGCTTTAAATCCAGTTTTTGACAAATGCGTTCGAGTTTTGCTGTTGATGCGTCAGCCAGGCATAAATCGGGGTGATGAAAGGTTGCTGATGAATACATGCCATGGGGATCAAGAAACAATTCGAACAGTTCATTACCCAAATCGTAATGCGCCGCGATATTTCTGCGGCTACCTTGCTCAGAGTTACGGTTGGCAAAATGCCATGCTTTTAGCAGTTGGTTTGCCAGCGTTGCCAAGCCGCTTTCCATGCTGTTGAGCAGGTCGCGGTTACGGACCAGTATCTGAATCACATGGCATAACTCGTCCGCCTGCCAGATACCATCCATGTAGGCTTCCGCCGCGCCAATCGAGCCGCCCAAGGCAACCTGGCGATAAAACACCAAATCTGAAACTGTAATGCGGGCGTTTAAACCGTCATCAGCGCTTGTGCCTAAAGTAACTTCACCCAGTGGGTCAGTGACGGTGAGCAAGGCATTTTCCAGTCGGGCAAGATTGCTTAAAAAAGCTTTGCGACATAACAAATCAATTCGACTCGGTTTTTTGCTTATTAATTCAACCGTTGCATTCATTTTAAGTCTCCATTGTTCAACGATTTTTTGTTGCCGGGATGGTCGTATGCAGGTATCCCCTTGAGCCACAAACGCAAGGCGTTCCAGTAAATCAGGACGACTACTTTGCAAGTCATAAAGGGATAGTGCAAAGGAATATTGCGCATGGCTTGTTGGGTCATGGCGTGGCTTTGCAGCTGCAATGTCGCATCAAAGCAGACTTGCTGTTGCTGGTGCAGTTCCATGTGAATAATTACATTGGCATCTTGCAAACTAAACCTCCAGAGGTAGCGCAGATTCATCGGCATAAACGGCGATACATGAAAGGCCTTGTCGAATTCAAATGTCCACTTGCCATTGTGTTTAGGACTTGTCTGCGTATCCAGCACGTAATAAAAGCGCTCATGCCAGGGCGTGTTGTTGACTTCAGCCAGGATGTAACGGGGCTGGTCTTCACCTTTTGGATAGCAAAAATAAAAGCTGACCGGGTTAAAGCAAATGCCGAGAAATCGACAATGAGTTAACAGGCAGATCCTGCCGTCAAAGGAATGTCCGGTTTGATTTTTAATGCGGTTTTTTACCTCGCTGGTTAAATCGCCCTCAGCTGATCCGCCAAGGTAATCCTTACGAAAAAAACTCACTAAATTAAAACGCTCCAGCGACCATAAGCTGCTAATTGCCGTTACCCGTGCCAATTCATCCAGATCCAGCCAAGTCATAAAAATGGGGTAACGAAATTCATGATGTTTTGGGGTATAGCGACGATGACGTATCCAGCCTTCGCATAAGCGGCTACGCAGTTCGGTCATGACGCCGTCCTTATTAAATCAACCACTTCTTGCGCACTTTGGGCACCATCTTCGTGAAAGCCCCAGCCCCAATAAGCGCCGGTGTAATAAGTAAATTGTTTACCGTTAATTTCCTCGCGTCTTTGCTGTGCTGCCAGACTGGCTTTGGTGTAAACGGGATGATGGTAAGTTCTGGTTTGCAGTATTTTTTTAGGATCGATGCGATCAGTACAGTTAAGGGTGACCAGCAATGGCACCGGCGCTGCCAGATTTTGCAGTAAATTCATGTAATAAGTGACGGTGCATTGAGCTTTTAAATTGTTAATTTTTAATGCATTCCAGCTGGCCCAGGCTTTTGGATGTCGGGGCATCAAGCGCGCATCGGTATGCAGAACGACTTCATTTTGCTGATAGGTCATTGCGCCGAGAATTTGAGTTTCGCTGGGGCTGGGGTCGGCCAGCAAGTTTAAGGCTTGGTCGCTGTGGCAAGCGAATATAACCCGGTCGAATTGTTGCGTTTGAGCAGCTGTCTTAACGATCACACCCGCATCATTGCGGCTGACAGCCAACACGGGCGAATTCAGCCTTAATTCGCCTTTAAACTGCTGTTGAAAGGCTTTTACGTAACTTGAAGAGCCGCCGATGATGGTGCGCCATTCAGGTCTGTCGCTGATTTTCAGCATCTGGTGGTTGGCCATAAAGCTAACAAAATACCGTGCCGGAAATTGTTTTACTGTCTCCGATGGGCCGGACCATAACGCACAGCCCATGGGTAGAATATGATCATCAATGAAAGCACTGCTGTAGCGGTTGTTATGCAGGTATTCTCCCAAGGTCAGGTTGTCGTCAGATGCATTCAACAGTGCTGGCGCTTCACGGTAAAAACGCAAAATATCTCTGACCATGCGATAAAAGCGTGGCCGAAATAAATTACGCCGCTGGCAAAACAGCTTATCCAGCGTGGTGGCGTTGTATTCCAGTCCGCTGACGGAATCAGTGACGCTGAAGCTCATATCGGAAGACTGAGAAGCCACGCCCAAGTCACCTAACAATTGGCAGAAGTAATGGTAATTGTGTTCGTTAAAGACAATAAAACCGGTGTCTACCGGGTAAGTTTGATTGGCAATGTCAATATGATGAGTATCTGTGTGTCCGCCTAGCACGGCATTGGCTTCAAAAATCGTTACTTCATGTTGTTTGCTTAGATAATGCGCTGAATACAGTCCGGAAATGCCGCTGCCTATGATTGCCAATTTCATTGTTGCAACTCCTTTTGCACCAGCTTGGAGTGCAGTCTGTTAACCGGGACCGGTTGCAGATCCCAAATCAAACCGCACCAAGACATCAGTTTTAGCAGGTAATAACTAATATCAATTTCCCACCAGAAGAAACCCTGTCTGGTTGATAGCGGATAATGATGATGATTGTTGTGCCAGCCTTCACCCAGCGTTAGCAATGCCAGCAAGCCATTGTTACGACTCTCGTCGTTGGTCTGGTAACGTTTAGAACCGAAGATATGCGCTAAAGAATTAACTGACAATGTGCAGTGGATCAACACAATAGACGATACAAAATAGCCCCAGATCAACATTTGCGAGGCATTG
This sequence comes from Methylococcaceae bacterium, assembly GCA_030693065.1. Classification (GTDB taxonomy): domain Bacteria; phylum Pseudomonadota; class Gammaproteobacteria; order Methylococcales; family Methylomonadaceae; genus JABFRC01. Next base: position 62,159 of record JAUYBL010000020.1, on the reverse strand, counting down.
GTGCCCAATTCCGGAAAATACATTTCCAGCCATTTGCCAAGTCCCAACATGAAAAATGCATAAGCAATGGGGACGAAAATATCAAAACGATCCAGCCAGCGTAATTCGGGGTATTTCAGTAAGTCACGGACGCAGTTTTCGCGCGTGGTGAAATTTTTCAGGCATAAAAACCAGCCCATGTGGCTCCATAAAAAACCGTGCCTGGGACTGTGAATGTCCTTGTCTTGATCGGAATACAGATGATGCCGACGATGATGAGATGCCCACCAGATTGGACCGCGTTGCGTGGCTGTTGCACCCAGTAACGCAAAAATAAATTGCCCGGCTCGGCTGGTTTTAAACGACTTGTGCGAAAAATAACGATGATAAAAGGCGGTGATGGCGAACATTCTGAGCAGGTAAGAAAACAACGCCACCCACAAAGCGACCGGACTCCAGCCCACCATAAACACCAGCAAACAAGTAACATGCATCAGTATAAAAGGGATAACTCTGAGCCAGTCAATAGCATTGCCGACATTGTCGGCCTCGCTTATGTTGCTGTTATCAATCCAGGCAAACAGCTTGATAAGCTTTGTTTTCAATAACATTTACTGCTCCATGATGACGATTTTATGGGATAGACAATTGCTTTTAATGCGTATTCAGGAAAACTCAACGACAACGTGATTGAGTTAACGTCTGCATCGCTTCTAACAGATATATCGCGCAGATTGATTTGAGCAAGAACTACCGGGACTACTTTTGAGGATGAATAAATGCGTAAACTTTTAGTTGTAGGTGCCAGCAGCGGTATCGGTGCGGCTTTGGCCCGTTTGGCACAAGCCGAATTCCAGGTGTATACCTTAAGTCGAACCTCTCCGGAAAATATCCGTTCTACACACTTTATTTGTGATGTCTTAACAGATCCCTTGCCGGTAATTGACGAACCGTTAGCTGGTTTGGTTTATTGCCCGGGTAGTATTAATTTGAAGCCTTTTGCCAGTCTCAAAGCCAATGAGTTTCGGCAGGATTTAGAAATTAATCTGTTGGGTGCGGTGCGCTGTTTGCAGCATTATCAACGTAACCTGCAAGCATCGGATGTTGCTTCTGTGGTGCTGTTTAGCACTGTCGCTGTGCAAACGGGTTTTCCTTATCATGCCACCGTGGCTGCGGCCAAAGGTGCAGTGGAAGGCTTGACGCGTTCCTTAGCTGCCGAGTGGGCGCCCAAGGTCAGAGTCAATGCCATCGCACCGTCACTCACTGATACGCCATTAGCGGTAAGACTATTGAGTGATGACACAAAAAAACAAGCGGCTGCTGCTCGCCATCCTCTTAAACGCATAGGTAGCGCCGAGGACATTGCCCAGATGGCGATGTTTTTGTTATCGGATAAAGCCAGCTGGATCAGCGGTCAAATTATGCATGTCGACGGCGGCGTTTCCGCCATCAGAACTTAATACCAATCCCAATTAGTTCACATACTATTCCTTCTCCAACGTACCCATAGGGCCATAGGTATCTACACAAGTTTTTGGCCCCTTCTCCAGCGGGAGAAGGTTGGGATGAGGGGAATCTAAGTGATTGATTTTAATCTCCTCACCCCAACCCTCTCCAGCAGGAGAGGGAGTTAAGTGGTTTTACAACTCATTGATTCTAAATTGTAAAAAAGTTGTGTAGATAGTTATGCATAGGGCATAAAGGAGAAGGTTAGGATGAGGGTTTTAAATATAAACTTGTTGGGATTGGTATAACTTGGCAAGTGGTGAATTTCTGGTAAATTCCTAATGGGCTGGTTTTTAACCAATACCGTTAGACAGTGTTTAAATCCGGCCTGTGCTAATGCAATAACTCAAAAGGTACGATCATGAAAATGCTAGTTTTAATGGCAGCGTTGTTATTTTCAGCTGCAAGCGCGGGTGCGGAATCTTGCCCTGAAATTTTGAATTTCAAAATGACGAAATTAAGATCAACCGAACAGCTTGATTTTTGTCAGGCCTTTAAAGATAAGGTTGTGCTGGCTGTCAACACAGCAAGTAATTGCGGTTATACCCCGCAGTTTGAAGGTCTGGAAGCGTTGTATCAAAAATATAAGGACCAGGGATTAGTGATTGTTGGCTTCCCCTCAAATGATTTTAATCAGGAGTTCGACAATGCAGAACAAACTGCCAAAGTTTGTTTCATCAATTACGGAGTCACATTTCCGATATTGGAAAAAAGCGCTGTAAAAGGTGCGGCTGCAAACGGCTTTTTCAAAAAGCTGATTCAAGCTATCGGTCAGGCACCGGAGTGGAATTTTTATAAATATTTAATTAGCAAAGACGGGGCAACGATTTCGGCCTTTCCTAGCGAAATCACTCCCGAACTATTGGATTCTAAAATCCGGTCGTTGTTGAGCGCCAAATAGATAGCCTTGAAATTGAGTGCAGCCTTTGTCAAGCAGGCGTTCTTGCTGTTCTTTTGTTTCGACTCCTACAGGAATTCCATCTAAGCCGAGACTTTTCACCGTGTAGTTTGATCACTGCTATTGGTACCTAGATCGTTTACAAAAGACTGATCAATCTTGAGTTGATTGAGGGGTAGGCGCTTCCCTAGTCACCAGCCGTAAACATTATGGCTCGAGTTAGATCACTACGGCATGACAATGTTGAACAAAAGCCACTTTTAAATACCGACTGTAAATATATTCCGCCGCTGAAAAAAATATAAGCACACCATCGCCATCACCGCCCCGCTAGTATCCGCCAGCCAATCCATGACATCTGAAGAGCGGCCTTCGACAAAGGATTGATGCCATTCGTCTGACGCGCCGTATAAACTACAAAACAGAATGCTGATTAAAGCCAGTACAATGGGTGAAGTGCCGATATGCCTAATGCTGCGCCAAGCGAATGTTGCCATAATAAAATAAGCACCCGCGTGGTTGATTTTGTCTTGGAACTCTAGGCCCCACCAGGTGGGCGCGGGCAGGGATTGTTGGTCGGACAACCAATAAATAAACAGGCAATAAAGCAGTAATGCACTTAGGTCGAAATATTTAGTCATAGGGTTTGTGTAAAGGTAATGAATAACGTCTTTGATTTTGCCGCTGCGTGTCTACATCGCACAAATATTGATGAAAAGCTGGCGCTGACGCACCAGGCTTGGCAATTATTACATAACGGCGAGCTAAAGCTTAGCCCGTCTTGCCCGCCCTTGCCAATCGAGCAGGTGAGTTTTCCTGATAGTCCTGAGTTGCTGGCGCCGCGTAATATGCCCAATCGCAAATTGACTAATCCCCAAGGCGTGGCAGCGTTTTTTCATGCCATCGCGCATGTTGAATTTATGGCGATTTATCTGGCCTGGGACATGCTGTACCGGTTTCGTGGTATGCCCGACCAGTTCTATATAGATTGGCTGCAAGTCGCCGATGAGGAAGCACAACATTTCGAGTTAATCAGAACGCATTTGCAGGCCTTAAACATTCAGTACGGCGATTTGCCTGCACATGGCGGTTTATGGGATCACGCCAAAGAAACTAAAGATGATTTATTGGCAAGGCTGGCGATGGTGCCGCGTTGCATGGAAGCGCGTGGGTTGGATGTGACGCCTGCGATTATCGAGAAATTTACCAACTTGGGCGATAAAGCCAGCGTGGCGTTACTAACACGGATTTTGACTGATGAAATCGGCCATGTGGCGCTAGGTTCAAAGTGGTTTAGTGTTGTCTGTGAGCAGCGCGGAATGGAGCCTGACAGTACTTATCAGGCGCTGATTACGCAATACTATATTGCCGGTAAGCCTAAAGGACCGTTTAATAGAGAACTACGTAAACGTGCCGGTTTTTCAGATGTCGAGCTGGATTGGCTGGCCACGCCATAGGGTGGATTTATGACTGAACTTAATCTTGAGGTAACGCCGACGCTAGACGTGCTAGATCAAGATGGTGAGCGTTCTGTGCAATTGTCAGGTGTTTGGAATCTGCGCGGCTTGACTGCAGAACCTGCACTGACACAGAAAATTACCCGGTTGGTTAACGATAACAAGGTTAAGCATTGGGACATGCAAAATGTTGAGGTTCTGGATAATGCGGCGGCCTTAATGCTTTGGCAAGCCTGGGGTAATCGCTTGCCGGATGGACTGCAACTACGTCCTGAGCATCAACGTCTATTCGAGCGCTGGCAGGAGCAAGTCTTGCCGCCACTGCGGGCTGCAAAAATTCAGTTTTGGCCGATACTGCAAAAGTTGCTCAAAGACTTTTGGCTTCAGTTGGTGGATGTCGTGTTTTTGCTGGGCCAGTTATTTTTAGACATAAGCTATTTACTGCGGCATCCAAGTGAAATTCCTTGGGCGGAGATCTCCATCACCATTTATGAATCCGGCGTGCGTGCGTTGGGGATTACTGCGCTGGTAGGCTTTTTGATTGGCATCGTGCTGAGCTATTTATCGGCGCTACAGTTAAAGATCTTCGGCGCGGAAATTTACATTATCGATATTTTGGGCTTAAGCATTATTCGGGAACTGGGGCCGTTGCTGGCGGCAATTCTGGTTGCCGGTCGTTCCGGGTCGGCGATGACCGCGCAAATCGGCATCATGCGCGTGACGGAAGAACTGGATGCCTTATCGGCCATGGGAATCTCGCATTCCGTGCGGATAATTTTACCAAATGTGGCAGCATTAACGTTGATAATGCCGCTGATTAGCATTTGGACGGATGCCGCGGCACTCATCGGCGGCATGTTCTCCGCGCAAAATACCTTGGATATTAGCTATCAACAATTTTTCTTTAAATTGCCCGATGTGGTGCCTTTAGCTAACGTGTTTATCGGCATCGGTAAAAGCGCGGTTTTTGGTTTAATGATTGCTTTAATCGCGTGCCATTTTGGCTTTAGGATTAAGCCTAATACTGAAAGCTTGGGTAATGAAACCACCAATTCAGTGGTTGCCGCCATTACCGTCGTGATTATGATCGATGCGGTATTTGCTATTTTGTTTATGGGCGTGGGCATGCCATGAGTAATGACTTTGCTATTCAAATGGAGCATATCTGGACGCGCTTTGGCGACAAGGTGATTCATAAAGATATTAATCTCAACTTACCGCGCGGCGAAATTCTTGGTTTGGTGGGCGCTTCCGGTTGTGGCAAAACCACACTGCTACGAGAAATTATCGGCTTGCAGATTCCCAGTGAAGGCGAGGTGTTTGTAATGGGGCAATCGTTAAAAAAAATCACTGTCGGTCATGGACAACGCTTGCGCAGTGACTGCGGCGTGTTGTTTCAAAAAGGCGCGTTGTTTAGCGTTCTGGATGTGTTTGATAACATCGCGTTCCCGTTACGAGAGGTTGGCGTCAAGGATGAAGAATTGATTAGCCGCTTGGTGTTCATGAAATTAGCAATGGTGGGCTTATCTCCGGATGATGCCTGGTTAAAACCGGCTGATTTGTCCGGAGGTATGATTAAACGCGTGGCGCTGGCTAGAACCATGATACTTGAGCCTGGCTTGTTATTATTGGATGAGCCAACCTCGGGCCTTGATCCTATCTCCAGTGAAGATTTCGTTACGCTATTATCAGAGCTGCATCGCGATCTAAAGTTTACCGTGGTGATGGTCACGCATGATCTGGATATACTTCGGGATTTATGTACCCAAGTGGCGGTATTGGCTGATAATCAGTTAGTGGCTTTTGGGCCGTTGGCGTCGGTATTAAATTGTCCGCACCCGTTTGTTAAGAGTTTTTTTCACAATAGACGCGCGCGGCGTGTATTCCAGTATCAAGAGGAAGCTCATGGGTAGAAACAAGCACGCATTAATGACTGGACTGTTTTTACTGGTGTTGGTAACAGCGTCAGTGATAGTGATTTACTGGCTGGGGCATTTTGAGCGCGAACGCAATAATTACGTGATTTACACTCAAGAATCGGTGTCGGGGCTTAATCCCGAATCAACCGTGTTTTTTCGCGGCATTGCGGTAGGTAAAGTGCTTAAAGTCGAATTTGATCCCAATGACGCCGGGATTATTCTGATACCGATTGAAGTTGATAAAAATATCGTCTTGAGTAGGAGCGTGTACGCGACCTTAAGGCTCAAAGGCGTGACGGGCTTAACGCAGATTCAGCTGGAAGATAACGATAAGGTACGGGAGGCGATTCCACCTGGCGATATTCCTGATCGGCGTATTCCGTTGTTGCCATCGTTGACTGACCGGTTGATGACCTCAGGTGAAGAAATATTGCATAAAGCCGATCGGTTGATGGTGGCTTTAGGTCAGGTATTGAGTGATGAAAACATCAAGAATATTGCTGGCATTCTGGATAATTTAAAAGGTCTGACCGCTAAACTTGGCGAGTTGCAAAAAAGTGTCGATGCGGCGTTAGCGGACGTACCTGCCTTAACTAATGATGCGCGCGGCACACTTAAAAACATCAATAAATTGACTGCTGACCTGCAGGGTTTGACGAAGGAAGTTAAAGCGCTCAGTACTAAAACCAGCAAACTCGCGGATACCGGACAGACCGCAGGTAACTTTGCGTTGCAGACGACCCTACCTAAAATCAATGACCTGCTGATTGAGTTACACGGCACCAGTCAACAGATTAAACGAGTCGCTACCATGCTGGAACATAATCCCCAAGAACTCTTGTTAGGCCCAAGCAAGAAAGACCTGGGCCCCGGCGAACCAGGCTATGAGGCCCCAAAATGAAAACTCTTCTGATAACTCTAGCGGTATCGCTATTAGCGATTGGCTGCACACCGAATGCCAGGCAACCGGCCGCGCATGATTTTGGCCAAAATCAAAGCAGAGCTGCTTTAAATAGTGTTGAACAAAAATCAGCGATTAACGTCGATGCTCCATCGTGGCTTTGGGATAATCGCATTCGCTATCGACTGCTTTTTGCTGCGCCTAGCCAAGTCAGGTTTTACGGTCAAGATGTGTGGATTGCTTCGCCGCCGGAATTATTTCAGCAACAAATGATTGCTAGCAGGGTTGGCTTTAATTATCGGTTATTGGTAAAAATGCTAACGTTTGAGCAGCAATTTGATGCCATTGATAAAGCCCGCGTAGTACTGCATTTTTCGGTCGAGGCATATTCTGCAGACAATACCCAGAAAGTCGCTACGCAAGAATTTAGATTGGAACAGCCGAGTAAAACGCCAGATGCTAAGGGCGCGATTAGCGCCTTTGCTGATTTAACGCAACAGGCTGTCAGCAAGACTCAGAGCTGGTTGTCGGGATTGCCAAAGAGCTAAAGCTAATCAATAGGCCAAAAAAAACCTCCCGATGCCTGAGCAGAGGGAGGTTAAAAGTAACAGATTCCAAAAGAATCTGAATTTCACACTACGAGGAGGTACATGAAACTGGTGAGAAGTCCTATTCAACATTGGTAAAAGGGACTTGCTTAACTTGGTGACAACTATAGTCGCGGGCGTATTTGTTTACAATACAGCTAATAATTAACAAAATGTTTCGTATATGTTGATAGTGGCTAACTATCAAGACATTTATTCTTTCTCGCTCTACAAACGGGTGTTTTAGCAAACACTTTAATCATCGTTACCATCCAATCATAAAAATGAATAATTCGATACTCTTTGCCCTCGATTTTGATGGCGTTATTTGCGACAGTGCGGTGGAAACCGCAATCACCGGCTGGAAAGCTGCTAACCACATTTGGAGCGACATGCCCCAGGCCGTGCCGCAAGCCATGATTGATCAATTTCGCTTAGTTCGACCGATTATTGAAACCGGCTATGAAGCCATCTTGGCAATGCGTCTACTCCATTTGGGTGCGTCCCCCGAGGCGATTATTAGCAGCTATGCCAGTAAAATTGACACGCTATTACAGCAGGCTCAGGTCACACCTGATGATCTAAAAAAACTTTTTGGGGAAACCCGAGACGCTTGGATAGCAAACGATTTGGCGGATTGGGTCAACATGAATCCTTTGTTTCCGGGTGTTGCAGAAAAACTGCAGCAGTTAGGGCAGCAGACGCCCTGGTTGATTATCACGACTAAACAAGAACGTTTTGTTAAACAAATTCTAAAAGCTAACGCTATTGACTTGGCTGATGACAAGATTTTTGGCTTAGATCGCAATATGAGTAAGGTGCAAGTCTTAACGCAGTTACTAACAAGTCATCCGGACAACACGATTTATTTTGTTGAAGATAGGCTACCTACATTATTGAACGTTAGTAAAGTCGACCAGTTAGCTAATGTTAAATTGATTTTTGCGCTGTGGGGTTACAACACCGTTGAAGACAAAGCAGTTGCCGCGCAACAAGGTTTCATCGGGCAAGGGTTAGAAGATTTTTTGGCGTTATAGAATTTATTAATGTAAGTCGGGTTAGCTCGATAGAGCGTAACCCGACACAATACGTTAAGAAAAAAACTTACTGGCATTAATCAATGTATTAACGATGCCCCAGCCCATCGGAATTCCTACCGCCAACCAAGCCAGCCAAACCAGTAGCGGGTGGCTGCGGCTGATGGAAATGATTTCTTCGTCGTCATCGGGAGCATGTATTTTTTTATACTCCAGGCTTTTTTCGGCGGCCAGTTCGACATCGGTCATAAACCATTTATCCGCAACCGGCCGGATCAGTAAATTGCAGATAAAGCCAATCGTCAACAAACCGGCCAAAATCAGCATGGTCTGGTTGTAAACCTGTTCGCGAGGCAAGCCTAAGCTCAGTTGGTATTCGCGCATGTAGTTGACCACCACCGGCCCCAAAATACCGGCCGTCGCCCAGGCCGTCAGTAAACGACCATGTATTGCCCCGACCATTTGCGTACCGAATAAGTCGGCAAGATAGGCTGGCACGGTGGCAAAACCGCCGCCGTACATGCTCAAGATAATGCAGAACGCGGCGACAAATAAGGCTTTGTTGCCCGACATCGCCAAGCTGGGAATACTGATATACAGCAAACCGCCCAATACGAAGAACACAAAAAAGGTTAATTTTCGCCCCAGCAAATCCGACGAGCTGCCCCAGACAAACCGGCCACCGATATTAAACAGACTCAATAACGCGGTAAAACCGGCAGCAACGCCGGCAATTGCCGCCAGTTCGGTTTTATCCAGTTGGGCAAAGGGTTTATCGACACCAATCAATTGGCCACCGAACACTTCCTGCAACATTGGTGACGACATGCCTATCACGCCGATACCGGCGCTGACATTCATGCATAACACCGTCCATACCAGCCAGAATTGCTTGATCTTAAAGACATTTTTTACATGGACATGACCGTGCGTCACCAGCGCTTTACTTTGTTCCGGAGCCGCAGGCGCCCAGTCATCCGGTTGCCAATTGTGGGCCGGTACCCGGTAACTTAATGCCCCTGAGATCATGAATACGAAGTAGATCAACGCCATGGCGATAAAGGTTTGCATGACGCCGACATCGGTTTCCGTGGCAAAGTGCTTCATCAACGCAGTAGCCAATGGTGATCCAATCATCGCACCGCCGCCAAAGCCCATAATAGCCATGCCGGTAGCCATGCCGCGCCGGTCAGGAAACCATTTGATCAACGTCGATACCGGTGAGATATAACCCAGCCCCAAACCCACGCCGCCAATAACGCCGGAACCCAGCAGCATGATCCAAAACTGATGCAGATAAATGCCCAGCGCAGAAAGCAGCATGCCGCCACACCAGCATAAGGTGCTGACCACACCGGCTTTGCGCGGGCCAACTCGTTCCAGCCAGCCGCCCCAAATGGCCGCTGACGATCCCAACAACACAAAAAACAAGGTGTACATCCAGCCTAATGTGGCAATGCTCCAATCGCAGTTGGTCGCAAACAGCTCTTGGAAAAAACCGGTTTCCGGGCCGCATTTAACACTTTCTTTAATACCGATCGCTTTTGACAGTGGCAGCCAAAATACCGAGAAGCCATAAGCCATACCGATACATAAATGAATTGCCAGCGCCGCGGGTGGCAACAGCCAGCGATTAAAACCTGGGCCAGCAATAGTGCGTTCTTTGGATAAGAAACTTGGGGATGTAGTTTGATTCATGAAGTGGTTGAAGGAATTGTGTAGATTTAGTGGTTAATTTTAAGCTGTTCAGGACGTTCTATCGGGCTAACCATTTGAGTAATGTCTCAAACAGTACCTCTGGATTCACCGGCTTGCTCAGGAAATCATTCATACCTGCGCTAAGGCATTTCAGCTTATCCTCATCAAAGGCATTGGCTGTCATGGCAATAATCGGGACAGTTTCACGACCAACAATTTTGCGGATCGCAGCGGTTGCGCTCATACCGTCTTGTTTGGGCATTTGTATATCCATCAGGATAACGTCGTAGTTATTTTCCCCGGCCATTCGCACGGCCTGCTCGCCATTTTCGGCGAGATCCACTGACAAGCCAACATCTTTTAGGAGCATGGCTGCGACTTCTTGGTTTAGCGGTTCGTCTTCTACCAGCAATATACGTTTGCCTTGATACTCACGATGAAGGGCGGTGCGGGCTTTTTCTGTCAGAGCAATATCAGGTTCAATAGCCAGCGGATCGCCTTTGCCTAGTTGTACGTCTAACCAGAAAGTAGAGCCCTTACCGGGTGTGCTTTTTACGCCAACATCTCCGCCCATTAGTCGAGCGAGTCGTCGGTTGATAGTTAACCCAAGGCCGGTGCCGCCGTATTTACGTGTAGTCGTATTGTCCGCTTGTTCGAAGGCATTAAAAAGCCGGGCCTGGTCTTCCGGCAAAATACCAATACCGGTATCGATAACCTCAAAGCGTAGCAAGTACCCCTCTTTTGTTTCCTCAATAACTCGGCCTTGCAGGGTAATACTGCCGTGCTCGGTAAATTTGACGGCATTACTAAGATAATTAACCAAAGCTTGTGAGAGTCGGTTGAAGTCACCGTGCAGCACTTTGGGCAGGTCGGAGATCTTGATCAGTAAACTTAGCCCTTTGGCTGTGACTGCGTTGTCGAACATAGCTGTAATATTCGACAAGAGCTTGGTGAGGGTGAAATCCTGCTCTTCAAGCACGAGTTTACCAGCGTCAATTTTGGATAGATCAAGTATGTCGTTTATAAGCCCGAGCAGATGATTTCCCGAGCTGGAGATCTTATCGAGCTGCTCGATTTGCTTTGGCGTAAAGTTGCTGTGGCGCAGCAGGTAAGTCATCCCCAGAATACCGTTCAACGGTGTTCGGATCTCGTGACTCATGTTGGCAAGAAAATCGGCTTTGGCTTGGATGGCAACGTCGGCAGCTTTTTTGGCAAGAATTCGTTCGGTCAGATCGACCAGCATGATTTGGTATTCGGGGCCTTCGGCACCATTCATTTGCTGAAAAACCAGATGAATTTGAACCAGGCTGTTATCCTTACGAAGGAGTGTTAGTTCACAATATTGCTCGCTACTGGACTTTTTAGCCTGTAAAAAAAATCGATGCCAACGGTCTCGATCTTCTGTGGCAACATATTGTACTAAACGGCTATTGATCAAATGCTGGCGATCAACACCCAAAAGTTTGCTAGTAGTCAAATTGGCCTCGACAATCAGGCCATGCTCGGAGAGGGTAAGGTAACTGACCGGCGCGAAATCAAAGAGCCGGACATAACGGTCACGGGACGCTTCCAGCTCATGTTGTGTTCGGCGCAACTCTTCGTTCTGCATTTCTAGCTCAATCTGATGAACTTGCAGTTCCTGTTGTATTTCTTCAATCGACAACCCTGACTTTTCCTCGGCCGGTTTACTTCGAAGTCGTTCTTCGGCTGCTGATCGATTTAATTGATCACTCATGCTATAGATTTATCCGGCAAATAAAATTATTAATGAATTTAATTGGTTACCTAGCAAGCATTAATCATCTTTGCTGGATTGTTTAAAAAGGCGAATTCGTATCATAAGTGCATAACCCGTTTAACGAATCGGGATAGTGCTTACTCCATGAGTTCAGGAGCAAGATGTGGTAAAAAGTCTCCCGAAACATCACTGACGGGAGAGCTTCATGGCTTACACACACCTTACCCCTGAGGAAAGGCATTATATCGAAACACGACACAAACTGAAGGATTCAACCATGGTCATAGCCTCCGCATTGGGTCGCAGCCAATCGACCGTTAGCCGTGAACTCAAGCGTAATCGTGGTCAACGTGGCTATCGACACCAGCAAGCGCATAGCAAAGCCCAGCAACGCCACTCGGACAAGCCCAAAACGGTCAAGTTGACCTCGATGCTGGTGAGCGATATTAATGCGCTACTGGAACAGCAATGGAGTCCAGAACAGATCAGCGGCAGACTGACACAGGAAGGCAAAGCCTCTGTTTGCCATGAAACCATCTACCAGCATGTGCTCAAGGACAAGTGTGCCGGTGGCAAGCTGTACCTAAACTTACGCCGCCACGCGAAGACATACCGCAAGCGTTACGGCAGCCGCACAGGCAGTGTCAAAGGCATTCCTAACCGGGTGGACATTGAGGAACGCCCAGAGGCGGCAAACCAGCGCATCCGACTAGGTGATTGGGAGGCCGACACCATGATTGGAAAGGGCCACAAAGGGGCATTGGTGACACTGGACGAACGCAAATCCAAACTGCGCCTGGTTTTCCCCGTGGCGAACAAGACCGCAGAAGCCGTGACAGACAGCATCATCACGTTGCTGGAGGGCTTTAAAGAGTGGGTACACACACTCACCTTCGACAACGGCAAGGAATTTGCCAAACACGAGCAGGTGGCTCAAGCCATAAAATGCGCGACTTATTTTGCCAAGCCTTACCATTCGTGGGAACGGGGGCAAAATGAGAACGCCAATGGGCTGTTACGCCAGTACTTCCCCAAAGCAATGGGCCTGTTGGACGTGACTACCCAACAGGTGTTAGAAGCTGTGCATAAACTCAACAACAGACCAAGGAAGTGTCTGGGCTTCAAGACGCCTTACGAGGTGTTTCGCGAACTATCCGGCATGGACGCTGAAAAATTGGTGGGTTATGCACTTATTACTTGAATTCACGCTTTTATTTCAATTCTTCAAGAGAATTGGCTAAAAGCCCAGACGCCATCAGGGTGTCAAGTTCCGCCTCGATCTCACCTATCAGCAGCTCTAGGTGATTTAATTTAATTTCCGTGCTGGATCGAGATGAATCCAACAGTTCCAAAAGCCCTGTTTGCCCTAGACGATAAGCATCTTCGGCCATTTGTTTTAACGTTGGCAAGGGTTCCAGAACGCTATGCTCAAACTTGGCAAGCGTTTTACGACGACTGATCAATACATCGACAGCGCGCTGCAGTTCCTGTTTCGTTGAAGCCAAAAGTAATTCCTGTTTCAACTCAGACGCATGTTTTTCCGCCGACGCCCGTGCCATGCCGCCTTGACCGCGATCAAAAATAGGCAAATCTACGGACACTCCAACGAACGTAGTATTGCCATAAGGTTGATCGGTAAATGCAGTGCCGGCCAGCAGCGAGGGTACTGGCCAGCGTTCACGTCTTGCGCGTTCGAGTCCTGAATCGGCAGCAATAGTTTCTCGGCGCGCGCTTTCAAGCTCAGGATTGTTTTGCTCGGCCTGCAGCCATAGGGCTTTGACATCAGCTGCTACACCAATGGGCGCCAATACGCCTTTGACTTGCGGCTTCCAGTTTGGAAATCCCAATAACACACTCATCTCACCAACAGTACTAGCATTATCGGTATGCACATTTTCCAACCGAGCCTTTAGACTTTGCACTTCCTGATTGATACGCATGACATCATAGCGGCTGGCGGTTCCGGCGTTTTCTTTACCGGTAATAATGCTCTGCAATCGCTCCAGTTCCCGATTGGCATCTTCCAAGACAGCCACACGCTGCTGTCCCGCCAACAGTTGCGCGAACAATTGCCAGGTGTTGCGGATCAATTGGTTGTATTGAGTTTTAACATCGGCTTCAGCCACCTCTACCCGGCGTTCGGCAGCTTCCTTACGCGCTCCGCGTTGACCGGCCAGCAATAGCGGCACTTCCACGGTAATATTTTGTTGCGAAGGTCCATCGAACTGGGTATTTCTGCGCCCACCCGCCTGATCATAACGGCCATAACTGACTTTGGGATTGGGCAGCACGTCTGCCGCCACGACTTCCGCTTGCGCTTGTTCAATTTGATTGCGCGTCAGTGCATACCTTGGGCTTTTTTCCCGAACAATTTGCAATAGCTCTTGAATAGTTACCTCATTGGGCAGGCTTAGATTTTTTGCCTGCTCTTCCGAGAATACGGGGGCTGCATTTAACAACAGCAAGACAATTACTGCTGTTTTTACGTGCTTGCGGGTTATTTCAATTTTCAAATAATGCTTGATCATGCTTGCTCTTCCGGTAATTCATCTGCCTCTTCCGGCGTTAACATCTGTTTAGAGGTTACTAAGGTGTAGATCACCGGTAATATAAACATCGCCACCAAAAAGGTAGTCAGCATGCCGCCGACAATCACCACCGCGAATGGCCGTTGCGTTTCACTGCCGATACTGGTGGATAACGCCATTGGCAATAATCCCAGCAATGCCAGTAATGAAGCCATCAATACCGCCCGCAACCGCAACGTCGCGCCTTCTCTGACCGCTACCAGCAACTCGAACCCGTTACGGCGCATTTCTTCTGTGGCACTGAGCACGAGCAAGCCCATTAAACAAACCTGACCCAGCAAGGCGATAAAGCCGATCGCCGCGCTGACTGATAACGGGATGCCGGTCAACAATAACGCGAACACGCCTCCGGTCATCGCAAACGGTGTAGCGATTAATATCGCCGCTGCGCTGCGCGCCGATTGCAGGGCGCTATACAGCAAGCCAAGTACAATTAAGACGGCGATGGGGACAACAACGCCAAGCCGCGCCATAGCACGTTGCTGGTTTTCAAATTCACCGCCCCAGACCAGAAAATGGCCCTCGGGCACCTTGACTTTGTCCGCCACTAATTCCATGGCTTCATGCACAACTGAGCCTAAATCACGGCCGTCAACATTAAATTTAAGGGCCATGTAACGGCTGTTGGCTTCACGTTCAATTGATGTTCGCCCGCGCGCAACTTCAATAGCAGCTAAGTCACGCAACGGTATATATGCACCGGTTGGGCTGACCACATTGATATTGCCGAGTTTTTCAATATCGCCACGCTCGGTTGCCGGTAATATCAGGCGAATAGGCACCGGCCGTTCGGACTGCCACAATTCCGAAACAACCCGTCCGGCCATGCCAATCTCAATGGTGTCTTGTACACTGTCAACATCAAGGCCATTGCGAGCCAAAGCGGTGCGATCCAGTTGGATCTGCAGCTGCGGCACTCGCGATTCACGATAAAGATCCAGGTCAATGACGCCAGCAACATTAGCCAGTACCGATTTAACTTCTTCCAAGGTGTCGCGCATTTTTTCAAGATCGGGGCCATAGATTTTCAAAACAACTTTACCGCGCACACCGCTGACCGCTTCTTCAACATTGTCTTTAATCGGCTGCGAGAAGTTAAAACGCACGCCCGGTATTTCTTCTAGGGAGGTGCGCATGGCATCCACCAGCTTTTCTTTGTGCCATCCTGGTCGCCATTGGTCGTGAGGTTTGAGATGGGCGAAGGTTTCACTCATATTTACGCCTTCATTGTCGGTGCCGTCTTCGGAGCGACCTTGCTGGCTTAACACACCAATAACTTCCGGGTATTGCAGCAGGCGGCGACGCATATCCAATAAAATCTCCTGACCTTTATCCAGAGAAATACTGGACGGCATTTCAACAAAGACATGAATATCGCCTTCATCCAGCTCAGGTAAAAATTCAGTGCCTAATTGGGTAGCCGAGAGTCCGCCCGCCAGCAGCAATCCCCCCGCTAGTGCCAATGTTAGCGTGCGTAGACGTAAAGCCTGCTCCAGCAAGCCCGAATACCAGCTCCTTAAACGCACTAGAAATTTTGGCTCTTCTATCAACGCGTGTTTAGGCTGAATAAAAGTCGCGCACAGCGCAGGCACCAAAAACAAGGCAAAGACCAAGCCGCCGGACAAGGCAAAACTGTAAGTCATTGCCAGTGGACGAAATATCCGGCCCTCGACCCGCTCCAATGTAAACACCGGAATTAAAGCGGCAATGATGATTAACATCGCAAAAAAAGCAGGCTTGGCGACATCGAAAGCCGCATCGGCAATCAGATGCAACATTTCCCGGCGTGATTGCGGTTTACGATGCGAGGCCTGGTGAATGACGTTTTCTATCAACACCACCGCACCATCCAGAATAATGCCAAAATCAATCGCACCCATGGAGATCAGATTGGCTGGCATACCTAATTGATAAAGCCCCAAAAAAGCGACCAATAGCGACAATGGAATCACCGTTGCCACAATCAGCGAACCGCGGATACTGCGCAAAAACAACCAGACCACACCGACGACCAGAAAAAAGCCGTGCAGTAGATTGTCAAAAACCGTATGCAACGTACTGCTCACTAAGTCAGCCCGATCTAAAAACGGCGCTATCTTCATCCCGGGTGGCAGGATGCGAGCATTTAACTCTTCTACTTTACTATGCAGAGCATCAAGCACCCGTGTCGGGTTCTGTCCGCGTCGCAGCAGCACGATGCCTTCCACCACTTCATTATGATCATCCAGACCTACCGTGCCTCGGCGTGGGGTGAATGCCTGCACCAAGCGAGCGACATCGCCAACAGTGACCGGCGTACCGTCGCGGTTTTTTAACACAATCTTTTTTATATCCTCCGGCGACAGTAAGTTCCCCATGCCACGCACAACCATTTCCTGATCACCGTAACTGAGGAACCCCGCGCCGACATTACGATTTGATTTTTCAACAGCATTACCCACTTCTGCCAGAGTCAAACCCAGAGATTCGAGGCGGGCCGGGTCGATTTCAATATGAATTTCTTTGTAGTAGCCGCCGAAGGTCAGGACATCGGCGACACCGGGGATTTGCCGTAAGGTTTTCGAGACATTCCACTCCATTTCCGAACGCAGTTCGTAAAGAGAATGCCGGTCGCTGGTCAAGGTGAATTTATAAATTTCACCCAACGGGGTGTAATCGGGAGCCAGTACCGGCGTCACAGTTTCCGGCAATTCCGCACCGGAAATGCGCTGGGAGATTTCGGTCCGGGAATGAAAACTGTCGATATGGTCTTCAAAGGTAACCGTGATCAATGACAAGCCGAACAGGCTTTGGCTGCGCATTTGAATCATGTCCGGCGTACCGTTTAACACTCGCTCCAACGGCACCGTGACTTGGCGTTCGACTTCCTCTGGTGCGTAACCGGGCATCAGGCTGATCACGGTGACCTGGGTATTGGTCACATCAGGATAAGCCTCAATAGGCGTTTCCAAAAAAGCATGTGCGCCAAAAATAGCGATAACCAACGCTATTGTAATTACAGCAAGGCGTCTGTGGACACAACGTTCAATCAGTGTTCGCAACATAATAAACGCCCCTACAACAACATGGCTGCGGCGGAATCGAGCAATAAAGCGCCCGAGATAACCACTCGCTCGCCATCGCCAAGCCCATCAAGAATAGGCACTTGACCATCACGCGCCTGCCCGATAGTCACGTTGCGGGCTTCGAATTGCCCGTCCGAAGTTTCCACATACACTACGGTTTGTTTTTTGTCTCTGATCAGCACTGCAGTGGTTGGCAATATTATCCGGTGCGGACCCGCCGCCTCTATTGAGGCTCTGGCAAATAGACCCGGCTTTAGAATTAAATGGCTATCATCAAGTTCTATATAAATCGCACCGCGACGCAGATCTGTTTGCATAGCTGCACTGATGGCGATCACGTGACCGGTGACCGGCTCTGGCAATGAACTAATTTGTATCGATGCTTTGGCGCCTTTTTCGATCAGCGGTAAATCGTTGTCGAACACATCCGCCACAATCCACAACGCCCCTGGTTCACCCAGTTCAAAAAGGACTGCACCCGATTCCACGGTAGCGCCAATCGATGCGTTGACGCGCAATACCACGCCGTCAATCGGCGCACGCAACACGATAGACTGATCCGCGCCTTCGCCCAGCAAGCGAACCGCTTGTAAACTACGCTGATAATCCGCACTCGCTTGCCGCAGCTGAATATCTGCTTCGGCGCGTTCTATTTCCAAACCCACGCCGCTTTTTTGCATGAGCGCCTGGCGTTTGGCACGGTCTTCCGCACGTTGTAACTCAGCCTTCGATCGTGCGACATCCGCGCGCATTTGCGCAGCTTCGGAGCTTTCTAAAGTTGCCAACGCAGTACCTGCTTTCACACGGTCGCCAACTTGGACATTTATTTTGCCGAGACGTCCGGCAACGACAGCGCCTACCGTCGATAACGCCTTGGCACGAAACTCTACCCGAGACGGTGCTTGCACGGTCGCGCTGAAGGTTTGCGGACTCACCGCCGCCACAGTAATGTAAGGACGAGACTCTATTGGAATTGAAATCGCTTTTTGTAAACCAGCGGGTACCGTCTGAGAAGGTGTACCACTTTCTGATAAAACAGCCTCTGACTGTTTACGACCAGCATCGCCAGTAGTAGGCTCCGTACAGCCACTCAGCAAAAGTCCAGTAATGAAAAAAACTAACAAATAATCGCGCATGGTTATGTATGAATTTAGGAGAATTACACATAACTATCAATAATCATGCCAGTTACAGAATTTTTAGTATTCAAGGTGTTGATTACAAGATATATTAATCTAACGCATTGATTATTATGATTTAAATGTACAAGAAAAAATAACGCTATTTAGAGAGTGTCTTTTTTACTAAAGTTTTGATGCGCTTGTTACAATTAATAGTGTTGCTATACACTGCAGGACTGTTGCAATTTACCTCAAATTAATTTCCATGCGTATTGCCACTAAACTCACGTTATCTTTAACATCCATTGGTTTGCTGATATTTATCAGTTATGGGCTTTACCATCTATCAATTGAGCAAAAGGATTTAACCCGAAATATCAGCCTACAAACAAGGCTACTTGGTAAAGGTCTGCAAATTGCTGTTGAGAACGCCATGCGAGACAAGCAGTTGGCGGATATTGAAGAACTTCTTAAGGGACTTGAGAAAATAGAACCTCAACTGAATATTAAGATTTACGACCAGCAAGGTAAGGCTTTTCCTGATGCGGTCGGCAATTCTTACACAAGCGATTTTGTGGAAAGATTGCATCTTGCTTTAAAAGACGATGATGACGATGAATTCTTTTATCCGGAGAACAATCCCGAATACATTTCGCTGCTTCTGCCTTTACACAATACCCAGGGAGAAAGACTCGGCGTGATGGTATTTGTACGTGCATTGCATGAAATGCGCCGCGATCTTGATGTTACCCGACGTAATCTGGCAATTTCCACGATTGCTTTTATGTTGATTGGCGGGCCACTTTGCACGCTTATCTGTTTAATTTATATCGGCTGGCCCTTGCAACGGCTGGCGGATGGCATGAAGCAAATACAAGACGGAAATTACTCCCCGCTACCACTTATAAACCACCGGGATGAAATTGGCTTACTGCTGAAGACGTTCAACACCATGGCTGCAGAATTGGCTAACGCCCGGCATAAACTTAAAGTGGAAGCGCAGTCTCGCCGCCATGTTCAGGCCGCCCTTCAAGAAGCAGACAAGCTGATTACTATCGGACAGTTATCAGCAGGTCTGGCGCATGAAATTGGCTCGCCGTTACAGATATTAAAAGGTCGATCTGAACATTTGTTGCTGTGTGCAGATCAACCAGATGAAGTCGTCCGTCACGCGCGGATATTGGCTTCCCAAACCGAACGCATTACTCGTATCGTGCAACAGTTGCTGGATTTTACGCGGCGGCACCCACCTCATTTCACCCGGATTGATCTATCTGAACCCGTGCATGCAGTGCTAAATTTATTGGAATATGAAGCACATAAAAAACAGATCGAACTTATCTATGAAGCTTCGAAGCATCTGCCGTTAATTTATGCCGATAGCGACGGTATTCAACAAATCGTCTTAAACCTGATGACCAATGCCTTATCCGCAACCAGCCCAGGCGGGCGAATTGTTGTTGCTGTCGAGCCCTGTCAAACGGACACCGATCCCGATCACAGCGAGGCTGTTGAAGCGATACAACTCACTGTTCGAGATAATGGCTGCGGCATGTCTCAAGAAATACTTAAACACCTGTTTGATCCCTTTTTTACTACTCGTCAAGAACAAGGCGGCGTCGGGCTTGGCCTGGCTGTGACCCGTAGTATTGTCACTGCCCATCACGGCAGCATCAAAGCTGAAAGCACGCCAGGCTTAGGCAGTACCATTACCCTCATTTTGCCCGTGGAGAAAGACAATCATGACGTTGACTGATCAAGTAAAGCAAAAAAGTAAGCACTTGCTGGTCATCGATGATGATAGCGACGTGGTTGAGTATTTGACGGAAATGCTCACCACCAGCGGTTATAGGACAAGCGCTGAAACCGATCCGCAACGCGCACTGCAACGTCTGCAAACCGAGCATTTTGATTTAGTTATCAGCGATGTGGAAATGCCCGGCATGCGCGGTCTGGATTTGATGTCGGCGATACATGCCCACAAGCCCGGGCAGTTGATTCTTTTGATCACCGCGTTCGGTAGTATTGATCTTGGGGTGCGCAGCTTACAAGCCGGGGCCTGCGGTTTTATAACCAAACCGTTTTCACTGAACGATTTAACTTCCGCTATTGAACGCGCCTTTAAAGATCGGCAACTACACAGAGAAATTGTGCGTGTTGCCAAGGATGATCGGGATGTCATTCCTGGTGGCTTGGTTGCGGAAAGTCCCAACATGCAAAGGATTCTGCAGCTTGCCGGTCGAGCGGCGCAGATCAATTCACCGGTATTGCTAACGGGCGAAAGCGGTGTCGGCAAAGGTGCTTTAGCGCGTTTTATTCACGATCATAGCCCGCGTGCTAACGGCCCGTTTCTACAAATCAACTGTGCCGCCTTGCCATTTACTTTAGTGGAAAGCGAATTGTTTGGCGTGCGTAAAGGCGCTTATACCGATGCTCGTGAACATCGACCCGGGCTGTTTGTTGAAGCCGAAGGCGGCACGCTATTCTTGGATGAAATTGCCGAAATGCCATTGGCGATTCAACCCAAGCTTCTCCAAGCATTGGAAACAGGCAAAGTAAGACCTGTCGGTTCGGCAAGCGAAATTGCCATCAATGTTCGTATTATCGCCGCCACCAACCAACCTATCGAAAAAGCCTTACAGAATGGCTTGATGCGCCCCGACCTTTACTATCGACTCAGTGTAATACGTTTTGATATTCCACCATTAAGAGAGCGCCTGCCCGATTTGGATCGCTTGGTAGATCATTTATTGCAAAATGCTCAAATAAAACTGCAAAGACAACTTCAGGGCATATCCGCTGAAGCTATGCGCTGGATTCGGGCCTATGCCTGGCCGGGGAATGTGCGCGAATTAGCTAATATGCTGGAAAGGGCAGTGGCTTTGACTGAGCATGACACGATTCTGCTGGAAGACCTGGCTCAGGCAACCCAGCTACCCGTTGAAGATGATTTTCTGGGAAATGCCGCAACTCATTCGATGACCTTGGCGGAATTGGAAATCACCTATATCCGCCGTGTTTTGGAATTAACCCAGGATAACAAAGTTCAAGCGGCTAAAATGTTGGGCATTGACCGGGGCACGCTTTATCGAAAGTTGGGAGGCGATATTTAACTGCCCTGATCCGGTGTTCATCTAGGTGCTGATGCACTTCGAGTAGATAGGTGGTGTGATCAAAACAGGTACATAACGCCTGCCGTAAGGGTGGAAGCGGATTGCAATCAATAAGCACCACTGGACCATGCACTTTGATAATGGTGCCGATGGCGATTTTGTTTTGTGGATTAATCAATGTTGCGCTCCGCAGGGATTTAAGATTCCTTGCATCTAATTTAAGACTTTACCAGACGATAAAAAATGTGTTTTGCCAGCTCGGCCGTGGCTATGTAAAGCAAAACTATCAATCCAATCTGTCCAAGTAAAGACAGTGGCAACGGTACAAAGCCTATAAAAGGCGCAATTGGTGTGTAGGGTAACGCGACAGTAATTGCGACAATCGCCATGGTTGCAGCCACCAAGTATTTGCCGGGTCTGCCTTTGTAAAACGCGCGGCTGCTGCGGACTACAAACACGATTAACGCCGCCGACACCACCGATTCCATAAACCAAGCGGTACGGAATTCATTTTCCGGAACATCTAACATCAATAACAATCCAAAGGTCAGATAGTCGAATATGGAGCTGACGATGCCGAAAGTAATCATAAAATTACGAATAAACTTGATGTCCCAGCGTCGCGGCTGAGCGACCATTTCGGCATCGACATTATCAGAGGCAATGGTCATCTCAGGGAAGTCGGTCAATAAATTGGTCAGCAATATTTGCTTGGGTAATAACGGCAGGAACGGCAAAAATAACGAGGCCCCCGCCATGCTGAACATATTGCCGAAGTTGGAGCTGGTTGCCATAAACACATACTTTAAGGTATTAGCAAAGGTAATGCGGCCTTCACGAACGCCTCGTACTAATACATTTAAATCTTTTTCTAACAGCACGATTTGCGCAGTTTCTTTGGCGACATCTGCGGCGCTTTCAACGGAAATACCGACATCAGCGGCATGGAGTGCCGATACATCATTAATACCGTCACCCATATAGCCGACGACAAAACCGGTTTTTTTCAGGGCAATGATAATGCGCTCTTTTTGGTTGGGTTCAATTTCGGCGAACACATTGACATCCACCACCTGATTCATCAGTGCTAAGTCACTCATTTGGCGTATTTCGGGGCCGGTCAGAATCGCCCATTCCGCAAGCCCCAACTGTTTACTGACTGTGGTGGCGACCAGTTTGTTATCGCCGGTAATTATTTTCAGCGTAACGCCAAGCTCACGAAGTTGCCTGATGGTCTCTAAACAACCTGCTTTGGGCGGATCAAATAGCACTAGAAAGCCGACAAAACGCATGGCGCTTTCATCGGTTTTATCAAGCCCGGTTGTATTTGTCATTGGCTTGTAAGCCAATCCTAAGGTCCGATAGCCCTGTTTGCTAAATTCTTCATAGCGTTGCTGAATGTCTTGGCGCACATCCTCGATGTTTTTTAAACTGCCATCGTTCATTTCCACTTCAGTGCAGACAGCAAGGATATTAGTTAACGCGCCTTTAGTAATCAGCAGTTCGCCGTCCGGCTGAGCGATTAATACGCTTAAGCGTTTACGATAAAAGTCATAGGGAATTTCCGCCAGCTTATTGCAATCGGCCACATCAAATTGGCGGTGTTGCCTGATTGCTTCGTCGATGGGGTTAATGAAGCCGGTTTCATAGACAGAGTTGAGATAGGCGAAGCGTGCCACTTTTTCACTAGGTGCGCCTGCAATATCTAAGGCGCCTTGCAGATGCACAATGCCTTCAGTCAGCGTGCCGGTTTTATCTGAGCACAATACATTCATGCTACCGAAGTTTTCGATTGAGGCTAATTGTTTAACAATTACTTTCTGCTCGGCCATGCGTTTGGCACCATGAGCGAGATTAATACTGATAATGGCGGGAAGTAATTGCGGCGTTAAACCAACCGCCAAGGCTAGCGCAAATAAAAACGAATCCATCACCGGTTTTGCCAGATAGACATTTACCGCAAAGATGATAATTACCAACAGCAAGGTGACTTCCATCAGCAGATAACCGAAGCGTCTGATGCCACGTTCAAAATCGGTTTCCGGAGCTTTTAACTTAATGCGTAACGATAGTTTGCCGAATTCAGTGCTTTGTCCGGTGGCCACAACCAATGCCTTGGCTGAACCACTTTGCACATGCGTGCTCATCCACAATGCGTTGGTGCGTTGACTCAAGGCAGTATCAGTCGGTAGCACGCCAGGCAGCTTTTCAACCGGGTAGCTTTCGCCGGTGAGTATTGCTTCATCAACAAACAGATTGTCGGATTCAACAAGCAAACAATCGCCAGGGATTACGTCACCTGCTTTGAGTATGACAAGGTCGCCGGGCACCAGCTTTTCCAGTGCCGTTTCTATGGCAGTACCGTCGCGCAGCACGTTGACGTTGATTTGCACCATGGCAAGCAATTGTTTAATTGCATTCGCGGCGCCTTTTTCCTGCCAAAAGCCCAAACAGCCGCTGATTAACACGATAGTCAAAATAATTGCGGCATCGACACGGTCATGTAAATAGAACGACAAGCCGGTGGCAAACAGCAATATCAGAATTATCGAGCTTTTAAACTGCGCAACAAATAGCCGAATATTGCCGGTGTCTTTTTTGCTGTTCAATTGATTGCTGCCAAAGCGCTTTATGCGCTGGTTAGCTTCTTCGGACGTTAATCCTTGAGCTGTGGTGTTTAACTGCTGGAGTTGCTGATCAATGGAAAGACTCCAGAAAGTAGCTTGAGAATTGGAATTGTCTGATTTGTTTAGAGCCTTTTTCATCTTACTTACCGATTTAGAAAACCTTGCTATTTGATTCATCCTAACACCTTTCGAGGGCGGTCCATGAAGCTCTGTAGGTATGGAAATTTCTATCTGCCAAATTTTGTGTTTTGTAGTTTTCAGGGGCTGGTTGTAATGAACCTATTGGTTGAAATGCACCTTGGCATAAGGTTGATATGAACCAATATCGGCTTATTTTCAATTATGAATTTTGTTCTAGGTGATTGAAATTAAAAGAAAAGTTATTTTCTTAAAAATATGGCGTGAAAGTTGCTTTTAATTACCCTGTCCTTGGTAAGGATAAATAGATTTTCTAAATTTTAAGGAGATGTGCCTATGCGATATTTTTTTCAACGCCCTAAAAATACGGTTTGTTTACTTGCTTCACTGTTAACGCTAACCGCTGTTATGTTACTGACCAGTTCGGTAGCTGAAGCGGTGCCCAGCTTTTCCCGGCAAACCGGCGCTGCGTGTAGTCAATGTCATACGCAATCCTTTGGTCCTAACCTGACACCTTTTGGTCGTGATTTTAAATTAGGCGGTTATACGCAGGGCGGCGGCAGTGGCACTAACGCAAAGTTACCGCCAGTGAGCGCTATGGTCATGGGGTCATTTACTAATACCCAAAAAGATCAAGATAAGTCTGGATTTGAGCCCGGCTACAGCAAAAACAACAACTTTACCTTTGATCAAGCGTCTTTATTTTATGCAGGAAAAGTTTACGGTAAGGTGGGTGCCTTTAGTCAGCTTACTTTTGATGGTTATAGCGATCGCTTAGCACTTGATAATACTGACATTCGTTTTGCCGACACCGCAGACATTGGTGATACGCCAATCACTTACGGTATTTCGGTCAACAACAATCCGACCGCTCAAGATCTTTGGAATACCACGCCTGCTTGGGGATTTCCTTATAACGGCAGCCCAGTGCAGCCTGGTGTCGGAGCCTCCACCATGCTAGATGGCGCCTTTGCTACACAAGTGGGCGGCGCCACTGCTTACACCATGATCAATAATTTGTTGTATTTGGAAGCAGGCGGTTATGCCTCACTTGCGAACAACATGCAAAGAGGCTTAGGTGTGGCGGATGCCGGTCAACAGCTAATTGATGGCGGTGCACCGTATTGGCGTGCTGCGTTGCAACAAGACTGGAAAGGGCATTTTTTCTCGCTAGGTCACTACGGGATGATTGCCGATGTGTTTCCAGCACGCGAGCGTAGTAATGGCTCCGACCACTATACCGATGTTGCTGTCGATGCCACTTACCAATATATGGGTAATCCAAAGCATATCTTTGAAACCAAAACATCTTATATTTACGAAGATCAAAAATTATCGGCAAGCAGGCTGGCGGGTGAAGTGGCGTCAACCGGTAACACTTATCTTACGACCTTTAAGTTCAATACCGCCTATACCTTCGAGCAAACCTACGGCGTGACCTTCGGTTACAACAGAATTACCGGATCTAAAGACGCTAATCTTTATGCCGCTAATTCGTTAAATAAGCCTAACAGTGAGTTCTACACAGCCGAGCTTGTCTATGTGCCGTTTGGAAAAACGACTTCGACGTTGAGTCCATGGCTTAATTTACGTACCAGTTTGCAATACATCGGCTATTCAAAATTTGATGGCACAGCGGATAAAGCCAGTCAAAAGAATACCTTTATGATCAACGGTTGGGTGGCGTTTTAAGGAGCTAATAACGGTATTTTCTTATTCAAATGCTTTAGGGGGCAATATTTATTGATATTGCCCCCTAACCATCTCTATTTCTACAGCTATTGCGCTACCAGGAATTATTATGGCTCCAGAACGCTATACCCGCTTTAAAGACATTTCTATCAGTGAAAGAATCTTGAATACAGTATTCCTGCTTACCATTGGCCTGGGCTACATAGCGGCACTTGCCAATATGTATTACACCCATCAAGGCCTTGACGGTAAAGCCGGGTTGTCAGTTGAAGATGTGGTGATCAGTTATCACGGTTCTAATACCCAAACCCGTTTAGGTACTGCGATTAACGGCATCATGGAGCCGAACTTAAAATACAAAAGCGACAAAGACGTTATTATGCAATGGATACATGCCGGCGCCGACGAACCCGAATATAACGACAAAATTGCCCCGATTTTGAATCGCGATTGTGTACTGTGTCATACACCCAGTGTTAATCCATCGCTGCCGGATTTAACCAAGTACGCCACTGTTGCCGAAGTAGCACATGGCGGCGGAGCAACTATCCCTACCTTGGTCCGCGTCTCGCATATTCACTTATTTGGCATTGCCTTCATTTTGTTTTTTATCGGCAAGATATTTTTGCTTTGCGACATCAATGTGATCGTCAAACGCGTGGCGGTGGTCATTCCGTTTGCAGCGATGCTGTTGGATGTATTGTCTTGGTTTATTACCAAAACCAATTCCTCATTTGCTTATGTCGTGATCGGCAGCGGTGCATTAATGGGGATTTCGATGGGATTGCAGATATTACTCAGCGTTTATCAGATGTGGTTTTATTCGAAGAAGTAAGGATCATTGTTCAACAATAGCAAACTCAATCTAACAGGATGGACTTATCACTTGGTGGTAAATGTAGATTGAGATTGCTTGGTATCACATTAGGGTTAAACCATCATGTTGTGAGTTGTGTCGATTATAAGTTTGCTTAGCAAAAAGTGCGCTGACTAGCAATAGACACAGCTGAAAAAAAGCCATTCCTGCTATTGAAAAAACAGCCACCAATAAAATTAATATTTTGATGAATTTCATGACGCACTCTCAAGTAAATTTTTTTTAAAATTGAGGCTTAATCATCTGCTAAATAAATCACTAAAACAAGTGCTTTAATTTGTATTTTAATGACGCAATCCTAGTAATGTAGGGGCTTTGAGAGCTTTGTCGTGTTTTAACAACATTATACTTACGCTTGATTCTTGAAGTTAGAAAATCACTTCTAACTGGTGTTGGACGAGCCTTGCTAAAGTAAAAAAAAATTAGGTTATCGATTGTTTTTTGCGTAAAAACAACATGAAAATAGTGTCATTTTGGGCATTAAATAAATTGAATAATGAACGAAAAAACGTTGCTATTCAAAAAATCCAGGGTATGGGGCGAATTAATTCGCCCCATACATCATCAATCTTGTTTATAAAAGTGCATCCTTTAACGTTGATGTGCAACCAGCCATTGCTCAAGGCTAATCAATATCCAAATCATCACCCCGTAATATGAGGCGTGTCCTTCTTTCTGGGCTTTAATCAGGTTGTCTATGTAGTTGGGATTAAGAATGCCGCGTTGCGCAATGCCCTGTAAGTTGGCTTCGGCAAATTGGCGTAGTTGCTCATTGCTACTCATCCAGACGCCAAAAGGTAAACCAAAGCCTTGCTTACTTTTGTCCAGGGTTTCTTTGGCTAGGAAATCCTTCATACCTTCCCGATAAAATGAACGTAACTCAAAGCCTTTCATCAGCCATTTGGAAGGAATGGTCGCGGCAAATTCCACCATGTTTTCTTGCAACATTGGATATTGCACATTAATACCGGCCAACTCGCACATGCGATTTACTTTTCTCAGGTCATTGTCAGCTAAGGTAAATTTACCATCCAAAAACAACATGCGTTTAATCAAGTCATCGGTCGGTGCGCGGTTATAGGTTTCTGTTAAGTTTTGTATCGGTAATTCCGGATTGATTTTACTTAAGAAATCCTCTGAAAAAATCTCCTCCAAAGGTGTGCGATGCAGGAAGTTGTAGGTTTCCATACGGTCCGGCATTGGAATGTTAGCTTGCTCGATATAGCTTTTAACTTTACCCAATAATGGCAAATTAGAGGCCAGCGGTTCCAGAACGGCTTTGGCAACGCCAGGGATATGCCGATAAAGATCAAACATTTTTTGTTTGGCATAACGGGCATTGCCGGCAAAAATTTCATCGCCGCCATCACCTGCTAATAATTGGGTGATGCCCTGTTCGCGGGCAAATTTAGCGCAATAGTAGGCAGGGATGGCGGAAGCATTGCCAAAGGGCTCATCATAGGTTTTAGCAATTAGCGGCAGTGCGGCCAGCACATCTTCAGGGGTTACGTAATATTCGTGCAGATTGACATTAAAATGTTTGGCGGTGGCGCGCGCGAACTCCATTTCATCATAACCGTCGGCATCAAAACCTATTGAAAACGCATCAATAGGCCGGTCTGAAAGTTTTTGAAATACGCCGGTAACCGTGCTGCTATCCAGGCCACCGCTTAGGAAAGCGCCGGTGTGTTGATCGGGATTACAGCTCTGTGTTGCTTGTTCAAGCTGGCTGTGTAATTGCTCAAGCAGTTCTTGTTTGGAATAATGGCTGTCATTATGCTCAAGCTGCCAATAAAAATTGCGTGAAATTTGTCGGTGATCAAATTCCACACATTCGCCGGGTTGCAGCTTACTAATTCCGGTGTAAATGCTGCCTGGACTGGGCACCATGTGAAAGTAGAGATAATTGAAAATACCCTGCGGATCAATCTGAGCGTCGACGCCGGGGTGAGCGATAATCTGATCAAGTTGTGAACCAAAAACCAGCAAATCGTTGTTAGCAAAAAACGCCAGCGGCCTGATGCCAATTCGATCGATGGCTAGCAAAGCATAATCACCGTCCGGTACCAGTACACAGCAAGCAAAAGGGCCGTGCAGGTGGTTTAATACTGACTTACCGTATTCTAAAAAGCCTTCAGCTAGCGCTTGAGCGTGGCCTTGATGTTCAGCAATACTGGCGAGTGTGCTGTCGGTCCATTGCGGCGAGCCTTCGATAATGGTTAATAACCGTCCTGATTGGTAGCTCGATGGCGCGTCATAACGCCCCATGCCCCCGACTGCTGCTTGTGGCTGATGGTCGGTGGTTGTGTGATCGCTGTTCGCGCTTCGGGTTGCTGCTTGTTGTTGCTCAATAATTGCCGAAGAACGCTCGTTTGCGGAGGTAGACAGCCAGCCATAAATGGATTGCATAACACTTTTCTCAGGGTTGTCGGTGACTAAACGGTTAATATACAAGGCTTGGAAGTGAGGCTCAAGGTGCCTGACAGGCAATCAGTATAGTTGTCAGGACAGCTTTGTGAGCAATTACCTGAGCTAGGAAAAAGCAATTTTTTGATTTGCGTATTGAAGTGACTAACATTTAGGGCCCAACTTTGTTGGGCTTTTGATTAATTGAACCTTAGAATTTAAACCGATCAGCTATAGCAAATTGGACGTGAGAAATCAGGACTTATGAGTAACGAATATAACGCCGCGGCGATTGAAGTTTTAAGCGGATTGGAGCCGGTCAGAAAGCGCCCCGGCATGTACACCGACACCACCCGGCCAAACCATTTGGTGCAGGAAGTAGTTGATAACAGTGTCGATGAGGCGATGGCAGGATTCGCCAACAGTATTGATGTGGTGCTGTACAAAGACGGCTCGGTGCTGGTGAGTGATAACGGCCGCGGCATGCCGGTCGATATACATCCGGAACAAGGCATTCCGGGCGTCGAAGTCATCCTTTGCACGCTACACGCGGGCGGTAAGTTTTCGAATAAAAACTACCAGTTTTCCGGCGGTTTGCATGGGGTTGGCGTGTCTGTGGTGAATGCGTTGTCTGCCAAGCTGGAGATAGACGTCAAGCGCAACGGCAAGATTTATCACATGGAATTTGCCGATGGCGACAAGCAATCCGATTTGACCGAAACCGGCACGGTCGGTAAAAACAACACCGGCACCACCGTTAAATTCTGGCCCAACGAAAAATACTTTGATTCCAGCAAGGTGTCGGTTTCCAGGCTCAAACATAACTTGCGCGCCAAAGCGGTATTGTGTCCGGGTTTGAAAATCACCCTGGTCATCGATCAAACTGATGAAAGTTACGTCTGGTGTTATCAAGACGGCCTTAAAGAATATTTGCTCGATCGCTTAGGCGATATTGAGTTTTTCCCCGAGCAACCTTTCATGGGCAACATGGCCGCCAATCATGAAGCTGTAGAATGGGGCATCGTCTGGGCGGTTGAAAATCCAGCTGAGGTGTTGACCGAGAGTTACGTCAACCTAGTACCGACTGCCCAAGGCGGTACCCATGTTAATGGCTTACGTGCAGGCTTAACCGAAGCCATGCGCGAGTTTTGCGACATCAGAAACATCCTGCCGCGCGGCGTTAAAGTTGCGCCGGAAGATGTTTGGGAAAATTGCCATTTTGTGCTGTCGGTTAAGCTGGAAGACCCGCAATTTTCCGGACAAACCAAAGAACGTTTAAGCTCGCGCGAATGTGTGGCTTTTGTGTCCGGTGTTGCCAAAGACGGCTTTAGCTTATGGTTAAACCAAAATCCGGCGGAAGGCGAAAAAATCGCCGAAATCATTATTTCCAGCGCGCAAAAACGACTGCGTTCCAACAAAAAAATCATCCGTAAGAAGATCACATCCGGCCCGGCATTACCCGGCAAACTAGCCGATTGCTCCGCGCAAGACATCAATCGCACCGAGTTGTTTTTAGTGGAAGGCGATTCGGCGGGCGGTTCAGCCAAGCAGGCTCGGGAACGCGACTTTCAGGCAATAATGCCGCTACGTGGCAAGATACTTAATACTTGGGAAGTGGAATCGGAGCAAGTGATGGCTTCGCAGGAAGTTCATGACATTGCCGTGGCCTTAGGTATAGAGCCCGGTTCCAGCGACTTACAACATCTTCGCTACGGTAAAGTCTGCATTCTGGCCGATGCCGATTCGGACGGTAACCATATTGCCACGCTAATTTGTGCGTTGTTTTATCAGCATTTTCGGGCCTTAGTGGATGCGGGTCATGTGTTTGTGGCAATGCCGCCTTTATATAGAATCGACGTTGGCAAGCGGGTGTTTTATGCACTGGATGAATCCGAACGCCAGGGCGTGTTGGACAGAATCAAAGCCGAAAAACTCAAAGGCCAAATCAACGTGCAGCGCTTTAAAGGCTTGGGTGAAATGAATCCCAGCCAACTTCGGGAAACTACTATGAATCCGGATACGCGGCGCTTGGTGCAGTTAACGGTCGAAGAAAACGACGACACCAATGCGCAACTGGATTTGTTGCTGGCAAAAAAACGCTCGCAAGACCGGAAAACTTGGCTGGAAACTAAAGGCAATTTGGCCGATATTGCTTGATGTTTCCCTTTAATACATCGTACTAATTCGCTATTTATCAGAGGAAAAATTTATGTTGAATTTACAGATTCCCGACGACATTGAGCAGCAATTAAATGCACTAGCGATCAGTGCCCAAAGTACTGTTTCAGAGAGCGTTTTATCGTTAGTGCAAGACTATGTTAAACAACACCGGCAAGAACTAAACCAGCAACACGAAGAAAAGGAAGCGTTGCAGATTCATGAACAACTCATGGGCCAATATGCCGAAACGTTTCAGAAGTTAGCGCAATAGTGAGTAACCTGTTTTTTATCTCCAAGTCGCGGGCTTTAAAAATACATCAGCAACAAGTTGAGCGTTTTGGCGGTATACAGGGTGTCAGAGATGATGGTTTGCTTGAATCTGCTTTAGGAGCTGCTCGGCAAACTTGGGATTACCCCAGATAGTAAAAAAGAACAACCAGGTAACCCATCCCCTCACAATAACGTAGCGAAATCTGACATTTATGGACTTTTATAATCTTATCTCGGCATTTGCCATGGGGGCGTTCGTTTTAGGCGGCGGGCTTTTGTACCTCATACTTACCTCGATTGCTGTCTTTGTGATAATTGCTTTATTTGTTATCTGGAAGTTTCGCACACGCCCTTTGATTGTCGTACCCGCAGTGGTCATACTTGCATGGGGGATTGTAAATATATCCATCAACATGAACGCCATCCAAAGTCTGCCAAATTTTGACTTTGCAGGAGAGAACGCGATCCGTAAAAAAGCGGAGCTTGCGTGTGAAAACCAGTTACCTCAGCTGGCTGAAGCCTACGAAGTGGATGCAATCGCTGACACAGTAACGGCACTAAGTGGCCAGTCCATCGTTCGCTTGCTGGTAAATAGGCAACTTGCATTTATTGAAATCAAAGTTCAGCCATCGCAACGTGGTATTCAACATCACTGTCCTCCAAACGCTAAAAATTGTG
Organism: Methylococcaceae bacterium; assembly: GCA_030693065.1. Classification (GTDB taxonomy): domain Bacteria; phylum Pseudomonadota; class Gammaproteobacteria; order Methylococcales; family Methylomonadaceae; genus JABFRC01. The sequence goes on along the minus strand of JAUYBL010000020.1, from coordinate 29,704 downwards.
TTGAGCCGCCTCCTAGCAATCAGCCTTACATTTTGCCATCCACAAGCTTTCCCGATAACAGTTGGACGGTTGATTCAGCAGCCGGAAGTTATGCAAAAATAGAACTGGTAGATAAAAGTACCGACACCTGTTTGCCAATATCGTCACTGCATAAGTCAATTACAGAATATCTTCGTGCGTACCCGTTGCCTTTCAATAAATGTATAAAGGTGAGTTTCAACCCATTACCGACCGCACGTCATCTATTAAGCTATCAAGCTGCACCCCATCCTAAAAAGGGTCTGTTAGATTATGAGTTTCGGTTAGGTTATTACCAATTGATTGACAGCAAAAACAACAGCGTTTTGGCTCAACTGGCGACATCAGACAGACCAATTGAGCCCAAGATGGAAATGAGTGTAAGCACACTGGAACCAGGCTTTCAGAGACCGAATTGTCGCACGCCACATACGGTATTGATGGATAGACTCTTTGGAACGAACTATAAGGATCATTAGAACTCCCCGACGCAATAGTCTGTGCAACAGCCATTAATGAACAGGTGATATTGTTGACGAATGATAAAAAACTACATGCGCTTGATGGTTTGCAGTGTCGAGCATTGGAAATAAGCCTAATGAAAATCCAAGAAAAATCCCTAACCATGACCGTGCTGATGACGCCGGATATGGTTAATTTCTCCGGCAAAGTGCATGGCGGCGTGATATTGAAATTGCTCGACCAAGTGGCTTATGCCTGTGCTGCCAAGTATTCAAAAAATTACGTGGTGACGGCGGCGCTGGATAATGTGTTTTTTAAGCAAGCAATCAATGTCGGTGAGCTGGTGACTTTTTACGCTCATATTAACTACGTGGGTAAGGCGTCGATGGAAGTCGGCATAAAAGTTGTTGCGGAAAATTTGCGCACCGATGAGAAAAGACACACAACATCATGCTATTTCACCATGGTGGCGGTTGATGAAGACGGCAACAGCGTTGAGGTGCCCAGGCTGCAAGTGAATACTGAAGTAGAAAAAAGATTGTACGAAGCCGCAGTTGCACGTAAGCAAATGCGCCAAGAAATTTTAGAAAAAAATAGAGCATTACATGTCGATTTACCAGAAACAGGTCTGTAACCAATGATTGTACAAGGGAATTTTGAGCAACAACCGCTTAAAGAATTTGCCGAGAAGGCCTACCTGGATTATTCCATGTATGTCATTCTCGATCGCGCATTACCAAATATTGCCGATGGCTTAAAACCGGTGCAACGGCGCATTGTTTATGCGATGTCAGAGCTGGGCTTAACGGCCATTGCCAAGTATAAAAAATCCGCCAGAACAGTTGGTGATGTGCTGGGTAAATATCATCCGCATGGAGATTCGGCCTGTTATGAAGCCATGGTGATCATGGCGCAGGATTTTTCTTATCGTTACCCGTTGATTGACGGTCAGGGTAACTGGGGTTCGCCAGACGATCCTAAATCTTTTGCCGCGATGCGTTATACCGAATCGCGCTTGACCGCATATGCACAAACCTTGTTAAGCGAGTTAGGGCAGGGCACGGTTGAATGGTCGGACAATTTTGACGGCACGCTGAAAGAACCGGTGTTATTACCGGCAAGACTGCCCAACGTGTTGCTTAACGGCACCATGGGCATCGCCGTCGGCATGGCGACCGATATTCCGCCGCATAATCTTAGAGAAGTTGCGGCAGCTTGTATTGAGCTTTTAGATAATCCCGATTGTTCGTTCGACACCATTTTTAGCCATATCAAAGGCCCGGATTACCCGACCGATGCGGAAATCATTACCTCGGCGGATGACATCCAAAAGATGTATTTAAGCGGTGGCGGTTCGGTGAAAATGCGCGCCAAGTATGAAGAGGAAGATGGCGTTATCGTTATCACTGCATTGCCTCATCAAGTCTCCGGCGCCAAATTGTTAGAGCAGATCGCCGCGCAAATGCTGGCGAAAAAACTGCCGATGATCGAAGACTTGCGTGATGAATCCGATCATGAAAATCAGACCCGCCTGCTGATTATCCCCAAATCCAAGCGCATTGATGTCGACGAGATCATGTCGCATCTGTTTGCCACCACCGATCTGGAAAAAAGCTACCGCGTTAACATGAACATGATCGGCCTGGATGGCAGGCCGAAAGTGAAAAACTTGCGGGAAATCCTGGTGGAATGGCTGTCCTTCCGTACCGAAACCGTGCGTCGGCGTTTGCAGTACAGGCTGGATAAAGTGCTGGCGCGCTTGCATATTTTGGACGGCTTGTTGATTGCCTACCTTAATATCGACGAAGTTATCGCCATTATTCGTGCTGAAGATAACCCCAAGCCGGTATTGATGGAACGCTTTGGCATTACTGACCTGCAAGCCGAAGCGATCTTAGAACTAAAACTAAGGCACCTCGCCAAACTGGAAGAAATGAAAATCCGCGGTGAACAAGCGGAGCTTGAAGCAGAACGCGCGGCACTGGAAAAAACCTTGGGCTCACCAAGATTGCTAAACCGATTGATCAGAACCGAAATCGAGCGCGATGCCGAAAAATTTGGTGATGACCGACGTTCACCGATAGTCTCCAGAGAATCATCACAAGCTCTGGATACCACTGCACTGATAGCCAATGAACCGCTTACCGTGATTCTGTCGGAAAAAGGCTGGATACGCGCAGCCAAAGGCCATGACATTGATGTGGCATCGTTAAATTATCGCTCCGGCGACAGCTTCTTGGATGCGGTAAAAACCCGCTCGACGCAACCAGTGTATTTACTGGATTCAACCGGCCGCGCCTACAGCACCTCGGCTCACGATTTACCGTCAGCGAGAACCCAAGGCGAACCGCTCACCGGTCGACTTAATCCTCCGCCGGGGTCATCGTTCACTAACTTGTTAATCGGAAACCCGGACGATTGGCTTGTGGTTGCTAGTGACGCCGGTTACGGCTTCCGCGTGCAACTAAAAGAATTACTGAGCAAAAACAAAGCCGGTAAAACCCTGCTCACCTTGCCGGACGGCGCTAAAGTGCTTAAGCCCGCCGCCGTTAAAAGCGATGAAGACTTGCTGGCTGTAGTTACCTTACAAGGCCGCTTGTTGATTTTTCCAGTATCCGAACTGCCCGCCTTGGCAAAAGGCAAAGGCAACAAATTGATACAAATTCCATCCGCTGACTTAAGCAACGGCAGCGACAAAGTGGTGGCGATTATCGCCATTGCCGCCGCTGGAGAGTTAAAAGTCATTGCCGGAAAACGCCACATCCAACTAAAAGGCGCCGATATTACTCATTACTCCAGCAGTCGCGCCAAACGCGGCTTAGCCTTGCCAAGGGGATTTCAGCGGGTTGATGGCTTGGAGAGTGAGTAAAAATTTACTCATTTACATCGTATAATAAAAACGTGGTGACGTCAGACTGCGCTATACGCGCTACTGCACCATATCTGATCCACATCGCGGCCTCTTTTGAGGCCGCTTTTTTGTCCGGCGAATTATCTTGAAAATCATTGCTATATAATTGAACTGCGGCAACGAAGCTGTGGTTCTGCACAAGCCCTCAAATCCGAGTCGCAGATCCGGTATGTGCAGATACCGGATTACCTTTAATATATGGGCCCGCACGTCGGCTGATCTTTCCGGTTATAATTATTCTGTGGCGATAGAAGACTGGGCTCCTGTAAGCCAGACCTAATCAAAACCACAGATGCGGCCTGCAGGAGGCCGCGTCATTACCCTAAGTTACTGTAGGAGCGGGCCTTGCCCGCGATTATTTTAATGTCGCGGGCAAGGCCCGCTCCTAAAACTCGCTACCCAACCAAACTCCCCCATGACCAAAAACCTCACTATTCTCCGTCAGCGCGCCACGGCTTTTGCCAAGGAATTTTCTAAAGCCAGTTACGAGATGGGCGAGGCGCAGGATTTTATTCGCGGTTTGTGCGCGGTGTTTGGTCTTAACCATCGGCGCGCGGTGCGTTTTGAAGAACGGGTCAAAAAGCTTGGCGGTAAAGCCGGGCGGATAGACGGCTTCTTTCCCGGCTTGTTGTTAGTGGAGATGAAATCCACCGGCGCGGATTTGCACAAGGCCTATCAACAAGCGGTCGATTATTTCCCCGGCTTAAAAGATGAAGAGCTGCCGCGTTATGTGCTGGTGTCAGATTTTGCCAATTTGCATTTAGTGGATCTGGATAATCAAAACGATGCCGAGCCATTAAAAATCAAGCTTGCTGAGCTGCCCAAACATATCGAAGCCTTTAAGTTTTTGGCCGGGTTTGAGGCCATCGTCACCCAGCAGCAAGAAGCCATTAACCGCGCCGCCGCCGATAAAATGGCCAGCCTGCACGATGCCATCAAAGCGACTGGCTATGATGGTAAAGACTTGGAAACTTATCTGGTGCGTCTGCTGTTTTGCCTGTTTGCCGACGACACCGCGCTGTTTGGTCGTAATGATGTATTTCTGGATTATCTGATTAACTACACCCAGCCCGACGGCGGCGATTTGCACGGTGCGTTGCTGGCGCTGTTCGATACCCTTAACCGCGCGCCGGAAGTTAGGCCGCGTAACTTGCCGGAACATTTGGCGCAGTTTCCGCATGTCAACGGCGCGTTGTTTAAAGACAGCCTGGCGCAATGCTATTTTGACGCCACCGCCCGGCAAACCTTGATCGACTGCGCCAAGCTGGATTGGAGCGACATTAGTCCGGCGATTTTCGGCTCGTTGTTTCAGGCCATCATGCATTTTGATGACGAAGTCGCCAGCAGCAAAAACAAAAAGCGCCGCGAGTTTGGCGCGCATTACACCTCTGAAGCCAACATTCTCAAAGTCATTCGGCCACTGTTTTTGGATGACTTGCAGGCCGAGTTCCGCAAAGTCCGCCGCGACAAAAAGAAACTCACGGCGTTTCATCACAAACTCACCGCCCTTAACTTCTTCGATCCGGCTTGCGGCTGCGGCAACTTTTTGGTGATTGCCTACCGCGAACTGCGCCTGTTGGAGTTGGACGTAATCGAAGCCTTGTGGGGCGATAATCTCAGCGGTCATTTGGATGTCGATACCCTGATTCGCTGCAATGTCGATCAATTTCACGGCATTGAAATAGACAGCAGCGCCGCGCAAATTGCCACCTTGGCGCTATGGCTGACCGATCATCAAATGAACATGAAAGTGCAGCGCTTCGGCAATTACTACACCCGCATCCCGCTGACCAAACGCGCCAACATTGTTTGCGGCAATGCCTTAAGAATCGATTGGGCCGAGGTGTTGCCGCCTAGGCAATGCAGTTTTGTGATGGGCAATCCGCCGTTTATTGGTTACAGCTATCAAAGCAAGGAGCAAAAAGTCGATTTGGCCGCAGTTTGCCAAGGCATGAATGGCGCGGGTGTGCTGGATTATGTGGCGGCTTGGTATGTGAAAGCCGCGCGTTATATTGCTTGGGAAATCCCCCTCGATCCCCCTTTTACAAAGGGGGAGGAGTTTGTTTCAGCGACATCGGTTCCCCACTTTGAAAAAGGGGGGCTAGGGGGGATTCCCGTCGCGTTTGTGTCCACCAACAGCATTACCCAAGGCGAGCAGGTCGCGGTTTTGTGGCGACCGCTGATGACCGGTGAGCATCCCATTCGTATTCACTTTGCCCATCGTACCTTTCGCTGGAGCAATGAAGGCAAAGGCGTGGCGGCGGTGCATTGTGTGATTGTCGGTTTTGGACTCGCTTCGGTTGGATTATCCGATGTAGGAGCGGGCCGTGCCCGCGACCTTTTGATCGCGGGCATGGCCCGCTCCTACGTTTTGTTTGATTACGGTGACGACATCAGCGGCGAAGCTACTGCGATCGTAGCCGACAACATCAATCCGTATTTGGTCGATGCGCCGACCGTGTTTATCGACAAACGCCGCAAGCCGTTGTGTGCGGGTGTGCCGGAGATGGTTTATGGCAGTAAACCGACAGAAGGCGGCAATTTGTTGCTGACGGCAGAAGAAGCGGCGTTGATTCGTGCCACAGATCCGATTGCCGCAAAGTACATCCGGCCGTTTTTAATGGGTGAAGAATTTATCAACGGCATCGACCGATATTGTTTATGGCTGAAAGACAGCACCGCCGCTGATCGTAAAGATTCACCGGAAATTCAACGACGGATGCAGGCAGTCAAAGTGATGCGGCTTGCCAGCACCAAAGCGGCGACGCAAAAATTGGCCGATGCGCCGTATTTGTTTGGCGAAATTCGAGTGCCGGTTTCCGCGCAATATTTGGCCGTGCCCATGGTGTCATCAGAGCGTCGACAATTTGTGCCTATCGGTTATCTGGACGGTTCGGTGATTTGTGGAAACAAACTGTTTTTTCTGACTGAAACCAGTTTGTATCACTTCGGAATGTTGTGTTCGACCATGCACAACGCTTGGATGCGCACGGTGTGTGGGCGTTTAAAAAGCGATTACAACTATTCCAATACTATTGTTTATAACAATTTCCCGTGGCCGACTGTAGGGGCGAATTCATTCGCCCAAACTACTAAAAACCAAGCCGCCATCGAAACCGCCGCGCAAGCCATATTGGACGCCCGCGTCGCCGAGCAACAACGTTGTGCGGTTAATGAGCAACGTTGCTCGCTGGCGACACTCTACGCACCCGGCAACATGCCCGCCGAGTTACGCAAAGCCCACGCTCAACTCGATAAAGCTGTCGATGCTGCTTACGGTTACAAAGGCGAAAAAGACGACGCGGCGCGAGTGGCGTTTTTATTTGAGCGCTATCAGGCGTTGCTGGCTTGATAGTTAATCCTTAGGATATGGTTAAAATAACGTCACTAATTCAATTGTAGGGGCGATTTTAATCGCCCTGGGCGAATGAATTCGCCCCTACAACACGATCGTAAATAAGGAAGTTAATTTTGGCGAAATCCTTAAGCCCTAGCAACAACCCACACATCCACCCGAGCAACCCCGGCATTTTTTAACACCACGGCTAATTCATGCGCCGTGGTGCCGGTGGTCATTACGTCGTCAATAATCGCAACATGTTGGGCGGTGATTGGCTTGCGCAAAGAAAAAGCGTTTTTCATGTTTTTACGGCGCTGTTTGGCGGGCAGGGCGATTTGATGCGGGGTGTTGCGATGGCGAATGCAGCTGTCGAGATCTAACGGGATTTGCAATTCTTTCGACACGATTCTGGCAATTTCTATGGCTTGATTGAAACCACGCTCCCGATAACGCGATTTATGTAAAGGAATCGGGATAATGCAGTCGGGTTTGTCGGCGCTATCGTGCAGGTAGTCACTTAATAAATGGCCGAGTAAGCGCGCGTTTTTATAATCAGCACCAAACTTCAACGTGGTAATCAAATGCCGAATGGCGCCCTGATAAATAAACGGCGCGTAGGTTCTATCGTAAGCGGGCGGATGGCTTAGACAGCGGCCGCAAAGCATTGGCCAAGACGATTGAGTTTCTAGTATTTCTGCGCATTGATGACAGCACAATACCACTCTGGGTAAGTGTTGTAAGCAGGTGTCGCAAATATCGTGTCCTGCTTGGCCGGGGGAATTGCATAAGATGCAGGTGGCCGGAAGCAAGTGCTTCTGTATAATATCAAGCCAGTTGTATACTTTAATTCTTTGAACAGGTCGACGAGTGTTCATTGAAAGCCTCTAAGCAATCCGACACTGGAGAATAACAGCATGTCTGCAAGCCCCGCAATACGCCATGATTGGCAGTTGGAAGAAGTACAAGCGCTTTTTGCCTTGCCTTTTAATGACCTGATTTTTCAGGCGCAAGTCACGCATCGTGGGCATTTTGATCCTAATGAAGTGCAAGTCAGCAGTTTGTTGAGCATCAAAACCGGCTCATGTTCGGAAGATTGCGGCTATTGCCCGCAAAGCGCGCGTTATGATTCCGACTTAAAACCGGAAGCATTAATGCCGGTAGATGCAGTTTTAAAAGCCGCCCAACAGGCTAAAGATCAAGGCGCTTCAAGATTTTGCATGGGTGCGGCTTGGCGGTCACCAAAAGACCGGGATATTGAGCGCGTGGTGGAAATGGTGCAAGGCGTTAAAGCCTTGGGTATGGAAACCTGCGTAACACTTGGCATGTTGACTGACACACAAACCGCGCGTCTTAAAGAAGGCGGCCTGGATTATTACAATCACAACCTCGATACTTCCGAAGATTATTATTCTGAAGTTATTACCACGCGCACTTATCAAGACAGATTAGATACTTTGTCGCGCGTTAGAGACGCCGGTATTAACGTCTGCTGCGGCGGCATTGTCGGCATGGGCGAGAGCGATAAGGATCGCGCCAATTTGCTGATTGAATTGGCGAACATGCCGAAACATCCGGAAAGCGTGCCGGTAAACATGTTGGTACAAGTGGAAGGCACGCCGTTAATGGGCACTGAAGCCTTGGATCCATTGGTGTTTGTCAGAACCATCGCCGTGGCGCGTATCTTAATGCCGGAATCCCGCGTGCGTTTGTCGGCCGGTCGTAAAGATATGAGTGATGAAATGCAGGCCTTGTGCTTTTTGGCCGGAGCCAATTCCATATTTTACGGTGACAAACTGCTGACTACCGACAACCCGATGACCAATCATGATCTGGCCTTGTTCGATCGCTTAGGGCTGCATTCAGGCGGGTCGAGCTACGCTTGATGACTGAGCAAAACCTGGATGCTTTATTAAGTCGAGGTCTGGAGGCCCAGAAAGAGCAAGGGCTGTACCGCTCCAGGCGCGTTATTGAGTCCCCCCAAGGCATTCATTTACAGATTGTCGGCAACAATGTCGTCAATTTTTGCAGCAATGATTATTTGGGGCTGGCTAATCATCCGGATGTGGTTAAAGCCTTTAAAACCGCTGCGGACACTTATGGCGTCGGCAGTGGCTCGGCGCATTTAATTTGTGGACATAGCTTGGCGCATCATGCGCTGGAAGAAGAGCTTGCCGAGTTTACCGGCCGCGAGCGCGCGCTGCTGTTTTCCACCGGTTATATGGCCAATATGGGCGCTATTTCTGCGTTGGTCGGGCGCGGCGATTCTGTTTTCGAAGATCGTCTTAATCATGCCTCGCTGCTGGATGGTGGCTTATTGTCTGGGGCAAAATTCAAACGCTATCCGCATGCTGATGTCGAACATCTTGAAGCCAATCTGACCAAGGCTACAGGTAATAAGTTGGTTGTCACCGATGGTGTATTTAGCATGGATGGCGACTTGGCACCGCTGCAAGCATTGGCTGCAGCAGCAAAGCGACATGATGCCTGGTTGATGGTTGATGATGCGCATGGCTTAGGAGTTATCGGTGCATCCGGCGGCGGGGTGTTGGAAGTTACTAATTTGGGGCCGGACGACGTGCCAATATTGGTCGGCACGTTGGGTAAAGGCTTTGGTACCTTTGGCGCTTTTGTAGCGGGGTCTGACGCCTTGATTGAAACTTTGATTCAAAAAGCCAGAACCTACGTTTACACCACAGCCTTACCGGCAGCAGTCGCCGAAGCTACCCGCGCCAGTTTAAAAATCATTATTGCCGAGCCATGGCGTCGGGAGAAGCTGGCAAAATTATCTGCGCATTTTCGTTTAGGTGCCGAGCAACTTGGCTTGCAGCTGATGTCATCTGCTTCACCGATCCAGCCTATCGTCATCGGCGCTAGCCAAGAGGCAATGGCAATTAGTCAACAGTTATTAAACGATGGCTTTTTAGTCAGCGCGATTCGCCCGCCGACAGTACCGCAAGGCAGTGCCCGTTTACGAGTAACGTTGTCTGCGTTGCACGAGTTTGAACAGGTTGACCAGTTGTTGGAAGCGATAGCTCACAGAATATCTGAGCAAGTTGATTTCGTTCACGGTTCGACACGCTCACCACGAACGAAATCAACTTCTGCCGTTCGTCCTGAGCCCTTCGACTCCGCTCAGGAGAGCCTTGTCGAAGGACAACTTAAAGATTTTTAAATGACCAAAATCCACCAGGAAACCTTCGGCAGCGGCAAGCCCATCGTGCTGGTGCATGGCTGGGCGATGCATACCGGTATCTGGCGAAAGTTCGCAAAGCAGTTGGCCCAGAATTTTCGGGTGACGTGCATTGATTTACCCGGTCACGGCCAAAGCGAAGCGCTGCAGCCGTTTCATCTTGAACAAATTAGCGAATTATTAGCTAGCAACATCGACAACGAACCGGCTTGCTGGCTGGGCTGGTCGCTAGGTGCAACGGTAGTGCTGGATTTTGCCAGACGTTTTCCGGAGCGCTGCACGGCATTGATAATGATGACGGGTAATCCGCATTTTACTCAGTTGAGCACCAGCGAAGTGCAGTGGCCGGGAATGAAAATAGAATTACTAGATAGTTTTGCGAGCAGTCTTCAAGAAAACTGCCAGGCGACCTTGCTGCGTTTTCTATCATTACAGGTCAATGGCTTACAAGATTACAAAAAATTGATGAAAGAATTGAAAACGGCTGTGGCTGAATATCCCCCCCCGAATGAGGCGACTTTGCAAGGCGGTTTAGAGATTTTAAAAAGCGCCGATTTAAGAGCAACATTGAGTGAACTGTCGATGCCGATCTTATCAATATTGGGTGCTAAAGATGCGTTAGTACCGGTTGCTGTCGGTGAGTATCTACAAACTCTCTCTCCGAATATGACGGTTAAAGTCATCGACAAAGCCGGTCATGCGCCGTTTTTATCGCATCCAAATGAAGTTGTTGCAATGATCTCAGATTTTATAGAGCACCATGTTTAATCCGGAAAAAGCCAGAATAAGGCACTCATTTGCCGCAGCGTCCGCTACTTATGATGGCGCAGCGGAACTGCAGCGCACTGTTGGCAAGGTATTATTGGCTGGTACAAATGCAGAAAAACTGGCTGGCACGGTATTGGATCTGGGCTGTGGCACCGGTTTTTTAACCGGTGAATTATTGTCAACAAAAAACCAAAACCCGCCGCAGTCTGTAATCGCCGTTGATATTGCTTTTGGTATGCTTGAAGCCACGCGCAGCAAGTTAGCTGCTCATAACAATGTCAGGTATATCTGCGCTGATGCCGAGCAATTGCCTATTGCAGCAAGTACGGTCGATGTCGTGGTCTCCAATCTTGCCTTGCAATGGTGCCGCAATCTTAGCTCTGTCTTTGCTGAGCTTAAGCGGACACTAAAGCCAGGTGGACAATTGGTATTTTCAACTTTTGGTCCACACACATTGCAGGAATTAAAAGCCGCCTGGGCTGAGGTCGATGATTACAATCACGTCAATGAGTTTTATGGTGTTGCAGACATCGAGCATTTTTTACGGCAAGCAGGTTTTAGACGGGTGCGTATTGAACGCAACACATATTTATCAAAATATGATTCGGTGTTGGCATTGATGCGCGAGTTAAAAGCCATCGGCGCGCAAAATGTTATCGGTGAGCGCAATAAAGCCGTCACTACACAAACGCAGTTACAACACATGATTAAAACGTATGACTTACATCGGCTCGAGGGCATGATTCCGGCGACCTTCGAATGTTTCTTGATACAGGCACAGGCATAAGCAACATGTCCCAAGGCTATTTCATTACCGGTACCGATACCGATGCTGGCAAAACCTGGGTAACCTTGGCGTTGATGGAATATTTCAAGCAGCAGGGCAAAACAGTTGTGGGTATGAAGCCGGTGGCGGCCGGTTGTGTTTGGCAAGATGGGCAACTGAAAAACGAAGATGCCTTGTTGATTCAGGCTCATGCTTCAGTTGCTGTCGCTTATGAATTGGTGAATCCTTACGCTTATGAGCTGCCGGTGTCACCGCATATTGCAGGTAAAGATAATCCTGTGGTTTTGAGCGAAGTGCTGGCTAAGTTCGATGTGCTAAAACAGCAGGCAGAAATCATCCTGGTGGAAGGTGCGGGCGGCTGGTTAGCGCCGATAAATAACGATCAAGACATTAGCGATTTGGCCAAAAGCTTAGCGTTGCCAGTGATTATGGTGGTCGCCATCCGTTTAGGTTGTATCAACCATGCTAAGTTAACGCATCAAGCTATCAAGCAAGCCAGAGTGCCCTGCGCAGGCTGGATTGCAACCTGTACTGATGCTGACATGCTAGTGCGAGAGGAAAATATTCAAACCTTAAAAGCGGCTGTGGATGTGCCATTGTTAGGCGTTATACCGTTTACTAAAGCACCTGATTTTAACCAATTGGTGGCTTTCCTTAACGTCTAGCTACTATTTTTTGAAGGCCGATTTTTTCAATCCAATTTAAAACTTTCTACAGTTGTTGCCAGGTTTTGTGACTGTTCTTCCAGAGATTCTGCTGCCGCTGCCGCCTCTTCAACCAACGCAGCATTTTGTTGGGTTACTCCGTCCATTTGAGCGATAGCCCTATTAACTTGTTCGATGCCAATACTTTGTTCAGCTGAGGCAGTAGTAATATTGCCCATAATGACAGTTACGATTTGAATTGAATTAAGAATTTCATCCATGGTTTCTCTAGCTTCTGCAACCTGTTTAGTGCCATCTTCAATCTTTTCTACGGAATCTCTAATCAGGCTTTTTATTTCTCCAGCCGCCGCCGCTGCGCGTTTTGATAAGTTTCTAACTTCTCCTGCAACAACAGCAAATCCCCTTCCTTCTTCGCCAGCTCTAGCGGCTTCAACCGCAGCATTGAGTGCCAGTATGTTGGTTTGAAAAGCAATACTGTCAATTACCGAAATAATATCGACGACTTTAAGTGAGGAATCGTTAATTCCTTGCATGGTGGCTATTACGTTACCAATTACTGTACTGCCCTTAGAGGCTACATTTGTTGCACTTATAGCAAGTTGATTGGCTTTTTTTGCATTTTCGGCGTTAGTTTGAACTGCTGACGTTAATTCTTTAATACTGGTCGTCGTTTCTTGCAGACTAGCCGCCTGATTTTCGGTTCGCTGAGATAGATCATTATTGCCGGACGCAATTTCTCTGGCACCGTTTTGAATAACATCTGTAACTTCTTTAATCTGACTGATAATGGCTCTTAATTTATCAACGGTCGCATTAGTGCTTTCTTTTAATTCACCAAACGAACCAAAATATGGATTGGTAATACTATCGGTAAGATCTCCACGTGTTATTGCACTTAATACTCGGGATATTTCGTTTAGGCTTATTTGGTTGGTATGCATTAACTGATTAATGCCTTCACCTAATAAGCGCATAACCCCGTTTTTACCTTGTACATTAAATACTCTGGTGAAATCCCCCATCGAAGCCGATGCAACTACAGCTGCTAACTCATTTTCCACCAGCACTTCTTCGGTGTGATCATGCCATTCACATACCAGGCCCATACGTTCACCATTTTCATCAATAACAGGGGTTATGATAATCACCATGTGATGCCCGCCTAAAATGAGGGGGATTCTATGAGGGCTGGTTAAAGTATCAAGAAGCTCAATATCGGCCGAAATAAAATTTAAATCACTAATATCTTTGCCAATTAAAGTTTTTAATGAAAAATCGGGAGTTATCTGGATAATTTCAGATTCAGCTTTATTAAAGATATTATTCAGTTCATGGTTAGTGTAAACAATAATATGTTGGCTATTAGTAATCATAGTGCCGACACTGACATGATCCAGAGCGAATTTTATTCTTAGAACTTCTCGTAGTGTTTTCTGATCTTTAGTTTTTCTTGCCAATAATTGTTGACGCATTTTTTCCAAAGCGAAAAGTAAACTGCTGGAGTCACCCGGTTCCAATTGAATAGAACGCGATAAATCTCCTTTGGACAGTTCTTTAGCTATACCTTGGGCATAATAAGGATCAATGCCTAACTGGTTATTTAAATACCGGCTTAAATAGATAGCGATTCCTAAGCCCACTATTCCTAGTAGCGTTGCGATAATTGTCAAAAATAATGAGGCGTGTTTTTGGAATTTATTTAAGTCAAACGTCTCTAATGTTTGTTTATAGCTTAATTCTTGTAGTTGCTTGTTTAATTCGGCGGCCTTGTTTTCAACACTTTCCTTAATGATTTCGCCAGCCGCATAGCCATTTTCAATATAGGCAGAAACCATTTTTATATTAAGCGAGTAGAAAACATCGAAATCGGATAAAAGCTTATTCAATTTCTGGGTATCAGCAGCAGAATTAACTTCCCCAAGTAATATTGAAATACCTTTGTTAACAGCATCAGCTGAAATTTTGGCGTCTTGAAATTTATTCTGTTTATTTGAAATTGCTGAATCCATGGAATATTCTTTGACCATGGTTATATGAAAAGCAATTTCATCAGCAAGGAAGGCATTTTTTTGTACAATTTTTAGTTTTTCTGTTTGCTCTTCTAATATTAAAAATTGGTGATTTAAACTAAAACCGAGAATGGCGCTATATAAGATAACGATTGAACAAATACCCAAAAGTATTTTTGATCTGAAAGTTATACGTTTAAACATATTAGAAAAAGTCTAAGTTGTATTTAATATTTGAAAAATTAGTGTTTCTTAAATAGCGCTCGACTAGGCGCTTGCATAATGAGTTGGGGAATTGCCGAAAGAGGCAAGCTGGCATCAACGCCACCCAATTTAACTGCTTCTTTGGGCATGCCATAAACAACGCAGCTCGCCTCATCCTGGGCAATTGTCAACGCACCTGCGTCATGCATTTCTTTCATGCCATGTGCACCGTCATCACCCATACCGGTCAGAATAATTCCTATCGCATTTGATCCTGCCGCCTGGGCACTGGATCGAAAAAGTACATCTACTGAAGGTCGATGGCGACTGACTAGAGGGCCGTCTTTCACATCAACCCGATATTGCGCTCCGCTACGATGCAGCAACATGTGTTTTCCACCCGGTGCTATCAATACGGTACCGGGCAAGGCGCGATCATTTTTTTCAGCTTCCTTAATGGTAACCTGGCAAATGCCATCCAGACGCTTGGCAAATGCAGCCGTAAAGTGCTCAGGCATATGCTGGACGACTACAATAGCCGGTGCTGTTCTGGGTAATTGTGTGAATAAGTATTCCAGCGCTTGCGTTCCGCCGGTTGATGTCCCAATGACAATAACTCGGTCAGTTGTTTCCGCCATCGGCTTCAGATGACTATTACCAAGTAGCGGATCGTTATTCGGTTTAAAACTGTTAAGGTTTGCTGTTGGAGCAGATAGTTTGATTTTGCCGGGCCGTGATTGAGCGGCGGCTTTTATGACATCAACAATAGTATTTTTAGATTCCAGCAAGAATGTTTTTAAATTGACTTTCGGTTTAGTGATGATGTCGACTGCACCGGCGCTCATCGCCTGCATAGTTACTTCCGCGCCTTTTTCAGTCAGCGTGGAACAGATAATCACTGGGGTAGGGCGTTCAGTCATTAGTTTTCTTAGAAAAGTTACTCCGTCCATGCGTGGCATTTCAATGTCCAGAATAATCACATCCGGCCATTCCGCTTCCATGCGCTTCATTGCAAATATAGGATCTGGCGCTGCGCCAATCACTTTTATACCGGATACGCCATCTAGTGCAGCTGTTAATACCTGTCTGACGACGGCGGAGTCATCAACGATCAGCAGTTTAATAATATTTGACATGGTCTTTTATAATTAGGGTTACCAAAAATCCGCTTGATTCTGAGCAGAAGCAACCTCGAGGATGGTTTTTTTATCAAGGAATTGACGCTCCTCTTTAATCACAGCTTGTTGATGCACTGCATCTATCTTTTTTACATAAACTGAATAATCGGCGGCTAGAAAAAATATATTTCGTCCTATGTTGCCGCTTAAGCCTGATGTTATCAGCGGTATGCGCTCTGCTGTTAAAAACGTTTGAATAAATTCTACGTTGCTTGCGCCAATTGATTTGTCGCCTCTATGTTCATTACCCAATTTAAGCACATCGCCACCACCAAAAGCTTTGGCTTTGAGATGCACTCTTTGCGCACCTTGTTTGAGCATTCCATTTATCAACAACTCCATTGCGTGAATGCCATAACGACCCTGATCCGTACTTAATAACGGGATGTTATTAGCACTATGTTGCTGAGCAAGTAGAAAATGATTCATACCGATGACTCGGTTCACGGGATCATACAAACAAGCGGCGACGCAAGAACCGAGCAGGGTGGAAATAATTTCATTTTTTTTTGTCACGTAAAGTTCACCAGGGTCAATCATTACCCTTGGGAATCCTTGGTGATCACAAAATTTCATAGCTTTTGGTAAATTGAAGGTTTAATCATCCGCAAGTCAACAGTCAGGCCATGTAGAGTCTCAGCATGACTGATAAAAAAATGCCCTCCGGGTTTTAAGACGGAAATTACGCGCCTAACAATATCGAGCTTAGTTTCTTTATCGAAATAGATGAGAACATTGCGTAAAAAAATCACATCAAACAATCCCAGGTTTTTGGGTAACTGCGATTTAAGATTTACTTGATCGAACTGCACTCGATTTCTTACTTTTTCATCAACTCTAAAATAACCATCTTGAGAGCGCACACCTTTTAAGCAGTATTTATCAAGGTAATCCTGCTCCATATTTTCTAGTCGGTTCATCAAATAAACGCCTCTTCTAGCTACGTCCAAAACCTCTGTATTAATGTCGGAGGCAAAAATCTCCCATTTTTTCATTCCCAAGTTTTTGGTCAGGAGCATTGCCAATGAATAGCTTTCTTCTCCGGTCGAACTTGCTGCACTCCATAGTCTGAAGTTATCACCACGCCATTTTTTCAGAAGGTGTTCCTGCACATATTCGAAATGCTTAGGTTCTCTAAAAAAGTAGGTTTCATTGGTGGTCAGGATGTTAATCATCAACTGGAACTCATGGGGATGCTGACCATTTTTTACCAGTTGATAGTACTGACCATAAGAGTGTAAGCCATAGTGTAAAAGCCGCTTAGCTAGCCTGCTGGCAACCATGGTCATCTTGCTTGAAACCAATGCAATCCCGCTGTGATCGTAAAGTAACCGGCTGAAATGGGTGAATTCTTCAGCTGTTATAGGATGAATATTAATAAAACGTCCTTATTCAAATTGAGGTTGAAATTTGATGAACATCTCGTTCTGTCAATGGCTTGCTTTACGAGAAGACTAGACTACTTTTAGTTCAAAAGAAGAGGGCTTTATGCAAAAAATCAGTAGCACACCACATCACAACATGAATTCTTTAGCGTCATTACTAGTATTACCCAGTATTTTTTTTGGGGCTGTTCTGTTTTTTCTGCACGGTATTTCATTAATTAATGCACTAATCGTTTTGGTGATGCTTGGGCTTAGTGTCGGATGTGGTTTGTTTCTCTGGCGTTGGCACATCAATCAGTTAAGTCAGTATAAAAGCGTGGAAACCTTTAACGAACTTATGGGATACACCACCGAATTAGAAAAATTGCTGATTATGGTGACGCCCAAAATTACTGAGCAGGTGTTTGCTGCAAGAGAGCTCACCGAACTTGAAATATCTGTCTTACTTCATCGATTTTCAGCAATGCTTGGGGAACTCCAGCAGATCATTGATTTCGCCAACAATGCAGCAGTCAATCAGTCAATGCTGACTATTGAAGATATTAAAAATAACGCAGAAAAAATTCGTGCTGAGATTGATGTTGTTTTAGAAGCACTACAGTTTCAGGACAGAGTCAGCCAAATCCTTACTCAAGCACAAGATAACCTGGCAGATCTAAGAAAGCCTGCAGAAAAAATTCATTTTCAAGGTTATGAACGTAACAGCAACATGATTCAAGTTGAAGAGTTGCTCGCCGGTATCCAGAAAAAATACGAATCTGTTAATCAGGTGTCAAAACGTTTATTGGCTGAAAATCCCACTGAAGAACTTACTTATTTTTAACTTAACTGGAAAAATCAACATGGCAAAAACAATTATGATCGTAGACGATTCGGCCTCAATTCGACAGGTGGTCGGTATGGCAATAAAAGCTGCCGGTTATGATTTGATTGAAGCGTCTGATGGTAAAGATGCGTTAAGTAAACTGACCGGACAAAAAATCCACTTAATTGTCAGTGACATAAATATGCCTAATATGGATGGCATCACCTTTGTTAAGGAAGTTAAGCAGATGGCGAATTACAAATTTACGCCAATCATCATGCTGACTACTGAAACGGACAATACCAAAAAGCAGGCTGCCAGGGATGCAGGAGCGAAAGCTTGGGTTAATAAACCTTTTCAACCGCCAGTCTTATTGAATGCTATTGCAAAATTGGTGTTGCCATAGCCAGTCAAATTTCAGCTGAGTAAATTCTGACTTTAATGGAGCAAATTTGTGACTGTACAAAGTGAGCAAATCGATGGGGTATTACAGGTGTCTGTTCAAGAAGATATGACCATCTACAACGCGGCATCAATTAAGGATACCTTCTTGAATTGGTGTAACTCTGGCGTGCCGGAGTTAGAAGTAGATCTTTCTGCTGTTGAAGAATTAGACAGTACCGGTTTGCAGCTGTTGTTGTCGCTGAAAGCCGAGTCGCAAAAGCGTGCTTTTAGCCTTCGATTGTTGGGACATAGCCAAGCAGTCATTGAAGTATTCGAACTATTAAAGCTGAGTATGTACTTTGGTGACCCGGTTGTTATTCCTGCTGATTGGAAAAAATCATGAGCGATATGAATCTTGCCTTACAAACATTTGCTCATGAAGTAGATGAATTACTGACTGAAATGGAAGATGCCTTATTGGATTTGGAAGAAACTCCCGATGATGCAGAGCGTATCAACAGTATTTTTCGGGCAATGCATACAATAAAAGGTTCATCCGGATTATTCGGGTTCGATGATATTGTCGCATTTACTCATGAGGCCGAAACGGTCCTGGACCAAGCTAGAAACGGCCAACGAGCTGTTGATAATGACTTGATTTCAGTTTTATTGGCTTGTAAAGATCATACGGCTCATTTAGTTCATCATTTTTTAACAAATGAAAATGAAGCCTTACCTACGTCTTTACAAGAACAAGGAAAATTACTCATTGTTCAATTAAACGGTGAAAAACATAGCATTGTTACTTCCCTAAATCTTCCTGCTACTCAAAATGAAGAACTAGATCAATTACATGTTGAGACAAAATCGACTAACAGTAGCGACAATTGGGTAATTAGTCTTGATTTTAAACAAGATGCTTTACGTAACGGCATGGATCCCTTGTCTTTTATTCGTTATCTGTCAACGCTAGGTAACATAGTTGAAGTCATTACCAGCATGCCTAATCAAGCAGAGCTTGAGGCAATGGACCCCGAAAGCTGCTTTTTATGCTTCAAGATTGCCTTTAACAGCAGTGTCGATAAACAGACTATTGAGAGTGTGTTTGAGTTTGCAGCCGAGGACTGCGACATTCATATTCTGCCGCCTTATTCTCGCCAAGATCTCTATCTAAAATTACTAGAAAACCAAGCCGATGATCAACTCAAACGCTTAGGCGAAATGCTAATTGATATAGGCGCTTTAACGAATAAAGAAGTAGTAGAAGTGTTGGCCGAACAACAGCTAGACGAAGTCAGCGCTGAAAAACCAATAGGTGAGCGCCTATTAGAAAAAAACATAGTACAACAGCCCAATGTTGAGCAAGCGCTGAAAAAGCAAGAAGCAGTCAAACAAAAAATTGCTAAAGAAGCCAATTACATTCGTGTGGATGCTGCAAAACTTGATCATTTAATCAATCTGGTTGGTGAATTGGTCATTTCCGATGCGGCGATTCGTCTGGTTGTGCAGAAAAAAGGTTTAACCGATGTTGATGATGTCGCTTCAACGATGGGGCATCTGGTTGAAGAAATACGCGACACGGCATTACAACTCCGAATGGTACAAATTGGCGAAACATTTTCTCGATTTCAGCGCGTGGTGCGTGATGTTAGTAAGGATTTGGGCAAATTAATTGAGTTACAAATTACCGGTGGCGAAACAGAATTAGATAAAACTGTCGTGGAAAAAATTAACGATCCTCTCACCCATTTAGTCCGCAATTCGCTTGATCATGGTATCGAAATACCTGAAGAAAGGTTGATGGCAGGTAAACCCGAAAAAGGCACAGTTAGACTTAATGCCTATCATCAAGCGGGTAGGATTGTGATTCAGATCAGTGACGATGGCAAAGGTTTAGATCCGGAAAGGATTTTGGCTAAGGCGATTGCCAAAGGGTTAGTTAAACCAGATCAAACACTTACTGAAAATGAGATCTTTAATCTTATTTTCGCTCCTGGTCTAAGTACAAAGGAAGAGGCCAGTAATCTTTCCGGCCGTGGTGTGGGTATGGATGTAGTCAAAAGTAATATTGAAGCATTGCGCGGTTCGGTGGCTGTTACCAGTAAATTTGGGCAGGGAACTACAGTCACCATTCATTTGCCGCTAACTCTGGCGATAATTGATGGATTTATGGTGGAAGCTAGACAAGAGCGTTACATCATTCCGCTTAATATGGTGGAAGAATGCGTAGAAATGGACAGCGATGAATGGCAAATGGATGAACTTCAGCATTACGTTAACCTTCGTGGTGAGGTACTGCCTTATTTGCGGTTAGGTAATTTTTTTCAAAGCCATCAAAAGCCAGTTCTCCAAAATTCTAATACTCCGCAACGTGAAAGTATGGTCATCGTTAGGGTAGGTGATGCTAGAGCCGGTTTTGTGGTAGATGAATTACATGGGGAGAATCAAACGGTCATAAAGCCATTGGGTAAGCTTTTTGAAAATCTTAAGGGTATTGGTGGAGCAACAGTACTTGGTAGCGGTGATGTTGCACTTATTTTAGATGTACATGGACTAATTCAATACGCCCAACAGCGGTTACCGGCCAATATGTTGCATTAGGGGGAGCAGCTGACTATCTCAAAAAGCCAGTTAGATTAATGATTAGACCAACATAAGATGAATGTCAAAAATCAATTTTTAATAATTATTCATTCACAATTTGTCGAAGCGCAGACCTTTGACAAGGTGCCCGACTAATAAAACAAAGTCTTGCATCATTATTAAAATGTAAAAATCTTAATTCAACAGTGTCTTGAATTATAAATATTATATAGAAGGGGCTTTATGAATATTAACGATTTAAGAATGAAAATATCGATAGGAGTCCCGCAATCATGAAGAATCTTACTATCAAAGCGCGCCTGATTTTGGTTGTTGGACTTATGTTTATTCTCGCTATAACGTTAGGTGTGCTCGGATTGACTGGGATGAAAAAGGCTAACGATGGGTTACTTACCGTTTATGTGGATCGTACTATTCCAGTGGGGCAGTTAGCAGAAATTAATACAAAATTATTTTCATCTCGTTTAGCGATTACTAATGCTTTAGTTTTTAAGGATGAAACTCATAAGAACGTCGAAATTATTAAACAAAATATCATTGACATTAATAAGTTATGGGATGCCTATATGGCAACTACACTTACAGAAGAAGAGAAATTACTGGCTGAAAAATTTTCAATAGATAGAAAACGATTTGTCGATGAAGGATTAAATCCTACTTTGGATTATTTGCTTGCAGGTAAGACTGATGCGGCCGAAAAATCTATTATTGAAGCTGTACGTCCTTTGTATAAGCCAGTCGATGAAACCTTAGATGCATTAATTCAATTACAATTTGATGTTGCCAAGCAGGAATATGATGCAGCTCAAGCTCGATATGAAGAAAGCAGTCTATTTTCTATTTCGCTTTTGATAGTTGGATTAATTTTGTCAACATTAATTGGCTTTATGTTAATTCGTGGTATTTCTCGTTCTTTGCATTCTATTCAAAAGTTTTCGGAATCGCTGGCTAACGGTGATCTTACTTCTAAAATCGATCTTGACCAAAATGATGAAATCGCAATTTTGGCCCATTCAATGACTGGCATGCGAGATCAACTACTCGGTGTAGTACAACAAGTGCGCACCAATTCTGATGCTTTAGGTAGTGCCTCACAGGAAATTAGTGCAACTGCGCAATCCATTAGTCAAAGTGCGATTGAACAAGCCTCTGGTGTCGAAGAAACTACAGCTTCCATAGAAGAGCTGAATGCCTCTGTTAAACAAAATGCTGATAATGCCAAAGTGACTAACAGCATTGCTACAACTGCTGCTGAGGAAGCTGCAAGTGGTGGCGAAGCCGTTAAGAAAACCGTAGAAGCAATGAAAGAAATCGCCGATAAAATCGGTTTAATTGAAGATATTGCCTACAAAACTAATTTGTTGTCCTTAAATGCTGCAATTGAAGCTGCATTAGCCGGTGAGCATGGCAAAGGCTTTACTGTTGTGGCGGCGGAAGTTCGAAAACTTGCCGAAAATAGTCGTCTTACTGCGCAAGAAATAAATACCTTGGCAAAAAATAGCGTAAAGATTGCAGAGGAAGCGGGGCTATTACTTGAAAAAATGGTGCCTAATATCCAAAAAACAGCAGATTTGGTTGAAGAAATTACCGCATCTTCAGAAGAACAGGCGCAAGGCATTGGGCAAATAAGCCAGACAGTCAATCAATTAGATCGTGCAGCGCAACAAAATGCTTCTGGCTCAGAGCAACTTGCTGCTACCGCAGAGGAATTGAGCGGTCAAGCAATGCAATTACAAGAAGTGATGGCATTTTTTAAAGTAGATAACTCTAAAATTAAACAAACTAAAAGCCAGTCTTTTACATCAAGTGATAAAAATACTGGAGTGATTAGTAAAAACAACCCCTCCCATACACAGGTATATGCGTCAGTAACCGCATCTCCAGTTTTAAAGCCGAATATATCAGGGAAGCCGAAGGCTTTACCTGAGTTTAATGAGCAAGACTTTGAGCGTTTTTGATAGGCGTAATAAACAATGAATCAATTAATCCATAAAAAACAACACAACGAGTTAGCGGCCCAGGAACAGTTACATCAATATTTAACTTTTCTGGTTGGCAAAGATAATCTTGCAATCAGTATTTTAGATGTTAAAGAGATTATAGAAATTAACGCTATTACTGAAGTACCGATGACGCCAGACCATATACGTGGTGTGATTAATTTACGGGGCCATGTTGTACCTGTAATCGATTTGTCTGCAAGACTAGGCAGAGGATGTAGTGAAATCACTAAACGAACCTGTATCGTCCTGGTACAAGTTGAATATAACGACGAAACTCAACTACTTGGCATGTTAGTAGATGCAGTTGATGAAATTCTGGATCTTCCTGAAACCAGTATTCTGCCACCCCCGGATTTTGGTGCTGATATTCGCAATGACTTTATCCAAGCGATGGGCCGAGTGGGCGATGAGTTTATTATTTTGCTCAATATTAATCGCGTACTCTCGGTCAAAGAATTATCCCAACTCAAAAAAATTGCTGATTACGACAGCAACCATGAACGCATAGAAAGTATTATCTAACCTAAAAAATATACGAATACGCTATGAATATTAACAATTTAATAATGAAAATATCGATGGGAGTCCCACAATTATGAATAACCTTACTATTAAAGCCCGCCTGATTATGGTTATAGGACTTATGTCTATTCTTGCCATTACTTTAGGAGTGCTAGGGTTAAATGGGATGAAAAAAGCTAATGAAGGTTTGCTTACCGTTTATGTTGATAGAACTATCCCAATGGGGCAATTAAACGAAGTCAAAGCAAAATTGCTGAGTAATAGACTCGCAATTACCAATTCATTAGTCTTTAACGAAGAAACCCAGAAAAACGTTGCACTTATTCGGCAAAACTTACTTGAACTTACCAAAATATGGGAGGGGTACATGGCAACCACTCTTACTGAGGAAGAAAAGAAATTGGCAGACAAATTTGCAATTGATAATAAGCGTTTTGTTGTTGAAGGATTAAATCCTACTATTGAATATCTGATTGCTGGAAATACTGGAGCAGTAGAAAAAACTATTCGGGAAGCGGTGCGTCCTTTATATACGCCTGTTGGTGAAGGCATAGATGCGTTGACGCAGTTACAGTTGGATGTTGCTAAAAAAGAATACGAATCGTCTCAAAATCGCTACGAAGAAAATCGAGTCTTTGCGATTTCGCTTCTGGTTGTTGGCTTATTAATCGCAACGTTAATAAGCTACATGTTAATCCGTGGTATTTCTCGTTCACTGCTGTCGATTCAGAGTTTTTCCGAATCGCTCGCCAATGGCGACCTTACTGCAAGAATTGATCTCGAGCAAAACGATGAAATCGCTGTGTTAGGGCAGTCAATGGCAATAATGCGTGATCAGTTGCTCGGGGTGGTACAACAAGTGCGCACCAATTCTGATGCATTAGGTAGCGCCTCTCAGGAAATCAGTGCAACTGCACAATCCATAAGTCAAAGTGCTATTGAACAAGCATCCGGTGTTGAAGAAACCACTGCGTCTATTGAAGAACTGAATGCCTCTGTTAAACAGAATGCCGAAAATGCCAAAGTCACTAATAACATAGCGACAACGGCTGCTGAGGAAGCTATTAATGGCGGCGAAGCCGTTAAGAAAACCGTAGAAGCAATGAAACAAATCGCCGATAAAATCGGATTAATTGAAGATATTGCCTACAAAACCAATTTGTTGTCTTTGAACGCTGCTATTGAAGCCGCAAGGGCTGGTGAACATGGCAAAGGCTTTACTGTCGTCGCTGCGGAAGTTAGAAAATTGGCTGAAAACAGCCGAGTAACAGCGCAAGAGATAAATAGCTTGGCCAAAAACAGCGTTAAAATCGCTGAAGATGCTGGTGTGCTGCTTGAAAAAATGGTGCCTAATATTCAAAAAACAGCTGATTTAGTCGAAGAAATTACCGCATCTTCAGAAGAGCAGGCGCAGGGTATCGGGCAGATCAGTCAAGCAGTCAATCAATTAGATCGCGCGGCACAACAAAACGCATCTGGCTCAGAAGAGCTGGCTGCTACGGCAGAGGAATTAAGCGGCCAAGCCATGCAATTACAAGAAGTGATGTCATTTTTTAAAGTTGGTAACTACTAAACCACCTACGACGCTACACAGGACATACTGCAAAATGTCCGCCGCAAATCAAATAACTGGAAGTATCCTGTACAAAATCCAGTATATCTTCCAGTTCCTGCACACAGGTATTCAACCTTGTCACTCTCCAGAAATTAACTGTGTTAGTTTAAATTTAGCCTGACATGGTAAAGTTTCGCTATAAAAGCATTACTATAAATTTAAACATATCAATTCCACTGTCATCCGCACCATGCCATGGTAGGTCATCTTAAATTTATGGTGAGCCCTTTAGTATTAATGGCTTCCGAAGCTGTACTTTCGCAAATTGTTTGATAAGCAATGCAAGTAATTCAAATCAACAGTATCACCCAAGTTAATTCAGCAGACTGGAATCGCCTTGCCGGTGTGGATTACCCTTTTCTACGCCATGAGTTTTTATTGGCAATGGAGCAAAGCGGTTCGGCTTCTGAAGAAACCGGTTGGTTGCCAGCGCATTTGTTGGTGATGGATAACGATGAGCTCGTCGGACTAATGCCGTTGTATCTCAAACAGCATTCGTCGGGAGAATTTGTATTTGATCAGCAATGGGCCCAGGCCTACGAACAACATGGACTCGATTATTACCCCAAATGGCTGACGGCCATTCCGCTAACACCTTGTCAGGGCGCGCGCATTGTTGCTAAAGCGGGTGTCGATCTTGGTGACGTGACCAAACTAATGCTGACATTTATCAAACAGCTTTCCGAACAGCTTGGTATTTCATCTTGGCATTGCTTATTTCCTGTCGAACCACAGGCGGAATTGTTGCGGTCATTGGGTTTAAGTATTCGTGAGGGCGTGCAGTTCCAGTGGTTTAACAAGGACTACCGGAATTTTGACGATTTCTTACAAACCTTAAGCGCCAGCAAACGCAAAATGCTCAAGCGAGAACGCCGTCGGGTTGGCGAGCAGGGCATCAGCCTGTTGCGGATTGCCGGGCCAAATGTCAGCGATCAGCAGTGGCAGCTGTTTTTTGAGTTTTATACGATGACGTATTTAAAACGAGGCTCCCGGCCTTATTTGAATCTGGCATTTTTCCAACAAATTGCCGCCACCATGGGCGAGCAATTGTTACTGGTATTGGCTATCAACAATGATAAAACCGTCGGTGCTGCCTTGAGTTTTGTCGGTGCAGATACTTTGTACGGCCGCTACTGGGGCTGCTTTGAAGAATATAACTCGCTACATTTTGAAGCCTGTTATTACCAGGGACTGGAATATTGCATTCAACATGGTTTGCAGCGGTTCGATTCCGGCGCCCAAGGCGAACATAAAATCGCACGAGGTTTTGAACCCGTCACTACCTATTCTGCACATTGGCTTAAAGATCCCCGCTTTGCCAAAGCAGTAGAGGACTTTGTCGTCAGGGAGCAAAAAGCCGTGCAACTTTATAAACAGGATGCGGCGTCGTATTTACCGTTTAAAGAAAATAACTAAATGCATGAGGAGTTTTGAGATGGCTGAAGCCGCCCATTCGATAGTAGATACCGCTAATTTAATACCAGAAATTATCGCCAATATCGACGGCATTAGACAATTACGCCGCGACATTCACGCTCACCCGGAATTGTGTTTTGAGGAAGTGCGCACCGCCGAGCTGGTGGCAACAAAACTAACCGAATGGGGTATCCCTATTCATCGCGGTTTAGGCAAAACCGGCGTGGTCGGTATTATCAAGGCAGGCAGCTCCGAACGGGCTATCGGACTGCGTGCCGATATGGATGCCTTGCCGATGCACGAGCAAAACCGTTTCGGGCATGCATCACGCCACCCCGGCAAAATGCACGGCTGCGGTCATGACGGCCATACCGCAATGCTGCTCGCGGCTGCGCAGTATTTGGCGGCGCATCGAGATTTTGACGGCACGGTATATCTGATCTTTCAACCCGCGGAAGAGGGCGGTGGCGGCGCTGATGAGATGATCAAAGACGGTTTATTCGAGCTGTTTCCGATGCAGGCAGTTTACGGCATGCACAACTGGCCGGGACTGGCGGCTGGTCAATTTGCGGTCAGTCCGGGACCAGTGATGGCTTCACTCAACACATTTCGCATTGTTGTTCGCGGCAAAGGTTGTCATGCCGCAATGCCGCATTTGGGCTTAGATCCGGTGCCGGTAGCCGCGCAAATCATCATGGCCTTGCAAACCATTCTGACGCGCAGCGCCAACCCGCTGGATAGCGGCTTGCTGTCGGTGACCATATTGCGCGCCGGCGAGGCGACCAATATCATCGCTGACAACTGCGAACTGGCCGGAACAGTGCGCACGTTTTCCAAAGAATTATCGGCATTGATCGAACAAAGAATGCGTGAAATCGTGCAACATACTTGCCTGGCGCATGGCATGGCTTGCGATGTCGAGTTCACCCGCAGCTATCCCGCGACCGTCAATCACGAACAGCCGGTTGCCGTTGCCAGGCAGGTGATGGCCGGTATCGTTGGTGACCAACAGGTGCTTACACAGCAAACCACCATGGGCGCGGAAGACTTTGCGTTTATGTTGCAGGCAATTCCCGGCTGTTACTGCTTTATAGGTAACGGTGCTGATTCAGGCGATCACCGCAGCGCCGGACATGGCGAAGGTCCGTGTACACTGCACAACACCAGCTACGATTTTAATGATGATATATTGCCGATCGGGGCGACCTATTGGGTGAGATTGGTTGAGCAATGTTTAGCAGTACGGATTGGCTAGAATCGACATTTAAATTTTTATAGGACTTTCAAGAGACAATTATGAGTAGTTATGAACAAAGCAAAACAGCCCGACGCGTGGCATCGATAGTTTTTCTATTAGTATTGGGCGTAGTCGTGGGCGGAACATTGCTGTCGGAGCAGCAAAAATTGTCATCTAAAGAACTATCGCCAACTTCTACAAAGACTGAGGTGCAAGGTTAACGGCAAATTCTAAACCGGTGGGATTATTAGAATAAAGTCTTAAAACGGCGTCTATGCTGAGTAATATTCAAGTATCACCGTTTTAAACAACTAATTGGCGGCAGTTGTTGAATATGTCAAATTTAACACCATGACTGCTGTTAATTACCCAACTGTTGGTTGAATTCGTTAGTCAATCGACAGGCAAATCGGCCAGTTTGCGACATTCAAGTATTTCAGCAGATGACGGATGCAAGACAGAAAGCCGTCGTTCAACGTTTGAAATCACCGGCCTGCGCGGCTTTTCGCGCAGGCCGGTGGAATGATTTGTTGGGCGTCATTTGCGTACTATTTCAGCAGCATATTCTTGAGCCTAAGTGCTGCTGGATGATCGTGGACGGCGTTGAGTGCAGACTCTATAGATATAAGCGCTTCATCCCGAGAACCTGAGTCATTGAATTGCTGAGCCGCTCTTACATACCAGTCGGCAGCAACAAGCTTTGACGACAGCACCCCCCACCCTTTTTCATACATTTGACCGATGTTGAAGGACGCTTCCGCAATTTTGGCATTGCTTGCAACTTTCAAGCTTTCGAGTGAGTCGAGCCAGCAGTATTTTACATCGCTATCGAATTGGCCCTTACTCCCGCTCTCAAAGCCGCTACAAACACGCCAGTTGTAAATGCCGTAGTAGAAGGAGGCTGCGGGATCATTTTCTTTTCGCCGTCTCTCAAGCTCCATAACATAGCCCGTTGCCTTGTATGTATCTTCATCAAACACGAACTCTGATATTCCTAGTTGAGTCTTGGCCGCCAAAATGCCTCGTTGTTTTTCAAGTCCTTTGTAGATCCAAGATGCGCTCAATTTGGAGGCTTCATCCTGATAGAAAGTCATTCGGCGAAATCCCTCTTCGGCAGAGTTGGATGCGTTATTTTCGGCAAGGACTGCGTGACACCAAACACCAATAACAATTAGAACAGCAGAAGTGAGAAACCTCATTGTGTACAACCTCTTAGAAAACTAATACTGCCGATGTTTATATAACGCCTAACGACATCATCAGCGGCGTAGCGCATAGAAGTCCGCTGTTTGTACTTGTGAGAATTCAATTTGGTTCCTTTACGGATAGTGACTGAGTAAATACAAACGCCAAATTTGCAATCACATCACTAAGAAAAATCAGCTCCTCGATCTCGTCTATCGAGTAGCTGGGTTCAATGTCTTTTGTTCGAAGCCAACGTTGTATTTGCTGTTCATACGAATGCGTATAGGTCTGACAAGACCTTCCAATGGTCATACAGTTTTGTAACGGCGATATTGCATTCAGAGTCTTTATTGAGTGCTTTCTCAACAGCCGCAAACATACTTTTTGTGTCAAGCTGCTTTTGATTACCTTCAATCACATTTCTTACTTGATCCTCCGTCGCGCAATGCAGCACCCATACACCCCTGATCGTCACTTCGAGCAAAAGGCGTAGTAATGAAAATGCGGAAGCTTGAAGTGTTTGTGGATTGCTGAGGAGGAGAATAATGGCGCTCTGGTGTTGTTGAGCAATCGCGAACAGTGAGGCAGTCAAACGGCTTCGATCGTCACTCTTCAATCGAAGCCCCTGTAGTTCGCTGGCCCGAGCGTTTGCTTTAGTGATTGCATCTGAGAGTTTCACGGGTGATCCTTGGTTCCGCAAATGATTATTTTGGTTCTGTCTATCTTCCTTGTTTATATAAGTCTAAGCAATAAACGCTGTAAATTTTCTTAAAATGTTAACTGTAGATATTCCTGTGACCGGATGATATTCAGCTTCTCTTTAGCTTGCGTCAGTCAATAACCAGCCGTTCAAATAACTGCGCTCAGAGTTGGATTTGGGTCTCTATGTGAATCTACACATAGCGCCCCCTATGTGTAGTCCCGAACTATGTGCATTTACATGTTTACTCTCCGGATCGGCCCTTGCTCGACATGGCATAGGGCCGACCGCAACTACACATAATTACAATGCTTGA
>JAUYBL010000012.1 GCA_030693065.1 Methylococcaceae bacterium | reverse complement strand
CGCTGTTTGCGATGGAAAAATGCAATCGGTCGATGCCGATAGCGTAACGTCATTGCTGCGATGTTTAGCCACCTTGTCGTGGATAAACGATATTGGAGCAGGACAGCCGGGGCTTGCGTAGCAATCTAACCGTCGCTAAGTTTTGATGATTTCACGCAGGAGCAAGGAAATTACCCTTCAAAGCTTAGCGACTCGCTTGGCCCATTGAGCATCCGTACAACCACTGATGGAGTAACAAGGCGAGTCGCGATAGGCGGCAGTGTCTTTGAACTTGCTCAAGTAAGAGTCCACACCACCGAGCGTCGTTTTGTAATAGTTCAGGGTATCGATAAAGCTACGCAGTTTATTCATCGTGGTGGTGGTCTGATCCCACACATAAGCCGCGGATGCGACGGTGTTCTTGAGCATGTTTTCGTACTGTAAGAGTTGAGTCTTGTACTGGTCAATTTGCTTGGCGGTTTGTGCCGATTCATCCAGTGAGGTCACCAAGGTGCTTATATTGTTGATGGGATCAAAGACAATATCACCAACGCCGAAGAGGGCAAGGGCAGGGGTTGTAACACCCAGACTAGCAAGCCCAGTAAATAAGAGCTAATCCTGCGGTTTAGGATTGCTTATAAAGAAACAATGAGAAGGCAATTGTTGTTCTGGCTGATTTATCAATCAGAGATCAGTGTAGCCTGTTCTTTATAAGTTATTGAAATGGCAGTGTTCTACTTTTGTTGGATCAGTTGAACCATGGAGTCGAGTTAGTAAAATCAACTCCATGGTTATTGGCTGCTAAGGCGTTAGCGAAAAGAAGTTATAAGATTACACAAACCCCATACGGATTTGACGTTTGCCAGTCTCCCGGGGTTTAAAATCGTCTGGAAGAATCTCATGTGGGTAATTGTCACGATGCTTTTTTCCCGTGTTTCTCAGCACGGCTTTACCGCAAGCACTGACCAATTCGCGCTGAAGTAGCCGAGGGGCCAAACCACTCTCGATAATTTTACTAACAACCGATGGTGATAAATCCTCACTAAATTGAACGCCCCAGGGATGATTTCGCCGGACTTTCCGGTAAATGGACAGCAGCACATTTTTCATCTGTTGTCGGGTAGGGCAGTTGACTTCGATAACGGTAAATCGCGAAACAATGGGGTCTGCGATCTCTTCAAGTTCATTTGCAGTGGCAATCCAAAAGATATGCGAACAGTCGGTGGGTACTTCTAAGCCCTCATCGATAAAGCTCTTAGCGGTTTGTTTTTCCAAGAGTTGATAAAACGCCCCCAGCGGGTCATAACGTTTATCGCCTCCCGTCTTGTCTATTTCATCCATCACGATTAAAGGGTTCGCCTTGTGACCTCTCGCCAGCGCTTCGACAATTCTCCCGGGTTTACCCTCTGCCCAGCTTGATGAACTGCCGCCGATGACAAATCCTGCCGTTACGCCAGAGAAGCTGATTAATTCATAATGTGTTCGAATTAGCTTGGCTAGCGCCTGACAGAACGCGGTTTTACCAATGCCGGGCGGTCCGGCAATTAATAATGGATTCGCGGCAAATACTGCGCGATCGACCACCTGAGCCAAGGCCATTTGCTCGCGATAATAGGCAATTACGTCTACAAAATTGGGGAATTGCAGCAATAACGCATCAAGTTTGTCAAAAATGCTAGCCGGTACGGTGGCTAGCGACAGAAATCCCGCGGTATCGCCCAACCAGTCAAGATAGCGTTGGTGATTACGGTGCAGGTTATTTTTGGACGAGTGCGCGCTGATGACAGCATGCATTTTCTCAACATCAAAAATTTCCACGGTATCCAGCAGTGAGTCAAAATTACAGGCGCTGTTTTTGGACAAGCGTCCGGTGGCAGCGTCAGCTTTGCCTTTGAGGTAATGCCTCAACTTATTGTTTTTTTCATGGGCGTACATTGATGGTTCTCCAAGGGCGTATTCATTAGTCAAGCAACGGGGCTGTGGCACTGATCAACGCAAAAACTTCAAGCTTAAGCGGCGTTGATCAGCGCTTTACGTCAGCGTCAATTAATCCGATTAAATATGTGTGTGCTATGGGCTGTTGTTAGCCGAGTCCAAAAATAATGCTTCGGCTGTGCCTGAAATGCTTTATCGCGTGCTGACAGCGCAGTGCTGTATTGGTCAGCCATTTTCACTAATAACGTCCCGGGTAATTTCGGAAATCTCTCAGTAAAGGTTGACCAACTCAGCATCTGCCTTAGCGCGTGAGCGCCTTGCGGCCATTGTCTCTGTAAGCTCAGCAGGTCAGGTTCCAACAGGGTCAGGGTTAAGACTTCATGGGCCACCATCTGACTAAACCCTGACGAGCTCATGGTGTCAATTTTGCCAAAATCGTGCAGCAAGGCCGCGACAATAGAAAGCGCCGCTTCCCTGGGATTCAGCGTGATCGTAGCAACCCGCTCAACCCATTCTGCACATTCAACGCTGTGTAATAACAAACCGCCGGCAACACTATGATGGTGATTATGACTGGCAGCTACCTGAACAAATGGCACTGAAAACCGGGACTGAGCAAACACTTCACTCAGCCAAGTGCGTAAACAAGGCAGCGACAGTCGGTCGATAATGCCCCATAAACGATCTAACGCCTCAGCTTGTGCTGTGGCACCATACAGTTGATCCAGAACCTCAAGAGAACAGGGTGCGGCAATGGCTTGCCAGCTGGATATTGGGTAACAGCGTTTACCTAGTAAGTGTCTTGTCGCCCCCGCTGAAAGTGCTTGCTTACCTGTTGCGTTAACCTCATCAAGGCTAATCTCAATACGGATCACATCGCCTAAACCAGGCAATGATTCACCCAGAATCGCCGGCCACTTGCCGCGGAACAACGTGCCATCTGCCAACGCTAATAGCACAAAATTATCATCGCCCTTGGCAGTGTGCTGAGTCATCACCGATTCCACCTGACCCAGCAACCGAATCTGCTCGGTTGCTGGGGGGCGATTAACAGGTTTTGAAGAATCCGCTGGCCCTTGCTGTAAGTGGTGTGAAGCTTGAGGTACGGTGAAAACTGAAATCATTGTGTGCTCCTTGCCGTAAAGACAAAATTATCTAACTGCCGGACTAAAAAGTTGAACAGGGCACTGGCATCTAAAAACTGAATGCCGTTAATTTCATTTTTTACCCACATCCCCAACGCGTCTTGATTACTCATTGATTCAATGAGCCCCAGCGCTGCCGGCACATTCACCGAGTCATCAATGGCCAGCGCATAAATCAAGCAGTCAAGCAGACGTTTAAAGGTGGCGGCATCTCTTAAATCCGCAATCTCCGATGGCAAAGTATTAACGATAGCTGTAAACATCACCGGTGATACATCAGGCGGAATGTTTACGGCTTCAGGGAGCCTGGGCATCCGCGCCTGCATAAGGGTGTTTGGCGTTGTTAAACCGTTCATTCTGATATCTCCTTGCCAGCCGTTAGATTGGCCGCCAACAAGCGTTCGAATGCCGATCCATCCTTGCGCGTTAAATTAGGCACGTACCGGGAATACACCCGGAACAACATCTCCGTGGTCGAATGACCTAATTGTCGGGCAATCCATTCTGGATTTTCACCGGCAGCCAGCCATAACGTTGCTGCTGTATGGCGAGTTTGATAAGCCTTACGGCGAGGCAGATTGAGAAAGCGTAATAACGGATGCCAGACACGCCTCGACACATTGTTATACTCCAGTGGCTTTCCTGCTTTGTTGGCGAACACATAGTCATGCTTGTTTCCCGTTGCTTGCCACTGTTGTTGCAATGCCTCAAACACCGGCTGCGACATATCAATTTCGCGTTGTGAGCCATCGGTTTTGGTGGTTTCAACGCGGCCCAATACAATGGTTTCGCGAATCAAAATCTGCCGACGCTCAAAATCAACATATTTCCATTTCAGACCATCGATTTCAGCCGTGCGCATCCCGGTAAAAAAACGGATGCTGTAATACGCCTTAAAATCAGTCCGTACCGTGGCCAGAATCAGATTTACTTCCGTCATCGTAAACGGCTCAATATGTGTTTTCGGTTTTTTTAACGGCTTGACTCCACGAAAAGGTGACGTAAAATCGAACCGGTCAGCCGCTTCACTAATGACCATGCGTAAAATCTTCATGTATTTGTTGATGTATTCTGCAGAGAGAGTTTTTCCATCATTGCGCTCGACTTTGGCGAGGGAAGCGCGAAATTTCAACACATCTGCTTTGGTGATGAGGCTGACTTCCATTTCTCCAAACCAGTCAGTAATTCGACCATCCAGCAGCCGAAGTACCGTGATTTTGTGCGAATGCCGCCAACCGACCTGCATTTCGTCATACCACTCGGGGGCGAATTGGTTGAATTTGGGAGTGCTGTCCGAATTAAATTTGCGCTGTTCAGCTTCTAACTGATCGAATTTTGCTATCAAAGTACTGTTTGGAAAATAATTACGGTAAACAAACTGACCTAAAGTAATTTCCGCATCAATTTTATCCATCACCTTTTGCAATTTGCTGCAATTAGCTTTGTTGTCATCTAATGTTGTTTGTTCACGGCAACGGATATTTTGAAATTTAAAATCAAAAAAAAGTTTACCAGTTTCGCTTCTTGCACGAATGCTACCCATAGCACACACCTCCTTTGCTCAGAGGAATCGCATAGTCTGATTGCGTCTTTGCCATGTCAACTTCGATGTGTTCCCAAATATATAGAATTTTGCGACCGCCGAATGGACGAATGTAATGTCGTCCTTCTAATAGAACACTGTCTTTCAGTGCGTTTCTAATAGTCCGTGAGTCATACTTTATTTTTTCCGCTAGCTGGTCGGTAGTTAG
Organism: Methylococcaceae bacterium; assembly: GCA_030693065.1. Classification (GTDB taxonomy): domain Bacteria; phylum Pseudomonadota; class Gammaproteobacteria; order Methylococcales; family Methylomonadaceae; genus JABFRC01. The sequence goes on along the minus strand of JAUYBL010000012.1, from coordinate 30,385 downwards.
ATAAGTTAAAGACATAAGGTTGTACCTCTGATATTCTAAGTTTAAAAAAGTTGTTTAGGATGCTTATTTGTCATCCTGGAAAGCATATTAAAGCATAAAATGTCATTTTGCAAGACTTATTGTCATTCTGAATGATATTATTTTATTTTGGAGTGATTATGATCAAATGCCATCTATCAGAGTTAATGGGAAAGAAAAAACTGAAAATTTCTGACTTGGCTAGGGAAACAGGTTTACATCGCAATACAATTACGCTGCTTTATAAAGAGGAAGCTGCTAGAGTCGAGCTAGATGCAATGGAAAAACTCTGTAGCTATTTTGATTGCACTGTAAGTGAACTATTTGAATACGTACCTGATGAATCTCAAAACTCAATAGAGGGTTAAGGTGATTTTTTCGTATGTATATGTTGATAGGTTAGGAATTTTTTTAGATTGAATGGTTTTGAGATTGATGACCACAACTGGCTTTATGGAATTACGCGCAAATAAATGCTAGATCAGCATTGATGAATTTTTTGGGGGAGATATTCTATAACTTTTGGTCTTACGCTTATTAAGCTGCGGGAGCACTTGTTGACGATGGAGAGCTCTCCATATATGGGTCGCTTTTTGTCAAAAGATGTTAGTGCTGTACCCAGAAAAGCACAATGTCCTTATTTGATTCAAGGCTTGCTGGTTCTCAAATCAAAAGAAAGCGCTAATTCAACAGATAATTTAATAGTTGTACGAATTGAGTTTTTTCCACTAGCTCGTGTGGCTACCGTTAAAACTTATTGGCTATATCGATATTGGCATTCACTGAGCAATGTCGAGGTGTTAAAAGGCGCGCCAAATTGGGATACCTTGGCGCGATTAGAGGTTAGTGAATTAACGATCGCTATAGGTTGTCTTACATGCTTTGTTTTCATCGCAAGTAACCGTTTTTTTCATAGTAATTGGTTTTTTTATGGGGTTATTCGGTATCAGTGTATTTATTGGCATACTGTTACCTGCCTGATAGTTATTGGCTACCAGTGTTAACGTGTCCCCGTTTTGTGCCATGTGGAAATACTTCAAGGTATTCATGCCAATTAGCACTTCATCCAGATATTGGTTGATGTTGGCGTCAAGATCCCTTATTTCCGCGTTTCCAATTTGTAGGCTATTTATTCGGGTTAGATGATCTGTTACTTGGCCACCGGCTGTTTTGCTTTGGACTGCACTACCAAAAGGTAAATTTGCAGCAACAGCTAAGTTTGCTGGAATTGATGTTCTTGTTGCCCCGGTGTCGATCAGAAAGGGCATGGGAACATTATTTATTAGGGCGATCCCCCTAAAGTGTCCTTGGTTGTCAGTTTTTAAAGCCACGCCACCAGATACCAAATCAAGCGACTGGTCTTTTTTTTCTGGGACTGATGCAGGGATAACTCCTGGCCAGTTAATCTTTTCCAGAATATTGTCTGCACCGTACCAAAGTCCAGCAAGAGTAATGAGTGGATATAAGAGGTAGGCAACCCCTGTGTTATTTCTACGAGATTTTCTAGCCGTTGAACCAGGCGATTGGGGTGTCACTTTATGTCGCTCACGGTAATAATCGCGATCCTGCATTCCCATCAACGTATCCTTAAAAATTATATTCAGCTAACAATTCCATTACCGCACACTCACAAGACCCGCATCCCGAACAAACCCCTGTTTTTCTGGATATGTCGTCAAGAGTGACAACGCCAGTTCTAATAAGCGTGATGATTTTTTCTTCAGTGGTTCCGCTGCAGTGACAAATAACGCTATCTTGAGCGTCAGAGGGAAAATCACTCATACATAACCTTCGTACCTACCAACTTATCCCATATAACTTTAATAATTACACCATAAGCATCGTCTGGATGAATAACCGAACAGGCCAACCAGTAACTATCTGCCGGATTCATACAAACCAAACGTATTTTTATTGCTTATGCCGCGGCTAAAGTACAAGTTCATTAAGTCTACTATTATGAAAAGAGGCAATGGTGATATTGTGCTCACCACCCAGAATTAACATTAGCCGATCGACTGCTTCAGTAAAAGTTTCTGGATGCCTGGAATAGTTCCAAAAAAAGTTGGCCAATTTGTGATCAATCTAACTTAGCTCCATTGGTACGGGTGGATTGAAGGGAAACTTGACGTTTTAATGACAGGGTTATCCACAGGTTTTGTGGATAACCCTGTCATGATCAAAGAGTTTATTAATAACCTTTTTTAAGAGCTGGATCAATCAAAGGTGTTCCTTCTACTTCAACCCAGCTTTCACCGTAAATATAAGGTATGTACCAAGAATGCTGGGTAATTACGCCATCAACTAACCCGACCGCACCTGGAACACTTTCTATTGCTTTATCCATTGCTTCTTTTGCGTTTGGTACACCTGTTGGGAAAAGTATAATGATACTTTTCCTGTCTTCGCCTTTAGTGCGATTTGGTGAGCGTGTAAAATCGGCGCCACGTGAAAGATCCATGTTCTTTGAACTAAAGTTTCGGAGTTCAAATAACACAGTAAAGCATTGATAAGTAAAGAATAAAGCGCCCTGCAAGGGTATAATTACGGTTAGTTGAAGACCCAATTAAACTCCAGTAGGACGCTCAATGAATCGTGCCACAAAAATTGTCGAACTGCCAGCACTCACCCTGGACTTTCTCAACGCCAAGGGACTATTAATCGATAACGTCTTCGCCAGCCTCTGGCGAGACACTGGCATGAAAACCCTATTAAGCCGTGCTGGCTTTAACAAACGGTCGGGGACACCGATACATGAAGTCATCTATGGATTGATGCTCTGGATATGGCTGAAGAAAGACTCCATTGGCATGTTTGCACGGGAAGGCTTACAGGGTGCGATGGGCAAGGATGTCTTCTACGACACGATCAACCGGGAAGATCTGAATTGGCGCCACTTGCATAGACAGACCGCGGCGAAGACCCTTCAGACCTTCAAAGCGCCTGGCAAAAAAGCCTTTGTGGTCGACGACACCATTGCCGGGCGGTTTGGCAAAAAGATGCCGGGCATATCGAGCCATTTCGACCATACCAGCGGGCGGCACCTGATGGGGCAGCAAGTGCTGGCACTGGGCTTAAGCTGCGAGGAAGGCTTTGTCCCGTTGGACAGTGAATTGTTTATTAGCCAGACGAAAGCCATCGCGTTGTCTGAGCCGTTTAAAGACGGCCGCAGTCCGACTGCTAAACGCTACCAGACCGCACAGCAACACACCAAGCCTGAGATGGTGGAGGCGATGGTTAAGCGCGCTTTAAACGCCGGCATAGTGGCAGACTACCTTCTAGCCGATGCCTGGTTTGGCACCAAAGCGATAATACGGCTAAGCCAAGAAACAGCATTGGTTCCGGTGCTCAGAATGAAGAAAAACAAAATGAAATATCGGATGAGCGAGATTGTTCGCGGCCAGGTGGTGAGGAGGGAATGGGATGCTCAATCGCTTTACAAACGCTGTGTGCGTAAAGCCTGGCAATCCATTCACGGTCAAAAGTACCAAGCGAAAGCCGTCGATGTCGAGCTTAACTTGGCGGAGGCTAAAGACCCTGAACAATGGGTTAAGGGTCGGTTGCTGTTTGTGCGCGGCATTGCTTGCGACACCCAACAGACAGTGGGCAAGCATGACTGGGCCGTATTCCTGACCACCGATACCGCCTTGTCTGGGACACAAATACTTGAACTCTATGCCATGCGCTGGGCAATCGAGGTGTATTTCAAAGAAGCCAAACAACATCTGGGTTTCCTGAAGGAACAAAGCAACCATTATGCGGCGTATATTGCCTCTATCCATTTAACCGCTATCCGCTTTTGTCTGCTGGTGATTGCCAAACAGACCCAAGGCGCTGTCAGTGTTGCCGAGACGCGGCAGGCCATTTGCAGCAATAGCACCGACATCAGTTTTGCGGGCAAACTGTGGCAGGTTTTTCGCGCAGTGATTACCGGCGCCTTGGAGGGATTGAAAGCGGTAATGGGCGAGGCAGTGGACATCCTGATGGCTACCATTGATGCCCACATAGAATGCTGGTTTTTGCAAGTACTCCAACTCGACGCCAAGACTCTAAAGCTCGAGGCTTTGGAAATCAGGGATGAGCGACTACTATGCGGGTAAAAACGAACTCCGAAACTTTAGTTTGAAGATATAACGGTAAAGTCCACTATTCGTTGCGAACAACCTGTCAAAAATAAGGCTGTACAAAAAATGGATAAGGTTTTAGATAACGGCATAGAAATTCCATTTGAAGATGTTAATGCGAATACTACTACTCCGAAATTATACAAGGTGTAGCAATCCCCTTTTTAGTATAGATGAAGCGCAGTATTCCGGGCGTTATATCTTGTTTAATAACTTTCACAGAATTAGAAAAAATAGTTTGGTAAGAATTTTCGAATGTTGAATAACGGCAGAACCTTACAACCTGAGAAAGTAAGGTAGCACCATTAGTGCAATACTCACTCCAATTAGCAGCGGAACAGACTCAGCAAAGTAAGGAAATACCATTAAAGCCAGACCTGAAAATAACGAAATTGTTCGGTGTTGTTTTTTTCCATAGATAAAAAAGCCTAGGCCTATTGAACTAAAGATCACGCCCCATAGAAGTAACGCTTCACTCGCCATATCAATCCTCATTGCCTAAACTTTAAAACTAGTTCCGTAAGAAATGAAGGTGTTTTTTTTCCAAGCGTCAGTATGTTCGATATGCGTGTGCTGACCGGTTCTATCAGAGTAGATCATTATCTAAATTTAAGCACTGATCGCTTCGGGAAGGTTTTATTGGGTGCGAAATTCAACCAAAATTAAATGCGATCTTTCCCTAAAAAATCAAATGAGGGTCAATGTCAGTTTACATTGTTAGACGCTAAGTGATTTTAAGTCCGTGGCACGGTTAGGGCACATCCAGGGCACAGAGCCAAAAATGCACTTTGAGGGTAGCTGTCAAAAATGGCGCGCCCTAGAGGATTCGAACCTCCGACCTCGGCCTCCGGAGGGCCGCGCTCTATCCAGCTGAGCTAAGGGCGCAATGTGATTTGCGAGTAAATTTGTCATCTTTTTCGGCCAAGCTATGTTGACCGTTTCCCTGAACCCTCAATATCAGAGGACTGTTGCCTCCAAGGGCTGCGCTCTATCCAGCTGAGCTAAGGGCGCGTGGGGCATGCATTCTAACCTACCGGGCCTGTAATTACGAGAGCATTGATTTTAGGTTGGCTAGGCTGGCTTTGCCGCGTTCTTTGATAACTTCCGGAGCCAGTTGCTTTTTGTTGACCCATTCCAGATCGTCTTCGGGCAATTCGCTTAAAAACCGGCTGGGTTCGCATTCGACGACTTCGCCGTAGCGTTTGCGGTGCGTGCAGTAGCTAAAAGTTAAGGTTTGCTGGGCGCGGGTGATGCCGACGTAGGCAAGGCGGCGTTCTTCTTCGATGTTGTCGGTGTCGATGCTGTTTTGATGGGGAAGTATGTTTTCTTCCATGCCGATTAAAAACACATGCGGAAACTCCAGGCCTTTAGCGGCGTGCAAGGTCATCAAACTGACCTGGTCACTGGCTTCCTGTTCCTGATTGCGCTCCATGATATCCATCAACATGATTTTAGCGACGATTTCGCTCAAGCTGCTGGTGTCTGAGGCCTGCTTATCGGCAATGCGTTTAAGCCAGTCAATCAACTCGAAAACATTTTTCATTTTACGTTCGGCGGATTCTTTGGTTTTGCTATTTTCACGCAACCATTGCTCGTAGCCGATTTGGCTGATGCATTGTTCAATCACGCCAAAGGTGTCACCGCGATCGATGCGGTCTGCGGTATCAAGCACCCAATCGCTAAACTTTTGCAGGCGCTGCACCGATTTTTCTGACAGCTTTTGCGCCAGGCCCAATTCGGTGCTGGCCGCAAACAGGCTGACATGCCGTTCGTTGGCGTAAGCACCGAGTTTTTCCAGCGTGGTCGGGCCAATCTCGCGTTTTGGTGTGTTGATGATGCGCAAAAATGCGGCGTCGTCGTCCTGGTTAACAAACAGGCGCAGGTAGGCGAGCATGTCCTTGATTTCCGAGTAAGCGAAAAACGAGGTGCTGCCGCTGATGAAGTACGGAATGTTATTTTCCCGTAAGCCCCGCTCGAACAGCCGGGACTGGTGATTGCCGCGATACAAAATCGCATAGTCCTGGTAAGCATTGCCGGTTTTGAATTTGTGATGAATCAGTTCCGACACGATTTGCTGGGCTTCGATCAATTCATCTTTATGGCTTAACACCCGCAACGCATCGCCGTAGCCGAGTTCGCTCCAGAGTTTTTTTTCAAAAGCATGCGGGTTGTTGGCAATCAGCTGGTTGGCGACTTTCAGGATGCGACCGGTGGAGCGGTAATTTTGTTCGAGCTTGATGACCTGCAGCCGTGCGTAATCCTTTTGCAGCTGTTCCAGGTTTTTAGGCGACGCTCCGCGCCAAGCATAAATGGATTGGTCGTCATCGCCCACCACAGTAAAGCGGCCCAAATTTCCCGCGATTAATTTTACCAGTTGATATTGGGTGACGTTGGTATCCTGGTATTCATCGACCAGCAAATAGCGGATTTTGTTCTGCCATTTTTCCAGGATTTTTGCATGCTGTTGCAATAGCAATACCGGCAGCAAAATCAAATCATCAAAGTCGACGGCGTTGTAGGCTTTCAAGCTGCGGGTATAGTCAACGTACAAATGAGCCGCAGGATATTCCTCAGGCGAGGCAATCAATAAGGATTGTTCCGGGGTAATAAAAGCGTTTTTCCATTGGCCGATTTGCCAGGAATAACGATCAAGCTGGTCTATGTCGCACTCTTTGGGGCTATGGCTGATCAGGTTACGCAACAGGGTTTGTTTGTCTTGCTCATCGAAGAGCGTGATACCGGCTTTGTATGACAAAGTTTTATATTCGGCACGCAGAATGTCCAGCCCCAACGAGTGGAAGGTAGACACCCGTAACCCTCGGCTTTGCTGGTCGTCCAATAGCTTTGACACTCGTGATTTCATCTCCCTCGCGGCTTTGTTGGTAAAGGTTAGCGCAGCGATATGCCGGGCAGGGATGCCTTGTTTAACCAAGTAGGCGATTTTTTCAGTAATTACTCGCGTTTTGCCGCTGCCCGCACCGGCTAAAACTAATAGCGGATGGTCGATAATTTTTACGGCGGCTTGTTGTTGGGGGTTTAGCTTGGACATTAGTAGCAAAATCTGGGGTGGCAGGAAGTGCCTATATCAACGGATAACTAGCTTTTAGCGTGCTATCCGCAAAAAAAACATGCCCGCGTTAACAGGCATGTCAGTTTAGCATTTTGGCTTGTCTTTAACGAGGCGAAGCACCTCGTGAAAAAGATTGTGATAGGTTTATTCTGTAAGGCGTTTGGTAATACGTTGATAAGTTTCTTTAAGTTCTTCGCCGATAATTTTCGCTTTGGCGATAAATTCTTCAGATGTTTCTTTTGATTCGTCGGCGATTTCTGCAGCTTTGTTTTTTACTTGCTGCCACTGCTTTTCGGCTTGCTCAAATTCATCGCGAGCTTCCAACGAAGCAAGATGCAGTTTCAAATTAATTTCTTCGCGTTCCGTGTTCAGCTTATTTAATAAATTTTCAAAATCTTCTTTAATTGCCATGATGCACCTCGTTTTGCTTATGATAAGGATTCATTCTGAGAAGAGTCGCCGTCTTTTCAGCGAAGATAGTAGAAGCTATCTATTTGAAGTGTAACGCGATAAGCCAAACAAAGCCATTAAGTAGAAATACCAATATTTTCCACTATTGATGCAGGTTGAAAAATATGAATTGGAAATTTTACGAATGAACGATAGGGAAATGTTCTTTGTCATGACTTTATTGATTACGCTAATATCTCTTAAGTCTTTCTGCTTGTATCGTAGGATAAAGTGAATCGTTATGAATAACTCAAGCCCAAATGTATATCGAAATTATTACCGTCTAAGAACAGCTAATCAATGGCGCAAAGTCCAGGCAGAATCAGGGGAGCCTGGCGCAATTAGACCTTATCTCGCCGGTAATTGGAAAATGAATATGACACCGCGATCCGGTCTGGCATTGGCGGCAAGGCTTTTTGATATTTGTAAGGGTATTAAAGATGTGGATATTGGTCTGGGTCCACCATTTACAGGCCTTTCGACCCTGGCTGAATACATTAAACCGGACTTTCTTAAAGCCGAATACGATATTGGCCGAAATGTTTTTTTACTGGCTCAGGATGTGTTTTTTGAGTCCAAAGGCGCATTTACTGGGGAAATTTCTGCAGAAATGCTTGCAGCAATTGGTGTCGACCGAGTCATTATCGGTCATTCAGATCGACGTGCTAACTTGGGTAAATATTTTGGTTTTGGCTCTAGCGTGGCTAGGCGGTTGTCGAATGATTTTTTAACTCAATCATTGAGTCGACTCAAACAAAAAGACGATGCTGACTCCAAGGCAATCATGGCGCTTGAACATTTACTTGCCAAAGAAAATGAAGATGTTTTGGCTGGCTTGGCTAGCTTTCTGGGCGGTGAGCTTCGTGATCGTGCTGGCGAAAGTGACGAGGCCATCAATCGCAAAGTGCTAGCCGCGTTAGAGCAAGGCTTACAAGTTATATTTTGTTGCGGTGAAAATCGTGAAGCTCGGGAAAATAATGAAACCTTTAAATTGCTGGAAAGACAAATCCGTATGGGGCTTGAAGGTGTGCCACAACGACTTATTCATGACGTGGTTATTGCCTATGAGCCACTATGGGCAATTGGGGTTGGGGCAAAACCGGCAACTCACGAGCAAATTAGTGAAGTGCATGATTTTATTAGAAATTTGATCATGGACTTGCATGGTGAGCAATTCGCGGCCTCAATTAGAATACTTTACGGTGGCAATGTTAAGCCAGATAACATTGCCGACATTATGACTATTGCAGGTGTAGATGGTGCATTGGTAGGTGGAGCTAGCCTGAAAGCGACTGATTTTGGCCAAATAGTTCGTTTTGGCTTAATAGATTAAGCAATGGATCGTGGTGCAGTGGGCTTGTTCATGCTGTATTAATCGGCTTAAATTATTAATTGGCACGTTTTTATTAATGCAAAAAAGAAAATATATATTTACTATATAAATCAATATTTTAAATAAATTGCTTAAACCATTTCTTTATTTTTGTTATGACCTAATGCATTTTTTTCTTGACAAGAAAATCAAGAAAAATAATAATGTGCGTCTCAGTAAGGCGCCCGTAGCTCAGCTGGATAGAGTAATCGGCTACGAACCGATCGGTCGGGAGTTCAAATCTCTCCGGGCGCACCACTGAAAAAAGTTTAATCCCCTGTAGCTCAGTCGGTAGAGCGGGTGACTGTTAATCACTAGGTCGGCGGTTCGAGCCCGTCCGGGGGAGCCATATAAATCAAAGCCTTACATGTAGATGTGGGGCTTTTTTTTTGCCCGTGGGACACTGACGGGACACTTCAAAATAAAAAACCGCAATAAACCGCAACACAATAGGCCCCTTTCAGGCCAATAACGCAACAAACCAAGCTAACCGCCCAGTCAATTTAAAATCCTTACGCTTGCCAACTTAAGCCGCGTTTATTTCAACTGTCCAAAATTGTCCCAGCAGTGTCCCACAGCCGTAAATAATCAATAAATCACCCTGTATTTATTGACCTACACAAACAAAAACAGTTAATAGCCAGTTATTCATTGTGAACTATTACTCTTTGTTGTGATAATTTGTTGAGACAAAAAAAACGGGCCTGAAGGTGTACCACCACCAACAAGCCCTAACCACTCACTTAACAGAACGGGTTAAGCAATGGCTACCGCAAATTATACCGCCATTGTCCCAAGGGGTTCACATGGCAACAATTGAAAAACGCACCGCTGACACTGGCGAAACATCTTACCGGGTAAAAGTTAGGCTAAAGGGCCATCCAATAGAAAGCGCCACCTTTCAGCGGCTCACCGATGCCAAAAAATGGGCGGCGGCTACCGAGTCGGCAATTAGAAGGCCGACACTTCAAAACTACCGAAGCCAAAAAGCACACCTTAGCCGATTTGGTGGATAGATACATTAAGGATGTATTGCCAACAAAGCCAAAGCAAGCCGTAAGGCAAAAACAACAACTTGAATGGTGGCGTGACAAAATAGGTGTTTATCTGCTTTCAGATATAACGGCGGCTATGATTGTGCAATACCGGGATGAATTAGCCAGCGGCGAAACCTACCGAGGTACGCAGCGGAGTCCGGCCACCGTGGTTCGATATATGGCGGCTTTATCCCATGCCTTCAGTGTCGCCATAAATGATTGGCAATGGCTGGAAGATTCGCCCATGCGCAAGGTTAAGAAACCCAAGGAATCGCGGGGCCGCGTTCGATTCCTGGATGATGACGAGCGCAATAAACTATTAACCGCCTGCCAACAATCCAGCAATAAACAGCTTTATATGTGCGTGATTCTGGCCTTATCAACCGGCATGAGACAAGGCGAATTAATGGGGCTCAAGTGGCAGGATGTAAGCCTTAAAGACGGCTTTTTAATCCTACATGAAACCAAGAACGGAGACCGGCGGCGGGTGCCATTGGCCGGGCATGGTCTGGCATTATTGCGCGAACATGCCAAGGTTAGGCGGCTTGATACTACCTTGTTATTCCCCGGCACTATTCACACAGACAAGCCGATAGATTTACGCAAGCCGTTTGAAACGGCACTAAAAGCCGCTGAAATAACTGATTTTCATTGGCACGATTTAAGGCACTGTACAGCGTCTTATTTAGCCATGAACGGCGCTTCACTGGCTGAAATTGCCGAGATTCTCGGTCATAAAACCTTGCAAATGGTTAAGCGTTACGCGCACCTGTCAGATGGTCACGTTTCAAGCGTGATTGAGAGTATGAACGCTAAGATATTCGGGGGCATGTGATGAATTTTTTGCATCTTGAGAGGGTAGCCGAAGAGATCACACAAAATGAATCCTTTGGCGACTATCTGGAGGAAGGCGGTTTTAAGAGTCGTCTACATGAACAGTTACACGAAGCCGCGTTGAGCGGTGATCTTATTTGTTTCGATACCACAACCAAAGGCAGACGCCGCCCCAAAGCACATGAGCGCGTTATTTTCACAACGGCACAAGCGGTTAATGATTGGTTTATTGCTATTGAATCCCCTCTTGAATTCCTGGACGAGCCGCTACTTAACACAGTCAATGTTGACGCAGGCAATAAAACAACCAGTCCGCAGGCAGTCGTTAATAAAGAAGTAAAGAAAAAGCGCACACGAAAAACTAATTTAATCCGCGCAATTGAAGCCGCCGTTAAATTTTTTCCTAAAAAACCAAGTTTTGATGAATTGTGGCAATACTTCCAAAATGAGAAAGATACAACCGGATTTATTGAAGATTACACGGACACTAAATTAACTTGGCTGGACACCAAGGGCAAATGTCACGACACCAAAAAAGCAACCATTGCAAACCACTTATCACGACTATCGAGTTAAAAATCACGCCTATCATCACGGGTATTTCCCCCTAAGCAATACCCGTGATTCTGTTCTGAATAATCGACTCCAACACAGGGAAAACCTTGTGGAAAGCCTGCAAAAGCAGGGAACAAACTTTCTTATTGGAATCATTCAATGTCTACCTTATCAACTGAAAATCAAAGTACCGACACGCAACACACAGAAGTAATTCAAACAACCTGGATATATTTTACAGTTCAGCAATTCGCAAAGCGTCACCCGGCTTTTAATACTGGCGGCCTTCGCGCTCTTATCTTCAATGAAAATTCAAACGGCCTTGCTAAGTCCGGCGCAATAGTCCGAATTGGTCGAAAGGTGCTGATTGATGAAGCCAAGTTCTTTGCTTGGGTTGAATCACAAAATCAAGGCGTTGCGAAATGAGCGCTTTTACTGCACAACCCGGATGGAAAGCAATCATCGCCACCCCGGATAAAACAAACCTAACGGGGTTTAAAGTCCTGAGTTATCCGGTTATAGGCTGGCAAACTAGCCAGACCTCAGCAACAAACCCAACAGTAGACCCAATAACCCCAATTGGTTTACTCGGTGGGTATGTTGCGGTTATCGCCCCCGATGATGGTGTGTTTTCTAAATGCCCCCGAGGGAAGCAATATCCATCGGTTGCCGCTTGGTTAGAAGATATAAAGTCAACACACGGGGCGTATTTATGAGCTTTCAGCATATAGATGATGCTTGCCGCGCCGCCTGTCTAGCGGTGGGTGTTGATTTTAAAACCGTGCCGAGTGATGGCCGCTTCCATACAGCAAATTTATTAGACGATCATCGCGGTAAAAATGACGGTCGAATTAAGGTTTTTCCAGACCCACAGGGGGGCATTGTTTGGAATCACAAGAGCGGCCAACAACAAACTTTTTTTATTAACAACAAGCCCGGCGAACCGCTGCCACCGGCAGACCGAAAAAGCATTGAGAGCGAACAGCGTAATCGCCAAGCCGAGCAATCAGCGCGGCAAGACAAAGCCGCTCGCCGTGCGCTGAAAGAGTGGCTGGCCGCAAGGCCAGCGCCGGAAAATTACCCGTATCTAATTAGAAAAGATATTGAGCCTCACGCTTTAAGAGTTGGCCAGTGGAAGCGCGTTATAACGACCGACAGCGGGGAGCATAAAACGCTACTTATTGAAAACGTCTTGTTGTTACCGTTGTTTGATGCAACTGGCACTGTTCGGAGCCTGCAAGCTATCTTTCCCGAAAAACACCCCCTGCTTGATAGAGATAAGGATTTTTTGCCTGGTGGCGGCTTGGCTGGGCTGTTTTGGTGGATAGGTGCAAAGACTGAAACAGTATTGATCTGTGAAGGGTTCGCCACCGCCTCAACCTTACACGAGGAAACCGGCTTTCGTGTTTATATGGCGTTTACTGCCAACAATCTATTGGCCGTTGGTCGTATTGTCCGCGCTAAGTTGCCGGATGCTGAAATTATATTCGGAGCAGATAACGACCAAACCACCGGCAACCCTGGTTTAACTAAAGCGACTGAAGCAGCGGCAGACGTTGGCGGTTCGGTAGCCGTGCCGCCTATTTGGGGTGACTTTAACGACTACGCTATTTCATTAAAGGCGGTGGCAAATGACAACCAGTAATCAACCGCCCGTGTTAAAAGTCGTTGAGTCTGCCACTAAGCCAGCACGCAAAAAAAGCGGTAATACTGGCAATAGCGGCGGTGGTAGCGGGTCGGATAAAGTGCAAAATTTTGGTGAATACCTAGTTAAGAATGGAATGTTCCACCAATCCAGGCTGGTAAAGGGGGTTACGGCAGAAATCCCCCTTTGCGACTTTACTTGTAAGATCGTTGAAGAAATCACCCAAGACAATGACTTACAAAACGAGTCATTTCTCCGCATTAAAGGCATAAGGGCAGATGGCAAGTTGCTTTGGCCGGTCGATGTGCCCAATAAAAGCTTTTACGGCTCACAAGGGGGGTGGGTAAACGAACACTGGGGAACAACCGCTTTCTTGAACTCCGGCACGGCAAAAAAAGACAACCTACGCGCAGCGATAGAGCTGTATTCGAAATTGAACGGAGATATTCCAAAGCGCGTGATTTATAAATTCACTGGCTGGAAGAAGATCAGCGACCAATGGCACTATTTGACTGGCTCGGGGGCAATTACCACGACTGGCTTGATTGATACCGTTGAAACTGATTTGGGTAGTGGGCACATGAGGTTTTACAGTCTACCCGCACCATTGACCGGGGAAGAGCTTAAAAGGGCAGTAACTGAAGCGCTGGCCTTGCTTAATATTTGCCCGGCAAAACCACATATAGGCTCGGCTTTGCTGGCGGCGGTTGTTCGTGCGCCGCTCGGAGAGTGTCACCCAATTGATTTTGTTGTGTGGCTTTATGGCTTGACGGGCTCCAGGAAGTCAGAAATTGCCGCTTTAGCTATGGCGTTCTATGGCGGGTTTAATAGTCGCCGGTTTCCTGCTACCTGGGCAGATACCATTACAGACCTTAAAATAAAAGCCCATCAGTCCAAGGACGCCATTTTTTCAATCGACGACTACAAGCCTTCTGTCAGTAAGACTGAGGCAGAAAAGCTCGGTAAAAAAGCAGAAGATTTTTTAAGAGGAACGGGAAATCAAGGCGGTAAGGGCCGCCGCACAGCCACCCTTCAAGCTATACCAGCCGCATTTAATAGAAGCTTAACCATCATAAGCGGTGAAGATATGCCAAAAGGCCAAAGCTTATTGGCCCGTTCACTAATGATTGAGATGGCTAGAACCGATGTTGATGACATTCAATTTTCTAAGCTGCAACAGGCCGCCGCAAACGGCTTATTTTCTGGCCTTATGTCTTGCTATATTCAATGGCTAGCGCCGCGCCTAGATCAATTTAAACATGGATTCCCTGCTATCGTCATACAACGCAGAGATAAAGTTGCTAAAGAGAGCTTCACTTCATCCCATCCCCGCGCCCCTGAGATTTTCGCCAATTTGGTATCGGGTTTTGATTTATTCTTGGACTTCTTAAGAGACCTTGAGCTAATGACCACCGAACAATGTGATGCGCTGTTGTTGAGCGTCGAAACCAACCTAAAACAAGTTTTTAACGAACAAAGCGCGTATCAGGTTGAGCAAGACGAAGTACAAAGGTTTTTGGAATTATTGAAAGGCGCTTTTTCAAGTGGGAACTGTCATATTGCCGAACGACTCAAAAAAGCGCCACCAGAAAAATGCCCGTATTTTTGGGGTTGGCGCAAAGACGGTAAAGATTTGAATAACGAAGAAATCTTTAAACCTATGGGCGACTGCATCGGATATCTAAACGAACAAACCAGCGGCGGCCCTTGTGAGGTGTGGCTGGTGCAGGAAAACGCCTTTAAGATTGCGGCGCAATTCGCACGTAATCAGGGAGACTGCTTGTTAATATCCATGTCTAGCCTTTGGCGTCGAATGGTAGAGCGCGGCCTTGTGATAAAAACCGAGACAGATGCAAAATCAGGTAAGCCGCGCTCAACAGTTAAGAAAAATGTAGCCGGGGTCAGTCAGCGCGTCATGGTTTTGTCAGCTGATTTGTTTGAAGCTGATTAATAAAGTATCGACCAACATTGAAACCCAAAAACACCATAAAACAAACCAATTTTGACAGAATCCCCAACTTTTAAGGCAATTATCCCCATGTTTAAAACCCACTTGGGGACGCTGTAGCCCTTGCCAGTCGTGGCTTTCAGTCAAAATCCCCAAATCCCCAAATTTTTCACACCATATACACTTATATTTTTTTACATAGATGCTTATAGAGGCGGTAATAAAAAAATATAAGGGGTATATATATTATTTCTTGGGGATTTTGGGGAATAGTTAGTTAAAGCTATATATATCAAGGCTTACAGCCTCCCCAAGTGGTTTTTTTTCTTGGGGAGAATCCCCAAAAAATTGGGGACTGGTAACTAAACAAAACAATATTATTTACAGGATAAAAAAATGAACAGCCAACACTATAAAATTCTTGATCGAGTTACTTATTGTGATGATGACAAAGTCATTATTAAGCTAATGAAAAAGCTAGGAATATGGAGCCAAGTAAAGGCGCAAAGCACGCCGGGCAAAACAGTTTGTTTTTTGCCTAGTGGATATTTCTTTATTTGGCATGGCGCACCCGGTGACACTGGTTATTCAGCGTATATAGCCTTAAAAAATCTACTTGATCTGTTAGAGATTGCAGCAAGGGCGGTCGGAAAAACAAAACCTAAGGATTTAACGTTAGGTTAACAAAAGTTGACATTCTTGTTGCTATTTTCGGCAAAAATGCAAATAAAAACCTTACATTGTGTTGACGTTTAAAATTGAACATTTACATCAAACCTAGCCATGTAAGCCCACACAAGCCAACTGGCAAATGTTCTGATTGTTGACATAAGCCCCTAGCAATTCGTAAAAATAGCCACCTGTGACATTGTGGGCACAATTTGAACCAAGCCTTATAAAGGCAAATATTGGCGGCATAAGCACTGCAAATAATTATCTTGCTGCAAATACCGAACACAAGTGCGCCCACGACTAGAAAAAATTTAAGGCGGCTTTCCATATTGCTTGGTAATATTTTTGTGCTGGTGATATACAGCCGCCACGCTCGGACTGATTGACTCGCCTATTAAGGCCGGTTGGTTAAGTTTCACAGCCGGTAAAGATAAACCTTATTCATTCGCTGAGCATGGATGAAATTGAACTGCACCCTTGCAACACAAGCATAAGAGCTGCCCCTACTCTTTGGCGTGAAGCCTGGGGCAGGGGGAGGCTAATATAATTGCAGTGGCTTAAGCGGCTAATAACTTATAGAGCGTTGGCCGACTGATACCGAACTCTTTAGCTACCTTGCTCTTGTCCTCGCCCTGGTCAATTCTGGCCTTGATTTGGGCGGCTTG
Organism: Methylococcaceae bacterium; assembly: GCA_030693065.1. Classification (GTDB taxonomy): domain Bacteria; phylum Pseudomonadota; class Gammaproteobacteria; order Methylococcales; family Methylomonadaceae; genus JABFRC01. The sequence continues at coordinate 13,995 of JAUYBL010000012.1, read as the reverse complement.
TTCGCTGGTTAGCTTGGACGGTGCGCCTAGCTTCTGCCCCCTTGCTTTTGCCGCTTCTATGCCCTCACGTTGCCGCTCTTTAATCAGGGTTCTTTCAAACTCTGCGAACGCGCCCAACATTTGCAACATAAGTGTTTGCATGGGGGAGCTGTTAGACGCCTCAAAGGTTAAATACTCTTTGTAAAATTTAACCGTTACGCCTTTATGGGTTAGCGTTTCAATGATGACTTGTAAGTCCTTCAGGTTGCGTGCAAGTCGATCAATTGAATGAACGTGTAGGCTGTCGCCTTCTCTCAAATGGTTAATGCAGTTTGATAATTCCGGCCTGTTAGTATCCTTGCCGCTGGCCTTATCGGTAAAGGTTCGATCAAGCTGCACCTCTGCCAATTGGCGTTCTGTGTTTTGTGAAGTTGAGCTTACACGGATATAACCGACATTTTGACCTTTCATGTTTGCGCCCTCTGGTGTGTAAAATAATATCTAAGAGATACATTAACACAGTGTAAATAAAATATAAATAGACTTTTGTTTACACGGTAGAAAGCGGCCTAACGGGTATGGTTGGAAGTGTAAATAAATCTATACATTATTTACACAAGGTGTTTTTAATTGTCGGTCTGTATGTAACCGTATATCCTTAGCTCTTGTAATGGCCTCACTTACTTAATCCTGCTGCGAATTGGACGCGGCTGAGTGATTTAGCCAAGCGAGGCCATTCATTTTTATAACGATAACTACCCAGCATTAAAAATTGGGGCACTGGTGGGACACTAAACCGTAAATATTGATAATAATTGACAACAAGCCACGAACAACAAAATGGCTTAACCTTCTGATTTTGTTGTTATTGTTTATTGTGGGGTTTTGTAGTATATTATTTTTATGAGTCTGTTAATCACTAGGTCGGCGGTTCGAGCCCGTCCGGGGGAGCCAAGTGTTAAGAAAGGGCTTGCAGAAATGTAAGCCTTTTTTTGTCTGTTATATTTTATTGATTATGCGCCCGTAGCTCAGCTGGATAGAGTAATCGGCTTCGAACCGATTGGTCGGGAGTTCGAATCTCTCCGGGCGCGCCATCTTTACTTCAACACAACAAAGCCGCGATTTCGGTTTTTGTTCTGTATTTCTTCTGCGGCCTGTACATCCATTTCGAGCCAGGAAAATATCCGCAAGCCACTCAATCTCTGAGTTTAAATATTACGATGCAACCCGAAGACTTAAAGAAGTTGGTCACATTTGCCATGCCTTATGGAAAATACAAAGGGCGTGTGATCGCGGATCTACCGGGACATTACCTTAACTGGTTTGCAAGAGAGGGATTTCCTAGCGGTGAGCTTGGCAGATTATTGGCGCTGATGCAGGAGATGGATCACAATGGCTTGAAGCCGCTGCTTGATCCGCTAAGGAAGTGAATTACGAATAGCAGGACGGTACTCATGTGAATTCCGCTGCGTCAGCCAGATAAAAATCTTCACTGTAAATATCTCGCATTTATCGTCCCCAGCGATTGCCACCGCCGCCATGACCATAACCTCCGCCACCATGAAAATGGTTTTCATGATAGCCGCCATGACCTCCACCGTAATATGCTCCACCTCCGTTCCGTAACCACCGTGTGGATAATATACGCAAGCGCTCAATAACAGCATCAATCCGCCAAGAAAAAATGTCCCAATTTCGCCCCATTTCAAAAAAACACCCCCTCAATAATCCCACCCAATCTGAGTTACTACCTGGCTAAAAACTGCATCCAGCGGCGCGGTAATGTTGACCGGCAGGCCGTTGATCGGATGAATAAAAGCCAACTGAGTGGCCGCTAACAGTAGCTGGTGGCAGTTAAATTGCTGTCTAAAAAAAGTATTCTGCGCACCGTCGCCGTGACTGGTATCACCGATAATCGGATGAAAAATATGCTTCATGTGGCGTCGCAATTGATGTTTGCGGCCTGTTTTCGGAGACAATTCAAGCAGGGAATAGCGACTGGTAGAATATCTGCCGACAGGGAAGGGTAGTTCTGCGGTGGCCAGTCGTCGGTAATGTGTTTTAGCGGTTTGCGCGGCTTTATCTTGGTTGGCCTTAGAATCAGTCATTTTATCCAGTTGTTCTTTAAGCGGATAATCAATGGTGTCTTGTTCGATCGTATGACCTCTAACGATTGCAAGATAAGTTTTGTTGACTCCCGTCCCCATAAAAACGTCCATCATTTGCCGGGCGGCAACTGGATTCAGAGCAAACAGCAGAACACCGGCGGTGGGTTTGTCGAGCCGGTGGACAGGAAACACTTTTTGCCCCAACTGATCACGCAGTATTTGCACGGCAAATTGGGTTTCATGACGGTCAATTTCGGACCGATGCACCAGCAAACCGGCCGGTTTATTAACGGCGACCAACTGCTCGTCTTGATAAAGGATGTCCATAGAATGGTTATGAGCGCTTCCGTGCTCCGATAACTAATAATGCCAATAAACTTGACCACAACAGAATAGGCACTAGCCAAAACCATTGTTGGTAGAAGGTGACCGGCGGGTTTTTAAGATAAGGCACTTCATAAACGCCTGTCCACGGTTGATGTATGGGCGAGCGCTCCAGAATTTCACCTGATGCCAGCGATACTGTGGAAATACCGGTATTGGTTACTCTTAAGACCGGCCTGCGAAATTCAACGCCGCGCGCCAAGGTCATGTACATGTGCTGATAAGGTTCTTGCCAGGTGCCATACCAGGAATCGTTAGTGACATTAACAATAAATTGCGCGCCCAAATTGGATAGATCACGTGAGAATTTTGGAAACAAACTTTCGTAACAAATTTGTGGACCCATTTGATAGCCGTTCCATTTGAGCAGGGTAGTCGGGCCCGGGCCGCGAGCAAAGTGGCCTGTGGCAGGAAGCCAGTCGCGAATTGCGGGAAACCATTGCTCACCTGGGATGTATTCACCAAAAGCCAATAATACCGTTTTGCTGTAATTAGGGGGTACGATCTCGCCGTCTTTGTTAACTACAAATAAGGAGTTAGTTAGTAATTTTTGCTGCTGGTCAACACTGTATGCACCTGTAATCAAGGGTAATTGTCTGGTGCGCAGAAAATTAGCCAGCACTTGTGGAGATTCGTCGTATTTAAATTGCTCGCCCAGTAGTGCAGGAAATGCTGTTTCCGGCCAAAGCGCGAAATCGATCGGCGCACCTTGGTGAGCTTTAAGAGCTTCGTCGGTCAGGGTTAAATAGCGGCGTAGAATTTCTTTGCCGAAGCCTTTACCTAGTTCAGCGGCCAGCTTTTCGGCATTGCCAATGTAAGCTTGAACCAATAACGTTCTAAACGAAGCATCAGGCTGAGGTAGCCTGTTCTTAAGCCATAGGCCACCTAGATTCAACAGCATAAAACCGGCAAGCAGTGATGCCAAAATGAGCTTTCCGGCTGGTTGTTTGCGTTTTTCCCAAGCAACATACAGTGGGAGATTACACAATAATGTGGCAGCACTAAGCCCACTAAAGCCTATAATTTCAGCCCAATGGTAGACCGGAACATTGGAGCCGAACCAGGTATATCCAAAATTCCAGTCGAATAAAGTCAGTGAATTGGCTTCGGATAATATAGTTATTAACGTCATCAGCCATAATGACAGTCGCTTGGACCAGTTGAATTTTTGCCGTCCCAAAAACCAAATGGCACCCGCCAGAGGTACATACAAATGCGCGATTAATCCATAAACGATCATACCAATAACCGCTATAGACCAGTCCAGGTGAGCAAACTCGTGCAAAAGATAAGTGACCCAGTTGAAACCAATCAGCGTAAATACAAACGAGGTGATCATGCCGCCTATCACCACGTCTTTAAGGCGCGTTTGTTGGCTCCAGAACAACCACAAGGGTACAAAGCAGAATAACGACGCCCATGGCGGGAAAGGGATGTAGCTGGTGCCGATGAAAACACCGGATAATAAAGGCAATAGCCAGCGTGTTAGCTGATTTGGTTGACGCATAATCATGATGGGAACGAGAGACTGGGTTGGAGCTTGGTAGCGGAGGTGGCACAAGGGCAGGTTTTACCCTTGTGCATTTTGCTTACTATAGGTGTATTTCGTTATGTAAGGCGCGGTATTCGTCAGTTAATTTATGGTGCGGCACGTAATGCACCAATGGCTTAGATTCACTGTGTGATTCCCTAACTTTTACCGATGGAGAAATCATTGATGCTAGTACCGGTAAGCCTTCGGCAATCAGTTCTTCTACCAATTGTCGCGGTAGGTTGGCTTGTTTTTGATATTGATTGACTATGATGCCTTCAATTTCCAGGCCTTGATTATGATCCGCTTTAACTTCGCTAACGACTTGCATCAGTGAATACAAGGCTTCACGCGCAAAGGTGTCACAGTCGAAAGGAATTAAGCATTTTTCCGCAGCAATCAGGGCTGATTGGCTGTAGAAATTTAGAATGGGCGGGGTATCCATGTAAATTTGATCGAAACCTTCCAGTTTTTCTAAGGCTTCTTTAAGTTTGAAGATCTTCATTCGAGATTCCAAGCGGCCTTGCAATGGATCCAGTTCTGGATGTGAAGGAATTACGAAAAGATTTGGGAATGGTGTCTCATGTATCACACTATCCAGGCTGAACGGACTGCTATTACCAAATAAAGACAGGCTTAAACAATCCTTAAAGAAATGGGCAATGGTTTTGTCACTATCGGTGACTTTTTGCCCCAATAGATACTGACTTGAATTGCCTTGTACATCTAAATCAATCACCAAGGTGCGCTTACCTTCAACAGCACTGATGGCGGCCAAATTACAGGTGATTGTGGATTTGCCGACGCCGCCTTTCTGATTGAAAATGACTCTGCGCATAATATTCCTCGTGAAATCAGATAGATAAAGGGTGGATTATAAGTTTAAGTGCCGCAATATCAAATGCGGACAAAGATTTTGCCATGGCAAGCAGGGCATTCTGGGATTTCGCTAGGTGTTTTGAAAGCAATTTCTTTACCGCAATTGTCGCAAATAAAACTGCCGGGGCCAGTGATTTGGCCACTTTCGTAACTGTGTTTTTGTGCGAGTTGCTCAAGTTTTGCCAGTTCTATACGGGTTTTGTCGGCAACACTTAAAAATGCATCCAGAGCAAAGTTTTCAATCAATTCAACGTCAAATTTAAACCATTCGGAAAGTGAATCGCTTTCTCTATCAGCTGATAAATTATGCGCAGCATGTTCAACGTCACGCCGCACATAGCCAGATACCTTGTCGATGTCCTCTTTAGAAAGATCAGTGGTTTTCCCTGTTTTCTCTTTTGAGATTTCCAATGCTTCAGCAAAAGAATGCAGAGTGTCTTCCATGGTTTCATGAAGATGAGTCACAAACTCGGAATAGGCAGCAATTAGTTTATTTTTATTCATGATGGCTCCTGAAAATGGCCCTTTAGATTTAAGCGACTGTACGGTATTCTACCGCTTTTGACCGGTAAAAGACGAGAAGGATGCAAGAAAATTATCAACCATTGACCATCGAGCAAGATGCACAAAACGCTTGGGAAACCTCGGGTGTGTTTAATGTTTCAGAGTCGTCCACACAGGAAAAGTATTATTGCCTGGCCATGTTTCCTTATCCCAGCGGCAAACTGCACATGGGGCATGTGCGAAATTACACCATTGGTGATGTAATTAGCCGTTATCAGCGCATGCTGGGCAAAAACGTCCTTCAGCCTATGGGCTGGGATGCGTTTGGCCTACCTGCCGAAAATGCCGCCATGAAGCACGGTGTTCATCCGGCAGACTGGACTTATGAGAATATCGATTACATGCGCAACCAGCTTAAACAGCTCGGTTTTGCTTATGATTGGGACAGGGAATTAGCTACGTGCGATCCTTCCTATTACAAATGGGAGCAATGGTTTTTCTTGAAGCTCTTGGAAAAAGGTCTGGTTTATAAAAAGACGGCGCCGGTCAATTGGTGTCCGAACGATATGACCGTGCTAGCTAACGAGCAAGTGATTGACGGCTGTTGCTGGCGTTGCGATACCCAAGTTGAACGCAAAGAAATCGCACAATGGTTTCTTAAAATTACCGAATATGCCGATGAATTATTGACCTCACTAGAGACCTTAGACGGTTGGCCGGAGCAGGTAAAAACCATGCAGGCCAACTGGATTGGCCGTTCTGAAGGCGTTGAGTTGGATTTTGCTGTCTCTGATTCAGATAAGCCGGTCAGAGTTTACACCACTTGTCCAGACACCCTGATGGGCGTGACTTATGTGGCTGTCGCCGCAGAACATCCATTAGCATTAAAAGCTGCCGAAACCAATCCTGAAATAGCCGCATTTATTGCCGAATGCAAGTTGATGGAAACCTCCGAAGCCGCCATGGAAACCATGGAAAAGCGCGGCGTGGATTCCGGCATTAAAGCTATACATCCGCTTACTGGTGAAGAAGTACCGGTATGGATTGCCAACTTTGTATTGATGAGTTACGGCACCGGCGCCGTGATGTCAGTGCCTGCGCACGATCAGCGTGATTATGAATTCGCTCAAAAGTACGGGATTGCTATCAAACAAGTCATTTTTTCTAAAAATGGCGAAGAAGATGATTGCTCTACACAAGCCTATACAGCCAAAGGCGTATTAAAAAATTCCGCAGCATTCGATGGCTTAAGTTCCGAACAGGCATTTATAAAAATTGCCGAAACCTTGGAACAACAAGGCAAAGGCCAGCGCAAAACCAATTTCCGCCTGCGCGACTGGGGTGTTTCTCGTCAGCGCTATTGGGGCGCACCGATTCCGGTCATTTATTGCGACGATTGCGGTACGGTGCCGGTGCCTGAAGCTGATTTGCCGGTTGAATTACCCAGAGATGTCGTGCTGGATGGTTCGCAATCGCCTTTGGTTGCACATCCGACGTTCTCGCATGTCGATTGTCCTAAATGCGGTAAAGCTGCCCGCCGGGAAACCGATACATTCGACACCTTTATGGAATCGTCCTGGTATTTTGCCCGTTTTACCAGCAGCAAAGCTGACAGCATGCTGGATGCCAGCGCCAATTATTGGTTGCCGGTAGATCAATATATCGGCGGTATCGAACACGCAATTCTGCATTTGTTATATGCGCGTTTTTATACCAAATTGCTGCGTGATGAAGGCTTGATCGTTTGCGATGAGCCGTTCAAAAAGCTGTTGACCCAAGGCATGGTGCTCAAAGACGGCAGCAAAATGTCCAAGTCCAAAGGCAACACGGTCGACCCGCAAGCGTTGATTGATCAGTACGGCGCCGATACCGTGCGTTTGTTCATTATGTTTGCCGCACCACCTGAGCAATCACTGGAATGGTCTGATAGCGGTGTGGAAGGCGGATTCAGGTTTCTTAAAAGATTGTGGAAACTGGTTTATCAGCATGTGGAGGCAGGCAAAACTCAGCTGTTAGATAAACAAGCTTTAACCGAAGAACAGCAAGCCGTGCGCCGCCAAGTGCATCTGACGATTCAAAAAGTCACTGACGATTTTGGCCGTCGTTTAACTTTTAATACCGCTATTGCCGCCAATATGGAATTGGTCAATACCTTATCGCGGTTTGTCGACGAGTCTGACAACGGTCGGGCAGTGCGGCAAGAAGCGCTAGAAAGTATCGTATTGCTGTTATCCCCCATTGTGCCCCATGTAACTCATCAGTTGTGGCTTGATTTGGGTCATCAACAAGCCGTTGTTAGTGAACAATGGCCTAAAGTTGACGAGTCTGCGTTGACACAAAACATCTTGGAATTGGTAATCCAAGTTAACGGCAAGCTACGCAGCAAGTTATCGGTCTCTGTGAGTGCCGGCAAAGATGAAATTGAAAAACTGGCATTAAGTGATGAGCAAACCATACGATTTATGGAAGGCAAACCAGTTAAAAAAGTAATTGTAGTACCAGGCAAGCTGGTCAATATTGTGGTCTAACGAGGTGTCAGTGGTTATAAGAATTGCTTTGCTGTTTGCGGCGTTGCTGTTAAGCAGTTGCGGGTATCATCTGAGAGGGGCTTATGCTTTACCTTCAGACCTTAAAAAAGTCTATGTGACTGGAGGTACGCCGCAGCTGCATGAGCAATTTAAGCAAATCATGAAAGCGTCGTCAGGACAGTTGCTGACGTCACCAGAAGGCGCGAGCATCGTTGTTAAAATTACCAATGAAGATTTTCGTCGTAGGGCGCTGTCTTTGAGTTCACGTGGTAAATCCAACGAGTTTGAACTGCTTTATCATCTTGAGTACGAACTTACCAATTCCAAAAATACTGCTTTAACTGAACTTTTGCCGCTGGAAATCAAACGCGAATATTTCAATGATCAGCAAGATATTATGGCCAAAGATAATGAAGAGGCTGTGATTCGCAAAGAAATGTATGAACAAGCCGTGCGATCTATCGTTAATCGTGCTCGAGTTGTTTTAGAAGCAAAAGCAAAATAACCATGCGCAGCAACCCTAAGCAAATAAATGCCTTGTTGCAAAAGGGGTTGCAGCCTGTTTATTTGATCACTGGCGATGAACCACTGCAGCAAGGTGAAGTGGCCGATGTGATCAGGAAAGCGGCTAGAAAAGCTGGATTTAGCAATAGGGAAGTATTGTCTGTCGACACACACTTTGAATGGAACAGTTTGGCGGTAGCTGCTGATTCGATGTCAATTTTTGCTGAAAAACAAATTATTGAATTGAGATTTTCCAACGCAAGCCCAGGCTCTGAAGGTTCAAAAGCGCTAATCAATTATTGCCAACGCCGCGACAGTGACACATTGCTGTTAATTACTATGGCCAAGCTCAGCAAAGATGCCTTAAAAGCAAAATGGTGTCAGGCCATAGATGATGCTGGCTGTTTGATTCAGGTGTGGCCTCAAGAAGGACAAGACTTGATTAGTTGGCTACAACAACGCATACAACAGCGAGGGCTAGCGGCTGATATTCAAGGCGTGAAAATTTTGGCGTCGAGGACTGAAGGCAACATGCTGGCCGCCGCCCAGGAAATTGAAAAACTATACGTTTTATATGGCGAGGTAAAACTGAGTGCTCAGCAGATTGAAGATGTGGTGGCTGACAGTTCTCGCTACGATGTTTATAAGCTCGTTGATGCGGTGTTATCCGGGAATGTTAAACGCATATTTAAAGTCATATCAGGGTTACAAGCAGAAGGGATTGCAGCACCGATCGTGCTTTGGGCGCTAACTAAGGAAGCTAGGAGTTTAATTAAGGTTCAGCAAGCCATTGCACAAGGGCAGAATAGGGCTTTGGTATACAAAAACAATCAGATTTGGGATAAGCGCCAAGCGCTGGTGGAAAGTGTTTTAAATAAGCTACGCGATAATGACCTTAATAAAATTTTGCTGTTGAGTGCCAAAGCTGACCAGCAAATTAAAGGCCAGCAATCGGGTAACGCATGGGAGACTATATTGGCAATCTGCCTGTTGTTTGCAGCCGTTAAACCTATGGTAAATACAGACTAAACCTAGCCCCACCTAAGCTGCTGGCATTGTCTGTTTTAATATAGCCATGTCGATCAACTTGATGGTGCATTTTTGCAATAGTTGCCACAAAAAATAGTCCCAAGCCCGTATTGCCGGTGATTAAATCAATTCCGAATGTTTTCTGGCTATCGGCTAGAAAGTTCTGGGGATAACCGGTGCCATCGTCTTCGATATAAAAAACCACATACTCGCCTTCCTGTTTGGCGGATAACAAAATTTTGCTGCGACAATAGCGCTGGGCATTATTTACTAATGTGCCGATAGCATTACTAATCAGGGTGCTGTCGCAAAAGCAAAATAAATCGTCGTCACACTCGGCAATTAATTCAATATCGCTCAATGCCAGCAGGTTGGATTGTTGTGCAACAATATCATCCAAAATATCTCGCACGCTGCTTTCATCAACATTTAGATTAAATTGCGACGCGTCAATTTTATAGAGCGTAAGTAGTTGCATCAGGCTGTTATTTAAGCGATTGGATTCAAATTCCAATTGCTTAAATTCTGGTGGTTTAGCCGTCGGATACTGACTCTCTAATTGACTAATTAGCGCACGAAGATTACTCAACGAATTCTTCATGTCATGAACTGAAGACGCCAAAATCGCAGGAAAGTGAACAGTAAGGGCTTGTAAATCTGTCATGAAAGCTATTTTATTTGAGTTTAATGCTGGCGAGGCGGGCCAGTTCCGCTTGTAACCCACCAATTTTGTCATGGGTAATGCCTAGTTGAACGGCCTTGTTAATATACGCTTGGGCTTTCTGAACTTTAGCCATGGTACTGCCGGACGTTTTAAGATCATGCAGCATGATTTTGGTGATATTCAATACGATCGTTTGATTGTTCGGCAGATTGCCAACAGCTTGTTCCAATACACTTAATGCTTCTTTAGTTTTGCCTTCTTTAAATAAACTAACGCCGTTGTTGTTTATATCAACCAGTTCCTGTTTGACTCTATGTATTAAGGATTCAGCATAGTTTTCACCCATTACATCGCTGCAGACTTGGGTAATGGTTTCTAGGAATTTTCTGTCGTCAATATTGGTTTTGATCAAGTCTTGCATGATGTGATCAAAAACTTCGCTGTCGCCTTTTTTAAAGCAGGCTTGAGCTATTTCCAAACGAAGTTCTCTTGGCGCTTCTTGACCAAATTGTTCATTTAATTTAAGTGTTTTTTCGTAAGATTCTTGCGCCAGTACATTTTTTCCTAGGGCGCCATAGATTTCACTTTCCAACGTAGCGGCTCTGAGTCGTGCTTCCGGGTCGTTAGGAAATTGTTCTAATAAGTCACTTACTAAATTGAGCAAATTGCTGTTGGGATTATTTTTTAACAGATTTTTGGCTAATCCAGAAAAATCTCGTGATGATTTATGTACCGAGTGCTTGCCTAGCTTGATAGCCGCTCTATAGGCTTTGTTGGCAATATCAACTTGCTCAGCTTTGTCCGCTAATAAAGCAATTTGTTGTTGGCGTAATATAGTTTGCGGCGACAATTCAATGGCTTGATTTAATGCTGTTAACGCAGCCTCAATATTACCAGTTGCTTCATGCGCTTTTGCCAGCCAGTCATAGGCTTCCAACTGCATTGGAAACTGCAGAATAATATCTTGTAAACCATCTATTGCTTGTTCGTAATCCGCTTGCATAAAAGCGATGATGGCGAGGCCCAATCTGGCCCATGGCAAATCTCGTTCTAATAAAACATCAAGATAAATTGCCTTGGCAGTTTTGAAATCACTAATTTTTAAAGCCAGTTCAGCGCGAATTTTTAGCAACTGCATGCGCATTTTTTTATCATTTTGAGCCAGCAGTTTTTCGCAATTGCCAATAGCTTGATATAAATTGCCCTGATCCAATTCAATCTCAATATCGGCCAGGGCATGCTTGCGCATAAAACAACGCTCCAAGCGATTTAACAACTGCTGACCGTTAAACGGCTTGATGAGATAATCATCAGGTTTATTGTCGACAGCACTTAGAACCATCCCCGGATTTTGTTCGCTGGTGACCAGGATAAAAATCGCGTTGAACGGAAGCAATTTAAGATGTTTAGCTTCTTCAAGCACCTGCTGACCATTTTTGCCAGTGCCAAGATTGTAATCGCACAAGACTATGTCAAAGCTGGTTTTACGCATTGCTGCGATGGCATTCACCCCTGACTCTGCTTCAACAATTCGCTGAGCATTCATCTCATATAAAATATGTTTGAGAGTTTCGCGCATGACTGCTTGGTCTTCTGCGACGAGGATTGTTTGAGAGTTAAGATTTAGCTTCATATGAGGTTAAAGGGTAGTGCCATATTTTTTGCTGTCCAGCTTGGGCTTGAAAAAAAAACATAACATCCCCATAAATGCAGGAATTGATTTTTTTATAACTGAAGAGGAAAAAACTGAAAATGACTGTTGAAACCAAAAAAGAAACCTTAGGCTTCCAAACTGAGGTAAAGCATCTTCTACATTTGATGATCCATTCGTTGTATAGCAACAAAGAGATTTTCTTACGCGAGTTAATTTCCAATGCCTCAGACGCGGCTGATAAGCTCAGATTTGAAGCATTATCCAACGAAAGCCTGTATCAAGGCGATAGCGATTTAAAAATCCGTATCGAATTTGATACCGATAAACGCACTATCTCTATTATAGATAACGGTATTGGTATGACCCGTGCCGAAGTGCAAGAGCATATCGGCACAATTGCCAAGTCCGGCACCAAACAGTTTTTTGAAGCTTTAACTGGCGATCAAGCTAAAGATAGCGAATTGATTGGTCAATTTGGCGTCGGGTTTTATTCAGCGTTTATTGTTGCCGACAAAGTCACTTTAAGCACTCGTAAAGCGGGTGCTGATAAATCCGAAGGCGTGCGTTGGGAATCGGCAGGTGAGGGCGATTACACCTTAGAAACAGTTGAAAAGGAGGGGCGAGGTACTGAAATCGTTCTGCATTTAAAAGCAGATGAAAGTGAGTTTTTGGACGGCTTCCGAATTCGTTCTATCGTCAGAAAATTCTCTGATCATATTTCCTTGCCTATCGTTATGGACAAAGAAATTACTCCGCCAGTTGAAGAAGGTGAAGAGCCAAAGCCGGTAGAAATCATCGAAGAAACTATCAACAGCGCTTCTGCACTATGGACTAAAGCCCGTCATGAGATTTCCGAAGAAGATTACAGCGAGTTTTACAAACACGTAGCTCATGACTTTCAAGAACCGCTAACGCACGTTCACAGCAAAGTCGAAGGATCCAACGAATACACCTTGTTGCTGTATGTGCCGTCACGTGCGCCGTTTGATTTATGGGATAGAGATGCCAAACACGGCGTCAAACTGTACATACGCAAAGTATTTATTACCGATGATGCCGAGCAATTGATGCCGCGTTATTTACGTTTTGTTCGCGGTATTATCGATGCCAACTCGTTGCCGTTGAATGTATCCAGAGAAATTCTGCAACAAAGCAAACAAATCAGCTCTATCAAATCCGGTGCGGTTAAAAAAGTATTGGGGATGTTGGAAGATTTGGCGAAAACTGACGCGGAAAAATACGAAAAATTCTGGTCGCAATTCGGCAACGTTATCAAAGAAGGCCCGGTAGAAGATCACAGCAACAAAGAGCGTATTGCTAAATTGCTACGTTTTGCGTCAACTCATGGCGAATCCGACAAACAAACCGTATCGCTGGAAGATTATGTCAGCCGCATGAAGGAAGGCCAGGACAAGATCTATTATGTGACCGCAGACAGCTACACGGCGGCCAAAAACAGCCCGCATCTGGAAATCTTCCGTAAAAAAGATATTGAAGTATTGCTGTTGTCTGACCGTATCGATGAATGGCTGGTCGGCAGTTTGGATGAATTCGACGGTAAACATTTGCAATCTGTTACCAAAGGCGATCTGGACTTAGGTGAACTTGATGACGAAGAAGCCAAAAAGCAGCAAGAAGAAATCAGCAAAGATTTCGAGTCGCTGATTAACCAAATCAAGGAAGTGCTGGGCGAAAAAGTCAGCGATGTCAAAATAAGCCACCGCTTGACCGAATCACCGGCCTGTTTGGTATCAGATGTTTACGGCATGACTGCCAACATGGAAAGAATCATGAAAGAAGCCGGGCAATTTATGGGTATGGGTAGAAAACCCACATTCGAAATTAATCCAACTCATGCGTTGGTAATGAAGCTGAAGGAAGAACAGGATGACAGCCGATTTGCCGATCTTACCCACATTTTGTTCGATCAAGCCATCTTAAGTGAAGGGGGACAGCTTGACGATCCTGCCGCGTTTGTTCATAAACTCAACGGCTTATTGCAGGGCTTGTTGAAGTAAAATAAAAAAGGCTGGATCGCTCCAGCCTTTTTTTTGTCTGTTAGTCCAGAAATGTAATATAACAATTACCAGCCAAACGCCTCAATCTTCGCCTTAATCCCCTGCACATCCAAACCACACAGCGCCAACAGTTCTTCACGACTGCCTTGTTCAACAAAGCTATCCGGCAGGCTGATGTTCAACACCGGCATCAAGATGCGCTGCGCCTGCAGG
>JAUYBL010000011.1 GCA_030693065.1 Methylococcaceae bacterium | reverse complement strand
CCTGCAGGCGCAGCGCATCTTGATGCCGGTGTTGAACATCAGCCTGCCGGATAGCTTTGTTGAACAAGGCAGTCGTGAAGAACTGTTGGCGCTGTGTGGTTTGGATGTGCAGGGGATTAAGGCGAAGATTGAGGCGTTTGGTGCTTAAGCTAACCACTTGGGTTAGCTCAATAGCGTCAGTATGGTTTGCTGTTGACTGAGAAATTCGGCAATGCTGAGTTTTAATTCGTTTAAATGGTGCTGGGCAGCTTTTTGATCATTGTTTAGCAAGCTGATTTCCAATTTTTTAGCGGGCTCTTGCAAATCCATTAAGCCGCAAAAACTGACCGACCCATGCAACATGTGGGTAATGTCTTTCGCTGTGGTCAGTTGTTGATGCTTGATGGCCGTGCTTATGCCAACCAGTTGTGCAGGAAGTTCAGCGAATAACTTGATGAAAATGGTCAGGGCAAGCTTGCGGTTGTTTTTGGTTTTATTCAGTAGTAACTCAATATATTTTTCAGCCGATTTCATAGCTAATGGCGGAGACTCGGTCATGACAAAACTCCTTTGATAGCGGCTATTACGGTTTGTTCTCTAATCTGTTGACGGGAGCCGGTAAAGAACATTTTCTTGATTTTGGCAGCTTGATTTTTGGTCTGCCAGGCAATATAAACAGTACCTACCGGTTTTTCTGTAGAGCCCCCATCAGGACCGGCAATGCCAGTGACTGCGATTGCACAATCGGCCTCGCTATTAGCCAAGGCGCCGGTTACCATTTCTAACGCTGTTTCTGCGCTTACCGCACCGTGCACTAATAATGTTTCAGGAAGAACCCCCAACATTTGCATCTTAGCTGCGTTGCTATAGGTCACAAAACCACGATCAAACCAAGTAGAGCAGCCGGGAACTTCGGTAATGCATTGGGCAATCCAGCCGCCTGTACAGGATTCTGCAGTGGCGATTTTTTGATTGTTAGTTTTTAAGAAGTGGCCTAGTTGTTCTGCTAGGCCAATTAAGGTATCTGACATAGTGTGACTTGAAAGCTAGAATGTTGACGTTCAAGTATAAAGTAAAAGCTCAGCTGGCTTGAAATTAAACTATCAATTTCTGTCAGCGGCTAATTTGCTATGGTTGATGGAATAAACAAAATACACAATCAATCCAAGTGTTAACCAGATAATAAACCGCAACCAAGTTAATCCAGGTAAAAAAGCCATTAGTGCTCCACAAGACAACATGCCTAGTACAGGAAATAGGGGGCTAAAAGGTGAGCGAAATGGTCGCGGTAAATCTGGCTGAGTAATTCGAAGTGCAATAACGCCAAAGCAGACCAGCACAAATGCGGCCAAGGTACCGATGTTGACCAGTTCAGCCAAGTCGCCAAGTGGCATAAACCCGGCAATCAGTGCCATGATAATTCCGCAAATCACAATAACTCGCACAGGTGTTTGAGTGGTTTCGTTCACTTCGCTAAAGAATGGTGATAGCAGCCCGTCTCGAGACATCGCAAAAATAATGCGAGTCAATCCGTAATAAAGCACCAGCATGACAGTGGTGAGACCGGCAATAACACCGGTTGAGATTAACGCCGATGCCCATGTGTGACCAAGCAGTGTTAGAGCATGCGCAACCGGCGAAGAGACATTAAGTTCAGTGTACGGTACTACGCCAGTCAGTAGAGCAGAGACAATAATATAAATAACGGTGCAAAATAGTAGTGAGGTGACAATGCCAAAGGGCAGGTCGCGTTGTGGATCTTGCGCTTCTTCGGCGGCAGTAGATACTGCATCGAAACCGACATAAGCAAAAAACACAATAGATGCACCGGCTAGAACGCCTGTGGTTTTGCCATCCGGCAATGATTGGAACCAGCCAAATGGCATGAACGGGTGCCAGTTATCTGGGTTAACGTTAAAAAATGCCACGGCGATGAAGATGATGATGGTGGTTAATTTGACGAACACCATGGCATTATTGGCTTTGGCGCTCTGTTTTACGCCGATTATCAGCAACACCATAAGCAACATAATGATCGCGGAAGCCGGTAAGTTAATATAACCGCCAAGTTTTGGTGCTTTGGTCAAGGCGTCGGGTAATGGCAACCCGATTGCGGTTAAGGCATTATTAAAGTAACCGGACCAACCGTTCGCGACAGCTGCTACTGAAATGCCGTATTCCAGTAGTAAATCCCAGCCTATTATCCACGCTGTTAATTCACCAAAAGCGGCGTAACTGTAGCCATAGGCGCTGCCGCAGCCGCCGATGGCAGCAGATAATTCAGCATAAGAAAGCGCTGCAAAAGTACATGCGAAGCCTGCAATAACAAATGAAAGCACCACGGCCGGACCGGATTGCGTGGCAGCCGCTATGCCTGTCAGTACAAATATTCCAGTGCCGATAATCGCGCCAATGCCAAGAAAGGCTAAGTCCCATTTTGACAGGCAGCGTTTAAGTAAAGCACTCTCGGGATCGTCCGAAACGACCTGCTTGGTTCGAAAAATTTGCAATGTCATGGTGCTGATTCCTTGGAGTTTCGTTACGAAAAAATTAACTTAAAGCTCAAAGATTGGAGCTTATTAAGATTATAACTTACAGCTTATCTGCAGAGATATTCATCGAGGGTGCCTGTTGGGTGCAGGCATGATAAAATCACAACATCTTTATAACTGCAAGTCTCTCCTCAATGAAATTTAGTTCGCAATTCCTTTGTATTTTATCGATGGCCGTAGTGTGCGGCACTGTTAACGCTACTACCTATTCGATGCCGAAAACCCCTGGTGATAGTGTCATTATCGAGCACCCAGAAGATGGCGATGTGTCATTTACCCGTTCTCAGCAAGACGAAACATTGATCGACGTTGCGCGGCAATTTTTGCTTGGGCAAACTGAAATTGTCAGATTGAACCCTGATCTTGATCGTTGGTTGATCAAAAAAGACACCATCATAGTGTTGCCGAATAAACGTATTTTGCCGGAAGGTCCTCGTAATGGCATTGTCTTGAATCTTTCCGAGTTTCGTTTGTATTTTTATCAACCCAACGGAAAAAACGGTGCCCCTGTTCAGGTACGTTCTTATGCTCACGGCGTAGGAAGGCAAGATTGGAAAACGCCTTTGGGAGAGACCAAAATCGTAAAAAAAGTAAAAAATCCATCTTGGTATCCTCCTGAGTCAATTAGGCAAGAACATGCCGCTAACGGTGATCCATTACCTACTGTTGTTGGGCCTGGACCCAATAACCCGCTGGGGTCGCGAGCGTTACATTTGGCGCTTAAAGGCGAATACCGCATTCATGGCACCGATATAGACAAAATTTATGGTATCGGCATGCAAATAACGCATGGCTGCATACGTTTATATCCTGAAAACATTGAAGCGTTGTACGACTTGGTTTCAGAAGGAACACCGGTTTATCTCGTTAAGCAACCGATCAAAGTCGGCTGGTTGGATAACAAGCTTTATATTGAAGCTCATCCCGATTTAGAAGGTGATGAAACAACCCATGAACAGCGGTTTGCCTTGGCGCTCTCATTGATAATGAAATCCAATAAAGGTGAATTGCCGGATTTTGATAAGGCGGCATTAGACCATGTGCTAAGTGAATTACGCGGAATTCCAACAGCAATTTATGAAAGACTACCGCCATTGGAAGATGAAGTAGTGCCAGATGTTGTAAGCGCACCAGCACCCGTAACTAAAACGCCTGCCAAGTTAGCAGTCAATAAAACAGCTAAGCAGGCAGTGGTTTCTAAAAAGCCCGCAACCGTAGCTAATAACAAACCAGCCAAGCCTGCTGCGACAACTAAAGCCACAAACAAAACGACTAAATCTTCATCTTCAGCCAAGACTACAAGTAAAACTCCTTCACCCGGGTATTATCGCGGCTCTTTATAAAATCTGTCGGAGTGTGGAGACTGCAAAGCTCAGATTCACAAAGGGCCAAGATTGAAATGCCGCGTCCGATGGATTGATTTTTAAATGTATGTGTCCAGTATCCATTTGGGCGCGCTTCCTCAAATACATCAAGCTGTTCAGATTAATTTATGAGTTTTGACATTATCTGTTTTGATTGCGATAGCACCTTAAGCAAGATTGAGGGCATCGATGAATTAGCGCGCCGAGAGGGTTTGGGCGCCGAGATGGCGCGACTTACCAACGCGGCGATGAATGGTGAAGTGAAGTTGGAAGCGGTGTACGGGCAGCGACTGTCGGCAATCAGACCCAATAAACAAAGCATCGATTGGCTAGCCGAGGCTTACATTGCCGAACGTGTTGACGGTGTTGAAGAGGTATTTGCTGAACTGTTGGCATTGGGTAAAACGGTGCATATTGTCAGTGGCGGCCTGCGGCAGGCTATTTTGCCATTGGCTAGATACTTAGGTTTGTCGGAAGAGCAGGTGCATGCCGTTGATGTGTATTTTAATAAAGACGGCAGTTATCAAGATTTCGACGAGAATTCGCCTTTGGCAAGGAATGGCGGAAAAGCTGAGATTTGCCGACAATTACTGAAGCCGGATTCAAAACTCGTCATGGTTGGTGACGGTAATACTGACATGGAAGCCAAGCAAGCCGGGGCTTATGTTGTGGGGTTTGGCGGCGTGGTTGATAGGGCTATCGTTAGGGAATTGGCTGATGTGTATTGCCCTGAATCCAACCTTAAAGCTGTGCTCTCACATGTTTTATAGGTTTTTGATGAAAAGCGCTGAGTAGATTAGTAATATTTTTTAAATATATTTTAGAGAGAAACGATGGCTGGACATAGTAAATGGGCGAACATCAAACACCGCAAGGCGGGTCAGGATGCCTTACGCGCCAAGATTTTTACCAAAGTACTGCGCGAGATTTCCGTCGCCGTAAAGGCGGGCGGCCCAGATGCAGCGACTAATCCTGCATTGCGTGCCGCCACCGACAAAGCGTTGGGCGCTAATATGCGCCGCGACACAATCGATAATGCCATCAAAAAAGCCTCCGGCGCGCTGGAAGGCGTTAATTATGAAAATATTCGCTATGAAGGTTATGGGCCAGGCGGTACGGCGGTGATGGTTGATTGCCTGACCGATAACCGCAATCGTACCGTTGCCGAAGTGCGTCATGCCTTTACTAAAGCGGGCGGCAATTTGGGTACCGATGGCTCGGTGGCATATCTGTTTAGTAAAGTCGGCATTATCAGTTTTGGTGACAGTGTTGATGAGGATGCTTTGCTGGAAGCTGCATTGGAAGCCGGTGCAGACGATGTGGTTAGTCATGACGACGGCACGAAAGATGTGATGACCTCGCCGGAAAATTATTTGACAGTTAAAGAAGCGTTGGTGGCGGCGGGTTTTGAGCCGGAAAATACTGAAGTGACAATGCAAGCCTCAACAACTACAGACTTAGATGCCGAAGCGGCTGAAAAAATGATGCGCTTGATCGAGCGTTTGGAAGATCTCGATGACGTACAAAATGTCTATTCCAATGCCGAAATCAGCGATGAAATTATGGCAGGGATGAATTGATAACTTTTGCTGCTTTCTTATTGCCGGGCTTGAGTAATTAATGAGAATTCTAGGTATAGACCCAGGTTCAAGATTAACCGGCTACGGCATTATCGAAGAGTCGTCGCGCGGTTACAGTTACGTTGCCAGCGGCAGCATCAATATTAAAGCCGAGTATTTTCCTGATCGGCTCAAACAAATTTTCGACAGTATTGTTGAAATAGTACGGCTCTATCAACCAGAACAAATGGCCATTGAGCAAGTGTTCATGCACAAAAACGCCGATTCTGCTTTAAAACTCGGTCAAGCCCGCGGTGCGGCTATTTGTGCGGTGCAGACAGCCGGTTTGCCGGTGTTTGAATATGCGGCGCGGCAAGTCAAGCAGGCCGTGGTAGGCAAGGGCGCCGCCGATAAGATACAAGTTCAACATATGGTGAAAATGTTACTAAACATTCAAGGCACATTGTCATTGGATGCCAGCGATGCTTTAGGTATTAGTATCTGTCATGCCCATTATCAGCAAACAGCATTACGACTGCAGAGAGGCCTTTCACAATGATCGGATTTTTACGCGGTAAGCTGGTGCTAAAAGCGCCGCCGATGTTGATGCTTGATGTAAATGGTGTGGGCTACGAAGTTGAAGCCCCTATGACTACTTTTTACAATTTGCCTGCTGTTGGCGAAGACGTAAAACTGCACACGCATCTGGTGGTCAGGGAAGATGCGCATATTTTATTTGGCTTCGCTGCTGAAGCTGATCGGACAATGTTTCGGACGCTGATCAAGGTAAATGGCGTTGGGCCAAAATTAGCGTTAACGATTTTATCCGGGCAAAGCGCGGAAGAATTTCATCGTTGCATTCATAATAATGATACCCAGGCTTTGGTGCGCTTGCCCGGTGTCGGTAAAAAAACCGCAGAGCGCTTGGTGATAGAAATGCGTGATCGCTTGCCCGATCTTGATGGGACATCAGTTAATACTGTTACTGTGGGAGCTGTTAACGTTGCAGGTAATCCTAAACAAGAAGCTATCAGTGCCTTGTGTTCATTGGGTTACAAGCCTCTGGACGCCGCCAAAATGGTGCAGCAGGTTGCCTCTGAAGATATGAGTTGTGAAGACATGATTCGGTTTGCCCTGCAAGGTGCCGTGAGATGATCGAAAGTGATCGCATGATTACTGCGCAAAGCCATACCGATGAAGAGCGCCAAGACCGCGCTATTCGGCCCAAGCGTTTGGCCGAGTATGTTGGTCAGCAAGAATTACGCGCGCAAATGGAGATTTTTATCCAGGCGGCAATTGCTCGTAAGGAAGCGCTGGATCATGTGTTGATATTCGGCCCGCCAGGCTTGGGCAAGACCACCCTGGCCAATATCATCGCGGCGGAAATGTGTGTTAAAATTCGTCAAACATCAGGCCCGGTGCTCGATAAAGCCGGTGATCTTGCCGCTTTGCTGACTAATCTCGAACCTCATGACGTGTTGTTTATCGATGAGATTCATCGTTTAAATCCAGCTGTTGAAGAAATTTTATATCCCGCGATGGAAGATTATCAGCTGGATTTGATGATCGGCGAAGGCCCTGCGGCGCGCTCAATCAAGCTGGATCTGCCGCCATTCACGTTGGTCGGCGCAACTACCCGAGCTGGATTGTTAACATCACCGTTGCGTGATCGCTTTGGCATTGTCCATCGTTTAGAGTTTTATACGGTTGAAGAGTTGGCGGGTATCGTTACTCGATCCGCGAACGTGCTGGGCATGATTATTGAACAAAATGGCGCTTACGCCATTGCTCGCCGTTCAAGAGGAACGCCGCGTATTGCCAATAGACTACTCCGGCGGGTACGTGATTACGCCGAAGTCAAAAGCAATGGTGTAATTACCGAAATTACCGCGATTCAGGCATTGGATATGTTGAAAGTCGATAGCCATGGTTTTGATGCACTGGACCGCAAGTTGCTGATAACGATGATTGAAAACTTTGCCGGTGGGCCGGTGGGGCTGGATACGTTGGCAGCAGCTATTAGCGAAGAACGCGGCACTATTGAAGATGTGTTGGAGCCTTATTTGCTGCAACAGGGTTTTATTATGCGGACTCCACGTGGCCGTGTAGTCACCCAGAACGCTTATCTGCATTTTGGTCTGCAAGCGCCAAAGCAGCTGGGTATGTCTGAGGATTTGTTTGAATAGCGCTGATAAGTTTAAACATAAAACCATGTCCCCATTCACCTGGCCGGTGCGAGTTTATTACGAAGATACCGATGCTGGGGGTGTGGTGTTTTACGCCAACTACCTTAAGTTTTTCGAAAGAGCTCGAACCGAAATGCTCAGAGCCATGGGCTATGAGCAAGACCGGTTGATAGCCGAGCAAGGCATTATTTTTGTGGTGCGCTCGGTGCAGGTGGATTATTTATTACCCGCTAGGTTCAATGAGTTGTTGCAAGTTAGCGCAAATGTCAGTATTGCCAAAAAGGCCAGTCTGACATTTGAACAAATTATTACCCGCGACAACGCGGTTTTGACAAGCGGCGTTATTCGCATTGCCTGTCTGGATGCAAATACCATGCGTCCTAAAGCAATTCCTGAAATTTTATTAGAGCAGTTAACCCATGAACACTGATTTATCTATTTTCCATTTAGTTACTCAAGCCAGCTTTGTTGTCCAGTTTGTAATGTTGGTTTTACTTACCGCCTCTGTGGCATCTTGGACATTCATATTTTCCAAACGCAAAGTACTCAATCGTGCCGTTGAAATCACCGACGAATTCGAAGAGCAGTTCTGGTCTGGCGTGCCCTTAGCTGAACTGTACAGAAAACTCGCAGCCAACGATTTTGAGCCAGAAGGCATAGAAAAAATATTTTTGGCCGGTTACAAAGAATTTTCGCGCATGCGTCAAGCGGGCAATGTTGAACCCGCCGTGCAAGTGGAAAGTGCGCAACGAGTAATGCGCATTGAATTGTCTCGGGAGTTGGAAAGATTAGACGAACATTTGGCATTTCTGGCCACTGTCGGTTCCACTAGCCCTTATGTGGGTTTATTCGGTACTGTCTGGGGCATTATGAATTCATTCATGTCACTCGGTAACGTCAAACAGGCGACCTTAGCGCAGGTGGCACCTGGTATTGCCGAAGCCTTGATTGCCACCGCGATTGGTTTGTTTGCAGCGATTCCCGCTGTTGTTTCATATAACCGCTTCTCTACACGCCTAGACAGATTGACCGGTCGATATGAATTATTCGTCGAAGAATTTGTAGTCTTATTGCAAAGACAGGCACATAGCAAATGAGCAGAAAAGGCCATCGTAGAAAACCTATGGCTGAAATCAATGTCGTTCCCTACATTGACGTCACCTTAGTGTTGTTGATTATTTTTATGATTACCACGCCGATGCTGCAAACCGGCGTAGAAGTGGAACTACCGCAAACACAATCAGCAACAGTGGAATCCAAAGATGAGCCACCTATTGTGGTATCGATACAGCAGGGTGGTCAGTACTTCCTAAATGTTGGTGATGGTAACGATGAATCCGTGCAAGTTGAAGATATTTACCCACGCGTAGCCGCCACTATAGCTAGCAAGCCCGGTACACAGGTGTTGATCAATGCCGACAAAGCTGTTGACTATGGCACTGTAGTGACAGTGATGGCGAAACTAAAAAACGCAGGCGTGCCTAGTGTTGGCTTGATGACTAAGTCTGTCGAATAATGAATCCGGATAGTTCTCCCAAAAAATTATCGAAGCCGTTTGCCTTAGCGTTAACGCTGCATCTTACGCTTTTAGGTTTGTTTGCCTTAAGTGCCTTAATTAAGCCGGCTCGAGTAGACAATCAACCAGAGACAGAAATTATTCATGCGTCTGTTGTTGAAGAAACTCAGTCAGAAACAGTGAGTGAGCAGGCGGCAGAGCCTGCGAAGCAAGAGCAACCGCCAGTAGAAGAACCTGTAGTGCAAGAGCAGGAAGATACGGCGGCCAAAGCAGTCGCTGAAAAAGCCGACGCCATTGCAAAGGCCCAAGAGGCAGCTAAACAAGCCGAAGCTGAGAAAGTCGCCGCGGCAAAAGCCAAGGCTATAGAAGCTGAAAAAGTCGAAGCGGCTAAAGAAAAAGCAGAAGCTGCAGTAAAAGCTAAACAGGTTGAAGTGGAGAAAGCTAAGGCTGAGGCCGCTGCAAAAGCTAAAGCCGAAGAGGCTAAAGAAAAAGCGGAAGCTGCAACAAAAGCAAAGCAGGCTGAAGCGGAAAAGGCGAAAGCTGAAGCAGCCGAGCAAGTCAAAGCTAAGGCAGAGGCGGCAAAGATTGAGGTCGCTGCGAAAGCTAAAGCCGAAGCAAAACAGCAAGAAGTAGAAAAGGCCAAAGCTGAAGCGGCCGAGCAAGCCAAAGCAAAAGCGGAGGCTGCAGCTAAAGCAAAGCAGGCTGAAGCAGAAAAGACTAAAGCTGAAGCAGCCGAGCAAGCCAAAGCGAAGGCAGAGTCTGCAAAGGCAGAAGCAGCCAAAGCAAAAGCCGAGGCCGCAGCGAAAGCTAAAGCCGAAGCGAAACAGCAAGAAATAGAGAAGGCTAAAGCTGAAGCAGCCGCTCAATCCAAAGCTAAGGCAGAGGCTGAAAAAGCAGAAGCAGCCAAGGAAAAAGCCGAGGTCGCAGCGAAAGCGAAGGCCGAAGCAGCTGCTCAGGCCAAAGCTGAGGCGGCGGCCAAAGCAAAAGCCGATGCCGAGAAAGCTAAAGTTGAAGCGGCCGCCCAAGCAAAAGCTAAGGCAGAGGCCGAAAAGGCGGAAGCTGCTGCAAAAGCTAAAGCCGAAGCCGCGGCGAAAGCCAAAGCGGATGCTGCCGCCAAAGCCGAAGCTGAGAAAGCCCAGGCTGCTAAAATTGCCGCTGAGCAGGCAGAAACTGCAAGACTAAAAGCAGAGGCGGAAAAGGCTGCCAAAGCTGCAGCTGAAAAAGCCGAAGCGGCGAAAATTAAAGCAGAACAAAATAAACAAGTGATGGCTGAGGCAATGGCGGCTATTAAACGTAAAGTTGAGAATAGTTGGATTCGACCTGCTGACGCGACTGGAATCAAATGCACTATTCGCGTTAAATTAATGTCCGATGGTACCGTTGTCGATGCACAGGTGGTTGCAAGTAGTGGCGATGAAATATTCGACAGGTCTGCTGAAAATGCGGTCAATAAAGCATCGCCACTACCTGTACCGTCAGATAAAGAGCTTGGTAAAGATTTTAGATCGTTTGTGTTCGAATTTAAGCCCAGATAACCGAGCAAACTTTTATAGCGGTTAGTTGGTTTTGATTATGCAGTTGTTACTTTTTCGGTAGGTTTACCAGAGGTGGTCTGTGAATTTTTTTAGAATAATGTGTGTGAGCGTCTTGTTGGCGTTTTATAGCGTCAATAGTTTGGCAGAGTTGACCATTGAAATTACTGAAGGTATCGAAAGCGCACTACCCGTCTCTGTGGTGCCTTTTGCATTGCAAGGTGCAGCAGGTGTGCCGGTTGATGTGAGCTTTGTCGTTAATGCCGATTTGGGCCGTAGTGGCTATTTCAAAATGCTGGACAGGCAAAATATGCCGGGCAAACCCAGCACCGCAGAAGCCATTAATTTCAAAGATTGGCAGGCGATAAACCAAAATTACATGGTGATCGGCCAAGTCACTGAAAGCGGCGGTCAATACAATGTTCAGTTTCAGTTGTTTGACGTCTATAAAGGCACACAATTGCTGGGTTACCGGATGAATTCATCAGCGGAAGATTTGCGTCGTACTGCTCACCATATCAGCGATTTGATTTTTGAAAAATTAACCGGAAAAAAAGGTGTATTCAGTGGCCGTATTTCTTACATTACTAGCAGCAAGCAAGGTAAGCAAAGCACGCATAGATTACAAGTTGCCGATGCGGATGGTTTTAATGCGCAAACTATTGCTTCTTCAATAGAGCCTTTAATGTCCCCTGCATGGTCACCCGATGGTAGAAAACTCGCTTATGTCTCTTTCGAGAAAAAGAATGCGGCAATTTATATCCAAACACTGGCGACCGGTGAACGGCAAAGAGTGGCTGAGTTTCGTGGTATCAACGGCGCGCCTTCATGGTCTCCTGATGGCTCAAAATTAGCGATAACTTTGTCAAAAGATGGTAGTCCGGATATTTATGTATTGAATTTGGCAACGCGTTCTTTGGTTAAATTGACCAAAAGTTTTGCCATTGATACTGAGCCGACCTGGTCACCCGATGGCGGAAGTATTGTCTTTACCTCGGATAGAGGCGGCAAACCACAGCTTTACATCGTGCCAAGCCAAGGCGGCGAAGAAAAACGTCTGACTTTTACCGGCAGTTATAACGCCCGAGCCAGTTTTTCACCTGACGGTAAAAATATCGCCATGGTGCATTCAAATGGTGGTGGTTATCGTATCGCTATCATGGATATGGCAACTCGATCTATCAACGTATTAACATCAGGACCCTCTGATGAATCACCCAGTTTTGCGCCTAACGGTAGTTTGATTCTGTACGCCTCAAAAAAAGGCGGCACGGGTTACTTATCGGCTGTGTCGATAGATGGTAAAATGCAACAGAAATTGGTGTTTGATAGTAGCGAAGTTCGTGAACCCGCGTGGGCGCCTTAGGCAAATTGGTTTTTTTAGTAATTAATTTTTTGGAAAGATGATGAAATTCAACAAAACGATAGTGGTACTGGCAATTAGTGCCATGATGTTAACGGCGTGTTCTGATGATAAAGATGAGAGTCTGACTGACGGCAGCCAAAATAGTGCAAGCGGTTTAAATGATGCTTCTACCAGTGGACTTAATGGTGGCGCAGGCGTCAATGGCTCTGCAATTGGTGGCGGTTACGGCAGTAATGGTGCAGGTGGATTAGGGCCAGAATTTAGCGATCCTAACAATCCATTATCCAAACAAACAATTTACTTTATGCTGGATAGCAGCCAAGTTCAGGAAGATTTTGTTCCTGTAATTGCAGCGCATGCACAGTATTTGGCCGCCCATCCTGCACAGCATGTAGTTTTGGAAGGGAATTCCGATGAGCGCGGTTCTCGTGAATACAACATTGCTTTAGGCGAGCAGCGTGCTAAGTCAGTTGCTAATTTATTAAAAGCTCAAGGCGCTTCTGATGCTCAGTTAGAAATTGTCAGTTACGGTGAAGAAAAGCCAGCTGCAGAAGGGCATGATGAATCTGCTTGGCAATTAAATCGTCGTGTTGAAGTGGTTTACCAAGGCCAATAAATGAAATCCCGGTTACTCCTCCTTTTACTTGCTTGTGGTAGCGTCAATGCTGAGCCATTACCGTTGCCGCCTGCTGTTGATAATGCCACTTATCCAGCGGGACCACCTGCTTCATCCAGACCGGCATCGGCGACTACTCTGTATGAGTTGATGGGCAGACTGGAGCAATTACAGTCTGAAGTGCAACAGTTAACCGGTAAAGTGGAGGAGCAAACTTATCTCATCACTGATATGAAAAAACGTCAGAGCACTATGTATGCCGATTTTGACGAACGTGTACAGGTGTTGGAAAAGAAGCTGGAAAGTACAGCTTCACCAGCGTCCGCTGCAGGTGAAGCCAATAAAACTGATGGTAACAAAGCAGTGGCACCAGCGGCACCTGCGACTGTCGAAAAAACCGCAGAACCAAAGCCTGCTCCTGCAGTTACTGGCGACTCCAAAGAACCTTATCAACATGCTTACGATGCATTGCGAAACGGTCATACCAGTCAAGCAATTACTGAATTTAAAGACTTGCTTAGCAAAAATCCGAAAGGAGAGTATGCGGGCAACGCTCAGTATTGGTTAGGTGAGGCTTATCGTGTTAATCAGGATGTTGACTCTGCTCGCAAGGCATTTTCGGCAGTGGTGGATAATTATCCGGCCAGCGCCAAAGTCCCGGATGCGTTATTAAAGCTTGGTTACATTGAGATTGAGCAAAAAAATCCGGCTAAGGCACGTGACTATTTAACGAAAGTGACTGTTGGGTATCCAAACTCAACTGCTGCGCATTTGGCTGCTAAGAAATTGCTTCTTATTGACCCACCAAAAAATGAACCCTCTCGTTAATTGTGGGTCAGTTACGCATCACCGAAATATTTTATTCGCTCCAAGGTGAGTCCAATACCGTCGGATTACCGACGGTATTTATTCGACTAACCGGCTGTCCGCTCCGCTGTGTTTATTGCGATACCGCGTATGCATTTACGGGGGGTAGCAAGATGGACATTAATGCCATTCTTGAGCAAGTAAAACAATATCCAACATTCTACGTTACTGTTACTGGCGGCGAACCACTTGCTCAGCCTGGCTGTATTGAATTGATGAGCAAATTAGCCGATCAGGGCTATCAGGTGTCACTGGAAACCAGTGGTGCGATGGATGTATCTAAAGTTGATTCACGCGTTATAAAGGTAATGGATCTTAAAACGCCCAGTTCCGGTGAGTTAAGTAAAAATTTATATCAAAACATCACCTATCTAACGGCTAACGATCAGGTCAAATTTGTGATCGGCAGCGACGAAGATTACCAATGGTCCAAACAAATACTGACGGAATACACTCTTGCTGATCGTTGCCAGATTTTATTTTCGCCAGTGATGGGGCAACAAAATCCTACCGAGCTTGCCGAAAAAATTCTCGCCGATTATTTGCCGGTGCGTTTCCAAATTCAATTGCATAAACTGCTTTGGGATGATGCCCAAGGCAAATAAACAGCTAAGTTACCCATGCCCAAAAAAGCCATTGTTCTCCTGTCGGGAGGATTAGATTCGATTACCGTGCTGGCCTTGGCAAAGCAGCAAGGTTTTACCTGTTATGCGTTAAGTTTCGATTATGGTCAAAAACATAATGCAGAATTAATAGCCGCCGCCCAGATCGCTGCTGATTATCAGGTGACCGAGCACAAAATCATAAAATTGGGCTTTGGCTCGATTAGCGGTTCTGCGTTGACGGACGCGGATATTGCTGTCCCAAACACTCTCCAGCAAGGCATTCCAGTAACTTACGTGCCCGCTAGAAACACTATTTTCCTGTCGTTTGCGCTGGGTTGGGCTGAAGTTTTAAATTTGCAGGATATTTTTATCGGCGTCAATGCGGTCGATTATTCCGGTTATCCCGATTGTCGGCCGGAATTTATCAATGCTTTTCAAAACATGGCCAATTTAGCGACTAAAGCCGGTGTAGAAGGCCAGCGTTTTTCAATACATACGCCTTTAATGAAGCTAAGCAAAGGGCAAATTATTCAGCAGGGTGTCGCGCTCGGCGTGGATTACCAACGTACCGTGTCCTGTTATTCGGCCGATGAACAGGGAAGGGCGTGTGGCGTTTGCGATGCTTGCAGGCTAAGAAAAACTGGATTTATTGAAGCCGACATTGCCGATCCGACTCGCTATCAGTAAGTTGGCAGCTGGTTAAAGCTAAAACGCCCCATTCCTGGGGCGTTTTAGGTCACAAATTAAGCCTAATTATTGGTTTTATTCGTGGCCGATTTGGAAGGTTTCTTCATTGTCTTCTACGATTTTGCCACTGGTGGCATCAACTTCAACTTTACGTTCTTTGCCATCTTTATCGACAATGTCGAACTCGTATGACGCAGCACCATCTGGTTCAATTTCGTATTCAACTTCAACAATTTCTCCCGCATGCGCTGCTAAAGCGGTTTGGCGAGCATCAGCTTCAGAGACTTTAAGTTTGGCTTTAAACAAATCATCTGCAGCATCTTTTACTTCTTGTTCTACTTCGATGACTTTACCGGTTTTACCGCTGCATTCAATATCCCAGGCTTTGCCGTCAGCTGATTCAATGTCGAATTCATATACAGGCTCATTTTTTTCAGTTTTGAATTCAACTTTTACTACTTTGCCGTCATGCTCTTTAAGAACTGCTTGGATGCATGACTGAATGCTGGCTTTAGTTTTTGGGAATTTAATTTCTTTACTGTCTGCAGATACAGTGCCGGTGAACATTACAGCGCCAGCAAGTAAGCTAGAAAAAATAATTTTTGTCATGTTTAGAATCTCTTTTAAATGAAATTGGAAATAAATTTTAGCATTTTAAAACGGGAAAAATTCCCGAAATCAATCGTTGAATAGGAGAAATTATCAATGTTTGCCAATGACTTTATAACTGTATGGTAGCGATAACTAAAAGCCGCCTCATCTGGCTCAAGGTTCATCTTTATCTAGCTTTAATATGCGGTTTCTTTTTTGCGTTACTGGGCTTAAGCGGCAGCGTCAGCGTTTATCGCGAAGAACTAGACGGCTTATTAAATCCGCATTTGGTGATAGAGCAGCCACAAGGTAAATATCAATCGTTAGATAAGATAATGGCGGCGGTAAAAATTGCGCATCCGCAACGCTACGGGTCCTGGACCTTAGAAATGCCGCAATCGCCGCACGGCATGATCACAGTTTGGTACGAAAAGCCCCGAGAGACCTACTTTGAGCTTTATGCGCCATTGATGGTGACGGTAAACCCCTATAGCGCCGAAGTCGTTGCGAGTCGATTTTGGGGACAAACAGTGACCACATGGATAGTGGATCTACACACGCAGTTGCAGCAAGGTAGCTTTGGCTGGCAGGCCGTGGGCGTGCTGGGTGTGATACTGATTGTTTCTGTCGTTACTGGTTTGGGTTTATGGTGGCCCGGTTGGCGCGGCATTGGGCAGGCATTAAAAATTAATATTAATGCCGGTGTTATGCAACTTAACTTCGATTTCCATCGATTGCTTGGTTTGCTAGTTGCACCGGCTTTGCTCATCCTGGCATCGACGGGCGTGTTGTTAAGTTATCCTGGGATATTGGAAAGTTTAGCCGGAGGCTCCGGTATGGCTCATGGTGAAACGGGCCGGGATATTGTCAGCACCGCGATCCCCAATAATCACCCCACCAGTCTTGAAGCTGCGGAATTTGTTGCGCGCGGTTCATTTCCCCGTTCAGTGCTTAGACGTGTGACTACACCAGCTGGCGACTCAGGTATTTACCGCATCAATTTGCGTCAACCGGGTGAAATTAATCAACGACATCCTTTTACTACCGTATGGATAGATCGTTGGAGTGGGCAGACTAGGGAAGTGCGTAATCCGTCTCAATTCTCTATCGGACCCACCATCGCCACCTGGATTTGGCCGCTACATACCGGCGAAGCGTTGGGACCCAAAGGGCGATTGGCCTGGTTTATTGCCGGACAAAGCTTATTTTTGCTGTATGTCACAGGAATGGTGCGGTGGCTGTATCGAATAGGCAAGATTAAGGATCGATCGATGGATTTTTCTGCGTTAATACCGATAGCTAGCCGGTTGCTCAAAAAGACATCTTCTTGGCTTGCTGGTTACATTATGCTGCTGATAAAAAGGTTACAGCCCAGTTTAACAATCGGCTATCGGGCGTTGCAGCAATGGCTCATCCGCTATCAGGCAAAAGTTGCCGCACAACAAAAACGCAACGGCAAAAGCGATTGGGATCTGTGAGGTGCAATTCCATAGTCCCTTAGTCGGTTGTTGTCACTGTATGGTAATATTGATGTCTTGATTTTTAGGCGCAGCCTTATGACAGATACCAATTTCCCTACGCAATTGATCGATCGTTTCGGTAGAACAGTGGATTATTTAAGAATATCCATCACCGATCGATGTGATTTTCGCTGTGTGTATTGCATGTCGGAAGACATGACGTTTTTGCCGCGCGCCCAAATTCTATCGCTGGAAGAAATTTACACCTTGGCCAAAGCCTTTGCTGAGTTGGGTGTGAAAAAAATTCGCATTACCGGCGGCGAACCCTTAGTCAGAAAAGGTGCGTTGGAATTGCTACACAACATCGGCCAGATCGAGTCATTAAAAGAGCTGGTAATTACCACCAACGGCTCGCAACTTGAGTCTATGGCAAAAGATTTAAAACAAGCCGGTGTTAAGCGTATCAACATTAGCTTGGATACCTTGGATGCTGATAAATTTAAAGCCATCACTCGGACCGGGGATTTACAGCAAGTGTTGCGCGGTATCCAGGCGGCCAAAGCCCAAGGCTTTGAACGGATTAAAATTAACGCGGTCATTCTTAAAAATCGAAATCATCTGGAAGTGAATGATTTAGTGCAGTTTGCTGTCGATAACGCCATAGACATCAGTTTTATCGAAGAAATGCCCTTAGGCATGGTCAGCAACCATGATCGATCGGAGGCTTATTACTCCAGCGATTTAATCAAAAAAGATTTGGCGCGACAGTTTTCATTGATGGCGACCACCGAAAATACCGGCGGTCCATCCAAATACCTGAATGTAATCGGTACTCAAACCCGGGTGGGATTTATCTCGCCGCACAGTAACAATTTTTGCAGCAGTTGTAACCGGGTAAGATTAACGGTTGAAGGCCAATTGTTGTTGTGTCTGGGTAACGAACATTCGGTTGATTTAAAACAAGTGCTTAGAGAGCATCCGGGTGACTTGGCAATATTAAAACAAGCCATTATTGACTCTATGCTAATTAAACCGGAAAAACACGAATTTAATCTGCACGAACAACCTATCATCCTGCGGCACATGAGTGTCACCGGCGGGTAAAAATTCATAAATAACCGGTGGGAGCGACACCTACGTCGCGACATGCATCCTAAATGGCATAAAGACGTCTCTCCCACACAACTCACCTAACATTACTTCTGAGGTATTCATGTCATTTCAAACACTCGGTTTAACCGAAGATCTTCTTAAAGCGGTCACCGATCAAGGCTATAAAACGCCGACTCCGGTACAACAAAAAGCCATTCCGCTGATTTTAGAAGGCCGCGACGTATTGGCTGGGGCACAAACCGGCACCGGCAAAACAGCCAGCTTTACCTTGCCGTTATTACAACGCCTAACCGAAAACCATAATCCAGCACAAAAACCGCGTCGCATTCGGGCGCTGATTTTGGTGCCCACCCGGGAATTGGCGGCGCAAGTATATGAGAGCGTTAAAACTTACGGAGCACATTTACCTTTTCATACCGAGTTAGTCGTAGGCGGGGCCAGTGTCGGCTTGCAAGTCCGGCAGTTACGCCGTGGTTGTGACATTGTCGTGGCGACGCCGGGACGCTTAATCGATCACATTCGCCAACGCGTAGTGAGTCTGGCTAACATAGAAATTCTGGTATTGGATGAAGCCGACCGTATGCTGGATATGGGCTTTCTACCGGACATTAAACAAATCATGGCGCTGCTGCCAAAACAGCGACAAAGCCTGTTGTTTTCCGCAACCGTCTCCAATGGCATCAAGTCATTGGCGTCGCAGTTGTTAAACAACCCGGCTGAAGTTGAAGTCGCCAAACAAAACGCGACGGCAGATACTGTGTCCGAGCGCGTTTACGGCATTCCTCGAGAAGTAAAACGCGAGTTGTTGTCTTATTTGATCGGCAGTAATAATTGGAAGCAAGTATTGGTGTTTGTGCGCACCAAACACGGCGCTGATCGTCTGGAAAAACAACTGATTGAAGACGGCATTCGCTCAGTAGCATTACATGGCGATAAAACCCAGGGCGCGCGCAACAAAGCGTTGGAGTATTTCAAAACCGGCAAAGTGTCAGTGTTGGTGGCAACCGATGTGGCTTCACGAGGCCTGGATATTGACGATTTACCGCATGTGGTGAATTTCGATTTACCGCAAGTGCCGGAAGATTACGTGCATCGTATCGGCCGAACCGGTCGGGCCGGAGCTAGCGGTGTCGCACTATCGCTGGTGTGTCCGGAAGATGCTTATCTTTTGGTAGCTATCGAACAATTGCTAAAACGGCAAATCCCGCGCGTCGCTGATACCGGCTATCAACCAGTGTCGTTAAAAGTTAATGATGCCCCCAAAAAGCACGCTCCTAACAAAGATACCGGCAAAAAAGACTTTAGGCACAGTAAAAAACCGGCTGCGAAAGCAGGAAAGCCTGCCGCTGGTGGGCGCGACGGGGCAAAAAACAAACGGAAACCGGCTAAGCCTGCCGGTAAAGGTAGAGGATAAATTCAAAGAGTTAATTAGCTAATATTAAGCGCGGCTGTATACAAAGAAGTTGCGTGTAATAAGATATAGATGATACCGTATTTGGTATGAATGAAATTGTCATGGATACTAATGTGCTGTTCGCCGGCTTGTATTCGGCTAGCGGCGCATCGTTTAAGGTGTTGGAGCTTTTAGCAGAAGAACATCTGAGTTTAGTCATGTCGACACCGCTATTGTTCGAGTATGAAGATGTGTTGAAGCGCAACCAAGTCATGCTTGAATTAACAGATATTGAAATAGAAACGGTGCTTGATAACCTGTGCGGATTTAGCCGCCATCAAAAAGTATATTTTTTATGGCGGCCTTATCTACCCGATCCGAAAGATGATTTGATACTTGAGTTAGCGGTAGCCTCAGGTGTGAGCACCATTGTTACTCACAATTTAAAAGATTTTACCGGCGTTGCTAAATTTGGCGTTGAAGCAATTTCCCCAAAAATATTTCTGGAGCGTTTCGCATGAGTGCATTAAGTCTACGTTTACCGGATTCTATCCATCGGCATATCAAGGAGCTGGCTCGTAAAGAAGGGGTTTCCATTAATCAATTCATCGCCAGTGCGGTTGCTGAAAAAGTGTCGGCGATAGCCACAGAAGATTATTTGCAGGAACGTGCGCAGCGCGCAGACAAATCGGCTTTCCAGGCAATTTTGGCAAAAGTGCCGAAGCGTGAACCACTGGCCGGGGACAAATTGTGAGTCGAAAAGAAAGAGTGTATTCCAGCGAACGAGTTTAAAACTACACGGAGCATTACGCTGCACTAATGCACTATATGATTACAACTTACCATTCTAAAAAATAAAGATCGGGGCACTATGACTAGACCAACTCTTTTATTCGCTCTAGTAGCGTGTCTTTCGTGTAGTTTTGCATTGGCTGGTGAGACTATTACTGCACAGGAAGTGGAAGGCTATTTCTACGCTGATGGAAAGATGACGCGCTCAGAAGCTCAGTTCGAGATTACCTACTTTATGGATGAAAATACCGTCACCCGAACGAGAGTTTATGACCTCAACAAAAAGCAAGTTATACCCGATAATACCGTCTATCAAATTCAGCGACAGCTAACATCTGATCCAGCTAATGGAATTCCGTTGGGTGGAAAACCGGTAATTCGAGCCTTTGGGCAGCCAGGCATGGATGCAGTGGAAATTCTAATAATTGATGAAATATTCGTCCAGTACGTGAAATCAACTTCGAACTACGTCGTTATGAGTAGATTAAAACGTATCAAGTAACAGCAATCGATAAGGCAAGCCTGTCTCGCGGGACAGCGTTTCAATAGAATAGCACTCAATGTTTTGGTGAGTTTAACTAAGGAACGAATGGTGACATATGACCACATCTTTGAGGCGGAATCGCAGGTAATCACAAAACTAGCGAACATTCTGGCGCGCCACATCCTTCCTCTATACGCGGAAACACCTAATGGTAGAATAGAATTAGTTGGAAGTAGCTTCCTGATTTCCTCTGGCACCAATTCGTATCTTGTATCGGCTGCTCATGTATTTGACGAATTAAAATTAGGTCATGAACTTTTTTTCTACATCGAGCCGGGCATCAAACGAAAGCTTTCTGGCTGTATACTCCTTACGAAAATTCCAGAAGGAAAAAATAGGAAAGCTGATCGTCTTGATGTCGGTGTTCTCAAACTTGAAGGCGCTGGCCTTCCTCCCTATCCAAAGGTTGATAAGTATCCATTGGACATTGAAGCACTTATGCCGAAGGCGCTACCACGCGAATACAAGCAATATCTTCTCGTCGGATTTCCAGCGTCGAAGAGTGGTGTAATTAAACATGAATTAGTTTCCAAGCTTTATAGTTTTCGAAATGTTTCCGTCCCATCAGAAAACTACGCTATCCTCGATGTCAGTCCGCAAAGCCATATCGTCCTAAGCTTTGATCGAAAGCGAACCATTGGACCCGATGGTCAGATTCGTGCCTTCCCAGAGCCATTGGGGATTAGTGGTTCCCCGGTATGGTTGCTATATGACGAGAATGGACGTAATGACCCAGCTCAAACACCAATTGTCGGCATTGCTATCGAGCATCATAAAACTCACCATGCAATAGTAGTCACAGATATTGGTATCGCGCTGGGGCTTATTAATGAAACACAATAAGTTGCGATTTTTTGGAAGTTTTGAGGCCGCATGCGGCTAATAAAAGCTCTTAATTAGGGCTATAGGAAGGCAGAGGAACAAAGCCCATTGTTTCAATTATTGCTCTTAGTCAACAATAGTTTGACTGGTAGTCATGATTTCCCCTGAATGACGCTCAGGATCAAAACTTGCCAATCGTTGTTCCAGTGTCAGGGGCGCATCGTTAATCGGCGTGATAACTACATGATCAGCTTCGACAGAAATGATCACGCACTGATTGAGTCGTAAATGCGCTTGCTGGGCGATTGCTGCAGGCAAGCAAATAACAAGATCATCACCCCACTGTTTGATGCTAAGAATGGCTTTAGTCATAACAGCGTTATTCTTGCACCAAAATCCAAGGCTTAACCACCACGGCCCAAACTGCCGCGTCCTGTTCAAACCAAGTGATCGCTTGTGCATCAGTCACTAAACCGATTTGCTTGTTTTGCAGCCAATCGGCTACCTGGTCTTTGTTATCGATAGAAAATTGATAGGCAACTTCTACCAAATCCAGGTCTGGCGCGACAAATACCGCCGAGCCATTGGCAAAAAATCGCTGTAATTCTTTCCAGGCGATTTGTGAGGTTTCCAGGTTGACTTTTTCTTTGCTGAGATCGGGGATAGTGTGAGTCATGGTGCGGTTAGGTAGTCATAATAAGTTTGAGGCTGTTATTCTATAGCAAACTATTCATAAGCTAACCCAACAGGAGAAAAGTGTGTCAATTTTTGATTCGATAAAAAAGAACTCTAAATTAAAAGAAGCTATCAAACTCAGTAGCGATGCTCGCAAAGCCGAGGCAAACACCGCTGAACAAATGTATAAAAAAGCCTATCAAGACTATGCTGAGGTGGTCAGCGGCGATTTATTGCGTGCCGAAGCCTTGTACAACTGGGGATTTGCGCTGCTAAACCAGGCTAAAACCAAACCTGAAGTTGAATCCATCAAAATTTATCAAGAGGCGATTATCAAATTTGCCTTTTGCATGCTGATTCAACCTTCTTATTTAGGGGCAGCCATCGATGGTGGCGTTGCTTGTATGGATTTAGCCAGAATCAAAGCTGTGCCATTGCATGACGAGCTTTACCAAAATGCTAAAACCTATTTTGAACAAGCTAATGCCATTCAAGCGGGGTCGGCGTCTTACAACTTGGCCTGTATTTATGCGTTGCTTGGTGAGCATGAGGCCAGCTTAAAGGCGCTGGAAGACGCTAAGAGCAGAGGCAGTTTGCCGGATGCCGCGGAAATTTTGAATGATCCGGATATGAGCAAAGTAAAAACTGCCGCTTGGTTTTTGGAATTTATTGATTCGTTAACCGCAAAAACACCAGAGCCTGAAGTCGCTGAAGAAAAAGTTGCTTCCGTAACGGAAGCAGTTAACCCCGAATCTGTCGCTGAAGTTCAAGCGGAATCTGTAGACAGTGAGCCGGAAGCTACAGAGAAACCTGTGAGCGACACTGAAGGTTAAACAATTGCGGCTTTAGTTGAGCCGGTTTGAAGTTCAGGTGTCCATAGTTTTGATTTTTAACGATGGCGCACCTGAATGATTGTAAATTTCTTAGTGCTGCTTATGCCGAGTAATTAACCTTTGCCGCGAGTTCGCGTTAGGGTTTTATCTTTGGCGGTTTCTTGGGCAGTAATACGATTTTCAATAAACTTGATGATAATTTCAGCAATATCTTTACCGCTGGCTTGCTCAATGCCTTTTAGTCCCGGTGACGAATTAACTTCCATAATCACCGGGCCATGATTGGAGCGAAGTAAATCAACACCGCACACATTCAACCCCATGATTTTTGCCGCGCGCACTGCAGTTGAGCGCTCTTCAGGAGTTAAACGTATTAAGCTTGCTGACCCGCCACGATGTAAATTGGAGCGAAATTCACCGGCGATAGCTTGCCGCTTCATTGCCGCAACGACTTTATCCCCCACCACAAAACAGCGAATATCACTACCACCGGCTTCTTTAATAAATTCTTGCACCATGATGTTGGCTTTAAGGCCCATAAACGCCTGAATTACGCTTTCTGCGGCATTATGCGTTTCAGCCAGTACCACGCCAATGCCTTGTGTGCCTTCAAGCAACTTTATTACCAGCGGCGCACCGCCGACTTGAGCAATCAAATCTTCAATATCGTCAGGATTTTTGGCAAAACCAGTGACCGGCAAGCCGATACCTTTGCGGGCTAGCAACTGGATAGAGCGCAACTTGTCCCGAGATCGTGAAATAGCCACTGATTCATTCAATGGAAACACATTCATCATTTCAAATTGTCTGAGTACGGCCGTACCGTAAAACGTCACCGAAGCACCTATGCGTGGAATAACAGCGTCAAAGCCCGTTAAATCTTCACCGCGATAATGAATGGATGGATTATGTGAGGTGATGTTCATGTAACACCGCAACACATCCAGTACACGGACTTCATGACCGCGAGCCTCGGCAGCTGCAACCAGACGCATGGTTGAATAAAGCTTGGGATTGCGGGATAGCACAGCAATTTTCATTAAAGATACTCAGTTTCAGGCAATAAAAAACGCTTATTTTGACATGAATAAGCGAATGAGTTGGGTGGATCTTATGGGGCTTGCTCGGGAATCTTTCGTACATTCCCGAGCAATTGAAGGCGCGCAATAACTAGCGAGGATAGTAATTAGGTTGTTGCGGATAGCCTTGTTGAGGGTAGTTTTGCTGTTGTGGATAACCTTGTTGCGGGTAAGTCTGCTGTTGAGGATAGCCTTGCTGTGGGTAATTTTGCTGTTGTGGATAACCTTGTTGCGGGTAGTTTTGCTGTTGTGGATAGCCTTGTTGTGGATAGTTCTGCTGCTGTTGCTGCTGCTGTGGCGCACCTTGCTGACTACCGGCATTTTGATTGGCGACAATAGCCAATTCCACACGACGATTTTGCGAGCGGTTAGTTTCATCGGTATTCGGGAATTTAGGCGCTTTTTCGCCTAAGCCTTGCTGAGTCAAACGAGCATAGTTGACGCCGTGTTGTCCCAGATAACCGGCAACACTGGCGGCGCGGCTTTCTGACAATTTCTGGTTATGACTATCCGAGCCCAAATCATCGGTATGGCCGGTGATAGTAATGGTTGACTCAGGATATTGATTTAAAACTCTGGCTACCGAATCAAGGGCCGTTTTCGCTTGGGGTGTTAATTCGGCAGAATCCAGCCCAAAGGTGATGCTGCTGGGCATGGTTAAATTCAGGGTATTTTCTGCTGTGCGCTGTACTTCAATGCCGGTACCTTGCAGCGATTGTTGCATTTCTTGTTGTTGATGATCCATGTAAGCTCCTGCAGCAGCACCAACAGCGGCACCCGCCAATGCGCCAAGACCGGCATTTTTATAATCGTTACCGCCAAATAACGTACCTGCACCAGCACCGACCACTGCGCCAATGCCCGCGCCTTTGCCGGTATTACTAATCGTCGATTGGCCCGTGTAGGGATCAGTCACACAAGCGGCTAATAAAATTGAGCAGATGCTCAAAGGTAATAATTTTTTCATGATGATCAAACCTTTATGGAAGTAGATAAAAATACATCTGGAATTGGATGATCTATCCAGGCACGCAAATTATACCGCAGCAAGTGAAGTAAGGACGATTTGCTAAAAAACTGCTGGTTGTCCGTTATCATGATGGTTTTTCTAACAGATGACTTTTTTCAGTTGAACGCTAACTTTATTTTCCAAAACCGCGATTTTCTTAAGCTGCTTAGTTACCGTGTCCTAATGGTACTCGCCTATCAGATCATTGCGGTCGTGGTGGGCTGGCATATTTATGAACTCACCCATGATCCACTGGCGCTAGGCTTGATCGGGCTTGCCGAAGTGATACCGTATTTCAGTACGGCGCTGTTTGCCGGTTATGCGGTTGACCATTATTCGCGCCGATTATTAGGGGCGCTTGCTTCTGTGATGTTATTCAGCAACGCGCTGACACTATCGGCGGTGTCGGCAGGTTTGATAATTGGTAATCCGGTCTATTGGATTTATGCATCGATTGCCTTTACCGGACTAGCCCGCGCATTTATCGCGCCCGCTTATAACTCATTGTTTGCGATGGTCTTGCCGCGAGAACAATATGCCAAAGCCGCCGGTTTCGGCAGCTCAGTCATACAGACCGGCTTGGTGATGGGACCCGCGCTTGGCGGCTTGTTGGTCGCTTATGCCAGTAAAACGGTGGCCTATTCATTAGCCAGTGCGTTATTCCTTGGCGCGGCAATCGCCATGGCTGCAGTTCGAGTGCAAGAACCCAAGCCTATTGCAGGTAGTCCGGTATTTGCCAGTATTGCAGAAGGGTTACGCTTTGTAGTTAGCAATCAGATTATCGTCGCCGCGCAATGTCTGGATATGTTTGCCGTGTTGTTTGGTGGCGCGGTTTCCATGTTACCGGCATTCATTCAACAAATTTTTCACTATGGTCCTGAAGGCCTGGGCATGTTGCGTGCTGCGCCAGCTTTGGGTTCTATTGTTTCGGGGTTGGTCTTGGCGCGCTATCCCATCAATCTGCATGCAGGCCGGATACTGTTAATCTCAGTAGCAGCCTTTGGTGTGTGCATTATCGGTTTTGCTTTATCCACCAATGTTTGGATTGCTGGCGTCTGGCTGATATTTTCAGGAGTTTTTGATGGGGTGTCAGTAGTCATGCGCACCACTATTCTGCAATTGGCAACGCCAGATGCCATGCGCGGCCGGGTCTCGGCAATCAACGGCATTTTTATTGGTTCATCCAACGAGCTGGGTGCGTTTGAATCAGGTGTCGCGGCCAGAATAATGGGACTGGTACCATCAGTCATCTTTGGCGGAATAATGACGCTACTAGTGGTTGGCGTAACAGCTAAAAAAGCACCTCGACTGAGAAAGCTAGAACTTAGTCAACTTCAATAATTGTTCAAAAAAATGTTAACTACGGTTACGGCATCAAAGGAATCATTCCCTTATGCCGCGCCGAGCACTGGCGCTTTCATTGAGAATAGCCCGAAGGGGCGAGGCATGGATGCCTCGCGTTGCCGATGGGGCAGGAGCCCCATTTGGCAACCCTCAATGAAAACGGCAGAGCGCAGGAAGCAAGCGGCATAGGGCGGCTTTTTCTTTGGATACTTTCTTTTGGCCGTGCAAAAGAAAGTATCCCGCCTTCGGGTGCGGGAACCCGATTTAAATAAAATTGTCGCAATTGCGACACACCTAAATATATAAGACTGCGTAACATCATATGTTAAGAATATTTCACACCGCAGATTGGCATCTTGGACACCATCTTCATGGCGTATCGAGGCAACTGGAACATCAGCAGTTTCTGGATTGGTTATTGGATGAATTGCACAACAAACACGCCGACGCCCTCATCGTGGCCGGTGATATTTTTGATTCGGCAAATCCTTCCTCAGCCGCGCAGTCGCAACTTTATGATTTTTTAGTCAAAGCTAAAATCCGGCTGCCGAACCTGAACATCG
Source organism: Methylococcaceae bacterium (assembly GCA_030693065.1). Lineage (GTDB taxonomy): Bacteria > Pseudomonadota > Gammaproteobacteria > Methylococcales > Methylomonadaceae > JABFRC01. Next base: position 73,901 of record JAUYBL010000011.1, on the reverse strand, counting down.
TGTTAGTTGGCGGTAACCACGATTCCGCGTCACGGCTGGATGCACCGTCGCCAATACTCAATGCGTTGGGTGTTACCGTGGTCGGCGGCTTGTCGCGCGACGAGCAGGGCAATATCGATTGGGAGCGTTTGCTGGTGCCGCTGACCAATGCGGCGGGTGAGATTAAAGCCTGGTGCGGGGCAATGCCGTTTTTGCGCAATGCCGATTTGCCGACTGCCAGGGATGGTGCGGACGACACAGAACGTACTGACGAGCAAGACACCGATCCATTAATCTCCGGCATGAAAACACTGTATGCCGAATTGTATGCACAGCTGCAACAAAAGGCGAGTAATGACCAGAGCCTAATCCTGACCGGGCATTGTTATATGGTCAATGGCGCGGTGTCCGAATTAAGCGAGCGTAAAATACTGGGCGGCAATCAGCATGCGCTGCCGGTTGAATTATTTCCCGATAATATTGCTTATGTGGCTTTAGGCCATTTGCATTTGGCGCAAAAAGTCGGCGCGAACGAGCATATTCGTTACAGCGGTTCACCGATTCCGCTGTCGTTTGATGAAACCAATTATTTGCATCAAGTTGTTCAGGTTGACATGAGGGTAGGCCAAGCCGTTGCAACCGTTGCCGTTAAAATACCTCGCAGCGTGCAATTACTCAGAATTCCCAATGGCAAAGATTTTGCCGTATTGCCAGAAGTTATCAAGCAATTGCAAAGCATGAATTTTGACGATCTGCCGATCGAGCAAAGGCCGCTGCTTGAATTGAGAATTAGGCTGGAAAAACCCGAGCCCGGATTGCGCCAGCAGATTGAAGAAGTCATCGCCAAATTGCCGGTGCGCCTATTGAAAATCTCCACCGCTTACAGCGGCAGCGAAAAAAGTCTGGCCGATTTAAAAATTGAAGAACGCCTGGAAGAACTGCATCCGCTGGATGTTTTCCAACGCTGTTATCAGAACAAGTATGACGATGAAGCGCCCGAAGCCATCAATGCCTTGTTCAACGAGCTGATTGAAAACCTGCAAGGAGCGGACTGATGCGCATTTTAGCGATACGCGGAAAAAACCTGGCCAGCTTGGCGGAGCCGTTTGAGATTTTACTTAATGCCGGGCCGTTGGAGCAGGCCGGTTTATTTGCTATTACCGGACAGACCGGCGCCGGTAAAAGCACAATTTTGGATGCTTTGTGTCTGGCGCTGTATGACAAAATCCCGCGCTTGCCCGATGGTCACGGTTTTGCGGTCGGCCATAAAGATGAAGATGAAAACCTGCGAGTGACTAGTAACGACGTGCGTTCGATACTGCGCCGCGGCACCAGCAACGCCTATGCTGAAGTGGATTTTATCGGTAAAGACAAACATCACTACCGAGCGCGTTGGGAAGTCAGCAAAGCTCGCGGCAAAGCCGATGGCCGATTGCAGGCGCAGGAAGTCACCTTAACTAAAATTGACGACGGTCAGCGCATCGGGCAGGGTAAGAAGAACACGCTGGAACTGATCAGTGACTTGATCGATCTTAACTTTGACCAATTTCGCCGCTCGGTATTATTAGCGCAGGGCGATTTTGCCGCGTTTTTAAAAGCCAAAAAAGACGAGCGTTCCAGTTTGCTGGAGCGCATCACCGGCACTGAACTTTATTCCGAGTTGTCTATCGCTGCCTTTGATCGAGCCAGACAGGAAAAAGACGCGTTAAGTCTGATTGCAAACCGGATGCAGGATCAAATACCGCTTGATACCGAAGCTCGTCAACGTCTGGAACAACAGCGCGATCAATTCATCAACCAGTTGGCCGACCTGAACAAGCAAATCGCAGATAACCAAAAAATCATCGATTGGTATGCCGAACTGAAAAAACTGCAAGAGGCGGAACGAGTTGCTGGTGAAGTTCTTGCAGGCAGCCAGCAGGCCTGGGATGCAGCAGAAACTGAACGGCAATTGATACAAAAAGTAGAAGCCGCGCAACCGTTAAGGCCGCTGTTAAGTCAGTACCAAACGGCGAACGCTGAATATCAAGATGCCCAACAAAAACTTAAAGACAGCGGCGAACAGCAGATAGCTGCTGAAATAAAACTACAAACGGCAAAGGAGCTATTAAGTGCGAGCGAGAAAACCTTAGCCGCAGCCGATCAGCAACAGCAGCAGGCGCAACCGCTATTAATTAAAGCACGAGCCTTGGACACCCGAATTGATGTTATTCGGCAGACTGTCGGCGGTCTATCAACAGAAGAAAACCAATTGCTTATAGCGTTGGAAAGCGCCGAAAAAGAACATAAAACACTGCTAAAGCGGCAGGATGAACAAGCTTCGGTATTGCAACAGCTTACTATCTGGCTGGAACAGCATCAGACCATTAAACCCATCGCAGCTGAATGGAGCCGATGGGATGCCGAGCTGGAACGCTATCAAACCTTGAACACTCGGAAAACGGAGGCCGCATTTAACGCGGATCAGTTAAGGTTCTCGGTTGATAAGGAGGAAGGCAGTCTGGCGGAGCTAAAGGTCGCGATTCATGACAGCCACAAAAACCTGGAATTGCATCAACAGACGCTTTTGCAACTTAAAAACCAGGACAGCCAAACCTCACTTGAAGATTTACATCAGATAAAAGACGAGCTTGAAAACAAGCGAGGACAGGTCGCTCTAGCACTGAGTCTGGCGAAAAATGCGCAGGCGCTGCAACAGACTAACAAGCAGGACACGGACAAACTCGCAGTAATCGAGCAAACGATTAACGACAACACGCAGCAACTGCAAACTTTAAACCAGCAGCAACTGGCTAACGGCATCGCACTGAGCGAGGCAAAAAAAGCCTTGGAGTTGATTCAGGCAACCACGCATAAAAACGCCGAACAGTTCCGTACTTTGTTGCAGGACGATCAGCCTTGCCCGGTTTGCGGGGCGCTTGATCATCCCTGGAAAGACCAAGCCGGCATAGGCAATGAACACGCAGCAGCGCAGTCGGCACGGGTCTCTGAGCTGGAAAACCAACATGCAACGCTGATTAAAACTATCGCCGAATTGACCAAAGGCATCAGCCAGGGACAGGAGCTAAAAACAACCTTGACCGAAAAGCTGGCCGAGGCACAGACACAACTGGCACAGTGCGGCGATGATTGGGCTGCTTTAGCTATGCATGAAAAACTAGATTTTGCCGTCACCGATGATCAGCTTTTACCTGAACTTAAAAGCCACGAAGCACAAATCAATTCCACGTTAGAGCAAATCAAGCAGCAGGAAAAAGCAGCGCTTGAGTTACAAAAACAACTTAAAGCGGCGCAGGAATTATTCGATGCGGCCAAGCTGAAAAAGGAAAGCTTATCTGCCGAACACACCGCGCTGGATAAGCAACACGCCAAAAATAAAGCCGACCTGGAGCATGTCGCAATCAGCCTTGAGGAGCTGGAAAAACAGCTGCAAACGATTGTCGATTTGTTGGCGATACCGTTCCGGCAACTGGACAACTGGCAAGCTGATTTGCATGATGCCACCGCAGCATTCAGGCAAGATTGCGCCGTAAAAGCGCAGCAATTCCAGCGTACTGAACAGCAGATTGACCTTGCCGTCAAAGCCCTGGAAACAATCAACCATGATGAAAAGCTTGCCGAGCAGGTGCTGCAACAAAGTCAACAGCAGCACCAAATCAAACTGTCTGAATTAAACACCCAAACAGCAGAACAGCAAAAACTGTCACAAGAACGCGAGGCGCTGTTGCCAAAAGTGACCGCCGACAGTTATGAGCAAACGCTTAACCAAAACCTACAGGCCGCAAGAGCGGCCCACCAGCAGGCCGGTAACGCGGTCAGTCAGGCGGAAACGGAGCTGGCAAGCCATAAACAAAATCAGCTGCATTGGCAAACTGAAGCAGCCAGACGTTACAGTAACCTGGAAAAAGTCCAAAGCGAGTTGAGCCAGTCGCTGGAAAAGCAGGGCATTGATCTTGAGCAGTTAAGCCAATTGTTGGAAAAAGACGAACGCTGGCTGGCCGCACAGAAAACCCAGATGGCGGCGCTGGAGCGCAGTCTGCAAGAGTCCGCGGCCTTAGTAAAAGTGAAGGCTGACGATAGCCTTAAGCACAGAAATAATCCTGTCGAAATACCTGAAGAAGATGCCAACAAACTGTTGTCCGAATTGCAGCAACAAAGACAGATTGTGCATAGTCAGAAAGAAGAGCAAATCATATTGCTACGGGAGGATGATAAAAAAATCGAATCCGGACGGTTGCTAAAAACGGAGCTGGACAGCCAACAAGATCGCTGGGAGCAATGGGAAAGCCTGAATGAATTGATAGGCTCAAAAAGCGGTGCCAAGTTTCGTACTTTTGCCCAAAGCTTGACTCTGGAAGCATTGCTGGCGCACAGCAACCAGCATCTTGAAGATTTTGCCAAACGCTATGCCCTGCAACGTGTGCCGGGCAGCGATCTGGAGCTGCAAATCATCGACCGCGACATGGCCGACGACGTGCGTAGCGTACACAGTCTATCCGGGGGGGAGAGTTTTCTGGTGTCGCTGGCGCTGGCCTTGGGCCTGGCCTCCTTGTCATCCAATAAAACCCAGGTCGAGTCGCTGTTTATCGACGAAGGCTTCGGCAGTCTCGACCCGGAAACGCTCGACATAGCCATCGCCAGCTTGGACACCCTGCAAGCCTTGGGTAGAAAAGTCGGCGTTATCTCGCATGTGCCTATTTTGGTAGAGCGGATCGGCGCGAAAGTGGTCGTTGAAAAACTGGGAGGAGGGCGGAGTAGTGTAGTGATTATTGGCGGGTATTAAATTACGCGGCAGGCGGCTTATACCAATCCCAATAAGTTCACCTACTATCCCTTCTCCAACCGGAGAAGGTTAGGATGAGGGTTTTAAATAAAAACTTATTGGGATTGGTATTAGCCCTCAGGGCCAAAACATTTAGGGTAGTCAATGCAGACTTCGCAAGACGGAGCGCGGCATAGATACAAGCCTTCTGCTTCGCAAAGCTGTTTATACAAAAACTTTTTCCATTTCATATCCTTGTTGTTTCTTGCGGCTAATTCAGGGAAGTTGTAGTGCAGCATTGCACTTAATTGCGAACGCGACCAGAGACCTAAATCCTGCCATAAGTGGTCGCTACCTAAACAACCGGCGACGATGATGTCGATAATCCAGGCAATTTCCGGGCTATTAGGTTTGGCATAGAGTTTTAACAGATTGACCAGGTCCTGTTTTTCCAGCATGCGGCTGAAATCCAGTTTACTGCCGGATGGCGCTTGTTCTGGAATGGCGCAGCCGGGAAAAAAATGCGTAATTAACAAGCTGAACTGCTCAGCCTCCAACCCCAGGAAGTCAGGTAACACGCCTTGTCCATCACACCAACTGGCCGTCATGCAGGCGAGCCACTCATGATTTGGAGACATCAATGTTACTGACGTTAAACGGGAATAGATCAGCTCCCGGTTGTCCTGATGTTGGAGAGCGGGTGACATGATTAATATTCGACCAGAATATCTTCATCCCTGACTATCATCTGGCAGGCCAGACGCCAGGGCGAGGGCAGGTCATCGACAATCATTTGCTCCATTTCAGCTTTGGTGATTTTGCCACTGGATTGCAGCACTGCTTTTTCTTTTTCAGTTAATGGGCCGCCCATGCGTTGATGTTTTTGATCAACACTGCTGACTTTAACCAAGCAGGTGCCGCATTCGCCATCTTCACATTCATAATTGATGGGGATTTTGTTTTCCCGTGCCAGTTTCAAAAGTGATTCGGTATGGCTGCCGGCAACGGCATAGACGGTTTTATCCCGATATTCGGGATTTGAAAAGGTAACTAAAGCCATGGTTTTCTCCTAAATAAAAATAGCTGTGGCGTTGCTTATTTGTAGCAACAATAAAACGTCACTGGCTTGCAAATGTAGGCCGGAATAAGACCGACGGAGCATAGCTAAAGTCGGTCGTTTTCGGCGACTTTTGGTGCTAGGTGTGCCGGAAACGCCAGTTTTCACTCACGTTCAAACTGGTTTATTGCGGCATACAGTTTGCTTAATGGCAGTGACTCAATAGTGTTTTAAACCGGCTTAACGCTAATCGTTCCGCCCAGTACCTGTGCTTGGCAAGCCAGTCGGTTATGTTTACCGGCCATGTTTTCGCGCAAGACTTTATCTTCAAGTACAGACGGTTCGGTCAGGTTGTTCCAGCCTTCCGTTACTTTGGTAATGCAGGTGCCGCATTCGCCCTCACGGCAGCCATAAACAATGCCTGAACCAACTTTTTCAGAAATTTCGATAAGCCGAGTTCCTGCTGGTGCATTCACGGTAACGTTTATATCTTCAAATGTAATCGACGCTTTTGCCATTTCTACTCTCCTGTTGTGTTAAAAAAATATTAAGCAAGATCAGCCATATCAATCACTTTGGCTTGTCTTAAACCCATTAAATCCAGAGCCATGTCATGCCCGAAATCTCGACAGAGTTGAATTTCTTCATCTGTCGGAATTAACTTGATGCGTATGCCTGGAATCGGCACACGCAACTTGAGTCCTCGTAACCGGTCCTCAACCATTTTTACGCCTTCGCCGGTCCAGCCATATGAGCCGAATACACCGCCCAATTTAGATTTGAGATTGACCACTGCCAATGACGACAACAAATCCCACACCGGTTTGACCGCATCGCCGTTGATGGTCGGCGTGCCAAACATGATGCCGTCCGCACCTTCAATTAAATCAACGAAGGGTGAAATTTCACTGCCTTCCAGGTCGTATAACGAGACGCGTACATGCTCAACGGCCATTGCGCCTTCATAAACAGCTTCGGCCATGCGCCGGGTATTGCCGTAAGAACTGATGTAAAAAATCAATAGGGTTTTTTCGCCGACACTGATTTCACTTTGCAATGCAGAGCTTGATAGTTCGCGATAACGCTGGACATATTTTTGCGGTTGATCTCGTAACAGCGGGCCGTGCGCAGGTAATATTTTATTGAGTGCTAACGGCTCAATCAGCGCCAGTGCTCGATTTACATACTCTTTAAACGGCCGCATGATGTGGGCGTAGTAATATTCAAACGAGAAGCGAAAATCACCGACTTCATCGTTGAATAAACGCACATCGCAAAAATGGCAGCCAAACACATCGCCGGAAAACAAGGTTTTCTCTTCTATCAAATAAGTGCATTGGGTATCCGGCCAATGCAGATAGGGCGTGTGCAAAAATTCTAAGGTGCGATCGCCCAGCGATACCTTGTCGCCGGTCATTACCGGCGTAAAATCGAATTCATCCTGTTTTAACAGCGCTTTGAGCATGGATTGAGCTTTTTGGGAAATGTAAAGCTGGGCTTGCGGCGCCCGGCGCATCAGTTCAGGTAAGGCACCAGTGTGATCCGGTTCCAAATGATTTAAGACGATGACAGTAATTTCGTCATAACGTGCGACTGACTCCAAACGTGCGAAAAAATCGCCTGCATAAGCTTCTTTGACGGTATCGATAATCGCCACGCCCTCACTGCCTCTAACGATATAGGCGTTGTAAGACGTGCCATTGGCGGTTTTTAAAATGATGTCGAAGTTGCGTAAGTTAGGGTCTAGGGCGCCTATCCAATGCACTCTTGGCGACAACTCAATCGCCTGTGGTGCGCCATCAATGGTTAAGATCGGTAACTTACTCATGACTGCAACTTGTTTGAGCAAGTGATTTGGGACAACTTTCCAAATCAGTCGTTGTCTCGATTTCAGTTAAGCCAATCCAGTTGTCTACCACTTGCTGATCGAAGCCTGCCAGCAAACGATCGCCCACTTGCATCAACGGGCGGCGGATTAACAACGGAGTTTCCAGCATTAATGCTAAGGCTTGCTGTTCCGTCAGTTGCTCAGGATCAATTTCGCCATGTTTAATCGCCGGTGCGCTGTAGTTAAACCAATCGCGTACCGCCATATCACCGAAAAAAGCCCGTAAACGTTCTGGTTGCCAGTTTTCGGTTAACAAGTTTTTGGCTAGCACTTGATGGCCCGCTGCTGCTAACAGTTTCTTTTGCCGGGTATTGTTAACGCAACCGGGCTTTTCATAGAAAGTGATGGTAGCCATCAGAATGCCCCTAAGTTAGTGGGCCTGTAACTCGGCCATGGCTTCCGCCATTTTTTCCGGCGGAATGCCGGTTAACGATCCGGGAGGGTTAAACGCTACACCTAACGAATCCAGAATTGCACCCTCAATGGGACAGATACTGGCGCATTGATGAACCGGAAAATCGCCTTCGCACTCAGTGCATTTTTTAGCATCAACCAAAAAATGCGGCTTGGCTTCATAAATGGCTTTACTTGGACAGACCGGCTCACAAGCAAAGCAATTAACGCAAGATTCAATAATTTTTACTGCCATGACAAACTCCTAATTCTTATCGTTCCCACGCTCTGGCGTGGGAACAGATTCTGCACCGCTCCTGCGGTGTGAGACGCAGAGCATCTCAGTCGGCATTCCCACGCCGGAGCGTGGGAACGATAAATTAAGCACTTGCCCTGGCCGCTTCAGGCGTCGAGTCCAACTTACCCGCTGCCGCCATTTCTTTATAAACTGCCATCACAGCCTCCTCGATAGGTTCCATCGCATGTTCACCATTGGGCGCAATACCCGCAGCTTCGAGCATTTCCCAAGGTTCATAACCGACTTTGGAACACAATACCGCTTCGCATCCTGCCAATGCCCGGACTGTTACTTGCAACACGCTCTCACCGTCGCCGCATGAGGTGTCGCCGCCGCAGTATTGATCGGCTTTGCGATGACTGATAAAACGCACACCGTCCGGCGAGGCTTCATAAATCAGGAATTCTTTGGCATGGCCGAAGTGAACGTTAATTACACCTTGACCGCTGGTGGCGACCGCCATTAATACCGGGCGGGTAGTCAGTTTGGGTTCTTCTTTATGCTGCTGAGCTTTAGTCGCTTTTTCCAAACGTTTGCTGTCCATTTCCGCCTGTATGGCTTGATGAATCACCGCACGTTTTTCCATTGCCGCTTGATAGTCAATGTCCATTTCTTCGATCTTATCAATCGTAAATTCATCGCCGCGATCTTCACCCAACAATCCAACTGCATCGGCACGGCATTGGCGACAATGACGCATCATGTTCATATCGCCGGAGCAGCTGTCTTGTAAGTCTTGTAGCTCATCCGGAGTCGGACCGCGTTGACCCATCACGCCGTAAAAAGTGCCATGTTCGGCTTCAGCAATCAGCGGCATTACGTTATGCAAAAACGCGCCTTTGGATTTAACAACCTTGCTGACTTCCGCCAAATGCTGATCGTTGACACCTGGAATCATCACCGAATTGACCTTCACTAAAATGCCCTTGGCAATCAGCATCTCCAGGCCTTTTTGTTGCTGTTCAATCAGGATTTTCGCGCCTTTCACGCCTTTAATGCGTTTGTTGTTCCAGAAAATCCACGGATAAATCTTCGCGCCGATTTCAGGATCCACGCAATTTATGGTGATGGTGACGTGATCGATATTGTGTTTGGATAATTCCTCTACCGAATCGGGCAACGCCAGGCCGTTGGTCGAAACGCACAGTTTAATGTCCGGCGCTTCTTCGCTTAAGCGGCGGAAAGTCTCAAAGGTACGTTCAGGATTGGCTAATGGATCACCGGGGCCGGCGATGCCTAATACCGTCATTTGCGGGATAGTCGCCGCGACCGCCATAGTCTTTTTGACTGCTTGATCCGGCGTTAACACTTCCGATACCACGCCGGGACGAGATTCATTGGAGCAATCGTATTTACGATTACAGTAATGGCATTGGATATTACATGCAGGCGCTACAGCCACATGCATGCGTGCAAAGTAATGGTGAGCATCTTCTGAATAACACGGATGATTCTGGACTTTTTCCCGTATCGAATCAGGCAATGAATCCATTTGATTATCGGTGGTACCGCAGGAGCTCGCGGCGCAGCCGCCTTTTTTATCCGCTGCATGGGCAGGGGCATCATTCAATACTGGCAATTGCATCGTCTTGACCTCGGTTGTGTGTTGACTTGAAAAAGTAAATGCACAGGCCATGCCAAGGGTGATATTTTATTTTATGTAATTGATTTATATGTCTTTATTATTTAATGAATGACTGGATTGTTGTAAAAGCAACAGTCATGTTTTTGGGTTTTGTAATTAATAGGACAAAGAGGCTTAAATAAAAATCTACGCCAAAGGATATTCAAAAAAGCCGTAGCATTATGAAAGATGTTTTATCTTTATCGCCGCAGCACTTGAAAGTATTGAGTTATTATTCCAGTTCCAATTATTCAAGCTGCTTTTCTATTTCACCTTGCAAACCCGTTTGGTGTTCTGAGTTACAATGACAGGAAATTTAAAATCTAACGCACAATAACCGCGTTTTGATGGGCTTCCCAGCAGTTAAGGATTTAAAAATGAGATTGCAATTGGAAAATATTGGAATGATACGGCATGCCGATATTAAATTGGACGGCTTGACGGTTATTGCTGGTGAAAATGACACTGGCAAAAGTACCGTGGGCAAGCTTATATTTTCTTTAATAAAAGCTTTTAATCGTTACGAGCAAGATTTGAACGAAAGTAAATCAGATAGAGCTTTTGAGCTAATCGAAAAAACATATTTTCAACTCCGTAAAGAATATGATTTTAAAGAGAATTCGGAGATTAAAGGAGCATTTTATCCGCCCTCATTTTCGATGGAACTAAAAAAGACTGAAGATCCAATTGCCTTAATTGAGGATAAAATTTTCCTTTTAAGAAAGATTAATGCCTTTGATGTTATTGAAAATCTTGAATCGATAAAAAAAACATACATAGAAGATGAAAATAAAACGTTAATTATTAAAAGAGCTCTAACAAAGGCTTTCATTTCCGAATTTTATTTTGAATTGACTCCAAAAAATTCGGATTTAGTTTCTACTATTAATCTGTCAGAAGGGGCAAACAAAATCTTTGGTATTTCTATAGAGCGCAATAAAGTCAAATACTTAGAACTCCATGATGATTTATTCTTTAATGATGTCACTTTTATAGAAACGCCTATTTTTTTGCAAATGTATGAGCTAATCCGTTCAGCTTCAACCCTATTTGAAATATCGGAGGATAGAAGTGAGCGGGTATTTAGGATTGCTCGTCCTAAAGTCGCACTACATGTAAAGGACTTAATTTCTAAACTGGAAAATGCCCAATATTTTTCAATTCAACAGGTTAGTTTATTTGAAAGTAAATTAGATGCTTTGTTGGCTGATATTACGAACATAACAAAAGGATCAGGATTTTCATTTGAAAAACAAGACAGAGACTTCTACTTTAATAAAAATGGCGATACAAAATTCAAATCCATAAATACCGCGACAGGTTTAAAGTCATTTGGGATAATCCAGCTGTTAATTCAAGCCAATATGCTCAATGACCGCAGCTTGCTTATTATTGACGAACCGGAAATCCATCTGCATCCAAAATGGCAAGTGGAATACGCTAAACTAATCGTGACCTTAGTAAAAAACGACATTCCGGTTTTATTGACTTCGCATAGCCCTGAAATGATTCAAGCCCTAAAAACCTTTAGCGAAAAAATGGGGCTGGAAGATCGAACGGCTTATTACCTGGCCGAGAGCAACGGGATCAGCTCTGAAATTAAGGATGTCACTGAAAATATTAACGAAATATTCATTAAATTAGCCGAGCCATTACATAATTTGGTTTGGGATTAATTACTATGCTGGAAAGGTTAATATCCTTCGGGGAAGGCAACGGTTTCTTTACAATCAGAGCGTTAGGTCAATTGGATAAAAGCTGTTGTCTCGAAGCGCAAACTGCAGTGATTGATTTTGACGCGACCAAAGCAAGGATGGCAGAAAAATGCTCTATTCAACAACCAAAGTCGGCAGATGCTTTAAAAATTTTGCCGCACTTGAATCGCATAGATTTTATAGAGCTAAAAGGATTTAAACAATTTGTCCATCGCCAAAAAGATATGCCGGATATTGATATTAAAATCAACCAGCAAATTGCAAAATTTAGTTTGGTGGACAAAATCAAAGACAGCTTATTTGTGTTGGCTTTTTTGATAAAACTGAAAGAGTTCCAATGTACAAACCAGGAAAGCCAACAATACCGACAAGCCAGCAAAAATTATCTGGTCGTTGTGGATATTGATTTATATGATGATCCAATGAAAGACAGGTTAGCCACCCTGGTTTTCCTCAGCGAAAATACAGCTCACATCAAAGATAAAATTGCCCGGCAATTACAACAAGCAGTCGATAATATTCCTGTATCCCATCTGGAAAATCTGCAACCGCCCAAGCTATTAAGCTGCAAAAAAATAGATGCCTATTATCAACGGCTTTTAAGCGAGTTTCCAGAAAGGCGTGATTAATTAAGACAAACTGACACTGGCCGCGACACATATTTAAACGCTAATAAAGTAACCTACTTCAGCACAGTCAACTAAGAGCTAAAGTAAAGATTATCCGGCACACCACCGGCCAAATGTGCCGTCGCCCTTCGTTGCGCTTGAGCAGTTTTATTCCGATCTACATGCTGACCCCAGCTTTACGCCACATCATGATACCAATCCAGCAATTCTTCGCCGCCCCAGTTTTCAGCATCTGCTGGAATAGTTTCATCCGTTTGGCATAGGGTCATTTGCCCGGGACTGGGTGACGAGACTAATAAGCTTTCTGCATAGGCAAATGAACAGCCCTGTTTGCCGGTTTCATCCTTTAACCATTCTGCAGCCATCGCAATGGCAGCTTGCCGGGTTTCGCCAAAGCCGAAAACGGCGTAATCGTGTTGCACGTATAAAATAGTCATTGCTGCTCCTAACTTTGTTGGAAGTCTCTTATTAAGTTGATCCCATTCATGGTTCGATAAACTCTCGGCAACTGCTCCAGGCATCGCCTAAAGCGCCTACTTTTGGTGCCCTACCATCTACATCCATGTAGTCGACCACGAACGGAATCAACAAAAGCCGTTCGTCCTGAGCCTGTCGAAGGATTTAATTAGATTTGTTTCATGGTGATGTCCAAGGTCAAAATGCGATAAGCAATTTGCCTGGGCGTCATGTTTAGCAGGCGGGCGGCTTTGGCTTGTACCCAGCCGCTTTGTTCCAATGCAGCAATGACGCGCTCGCGGTCATCCATGTCAGCATCATTAAAATCAACGGCAACCGATTTTTGCTGGTGATGACTGAAGCCGCCCGTGCCGATTTCATCTTCCAAGCCGGTGCTGACCATGACGTCACGGTCGATAACACCGTTCTGGCTCATGATGGCAGCGCGTTCTAAGCGGTTGGCTAGTTCGCGGACATTGCCCGGCCAGTTGTGTTTCATCAGTATGCGGATGGCGCTTTCTTTGATCTCCAAAGGTCGTCCACCTTGTTGTTCGGAAATTCTGCGCAGCAAAAATTCGGATAGTTTTGGAATGTCTTCCGTTCTATCTCGTAACGGCGGCATGATGACGGGCATGACATTAAGGCGGTAATACAAGTCTTCTCTGAATTTTCCTTCGGTGACTTCTTCTTCAAGATTGCGATTGGTTGCCGCAATGATGCGCACATTGACCTTGATGGTGTGCGTGCCGCCGACACGTTCAAATTCACCTTCTTGCAATACACGTAATAGCTTGGCTTGGAATGAGGCGGAAATTTCGCCGATTTCATCGAGAAATAAGGTGCCGTTATCTGCCAATTCAAAACGACCTTTACGTTGGCTGATGGCGCCGCTAAACGCGCCTTTTTCATGCCCGAATAATTCAGATTCTAATAAGGTATCGGGTAGGGCGGCACAATTGAGCTTTAAAAAGGGTCCGCTGGCACAGCCTGAATTAAAATGAATGGCATTGGCGACCACTTCTTTACCGGTGCCTGATTCACCGCGAATTAATACCGTGGTATTCCACTTGGCAACCTGACGGATTAAGTCGAATACTTTAACCATGGGTGGCGAATGGCCAATGATATTCTCAAAGCTGTAGTTTTTGATTAATGCTTGTTTTAGTTGATCGCGTTCACTAAGCAGATTGCGCTGTTTGCGTTCGATGACCCGCAACATTTTGACGCTTTGGGCAATCAAGTTGGCAATCATTTCCATAAAGCGGGCGCGTTCACCCAGAAATTGGCTGTTGTCGGGTTGGGCGGCCAGTACGCCAATGGTGTCGCCTTCTTCGATATAGATAGGTGAGCCGATAAACGGTAATTCGGGATCATATAATCCCAAACGGCCTAAGAAACGCGGTTCTTCCGAGACTTTTTCAACGACGATGGTGCAACCGGCATCGAGTATGGCTCCCATCACGCCTTCGCCGGGGTTGTATATAACAGGGTGATCAAGTTTGCTGGCGCCGTCAGAATGCACGGCGCTGACAATCATGCTGTTATTTTCGATTTCCTTGATGGTTATCATTCCTGAACGCATGCCTGATCTTTTATGCAGAATCTCCAGCACAGCTTGCAGTTTGGCATGCAAGTCATGGGTGCTGTTTAGTACCTGACTGATCAGGTACAAGGTATCAAGCTCGGCTTCGATTAGCTGGGTTCGCTCAGTCATTGCAACAATCTCCCTGGCTCCTGTCTGTGCTGAGGAAAGCTTATTTTGAACCGGCATCCCTGGTCGTAATCCTGATCAATATCAATAAATCCCTTGTGTTGGTTAACAATTTCTTTTGCGATAACCAGGCCCATGCCTGCTTGATTACCACCCATGGGGCGAGTGGTATAAAAAGGTTCAAACACTTTTCTGCGCTTTTCAATCGGGATGCCAGGCCCACTGTCTTCAATACAGATATAAACCAAATTAGCATCAGCATTGGTGGTAATTTTAAGTCGCTGTTCACTACTGTAGGAGGTGCTGACCGCCTCAATGGCGTTGTCGATCAATTGCTTAAATAAGATGCGCAGGCGGTTTTCAGAGCCCAGTATATTCGGCAGCGGTGACAATGGCTGCCAATGCACGTCTATGCCGTGATTAAAAATGCGCTGCTCACTAAGTAACAGTACTTCATGCAAAATTTGATTCAGATTCACTGGAAGAACAGCGGTTTGCAGAATTTCTGGGATGCATTTTTGCATGGTTGCAATGGCTGCTTCGCCGGATTGCTGAATTTGTTGCAAACTTTGTAATAGACCGGCGTGTTGATCGTCCCGTTTATGTTTGAAAATCTGCTCGGCTGCCCTGATTTGGTTCATCGGCATTTGAATTTGGTGCATTGCCCCCAGCAACGTTTCTCTGATGCTGCGTACCCGTTGATCCTCGGACATGATGGTTTTTAAGGTCTGAATATGCAGTTCTTCCATTTGCCGGTGTTGCCGGGTGATGTCGGTAATGGTCAGTACCAGGTACTGTTTTGATGCATTCTCAAAGAAAGCATCGGCGTTGACGGCATTTTCTATAAACCAGTTACCAGCGCAAGAAAACCAGCGGGTTTTGCGGGTTCCTTTACCTTCTATTCTAAATTCACGGTTATTAAAACCTTGCTCGTTAGTTTGTAACTGGGTCCATAAATCGCCCATTTCATCGCGTAGTAATTGCAGGAAGTAGTTTGCAGGCTCACCTTTATCAAGGTCGGTTACCAGGGCTTTATACATGTGGTTATCTAAAATGACCCGATCCTGATTATCGATAACCACCATCGCAATGGGCGATGAATTAATAACCGATTCAATTAATAACTTTTGATTGATCAGCTTTTTTTCCGATTCGTGCGCTTGAGTAATATCCCTATGCATGCCGATGTAATGCGAAATCGTGCCTTGCGCATTTAACATGGGCGCTATTGTTAAATCGGCAAGATAGCGTTGGCCGGATTTATGTCGGTTACATAACTTGCCGCGCCACACCTTCTTTTTACTGATGGTATGCCATAAATCGTAATAGACATTGCGAGGGGTGGACTTGTCTGATAACAGCGATTCGTTTTTACCCAGTACATCTCCAGGCTGATAGCCGGTAACCCGGCAAAACTCTTCATTAACGTAAAGAATTTTGGCTTTTTTATCGGTAATGGAAATGGCTATCGGCACCTGTTCAACCGTTTCAACAAACAGACTGTATGGCGTTTTGTCATGGTTTTGATTATTTAATTGAGTAAACAAATCAGGCGCAAATTCATCAAGCACACTGGCCAAGTTGGTGTGTTCCTGAAGAAAACGTAATGAAATTTTTTTCATAGTTATATCCGTAAACTAAGTGCTTTAAGTATTACCTAGCAAATATGGCGCCAGCTTTAATAAGTATGCTGGCTACACACCTCTTATATAGCGTGGCTCATTCTCGGGTGAGCTGACAAATCAAGTTGGGTAGTTAAATTGCTGAAAATATTTTGTAAGGTTTGCGACACACATTTTTTTATCAATGTAGGAATGTATAACTTGCAACAGCTTTTTATGCACCAATTTGGGAAGATTTTAATGGCTCTGGTCCGCCAAACTTGAAGTGCTTGCATATTTGCTCGATTGGCATAATTGCTGCTGTGATGTTGTAAACAGCCTTACAAACAGCCTGGAAAAAACAGTGAGCGAATACCTTCTACTTCTATTAGGCACGGCTTTGGTCAACAACGTGGTCCTGGTGAAATTTCTCGGGCTATGCCCGTTTATGGGGGTGTCGAAAAAACTGGATACGGCGTTGAGCATGGGCTTGGCAACCACCTTTGTGCTGACCTTGGCAGCAATGACCAGCTGGATGCTGGAGCATTTCATTCTGGCGCCTTTGCATATTCAGTTTTTACGGATACTCGCTTTTATATTAGTGATTGCGGCGGTGGTGCAGTTCACCGAAATGGTGGTGCATAAAACCAGTCCGGTGCTCTATCAAATACTGGGGATATTTTTGCCGTTGATTACCACCAATTGCGCGGTGCTGGGCGTGGCCTTATTAAACGTGCAAGAGCAGTACGGTTTTATGCAAAGCATGATTTTCGGTTTTGGCTCTGCGGTCGGCTTTACCTTGGTGATGGTGCTGTTTGCAGGGCTGCGCGAGCGATTGGCCTTGATGGCAGTACCCGTGTTATTTGCCGGTACACCGATTGCGTTTATTACCGCCGGGATTTTATCGCTGGCATTTATGGGGTTTGCAGGACTTTATAGTAAATAGTGTCAGGAAAGAAACTATGTATGTTTTATCCGCCATTGTCAGTTTAACTTTATTAGGGCTGTTTTTAGGCTTGTTGCTGGGTATTGCTGCCCGGTATTTAAAAGTCGAAAGCAGCCCGATTGTCGATGAGCTGGAATCTTTATTGCCGGGTTCACAATGCGGGCAATGCGGCTTTCCCGGCTGTCGGCCTGCTGCAGAAGCATTGGCCGAAGGTAAAGCACCTGCGACGATATGTCCTCCCGGCGGCAGCGCGCTAGCCGAACAAATCGCTGCGCTATTGGGTTTGGATCTGGATTTAAGCGACGTTAAAGAACCCGAATTGCTGGTCGCCCGCGTCAGTGAAGACACCTGCACCGGTTGCACGCGCTGTTTTAAAGTATGCCCAACCGATGCCATTGTTGGCGCTCCCAAACAAATTCACGCGGTGGTGGCCGATGCCTGCATCGGCTGCAAAAAGTGTATAGAAGTCTGTCCGACCGAATGCCTGCAAATGCACCCGATCGAAGTCACTTTACGTAACTGGCGCTGGAATAAACCCAGCTTGCCGGAAGCGAGTAGCAGCACATGTTAAGTTTTTTTACCAGACAGCGTATTCGGGGCGGCGTGCATGCGGAAGAGCGTAAGGTTGAAACCGCCACTCAACCGATTGTTTACGATTTTCCGTTGCCAAAAAAGTTATATATCCCCTTGCAGCAACATGTCGGTAAACCTGCCGAGCCACTAATTAGGGTCGGTGATAAAGTGCTGAAAGGCCAGTTACTGGCCTACAGCCAAGGCATGATTTCCGCTCCGGTTCACGCCCCAAGTTCGGGCATTATTCTCGATGTAAATGATTATCCTGCGCCGCATCCTTCAGCCCTACCGATTCGCATGATCGTGCTGGAAACCGATGGCAAAGACGAATGGATAGAAACCTGTCCAGTAGCCGATCCCTTCGAGTTAACGCCGGAAGATATTAGTTTACGCGTCGGTGCAGCGGGTATTGTTGGTTTGGGCGGCGCGACTTTTCCAACGGCGGTCAAGCTCAATATGGGCCGCGAAAACCATATCGATACGCTCATTATCAATGGCGCCGAATGCGAGCCTTATTTAAGCTGTGATGACCGGCAAATGCAGGAACGCGCCGAACAGATTATCGACGGCGTGCGCCTAATGCTGCATGGCATGGAGACCGAGCATGCCGTGGTGGCGATTGAAGATAACAAGCCACAAGCTTTTTTTGCTATGCGAACTGCTGCAAAGTTTTTTCCGCAGATAAAGGTGATACAAATCCCCACTCGCTATCCAATGGGCTGGGATCGACAATTGATCCGTTATGTCACTGGCAAAGAAGTTCCGGTCGGCTGCAGGTCGTCGGAAATCGGCGTGACCATTCACAACGTCGGCACAGCTTACGCAACTCATAAAGCCATACGGCATGGACAGCCGCTAGTCAGCCGGGTGATTACCGTGTCAGGCGGTGCGGTGGGGCGACCCATGAATGTTGAAGTGCCGCTAGGCACCTTAATCTCCGAGCTATTCAATTTTTGCAAAGTAAATATAGAAGACACCGCGCGTATCGTTATGGGCGGACCGATGATGGGCGATTCGTTGCCGCATGCCGGTTTACCAACTGTTAAAGCCACCAGCGGCATTCTGGCGTTAACGCAAAGCGAACTTAAAGACACTGATGAAAAGCCTTGTATCCGTTGCGCTAGCTGCGTCACGGTTTGCCCGGCGGGTTTACGGCCATTGGATATGGCCAACAATATCCGCGTTAATCAGCTGGATGCTGCGGTCGACATAGGCTTAAAAGACTGTATCAGTTGCGGTTGCTGTTCGTATATCTGCCCGTCCAATATTCCGTTGGTGCAATATTTTAAATATGCCTCTGGCGAAGTGATGGCCAGGCAGCAGGCGGCGCACAAATCCGAGCAAACCAAACGCTTGATAGATGATCGCAATGCCCGATTGGAACGTATTGCCCAGCAGCAACGCGAAGAAGAATTGGCACGACTAGCGGCGAAAGCTGAACGCGAACGATTAAAAGCCGAACAAGAGGCCGCAGTATGATGGTTCATTTAAAGCCCAGCAGCGGTGCGCATGTTGGCGCTAAATCCAGCGTCAGCCAAATTATGTGGCAAGTGATGCTTGCATTAACACCGGCGACAGTATTCGGCATTTGGTGTTTCGGCTGGCCGGCACTGAACCTGTTTGTGATTACCGTGTTGTCGGCGGTTGTGTTTGAAGCTTTCTGTATTCGGTTGGCGGGCAGGGCGGCCATGCCGGTCATTTTGGATGGCTCAGCGGTATTAACCGGTTGGCTACTGGCGATGACGCTACCGCCTTGGGCACCTTGGTGGATAGGCGTGGTTGGCTCGGGATTGGCGATTGTATTAGGCAAACAAGTGTATGGCGGCCTGGGGCAAAACCTCTTTAATCCGGCCATGTTAGCCAGAGTCGCGTTGCTGATTTCCTTTCCTATCGAGATGACCACCTGGGCTAATGTGTCGCCGCTGTTTTTTTCGGATTCGCCTGGTTTGGTCGAAAGCTGGCGCATCACTTTTGCAGGCTTGGAAAATCTGGATGCAAGCACCGGCGCGACCACCTTGGGGTATATCAAAACTGAATTTTCTCAAAACCGTTTATTGACCGACATCCTCAAGGATTATTCCGGTTTTCTTGATTTTATCGGCTGGACGCGCGGCAGTATGGGCGAAAACTCTGCGCTGTTGCTGGGCTTGGGCGGTGTGTGGTTGATTCGTAAAGGAATTATTCAATGGCAGATTCCGGTGTCGTTATTGTTGACGGTTGTGTTGTTATCTGGCGTTTTTCATCTCATTGATAGCGAGCATTATGTCGGCCCGCTGCTGCATTTAAATTCAGGTGCGATGATGTGTTTGGCATTTTTTATCGCCACCGATTATGTCACTTCACCGAATACCAAGACGGGCCAGCTGGTGTTTGGCTCCGGTTGTGGGCTGCTGATTTTTGTTATTCGTACTTGGGGTGCCTATCCCGAAGGTGCAGGGTTTGCGGTATTGCTGATGAATTCAGCGACACCGTTAATCGATCATTACATTCGGCCGCGAATATACGGACGAGACCGTAAGGGCAAGCCACTTGAAATACCGAAATCGTAAAAATTGTAGGCCGTAATAAGCTGGTTGTAGCGCGAGCGAAAACCGGTGTTTCCGGCAACAGGGTGCTTGCCGGAAACGCTTATTCTCGCTAACGCTCGAAAAGTCTTATTCCGGCCTACCAATTTGTTGTTTTAAACCAGAGCACAAATTATGAAAATTAACCCAGCAACTACCCAACTCATACAAGACCAAGCTGCCAACTATCTGGAATGGCTAAAGCGTTGGCTGGAACCGGCAAATCTTGCAAGGCTCAGACCCAAGCTTGAATTTCAAACCGGGATATTGGCTGGCTTTGCGTTGCTGGCCAGCGTGTTGCTTGGAGTTACCAATTTCAGTACCGAAGGCACTATCCAACGGCGGCTAGATGAAGACTTAATCAAATCGCTGGAAGAAGTCGTTCCGGCTGGGTTACATGACAACGACATGTTGCAGGACACGCTAACAATCCCGTCAGCGGAATACAACATTGGAGCCAACGAAACCATCGTTTATTTAGCTAAGAAATCCGGCAAAGTCACTGCTGTGTGCTACAAATTTATCGCGCCAGACGGTTATTCCGGCGCCATTAACATGATTATGGGTGTAGACCGTGACGGCAACATTTTGGGGGTGCGGGTGCTTAATCACAAAGAAACTCCCGGCCTGGGAGATAAAATCGAAGTTGCCAAATCGGATTGGATATTGAAATTTGTCGGCCGTTCTTTGGACAATTTAACGCCCGCACAATGGGCGGTTAAAAAAGACGGCGGCGAATTTGACCAGTTTGCCGGTGCCACTATTACCCCGCGCAAGTCGGTACAGGCCATATATCGCAGTTTGCAATTATTCAAAGCGCATCAGGAACAACTCATTAATCAAGCCCTTACTTCTAAGGCAGAACAATGAGTGACGTTAAACCGTTCAGCCTGAGTCCTTCGACTCAGCTCAGGAGAGTCTTGTCGAAGGGCGGTTTAGCCGCTCATGGTTCGACAAGCTCACCACGAACGGCTAAACCTGCTTTCCCATGTTGGGTTGAAAGCCATTAATATTTAAGGAGATAGCTATGTTTCTTTCAGAAAGCTTTCGCAAAATCGCCAGCGATGGCCTGTGGAATAACAATATTGTCTTTGGCCAAAACTTGGCGCTGTGCCCGTTATTGGCTGTGACCGGCACCGCTACCAACGGCTTGGGCATGGGCTTGGCTACATTGGTGGTGATTACCGCGTCCAACGGCCTGATTTCACTCACCCGGCATTTAATCCCCAGTGAAATCCGCATCCCGATATTTGTCTTGCTGATCGCCGCGTTGGTGACTTTGGTCGATATTTTAATGAATGCCTGGGCACACGAACTCTACAAAGTGCTGGGCTTGTTCATTGCGTTAATCGTCACTAACTGCGCATTACTTGGCCGCGCCGAAGCCTTTGCCTCCAAGCAGCCGGTCAAGGAAGCCTTGTGGGATGGTTTTATGATGGGCTTAGGTTTCCTTCTTGTGCTGGTCGCGCTCGGTGCGGCAAGAGAAATCAGCGCAGCGGGCACCGTATTCGCCAATGCCTCATTGTTGCTGGGCGAATCGTTCAGGTTTCTGGAAGTCACCGTTATCCCCAACTATAAAGGCTTTTTACTAATGGCGCTGCCGCCCGGCGGATTCATCATGCTGGGGTTTTTGATCGTCGGAAAACGTCTGATAGACCAAAAATTGGCAACGAGAAAAGTACCGGTAACCGTATTAACCCCTGTGATTGTTGAGGAGGAATTATGAATGTTGGAGTTTGCTACGCAGAATCCGATAGACAACTATGGATGCGGCTGGAAGTGCCGGATAACAGCACTATAGAAGAAACCATCAACCTGTCCGGCCTATTAAAACTTTATCCCGAGATAAACCTGTCTAGCCAGAAAGTGGGTATATTCGGCAAAATTGCCGCGCTGGATACCTCTGTAAAGGATGGCGATAGGGTGGAGATTTATCGCCAAATAACCGCCGATCCGCAAACAGTGCAACGGCGCAGACGTTAACGCCAAGGCAGGACAGGCACGGCGGAAACACTATTTTTCGGCGAGCCTTTTAATATCCGGTCGCTGTAGACCATATAAACTAACGTGTTGCGGTTTTTGTCATAGAACCTGACGACCTGCATCGACTTGAAAACAAGCGATGTGCGTTTTTTAAATACATCCTCACCCTCACGCTCGCCCGCTTTGATTTTCGGATCAAGATTCACCGGCCCGGTTTGATGGCATGACAAAGACGCGTCGGAAGTGTCTTCAGCTACACCGACGGCTCCGGAGATACCGCCGGTTTTCGCCCGGCTGATATAACAGGTCACACCCGCAACGTCCGGATCGTCAAATGCTTCAATGACTATTTTATTGTCCGGCCCAAGAAGTTTAAAGTCGGTATCAACGGAACCGATTAAATCGGCCAGGGCTGAGTTAGTGAAAACCAGTAAAAATAAGCTGACAACAACGGTGTTTTTCATAATAGATCCTCTAAAAATTCAAAAATTTCATTTTCCTGACAAGCATTACCGTTAAGTCGTGTAGGTTGAGCAACATCTTCTCGTTGCCCAACATTTTTCGCATATTGATGTCGGGCATAAACAGCATGCCCGACCGACAGGACTATAGGATGTGCTGAACGTAGTGAAGCGCATCAATCGCGAATGATGCGCCTCGTGCCTCGGCACATCCTATGGTCTGAGCGCCACAATGGTGAGTTTGTATTGTAAACGGTGAGCAGAAAAGCGTTGCCCACCCTTATATCTACGTCTTTAAATGCCCATAAGCTGGCAAAGTTTCCAGTCGTGAATCTTCCAACGGTTTACCCACCGTAAAGTGATACAGGCTTTGGTATTTATCGTCCTTGAACCCCAAAATTTCATGCACGCCATCATCAAAGTAACAGCCGATACCGGTACCGCGAAAGCCCGCTGCTTCCGCTTCCAGATATAAAGTTTGGCCTATCAGGCCGGATTCCCAGAATAAGCGGCGGTAAAGCCAGGGCGCCGCTTGGATGGTTTCGCTAAATTCCGCAACCATCCCCAGGCTGAAAGCGCTGTCGCTGGCGATGGGTTGATGGCAAGACAAAGTTTTGGCAATTTGTTTGCAATCGCCTGCAAGCAAATGATAAAGCGGCAATGTTTCTGACACTTTTTGCCAGTCAAAATCAGCCAGGGTCGCGGCTTGCAATTTTGCCAGGGCACCGTGATCTCTCGGCAGTGCGTACACGCCGGGAGCTAAACCTTCAACGCGATGGACAAAAATAAACAGGTGGATTTTCGGCGGCCAGCGCCACAGTTCGAATGCAGCGGTGGTCGGCAACACGGCAGCCAGTATCCGGTAAAAATCTAATTGCGGCATCGGCGGCATTTTGCCGTCAAACTGTTGCGCGCTGCGGCGTTGGCGGATGATATGCGTTGCTGTTTTTGTGCAGGATGATTCTATAACCGACTGTCGAACGGCTTGCCATTCCGGTTCTTCAGTTCGCGGTTTGCTTGCGGCTATTGAGACTTCATCAATGATCGGCCACTTATACATGTGGTAAGCCCGAAGGCTGTCGGCTTTGCCGACCCAGGTTCCTGATTGCGCAGATTCCAGCAGAGTCTGGGCGTCTAAAGGCTGGTCTCCGGAATGGGTAATAATCCGGCAAATAATATCGGGAGATTCATGTTCCTGTTTTTTGAAATTGTCCCGATCAAGCCCTAATACTTTGGCGATGTCTTCATCCGACCATTCGGCCAGCAATTCAACCGACCAGCCCAGCGTCGCTGCCGCGTAGCGCAATGCCCCCAGCGCATGACCAATATCATGCTGGCAATAGCGGAAAGCTCTTTCGCCATATTTCCAAGCTTCCCGCCAATGGACGGAAGATAAGCCGATCAATATGCCTGAATCGGGCAATATGCTCGCAAATTGGCAACGCTGTTCAAGCGTATGGTCGTGGCTGACATAGTGATAAACCCCTGATTGAATAAAATCATTACCGGCGCTAACCATATAAGCTTCAGTCGGATGCAGGTTGCCGCTGGATGGGTTGCAACGTAATGCCCAACGACTGGGTCCAAATTGTTTCCACGCCGACAGACCGAAGGCTAATTCCATTAACAAACCGGCACTAGTCAGGTTTAACGGTTTTGCCGCTATGGTTTCAGGATTATCCAAATCGCTAAACAAGGGTTCAAGTTGTACGCCGGGTAAGGGCAATTTAATAATATCGCACCCAGAAAAATGCCGGAATTGGTCGGGTTGATCTTCCCAATCGATGGATTCCGGGCCTTTGGCGTATCGCTCCAGGCGGTGCTTGGTGCGATTGTGGTAGTTAAGGACGCTATCTGTTTGCTTATTCATAGGGGTAAATCCACGGAGAAAAGCTATCTTCAAAAAGGGCAATGTTACAGGTTAATTGATTAACTTGGGCTCCATCGCCAAATCCTCAACCCAACAACCAATCGGGTTGCCAAGATTCATCTCCCTGTCTTCAAAGCGCACCAGAAAAACACTGCGGGTGGGCTCTTCTTCGACATGACCAATCATCGTAAGCACTCCGCGTGTGCCTGCTTCGACCAATATCTCACCCTCGGCGCCGTTGGGTATCGAGCCATCATCAATAATCGTTTTTGCAGCATAAACGACATCGCCAATATCTAAGTCTTCAATTTTCATAATTTATCTCCTTTGGTTTGTAGCAAACCTTACATTGTGGGTTTTGTGTGTGCGTAAAACCTGTCTGAAAGGACGTTGTTTATTGTCGCGCCGCTTTGTTAAAGCCTTATTAAACAAGCGATTAATCAATTAGAAACGAAATGGCATACAGGTTGCTTTAGATATTTACAAGAACGATGCCAACCCTTTTAGGAGACTTAAGATGATTACACTCACAGACAAAGCCATCACCGCAGTTGGCCGTTTTATTGCCAGCTCGGAAATGCCTTCCGCCGGTCTTCGTATTGAAGTCACCGATGGCGGATGTTCAGGCTATCAATACGGGTTGAAATTAGAAGCCAGCCAGACACCAGATGACACTGTGATTGATTGCGGTGAAGTTAAAGTATTTATCGATCCAGGCAGTTTGCCGATGCTGGATGGCATGAACGTCGATTTTCTCGATAGCATCGACGGTTCAGGATTTAAGTTTACTAACCCGAATGCGGCTAAAAGTTGCGCTTGCGGCACTTCATTTAATACCAGTGCTGAAGGCACCGGAACTAAAACCTGTTCATAACTGACAAATTCGTTGATGGGTAGGCATAGCCGAAACCCATCTAAGACCGACACGATGGGTTTCGCTTTGCTCTACCCATCCTACAAACCGATTTCCGAGGATAAAGCCATGTGGGACTATTCAGATAAAGTAAAAGAGCATTTTTTCAACCCTAAAAATGCGGGCGCGGTCGTTGATGCCAATGCGACAGGCGAAGTGGGTTCAATCAGTTGCGGCGATGCCTTACGGCTGACTTTAAAGGTTGATGATGACAGTGAGGTCATTCTTGAAGCAGGTTTTCAAACTTTTGGTTGCGGCTCTGCAATTGCATCGTCATCAGTATTAACCGAAATCATTAAAGGCATGACGCTTGATGAAGCGTTAAAAGTGACCAACCAGGACATTGCAGATCAACTCGAAGGATTGCCACCCGAAAAAATGCATTGCTCGGTGATGGGGCGTGAAGCACTACAAGCCGCCATCGCCAATTATCGCGGTGAAGAATGGCAAGACGATCACGAAGAAGGCGCATTGATTTGTAAATGTTTTGCAATAGATGCGGTGATGATCGAAGAAATGGTCTGGGCCAATAAATTGCGCACAGTTGAAGATGTGACCAACTTTACCAAAGCGGGCGGCGGTTGTGCCTCTTGCCATGAAGACATTGAAGCCATTTTGGAAAAAGTGCTGGCTGAAAAAGGCGAGAAATTTGACCCAACAGCAGCACCGGTAGAAGCCCCGGCAAAAATTGCCGCAGTGAAAACACCACTGACCAATTTACAACGCATCAAAAAGATCGAGGAAGTTCTGGAATCTTTAAGACCGGCACTGATGGCTGACGGCGGTGATGTGGAACTGGTTGAAGTCATCGGCAATACTGCTTACGTCAACATGACCGGCGCCTGTAACGGTTGCCAAATGGCTGCGATGACCATTGCCGGCATTCAACAACGCTTGATGGAAGTGATGGGCGAATTTATTAAAGTCGTCCCGGCAACCGAAATGGCTAAATTGGTCAATATTGAGGTGGCGTGATGAGCGATATTTATCTTGATAATAATGCCACAACCAAGGTTGACCCCATCGTAGTTGATGCGATGATCCCTTATTTTCTTGAGCAATATGGCAATCCATCATCAATACATAAATTCGCCGATGGCGTGGCGCGCGGACTTAAACAAGCCCGGCAACAAGTTCAAGCCTTGATTGGATGCGAACATGATTCGGAAATCATCTTTACCTCTTGCGGCACCGAATCTAACTCCACCGCGATTCTGTCCGCAATCAAAGCCCAGCCGAATAAGAAAGAAATCATCACTACTACGGTAGAGCATCCGGCAATATTGAATGTGTGTGAATATCTTGAAAAAGAAGGCTACACCATCCACAGAATGCCTGTTGATAAAGCCGGGCGCTTGAACCTGGAATCGTATAAAAAGTTGCTATCCGATCAGGTGGCGCTGGTCACGGTGATGTGGGCCAATAACGAAACCGGCACCATTTTCCCGGTCGTTGAAATGGCGGCTTTGGCTAATGCCGCCGGTGTGATGTTTCATACCGATGCGGTGCAGGCCGTCGGCAAGATTCCAATGATGCTGCAAGATACCAAAATCGATATGTTGTCAGTGTCGGGTCATAAATTACATGCGCCTAAAGGCATCGGCGTGTTGTACCTGCGCCGCGGCACACGCTTTCGCCCGCTGCTACGCGGCGGTCATCAAGAGCGCGGAAGACGGGCAGGGACAGAAAACAGCGCCTCAATCGTCGGCTTGGGTAAAGCCTGCGAATTGGCGTTAGAGTTTATCGAGTATGAAAACACCAAAGTCAAAGCCATGCGCGACCGTTTGGAACGCGGTATTACCGAAGCCATTCCGCATTGTTTTGTTACCGGTGACATGTACAACCGTTTACCTAACACCACTGATATAGCGTTTGAATATATCGAAGGTGAATCAATTTTAATGCTGTTGAACAAGGCCGGTATCGCGGCCTCCAGCGGCTCGGCCTGTACCTCTGGCTCATTGGAACCGTCACATGTAATGCGGGCGATGGATATTCCATACACCGCCGCGCACGGCACGATTAGGTTTTCATTTTCGCGCTACAACAGCATGGCGGAAGTCGATGAAGTATTGAAAGTGATGCCGGGAATTGTTGCGACCTTGCGGAAATTGTCACCTTATTGGGATGGTAATGGGCCAGTGGCAGATCCTGAAAAGGCATTTGCGCCGACTTATGCGTAAGTAAAGCGGCTATCATCCCACGCTTCGGCGTGGGAATGGTGGATAAATATATGTTGGATATCTATTGTTGTCATCATTCGGCGAAACGCCTGTCGGCTTTTGCCTTACCGTCTTAAACAAGCTATTTTTAGTTTAGCGCTCGCAGTAGAGCTAGGTGTAACAGTGTCTGTATGTCCATTAATATCTTCAATATTTCTAACAAGAACACCTTGCCGCATATGCCCAGAAAAAAATTTGGCATGTAACAGCGATACTGTTTCTTTTGAGCAGTCATATTCATCTTGTATTAATACTGATAAATGCTTTTCTCCCAAATTAAGAACTTGTTCTGATTTAAAGTCCCGAAGAACCCATATCTTAACTTTCGTACCAGATCTCTTTTTAGTGCTTAAATCTAAATATTCACTAAAACTTCCATCTGATGTCGTTCCAACGAAAGACCAATTAGAATTATCACAAGCCACTTTTAGCTGTTCACCACTAACTGAACCAGGAGCGGCAGGAATATTATCTTTATTTGTGAGATTAAAGTTTTTAATTACATCACCTTGTCCCATATTTTTTGAATATGCGTTGTAAGTTTTAAAAGAAAAAGTCTCTTTCAAGCAGTTATACTCAACGTTCCCAATTAACGATAAATATGGATCTACATTGTCTTCGGAACGAGCTTCTTTTAAATCAATAAGTGTAAGAACATTAACTTTTTTGCCAGACTTATTCATGGTGGTTAAGTCAAGATAAGTGACAATATCCCCATTATTAGTAAGCCCAACACTCATCCACTCGGCTATAACAGCACTACTGGTGCAAAGCATCATAAACATTGGAAGTAATTTTTTAATCATAATTCTAATCGTCCGGCAAAAATTTAAATAAATTGGTGTTTTCAACGGCAAGTTAGCCTGGACGAAGGACCGTAGGCTGGGTAGAGAGATAGCGAAACCCAGCATCACAAGCATTCAAGTTGGGTTTTTAAACCAGCCTACGACTTGGTCCGAGTGCATGCGATTGTTAGAAGCTTTTGCGAGTTACCAAAATTCTGAGCAGTAGCAATGACCATTTAATTGAGTCATAAACAAGCGCAGAAATAACGGGTTTTGACCCATGAACATCCCCCATGTTTGATCTCAACTTTTGCATAACAAACGCTGCTTGATTTAATGAGCCTTCGAGATTGGAGGCCAATGGTTTAGTGTCTGATTCACCCCAGCCTATGTCTTGAAGTTCCTTCAACAAGATTTCCTTGGCACAGATGGCATCTATTGACCTTTTTATCCTCTCTTGGAAGGATGCCTTATTAGGATCACCAAGCTTGAATTCTTGATATATGGCACCTGTTACGGAATCTAGTGCGCCGCATGAAGCAGACAGAGCTCCGCTTAAATCACCGTCTCTCAATCTACTCGATGCTTTTTGAATATCTTCATGCGCATTTTCAGGGATGTCCTTCAGTTCCGATATATCGAATATCTCAACTGGTAAAAGAGTTGTGCCAGAGAACTTCCAGCCAACCCGTGAAAGAACGTGCTCTAGCTCATAAATAAGGTCTGGCTTCCTTATCAACATTTCCTCACAGCATATTGATGCAACAACTCCAGCGCTATTAGAATCCATATTACCAATTTGACCATCAATTGCACTGAGTAACTGTGATTTTGAAGCACCACCCGTAGATTTTTGTTCAAGGTGTGCTAGTTGTGACATATCTATGTCCGTATAACCAACAATTAGCTTGATGTCGCCAAAGGAAAAGTTTTTTGTAAGAGAAGACCTTATTGGCCCCCAAGGAATTTTATTTATGTTTCTGATCATACCTTGGCTTCTAATGAAAATATGGGTTCAGGTCTTGCAATTAAGCATATTTGATATGTTTTTCAACATTTCAAGGCCTGACACTTTCTATGCTTTTTTGATTAGCGATGATCCAAGAGCTCATACCAATCTTGTCCGCTTTTCATCTATGACTACTTCGGGCAAGGCCATTCTTTCATGAGTGCAGCTTTAACAAGTGACTCGGCACTTGAACTCCATAAATCTGGATGCTCATTTAGGTATTTAGATATAACATTTGCAGCTTGATCTGACGTGATATTTTGTGGACAAAATAAACCCGACCTAATAGTTGCGTCAACAACACCCATTACATAATCAACATAAGCTCCGGCATCATAGAGCTCCGCATTGTCTATATCACCGCTTCTATAGGCGGTGGACTTGTCGTGAAGTTTATGGCCGTCTATAAAAGCATTGAACCCGGCGTTAGCTGAGATTGGTATCAGCATTGTAGCGATTAGCCGTGTAGGGTGGGCACGCTTTTTGTGCCCACGCTGAATAAAAGCTGGTGGGCAGGAAAAGCCAAGACGGTATCTACATTTGAATGTCGCATTTGTACTTTTATATTGCTGATCAACCATGGTGATTTAGTTCTCTTCCGAATTGATGGCTTCAATCGAGGCGGGCGGCATTATCTCATAGTGTTTGTTTTCGTAAGCTTCAATTAAGTTGACCAGCATTTCCATTTCTTCTGCCTCGGGCGTATCAGCTTCCGCTTGAAAAACCGTTTCCAGGCGCTGGAAAGCTGATTTTAATTCCTCATCGTTCTGGATTGATTTAATAATCATTTCTTGTCTCCTTGAAGTTATTCAAATTTACCCATTCCCCCTTTTGTCGGTTTTACGACAATCTCTTTGTCTTTGCGCCGTATTGTTTTGTCGGTATCGCGTCAATCAGGGCTTGCAGCCCGCTATTACCGCAGAATAAATAGTTGGCAAGTAATTTGCTCTATTCATTATTAAAGTTTGTAAGGTACGCATTTATGCCCCAGAGGGTACTGCGTACCTTTTCATAAGCTAAACAATGGTACGCGATGCGTACCCTACGGTGAATTATGAAAACTCAAAACCGCCAAATTATCATTGACGACACCACGCTCAGGGATGGCGAGCAATCTGCCGGTGTGGCGTTTTCGCTGGACGAAAAGCTGGCGATTGCAACGCAACTCGCGGGATTAGGTGTGCCGGAGCTGGAGATTGGTATTCCAGCAATGGGGGCGGTGGAAAGAGATGAAATCAAAGCGATTGCGGCATTAAAGCTGCCAGCAAAGCTGTTGGTCTGGTCAAGAATGCGCCGTGACGATTTACCTGCTTGTTTAGGCTTAAACGTAGATAAGGTGGACTTATCCATATCGGCTTCCGATCAGCATATTCAGCACAAACTTAAGCAAAGCCGCGAGTGGGTGTTAAGCACGATCAGCAGTTGTGTTCAGGGAGCAAAGGATCTTGGTTTGGATGTGTGTGTCGGCATGGAAGACGCTTCACGTGCCGATGTGGATTTTTTAATCCGTATGGCTGAAGCGGCTGAACAAGCCGGGGCGAGTCGGATTCGGTTCGCCGATACCGTCGGCATCATGGAGCCGTTTGGGGTATTTGAAACTATCAAAAAGTTAAGAGCCGCAACGGATCTGGAAATTGAAATGCACGCCCACGATGATTTAGGGCTGGCGACTGCCAATACCTTGGCGGCGGCGTTGGCTGGGGCAACACATTTAAACACGACAGTAAATGGATTGGGTGAACGCGCCGGTAACGCGGCCTTGGAAGAAGTGGTGGTGGGCTTAAAGCAGTTGTATGGATTTGAAACCGGCATTTCGTTGCAGAATTTCCCCGTTTTATCAGAACAGGTTGCTCGTGCCTCGGGTGATGCTATCGGCAGTCGCAAAAGCCTGATCGGCAAGAATGTGTTTAGTCATGAAGCGGGTATTCATGTCGATGGCTTATTAAAAGATCCAAAGAATTATCAAGGGGTTGATCCGGCTGTTGTGGGTCGCAGTCATCAACTGGTGTTAGGCAAGCATTCCG
Source organism: Methylococcaceae bacterium (assembly GCA_030693065.1). Classification (GTDB taxonomy): domain Bacteria; phylum Pseudomonadota; class Gammaproteobacteria; order Methylococcales; family Methylomonadaceae; genus JABFRC01. Next base: position 42,438 of record JAUYBL010000011.1, on the reverse strand, counting down.
GAACACAGGGGGTTATTCATGCTTATCAGCAAATGGGTATTCCGGTTACCCGAATCCAGGCGCAAGCCTTATTAACCCAGGTCAGACGCTTTGTCAGTGAGTTTAAACAGCCACCCAATGCGGTGGATCTCAACCGATTTCATCAAAATCTTTAGGAGAGGCAGTCATGAACGAAGTTAGCGAAAAACAAATTTGTGAGCCGGAAATTAATCAGTTGAGTCCATTCATGGTTCGACACGCTCACCACGAACGGAATCAACAGCTCACCGTTCGTCCTGAGCCTGTCGAAGGACAAATTAAAGAAAAGGTAGAAATACCCGATCAGGATGATCGTTATCCCGGTTCATTTTTCCGTATTCCAGGAGCGCCTATCACGGGTAGCACGACCTGGAGCCTCAGCTAGTGGTTATGGTCATGTCCAATAACGCAACAATCAGCACTGAAAAACCGTTGAGTTTTTTCGCCCAGTGGCACGAAGACGTTTATTGTGTTTTTGGGCGTGACCCTGCTGCGCACAGTGTCTGGGAGATTTTACTGACTTATGCGGGTGTGCATGCGGTGTTGACGCATCGAGTCACACATCGTTTATGGCATGCAAACTGGCATCTGTCGGCCAGAATCCTGGCCGCATTCAGCAAAATGATTACCAGTGTCGATATTCATCCAGCGGCAACTATCGGGCGACGCTTGTTTATCGATCATGCGCTGGGGGTAGTAATCGGCGAGACGGCGGTGATTGGCAATGATGTCACGCTTTATCACGGTGTCACTTTGGGCGGCACCACTTGGAATAAAGAAAAACGCCATCCAACCTTGGGCAATAACGTCATGGTGGGCTCTGGAGCCAAGATTCTTGGCGCAATTACACTGGGTAACAATGTCCGCGTCGGCGCTAACTCCGTTGTGATTAAAGATGTACCGGCTTGCTGCACGGTAGTGGGTATTCCAGGACGGGTGATTCAAAGCAAGGGTACGCAAATCCAGAGCATGCATGGCATTGATTTGGATCATCACTTGATTCCTGATCCGGTGGGTAAAGCGATTGCCTGTTTGATGGAGCGGATTGACGAACTGGAGGCCGGGCAAAAACAGGCGCTTAAAGTGTTGGCGGAAGATAGTTGCGACGTGTGTGATGCGGAAAGTATTTGTGCTCCCAGAAAAGAGACGCCGGTAAAACGCGCGGTGGGGGCGGCATAAATGGATCTGTTAGATTTTGAAGCACAAGGTTTGTATTTTGAAGAACCCGATGTTGTCGGTGTTAAAGAATTAATAGCCACAGCAGCAGAAAATTATGCGGACGGCGATGCCGAGCAACCCTTATTGAAAGCGTATGCGCTGGCACCAGAATCGTTGAATGTGCTGGTGGCATTAAACCGGTTTTATTACTACCAACATCGACTGGATGATGCATTGGCCATCACCACAAAAGCATTGGCGGTGATTAGACCAAAGGTGTCATTTCCGGAAAATTGGCGCCTGTTGGAGCTGACACATATTACCGGTGCCCCGTCCGAATTATTAACTCAAGTCAGGTTGTATTTATTCACCCTAAAAGCAGTTGGCTTCCTGAATATGCGTTTGGACAATCTTGATGTGAGTCAGGCTATTTTTGAAAAGCTGGTGAGTTTAGATAGTAAGGACAGGATTGGCGCACAAGGATTATTGGAATTAGTGGTTAAGCGTAAAGTCGATATAAATTGGGAGCAGCAGCATGTTGAAAGTTAAAGGCGATTCATTAATGTTAATCATGGCCTGTGCGGCCTTCGTTATTCTGGCTATTTATCTTTTAAGTCAGGATGTGTCTTTAGTTGGTCCCATTTAATTACCGGAGAAAACCCATGAGTTTTGAAGAAGATTTGGAAGAATTAGAATCCGCTGAAGATTTTTTACAGTATTTTCAGCTCGAGTATGTGCCTAGCGTGGTGCATGTTAATCGTTTGCATATCCTGCAACGCTTTCATGATTATTTACAGAAAGCCGGGGATGAGATGCCGGAAAGCGAGGTTCCCAAACGAGCGGTGTACACCAAACTACTTCAGCGTGCCTATCAGGATTTTGTCGAATCCGACGCTCAAACTGAAAAGGTGTTTAAGGTATTTTCAATGGCCGAATCATCACAAACCGCATTTGTTTCTTTAAGCGACATAAAGACATGAAACCCGATAGATTCGACGAAGGCCGGTTTGAATTCGGTGAATCGGTTCGGGTCACCAGAAACGTCCGCAATGACGGCACTTACCCGGGCATGGATGTGGGTACTTTGTTAGTGCGTCGGGGTAGTGTCGGCAATATTCTTAATGTCGGTACTTTTTTACAAGACCAGGTGATTTATACCGTGCATTTCCTGTCTGTTGACCGAATGGTGGGGTGTCGACTGGAAGAGCTGATCGGTGGCGATGAGCCTTGGAATCCCAGTCGCTTTGAGTTCAGGGACAAGGTGGTTTGCAATATCGATTTAGGTCTGAAGGGCAATGTATTATTCCCCAAAGGCACGGATGGCGAGGTTTTTAAGGTAATCAGAGACCATCAGCTCATTCAATACCATGTTGCTTTTCAGGGTCGAGTCTTGCAAGTACCAGAGCCAGCGCTTGATCCTGCACACCCTGAGACATTTGTTGAACCAGAGAATTGATATGACCAAAATTGATAAGCCCATTCAGCTGGAAACTTATAACTTGCTAAGAGCAGCGTTAAGCTTATTCAAAAAGACACCTGCTGAATTGGCCGGGGACGAGTTAACACAGGCAAAGATCCAAGCCTTAAACGAGTTCAAAATTGAGAGTAGGGTGCTGAATACTCCTGAAGCGGCGTCTGTCATTATTACTGATCAGGAAATACAGCAGGCCTATCAGGAAATTCGAGATCGTTACCAGGATGAAGATTCTTTTTTAATTGACCTGGAAAAAAATAAGCTCGATAACGTCAGCTTGCTAGCTGCCTTGCATCGTCAGTGTAAGGTTAATACCGTGTTGGAGTTTGTTGCTCGCAATGCGCCGGATATTAATGAGGTGGAAATCGGCATTTATTACCATCTGCATGCCGAGCAATTTAATCGTCCTGAGCGGCGTGAAGTTTGTCATATCTTTATTAGCATCAATCCTGATTATCCCGAAAACACCGAAGAAATGGCGTTAATTCGTGCTCAGGAAATTGCCGAAAAGCTGCAAAAAAAGCCGCACAAATTTGCTGATCTGGCCTTAAAGCATTCTGAATGTCCAACCGCATTACAAGGGGGCGTATTGGGTACCGTGTCACGCGGCACGCTGTATCCCGAACTTGATGAAGTATTGTTTACCTTGAAGGCCGGGCAAGTCAGTGATGCTGTCCAATCAGAAATTGGCTTTCATGTGGTGTTATGTAAAAGCATACACAAGCCTGAAACTCTGTCCCTGGCTAAAGCCACACCAAAAATTCGCCAGCTAATGAAAGAACGTGCCCGGCGTACTTGTCAGCGCGCCTGGATAGCCAGTTTACCAATACCTGAATCGGGAGAAAGCAGTCATGACTGATAAAGAAATCAAACACTGTTCATTTTGCGGCATCGGTCAGTCTGCCTCAGTCCCCTTAATAGCCGGTGCGGAAGGCTATATCTGCGGGGCGTGCGTATTATTAGCCAATCAGGTAGTGACCAACTGGAGCCGGAAAAAAGAGCTGTCCGAAATGCAGGGGCCATTGCCGACTCCGGCCAAGATTAAAGCGCATCTTGATCAATACGTGATCGGCCAGCATCTGGCTAAAGAAATATTGTCGGTGGCGGTTTATAACCATTACAAGCGTCTAAAGCATGAAGGTGGAGATGCCGGTTTGGGTGAATATGACAAAGACGTTGAGATCGGCAAGTCGAATATTTTATTGATTGGCCCATCGGGCACAGGCAAAACTTTGCTGGCCAGCACCTTGGCAAAAATTGTCGGCGTGCCGTTTGTGGTGGCCGATGCCACCACGCTAACGCAAGCCGGTTATGTTGGTGATGATGTCGAAAATATCCTGGTCCGGTTGCTCGATGTTGCCGAAGGTAATATGGCTAATGCCGAATGGGGCATCGTTTATATCGATGAAATCGACAAAATCGCCCGTAGCCCGGAATCGCAAACCGGCACTCGCGATGTCTCCGGCGAAGGCGTGCAGCAGGCATTGCTAAGATTGGTCGAAGGCTCGCATGTAAAAATCTCCGGCAAAGGCTCGCGCAACAAAGACGGCGAATCCACTATCGATACCCGCAATATTCTGTTTATTGCTGGCGGGTCGTTTCCAGGTTTGGAAAAGTATGTCGAAAAACGTTTGGTGCCGACTAATTCAGCGATTGGCTTTCATGCCGAGGTCAATAAGCAGACTGAAAAACCAACATTGGACGCTATGCTCAATGCCACACAACCCAGTGATTTACGTAAGTTTGGTTTGATTCCTGAGTTTATTGGCCGTTTTCCGGTATTAGCGCCATTGGAAGCGCTGGATGTGGATTCATTGATTCAAGTGTTAACCGAACCCAAAAATGCGCTGGTAAAACAATATCAACAACTATTTGCTTACGAAGGCGTGGAATTGAAGTTTGAACAGGATGCCCTGGTTGAAATTGCCAAAAAAGCCATAGAACGAGAAACCGGTGCCCGCGGTTTACGCAGCATCATGGAGCAAATCTTACGTAAAACCATGTTTGATATTCCCTCTGTCGATGATGTTGAGCAATGTATTGTCGATGCCGATGTCGTTAAAGGGGAGGGCGAGATTCACTTGGTAAAGAAAGAAGAAGACAAGCTCAGGCAGCAGGCGGGGTAGGATGGGTAGAGCGGGAGCGAAACCCATCATGGCGAACCCCATCTGGTGCGCAAATGGGAACGAGAAGAAAATAATTAAACAACGAGAAACTTATGAAAACTGAAGACAAAATCCACAAGCAACTGGCAGAAAATCCCATCATCCTTTACATGAAAGGCATACCTGCAAACCCGCAATGCGGTTTTTCCGGCAAGACTGTCGGCATACTTGATGCGACCAAGGTTCCCTATGCCTATGTAAACGTGCTGGAAGCGCCTTTTATACGTGAAAAATTGCCGAGTATTTCTCATTGGCCAACTTTCCCCCAATTGTTTGTTAATGGCGAGCTAGTAGGTGGTTGCGACATTGTTGAAGAAATGGCTAACAACGGCAGTTTGTTACCGTTATTAACTGCCGCCATGCCGAAAAAAGCAGAATCCACCGAAGGCTTGAGCACAACGGAAGTTGCCCAACTGGTGCAGCAGGGAATACCTGATGCACAAGTGATTGTCGACGGCGCAGGCTGTGATTTGTTGATCTCGGTGGTAAGCGAGCAATTTGGTGATTTATCAATCGTAAAGAAGCAACAGCTGGTGTTGGCAACATTAAAAGAACCGCTGGCCTCAGGCAAACTGCACGCTGTCAGTGTTAAGGCCTATACACCGGAAGAATGGCAGTCACTACAGAGTGCCAAAAAAGATCCTGGTTTGTTGCAAATACAGCATTAACATCGAAGACACGTTCTTTGGTGTAATTGATAACAAGGCAAGTCGCCTAAGTGAGGAAATCATGGCTAAAGTAGGTGTTTTTTTTGGCACGGATACCGGCAATACACGGCGGGTTGCAAAAGATATTACTACTACATTGGGTTCGGCTATTGCCGCTAAACCGGTGAATATACGCAATGCAACTGTTGAAGACTTACTGGGTTTTGAAACCTTAATATTAGGCACACCGACTTACGGGGAAGGCCAACTGCCAGGCTTATCAACCGGCAACGCCACCGAAAGCTGGGAAGAGTTTTTGCCAAAGCTTGCTGGGCATGATTTTACCGGCAAGAAAGTGGCGATTTACGGGTTAGGAAACCAAAAAAGCTACCCGGATGAATTTGTCGATGCCATGTTCTATTTGTATGACCAGTTTGAACAATGCGGCGCCACTATTATCGGGGCTTGGGAAACTGAAGGATATAAGTTTGGTAAATCGAAAGCCATTGTTGATGACCGTTTTGTTGGCTTAGTGTTGGATCAGGAAAATCAGAAAGAGCTAACGCCAACGAGGCTTGAAACATGGTTAGCAAATTTGGCGGAGGCTTGGGCTTGACTTGTGTAGGTTGGGTAGAGGCGGTAGCCGAAACCCAACGTTATTGGAGCCCCATGTTGGGTTTCGGCTACCGCCTCTCGGCAACTGCTCCGTGCGTTGCTCTACCTCCTGCATCCATGCAGTCGTACCCAACCTACGTGACTTGCGCTTGATTAACCATGGCAATCGACAAATTAAAGCCAGCCTGCACGCGTCGAGAACTGAGCGAAGCAAGTTATTTGACGCGGAATATTCTTTTCAAGAAACTGCCGACATCAGCAATTATTTTCACGTTTGAAGGCATTGCCTATGCGTACATCAACCATTGCATGCACATGCATCGGCCATTGAATTGCGAGCAAGATGCAATCTTTGATGACACCGGACAATACCTGCGTTGCTCAATGCATGGCTTTATTTTTGATCCTAAAACCGGCGAATGCCAAAGTCCGGTGTGTTTAGGGCAACGATTGCAAGCGCTGCGTTTGGAGGAAGTAGATGGCACGCTGTATTTTGCCGAAAAACATCTGACCCTTATTGATTAAAAGTGAAGCGATGATTGAAGAACTAGCGGTTGTAGTCAAAATTGAAAACCATCAGGTTTGGGTTGAAGCCGGAACCAACAGTGCATGCGGCGGATGCCTACAAAATGCATCGTGTACCACCAACGCCATCGGCAGTGTACTTAAGAAAAAGTCAGTACCGGTCGATTGCGATATGCAACTAAAAACCGGCGATCAAGTCATGGTCGCTATCGATGAAAACTTGCTGCTGCGTGCCTCTTTACTGTTGTATCTGCTGCCATTGATTGGTTTGTTCACAGGGGCTGGCATTGCCGACTGGTGGCTGGCAGATAATGCCGAGTTCGCCGATGCATGGATTGCTGGCAGCGGTCTCTTAAGCTTTTTACTGATCTTATGGCTAATCAACAAAGCACAAAATCTGCTGATCCTGAATTATTACGCCCGACCTGTGGTCGTCAAGAAGGTCTAGGCCTGAGTACGGGGATGAATGTCTGGGCGATAGAAAAAGAGATTTCAATCAAACTCTTATTATTAGAGCTGGTGCATCGATATGGCGAAAACACACTCGCGCTTAATACTAAAGAACAGCATTTTCAGGCCATTGAACTTTCTACGCTTAACGACCCCAGTGTTGCTGCTTATATTTACACTTTTGGTCAGAGCGCTGCGCGCTACGGCATAGATCTTAAATATCCTATATCTGCGCACAATATTGTCGGTGAAAATGAAAATCTGAACTTGGATCAAATAATAGAAATCATCTCTATCCATTTATTTTCGTAACTATTCAGCGCGAAGCACAACAGACCCTCTACAGTGGGAAAGGGTAGGGTGAGGGGAAAACTGTCGCGCTGAACAGATACCTATTTTTTAAGCTCTACAGACTATGAATCCAGAAACCGAAGTTCGCTATTTCGTTAGTTACAGTGGCATTAAACTGCCGCTGAAGCTGGTCAATGAAATAACTCAAGCCAGTCTAAATAATCGCAACACTTATTACCGCGGCTATTTTGATGCTGATAACAAAATGCTGCTGTGCCAGAAAGTGGTTTATGGCGAGGTTGAATCCGAGCATCAATATCAATATGACGATAGCGGTGTGTTAGCGCATGCCAAAATCATTGAAGATGATGAAGAGCGAGAGCTTAGTTTTAATAAGCCGGGGGAGATGGTGTGAGTCGACAACAACCGCCTCCGGGCTTGTTTTAAGTCGATCTGACTGACTTGATACCCATCCCTCAGTCCGTCGAGGGCCACTACATAATTTGCTAAGGCCTTACCATGACTGACTTGATAGTAGAAAGCGAGGCGCAACTTGCCTATTCCTATGAACGTTTCGCACAAGCGAAAGTCTTTGTATTCCGAAAATGGTGTGAACAAGCAGCTCAGCGGCATATACGTCCGCCTATAGACCTTTCCGGGTCTTGTAAGTTTGGCAGTTTATTCATGAATCAGGTTTTCGGCGGTTTTATCCGCGGCCACTATGAACACCAGTACAACATTATCGGCGGACGGATCGTTGATCTTAGTCACGATGCTATCGATGTTGGCAAAATGACCAATCCTTATCTTCATGAGCCCGATTTTTTTGCCATTCCAGAAAAACAGGACTCGCTCAATGCCTGTTTACCGCGTGTCAAAATATGGGTTGTCCAGTTTCTTAAGGAAGTCAACGACGCTGAAATAAGCTAACCAGCTTGAGGTGGAAGGTATCAACGACTGTTTACCAAAGAGGTTATACCAGTCCCAATAAGTTCATCTACTATCCCTTCTCCAACGGGAGAAGGTTAGGATGAGGGTTTTAAATAAAAACTTATTGGGATTGGTATTAGACGTGCCATTAAAATATAACCAAGTGTTTAGAGAGCAAGCGATTCAAAAACTGTTACAAAGTGGCGATAAATCGATAGCGTGTATTGTCGAGAAATTAAATCAACGTGTTTACGTTAAAACACTGGTTAAGACAGTATCGTCCGCAAACAATGACAGAACATAACACTACAAAACGCCCTATCGACCGGACACCCGAGGAACTGTAAGTAATTAACCAAAATAAATTAAGGTAGTTTGAATTTCCCTCGTAACTTGACGGCCAAGATCGGGAATAGCAAGACCGACAACATACCAGCACATACCAAAATTGCCGCCCTGTCCGGAGGCATGACACCTGAGGAAACGCCTATTTCACTGATGATAACGATCAGCGGCAAACCGGTAGCAGAATAAAATGCGAAAGGTAGTTTTTCATCGGGAGTCAGTTCCTTCTTGTATAACAGCACTGGCACACCTCGAACCAAGACTAATAAAAGCAACAAAAGCATTACTTGAATCGGTGCAAGAGGAGCAGACCATAAGGCACTGACTTCAAATTTCATGCCTGCGACGATAAAGAAGATAGGTATTAAAAACCCATATCCAATTGCGTCCAACTTATGACGCAAGAGTTCTCCATCCGTCCCTTTTATGGCTAGACTGACGACTATTCCTGCCGTAAAAGCACCCATCACAATATTCAGACCGAATTTAGCAGCAAGCGCGACAAATAGAATCTGCAGCAGAATACAAATTCTTACTGGCAGTTGACCGCTGCTCTGCATCGTCTTCTTTAATAATTCAATTAACTTAGATGGGCGGGCATTTAATGCAATATTGGCCGCGACAAAAGCGATAGAGACAAAAGTCAGGATGAACAAGGTATGTACAAACGTACTATGTGAAGGAATCAACAGCATTGAGATGATAACAAGAGGTCCAAATTCACCGACCGCTGCCGCTGCAACCAAATATTTGCCGAAATCGGTGTTCAACTCCCCTCGGTCTTTCAAAATCGGGGCCAAGATGCCCACAGCGGTCGTGGATAACGCGATGGCTGCTAATAAAGGCGGCGTCTGGATCAGACCGATGGCGCTGAAGAAAAACATGCAAAGCAATGCTACTGCCAGAGAAAGAAACCAACCGCCGACTGCCAAGGATAAAGGCCTGCCGCGAATCTTGTCGAAATCGATTTCAAGACCCACCATGAACAATAAAAAAGTTAAGCCCAATTCTCCCAGAGTACCGATCATGCCGTCAGGAGTAGCCAAGTTGAATGCCTGTGGACCAATTAAGATACCTAAGATAATTTCAAGAACCACAACAGGTATTCGGAATCCCTTGGGCAGTTCGGTCAGAAGTGGTGCTAGCATTGCTACGAATGCAATCAGTAGCAGTTCAGAAGGGTAGGATTCCATAGCTTTTGTCCGTTGTTAGTAGTTGATAATTTAAAACTAGCCGTCAAAATCGGCTGTTTTAGTTTTTTATATTTCCGTCAACCAATAAAATTGATAGGGCGGCAGGACAATTTGTCGATTGTATTGCGTGGGTTTACAACCGTTGTAAAGATCGATGAATTGAGCGTAAGGGTTAATACCACTCCCAGCAATTACCTCCAGATCAAGATACTGAGGATTAGCATCAAAATTAGCAACCACTAACACACGTTCTGAAGGACGCAAATGATTGAAGCGGAGAAAGCAGAGTAAATGTTCATTTCGTACATCCAGCAGTTCGCGATTATTGTAATCGGCAAAGGCCGACGTCTCCTTGCGAATGGCGATCATTTTTTTCATTGCATTAAATAAAGTGTATTCCACAGTGCCTTGTTTTTTCCTGAGATCAGCCCTTTCCCAGTTGATTTTAGGACGGTGTATCCAGCGATTGTCACTGCTTTTGCTGGGATCGTCTTGATAACTGTAATCATTGACGACACCAAGTGCGTCGCCGTTGTAGAGCAGCGGTATACCGCCGAAAGATAGAATCAGACTGTGCAGTAACAGAATTTTATTGACGGCTATTTCAGTCTTCACCGGATCGCCGCTTTCGGACGCGGCTTCAAGTCCTGCCAAGGAAGCCAGCGAGCCGCAAATACGTGCGTCTCCGGTTTCGTCATTGCGCATAAATACCATGCCTCTGGCCGGGGAAGCCTCGAAATGACCGCTGAAATAATCGACCAGAAATTTTCGGTGTGCGAATGGTTCGTAACCGGCGGCCCGGACATCGTTGTCGTCAAAACCAAAGCCGATGTCGTCGTGACAACGCACATAGTTGAGCCAGGTTGCTCGCTCCAGTTTGGCAGGTAGATGTTTTATACCTTGATAAAGTAACTTGGTGTTTTGGGTGGCAATGGCATCCCACAGCAGCGACATAAACGTGGCGTTATAAGCAATTTCGCATTCTTTGGCGATAATGGCGTCTTCACCGAAATATTTGATAACTTCAACCGGCGCGACAATAGCTTCGGCAATAAACAACACGCCGGGCGAAGTCACCTGACAACAATCCTTTAGCAGTTGTAATATTAAGTGTGCATTTCGCTCATTTTGACAGGTGGAGCCGATCTTTTTCCACAGAAAGGCAACCGCATCAAGACGTAATATATCGACACCCTGGTTTGCCCAAAACAGAATAATGTCCAGCATTTCAATGAATACTTCAGGATTGCTGTAATTTAAATCCCACTGGTAATTGTGAAAAACAGTCATTACCCATTTTTGCATCTCCACATTCCAGGTAAAGTTGCCTGGATCGCTTTCCGGAAAAATTTCCGGCATGCTCTGTTCGAACATGTCGGGAATTTCCCGGTTGTCGAAAATATAATAATAATCCTGATAACGGCGTTCGCCTTTAGCCGCCTTTTTAGCCCATTCGTGTTCGTCGGAGGTATGATTGAGTACGATGTCCAGTGTCAGCAGAATGTCGCGTTTTTTAAACTCCTCTGCGACCTGTCGTAAATCGTTTAAGTTACCGATCCTGTCGTCTATCTGCCGAAAATCACTGACCGCGTAACCGCCGTCGCTTTTGCCGGTAGGACACATCAAAATTGGCATGATATGTACCAGATTAACGCCCAGCTCTTGGAAATAAGGTGTTTTGACAGCCAAGTCTGCGAGGCTGTCTGCAAACCCAGTCGTATAAAGCGCCATGCCTACCCATTTCTGCGACAAGAACCAGTTATGATCCTGTTCGCGCTGAATATCGACGGCTTCCAGTTCCGCAGATCGATTGATATAGCCTTTCGCCATCGTTTCCACGAGGCGCAGCATTTGTTCATTAAAATCTTCGCGTTGTCCGTAGAGTTTAAAAAACAGTGAATAAATGGCGTAAAAATTAGCGCCTAAGCGAGTATAAAAATGCCGCAAATCCTGTCGCCTGATTTCCGGTTTTAAATCATCCAGAATGGCATTTAACAGCGAGTGAGAAACTTGTTCGTACATGGCGTTATCCTAGTGAGTTTGTAACTATTTAGCGAGAAGCACAACAGACCCTCTCCAGCGTACCCACAGGGCATAAAGGAGAGGGTAGGGTGAGGGGAATCTAAAGCAAGGAAAAATGCTTATTTTGATCCCCTCATCCCAGCCTTCTCCCGGTGGGAGAAGGGGCGAATTGTCGCGCTGAATAGTTACGTGAGTTTTTAGATATGTGCTGATTTGGGAGCAACGCTTACGTCGTCTTGACAGAATGTTTAGCGCCAATGTTCACTAAACTCACGGTAAAAGCCGACATCGGCGATTGTGGCACCGCGTCTGCCAACCAAGGTGCTGGCAAAAATTTGCGCCCGTTCCAAGGTCATGTCTAGTGGCCATCGATTGCTTAATCCCAGCAGTAATATGGCGGAGAAAGCATCCCCCGCGCCTACGGTATCGACTACCTTTGTACTTGCTGGCGGTTTTGCCACCACGAAGTCTTGATTTTTTTCGCAAGCGATGGCGCCTTTCGCACCGAGCGTCACGATCAGCCCATCCAGGTCTAGCTGTGTGCAACACGCTTGCATGGCACTTTCTAAAGTGGCATGTCCCGGACATAATTCGTCCAACTCAGCTTCATTGAGTTTAAGCCATGCCGCATCCTGGAGTAACGGCAGCAGTGTATCTCGATGCCACCATGGCGAGCGCAAATTAACGTCGATAAAGATTTTGCCTAGATGCCGGGCTTTGATGGCTTGAAGTGCTGCATGCGCTGCCGGGTTTCTAATCGCCAGTGAGCCGTGATACAAAAAGCCATCCGTATTTTCAGTATCGAGTAATTTCTCATCGATAAAATCGTAGGCGCAATCGGCAACTATTTCATAGCTGGGCTCGCCGTCCTCGATCATCACCTGGACGCTACCGGTGGGATGATCGGGATCAATTTGTAAGGCTTTTTTGTTCATACCCCAGCTGTCCATTAAGGCAGCAACTTCGTGCCCCGATGGATCATTGCCAATCCGGCTGATGAAGCGGGGGGCTTGCCCAAATGCCTGCAAATGCCAAGCGACATTGAACGGTGCGCCGCCCAGAACCCGGCTGCCGTCGGGGAAATGATCAAACAGCACTTCGCCAAAAATATGGATAGCGGTGTCATTATTCATAATTTATCTCCATCCAGCCTTGGGTGTCAGGGTGATAATGAGCGATCCCCTCAAGAATTCCAGCGCTATAATTTCCATTCATACTCAGAAAGCCGCCTTTCGCTTGATAAAGTGTCGCCAGTGTTCCTTGTTGGAAGGACAAATTTTTAGCTTGCTCGATAACGTCGTCGTCGGCGTTAGCAACTAGTACGGATTGAATCGTACTGGTGAGTACAGGTAAATCATTACCGCTGTCACCGGCAAAAACGGTATTGCTGAGATCAAAGCCTTGATGTTGCATTAAAAATTCCAGCGCATGAAGTTTAGTGGCGAGTGCCGGTACTACATCCAACAGGCCCATTGAGGACGCTTCATCGACACTGAAGATCAAGCTGGTTGGCATTCGTGCCAAATTTAGGCGGGATGACATTTCCCGTTGCAGTGCATGAACGTCGGTTTCTAACGGCAGATAGTAGCTGAGTTTATAGCGGTTTTGCCTGGCTTCATCCTGCAAACGCAAGGCGGTTAAGTCAGTAAACAAAGGCCGCAAAGCCAACGCTGTCAATCCCTGCCAATCTGCGGAAACGTCTTGTTCCCATGCAGACAAATCCTGCCATGCGTCATTTTTAATTTGATATAAAGTCGTGCCAACATCACCAATCACCCAGTCGGGAATGGGGAGTTGATAGTCGTTAATAGCCTCTTCAACCAGCGTTCGGTGCCGACCGGTGGCATAAGCCAAGGTCACCTCCGGTCGTGAAACCAGCCTTGTAAAAGCCTCCCGTGCGCCCGCTGACTCAAGTTGTTTACCGTTTGGCAGCAAGGTTCGGTCAAGATCGGTGCAAATCAGTAGTCGTTTTGCCATAATTTTTACGTTCGGCTAAAGATTGAAAAAATCATAATGGTCGATGGCTTCGAGTATCCCCCATGCATGCGACTTTTCTGCGAAATAAACGTGCTGGTTATCGCCGAGTTTCGATAATTCTTCGCTGTGGCGATTACCGACGACGACTCCGAGCGTATTTCCGCGCAACATATCTTCGTCACCACCGGAACCACCCGTCACCATAATTCGCTCCAGTGGAATATTCCATTGCCGTGCCACATAGCGTAAGGCCTGTCCTTTGGATGCTCTAGCAGGTACCAAATCCAGAAACTGCCCGAAGGAAAGTGTCGGATTGACCGACAATTCTTGCTGGCGCAATAGCGTTAAAATTTCTTCCATAGGCGGTGCGATAGTGCTGTCGTAATAATAAGAAAGTTTAAAGCGGCTTTGCTCACTTTTAGGTTGCGGAGTTAAGCCGGGAATGCCGGGCAGTTCGTCGATGACTCTTCTTAAAACTTGTGGCGTCCATAAATGATCAATGTGTCGATTCCAGGCGGTGTCGGCAATTAATTGCGGCGCATAGTAGATTTCAGTGCCGAGGCTGGTAATAATAATATCCGGCATCGGGATGCGATTAACTTTTAGAATGGTCAATACTGAATCCAGTCGCCGACCTGTCGCGATACCGAAGAAAAATTTCTTACGTTTTTCGCGAATAAGCTTTGCAAATTGCGCCAATCCTTCTTCATCACCCAGCAGGGTATTATCAATTGCTGTAAAAATGGCTTGTTTCCGGAAACGTCCGCTATTTACCACCGGTGGGGTTTTGGGAAGGTGGGCAGGGTGCTCTGATATTGACCTAATTTTTTGCAAGTAGGCTTGTGCATGGGCCTCCCAGGAATAATGGCGGGCAACATTTTGTAGCCCGTTTTCGGAAAGCTCTTGCCAAAGTTTTGAATTTTCGAGGATAGTCACCAATGCCTCAGCGATTGCAGGTTTATCCAATGGGTCGATCAGTAAACCATTTCGGCAATTACCAATGATGTCCACCGGGCCGCCGTTTTCAGTGGCGACCAGTGGTAGGCCGCTGGCGGCGGCTTCCAGTAACGTCAAGCCGAACGGTTCAGTTAAGGCCGGATTGATAAAAACACCGCCGGACGCTGCCGCCAAACGATAAATATCGGCCACATCATCAGCCGTATGGTGTTTGGGTATTACGACTTGCCCGTATAAATCGTAATAATCAACAACCAGTAACAACTCGGTTAATACCGCTTGTGGGCCTTGATCCAATTCCCGAATATCATCACGATTACCGGCAATGATTACTAAATTGGCTAATTGTTGCAAACGTGGCGACCCACCATAAGCTTCCAAAAGTCCAATAATATTTTTGCGTTCATCAGGCCGGGATAGCGCTAATATGATTGGCTTATCCGGTTGATACAGTGACCGGTCTAGGGTTATTGCCATGGCCGTCTTTTCACCATTACCAATTGGTGGATGAAACATTTCAAGATCGGTTCCGGGCGGTATGACTGCCATCTTTTCCGGCGTATAGCAATTGTAGAGCCCGTATTGCTCTTCTATTTCATTACGCGTACTGGTAATAACCAGATCGGCGTTGGTCAGGGTATCCTCTTCGGCATCAATGCGGTTGGACATGTGATAGCGCTGCTCTATCTCCTCCATGGTTAAGCCCACAGCTAGCAGCCTCCGGCATTTATCGCGCCCCAGAGAATGACCGGTATGAATCAACGGTAAACCGGTCCAGTGCGCAATTCGAACACCCACATAACCGGCATCGGCATAGTGGCTGTGCAGAATATCCGGCAAGCGTGGCTGGTGGTGTAACCAACTCAGTAAATTATCTGCAAAACTATCCAGATGATCCCATAGCTCTTCTTTGCGGATATATCTCTCTGGTCCGGCATCAATGCGAACAATTTGTGCATTATCTGCAAGCCGCTCAATGGGCTCGGCATAATCTGAATCAACCTCGTGGTCGATAATCCGTCGCGTTATCAAATCCACGCGCTGCACATTTTCTTGCTTGGCCAGCGCTTTTGCCAGTTCAACGACATATTTGGTTTGGCCACCGGTATCCGCGTCTCGGCCTAGTTCCAAATTGTTGGCTCGAATTAGGCCATGAATGCTGATTAAGACGATATGTAGCGGCTCAGGGTTGGAATTATTGGGCATTGTTTTTCCTCGGTTACCGGTTTGTTGTGGCGCTTGCGTTAGTGTGAGACCTAACACGCCCCGGCTATTTTTTAGAGTGTTCTATGCAAACAAATGAAAGCTCATATGCTGAATATAATCAGGGTGGAATCAGCTTCAACACTTTTTTGATGATGACATCCGTTAGCGTTTCTGGGGAATTATGAAGAAAAATGCTTGGCATCTTGGCATCAAGTTTACTCATGGCCGTGGGTTGAAATTCCCGATTTGTTGTTGATGTGGTTTAGCAATGAATCACGCAAGGTAAGATCAATAATTGTTGCAATATTTTTCAATGATCCTAGGTGGTAGTAATTTCCGGCGGAGGAATTCTTTTTATAAAAACATCAACACAAAAATAACAAGCTAATCGATTCAACGTGCATGAGAGCCTATAAATCTATACAGTTCAACGTATCTACATTAAGAAAGGATTAAAACGTTCTGCCCGATAGGGTTGTCTACTCAGACACAAGAAGATGAGTGTCTCAGGTGATTGGTTGAAATAAAGTTGTCAATCACAAGTGGTTTTTTCGAGCGAATTCAATCTTAAATCATTATGCATAAGCGCATCGTAAATAGGCACAACCCCCAGCAAATCGGCGATGATATGCGCCGAAAAGCAGGCCACAAACAAGGGCAAAATCATCGTATAGTCTCCTGTCATCTCAATAATTAACACGATGCCGGTTAAGGGTGCCTGTACGACCCCAGTAAAATAGGAAGCCATTCCCACCACGGCAAACAATTTCGTATCAATATTCAACTCAGGAAAGAGCTGTTGAATAATGCTGCCAACCCCCAAACCCATTAATGCGCCAAGAACCAGGACTGGCATGAAGATGCCTCCTGAAGCTCCAGAGCTGGAACTGCCAATCGTAACAATAAAGCGGATGCCAAAAAACAACATGACCGTGTTTAACGTAAAAATATTTCCTTCGAATATATTGTTAATGAACCCCTGTCCGCCACCTAACAATTCCGGGGTACACCAGCCGACGGCGGCCACCATCGCAGCCAAAACTATCCACCAGAATAATTTGGGATAAAACGGCAACCTGAGCAGCTTTTGGGATGCCAGCAATGACTTGTTGAAGAGGCCTCCGAGGATGCCCGACACAATGCCCAATGGCAAGAAGAGCATCAGAAGATTCAAGGCCGGGGCTTCCGCGATGGCTATATGAAAAGCCGGACTCTGCCCTAGCATTACGCGACACACCATGTCAGTGGTAAGGCAAGCAATGGCGGCGGCAAAAAACTCAAACGAAGTACATCGCGAGTCCAATTCCTCAAGGGTAAATACCAAGCCAGCCAGTGGCGAGTTGAATGCGGCCGTTAATCCGGCACCGCCACCTGCAGCCACCATTACCGAACGATCCTTAATGACCGTGTCAGGCCAAATGTTGGCAATTGCTTGTCCGATTGCACCACCCATATGCACGTTAGGCCCGCCTCGCCCCACCATTAACCCAGCGCTACTTGCGATGACGGTACTGATAAACTTAATCACCAACACACGAAACCAACGAAAAAGCCTAAGGCCCTGGAGCACCGCTTTCAAATGGGAGATGCCGCTTCCGGCCGACTCCGATGAAAAACGGATGGTCAGACCAGCAGAAACGAACACGGCAACCAGGACTAAACCAAAAATGGCCCAAGGCCCAAAAGTCGTATCTTGATGGGCCAATTCAATGACTTGGTTGCGTATGACTTCACCGTAATCCAGAGCAAGATGGAATCCGACCGAGACTGTTCCCGTCAGCAAACCCAGCAAAATGGAGGGTAAGATTAAGCGGTGTCGCTGCCTATTTAAAAGTAGTACATGGTCATTTTCTAGCTTAAACGTATTTTTAGTAATCGCTTCACCCTCATGATTAAGCTTCATACATTCTACTCGGCATGATTTATATATGTGTCGGAGTCGTTATAAAAATGGATACATCCATAAGTACAGAAAGGCCATAGCGAAAGATCGAATATAGGTTTGAGTTAACATTGCTGGAAAGAACTGTAAGATCATAATGATTAACCACTCAGGAACTAAACCCCATGTGTTTTTATTGACATAACCTAGTACTTCATCGCCGACATAAGCGCTCAGGCCATCCAAAACCGGCAATGAGTGGCTGATTTGTGATGACTACCTGGCACGGTATACATTAACCTATGGACCGACGTTATCCTGCATAATTCGTTCTTCCATATGGGTACGGGCCAATCCCCCAGCTTTTGGTTCCACTGAAAATCCTGATAGTGGCGATTTTTCTGATATGAAGGCTTGTCTAGCGGGTTAATCGAGTCGTGTAAATAACCCAGCCACAACGATGCGTTATCATTCAATTGATAACCGACGTGGGAAAACAACAGGTTTTCTGTTTTCCTTGTTCCTTTAGGTGAATCATCCCGGGTACTTGTGTGGTTTAACACTGACCATTTAAGTTTCTCAAGATTGGGCGACAACGGTTTAAAATCCACATGCAATGCCAGCGCCCCCCAACCCCCGCGCATAGCGTCAGTATCAGTGCCGCCAGCAAAAGCGCTGATCGATTGTATTAGCAATAATGCGCTTAAAACTACTGTTTTTTTGATGTTGTTCATTGGATTGTCCTGAAGGGTGATTTAATTATTAAGGCCTAAGTCTCTCGATGCGTTTTTTTCCAATCACACCTTAAGTAAAAAAGTTAGATGCAGCGTGTTTAAATATTCACTAAGGCTCCAGTAAGGGGCAACGTCTTCATGGCGAAATTAATGACAAGATGGTTTAGCCAGCATGGCTAACAGTCATGTAATCATAAAACAATGTTTAAATAAACATTGTTTACGGTAACATAAAAGCACTTTATGAGCCAATTATGAAGACCCACTAAATACTATTAGATTATGACCTCAGCAGACTTCAACTAAGCTCGGACTGGGTGAAATGAACCTGATAGAATGGTGACTATGCAACCCGATGAGTCATAAATTTCCGCCCATGAAACGTAATAACAAGAAAACAACAACGATGGAAATTACGGGCTCTGATCAAGAAAAACAGTGGTCGCTTGAAGTCCTTAAGCAGTTTCGGTTGATTTTTAAAGCCACCCAGCAACATTCACAATCGATTGAAACAAAATATGGCGTTACCAGCGCTCAACTTTGGGCTATGTGGGAACTGTCAAAATCACCCGGGCTGAAGGTCACCGATTTGGCGAAGGCCATGTCGATTCACCATTCAACGGCCTGTAGCTTGTTAGATAAGCTGGCAAAAAAAGGCTTAATCGTTCGCGAACGCGTGAGTCAAGACCAGCGAGTGGTTACTTTGAATTTAACATCTCAGGGAGTTGACTTAATTGACCACGCCCCCTCAGCGCCACAGGGCATATTGCAGCATGCACTATTTTATATACCTGGGAATGTCCTCAAATCCCTTGCCACTAATCTTGATGTACTTGTTAAGGCCATGGAAATTAAAGACGAAGAAGCGGCAATGCAGCCAATTAACCCCATATCTATATCTAATCGAGTTGTTCCTGAGAAGGACCGCTTAAAATCTTAAGGGCGTCTTTAAAAAATACTGGTGCCATGGCCGATCCAACGAGTTATACCAATCCCAATAAGTTCGCACACTATCCCTTCTCCAACGGGAGAAGGTTAGGATGAGGGTTTCAAATAAAAACTTATTGAGATTGGTATTAGTCATGGCGGGAAGCCATTAGATAATTGATGCTGGATATTGCCGGGATTAACTCCGGCTAGTTTATATGGCATTGCCAGACCCCAACGGTTAATTAACCCCAGCTTGTTTCGCGATTTTCTTGATAGGTTATGCTGAATATTCCGTCTTGCTTCTGATGCGCAAATGGAATGGAGAGCTTAAAGCTATATTTAATTAACGGTGCTAATACTATTTTGTTCCGCCAATTTCTCTGATTTAGCAGTAAAGGCTTGCGATGGCCGTTTCAAGTTTCGGCCTAAGGTTACTTTTTGCATGGCGTTGATGACGGTAGGGTTGGGTGAAAAGTATTCCGGCGTGTTCCATTGACTCCATTTGTATTTGATAGTGTTTAAATCATCCGTAGCAATATTGGCAATATTGCTGTTTTGCTTTGCTGTGTTGTACATGCCCCAGTTATTGCGGCCCAATACCTTATAAGACCACGTTGTCCAGTGGCTACCGGTTTCTGTAAATTGCTGAAGTCCGTAATCCCAGGATTCGGCATTTTCGAACAACGTGAACTCTCCTATAAAATGCGGTACGTTATATTTTGAACCCCATTTTTGAGCGTCCTGTATCCACCCATCCACAGAATTTTTCATCACCCTGAAGTCTTCATTGTTTTGCCATTGGTAATAGTGCAACGAATAGACGACGTTCTCCCAATTTTTCTCTTGGGGATTCGGCAGTGTATCCCACCACCAGATAGCTTCCATAATGATGATATGGTCGGGATCAATCGCTCGGATAGCGTGATACAGGCGGTCGTAAAGATTAACCACCTCAGAACCCATCGCGCTGGGAAATGCCTCTGAGGGTTCATTTAACAGGTCATAACCAGCCACGGCAGCATTGTCTTTAAAACGCATGGCAAGGGTTTCCCAAAGCTCTACCAGTTGATTCTGATAAAGCGGCGTGGAGTAAAGCAAGGCGCCGTTTTGTCGGCCTGAATGATGCGCCCCGTTTTGTGACCCCGGCGCGCCATGCAGATCAAAGATGGTGTAGAGCCCATATTCCAGCGCTTTGTTTACGGTCCATTCAATCCGGGATAAATCAATGGCGCCGTTAGCGTCCAGTCTCCAGTTGCCCTCATCATCCATATGGTTAAGCGCATATATCGGCAAACGGATACAGTTGAGACCGGCTTCGGCGATGTTCTTAAAATCAATTTCCGTGATCCATGAATCCCAGTAAGCGTTGTACAGATCCCAGACAGCCTCTTTACCAAAACGATCGATAAGAATATTTCGCGCATCCCATTCATTTGATGCTCCGGCTAATGGCGACATCCATGGCTCATGTACCCTCCAGCCTCCCAGATTGGTGCCGTAAAGATGAACATCTTTACCCAGGCCAAAATTGTCCCTGATATCCGTTCCATCCACTTTAAGAAAATCTGAAGCGGAACAACATAAAGGAGACGCTATCATCAGCGTCCAGAGTAAGACGGGTATTCTAGGTAACATTGAGAGAAAAACAGATTTCAGTTTCATAAATATAAAAATGGTTATTTGCTGACAGCCCCGAAATGGCAAATATTCACCATTCGATACTTTCCGACGCTTCATAGATTAGCAGTTCGACTAAATCCGCGAACGCGTTAATAAGCATGATGCCTGGTTCGTCGAGCAACTTAGGCGATTTGGGATCGATGACAAAGGCATTATCCGCTAGCCGCAACATTTCCAGGTCGTAGAGGTTGTCATCCGATTAATCCTATGCCCAACATCCGCCCCCCCCTTAGATACCGTTCGTCCTAAGCTGGTCGAGGTTCGAATCCACGCAGGCTGCGACAGACTCATTACGAGCGGTTTACAAGTAATAATTCGGGCTGGGTTAAAAAACCAATATTGCATATTTCCGGAAAGATATGCGGCTTTGTCATGATCACTTTACTGCAGGAAGTGATGGGGATCGAGCAATCGTAAATGTATGTGCTGTCTTGCTGGTTCGCGTCAACTCTTGTGAACTGGCGGCAAGCTAAGGCGCAGATATTTATAACGCCTTATCAATTTTAGAAATCACATCAAGCATATTCACAACCATTGATTCGCTCTTAAACTTGCCAAAAACATTATAATGATGAAACAATGTTTACGCAAACAATGTTCTCAGCAACATAAAGGACGAGGGCAATATAATGTTCTGAAGTCTCTTGCTAAGAATCTTGATTGCTAGTCAAAGAATTGAAAAATAAGGATGACGAAGCTGCGAGGCAGCCATTTAATCCTCTGCCTAAAAAAGTCGCCTTTCATAAAAAAAGAAAGTATGAAGATTTAGGCTAACCAGACAGATACAACAACTGTGTTGCTACTGAAATATAAACTCGGGATAGTGATATCTGAGAACGATGATTGACTCAGAAGACGGTCGCTGTAAGACTGGGATGGGATACTTTATGAAAGATTTAAACAAGGTTCTGCTCGGCTTATTAACAGGTTTTTTATTGCCAACCAATGTGCTTGCCGAGAGCGTCGCCCAATCCCTGGATTTAAGCGGGCATTGGGTCGGTTATCTGTGTATCGGCCTGTTTACGGTGGCTTATATCTTTGTGGTGCTCGAAGAAGTCCTGGAGTTACGTAAATCCAAACCAATGATGTTGGCGGCGGCGCTGATTTGGGTGGCAATTGCTCTAGTTTATAGGGATCAAGGCTTGTCATCGCTTGCTAAAGTGGCGATTCGGCATTACGTGCTGGATTACGGCGAATTGTTGCTGTTCCTGATCGTCTCCATCGCCTACATCAATGCCATGGAAGAGCGGCGAGTATTCGATAGTCTGCGGGCCTGGCTGGTTAACCAGGGCTTGAGTTACCGCCAGCTGTTTTGGGTGACCGGATTCTTGGCTTTTTTTATCTCCTCGGTATCCAACAATATGACGACTGCCATGTTGATGTGCGCGGTGGTCATGGCGGTCGGTAAGGATAATCCCAAGTTCGTCGGCGTATCCTGTGTCAATACCGTGGTGGCCGCCAATGCTGGCGGTGCGTTTTGTCCATTTGGTGACATTACTACTTTGATGGTCTGGCAAAAGGGCATTATCGAATTCTGGGCGTTCTTCAAATTATTCGTGCCTTCGGTGGTTAACTTCCTGATTCCAGCGGCCATCATGCACTTTGCCATTCCCAAAACCCAGCCTGCGCCCATCCATGCCACGGTCATCACTCGACGAGGCGCTAAACGTATCGTCGTGTTATTCCTGCTAACCGTGTTAACGGCGGTCGGCTTTCAGAACAGCCTGCAAATGCCGGCGGCGGTCGGCATGATGGCTGGCCTGACCTATCTGCAATTGTTCGGCTATTTTCTGCATATTACCCACCGTGACGAACCGGAACTGGGCCTCGATCCAATGTCCGGTGAGGAGGCCACGGATACCGCCGATGAGGACAGCTTGCGCTTCGATGTCTTCCATCATCTGGCACGTATGGAATGGGATACCTTATTGTTTTTTTATGGCGTCGTGTTGTGCGTGGGCGGTATGAACTTCCTGGGCTACCTACACCATTTATCCGGCTTTCTCTATGGCGAGCTCGGTGCCACGCCAGCCAACATACTACTCGGCGTCATATCCGCATTAATCGACAACATCCCTGTGATGTTCGCGATCTTGGCTATGCATCCTGAAATGTCGGAAGGCCAATGGTTGTTGGTGACACTGACAGCGGGGGTCGGCGGCAGTTTGCTCTCGGTCGGCTCTGGTGCCGGTGTGGCATTAATGGGTCAAGCTAAGGGCGTATACACATTCATGACCCATCTAAAATGGGCGCCGGTGATTGCGCTGGGTTATCTGGGCAGTATTGCTGCGCATTTTTTAATAAATGCCGTGCTTTTTTGACGGTACAGCGTGGTTTAAACAACCGCAGCATCGTTAGGAGATAAAATGAAGGACGCCATTCGAAAAGTTTCTCGAATTCAACTCTGAAGTGCAATTCTGGCAGTCGTGCTAATCGTTGTACTTATCGAACGCTTGTTACAAGATACCTTTCTTATCGTTCATGGTAATTACGAAAGTTACTGAATGAAGACTTTTCTGTTCGCTATCACCATTCTGGTGCTGAGCCTTTTAGGCTAACGGATCTGGCATGAAAAAGGGAAGAGCTATATGGTTTCCCTCTTGGAATCGTATCTTTAGAAACTGCAGATACTTAATACCGTGTAACTCGTGGGAAAAAAATCATGGGCATATTTTCCGGTGAAGGTCAGGATAAGCCACGGTAAGTATTCTATGTCGAACATCACAAGGACGGCGTGTGGGTGCCGAACTATGTACCCAATCAATTGGTTGCGCTTTATGTGCTTTACGTTCCCACCTCTGGATTCACGGTGCTGGTCTATGAATCCAAAATCGTCAAAAGTATAGGACGCGGCTGCCAAATTGATTCGGCAACACACCAAATGACGATTTTCTCCACCACAGATTAATTAACTTTCGGCTCAGTGAGGCTCTGTGCGATAACGTACAGACCCTGTTCTAGTTTTGCATGTACCTTGCTGTTACAGAACTCCCGAGGAGTTATTTGTCTAGGCTGTTGTCATGAGTTGTGGCGCTTGCTGGTAATTGCGCACAGCTTTCGCCGTTGTCGTTGTCTAAAAGAAGCAATCATAAACAATGCCAGGAGACTGCTATGAGGCATCATGAACACGCGACTGAAAATTCACCCGAAACTAAAATGTCGTATGCAGGAGGCGATCACCATGATCACCATGCACACATGGCAGCGGATTTTCAGAAACGCTTCTGGATATCGCTGGTCCTGACCCTGCCAATATTGTTGCTCTCGCCGATGCTGCAAAAGCTGGTGGGATTACGGGAAGTCATTGGTTTTTCCGGCGATATTTACCTGCTGTTTGGCTTTTCTTCGGCGGTGTTTTGGTATGGCGGCTGGCCGTTTCTCAAAGGATTATTCAAGGAACTAAAATCCCGACAGCCCGGCATGATGACGTTGGTCGCCGTCGCCATCACCACCGCCTATCTATACAGCAGCGCGGTGGTGTTTGGCCTGACCGGCAAGATGTTCTTCTGGGAGTTGGCCACCCTCGTCGACATTATGTTAGTGGGGCACTGGATCGAGATGAAGTCGGTGATGGGCGCATCAATGGCCCTGGAGGCACTGGCCAAATTGATGCCCTCTGACGCCCACAAGCTGATGCCCGACGGCAGCGTGAAAGACGTGCCTCTGGGCGAGTTGGTGCTGGATGACAAGGTGCTGATCAAGCCGGGCGAGAAAATCCCTGCTGATGGTGTCATCGTCGAGGGCGAGAGCACGGTCAATGAGGCCATGCTCACTGGGGAGTCAAACCCTGTCAGCAAAAAAACCAGCGATAAGGTCATCGGCGGCGCCATAAACGGCGAAGGTTCATTGACTATCGAAGTCAAAGGCACCGGCAAGGACTCGTTTCTGTCGCAGGTCATTGATTTGGTTAAACAGGCGCAGGAAAGCAAATCCAAAACCCAAAATCTGGCCGATACCGCTGCGATGTGGCTGACCCTCATTGCGCTTGGCAGCGGCGGCATTACCTTTTTTATCTGGCTGGTGCTGATGAGCAAGGAATTTGCTTTTGCCATTGAACGCGCTGTGACGGTGATGGTGATTACCTGTCCGCACGCACTCGGCCTGGCCGTGCCATTGGTGGTGGCCGTTTCTACCGCGCTGGCTGCGAGCAACGGTCTGCTGATTCGTAATCGCAGCGCTTTCGAAGCTGCCAGGAAGTTGCAAGCCATTATTTTTGACAAAACCGGGACATTAACCGAAGGCCGTTTTGGCGTGACCGACACCCTGGTGTTTGCGCAGGACATCGACGAACAAACGTTACTTAAGTATGCAGCTTCCGTGGATGCAAATTCAGAACATCCTATCGCCAAGGCTATTGCTGACTCTTCGGAACAGAAGCTGCCGGTCGAAAACTTTAAAAGTATCCCCGGCAAAGGTGCGGAAGGGCGCGTCGAGGGTAAAGACATTAAAGTGGTCAGCCCCGGCTACCTTCAAGAACAAGCTATCAGCATGACCGATATGCGGGTGGCGCCACTGCAAGCCCAGGGCAAGACAGTCGTGTTTGTTCTGGTTGACGGGCAATTGCAGGGCGCGATAGCTCTGGCCGACATCATCCGCCCCGAAGCCAAGCAAGCCATAGCGGCTCTCAAAGCCTTGGACATCCGCTGCATGATGCTGACCGGCGATAACCAAGCAACCGCCAAGTGGGTGTCGGACCAGATCGGACTGGATGAATACTTTGCCGAAGTTCTCCCCCAGGACAAAGCCGCCAAAGTGAAAGAGGTCCAATCTCGAGGCATTTTGGTTGCCATGACTGGCGACGGCGTGAACGACGCTCCGGCGCTGGCCCAGGCCGATGTCGGCATCGCTATTGGCGCCGGTTCGGATGTGGCGGTGGAAACCGCCGACGTGATTCTGGTGCGCAGCAATCCACTGGATGTCGTGACCATTGTGCAGCTTTCCCGCGCCACCTATAGCAAGATGATTCAAAACCTGGTTTGGGCCACGGGCTACAACGTTATTGCTATTCCGCTGGCGGCCGGTGCGCTATACGCTTGGGGTGTGGTGCTCTCGCCTGCGCTGGGCGCAGTGCTGATGGCCGCAAGCACGGTGATCGTGGCTATCAATGCGCGGTTGCTGACAATAAAACAATAACGTTAGTCTCAGTGCAACAAAGGAAAATTATGATGAATCATACAGAGGGTTGGGTGACCCTAAAAAATCAGTTGGAGGTGAAGAAACCCGTTCATGCTGAGTCCGGTCGAAGCATGAGCGGGTTTCTTCACACTCAGCCGTTGGTTGAGCCACATAAATCCCGTTCAACCCTTCGACAGGCTCAGGGCGAACGGGATTTATGTGGCTCAACTGCGATTTTAGGGTGACTGGCATGATGGGAGGAGGGATGTGGGTTTGGACGGTAATCGGTGTGCTGGTGGTTGTTCTGCTGGCCACCCTGATTATCAAACTGTCTAAAAAATAATTCTGCGCGCCCGGGCTGCCAAAACAGGCCAAAAAAGTGCCTGAGCAAGATATGAGCGTTTTCAATGTGCCGCAACTGGAAATAGTGGCGCAGGATGTGGAAAACACCACTGCCATAATCATGAATAAGGCGGCATCAGATTGATTGATTACACAAGCCGTTAACTGTGGATGAATGCGTTGCGTATTTTTCAAATACGACTGCCAGTCGATCGATAACAGCGTACAAAATCAAACTTAAAAAACCAGGAGAAATCCCATGCTCAACAAAGCCCAAACACTAAAAGGTTACAAATTACAAAGTCTTGACGGGGAAGTTGGGACGGTCAATGAATTCTACTTCGATGACCACTATTGGACGATTCGCTATCTGGTCGCCGACACAGGCAATTGGCTTATGGGCAGGAAGGTTTTGATCTCTCCCTATGCGCTGGCCGTGGTGAATAAGGAAGAGCAATTCATCGCCATCAATTTAACAAAAAAGCAGATTGAAGACAGTCCACCCTTGGACAGCGATAAGCCTGTGTCGAGACAATTCGAGGAAGACTACTACCAATATTATGGTTGGCCTTTGTATTGGGGCGGCCCGTTCATGTGGGGATCTTATTCAACTTATCCCTACATTGTGCGCGACCCTGAAATATGGGAAAGACCAAGCTATGCCGAGCAAAAGTGGGATCCCAATTTGCGCAGCACTCATGATGTGAGCGGTCATCACATCCAAGCCGAAGACGGCGATATTGGCCACGTCGAAGATTTTATCATTGATGATGAAACGTGGACGATTCGTTATCTAGTCATCAATACGCAGAACTGGTGGCCGGGAAAAAAAGTCCTGGTTTCACCGCAATGGATCGATCGGGTTAGTTGGAGCGAGTCGACAGTCTTCGTTAATCTCACCCGTGAGGCCATCAGGCAGTCTCCGGAATACACGGAAGAGTCTCTGCTAACCCGTGATTATGAGGCCGGACTGCACCGGCATTACGATCGTCAGGGATACTGGATCGAGGATCCGGCTGCCAAGGAAGATTCCCATTGAAGCAAGTACGAGATAGATTTTTTCTTACCTGCGTGACTTATTCAGTGTGGCGCTTGGAGAGGGTAAGGCTCGAAAGGGCGGAATTGGAGCGTGGGGGAGTCATCCCATGACCCTTGCACCCACCACCTCCGAACAAACAAAAGCTCAAGCCTGGTATAGCCAAGCCGTCGAGAAAGTGCTGACTCAGCTCGGCTCCATAGCGACCGGGCTTTCGGCGACGGAGACGAAACTGCGAAACTTCAGAAAATTCCGAAGTCTCACTCGGAAATTGCTTCAAGCTATTCGCGGTGAGTGCAATGCCGCCAATGGTTTTTGGGCTACTTAAGGCAATGCGTAACTCCCGGCGGCAAAGAAAGATTAAGCCAGCTAAATATGCCAACCAGCCTGATCAAAATACCAGAAGGGCTTGGGCCATACTCTGTCTTGCCGTGAAGAAGTTTGCACAGATGGATGGCGCGCAGTCTGCAGCAGCATTCGCCCACTACGCGTTTTTCTCGCTGTTTCCTTTGATTGTCCTCATCGTTACGATTGCCTCGGCCTTTATTGACCGAGACCGGGCTGGGACAGATGTCATTGCTTACGTTGAAACTTTCGTCCCGATTAATGGTGAAATGCAGAGCACCATTTTTGACACCATCGCCGGTGTCATCAAAGCGCGCGGGCAAGCGAGTATTCTTGCATTTCTCATGCTCATTTGGGCAGCCATGGGTTTCTTCGCCACCCTGATCCGCGCCACCAACAAAGCTTGGGGCGTCGAGGTCTCTAATTGGTGGCGACTGCCGTTCAAAAGCTTGGGTTTTCTCGTCATCTTGATAAGCTTTGTCCTCCTGGCCGTTGCGGTACCGGTGCTGGCGAAAATGGCGAAGGCTTGGCTTTTTCCAGAACATGATTTCAGTGCCTGGATCTATACCCTGGGGAGTTTTTTTATCTCCTTGTTAGTGGTGTTCTTCAGTCTGAGTCTGTTTTACAGGCTGGCACCTCGGCGGCCCACGCGCTTTGCCGAAATCTGGATCGGTGCTCTATGCGCTACGGCGTTCTTACAGGCAGCCGAAAGTCTATTTGTGATCTACCTCAAAAACTTCGCCACGTTAAACGCAGTCTATGGTGCATTCGGCGGGATCATGGCATTACTGCTGTGGATTTACCTTTCCGGGTGCGTTTTCATCTTCGGCGCCTGTCTGTGCGCCGCTCAGGCCGAAAGGCGCTCAACGCCGACGGAAACAATTCTGGCGCACTCAACCCAAGGAATTAAACCATGAAAACAACGACTCTTTCCCCGGAACTGCTCCACAAAATGGACGCCTACTGGCGAGCCGCCAACTATCTGTCGGTCGGCCAGATTTATCTTTACGATAATCCGCTGCTGAAGAAGCCGCTCAAGCTGGCGCACATCAAACCGCGCCTGCTCGGGCACTGGGGCACGACGCCGGGGTTAAACTTTGTCTACGTCCACTTGAATCGTGTTATCAATGGGCATGATCTGAACGTAATCTACATTACCGGACCGGGACATGGCGGACCTGCGCTGGTGGCGAACGCCTATTTAGAGGGCACCTACAGCGAGGTGTATCCCAATATCGCTGAAAATGAGTCGGGGATGAAGCGGCTGTTCAAACAGTTTTCCTTCCCCGGCGGCATACCGAGTCACGTTGCACCGGAAACGCCCGGCTCGATTCACGAAGGGGGTGAATTAGGTTATTCGCTATCGCACGCTTACGGAGCAGCGTTCGATAATCCAGACCTGATCGTTGCCTGTGTCGTCGGCGACGGCGAAGCCGAGACCGGTCCTCTGGCTGCCAGTTGGCATTCGAATAAATTTCTCAATCCGGTCCACGACGGTGCCGTGTTACCCATTCTGCATTTGAACGGCTACAAAATTGCCGGTCCCACGGTGCTGGCGCGCATTCCGCGTGACGAACTGGACGCGATGTTTCGTGGTTTCGGTTATACGCCGTATTTCGTCGAAGGCGATGATCCAATGGTGATGCATCAGTTAATGGCGACCACGCTAGACACCGTGATCGCTGAGATCCAAAGCATTCAAGCCGACGCCCGGACAAACGGCTTCAAGGCGCGTCCGTGTTGGCCCATGATCATCTTGCGCTCACCCAAGGGCTGGACCGGCCCGAAGGAGGTCGATGATAAACCTACCGAAGGCACATTCCGATCGCATCAGGTACCGATGGGTAACATGAGTCATCCAGGGCACGTGAAGATTTTGGAAAAGTGGTTGAAAAGCTATCACCCCAAGGAATTGTTCGACAAGAACGGCAAATTGGTTGCCGAACTGGCTGAATTGGCCCCCATCGGTGAGCGGCGCATGAGCGCGAATCCCCACGCCAATGGAGGGCTCTTGTTGCAGGATCTGAATATGCCCGATTTTCGCGACTACGCGGTAAAAGTGCCTAAGCCTGGCGGCGTCGACGGAGAATCCACCCGTGTGCAAGGGGAGTTCATTCGCGACGTGATCAAACTGAACCCCAATAACTTTCGTATCTTTAGTCCTGACGAAACGAATTCAAATCGATGGGGCGCTGTGTTCGAAGTGACGAACCGTTGCTCGACTGCGGAAATTGTGCCCGGCGACGATCACGTTGCACCCGATGGCCGGGTGATGGAGATATTGAGCGAGCATCAGTGCGAAGGCTGGCTTGAAGGCTACTTGCTGACAGGGCGTCACGGATTTTTCTCCTGCTATGAAGCGTTTATCCACATCATTGATTCGATGTTCAACCAACATGCCAAATGGCTCAAGGTTTCGAATCAGATTCCCTGGCGCCGCCCGATTGCGTCCCTGAATTATCTACTCTCATCCCACGTTTGGCGACAGGATCATAATGGGTTCAGCCATCAAGATCCTGGTTTCATTGACCATGTTGTGAACAAAAAAGCGGAAGTCATTCGTGTCTTTCTGCCACCCGATGCGAACACGCTGCTCTCGGTTACGGATCATTGCCTGCGCAGTCGCAACTACGTCAACGTCATCGTTGCCGGCAAGCAACCCTCTCCGCAATGGCTCGACAAGGATGAGGCCATTAAACACTGTACCGCTGGTTTAGGTATTTGGCCGTGGGCAAGCAGCGATCAGGAGGGCGAGCCGGATGCCGTCATGGCCTGCTGCGGTGACGTGCCGACGCTGGAAACCTTGGCCGCCGTCGAGTTGTTGCGGGAATACTTTCCCGAGCTGAAAGTCCGGGTGATCAATGTGGTTGATTTGATGAAGCTCCAGCCCCCAAGCGAACATCCGAATGGCCTGAGCGACAAAGATTTCGATTTACTCTTTACCAAGGATAAGCCGATCATCTTCGCCTTCCATGGTTATCCATTGCTCATTCATCGTTTGACCTATCGTCGCAGCAACCACTCGAACCTGCATGTGCGCGGCTACAAAGAAGAAGGCACCACGACTACGCCCTTTGATATGACGGTATTGAATGATCTGGACCGGTTTCACTTGTTTGGCGACGTGATTGACCGCCTCCCGCAACTCGGAGCGCGCGCCGCCTACGCCAAGCAAGCCATGCGGGACAAACTCATCGAACACAAACAATACATCAGGAAACATGGCGAGGATATGCCGGATATTCGCAACTGGAAATGGAAAGGATGAAACGACTATGGCACTACGATTAATTGAAATGGTATTACCGGAGCAGGACGGCGTTGAAGTCCTTGAACTACTTAAGGAGCATAAGATACTCGAACACCGGCAGATTCGATTATCGGATGGGGAAGTGCTGGTGCGGATTTTGCTTGATGCGGAACAGAGCGAGGCGGTGCTGGATCTGTTAGGGGAACGTTTTGCTGGCAAGGAGGGCAACCGTATGGTGATTCTGGCTGTCGAAGCGACATTGCCGCGCGACGAGCCGGAACAAACAGCACCGGAGGAAAAGTCGCCGGAGCGGATCAGCCGCGAGGAGATGTACGAGGATATTAAAGATGCCGCGGAGTGTTCGCGAGTCTATCTGGCGATGGTGGTGTTGTCCACCATCGTAGCGGTCGTTGGTCTGTATTACGACAGCGTCGCCATCATAATCGGGGCGATGGTGATTGCACCTTTGCTTGGGCCGAACATGGCGTTGTCGCTTGGCACGACGTTAGGTGACTTGTCGCTGCTTCGCCACGCAATAAGGACGGCGTTAGTCGGCATTGCGACAACCATGGTGTTGTCGGTATTTATCGGCATGCTGCTGCAAGTGGACCCGGCTTCGCCAGAACTGGCGTCACGTAACGGGGTTGCGCTGGGTGACATCGTTGTGGCATTAGCATCAGGCTGCGCAGGTGCGCTAGCATTCACGACCGGTGTATCGACGGCGCTGATAGGGGTGATGGTGGCGGTGGCGCTATTGCCGCCATTGGTGGCCTTTGGACTGCTGCTGGGGGGTGGTCATCCGGTATTGGCAATGGGGGCGTTGTCACTGTTTCTGGTGAATCTGGTCAGTGTAAATCTTGCCGGGGTGACGACGTTTCTGGTGCAAGGCATTCATCCGGCAACCTGGTGGGAGAAAGATCAAGCCGAACAAGCTACGCATACCGCGCTCAAACTATGGGTAGCGTTATTGGTGGCATTGGTCATCTTGATTCTGCTGTTTCAAAAGAGCTGAATATGCAAAAAGTTATAAACACCGCAAGGGCATTGGTTGCCGATGCAGGGTGAACTGGAGAAGGATCAAAAAATGCCAGTCTATGAGCTTACAAGGTAACATCGATCGGCTTGAGAGATTAAGCGAACAGATACTAATTAGGTATTTTAGGAGGACTTTATGCTGGTGACATTTACAACCAATAACTATCCGGACATCACCATGTTTGGAGATGTCGCACTTACCATGCTGAAAATGATGGGACATAGTGCAACCGTGCCAGGTGCTATTTTGGCGGCTGATGTTCCCGAGGCGTTGAGTCGGTTAACAGCCGCTATCGATGCAGAAAAATCCTTACCGCCAGTTGCGGATAAAGAGGGGGATGAGACAGTGGTAAGCATGGCAAATCGAGGTCTGCCTTTAATTAATCTACTGACAGCCGCAGCAAAGTCAGACAGTAACGTCATGTGGAAATAAATAAATGAGGGGAGTATGAATCACGAAGCTAACGCTATAAACCTTGGCAAGGTTGTCTCGGTGCGCGGCAGCGTCGTGGATATTCAGTTCGATGAGCATTTGCCACCCATCTACTCACTGCTGAATGCAAAGAAGGGAGAAATTGTCATTGAGGTTTTAGCGCAACTTGATGTCCATCGCGTGCGCGGGATTGCGTTGACGCCCACGCAAGGCCTCGCACGCGGCATGGCTGTCGAAGACACGGGCGGGCCTTTGAATGCGCCGGTCGGCAAGGGCATTCTCTCGCGCATGTTTGACGTTTTTGGCAACGCCATCGACCGCGAAGCAGTGCCTACTGATGTTCAATGGCGATCAGTGCATCGGTCGCCGCCGCCGTTGGTACGACGATCAACCCAGTCGGAAATATTCGAAACGGGTATCAAGGTCATCGATGTGCTGGTGCCGCTGGAACGCGGCGGCAAGGCGGGTCTGTTTGGCGGGGCGGGCGTGGGCAAGACGGTGTTGCTCACCGAAATGATCCACAATATGGTCGGACATCAAGAAGGCGTCAGTATTTTTTGCGGCATCGGCGAACGTTGTCGCGAAGGCGAGGAACTTTACCGTGAAATGAAGGAAGCAGGTGTGTTGCCAAACATGGTGATGATCTTCGGCCAAATGAACGAACCGCCCGGTGCCCGTTTCCGGGTCGGACATGCGGCGTTGACGATGGCCGAATATTTCCGTGACGACGAGCACCGCGATGTGTTGCTGCTCATCGACAATATTTTCCGCTTCATCCAGGCGGGCATGGAGATCTCCGGTTTGATGGGTCAGATGCCTTCGCGCCTGGGGTATCAGCCGACCATGGGCACCGAGCTCTCGGGGTTGGAGGAGCGTATCGCCAATACCGATACTGGTGCCATCACCTCGATCCAGGCGGTCTATGTGCCGGCCGATGATTTGACCGATCCGGCGGCGGCACATACCTTCTCGCATCTTTCCGCATCCATCGTGCTGTCACGCAAGCGGGCCAGCGAAGGGCTTTTCCCTGCCATAGATCCGCTGCAATCGAGTTCCAAGATGGCCACACCCGGTATCGTCGGCGAACGGCATTATCGCTTGGCTCAGGAAATCCGGCGAACGCTCGCACAATACGAGCAGCTTAAGGACATCATTGCCATGCTTGGCCTGGAGCAGCTTTCGCCGGAGGACCGCAACGTAGTCGCCCGCGCTCGCCGGTTGGAGCGTTTTCTGACCCAGCCCTTTTTCACCACGGAACAGTTCACCGGCCTTAAGGGAAAACTCGTTAGCCTCAAAGATTCGTTAGACGGCTGCGAGCGTATCCTGCGCGATGAATTCAAAGACTATCCAGAGAGTGCGCTCTATATGATCGGCGCCGTGGATGAGGCAAAAGAGAAAATAAAATCAAGCAAGTCTGACTCTAGCGACACATCAGGGCCGACACTACAAACAAAAAACCCAAGTGACGCGAAACCTACCGCCAGGCCGGAGTCAAATCCTGAAGCCGGGGCTAAATCTCAACCGGAGATCGACAATGCCACTGACACTCATGAATCTTAAAATTCTTCTGCCATTCCAAATCTTCGCCGAGAAAACCGGTGTGTTGCGCATTGTGGCGGAGACGCGCGAGGGCTCTTTTGGACTCCTGCCACACCGGCTCGACTGCGTTGCGGCGCTCGAACCGGGAATTTTGATCTACGAGACAGAGTCTGACGGGGAAGTTTTGGTGGCCGTGGATGAAGGGGTACTGATCAAGACCGGCCTGGACGTGCTAGTGTCAGTACGCCGGGCATTGGGCGGAGCGGATCTCGGCCAATTACGCGATACGGTGGAGCAAGAATTTCTGACCTTGGACGAACAAGAGCAAAGCATGCGCTTAGTTCTGACGAAATTGGAAGCCGGATTTCTACGTCGCTTTGCGAGCTTCCAACATGAATAACGAGCCTAAGAAAACCTCGAAGGAGGCAGCAAGTTTTGCCGCGCAGGTAGGCACAAAAGTGGCACGGAAACTCAGAGCGAAGCGTAATGCCACGCCGGGTGTTTGGTTCGGTTTAGGAATGATGGGGCTGATCGGCTGGTCGGTGGTTGTGCCGACGCTGCTCGGTGCAGCGCTTGGTCTCTGGTTAGATCAGCGCTATCCGGGAGGCCGCTCCTGGACGTTGGCGCTGTTGGTGGCCGGGCTCGCGCTCGGCTGTTTCAATGCCTGGCTTTGGGTCGCCAAAGAAGACCAGTCTATGCAGGATGAACAGGAGGATAATGATGATAAATGAAATATTGCTAGGGTTGCTGGCGTGGCTAGCGGGGTTACTGCTTGGTGCGATTTTCTTCGGCGGCCTTTGGTGGACTGTTCACAAGAGCATATCTTCCCAACGACCGGCGCTGTGGTTGCTACCCAGCCTGTTGTTAAGGATGAGCATTACGCTGGCTGGATTTTATTTCATTTCTGACGGTCATTGGCAGCGCTTGCTGCTATGTCTATTTGGATTTCTCATGGCACGCCTGACCGTGATCTGGCTGACCCGATCATTCGGAGAAAACCAAACTCACCCGGTCCAGGAGGCTAATCATGCACCTTAGCCCCGATCAAATAATTTTCTGGCAATACGGTCTTTTTAAGCTCAACGCCACCATTGTTTACACATGGGGGCTTATGCTCCTATTGATTGTCGGATCAAAACTCATCACCCGAAAACTTTCTACCGATCTGCAACGCAGCCGCTGGCAGAATCTTCTGGAAATTGTCGTCACCGCTATCGAAAAACAAATCGAAGAAGTCGGCCTACGTAACCCGAGGCAGTATCTCGGCTTTTTGGGCACGCTGTTTCTGTTCGTCGCTACAGCCAGTCTATGCACGATTATTCCCGGTTATGAACCTCCGACCGGCTCGCTCTCAACTACCGTGGCACTGGCGTTATGCGTGTTGGTGGCCGTGCCGTTCTTCGGCATCCTGGATCAGGGCTTGGGCGGCTATCTCAAGTCTTACGTCGAACCTACGGTTATCATGCTGCCGTTTAATATCATTAGCGAAATGTCCCGAACCTTGGCGCTGGCCGTCCGACTGTTCGGCAACATGATGAGTGGGGCGATGATTATCGGTATTCTGCTGACCATCACGCCCTTCATCTTCCCTATCGTCATGACGGTTCTAGGCCTACTTACCGGCATGGTGCAGGCTTATATCTTCAGTATCCTGGCCGCAGTTTACATTGCGGCCGCTACTCGTACTCGCAAGCCCAAGGCCGAGCCTGAGCCAGCTCCTAAAATTTGAAACAACAAACCAACCTAGCAAAAGGATAAATTATGGACAGCATGACTATTATCGCGGTGGCATCCATTGTCATCGCCGGCATTACTATCAGTTTCGGATGCCTTGGGCCTGCACTGGCGGAAGGGAAGGCGGTCGCGACGGCGCTGACTGCACTGGCCCAGCAGCCTGATGCCTCCGCGACAATTACCCGAACCTTGTTTGTCGGTCTGGCGATGATCGAGTCCACGGCTATTTACTGTTTCGTAGTCTCGATGATACTCATTTTCGCCAACCCGTTCTGGAACCACGTTATCGCGCAAACGGTGGGGAAGTAATCCATGCTCATTGATTGGTTCACCGTTGGCGCGCAAGCGCTCAACTTCCTCATCCTGGTGTGGTTGATGAAGCGTTTTCTCTATCAGCCTATCCTCCACGCCATTGATGAACGGGAGAAGCGGATCGCCGCGGAACTTAGTGATGCCGATGCGAAAAAGGCCGAAGCCCTAAAGGAGCGCGACGAATTCCAGCACAAGAACGAGCTGTTCGATCAGCAGCGGGCTGAACTCCTCAGTAAAGCAATGGAAGAGACAAAAGTCGAACGTCAGCGACTACTCGACGAAGCGCGTCAGGCAGCCGACGCCTTGAGTGCCAAACGACAGGAAACACTGAGAAACGATGCTCATTATCTAAATCAAGCCATTAGTCGCCGGACTCAGCAGGAAGTATTTGCAATCGCACGAAAGGCATTGATGGATCTTGCCACGACAGGTCTGGAAGAACGCCTGAGTGAAGTGTTCACTCGCCGCTTGCGAGAGATGGACGCTCAGGCAAAAGAAGGTCTCGCAGAGGCTCTTAAAATTGCGACTGAACCCTCGCTTGTGCGCAGTGCGTTTGATCTACCTGCTGAGCAACGTGCGGTGATACAAAATGCGCTCAACGAGACCTTCTCTGCTGAAGTTCATATCCGGTTCGAAACTGCGCCAGACCTGATCAGCGGCATTGAGTTCACAACCGCGAATGGACAAAAGGTGGCGTGGAGCATCGCAGATTATCTGCTGTCTCTGGAAAAAGGCGTCGATGAACTTCTAAAAGAGAAGGACAAATCGATAGCCAAGGCCAATTCTAACCCTGAAGCTAAAGTCAAGCCTGAACCTGATGCCCAACCCGAACCTAAGCCTGAAGAAAAGAGCCAATGAATAGGGAACCTGAGAGCCTCCAGAACGTATTCGACAACACGTTTGCCGGAATAAGCCAGGTGCGGGAAGCCTTCACGCCGCAACTGACGCTGCACGAGGTAGGCACGATCACTACGGTCTCCACAGGCATCGCTAAGGTCTCCGGCCTTCCTGGTGTGGGCTTTGAGGAGTTGGTAAAGTTTCCCGGTGGCGTGTTCGGCATCGCGTTCAACGTAGACGAGGACGAAATCGGCGTTGTGCTGCTTGGCGAATACTGGCATCTGCATACCGGCGATGAAGCCCTGCGCACGGGACGGGTCATGGATGTGGCTGTGGGTGACGGATTACTGGGGCGCGTCATTGATCCTCTCGGCCGGCCTCTTGATGGCAAAGGATCGGTCATATCCAGCGAGCGCTTACCCATCGAACGCCCCGCTGCGCCTATCATGGACCGTGCACCTGTCACTGTGCCGCTCCAAACAGGCCTAAAAGTTGTCGATGCGCTCATTCCGATAGGGCGCGGCCAGCGCGAATTAATTCTGGGTGACCGGCAGACGGGCAAAACCGCCATTGCACTCGATACGATTCTCAACCAACGCGATCAAAATGTGCTGTGTGTTTATTGTGCTATTGGCCAGCGAGCTTCTTCTGTGGCGAAGACAGTGGCTATTTTGCGGGAAAAGGGCGCGCTGGATTACACTGTTGTGGTTGTGACTGAAGGTAACGATCCACCAGGTCTCGCTTTCATCGCTCCTTACGCCGCGACCAGTATTGCGGAGCATTTTATGGAGGCGGGTCGCGATGTGCTGATCGTTTACGACGACCTCACGCAACACGCCCGCGCCTATCGCGAACTTTCCTTGTTACTCCGCAGGCCACCCGGTCGCGAAGCTTTTCCCGGCGACATTTTCTATATTCATTCTAGGTTGCTCGAACGCTCGACTCATTTGCGCGATGAACTTGGCGGTGGTTCGCTTACCGCTTTACCCATTATCGAGACTGAAGCGCAGAATATTTCTGCCTATATACCGACCAACCTGATTTCCATCACTGACGGGCAGATCTACCTCTCGCCTTCGCTGTTTGAATTGGGCGTACTGCCCGCTGTCGATGTCGGCAAATCGGTTTCGCGCGTCGGCGGCAAGGCGCAACGTGCTGCCTACCGCGCTGTAGCGGGCGATCTCAAGCTCGCCTATGCACAGTTTGAGGAACTTGAAACCTTTGCCCGCTTCGGTGCCCGCCTGGATGAAAATACCCGTAAGTCCATTGATCATGGACGTCGAATCCGCGCCTGCCTCAAACAACCGGAATTTTCTCCTGTGTCCGTGTCCGCACAAATCGCTATGCTGCTAGCGTTAACTGAGGGGCTTTTCGACACAGTGCCGATTGAGCAGATAACGGCTGCCGAACACTCAGTACACAAGGCAGCTGCAAACCTCCCGGCGGAGGTTTGTGCCCGATTGGTTACCTCCGAAAAATTGCGCGACGAAGATCGTAAAACGATCATCGAAATCGCCCGCCAAGCACTCGAAGAGTTCCAAGCCAAAACAAAGCAGGATCAAGAGCCCAAAGAGGTTACGAAACCCAAAGCCAAGTCGGATGAGTCCAAGTTTCACCCCATGCCAAATGCGGCACCGAAAGAGGAGTCATGAGCGACACGACAGCGAGCCTGCGCAGAAAGATTGACAGTGCCGGAGATCTCCAATCCGTCGTTCGCACCATGAAGGCCCTAGCCGCTTCGAGTATCGGCCAATATGAGCAATCGGTTCTCGCGTTGTCAGATTACTACCGTGTCGTGGAGCTGGGGTTATGTGTGTGCCTTCGCGAAATGGAGCAAGGAGCCATGAGACCGGAACAGAAGGGGAGAGCCGCCCAAAATGCTATCGGTGCTATCGTGTTTGGCTCTGACCAGGGACTGGTCGGGCAGTTTAATGAGGTTATAGCTGATTATGCGATAAAGACCCTCGCAACTCTATCCGGCAACCTCCAAGTCTGGGCAGTTGGTGAGCGTGTTCATGCGCGCTTGGCGGATGCGAACCTGCCGTTAACAGGACTCTTTGCCGTCCCGAATTCCGTCAAGGCCATTACTCCGCTCGTCGGGCAGATTCTTGTGGAGAGCGAAACGCTTCCGAGTCCGTCGGATACGTTTAGAACCAATCAGGTGGAAGCCACCGAACTCCATCTTTTTTATAACCGCCCCACAGCCGACGCGATTTATGAGCCCGTCAGTCAGCGACTGCTGCCGCTGGATGAAAATTGGCAACGCAAGCTATCCGAACTGCCCTGGCCGACTGGAAACTTGCCCGAAGTTATCGGAGGTGGTACCGCAACTCTGCGCGCGCTCATTAGCGAATATCTTTTCGTCTCGCTGTTCCGGGCCTGTGCCGAATCCCTGGCGAGCGAGAATGCGAGTCGCTTGGCGGCGATGGAACGCGCGGACAAAAACATCGATGAATTGCTGGAGAATTTCCACGCCACCTTCCACCGTTTGCGTCAGTCTGGCATCGACGAGGAGTTGTTCGATGTGATCTCGGGCTACGAAGCCCTGGCAAAGGGGAAAAAGTAGGCCGCGCGAAGTGATTGCTCAGTGTCAAATTATAAAAACTGAATCGAGTAAACCAGCAGAATAGGTTCCTTATACGGAGTATTTTTTATTATCTGACGAATAATCCTAAAAAAATCAGTTGAAGCGTGTTGTAGTCCGTTCGTGCTGAGCCTGTCGAAGCATGAACGGACTACATCACCTTTCGACAAGCTCAGGGCGAATGGAGTTTGGAATGGCTCAACTGATTTTTTTAGGATAATGAAACGCATTTATCAACGCACGTTCAACTGAAGGTATGAAGATGAAAATAAATATTAACGATTTCCAGGTTAAGGAAGGCGAAAAGGTCAACCTCGAAAAGTGGGCGACGCTCGTAGAGCCTGTTTACAAGTCAAAGAAGCAGTACCACAAATTCCTGGAAGAAAATGTAGAGGAGCTGAGCTCGCTGCAACGTCTTCACTATGCCTCTAACCGCTATTCGGTTCTATTGATCTTTCAGGCAATGGACGCTGCCGGAAAAGACGGCGCCATTCGGCACGTTATGTCCGGGGTCAATCCTCAAGGCTGCCAGGTTTTCAGCTTTAAACATCCGAGCGCTACAGAACTGGATCACGATTTTTTGTGGCGCACCTCACAGTGTTTACCGGAACGCGGCCGAATCGGCATCTTTAACCGATCTTATTATGAGGAAGTGTTGATCGTTCGCGTGCATCCGGAGATTTTGCACAGCCAAGGGCTGCCGGATGACTTGCTTGACGAGAAAACTATCTGGAAAGAGCGGTATCGATCTATCGTGGATTTGGAGAACCATCTTTATCGTAACGGCACCCGAATCATCAAGTTCTTCCTTCACCTTTCTGAGGAAGAGCAGCGGAAGCGCTTTCTCGATCGTATTGATGAGCCCGAAAAAAACTGGAAATTCAGCCTTGCCGACATTGAGGAGAGGAAATTCTGGAAACAATACATGCAGGCCTACGAGGCGTGCCTAAGCGCAACAAGTACAAAAACTGCGCCATGGTATGTGGTGCCCGCTGACGACAAGAAGAACACTCGACTGATTATTTCCCGGATTATTCTCGATACTTTTAAGGCGCTCAAAATGAACTACCCCGAAACAACAACAGAACGCCAGCAGGAATTGTCGTCGATCCGCCATAGGTTAATAAAGGAGGAGTCAAGTAGTAATTGAGGTTACTAAATGTCATTTTCAAAGTCGATAACAGCGGTAATCAGCCATTACTCGAACGCATCTCAGGCGATACCTTAAAGGGACAACTGTTGCTTGGCCTGGTGTTGGGCGTGGTATGAAGTCTTTGTGTCGGGCCGACCTTAGGGGCCACCATTACGCTTGCCAGTCAGGGCAAAAATCTTGGTCATGCGGGAATAGTCATGGCGATTTTCGGTATCGGCGCCGGTTTTCCGCTTATTTTTTTGGCACCTTGTCCCAGCAAGCCATGATCCCTTTTAAAAACAAACTGTCGGTGACCGGTAAAACCGGCAAGCTGATTTTTGGCGGTATGCTGACGCTACTGGGTGTTTTGATTATCACCGGATTGGTATAAGGTCTTTGAGGCATGGGTATTGAATCATGCGCCGGAATGGCTGATCCAGTTAACTACGTCAATCTGAAAGAAGAATTCTCACATCAATGTTTGAAATTCGAAAATCAATTGTAAGGAATGCGCAACTATCGCGACTAACCATTTGTTAGCAGGGTGAGTAACGTTTCATTCTGCTGTTACCAACCTATATCGACTACAGGATTGCAGGCGATAAGGACGCACCACTTAAACAAAGGTGCGAATTAAATAGCTCGTTTTAGAGAGCTGATGCCGTTAAGCAGGTTGCAGATGCGGCGAATTTATGTAATTTCATTAACTACTTAGGAAAAACTTATGAGCACTTCAAAAAACACATCAGGTTTATTATTAGCGACTGCGGCAGCAGCCTTATTTATGTCAGGCAATGTTATGGCCGCCGAGCAAGGTGCTGCGCAAGAAGCAACCGTGCATTGCGGCGGCATTAATGCATGCAAAGGTCAGTCTGAGTGCAAGACGGCGGCTAGCGCATGTAAAGGCCTCAATGCCTGTAAAGGCCAAGGCTTTAACACCACAACTAAAAAAGAATGTGACGAAAAAGGCGGTAAGGTTCTACCGGCACCGGCCATGTAATACGCGTTATTTTTACGGGTTAAGGGGCGGTAATATACCGCCCCTTTGTTTTTAGCAACTTCAGATAGGACCCGCTTATGCCGACTTTAGAACGAAGACCCAATCTCGGCTTTGGTTTAGGCTTGCGTACTGACCATTATGAAACCATTCTGACCGAAAAACCGCCCGTCGATTGGTTTGAAGTCATTACCGAAAATTATCTCGTCCCCGGCGGTAAGCCGCTTTATTATCTGGACAGCATTCGTGCTGATTATCCGCTGGTTATGCATGGCGTCTCCCTTTCTATCGGCGGCACAGATCCTTTAAATTGGGACTATTTACGCCAAGTTAAAACATTGGCGGAGCGAATAGAACCGGCCTGGATTTCTGATCACCTGTGCTGGACCGGCGTTAATGGCGTTAATCTGCATGATTTATTACCGCTACCGTATACGCAAGAAGCGGTGCAACATGTGGCTGATCGCGTCAAGACTGTGCAAGATTTTCTTAGGTGCAAAATTTTGCTGGAAAATGTGTCCAGCTATATCACTTACGCGCATTCGGAA
>JAUYBL010000030.1 GCA_030693065.1 Methylococcaceae bacterium | reverse complement strand
AAGGGAATGTCCACTTCAGACAACTGCAGAATTTATGTCCAGCTTTTCAGACAAGGTGTCCTGATAAAACCACTGATTACAAGCAATAAACCGTTGGATGCCGAATTACTGTGCATAAAAGGAAACTTCACATAATGGCCGATCCAAGGCGTTCAAAGTCTGGCTGGGTTTGTAGCGGAATCGGTGACGGGTTAGCGAACGGAATACGCACCATAGACACATAAATCACATGATTTTAGCTACAGCTTCATTTATTGGCCGCCCCATGATTCAGTAGTTTTGGGAAGTCGGCTAAAGTCATCGATCACTCGAACGGCATTCGGTTTTGAATCTGACCACTGCCATAAAACCAGGTTTTGGTTTTTGGCTGTACAACCGGATGCAAAACTACTCACCACTATCCCGTCAACCTCTAGTGCTTGTAATTGTTTGGCCAATCGCCATGTTGGTGGTTCTATGCGTTGAGTCGCCAAGTCTTCCCATGCAAAACCTAGCTCTTGTGATGAGCTGCCCAAGTTCGCCAATAGCTGTTCATCATTAAGATCGGCGATTTTCGCGCAATCAATTTCGTAAGCGACTAAGGTCATCGGTTGTGGCTTAAAAGGAAAACCCTGCTGCGCTTCCATCCATGCCGTGGTCGGGTCAAGAGATAAATAAAGTGCTGCACAGCCAGGTGGATTAAATCGGCCGCCATGTTGCTTGGCACCGTTTCCTGATAAGGGATCATAAGACCACATCGGGTGATGAGCCCGATATACCACACCGGTAAACCGGCTAATGGTTATCGTCAAGCGTAGCCACCGTCGGCGATTCGTGCAAGATAGGCTTTCACGGCCTCAGCGCGGCCTTCTTTGACCAGATCTTCAGCGGTTTTATCACCAAAAGAGGGCAAGGGTTGCGAGCGAAACCATGCAAATGCACGCCCTACTCCACCAGACCACTCCGATACTCGGTTGATGATCTCTACCGTATCTCGTAACCGCGCTTGTGTAGAGCGACTTTTACTTCGGGAACTTTTAGAAACAGAATCACGAGACAAGCCGGTGACCTCGGCAAGATCATTTTGAGTGATGTGCAATACCTTGGCTAAGGTATTAGCAGCAATAAACCCTTCGTCTGAAATCACTTGATGTAGAAAACCTGTACTAGCCATAATAGCCCCCATAATTAACCTTATATTGGTGCAAATTATAGGGCATACAAAATAAACCGCATACTATTACTGCACGAAAATTTTACCGCTCCTTTTTTGCCATAAGTCATTCCATCCTGTTTTATTTCGGATAGATGTAGTTTTTATTTTGTACCTTATATATAGGTCATCCCTTTTTCTATGATCACGACAATCACAAAATGGATTGATAACCTTTCTTTTCCTTAATGACTCTTATTTTCTCACCGGCGGTTACCGCGTCTTCCTGAGAACTAAAGTGGACACCATTGTCCAGACAAATTATGACTGAGTTTAAGATAGAGCCCTGTTCACACTCCAGCTGAATGGCGCTGTCCCAATACTTCTACACAAGAGCTGACGTTTCCGTCGCCTCGTTAAATTTATCCACAATCTTGGCGCCACCGCCAGCAGCCGTCCGATACACCACGTCCGGCGTTTCGTAACCCAACGATTGATGCAGCCGCTCTTTGTTGTAAAAAATGAAGTAGCGAGTCAAGCCCATCAACAATTCCTGCAGGCTACCGTACTGTTTCAAATACACCTCTTCGTATTTCACCGTTCGCCATAGCCGTTCGACAAAAATATTGTCCAGGGCCCGGCCTCGTCCGTCCATGCTGATCGTGACGCCGTGCTCGATCAGTACGCCGGTGAAAGCGTCACTGGTGAATTGCGATCCCTGATCACTATTGAATATCTCTGGCGTTCCGTAGGCCTTGATGGCTTCTTCCAAACAGTCCACGCAAAACCCGGCATCCATGGTATTCGGCAATCGCCATGACAGCACCTTGCGGCTGTACCAGTCGATGATCGCCACCAGATAGACAAAGCCGCGCGGCAACCGAATATAGGTGATGTCGGTACTCCACACCTGATTGGGGCGGATGATGTCGACGCCCCTCAACAGGTACGGATAAATCTTGTGCTGCGGATGTGGCTTGCTGGTATTGGGGCCGGGAGCCATCCC
Organism: Methylococcaceae bacterium; assembly: GCA_030693065.1. GTDB lineage: Bacteria > Pseudomonadota > Gammaproteobacteria > Methylococcales > Methylomonadaceae > JABFRC01. The sequence goes on along the minus strand of JAUYBL010000030.1, from coordinate 89,622 downwards.
CGCCAATCCGAGGGTTTGCACTTGTGCCCTGTGGGTATCAAGCGCTGAACTCGCTTGCGATTAACCACATGCCCGCAGCCACGGAGGTACTTCGTCATCCGCCGAGAACCATAAAAAGGGTGCCGCGTATATTCCTCATCAAGTAAGCGCAGCAACAGACATTCATCTTCATCTACGGCTTTCAGCAAACGCTTTTTTTGCTCGTACACCACAGAACGCGTGACCTTGAGCAACTGGCATTGCGTGGATAACGCTAGCTCGTCAGCGGGTGCTATCCAGGTCCGACGCTCTTCTACAGGCTGATCCCTGACTTTTTTCTAGTGCCCCGCGTGGGTATTAAGCCAGTCCAGTTCCATATTCAGTTGCCCGATCTTCGCATACAATCGGTCTGGATCATTCTGCGCATTGACCGGTTTCGGCCCGCGCTTACCTTCAAACAGGCGGCCCGCATTATCCAGCAATTCTTTTTTCCATTGACTGACCTGGGTGGGATGCACGCCGTGCTCTTGGGCAATTTCATTGATCGTCTTCGTGCCTCTAACCGCTTCCAAGGCAACCTTGGCTTTTTGGGCCCCTGTAAATATCTTCCGTTTGCTTTCGCTCATTTCCTGCCTATTATTTTCCGTCAGGGCATAGCTTAAACTACTGTCTGGATTTCGGGGTCCACTTTAGTTACAGGCGATAAAACGATTATTGGTTTTGTGACGCTGACCTGTAGCGAAATTGATTTGCAAAGCGGCTATGAAATGGCCGACTGTAGCCACGCCAATAATTACGAATTTCTACCCGCAGTTAAAATTGCCCGGCTGGCGGTCGATAGCCGGTGCAGAAGTAGTGGTATTGGTTCGACACTGGTTGATTACGCTATCGCCTTGATACGAGACAAAATAGCCGAGAATATTGGTTGTCGTTTTGTGGTAACAGATGCCAAAAGCGAAGCTGTCAGTTTTTACGAAAAACAGGGATTCGTGTTACTGGACTCTGAAGGCAATCAATCAACAGAGCATCAATTGATGTTTTTGGATTTAGTCGCGTTGGTTTAGTTTTTAATTGTAACGCTGAATTATTGCCGCGTAACAGCGGCTTTTTTGTGCTCAGAATTCGGCAAGTGTTGTCGGTTGCTTGACAAAAATGCGGTGCAAACCGGGCGCTTACCATCAATCCGTAAAACTGGCGGCTACTCCATAAAGCCAAAAATATCTCTTGAATTGGCAATGGCGCAACATGGTGAAAATACACTGTAAAAAAAGTTGCCAATAAACTTACAACCTCGTGAACAAATTAAACCAGTGCAAACAAGGGTTTAAGTGACATCGTGAACAACTACGTGAGCAAATTAATCCAGTGCTAACAATGGCTTAAGTGACATCGTGAGCACTAAATTACGTACAGTGTTGAATTGGTAGCTATCATCAATGACACGCGGGAGCCAAGTTCGGCAATCCTTGAGCATGCTAACACCTGCAAAACATGAATGCGATTTGATGGTGATGTCGGAATCCTTCAAGGTACAAGCAACTGTTTACGACAGGATGGTGGAAATCTCCACCATATTTAACGGCGAGGATGAACGCCGATGGTGTTCGTGAGGGTGTTCGCGCAACAAACAACCTAACAGCAAGGCTTTAAGTCTTAAAAATAACAACTACATTGCAGCAAGGTTACGGCCATGGTTGCACCTAAAATAGGCTTAAATAGGTAACTTTCAGCAAAGTGTCGATAAGTGCTAACTTGAAACATCCGCGCACGTGTGGAGCCAAGTGCAAAGATGGTGCAGATTTGCGTCATGTTGGCTTAGTCAGATTTGAAATCCGACTTAACACCCAAAGAGGGCAGCACGGAAGATGTGGCGATATTTTAACGGTACCAAGCCAAACTAATTAGACCGGCAACTTTGTTTCAGCTGGTTGTATTGCCCTAATTAACTAGATGCTAAACAAAACGCTAAACAAAAAATAAGCTTGAAAACATCCACGCACGTAATGAACCAAATCACTAAAGTATTGTGATTTAGTGAAGAAATAATCACGCCATGAATAAAGTGTCGGAACCTGTCGAACCTGAACAACAAGGTTGAAACAATGGTTGCAATTAAATAGTGTTTAATTGCCTGGATATTACCGGCCTGTTTTTCGGCAAGTGTTGCGGGTGTTTTTTAGAAATGGGACGAAATTGGGACAAAAATAATTTCAGGCAATAAAAAAGGCCTAGGTTTAACCCTAAGCCTTTGATTTATCTGGTAGGCGCGATTGGACTCGAACCAACGACCCCCACCATGTCAAGGTGGTGCTCTAACCAACTGAGCTACGCGCCTGAAGTGCTTGTCACTTCAAGAGCGCGCATTATACCAATTGTTTTTTCTTACGCAAGCTTTACGCCAACATTTGTTGCTCCAATATTTTGATTTCATCCCTGATTGCCGCCGCCTGTTCAAACTCGAGGTTGCGAGCATGCTGATACATGGCCTCTTCCAGCTGTTTTAGTTTTTTCCCTAACTGTTTCGGTGACATTGCCTTATAAGAAGCGGGCTGCTCAGCCACTTTAGCAAGTGCAGCTTTGCTGGCATTGGCAAAACCGGCACCGGGAATCGGCGCGCCCAAAATATCGGTAACTGACTTATAGATAGTCGCAGGAGTGATGTCATGTTCGATATTAAATTGATGCTGCTTTTCTCGGCGACGCTCAGTCTCTTCTATCGCTTGCTGCATGGATTTGGTGATGCGGTCGCCATATAAAATGGCTTTGCCACGCACGTTACGCGCTGCTCGGCCAATGGTTTGCACCAAGGACACCACCGACCGTAAAAAGCCTTCTTTATCGGCATCGAGAATAGCCACTAACGAAACTTCGGGTATATCCAAGCCCTCACGTAATAAGTTGATACCCACTAACACATCAAACTTGCCCAAACGTAAATCACGGATGATTTCCACCCGTTCCACGGTATCGACATCCGAATGTAAATAACGCACCCGCACATCGTGTTCACTCAGGTATTCGGTTAAGTCTTCAGACATTTTTTTGGTCAGCGTCGTCACCAGCACGCGCTCATTGACAGCCACGCGCAGGTTGATTTCTGATAACAAATCATCCACCTGCGTAGTCGCGGGACGCACTTCCACTACCGGATCAAGTAAACCTGTGGGCCTGACTACCTGCTCGGCAAACACACCGGAATGCGTGCGTTCATAAGGGCCGGGGGTGGCTGAGACGTAAATCCGCTGCGGAGCACGGGCTGCGAATTCGTCAAAGGTCAATGGCCGGTTATCGAGTGCCGACGGCAACCGAAAGCCGTATTCGACCAAGGTCTCTTTACGGGATCGGTCGCCTTTGTACATTGCGCCAATTTGCGGCACGGTCACATGGCTTTCATCAATGATGACCAAGGCATTGTCTTTTAGATAATCAAACATAGTCGGCGGCGCTTCACCCGGCCCGCGACTGGACAAATGACGGGAATAGTTTTCGATACCCGAGCAATAACCCACTTCCAAAATCATTTCAATATCAAACAAAGTGCGCTGTTCCAAGCGTTGCGCCTCGACCAGCTTGTTGTGCGAGTTCAAGTATTCCAAACGGTCTTTAAGTTCTGCTTTGATATTGTCAACGGCGCTCAACAACTGCTCGCGCGGCGTTACATAGTGGCTTTTTGGATAGACGGTATAGCGCGACAAACGTTGCATAATTTCGCCGGTAAGCGGATCGAATAATGACAATCTTTCCACTTCATCATCAAATAGTTCAATGCGTAGCGCTTCTTTTTCCGACTCCGCCGGAAATACATCAATGACCTCACCACGCACGCGATAAGTGGCTCGACGTAATTCAATATCGTTGCGGGTATATTGCATTTCTGCCAAGCGCCGGAGAATGTCTCGCTGATTGATCATGTCGCCCTTAACCAGATGCAGCACCATCTGGAAATACGATTCCGGTTCGCCCAGACCGTAAATCGCGGACACAGAAGCCACGACAATGGTATCGTCCCGTTCAAACAATGCTTTGGTCGCGGATAAGCGCATCTGTTCAATGTGCTCGTTAATCGCAGAATCTTTATCGATGAAAGTATCAGAGGCCGGTACGTATGCTTCCGGTTGATAGTAGTCATAATAAGAAACAAAATATTCGACGCTATTTTCCGGAAAGAACTCCTTCATTTCCCCGTATAACTGCGCCGCCAGCGTTTTATTGGGCGCCATGATCATGGTAGGTCGTTGCACTTCATTGATGACATTGGCCATGGTGAAGGTTTTGCCGGAGCCGGTTACCCCAAGCAAAGTTTGATGTACCTCACCATCATTCAAGCCCTCAACTAGTTGCCTGATGGCGGTAGGCTGGTCTCCAGCCGGTTGAAATCGGCTATGAATCTTAAATTTTTTCTTCAAGTGCTGGTCTCTGTTTACAGTTTGTTTATCGTGGGATGGTTTTTATAAGGCTTGGCACATGGGGTATAATCCCGGGCATCTTTGACAATGATTCTACACGGCGAAACATGACCATTAAACTTTCCAATCGAGTTCAGGCAGTTAAACCCTCCCCTACCTTAGCCATCACTGCAAGAGCAGCAAAAATGCGCGCAGCTGGTCATGACATTGTCGGCCTGGGTGCCGGTGAGCCGGATTTTGATACGCCTGACCATATCAAAGCAGCGGCAATCAAGGCTATTAACGATGGCTTTACCAAATATACCGCTGTCGATGGTACCGCAGGATTGAAAAAAGCCATTATCGCCAAGTTTAAAAAAGATAATGGGCTCGACTACCAAGCGAATCAAGTGTTGGTATCTTGCGGCGGCAAACAAAGTTCATTTAATTTGACCCAAGCGCTGCTCAATACCGGTGATGAAGTCATTATCCCTGCGCCGTATTGGGTGTCTTATCCAGACATGGTTTTACTGGCCGATGGCGTACCGGTAATTATTGAAACCACTCAAGATCAACATTTCAAGATCACCCCCGAGCAACTGCGTACTTCGATTACTGACAAAACAAGGCTGATTTTCATCAACAGCCCGTCCAATCCATCCGGTGTGGCTTACTCATTGGATGAACTAAAAGCGCTGGGCGATGTACTCAAAGATTTCCCCAACATCATCATCGCCACCGATGACATGTATGAGCATATCCTCTGGGAGCCCGGCACCTTTGTAAATATATTGAGTGCACATCCGGAATTTTATGATCGCACCGTAGTAATGAATGGCGTTTCCAAAGCTTACTCAATGACTGGCTGGCGCATCGGTTACGCCGCAGGCCCAGCCGATTTGATTGAGGCAATGACTACTGTGCAATCGCAAAGTACCTCGAACCCTACCTCTATTTCCCAAGTAGCCGCAGAAGCAGCATTAACCGGCGACCAAAGCTTTATTCACACCATGTGCGTCGAGTTTAAAAAACGTCATGACTACGTGGTTGCCGAGCTCAATAAAATCGATGGCATTGAGTGCCTGCCCACCGACGGCACTTTTTATGTTTTTCCCAACATTGAAAAGCTGATTGCCCGTCTTGATGGCATCAATAACGATCTGGAATTTTCCGATTATTTAATTGAAAAGGCTGGCGTGGCCTTAGTCCCCGGTTCAGCATTTGGCAGCCAGGGACATATTAGAATTTCTATCGCCACCAGTATGAGTAATCTGGAAAAAGCATTGGAAAGGATTAAGAAGGCGATTTAATTCATTTGGGTAACGTGGATTGGAGACAAGACAATGAGCACCGCTGAAAAATTGCAACAACGATACACCTATGCCGATTACGCACAATGGCCTGACGATAAACGTTGGGAGTTGATTAACGGTGAAGTGCATGCAATGACTGCGCCGCTGCGGTTGCATCAGGATATTGTGTTTGAATTGGCGGGACAAGTTCGGAATTACCTGCGAGGCAAGCCCTGCAAAGGCTATGTTGCTCCGTTCGATGTGCGTCTGCCCCGCCAAGATGAAGCAGATGACAAAGTGGAAACGGTTGTACAACCGGATCTAAGTGTCATTTGCGATCAATCCAAACTGGATAAGCTGGGTTGCCGTGGCATACCGGATTGGATTGTTGAAGTACTGTCGCCTTCAACAATGCTGAAGGACATGAACACCAAGCGCAGCCTTTACGAGCAGCATGGACTGAAAGAATATTGGATTATCCATCCGGAAGACCGCTGGCTTATGGTCTATACCCTGGATGAACAAGGCCGCTACGGACAGCCCGGTGTGTTTGGCATGAATGAACCCACTGCTGTGCAACTCTTCCCCGACCTTAGCATTGACTGGTCGTTTATAGCTGAGGCTTAAACAAACTTAGATTCAGCTCACCGGTGTTATGAATAAGAATGGCTTGGAAGCCTGCTATTCGGCAATAATACACCATTACCAATTCCCAATATTTTCCATAGAAACCCAAGGTTCCGCCGGCGCCAGCGCCGCGTCTTTTTGCAAAAGCTCAATAGAAATCTTATCCGGTGAGCGGATAAAAGCCATGTGTCCGTCACGCGGCGGACGGTTGATAAGTACACCGGCAGCCATTAGTTTTTGGCAGGTTTCATAAATATTATCAACTTGAAACGCCAAGTGTCCGAAGTTGCGCCCTCCTCCATATTCTTCAGCATCCCAGTTGTATGTCAGCTCTATTAAAGGCGCATGTGTTGTTGCGGCTTGCTCTGCATCCAATGGCGCGTGTAAGTAAACCAAGGTAAAGCGCCCTGCTTCGCTGACTATCCGATTGGTTTCAGCCAAGCCCAGTTTGTTACAGAAAAAATCCAGCGATTCATCAAGATCACTAACCCGAATCATGGTGTGTAAATAACGCATTGCAAACTCCTAATCGAATTTTAAAATAATGGCATTAGCGCCAAGCTCACTGACCGCGCACGCAGTTTTGTTATACTCCATTAAAGTCTGTTGTTAACTCAATAATTATCATGAACAAATTCCCCATCAGCCTGATATTTTTAGCATTACTGTCGGCCTGCGCGCCCAAAGAATATTTTCGCACTAACATTACCGAAACACCCTGCAAGCTAACTCAGACAAACTCGTGCGACACGGCAAATCTGGTTGTAAGCAAGGAAGATGATTTCAAATTGGGTTTTGTCGAAATCGATGACCAGGGGCAATTTTATGACAACGCCCAAGTCGATGCCTTAATCAAGCTGTTGAAAACCGAGCGGCAACAGCAATATGTAACTATCTATGTGCATGGTTGGCACCACAACGCCAGCGACAATGATTTTAATGTGCGGCGGTTTAAAGAGCGTCTTAAGGAAACCAAACAGCAAAATCCGGACTATAACGTGACCGGCATTTATGTCGGCTGGCGAGGAGAGACACTAGATCTGCCTTGGCTGCGCTTGCTGACGTTTTGGGATAGAAAAGTTGTCAGTGAGGAAGTCGGACGAAACTCGCTTTTGGATTTTTTGTTGCGCGTGGAATCAATCGTTAAAGCGGAAGGCAGCAGCAACAAATTACTCACTATTGGCCACAGCCTTGGCGCATCGGTGATTTTTAATTCTCTTCATCAGGTGCTATTGCAGCGCTTGGCTCAGCCGGAAAATGCTGAATTACGCTCTGGCTTTGGCGATTTGGTGGTGTTAGTCAATCCTGCTTTTGAAGCCATCCGCTTTGCGGCGATTCGGGAAGCGGCGCAACGTCATAATCGCGAATATACGTTCAGCGACAGACAGAATCCATTATTAATCATTGCAACCTCAGAAGCGGACAGTATCACCAAAGATAGTTTTGCGTTTAGTAGAAAATTGACGGCAATGTTTGAACAACACCGGGCCATTACTCCAGATAAAAATACTGCCCAAAGTAACAATACCCTTTCAGAGTGGGAGTTAGATACCACGGCTGTCGGGCATTTCAATCAGTTTATCACCCATCGTTTGGAGGCAAATGCGTCGCCACCCGGAGCAAATTTTGCTTGCTCATCAACGGTTGGCTGGTTAAGCAATGCGGTCGCTCGGCAGAAATATTTGCAACTCGGTAAGGGAGAACCTGCAACCGGAGAGGGTTGGGATACCGGTAATGGCCATGAGACAGCGTCGTTATTTCAAGACTCTTCCAAAATGGAATTGCGCCATTTAAAAAACTCAGCCAGTTATGATCCTTATTGGGTCATGCAAACTGATAAAAGCATTATTCCGAATCATGCGTTTATTAACCAAAAGCATTTGTGGTGTTTTATCGATCAGACCATGAAACAAGCCATGCCCGATAGTGCAGGCGTTAAGAGACTATGAAGCAAAAAACCTTGTTTGGGCATCCTGTCGGTTTGTTTGTGCTGTTTTTCACCGAAATGTGGGAGCGCTTTTCATATTACGGCATGCGCGCCCTGCTGGTGTTGTACCTGACCCAGCACCTGATCCAAAACGCACAAAGCGGTGATACTGTGCTTGGCTTTACGGCGTTACAGGCGGGATTGGAGTATCTCTTCGGGCCAATGAGTATTCAGCCCTTGGCTTCGCAGATTTACGGACTTTACACTGGGTTTGTCTATTTCACGCCCATTTTCGGCGGAATTTTGGCAGATCGATTTTGGGGGCAACGTAAGACTGTTGTGGTGGGCGCGGTGTTAATGGCGTTGGGGCACTTTTTAATGGCTTCCGAAGCGTTCTTTCTGGTGGCATTACTGTTATTGATCTTAGGCAGCGGCTGTTTTAAGCCCAATATTTCCACACAGGTCGGCAGTCTGTATCCGCCCGGCGATCCTCGCCGCGATGGCGCGTTTACTATTTTTTACATGGGCATTAATCTCGGCGCGTTTTTCGCACCGCTAGTTTGCGGCACCTTGGGCCAGCGCTATGGTTGGCATTATGGCTTTGGCGCGGCGGGCGTCGGCATGTTGCTCGGGCTGCTGGTTTATCTTGGCGGACACAAATATCTTGTTGAAGACCAGTTCACGATCAAAACGACTAAGCCATCGGAAGATGCGCCGTTAACCGGAAAAGATTGGCAAGCTATCGGCGGACTGATCGTGTTGGCTGTACTCAACATTATGTTTTGGGCGGTGTATGAACAACAGGGCAATACCTTGCAACTTTTTGCCGATCAAAATACCGACTGGCATGTGTTCGGTTGGGAAATGCCGTCGACCTGGTTTCAGTCGCTCAATCCCGCCTTCATTTTTTTGCTGGCGCCATTGCTTGACAGACGCTCAACGCGGCTTACCGGACAAGGTAAAACTCGATCAAGTATCGGCAAAATGGCATTCGGCGCGGGCTTGCTCGGGGCTTCATTTTTAGTACTGATTGTTGCGGTTTCCGGCCTTGAATCGACCGTAAAAATCAGCTTTCTTTGGTTGGTACTATGCACTTTGATTTATACCTTAGGCGAGCTGCATCTCTCGCCGATTGGCTTATCGCTGGTCACCAAAGTATCTCCGCCCAGAGTTGTCGGGATGATGATGGGGATGTGGTTTCTGGCGACATTTTTTGGTAATTATCTGTCCGGTTATATCGGCACTTATTACGAAAAAATGCCCAAAGACAGTTTCTTTTTGTTGCTGGCGATTCTAGGCGCAGTAACCGGTTTGGCAATATTCGCCTTTAAAGCACCCTTAAAAAAAGCGGTGGGTGATTTTTGAAGCGTCAAATAACCGTTCAATCCTCATCCAATCGATGACCACAAAATTTACAAAAACTCGCATCAAAATCATGGTCAGTTGCGCCACAATTCGGACAAGCGTCATTTCTGATTTTTTCGTTCCTATAAGATTTAATAATTTCCGCACTATATATGCCGGTCGGCACGGCAATAACACCGTAACCGGTAATCATCAATAGTCCAGCAATCATTTGTCCTAACGGCGTTGCTGGTGCAATGTCACCGTAACCGACTGTGGTGATGGTGACAATGGCCCAATACATTGACGTGGGGATGCTGGTAAAACCTGCCTCACTGCCTTCGACCACATATATTAATGAACCAAAAATTATCACTAAAGTCAGAACCGCATACAGAAAAACTGTAATCTTGCGGGTACTGTTCGCAAGCGCAGCCATCAATATATCGGCTTCCTGCATGTATGCCGAGAGTTTTAATACCCGGAATATGCGCAACATCCGCAGCACCCTTATTACCAAGATGTATTTAACACTAATGCCTGGAAACAGTAGGATCAGATAATTAGGCAAAATTGCCAACACATCGACCAGCCCAAAAAAACTCGTTATATAAAGCCAGGGCCGTCTGACAGTGACCACACGCAGCACATATTCGATGGTGAACAGTCCGGTAAACAGCCATTCCAAACCATATAAAAGTTGCCCGTAACGCTGTTGAATGTCGCTGACACTATCCAGCATTACCACGATGATGCTAAAGACTATGCAAACAATCAGAATTACGTCAAAGGCTTTGCCGGCGCGCGTTTCGGAACCAAAAATGATGTCATTAAGGGATTCGCGCCAAAGGGATAGTGATTGACCGTCATTATAAGTAGGCGGCTTGCGTATCTTTGATCTATTCATGATTATTTGTAGTGATTTCTGCATATCTGAAGCAATCGGTAACATGGTCGTTAACCATACCCGTCGCCTGCATAAACGCGTAACAAATGGTTGGGCCGACAAATTTAAAGCCACGCTTTAGTAAATCCTTGCTCATCCGCACTGATACAGGCGTTGAGGCGGGAATCTCGGCATGTTTTTCCCATGCATTTACCATCGGATTTCCTTCCACAAATTGCCAGATATAGTCTGAAAAACTACCAAACTCCTGCTGCACTGCCAAAAAGGCGCGCGCATTGGTGATAGCTGATTGCACTTTCAGTCGATTTCTAATAATGCCGACATTGGCTAGCAATTCGGCAACTTTGTCATCGTTATAGTTAGCAATCTTTTCGGCATCGAAATTATCAAAGGCAAGCCGGTATGCATCGCGCTTTTTTAAAATAGTGACCCAGCTCAATCCGGCTTGGGCACCTTCAAGGATTAAAAACTCAAACAGCAAACGGTCATCATACACAGGCACACCCCATTCCTGATCATGATAATTTTGTTCAAGCAGGCTGGATTGCGCCCAGATACATCGATTCATTACCAACTCCACAATTTAAGTTGCCCTTATGATAATCCTGGAAAAGGATTTTTGATGATGTTGAGTCAAGTGCGGAGGAATCTTTTGATCGTCAACAAGCTTAAAATTGAACGTATCCAAAGAAAAGGCGACCCGGATTGCACCAAGCGCACTCGGCGCCTCCCTGTGTCTCGCCCTTTGGGTGCGATGCATGCAAATCAGCTATCCTGTCAATTTGTCCTGCGCTTCTCATCTGGGTAACACCTGTTAAATGATTTAAGTTATCTAATCAACAGCCTGTCACGGCGCGCTAAATAAGCGTCGCGAATCTCGCGGCCCAACAATGCAGTATTTTTCAAAAAATCGGTAAGATATTCATGTAAACCGCGGCCGAATGCATCTTCGATACGGCCGAAATGCAGCGCCGCATGTTGTTCACCGGCAAGGCGGCGAGCTTCCTGACCGGAAAACCCATTAATATCGAGCAAGGCTGCCTCTACTTCATCCATACAGGCATGCAGTGAGCGTGGCATATCCGCCCTGAAAATGAGTAATTCACTGACCCGCAGCGGAGAAATTACGTCGCGATATATTCTTTGGTAAGCTTCAAAAGCACTGACTGATTTCAGTAATGAACCCCATTGGTAATAATCCGCTGCGCCGCCGACATCGCTGACGCTGGGCAGTAAAATATGATATTTCACATCCAGAATACGCGCGGTGTTGTCGGCGCGTTCCAGAAAAGTGCCCAGTTTGATGAAGCTGAGCCCAATATCTTTAAGTATCGTTCCCAACGTTACGCCACGAAACAGATGTGAGCGATCCTTGACCCAGTCGAAAAAATCCCGGAATTTTTCATGATCCATCTGTTGTGGCAGACGATTGAGTTCTAGCCAGGTATCGTTGATGACTTGCCACATTTCAGAGGTAATGGCGCCGCGCACGGTGCGTGCATTCTCGCGTGCAAGCCGCAAGCAACTGTAAATGCTGGCGGGGTTGTCCGGATCCAATGCCATATAGTGGGTAACCGCATCTGCTCTGGCCAGTCCATGTTTGGCTGTGTAACTGACGGCACAGCCGGTTATATTTAGCGGTGCGTACCATAAATAAGCCTCGGTGCCTTCAATATCAAGCGGTAGTAATGAAGTACGATGCGCAACATCCAGCACGCGTGCAGTGTTTTCGGCACGCTCGATATGACGCGCCATCCAATATAAATTTTCAGCAGTACGGGATAGCATGATTTAGTCCTCTAATACCCAAGTGTCTTTAGTGCCGCCCCCCTGAGAGGAATTGACTACCAGCGAGCCGTCGTTGAGTGCCACCCGCGTAAGACCTCCTGGCACTATGCGTACTTCTTTGCCCGACAACACGAACGGTCTCAAATCAACATGCCGTGGCGCAACGCCGGATTCCACCAGCGTTGGGCAGCACGACAATGCCAGCGTGGGTTGCGCAATGAATTTGGCTGGTTCCGCCAGAATGCGTTGCTTGTAAGCTGCTATTTCGGCCTGCGTACTGGTTGGACCAACCAGCATGCCGTAGCCACCGGAGCCTTGTACCTCCTTGATTACCAGTTCCGGCAAATGCGCCAGGACATAGCTCAAATCTTCAGGCTCACTTAAGCGCCAAGTCGGCACATTGGATAGCAGCGGCGCTTCGCCGAGATAAAAGCGGATCATTTCCGGTACGAACAGATAAGTGGATTTGTCGTCCGCTACACCTGTGCCGACACCGTTGGCTAGTGCCACATTGCCGCTGCAATAGGCATCCATCAAACCCGGCACACCAAGCGTCGAATCGGGAAGGAACACACGTGGATCGATAAAATCGTCGTCCACCCGCCGGTAAATCACATGGACTTGTTGTGGGCCATCGGTGGTGTGCATATAAACCTTTTGTTGATGCACAAACAGATCCTGGCCTTCGACCAGTTCCACACCCATCTGACTAGCAAGGTAGGCGTGTTCAAAATAGGCACTGTTATAAGATCCAGGTGTCATCACTACAATGACCGGATAAGTGACATTCGCCGGTGCCGCTTCGCGCAGAGTATTGAGCAGCATTTGCGGATAGTGTTCCACTGGCTCAATGGTATGTTGAACAAACAGCTCCGGAAATAAACGCATCATGGTTTTGCGGTTTTCCAACATATACGAAACACCAGACGGCGTGCGTAGATTGTCCTCCAATACATAGAAATCATTTTCAGCAACCCGCACCAAATCGATGCCTGCAATGTGAGCATAAACCTGATTTGGTAGATCGACCCCCTGCATCTCGGGGCGATACAGCTTATTGTCCAGCACCTGGTGTGCGCTGATCACACCGGCCTTAATGATTTCTTGATCGTGATATATATCATGTAAAAAAGCGTTAAGCGCTCTTACCCGCTGCTTTAAACCTTGTTCCAGGCGCTGCCATTCGGCTGCACCAAAAATACGCGGCACAATATCAAATGGAATTAGTCGTTCGGCATTTTTCGTTTCGCCGTAGACAGCGAAGGTGATTCCTAGTCGCCGGAACAATAATTCTGCTTCCGCGTTTCTGCGCTCTAAGGTTCCATCAGGCAATTCTTTTAACCAGCGTGCATACGATTGGTAAATGTCGCGAACGGCTCCATTATCGGAATACATTTCGTTAAAATATTTTTTTAATATTTTCGTATTCATAGTTAAATTTAGGATGGAAGAGGTTGTTCGAAAATAAGTGCCTTAGGGAGGGTAAGATTGATATTAGTTAAACTCTTGTAACAGATAAATCACAGCTTTAATAGCGGAGCGAAAGTCGGTGTTTTAAAACTTGTAATAGAAATTCGACGTATTCAACTGAATTGATTAATTTAGTGTATTGGGTTGGTTGTTGATTTAAACTGAATATGAATTCAAATTGAGACTACAAATTGTCAGTCTTACTTATTTAACCTAATTCCCATCTTAAACCTAGCGGACATTCCTAATGAACCAGCTTACGCCGGAAGGCCAGCAAATAATCAACAACATTGCACATCGCTATAATTTTAGTCCTGATGCAGTACTCAGCATGTTGCATTCGGTCATCAACGGCAACGGTTCCATGGCACAGTTTAATCATCCTGAGTTTGGCGGCTCTGGGCAATGGATGAGGGGCGGCATGATTATGTTGGGTGATATGTTTAATAATGGCTTAAAAAATACGGTAGGCGGACTCTGCCAAGAACTTTCAAATCTCATTGCCAATCAACCAGGCCTCATTCAAAGTGGCAGCTTTCAATCGCAGAATCAAGGGGCTCAGCAACAAAGCAACTTCGTTGGAGGCAATCAGCAGCAACAAAATAGTTCCGGTCCTACCGGAGACGTCAGCTTGTTTGTGCCGCCACCTGCTGGCAGTTCTGGAAACTGGTGGCCCGCAGGACTGCAATTTCCAACCAGCACTGGCTCGCAGAATAATGTGCGCTATGCCTATTTTGCCACCATTCATCGTCTAGCTATTGAGCTCAATGGACACGTAACACTTTACGATACCCTGGATCATCAGATTGGTGGTTTTTCACAGCAACAGTCTGTTGGTGGCTCTGTTACTTTTACCAGTCAATACGGGCTGGTCGATGTAAATACGCTTCCCATTATTTCTATCGATAATGTGCCCGTACAAACGCCGGTTCAATCTCAACCAATCCCCTCATTTAATGAGTCAAACCCAGCTAATAACCAAATTGCAAATCAAGAAGCGGATATTTTCAACGCTATTGAGAAATTGGCCGGTTTGAAAGACAAAGGTATATTGACGGATGATGAATACAGTGCCAAAAAAGCTGAGCTTCTCGCCAGACTATAAGTTTAAACACCCCATGCTAACGCTGTATATCGCCGCTGATACCACTCGAGTAAGGCAGATGGTAGTGAGTCGTCATCCGGTCCCCAACTCAGGCACCTCATCGGTCCTAACCTTAAAACTCTCCAGAAGATTGGGGCCGAAAGTACAGGCAATGGCAACATCAGCTGCGTCCCTACCTCGAGCGATCAATACACGTCCGATGCGAGGGATGTTGTTGCGGGCGTCAAAGGTATACCAATTCCCGTCAAGATAGGCCTCGAACCAACCGGCAAAATCCATCACCCCATAAGGAGGCGGCATACCAATGTCACCTAAATAACCGCTGCAGTAACGCGCAGGAATATTCATACAGCGACAAAAAACGATGGCAAGGTGCGCATAATCACGGCAAACCCCTGACCTTTCCTGAAAAACCTCCCAAGCAGTTTTAGTCTTGCGCGCGTATTCATAGCCAAAGGTAATATGTTGGTTAACATAGTCGCAGATTGCCTGAACGCGCGCCCACCCAGTCGGTGCTTTATCGAACAGTTGCCAAGCAATCTCAGACAGACGATCGGTTTCGCAATAGCGGCTCCCCAATAAGAATATCAGCGTTTCATCGGGTAGTTTTTCTACTGGTGTTTGTTTTGCCTGAGACATCGTTCTATCCGGCTGGCCGGTATCTCGCACTAGCGCATCTGTGGACAGTTTGAGTCGACCCTGTGGTGCGACAATACGACTACACCAATTGCCGAAATTGTCGCGATAGGCAGTAATCGGGATGGGCGGATCGGTGATCAGATAATCCGGAATGATGATGTCTGAAGCACGTGTGTAATGCACACTTAGGGTCAGTATCATTGGTGTCGGCTGAGGGCAATTATAAATCAGTTCATAGCCTATGCGGATCTTCATGGTAGTGCTCCTGCTGACGTCAGAATAGCCTGACGTAAACTCTGACAGTTGGTTAGGTAAGTCATGTCTATCTGGTTATCCTTTAATAATTTCTATCAATCGTTATGCGCAGAGACTCGACAATCATCTTGCGCAGTGCACTCCAATGTCGCCCGGTCCGAATAATGTGCTTTTGGTTGATCTCCAACTCGATACCGATGTAGGTTGCGGGTGACAGCCGCCGACGAAACCAAGCTGTCAGGCCATCACCTTTACCCGCATAAGGGTAATTGCGACGAACGCGGAGCTCTTGCGCGCAAGTCTTGAGCGCCGCCTTCCAGCGTTCGCATAGTTCTAATTCGCCCGGTCGGCTTGGATCATAAAGCAGACCAATATCGGCATTCCTTACCTTGCCGTCTAACTCGGGCGTAAAACTGTGCGATGAGATGTGGATCACCTGGCCGTAATCTTCAATCGCTTGCCTGACCAAACACTCCGTTTGCTCACGATAGGGCTGGTAATGTTGCTCCAATATCCGCTGTCGCATCTCCGCTGGCGCGTTACGGACTGCTTCGGCATGAAGGCGTGGGTGGCCGACGGAGCGATTCAGGTCAACCAGCAGACGGCTGACGGTGGAGATCACCAGTGGCGCTGTAAATTCTGTTGCCAGCGCTCTTGCCACACTGAGCGCGCCGGGATCAAAGCCACGATGAGAGTCCAGCAATGCCTGTTGGTCATTAAACAGGTAGCAATACGGCTCGGGAATCTGATTGCCGCCATGCTCGCAAGTGATTACCAAACCATATTCTCTATGACCGCTGCCCCGTCTATCCATTAATGCTTTCTCTGAGACCAAGTTAAATTAACTTACCAGTCCAGGTTGGGCAGATGACTAAACACCTGTCGAGTGCCTTCCGTCCACTGCTTGCCGAGCTCACTGAAATAGGCATCCCCTGGATCGAAGCGACGACGCATGCGCACTTCAAGACTGTCACGTTGATAGCAGATAAGATCGATTGGCATGCCGACTGATAAATTACTGCACATCGTTGAATCAAACGAAACGAGGACACATTTTGCAGCATCGTTCAGAGAGGTCGACCGGGTAATGACCCGATCAAGGATTGGCTTTCCGTATTTAGTTTCCCCGGTCTGAAGATAAGGCGTTTCCATACTGGCCTCGATAAAATTACCCTGCGCATAGAGCCGAAAAAGGCGCGGCGCTTCGCCGGCAATCTGTCCGCCAAGTATAAACGAGGCATTGAAGCTAATAGCACAGGCTGCTAAATGTTGGCCGTCGCGTCGATCAATGTCACGAACTGCGTCCGATACCAAGTTAGCAACATCAAACATAGACTCGGCGCTCCATATATTGGGCCCTGCGTTTTTGTCATTGCGCTGTTTCAATAAGCTGATAACCGCCTGTGTGCCAGCTAAGTTGCCTGAACTTAAAAGCACGACAACCCGATCACCAACGCGTTCAAACACGGTCATTTTGCAGAATCGCGCAATGTTGTCGACTCCTGCATGGGTGCGCGAGTCTGACGCAAACACCAATCCGGTATCAAGCATGATGCCTGTACAGTAAGTCATAAAAGTATTGCAACACGCATCGTTTTCAAGAGTAGTCCTATATCCATTGACTACAGGGGAACCCCTGAAGCTTATTCGTTGATGTAATTTTGTTGAAGGGCGGTTTTAAAGGTTTACAAGCCTTGTTACTAATAATAACTGACCACATGGCATTTTCTGTACGTTGCCGAACATAGTAAGGAAAAGGTGCCAGGATAAAGTGCAAGCCAAATACACTCTCTCAGTGAAGTATCTGTTAGGTATGTGGTTTTGTTCGACGTATCCTAAATACGCTTACCTTATGTAATTAACTCTTCAGGATATTTCATGCCCCATCCATTCAAAAAAAAGCGCCCTCCTTTCATTTCACGGCCTCGGCATAAACGTAGCGATGAGGTAATCCGCCTCAAAGGACAAATTAAGCGTGATGCTAACGAATATGGCGGACTGTTCACCAGCCACTTGATTCTCGATGAACCCGGTCGGCCGGACTTGTACAGTCAGTGGTTTGATTTTTATTTTCCAGGCCTAGATCGATTCACGATCTGGAATGCAACAATAGTTACTGCACGGAAGGCTTTTTGGGATGCCGCTCATGAATTTGCCTACCAGCGCACGGCAGCAATGTTGACACCAGAAGAGCATACGGCTGAGTCCATCATGGAATTCAAGCCCGCGGACTTTTCTAATACCGGCAAAATCCTGAGTTACGAACTGATTGAACGCAAGGAACTGCAATACGAACAATTTGGCGGCCTGACTTTCTTTGAGCAATGGCAAAAGCTTGAATCCGAGATAGTTCGCGAAGCTCCTCCGACTATCCATGAGAGATTCCAGCTTGATCGGCGCTATGTTTATGGTATCGGTCTTCACATTGTGCTCGATGTCGACGTTATCGATCGCCATGCAATTGAGCAAGCCATCACCCAATTTCGCGAAATCGGTGAAACTGATTGGCAGGCCGCTAATCCGGTAGCGCGTGAACGATTACCAATAGTAAGCGAAAAAAAAGCTTTGGCGGCCAATTAGGAAAACCGGCAAAGAAAATTGACGCTCAATAGCAAGTGATATAATATAACATCACTCTTTAAATAAGCAGCTCATCACCATGTATTCCTTAGCCGAAGCAAGCCAAAGCAACCGTCACTCCTTAGAACACGACCATAAAAAATGTGTCAGCAAGGCGTTGGGTATGGCAGAGCATCTGTGTGGGGTCCGTGGTGTAAAGCTAACGCCGATTCGTCAGCAAGTACTGGAATTGATCTGGGACAGCCATAAAGCAGTCAAAGCCTATGATTTGCTGGATCGCATCAAACCTCTGCAACATGCCGCGAAACCCACGACGATTTATCGAGCTCTGGATTTTTTGATTGAACAAGGTCTGATTCATCGGGTGGAAAGCCTCAATGCCTTTGTCGGTTGCAGTTGTTCCGGGCATCAGCACGAACTATTACTGTTAATTTGTAAGTGCTGCAATGACGTTGAAGAACGCCTCGCCCCAAAAGTGATGGCAGCCCTGTCACAAGAATTTTCTCAAGCCGGTTTTGTTGCTTCTAGCAAGGCAATAGAGGCCCAGGGGATCTGCGTTAAATGCAGTGATGTTCAAGGTAACCAACACTAATTTACTGAGGATCTCTGGCGGGATTTCACGCATCATGACTGAATAAAGATCCTTTCGAAACGAAAAAACAATGGCTTTAAAGCCCTATGTAATAACCTATGAATTAATGTAATTCATCCAATAAACTACTAATTTTCCTTACATTAGGAATGGAACATCCTATGAAAAAACAAACCGATATTTATCTTTGCTTATTTGCGGCCGTGATTGCGCCGACCGCCTATGCCGCCGATGAAACCATAGTGGAATTAGACGAAGTGGTTGTTACCGCGCCCCTGCAAGACAAAGTTTCTGAATCTGCGGTTCCTGTTACGGTATTAAGCGACAAGGAATTGCGTTTAAAAGTCGGCCACAGCATCGGTGAAACACTAAAAAACGAATTGGGTATCACTAGCCAATCCTTCGGCCCCGGTGTCGGTACGCCGGTCATTCGCGGTCAAAGTGGGCCGCGAGTAAGGGTATTGAATAACGGCATTGGCAGTAATGACGTATCGGCAATCAGCCCCGACCACGCGACCAGCGTCGAGCCGTTGCTGGCAGAGCGTATCGAAGTATTGCGCGGCCCCGCCTCCTTGCTCTATGGCAGTGGTGCGATTGGCGGTGTGGTCAATGTGATCGACAACCGGATTCCCGGCAAACTCCCTGACCGATTGCTGGGTGGTGCGCTTGAGCAACGCTTTGACTCAGTATCGGATGAGACATCCACTGTATTAAAAATAGAAGGCGGCAAAAGCAACCTGGCCTACCATCTGGATGGTTTTTATCGCGACCGGAATAATCTTGATATTGGCGGCTCTGCTATTGATGTTAACGCCGCTCAAGCGACCGATCCGGCACTCAATGTTATTCAAAATACTCACGGCTACATCGACAACACCTCTGCTCACGCCATCAGCGGTTCGGCGGGTGTTTCTCTGATCGGTGATCCGGGTTTTGTCGGTATCTCCATTAACCGCTTGGAAAATAACTATGGCATTGCGCCGGATGGTTCGGGCGGCGAACTGACACGAATCGATCTTAAACAAAGCAAATACGACTTTAAAAGTGAGTTGAAAAATCCGTTTCGCTTCGCTGAATCCTTGCGCATGAAGTTGGGTTATACCGATTACCAACATACGGAAATTCCTGATGGCGTGGCCGCCTCATTTTTCACCAATAAAACCTACGAGAGCCGCCTGGAACTCACCCACAATCCACTGGGAATATTTCGTGGCATGGTGGGTTTCCAAGCCATTGCCAGCGATTTTGCGGCCATTGATAAATCAACCAATGAAGTGATTGTCCCGCAGACGCAAACCAACAGTTACGGTGTCTTTGCGGTGGAATCGTTCAATACCGGTGCGTTTGCTAACCAGCTCGGTGTCCGTGTTGAAGAAACGACATTGGAACCGCAAGGATTTTCCAGTCTCAGTTATACGCCGGTCAGCGCTTCCGCTTCCAGCCTGTGGAAGTTAAATGACAACAACAGTCTTAATCTGGCAATCACCCGCTCGCAACGCGCACCGCAAGTGCAGGAGTTGCTGGCTAATGGTTACCATGACGCCACCCGCAGCTATGAAATCGGCGACATCAATCTGACCGAAGAAACCTCATATAACCTGGATTTGGGTTACAAGTTTAAATCGGACTGGGTCAGAGCCCAGTTTGATTTGTTTCACAATTGGGCGGGCGATTACATCTACCAACAACGTAACGGCCAGTTCATCGACGGTGCAGCCGTCGTTCAAAGCAGTCAGGCCGATGCCACCTTCATGGGTTATGAAAGCAAACTGACTTTCCCGTTGCTGCAAAATCATCTCGGACTGGTCGAGTTAATGCTGTTTAGCGATTTTACCCGTGGTCAATTCGTCAATGGCGGCGATGTGCCGCGCATGCCGCCGTTGCGTTTCGGTTTTCAGCTCGACTACAGCAAGGGTGAGTGGGACACCAACCTGCGCCTGACGCGCGGGGAAGCCCAGACGCATGCCGGTGACATCGACACGCCTACAGATGGCTATATGCTGCTTACCATTGGCACTCAATATCAAATACTGGATGTTCACGGTGCGGATGTGATGGTGTTTGCCAAAGCCAATAACTTGCTGAATGAGAACATCCGTAATTCCACCTCTTACCTGCGTAACTTTGCGCCGGAACCAGGACGCGGTGCGGAAATAGGCTTCAGGGTGAATTACTAATGAAAATCTTAAAAATTCATCAAGCCATCGAAATAACTGTGCACAGCAAAAACACGTGGGCCGCACCTTACACGGTATCGCTGTTACTAAAATGTGCAAAGGCATCAGCCAACTACCGCGTGAGTTTCAAGTCATGATAGAAAAACGCTTACCCGTCACCGTGTTATCCGGTTTTTTAGGCGCAGGCAAAACCACGCTGCTCAATCACATTCTCGCCAACCGCGAGGGCTTAAAAATAGCCGTGATTGTCAACGATATGAGCGAAATCAACATTGACGCGGCGCTGGTTAAAAACGAAGTGACGCTTAACCGCTCCGAAGAAAAACTGGTGGAAATGAGCAATGGCTGTATCTGCTGTACCTTGCGTGAAGACTTGCTGATAGAAGTCGGTCAACTCGCTAAAGAAGGCCGTTTTGATTATTTGCTAATTGAGTCGACAGGCATTGCCGAACCCATGCCGATTGCCGAGACTTTTACCTTTAAGGATGAAAATGACGTCAGTTTGTCTGACATTTCCGTGCTGGACACGCTAGTGACGGTGGTTGATGCGGTCAATTTCATGCGCGATTATTTAGAGGCGCAATCGCTCAAAGACATACATGCCGAACTGGGCGAGGAGGATGAACGCAATATCGCCGATTTACTGGTCGAGCAGGTTGAATTCAGCAACGTGATCCTAATTTCCAAAGCCGATTTGGTCTGCAGCGACGAGCTGGCGAATTTAACGGCCATTCTTAAATCCCTCAATCGCGAAGCAGAGATTATTCCGATGGTGATGGGACAAGTGCCTCTACAAAAAATCATCAACACCGGGCGTTTTAATTTCGAACAAGCCGAGCAAGCGCCCGGTTGGCTGCAGGAACTGCGCGGCAGCCACACCCCGGAAACCGAAGAATACGGCATTTCCAGCTTTGTTTATGCCGCCCGTAAGCCGTTTCATCCTGAACGGTTTTACGATTATTTGCATCGTGATGATTGGGACAACGGCACCTTGTTACGATCGAAAGGCTTTTTCTGGTTGGCCTCAAGGCCTGAATGGGTTGGAAACTGGTCGCAAGCGGGCGGCACCATGCAACATGGCTGCGCCGGTCGTTGGTGGGCGTCGGTGCCGGAAGCGGAATGGCCGGAAGAATTTATCGCTGATATTCAGGCCAATTGGCAAATCCCATTTGGCGACTGCCGTCAGGAGTTAGTGTTTATCGGCCAAAATATCGATACTGACAAAGCACGCAACGAATTGGATCAGTGTTTGTTGAGTGATGTTGAATTGTCTGCCGGTGAAACGATTTGGAAAACCTACCGGGATAATTTTCCGTCATGGTTAATTGATGAACTCGCTTGATCAAACTATTCATATAGTTGGACCGCTGTTATTGATTAGCTTGGGCGCGTTATACCATTGGATTGAGGGCAAACCCTTAAAACGGCTGCTTGCCGGTGTCTTCGTTTTAGTGCTGTCTCTGCTATTAGCCGATGCCACTCTGCACCTGCTCCCCAATGCGATTGCCGGTTTTATTTACCGGACACGTTAGGGGAACCTCCATTCATGCCCTTCGGCTATGCTCAGGACAGGCTTCGACAAGCTCAGCACGAACGGATAAGTAATTGATTTAATGTACTAACCGTGCGCACTCGACTGCATGGATGCAGGAGTTAGAGCAACGCAGGAGCATTTGCCGAGAGCTTGTCGAAGTGCAATTTTTAGAGGTCCCCTTAAAACTCTACAGTGATAAATAACGATGAATCTTTCATTTGAAGTGGTTGCGGGTGCTATCGGTGCCAGTTTTCTGGTGAGTCTCACCTCATTATCCGGATTGTTTGCATTATGGATTGAGCCTGCTCGGCTACAACGCATTATTCCTTACCTGGTGGCCTTGGCCGTGGGGGTATTGTTAGGCGATGCCTTTATTCACCTGATTCCCGATGCGGTCGCACGGCAAGGCTCAATTTCCACGGTGTGTTTAACGGCATTATTGGGGATGTTGTTATTCTTCGTGCTGGAAAAACTGGTGCGCTGGCGTCATGACCATCATATCGATATGCCCGGTCAAAATAACGAAATTCGTCCGATCGCCAAGATGAATCTGATGGGCGACGCCGTGCATAATTTCGTCGATGGCATCTTAATCGGCGGCAGTTTTATCGTCGATCCGATACTGGGTTTTACCACGACACTAGCAATTATCGCCCATGAAATCCCGCAAGAAATAGGCGATGTCGGAGCCTTGGTTTATGGCGGTTATTCCCCAGCAAAAGCGGTGCTATACAACTTTTATTGCTCGTTGACCGTGGTGGCCGGTGCGATTTTTACCTTGTTGTCCAGTCAGTTGGCAGAGTCTTCGTTAGTTTTTTTATTGCCGATTGCGGCGGGCGGCTTTATCTACATCGCCGCGACCGACATGATCCCGGCGCTGCATGAACATTCGACAATAGCCAATCTGGTCGGGCAAACCCTAATCTTTGGTTTGGGCATTGGTTTTATGCAGTCGATCATCATTCTGGAACACACTTTACTCAATTAATGGGAGCCGCCATGGTTGCAAATCCACAAACACTATTCAAAACCTCGCACGCTTATCTCTCCGATGATCTGGCCGATTTGTCGGTCATATATCAGCCGGACATCAACATTTGTTTGGTCAATCGTAAAGTCGACAGTGTGTTGGAGATTTTCATTGGTCACCTGTTAACGGGGAACAACGAAGTCAGTTTTGTAGAAAATCTTGACCCTGCAACATTTGATTTTTTTCGCCTGATTGCGCATGCCGGACATATACCGGGTTATCGCGAGTTTTGCCTAGACGTTGCCCGTCTATGTATGGCCTTTGGCGATTTATTCGACCTAAAACGCATTGGTTTACGTCTGCGCACCCTGGACCGCCCTATGTGCCCACGCTTTCATGAGGATTCAGTTACTTGTCGATTAGTTTGCACTTATGGCGGTGTCGGCACCCAATGGTTGGAAGATGCTTATATTGATCGCAGCAAATTAGGCCAAGCCTCGGCCGGACTAAAAGATGAGGACTCGGGACTGATTTTAGACCCCGACGCCATTCACACGATGCCAGCTTATGCGGTGGGTTTACTTAAAGGCAATGCCTGGGAAGGCAACGAACAGCACGGTGCCGTGCATCGCTCGCCGCAAGTGACACCTGCTTTACCACGCCGGTTATTGTTAACGCTCGATTTTGGCTAAAAAACTATCGGTGTGACCAAAAACTCTTTTAACCTCCCCACTTCCTGAACGAGAAAGCTAATGCTGGATAATAACCGCTCCACACCTGTGCCCGTAACCATTTTGACCGGTTTTTTAGGGGCCGGAAAAACGACCTTGTTAAACCGCATTTTGTCCGAACAGCACGGTCATCGAATTGCCGTTATCGAAAATGAATTCGGCGAAGCAGGTATCGATAACGACCTGTTGATTCAGGGCGAAGAGCAAATCGTGGAAATGAATAACGGCTGTATTTGTTGCACGGTGCGCGGCGATTTGGTGCGCATTCTGGGGGAGCTGGCGGATAAACGCGAAAATGGCTCGCTGCATTTTGACCGCGTTATTATCGAAACCACCGGCTTGGCAGACCCTGCGCCTGTCGCGCAAACGTTTTTTGTTGAACAAGATATTGGTGAATATTATTTGCTCGACGGCATTATTACTGTCGTCGATGCCAAACATGCGCTACAGCAGCTTGATAATAATCATGAAGCCGAGGAACAAGTAGGTTTTGCTGACCGCTTGTTATTATCCAAAACCGACCTGATACCACTGGAAGAGGTAGCAGAATTAGAAGCGCGATTACGCGTCATCAACGCCCGTGCGCCTATTGCTCATGCGCATTTTGGTGAAACCGACATCAGTGAAATCCTCGACATACGCGGCTTTAATCTCAATGCCATTCTGGAAATTGAACCCGATTTTCTCGACGATGTCAGCCATGAGCATGATGCCGGTATCACGTCATTTGTCTATCGCACCGACCAGGCTTTTGATGCTGCAAGGATCATCGGCTTTATGGATGTAATGATCCGCGATTTCGGCAATGATTTATTGCGCTATAAAGGCATCGTGCATATCGCGGGTTGCGACCGTAAAGTGATTTACCAAGGCGTGCACATGCTCCTGGCTGACAGTATCGGTGTGCCTTGGGAGGATAATGAAATTCGCCAAACGGTGTTAGTCTTTATCGGACGCAACCTGCCTAAACAAGAAATTCACGCGGCATTAGACAGCTGCAGAGTCATTTAACATGTTGACGCGCTTATCAGGCGGGCTGATTGTTGATCCGGCTCAAGGGTTGAATGGCACGCTTCAAGATGTGTGGTTTCGTGATGGCTTAATAGTTTCTCCGCCTGAATCGGGCGTGTTGCCGGATGCGGATATTGATGTTTCCGGCAAAATCGTAATGGCCGGTGCCATTGATATTCATAGTCATATCGCCGGTGGCAACGTTAATACCGCGCGTTTGTTGCTGCCGGAACAACATCGCAATTTTATGGCCAGAAAACTAGGTCATGCCTTTAGTACCGCCCACTGGTCAAGCACCGAAACCGGCTATCGTTACGCACAAATGGGCTACACCACCGTCGTTGAACCCGCCGTGTTGCCCGCCAATGCTTTGGATGCGCATTTACAGATGGCAGATATTCCCATCATCGATACCGCTGGCCTGGCAATTCTCGGAAACGATGACTTTTTACTGAGACTAATGCGCGGCAGAGCCAGTCAAAACCAAATCAACGATTATGTGGCCTGGACCTTACAAGCCACCCGCTGTTTAGGCCTTAAGGTGATTAACGCCGGTGGTGCGAATGCTTTTAAATCCAATGTGCGCAGCTTTGATCTGGATGATGTGGTACCCGATTACGGTGTCAGTTCCCGGCAGATTTTGCAAACGCTGCAACGTGCGGCTTGCGAAATTCAATTACCGCATCCGGTGCATGTACATTGCAATAACCTAGGCATGCCCGGCAATGTCGATACTGCCATCGCCACCATGGAAGCCGCGCAGGGCTTGCCAATGCATTTGGCGCATATCCAGTTTTACGGCTATGGCAATGACGGCGATAAGGGCTTTTCTTCGGCAGCGGCAAAACTGATAGACAGTTTTAACAAACATCGCAATATCACCATGGATGTCGGGCAAGTGTTGTTTGGACAGACCGTGACGATTTCCGGCGACGTGATTGCCCAATACAGCCGTCGCAATGATGCCAGTCCAAGCAAATGGGTGATGTGGGATGCCGAATGCGAAGGTAGCGGCGGTGCGGTGCCGTATCGTTATCAGCAAAAAAGTTTTGTAAATAGTCTGCAATGGCTGATCGGCCTGGAAATATTTTTGTTGGCCGAAGACCCGTGGCGCTTATTTTTCACCACCGATCATCCCAACGGCGGGCCGTTTACCCGTTATCCGCATTTAATTCGCTTGTTGATGGATGCCGATTTTCGTCTGGCGTGTATGGCCGAGCTCAACCAAGAAGCAGTCGCAATGAGCTTATTAAAAGACCTGAAAAAAGAGTTTTCTCTTTACGAAATAGCCATCATGACCCGCACCGCCGCAGCGCGGATGCTTGGCTTGCATGATCGCGGACATTTACTGCCCGGTGGTATTGCCGATATTGCCGTGTACAGTAAACAAGCAGACAAAGAAGCCATGTTTACCCATGCTCATATGGTGTTCAAAAATGGCGAATTAGTGGTTAAAAATGGCGTGGTTCAACTGCGCCTTCATGGCTGCACCCAAACGATACAAGCGCAGTTTGATCCCCATATCAAACGCGACGTTCAAGCCTATTACAACCGGTTTTATAATTTAAGTCTGGATAATTTTGCGGTAGGTGATGTGAGTTTTAACCAAACTGATGGTGAGCGTTTTATGATGCATAAGTGTGGGCAACCTTATCTTGCGAATACACTTGTTGAGACAAAATAAACTCAAATAAGCTTATCGAATGCATCCCAGTCAACGTTAAAGCATCACGATTGTGCTTGAACAGAAAATTTTATACATCCCACAGAGTGGCCCCCTGCCCCACTAACGATCAAGATAGTTTTTATAACGCTCAAGCGCGGCCAGTGATCTTAAATTATCGAGTACCTGTTGCAAGATAACGGAATCGCTGTCGCGTGGCGACACCATATAGGCTGGCAACTTGAATTGCGGGCTGTCAGGCACAGGAAACAGTTTCTGAGCTTTAATCAACGATTCGGCGATGCGAATAGGTAAAAAGCAGGAGCCGCCATTGCTGAGGATTAGCTGTATCGCCAGCCAGCCGATGTTAACGACTTGAGCCGGGCGTTCTACATTAGGGTAACTATTACTGTGTTGTGCGTAAAACCCCGGTCCCCAGTCGACATAGATGTAATCATCATTGGGCCAGGGCTTCTCAGGATGGGTGGTCAGCAACAGCAAGGTTTCATCAAATAAATGCTCAACTTGCAGTCCGGGGCTGTGTTGCGGCGTATACATCATGCCTATATCCATGGTGCCCTCAATCAATCCACGCATTAAATCCTCTTCAAAACCAATGTCGCTCCGTATTGAAATATCCGGCACTTGTTGGCGGATCACACCTATCCATTCCGGTAACAATGCTTCCCACAACGCAATCCGTGCACCAATAGTAATGCTGGCGCGATAGCGACTTGGCAAACCGATGTCGTGCCGCGCTTGATCCAGCGTCAGTAACAACGATTTAGCATGACGCAAAAAGCGCCGTCCCGGCAATGTTAACGTCGCACCGGAGCGGTTACGCACAAATAATGTAACGCCTAAATAGGCTTCCAGTCGTTGTATGCGTGTGCTGACTGTCGATTGCGTGACATACAGTCTATTGGCGGCTTCCAGAAAACTGCCGTTAGCGGAGACACTTAAAAAAGTTCTTATTTGATCAATATCCATGCTCTTAGTATCGGATTCATCAATATTAAAGTCCAATAAAAATCGTTTGTCTTATATCAACACGGTTCTTATAGTTGTCGGCAACCACATCGCGGCAATTGTTTTTAGTTAAAACAAATTTGGTTTGGGTATCGCCGTGACACAGTTATTAACTGCGGACTAACACCTTATGGCTATCATCGACGATAAACAGCTTCAAGGATGGCGTTTTGTTTTATTCAATACCTGTTTGGGCCTGAGCCATGCCCTGGTCGCATTTAATGCCGGGGCTTATATCGCAATGCTGCCGAGAGTCGCGGCAGGCCTGAGTATTCCTCCCAGCTTTGCCACATGGACACAGACCGATTACATGATCGGTCTGGCTCTTGCGTTTCCGGTGGGTGGCTGGTTGTCGCGGCGGCAGGGTGAATATCGCCCCTTTGTAGCCGCCTTGTTTGTGTTTGGACTGGCTTCGATAATCTGCGCCACCGTAACTTCGTTTTACGGCTATTTGGCCGGGCGCATACTGCTTGGTTTTGCCGGGGGATTGACGCTGCCTTTGGGACAATCACTGTTAATCAAAGAATATCCTGATCAACAAAAATCCATCGGCATCGGCGTTTGGAACGTGTTCACCTTGACGCCGTTTACCTTCGGCCCGCCCATCGGCGGCTGGATCGCCGACACACTGGGTTGGCGCTGGCTGTTTTGGTTCAATATCCCGATAGCTCTGGCTGTCGGCGGCATTGTCGGCGCATTACTTTATCAAAGGGGCAGTAAACGACTCCGGCATCGTTTCGATAGCGTGGGATTTGTGCTGATAACGCTGCTACTTTTTGGTGTGCAGACCTTGCTAAACCAAGGCAATGACTGGGACTGGTCTAATTCTTTTTATATTAACGGCTTGGTTGTCTTCATCGTCATGACGCTGATTTATTGGGTTATTTGGGAACTAAGCCTGCGCCGACCGTTTCTGGATATACGTTTGTTCGCACACCGCAATTTTACGATTGGCATCATCATTTTGTTCATGGGCTTTCTGATGTTTCAAGGATTGCTATCAATGTTGATCGTCCAATTGCAGCTGTCCTTAGGTTATTCATCATTACTGGCTGGCTTGGTATTTCTGCCGATGGCGATTTTCGCTAAACCGATGGCCAGCGTATTTCATGAAATCGTCAAACACTTCGATGCCCGCTTGCTCGTATCACTTAATTGTCTGGGCTTTGCAGCAATCTATTTTTGGTTAAGCGGGTTTGATGGGCAAGATACTTTTGCACAATTGTTCTGGCCAAAATTACTGGAAGGTATCTGTTTGGGCAGTTTTTTTGTGCCCTTAACCGCATTAGTGCTGCATGGATTGCCGCAGGAGCGTCAATGGCGGGCAGTGGAGCTCGCAAGCCTGATACGTATCGCCGCGGGTGCTATGGGCATCACGATGCAAGGCATTGTGCTTTATCACCGAGTGCCAGTGCATATGAGCCGATTCGCCGAAACACACACGGTATTCGATGCAAGCTTTGAGCAAACATTGGACAGCTTAATTGCGGCGGGCTTTAGCGAAGCAACGGCTGTCGCCAAGCTCGCCAAATTGGCCGGGCGCAACTCGGTAATCCACGGTATGAATGATGCCTTTTGGATGGCAGCGTATATTTTTGTGGGCTTGGCACTGCTGGTTTGGTTTGCCAACCCAACCAAGCAACCTGCGCAACGCACGGTTGAACAAGAACAACGCCGTGAAACGCAAGAAATACTGGTGGAAGAGCCTTAATGCAAAATCACATTCGTCCTAAAGAAATTATCCGGCAACGCAACAGCCACCTCCAACTGGCGACGCTGTTGATAGTGCTGACTGGCTTAAGTGTTTACGGCTACTGGTGGCTGGTCAATAAGGATTGGGTTAGTACCGACGATGCCTTTGTGATGGGGAATGTAACTACATTAGAAGCGCAGACGGAAGGCACGATTATCGAAATCCTCACTGAAAATACCCTGCATGTACATAAAGGTGACGTATTGATAAAACTGGATGGCGCTCAAGCAGAATTTACTTTGCAACACGCTGAAGCCGAGTTGGGCGAAACAATACGCAGTATTGCGAACGTCGATAAGGTTAACCGTAAACAAACCCTGATACACAGCACAATCATTGACAACCATCCCGCTATCGAAAAAGCGAAAAGCCGGGTTCGCAGCGCCTTTCTAAATTATCAACGTCGCAACGTCATTGCGCCGATTTCTGGTTATGTCGCCAAACGCAAAGCGCAAATAGGCGGCCACGTTAAAGCGGGCGCGCCTTTGTTAAACATTGTGCCGCTAGATAATCTTTGGATTGATGCCAACTTTCTGGAAACCCAGATCGCCAGCATCCGTCCAGGGCAAGCAGCCGAAATCATGGTCGATGCCTATGGCGATAAGTTGATCTATCACGGCAAAGTACAAGGCATCACCCCTGGTACTGGCAGCACGTTTGCGCTCTTACCGACCGACAATGCCACCGGCAACTTTATTCATGTCGCCGAACGCGTGCAGGTGCGAATCGGGCTGGATCCCAAAGAGTTGAAAGACAATCCGCTGCGGCCGGGGCTTTCTACAGTAACTCGTATCAATATCAGTGAAGCCGGTAAGCCGTTATTAACCTCCACCGTTAGCGTCGATGGCGATGCCTATCGAACCGGCATTTACGAAAACGAGTTAGACGGTGTAGAGCAACGTATCCAGCAAATTATTACTACAAACAAACGGTAAAACATGACTATGACTCAAGTAAGCGGCGGCATATCGGCGACAGGTAGCGATGATAACTCAGTATTGGCACCTAAACTGGCCGCATCCGCCAGCGTGTATTTATCCAGCACGGTCATAAATGCCCGTTGCGCTTCATACAATGTCGCTTTGAGAAAGCAATTCCGAATGAGGCGGCATTGATTGGAAGGAATATCGAAGCACTCGACCAGATTCATGTTCTGCTCGGTGCGTCGCACTACTTCTCCCAAACCTATGGCGTAGGCAGGCCGAGCCAGCTGCAGGCCGCCGCCTTTACCGCGGGTCGACATAATGAAACCTTGATTGGCCAAGCTATTCGCCACCTTCACCAAATGGTTGCGGGAAATTTGATGATAGTCGGCGATTTCGGCAATGGTCGCCAAGCCGGGCTCAGGCAAGCGCGCCAGATAGATCAGTAAGCGCAATGATAAATCCGTAAATTGTGTAAGTTGCATTTTTGATACTCCTTTAAATTTGCCTGAGTTCCTGGGAGGCCTTAAAAAATAGAAGATAGCGATTGACGATTTTATAATCAAACAATAAGATGTATTTCAGATGCATCTTATTTGAACGAAATATCAAAGCCCTCTATGAATCAAGAGTTCACTTAAGATGCATCTTAAACGCCTTTTTAATATTTGGAGAGCAAAATGTCTGAACAATCTTTATACGAACAATTAGGCGGTGAAGCAGCTGTGAATGCCGCCGTTGATATTTTTTACCGCAAAGTATTGAGCGATGACCGCATCAGCGCCTTCTTTGAAGACGTGGACATGGAAAAACAGGCCGCCAAGCAAAAAGCTTTCCTGACCATGGCTTTCGGCGGACCGCATAACTATACCGGTTTGGATATGCGAAAAGGTCATGCGCATTTGGTCGCGCGTGGCTTGAATGACTCGCATGTTGATGCGGTGATCGAGGATCTGGGCGCTACTTTGCGTGAATTAGGCGTAAAAGAAGAACTGATCGCGCAAGTGGCTGCGATTGCCGAAAGCACACGTAATGACGTGCTGGATCGATAACTAAAATAGGCACGGGTAATGACTACCATTCGTTACGCAAACGATAAATTTGAACTGGAGCCAAACGAATCCGTATTGGAGTGTTTGACCAATCACGGCGTGCCCGTACCGTTTTCCTGCCGCAGCGGCGTCTGTCAAACTTGTCTGATGCGAGCGACAGGCGGCAAGCTGCCTGAAACGTCGCAACAAGGCTTGAAAGACAGCCTCAAGCTGCAAAACTATTTTCTCGCTTGTGTGTGTTATCCCGATGCCGATTTAGAAGTCGCGCTGCCGGATGATAAGGATGTCCAGGCAGTAATTCCTGCGACAGTCCTGAGTTTGAAGTTACTGAACGCAGAAATCATGCATGTCGAACTTGTATGTCATGAACCCATCGATTACCGGGCCGGACAATTTATCAACCTGTTTCAACATCAAACGCTTGGCCGTAGTTACTCGCTTGCCAGTGTGCCGCATGAAGATGATCACCTGCATCTGCATGTCCGCCGACTGCCGCAGGGCCGGGTCAGCGGTTGGATACATGATGAACTACGTCCCGGCGAAACCGTCGAGATTCGCGGCCCCGGCGGTGATTGCTTTTACATACCCGGAAATAACGATCAAGGCTTGATTTTAATCGGTACCGGTTCCGGTCTTGCCCCGCTTTACGGCATCATTCGTGATGCGCTCAGCCAGGGCCATACCGGCCCTATTCATTTATTTCACGGTAGCCGTGATTTGAACGGCTTGTATCTGACAGGAGAGTTGCGGGACTTAGTCAACCAATATTCGAATTTTAACTATGTGCCTTGCCTTTCCGGTGAGGACGTTCCTCATGGCTATGTGGCAGGACGCGCTCATGATGTCGCTTTTCAGCAGATCCCCAATCTTAAGAACTGGCGATTGTTTTTGTGTGGGCATCCGGACATGGTCAAAACCGCCAAGATGAAAGCCTTTTTGGCGGGAGCCTCGATGAAAGACATCTATGCCGATGCCTTCAATGTCAGTAAATCATCCTAAACAGGAAAATTATCATGTCCGATTTTAAAAAATATCAATGCCGGGAATGTGAGCATATTTACGATGAAGCTAAAGGTGACCCTGATAGCGGCCTGGCTCCCGGCACTCGCTGGGCCGATATTCCCGATGATTGGTCTTGCCCGATTTGTGGGGCACCTAAAGATTTTTTTACACTGATGGAAAGCCCGCTTTGATTGATACCCTCTCCCAGAGCATAAGTATCTACACAAGTCTTTTGGCTCCTTCTCGGCAATTGCTCCTGCATTGCCCTACACCTACATCCATGTAGGCATCCAGCGGGAGAAGGTTGGGATGACGACTGCAAGGATGCAGGAGGTAGAGCAACGCAGGAGCGGTTGCCGAGGGAAATATAACTTGTTGATTTTAATCTCCTCACCCCTACCCTCTCCAGCAGGAGAAGGAGCAAAGTTGTTTTTCAACTCATTGATTTTAAACTATAAAAAATCTTGTGATGATACTTATGCTCCCAGAGAGATAGGGATTTTTAGATGTACCCACAAAACCAATCACAAGCCAAGGCTTGTCTAAATCAGCATGATTGAACCTATTGCATTAAAAGATTTTTTTATCAGTTTTTTTACTGCCGCTTTAATTATTTTGTCTGGCGCAAGCTACGCGCTGCTGTTTGCCTGGTCCAAAATGAAATCCAATCCCCGAATTAAATGGGCCGCCTATGTCTCGTATGCCGTGCTGCTGGTCAGCGTGGCGGAATTGACACGCGCGGCAAATTTTTCAGGAGTTTGGCTGGCGCTATCCGTGGTGATGGTGCTCGGCTATTTTTTTGCCCCTATCGGCATTTGGCATTTGTGTGTCAAAACTCACGCCGAACCAACAACGGAGGATAAACAATGAATGATGAACCTTTATGGGCGTCGGAATCGTTCTGGAAAAAAGTCGCCATCTGGGTGACGGCCGGATCGTTTCTGATTCTGGTGGTATTAACCATGGATTCTTTAAGCCAGACTAGCGCTGGTGGTAAACGCGTTCAGGCTTATTCGGTGATCAACAAAAAAATCGATTACCAATATCAGGAAAAGCTGCATAAATCGATACCGGTAATCGGCGGCGATGAATTTTTATTCGGCCAGCAATTTAGCGAAGAAGAAGCCCGGCAACTGGTGGATTTGGGCAAGAAAACCTCACAAGCCAAAAACTGCATGAATTGCCACACCTTATTGGGTAACGGTGCTTATTACGCGCCGGATTTAACCAAAGCCTGGCTGGACAAAGGTTGGATAGGCACTGATGTACGTGAAGATTTGATGATGAAGTTTTTAATGGACCCGGAAAACAATGCCCGTACCTACGGCAGCAATCGCAAAATGCCTAATCTGGGTATTACCGAACAAGAAGCCAAAGGCCTGATTGCCTTTTTGAAGTGGATGTCCAGCATCGATACTAATGGCTTTCCCTATAACTTCAAAACCATCTATGCGGAGGAATGAGCATGAGCGCAATTGGATTGGTTGAAAAAACAACCGCATATTTTAAGGATTTCAAAACCTGGGTAGCATTAGACAGCACCAATTTATCGGACGGCCAGCAACTGGCGGTTAAATACTTTACGGTAGCCGTTATTTTGTTTGTAGCCCAGATTCTGTTTGGCTTGCTAGCTGCGACCCAGTTTATCTGGCCCGGATTTTTGTTTGAAATCCTGGATTTTAACGTCAACCGTATGGTGCATATCAACGCCATGATCGTCTGGATGCTGTACGGTTTTATCGGCAGCGTCTATTGGTTACTGGAAGATGAAAGCCAGACCGAAATTGTCGGCCTTAAATTGGGCAATATCGCCTTCTGGGTGCTGACTGCCGCCGTCACCGTGGTGGTACTGGTGTATTTGTTGGTACAGATCGGGCCGGGCAAAGACTCCAGTCTGTGGTTTATCAACGAAGGTCGCGAGTACATTGAAGCCCCACGCTGGGCGGATATTGGCATCGTGGTCGTGATGCTGATCTTTTTCTATAACGTAGTTGCAACCTTCACTAAGGGTAAGTGGTCGGGTATCGCGGGCGTATTAACGCTGGATTTGGTGGCTTTGGCAGGTTTATATGTGGCAGGTATGTTTTATATGACCAATATCACCCATGAGCAATACTGGTGGTGGTGGGTAATTCACTTATGGGTGGAAGCCACGTGGGAAGTGTTGGTCGGCGTAATTATGGCTTGGTCATTGATGAAGCTGTTGGGCGTCAGACGCAAAATCGTGCAAACCTGGTTGTACATCGAAGTTGCGTTGATGTTCGGCTCCGGCATTTTGGGTTTGGGACATCATTATTTCTGGATCGGCACACCAGAATACTGGCTAACCATCGGCGGATTTTTCTCGGCACTGGAACCTATTCCGTTGGTTGCAATGGTCGTGCACGCCGTTTATGACTCCGGCAGTCATGCCTTCAAGAACGGTAACCACCCTGCCCTGGCTTGGGTAATCGCCCACGCTTTCGGCAATTTCTTCGGTGCCGGCGTGTGGGGCTTTATGCATACACTGCCGCAAATTAACATGTACACCCACGGCACTCAGTGGTCGGCATCGCATGGGCATTTAGCGTTTTTCGGCGCATACGCCACTATCAATATCGCTTTCTTTTATCTGGCCATACAGCATTGGCGCGGCGGCGTTTGGATGGGTGAAGGCACCGCCAATGCCTGGCGTTGGAAATGGGCGATAGGTTTGCTTAATGTCGGCGTGCTGGGGATGACGATTGCGATGTTAATTGCCGGTTATGAGCAATCGTTTATCGAACGTGCGGTTGAAGGCTCCACTTGGGGCGGCTATTTTACTGCGCAAAATCACCCGTCATTCCAGAGTGCGATGGTCTGGCGCTTGTTGTTCGGCGTCGTTACAGCTGCCGGTTTAGGTTTGTTGATTTGGGATTTATTAACCATCGGCAAAGGCGAAACACGTAAAGCTAAGGTGATTACTCAACAATAAACCCAAAGTTAGCTAATCGTAAAATTCAACCCCGATCCGTCAAACCGTTCGTGCTGAGCTTGTCTATGCATGAACGGTTTGACGGAGCTTGTTAGTGATTTTTCCATTTATGGTTCGACAAGTTCACCACGAACGGAAAAATTACCAATGCATAACAAAAAGTTATTTCTAGCCCCATCCTTAATGCCCACGTCGCACATGCGCTGTAGCTAGAAAAATTTCAGAGATGAAATTGATTAATGCCACGATTAAACAAATCATCGCCGCGACAAATAACGAGGCAATGACCACCTCCATCTTTAACTTAAAAAACGACCCTAAAAATAATACTGCGACCACCGAACAGATAAATAATAAACAAGTCGTGCATAAGCCAATTGCCCAATGAATCAGCCGGGCCCGCTGTTTTAATACTTTCAGCTCAGACTGAACAGTTTCATCTATTTCCTCCGTTGACAACGATTTGCTATGCAAATATCGCGATCTATCAATAATTCGTCCCAATCGATTCGTCAACACCGACAAAATGCCGGCCACACCGGTCAGTAAAAACACTGGCGCCACAGCCAGCTGAATGGCATGAGCAATTGTGGTGAGCGGGAGTTCTGTCATCATTTATGCGCCTTCTTAAATATTGTTTTGCTGCAGCAGATGCCGGCAATTGATGCTGACTTTCAGCCATAGCTATGATTTGACAAGCAGTGTTTTGAGTATAAGTTCTTTTCTAGTTGGCTTGCATAAAGTTAGCAACTCTCTAATAGCCAAAAGATCCGAAAGTTATCCAATTATAAGATCGACACCCGGGAGAAGAATATGAGCGTAATCAACATAACCCCTGCAAAACACTATATTGAAATTGATGACAATTTGCTCAACGAGATTGTTGATCTTTTTTACGACAAGATGCTTGATGACTACGCGATAAACCGGTTTTTTAGCGGCAATCCGGTGATTGAGCAAACTAAACCATTGAAGAAATTATTAACATCAATTTTTGCCGGACTAACTAACCCAGATCAGATTACCGCTTTAATTGATGATTATTTCATGGCCGCATTCGGCAAGCCAGGCATGCAGCGCACTCATATTGCCAGCGATTTTGATTTTCTGCTGGAGATTGCAGGAGGCAAAGATACTCGCGTCCTTATCTTTTTATCCGATGCTCATTCTCATTTGTTAAAACTAAAGCCAGACGATTTTCACTACGATGTCGTAATCAGACATTTAACTAATACACTTAAAGAACTCGCGGTAGCTGAAGATTTACAAGAAGAGATTCTGACGGTAGCAGAAAGTGCTCGAAATAAGGTGTTGGGTAGAGGATAGATAGTTCAATAGCAGGCAGTATTGATTCCTTTTATAATCACAAGAGGAATCAGCCATCGCCATTGGTAACCATTACAAAATATTCTTCCGGTGTAATTGTCCCTGCTGCATCGGCAACTTTTTTGTCTTGTTCTGACAACACATCCTGTAACGCATCGATACGTTTCCATTGGGTCGGCGGAGTAAAGCAATTTGCTTGCGGTGCGTATTTTGAGGCCTCAATACGCTGATAACGATGAATGTAACGCGGACAATTGACAAATATTTCCTCAACGCTAACTCGCACGATCAATTCCGCACCATGATAATCATTAAGCAGCGGATCATTTTTATCAATGTTGGCGTTTCCGTGAACACGGACTCGATGCGGCGTTTCAAAGTCAATAAACAACAAGCCCACTTTATTATTGGCTGTAATGTTACCCATCGATAAAAACATGCCATTGCCGTCATAACTGGGAAATGCAATGGTTTTATTATCAAGCACCTTCACAAATCCGGGCGTTCCACCTTTGTATGAGCAGGTTGGATAGCCGCGATGATCGACGGTCGTTAGAAAAAACAAATCGCGGGTTTCTATAAATCCCTTATGGCTATCATCAATATCAGCCAAAACAATGATTTGATCCAATCTTTCTGCCAACCGCAGGGTATCAAACTGATCTTGCATCGCTAAATGCTGATCGCCGTAGAGTTCGCTCATTTCACTTCCTGATCTATTTGGTAACAGTATGATTTTAACCCAACGCAGTTATAGCGAAGTTGCAATGGTTTGAATCGACCGTTTCCCCATGACAAAGCCTTTTTGTAACACGCCTTCTTGATAATACTTTCCTGAATCTATCCCGTAATCTGCCGCTTTGATAATGCCCCTGATGGTAAAAATGTTACCTAACAGGTCTTCGGGCAAGAAGGACAGATCAATGATTACTTCGGACGCAGGATTTTTATCTTCGTCCAAGATGAGCATTACTTTGGGGCGTAATTTAAATTTTTCATTGACCTCAATTACCAATCCAACCGCACCATTGGTCAACTCAACAAAACAGCCTGGTGGATAAACCCCCAAACTTTCTACGAATTTAACGACTAAGGTTTCATCCAAATGTTGCCCGATTAAATCGAACATAATTTTAGTCGCTTCAAGGTGCGTGCGGCCTTGCTGATAAACTCTGTCGCTGGTAATTGCATCGTATAGGTCTGCAATGGTCACTATTTTTGTGTACAACGAAAGGTCATTTCTACCAATTTGTAGAGGATAACCTTTGCCATCAAGTCGCTCATGGTGACTAAGTGCAGTGTTAATTGCACCGATATACATACCCTGGCTGGATTTTAAGAGCTCATGCCCCAAGGTAGTATGGGACTGCATAATGATTTGTTCCTCAGAAGTCAATTTACCCGGCTTGTTTAGGATGTGCAGCGGCACTAACATTTTCCCTACATCGTGCATTAATCCGCATAGCCCCACAT
Source organism: Methylococcaceae bacterium (assembly GCA_030693065.1). Classification (GTDB taxonomy): domain Bacteria; phylum Pseudomonadota; class Gammaproteobacteria; order Methylococcales; family Methylomonadaceae; genus JABFRC01. The sequence continues at coordinate 51,135 of JAUYBL010000030.1, read as the reverse complement.
CATTTAAATTACCTTCTGACAAATTAATATGTCGACCTAAAACAATGGATAAAACACATACATTAAGACTGTGCTGAGCCGTATATTCATCTTTGTTTTTTAACTGTGTTAACCATAAAGTGGCATCGGGGGAATGCAAAATACTGTTAACACACTCGGCGACAGCTTGTTTGGCTAGCTTGGTATCCGGACTATCGCCTTTGGCAATACGATCCATAAAATCAGCCACCAGTGCGCCTGTTGATTGGTAAGTTTCTTCAGCTCGACGAATTTCATCTTCAAAAAAACTGAGTTTTGGCTGCGGTGCTGGGTAGAATGCTTGACTTTTCGGCTCTATGCGCGTTTTGTTGACATTGATAGGTTTACCCTTCCGTAACTTCGTCGTGTCGATGTATACGTAATTACATTGAGCTTTAAGGGCTTCTATATCTTCTTCCGTTTTTATTTCAAATCCTTGAAATAAAAACTCAGTCTCAAGCCAAGGACGGTCCAATTCGATAACATACATGCCGATCTTCAGCATGCCCAACGGGGTATAGACTCTTTCAGGTATTGAATATCTATTGTCAATAATCTGTCGTGTTTTTTTTCTTCGCCAGAAGAAAAACCAATCTTTAAAAGTCATAAATCAATCACATATAAGGGTTGCAAAAGTATCTGGCAAATAAAAATTTGCCTCATCAAAAAAGTATAGTTTGATGACCTAATACTTTCAAAGCCTTAGCTGGTATATAGCAAGTTAAATCTTCGGGTCGTCCGGCTAATACCGGATTTGCGAAAGTTCCGGTAATAGCCTTCTGATTTGGTACCGTTGTTATTTCATTTGCTGATAGTACTCGGCTAGATCTTTAATTTCGGTCTCACTCAATTGTTGAGCAATCAAACGCATACGACTGTATATGTCGTTATGACGTTGACCGGTTTTATATTCCAGCAAGGTTTTAGCTAGATAGTCGGCGCGTTGTCCTGATAACGCGGGAATATCCAGCTTTTCACCCTTGCCGTTGGCACCATGACATACGAAACACGGTGGCAAAATACGCTTGCCATCACCTTCTTCGACCATCTTTTCGGCTTTAGCTAACTGTTTAACCGCTTCACCGCTGGCTGATTTTAAGGTACTAAACCAAACAGCTAAATCGGCGGACTGTTGCTCGGAAAGCCCTTTTGCTATCGCAGTCATCATCGGGTGACTGCGATTATCTTGGGCATAATCACGCAGTTCTTTGTAGGTGTAAGTCGCCAATTGTCCGGCCAAGGATGGCGTTTCCGGCATGGCACTAACCCCTTCCTCACCATGACAAGCGGCACAAGTTTGCGCCAGCTCTTTACCTTTATCGGCATTGCCGTGTTTTACAAAATTGAGTGTTTCAGGTGTCCAGGCAATACTGGATGACGAACCCGCAAACACAACCGTCGGGGCAACAAGCGCCAGGAACAATATGAAAGTTTTCATGATTAATATCCCCACACGCTTGAGCCAAAGGTTTTCATAAAAAAGAATTGCAAAATCGGATAGCCAAAGCTAATCGCCATTAACACAGCAATAACTTTATTCCAAAGCTTCAAATCATTGAGATATTCAGGCAATACACCGACGGCATGAATCGGCTCGGCGTATTCAATCTCAGCGGTAAATTCACCAACAAGCGGTGTTAGCTGGGTTTTAACTAAGTTGTAAATAAATAAACACGCTGAACCCAACAAAATCAGACCTCCTAAGATCATCATCAGTTCATAAGGCTTCCACGACAAGGTCAATAGATTGTTATACACCACAGTGGAAATACGCCGCGGTTGACCTAACAAACCCAGTACATGCCACGGTGTTGTCAACACACTCATACCGATAAACCAGGTCCATAACTGCACCAGCGCCATCGAGTTAGAAAAAAGCGGTTTGCCCACCAAAATTGGCCACAAATAATAGGCAATAGCTAGATACATAATGACGGTAGTCCCGGCAAAAATCAGATGAAAATGGCCCGGTACCCATGCGGTGTTATGAATCATCGCATTCATTGCATAGCTGGCATTCACAATGCCGCCGAAGCCGCCGAAGATTAACATTAACAACGCCAGAATGACCGCTAACACCATCGGATTAGTCCACGGCAAAGTGCCTATCCAGCCGAACAAGCCTTTGCCACCACGTAATCTTCCTGCGATTTCCAGCGACGCAATTACGGTAAAGCCAGTTACCAAGGTAGGTAAAGCCACCACAAAAGTACCGATACCGTGCAGTAACTTCCAGCCTTTGGCTTGTTCCGGATCCATATACAAATGATGGAAACCAATCGGCAACGCAAATACCACCAACACGACAAATGCCAGTCTGGCCATTTCATCACTGAATAAAAAGCCACCGGCTTGTTTGGGTACGAACACATAAAATGCGGTGTATGTCGGAATCAACCAGAAATACACAATCGGATGTAAGGTCCATGCGAACAAGGTTTTAGCTAGGCCCGGATCGATGGTATCAATCCATCCCAAAGAAAAAGGAATCAATTGAAACAGCACTTCCAAGGCTACACCGGCACTGGCCCAAAGCCACAACAAGGCATTGGCTGCGGTGGCAAACATCGCTAAGGGCACGTTTTGACCAGGATTGGCTTTTTTCCACTGGGTGAACATCACCAGCATGATCAAGCACCAAACCCATGAACCCACTACTAGCAAAGTCGCACCAATATAAAACGCCGCATGCGCGACTATCGGCGGATAAAAGGTATACAACACTGAGGCTTTACCGCTCAGCAATGGTAAAGCGGCCAGCACAACGCCGATTAAAGCTAGCCAGAAGCCGCCCCATGCCAGCGGTTTATTCCAAACTGGTTGTTTAAGGCTGGTACTGGCAATGTAGTAGCCAAAACCCATGATAAAGAAGGTCGTCAACACAAATGCCATCAATACGCCATGGGTACTAACGGAAGCAAAATAGACAGTAGGCGATTCTAATGAGGGAAATAAGCCGCTACGTTCCAAGACCTGATATTCGCCCATAAAACAGGCCACTATAAAAGCAGCAAATGCCACCCATAGATGGCTTAATGCGAGTTTTTTTTCTGCTGCATTATTCATTAGCTGATCCTCCCTTTGGTGCAGACGCTGGCGCATTTTGTTTGGCCGTCCATTGTTCTTTTTCGATAACCGAGATATTGCTCCACATATGGTTATGACCTAAGCCGCAATATTCATTACACAACAGAGGATATTCGCCCGGCTTAGGAAAGCTGGTTGTAATTTCAGCCACATAACCCGGCACAATCATCGTGCTCATATTGGTCATGGGGATATGGACTCCATGTAAAACATCCATGCTCACCCATCGAAAAGTAATCGGCGTTTCAGCAGGCACATCAATGTGTTTTGGGAAAAAAGAATAGCGTCCGGCGACCATACGAACGACGATGTTACCGTTATCATCGGTTTGCACACCCAGATTTTCTTCAGCAAATTCTTTACTTAAATGCAGACTCGCTGAATCAATGGTTTCGACTTTACTGGGTGGATTAATACCGTGGAATAACGCGTCGATAGTGATAATACCGACCAATAAGGTGATGATTAAGATAGAGATGGCAATCCATTTTCGTTCCAGATGATCGATATGGATAGCGCTAAGTTGTGTCAGTAAATCTCGATAGAGCTGCGCACTTTTGGCTTTTAAAGCATCGGTTTGCATCTTTCCCCCTAGCCGCGCGGCAAAAATACGCCGTAATACAAAAACAGCCAGGCGAGCACCATCCCGCCCACCACTGTTGCCATTAACGCGAAGGTCCCCACGGGAGAGCTTTCGAGAATAGCTTTACGTTCTTCTTCTGTCATTTGTTCCATATCCTACCCCTTCATTTTTATTAATTATCGCCAGCAAAAACTGATTATTTGTATTTCTTCAACAAGAAAAATGCCGCCGTTGTTGAGAAAAACTCTACTGGACTTTATTGCTATACCCTTCACTTATGTAATTCACTTGTAAAGATTATGGCATTTGCATTATGCGCTTATGAAGGTATGTAATCCATTGATTACATGGTTCTCGTTGCTTTGAAAATTAAAAATGCGGGGCAACATCCAGCGTTTAATTAAGCTATGTATTCTGGATAGACATTTAAATTGACTAGCCCTTTCATGTTAAAGGGCTATTTTGGGATGGCTTATCAAGCAAACTTTTAAATTCAACTACCAGTTTATCGACGCGTTGCTGCCATGCGTTAGCTTCAGCATATTTGATAATCTTGGCTTTATCCCAGGTTTTTGCTAATGCTGCGGAGAGTGCCGTCTGTAAAGCTTGGGAATCGCCAAAGGAGACTATTGTTCCCAAAGCTTCATCATTGACCACTTCTGCATTACCACCAACGTCGGTGGTAATTACCGGTAAACCGCAGGCCATGGCCTCCAAAAATACGTTGGCCCAACCTTCATTAGCCGTAGACAATACAAACACATCAGACACTGACAATGGAGTTTTAAGCTGATCACTAGGCAATGCACCGAGAAAACGAACATGCTGTGTCAAGCCAAGCCCACTAACCTGCTGCTGCAAACGTTCACTGATGTTGCCTTCAGGGCTAGGGCCACCGACAATTAAATAGATGAGATTCGGAGTCTGTTTAACCAGCGCAGGCAGCACATCAATCACCCGATGAAAGCCTTTTCTGTCCACCAAACCACCTACCGAAATAAGCACTTTGGCATCTCCAGGTAAGTTCAGCTGCTGCCGCGCGATCTGCTTATCAACGGGATAAAATTTATCAGTGTCAACGCCGTTACCGATGCGTTGAATTTTGTCTGCGTCAGCACCCAGGGCAACGACATGGTGCTTTAAAGATTCTGATACAGAGAAAATCTGAGTCGCATTGTTTAAAGCTTGTAATAAACGTTTTCTAATATGAGGCAATTTTGATTGGGGAACTTCGGTGCCTCTGAGCGTTATGGTTACCGGAGCGGCAAACCACTTCCCTAATAAGGTCGCGGCAAAGCCATCTGGATAAGCAAAATGCGCATCAATAATATTGAACTGAAATTGCTTACGCAGCCGGTATAAAGTCCAAAAGCTGCCCATCGCCATAAACCAACCGTCCCAGGATTTCAGTAAGCCGGGGATGGAAAAAAAGCGCGGGTAATAAACGTCAATACCATGCTGTTGCTCAAATAGAGCCGGTTGTGGGCGAAATTCCGGTTTACATAGCCTTATCAATCCTTGTAGCGGAAACCAAGGGACTGGCGAAACCACAACCAACGGCAATTGCTCGGCCACTTTAGACATGCGTTCGCGAATAAAAACACCGGCAGTAGGCCGAACTTGGCTCGGGTAAAGCGAGCTAAAAACGACAAGCTTTGGCGTTTGCGCTTTAGAATCCTTCATTTCGCAAAAACGCCTCAAACATCAATAACGACCAGATCGCGGCACTGTAATCACGCAAGCCGCTCTGATGTTGATTAACCATCTGCTCTAAAAATTTCTGATTAAACAAACCTGATCGTGCCATCGTTTCACCCAGCAACGCTTCACGCACCCGGTCTTTTAACGGCCCTTTAAACCAGGCGTTCAAGGGCACGGAAAAGCCCATCTTGGGGCGATATAAAATGTCATTGGGCAGATAATCTTCCAGCGCTTTTTTGAATATATATTTACCTTCGCGGCCTTTCAATTTCACGTCCGGTTGTAATGTCGCCATCCATTCCACCAGTTTGTGATCCAGCAATGGCACCCTCACTTCCAAAGCATGCGCCATGCTGGCTCGATCAACCTTGGTTAAGATGTCACCGGGCAGATAGGTTTTAATATCCAGATATTGAACCAAGGATAACGGATTATCGGTCTGTGCCTGTTCGGCATATCTTTTGAAGACTTCGACGGCTTTGTAGCCCTGCAATTCTTGTTTAAATGAATCACTGAACAAATTGTTGCGCAATTCATTCGACAATACCGAAACACTGTGGAAGTAGCCTTCCAGAGAATCACGGGCAATCGATTCAAAAGTGGATTTGGCGCGGAAAATTTTCGGTGCCCAATCGGCTTTCGGATAAACCCGCCCCAACAGGCCAAACACCGGTTTGCGAATGCTGTCCGGTAGCCATGAGCGCATTTGTTCTTCATAGGTATGCCAACGATATCGACGGTAACCGGCTAAATTTTCATCACCACCATCGCCGGAAAGCACTACGGTAACTTGTTTCTTGGCCATTTCGCATACCCGATAGGTAGGCAAGGCCGAACTGTCAGCATAGGGTTCATCGTAAAGCCCGGCCAACTGGTCGATCAGGCTAAAATCCTCTGGATCGACTTGTTCAACACGATGTGCGGTGTGGTAGCGATCAGCGACTTTGGCGGCAAATTCAGATTCATTAAACGCGGGATCACCAAAAGAAATTGAACAGGTATTAACCGGGTCCAGTGATAAACCAGCCATTAAAGCAACAACCGCGCTGGAATCAACCCCGCCGGATAAGAACGCGCCTAATGGCACATCAGCGACCATGCGGATTTTTACCGCCTCGCGCAGCCGTTCAATCAACTCATCGGCGACCGCACGTTCGTCCTGCTGCGCTTGGGGGGCAAAATGCACATCCCAATATTGCCTGGGCTGGTAACTTTTGGCGCCATGTTTAATGGTTAAACAATATCCCGGCTCCAATTTATAAACATTTTTATAGATGGTCTTGGGATCCGGCACGTAACCAAAACCAAAATAGTCTTCAATTGCTGTCGGATCTAAGTTACGCGGCAAGTCGGGATGCTCTTTAAGGGACTTTAACTCGGAACCAAAAATAAATTGGCCGTTGGCCAGCTCGGCGTAATAAAGCGGTTTTACACCCAGTCGGTCACGAGCTAGGAATAAGGTTTGCAGATCACGATCCCAAACAGCAAAGGCAAACATGCCCCGCAAACGATCAACACAGCCCTCGCCCCAGGCTTGCCAACCATAGAGAATCACCTCGGTATCGCAATGGGATTCAAAGCGATAGCCTAAATCTTCTAACTCTTGTCTTAACTCCAAAAAGTTGTAGATCTCACCGTTAAACGTCAATACGGCATTTTTATCCCGGCTGATCATCGGTTGTTGGCCGCTGGATAAATCGATAATCGATAGCCGTCTATGCCCAAACCCTAAGCCTGGTTCTACATGCAGCCCACCTTCATCGGGGCCACGGTGAAACTGGGTTTCATTCATCCGCGAGAGTAAGTCCCGATTGATTTCTCGTTTTTCTTTGAGATCAAAAATGCCGACGATTCCACACATGGTTTTATTCCAAAGTTAATAAGTTAGGTTTGCCTTAAATAGCAGCTTTATTGCAACAATGCTAAAAGCTGGCTTAGATTCTGTTCCCAGCTAAATTTAAGCTGTACAAAAATACGATTGGTTAATGATACTGGCGCCTGGGGATTTAACTTTAGCCATTCAACTATTTGATTTGCCATTGCGTCTGCTGCATCGTTAATCGAAACATCAATCGGTTCTTCGCCAACAATGCCTTCCATCGCCGCTGATGTAGCGGCTACATATTTACCCATTGCCATGGCTTCCAACACTTTATTTTGAATGCCGCGGGCAATTCTTAAAGGAGCAACAACCAATTTAGCATGGGCGATATAAGGTCTGACATCGTCTACAGCTCCGGTTACGACAATATTATTCAGTTTGGCGAGAGCCTGAACTTCTTTACTGGGTCTGGAGCCAACGATATAAAATTTTGCAGTTGGGTAATTATTAAGAATGCTTGGGAAAACGTCAGTGGCAAACCAGACTACAGCATCGACATTTGCCCAATAATCCATCGCCCCTGTGAATACAAGCGCTGTTTCATCAGCATGGAAGGGGGAAGCTAACTCATGTTCAGGAGAAAAATAATTGGTATCAACGCCATTGTTGATATGCGTTATTTTGGAATCGGATTCAGGAGCCAGTTGTTTAAATAACAGAGCTTCTTGTTCAGAAACAAAAAGACTGGCTTTGGCTTTGGCGGCTATTACGCGTTCATATTTCAACAAATATTCAGATTCACGCTGATAAATCCATTTTGCCAGCCCTGACTTTTTGTTCGCGTATTGCCGCCACTTGTCAGAATCGACATCGACAAAATCGACAATCATCTCAACATCGTGACTGTCATTGATAAATTGCGCCATTACCGAAGAAAATATCAGTACTTTTTTAATGTGGTTTTGGTTAATGCTCTGGTCAACCCAAGTCTGCATGGATTGATTGTTGTAGTAAGGAAGACTTAATGCCAGCCCACTCAACAAACCGCTCAGGCTTTTTATTTTGGCCTGCCACGGCGTCAACTCCACATAATTAGTTTTCACGCAAATAGCATTAACTTTATCAATGTGCTGCAAATCAGCAGGATCATCAATATAAGTACCTAAATGGACTTGATAATGTTTCGCTAGCCGTTTTAGCAAATGATACGAACGTATCTTGTCGCCTTTATTAGGGGGATACGGAATTCTGTGAACAAGAAAAAGCAGGTTTTCCATATGAGCCTGGACTGTTAGTTACTTGAGACTAGCCCATACGCTGGGCTTTGATAGAGTTTAGCCTAAGTCTTTAGATAAAATTGGGCCCAATAATTGACTCGCAAACAGCGGCAATCGTTTCCAAGCGGCTATAAATAATTGATATTTTGGATTAAGCGGATTGATGTCAGGCAAAGAATCGGACTTAACCAGATGAAATTCGTAAAAAAGCGGCTCCGGATTAAAGCCCCAATTTTTCTTGAAACTATAAGAACCGGTTCCTATTTTACTGCGGCCATAATCAAATATTTTCACACCTTTTTCCGTAGCTCGGCGCATTACTTCCCAGTACATAAAATCGTTCCCTTTAACGTCGCGCGCCAAACTAGTGCCGCCACCGTAATAAGGCAACACTTCATCCCTAAAGTAGAAGTTCATCACACTGGCGATAATTTGCCCATCACGCTCAACCGTTAATATTTCGCATTGCTCAGCGAACACATCTTTGAGTGTCTGAAAATATTTTTTTGAAAATACCGGTGTACCTAAGTTTCTAACGCTCTCGGAATAGGCCAGATGAAGTCTATCAACATTACCATCGATGACGCTGACAAGGCCGGCGTCAATGCCTTTCCTAACCATAGCCCTTTGTTTACGGGGAATGGCCAGGAGATTTTTTTCCACATCCGAGTCGAGTTCTTTTCTAAACGTGACGTAGAGATCTTTGAAAGGTCGGTCAGGCGACTTGCGCGCTCTATTGCGCACTTCTAAGCAATCGACACCCAATTGCTTAGCTAACTGACAAGCGTATGAGTCTAACTCTGAATAAATTTGCTCATCATCGGCGACAATACCGCCATAAACGCAAAAAGCGTTCGAAACCAGCGTATTGCCAAACAGCAGACTATTGATATGCACTAAAGGGAAAATACCAGTAATCTTGCCTTCTTTCTCAGCATAAAGATAATAGGTGTTATGACCAAAAGATTTTTCGATAACTTCTTTCCAGCCTGCTTGGTGAAAAAAAGTGGCTTCGGGTTTGGTACTGACGTAATTATCCCAGCGCTGATAATCGGCAGCGTCCAATGTTTTAATCATGTTTATTTAACCTGCTTATACTCGTTGACTGGAACTGCGGAATTATTTCAAAAACACATTTTCCATAGTGTCCCAATTAAAATCAGTTAGTAACTGGTTGATTCTGCTTTCCATCTTATGAAGATTAAGATAATGTCGGGTCTTGGCTTTCAGACTCAAGCCAGGCTGACGTGGCTGCTCAGGATCAATTTCCCAAGGATGAAAATAAAAAATACCCGACTGTTGTTCTTTATTATTGACGTGTCTGAATGCCCACTTCGAAAAGGCGTAAGGATAAAACCTGAAAAAACCACCGCCACCGCAAGGTATGTTTTTGTCGCCAAACCTAACTGTCGTTATCGGGATTTCCTTGAAAGAATTATTCGCTATCGGTTCAAAAATAAATCTTGGCGCATCCGGCATACCGTATAAATCATGCTTAACCGGATAAATACTTGAGCTATATTGGAAACCCAATTCTTTTAAGACATCTAAGGCCCATAAGTTTTTTGCCCCAATGGAATAACTGGCTGCTCGGTAACCTTTAACTTCGCTTCCGCTAAGCTCTTCTAAAATGCTTTTTGTTTTGCTGACGTCGCTACGAAATTGATCAGGCGTTTGCTCAGTCACACGGATATGTTCGTAACCATGACAAGCTAATTCATGTCCATCATTAACAATACGGTGGATCAGCTGTGGATAACGCTCCGCGACCCAACCTAAGGTAAAAAAAGTCGCTTTTACGCCTCGTTCTTCAAAAAGATCGAGTACCCTTAGTGTATTTTCCAACACACGATGAGGAAGATTGTCCCACTCTTTTTTATCTATATAAGGTTCGAATGCAGATACTTGAAAATAATCTTCAACATCGACGGTAAGGGCGTTTATAAGCCCTCGTTCTGATTTACAAATGGAATTAGTCATGCAGGTAATTTAAAAATAAAGGGACTTTATGTTTTCAACAATGCGTTCGGCAGCTTTACCATCCCAATATTGAGGAATACGACCTGTCTTACCACCAGTGATCAAAATATCATCGACACATGCGCGTATTTTATTGGCATCAGAGCCAACTATTGTGTTGGTGCCTTGTTCAACAGTAATTGGTCGCTCGGTATTGTCACGTAATGTAACGCAGGGCACACCTAAAGCAGTAGTTTCTTCCTGTAAACCGCCTGAATCCGTAAGAACCATTTTTGCCGATTTCATCAAACCTAAGATTTGCAAATATCCGACTGGCGGCAGACAAATGATATTGCCTGAAGCTATAAGCGTTGATAGCCCCGTTTGCTCAATTCTATTAAGTGTTCTTGGATGTACCGGAAAAATGACAGGTAACTGCTCACTAATATCAACAATAACATGTAATAATCTTGTCAGCGTTTCTGGATCATCAACATTAGAAGGCCTGTGCATAGTCAACAATGCATACCCACCTTCTTTAATCGTTTCAGAATTACAATAATCTTTCAATGTCTCAGCAAAAGGGCTAGCCAGTTGTAAGTTAGCTAACAAGGTATCAATCATCACATTGCCAGCGAAATGGATACGCTTACTATCTATACCTTCATTATTCAAGTTTACTTCTGCGCTACGTTCAGTCGTAAACAAACTGTCTGAAATCTGATCGGTTAATATACGATTGATTTCTTCAGGCATGGTTCTATCACCACTACGCAAGCCTGCTTCAACATGAATAATAGGAATTTGCTTTTTGACTGCCACTAAACTGCAAGCAATGGTTGAGTTGACATCACCGACGACAAGAACCGCACAAGGTTTGACAGCATCAAGAACGGGTTCAAAGCGCAACATAATATTGGCTGTCTGGTTACTATGGGATCCAGATCCGACGCCCAAATCAACATCAGGCTCAGGAATACCAAGTTGCTCAAAAAACGAGGCCTTCATTGCCTGATCATAATGTTGGCCGGTATGAACCAAATAGACCGAAATAGTTTCCTTTAGGCAATTCAGCTGCTTAATAATAGGTGCCATTTTCATAAAATTAGGCCGCGCACCTACCACACATACCAGAGTTTTCTTATTCATCCAACAGTCCTATTCTTGTCCTGCTTCATTGTCATATACGTGATCCATGTCTAGTTGAATCAAAATAGCTTTACGTAACAATGTTCGTTCCTTATTAAGCGTGGTCTGCAAAGATGAAACCACTTTTTCTAGCGCCTGAATTCGTTCAATTAATGTGCCATCAGCATTAATTGCCAGTGATGTTGACGCTGAAACTAGATCATGAAATTCATCTGTTACAACTGATGATTCTTCCTCGATTTCTGCTATCACTTTATTGACAGCTGCCAAACCGATAACAGCTAACTCTTCAAGATAACCAAATAGCAACACCCTATCGCATAAGGTGTTTATTCTTCGAGGAATTCCTTGCGTGTAAGAGCAAATTACCGCAAATATATCATCTTCGAATTCAGGGGTTTTATTCCAACCTGCTTTTTCCAATCGAAATAAAATATAGCTTTTGGTTTCTTCTTCACTTAGTGGCTTTAACTGATAAGTTGCAACAATACGCTGCCGCAATTGTTCTAATTCGGGTAGAAACAACGTTTCACCCAATTCGGGCTGTCCTATTAAGAATATTTGAAACAGCGCCTTGCCGGAGAGTTCAAAGTTGGTCAACATACGCAACTCTTCCAATGAATCCTTAGGAAGGTTTTGCGCTTCATCGACAATCATCAATACTCTTTTACCGTCCCTGGCTTGCTGAATGAAGAAACGTTGAATCCTAGTCAACAGCGTTGATTTATCCTCGCCGTCATAAGGTAAACCAAAAGTAGCTGAAATAATCTTCAATAAATCATCAGCACCAACCTGGGATGAAACCATTATCCCTATAGCAATATTGTCATTATCTAAACTTTTAACTAGCTCTTTGACTAGCATAGTTTTACCGGTACCAGGTTTACCAGTTACAACAACAAAACCTTCACCCTGCGTCAAGCCATAACGCATATATGCTAATGCTCTTCTATGTACAGCACTGTTAAAAAAGAATTCTGTATCAGCAGATAATTGAAAAGGCTTTTTACTTAAATTATAAAAACCATCGTACATAATTAAAATCTCATAAATAAACTAGCTGTGGCACGATTTTCTTGATAATTATTAGTTTCAATATCAGAACTTTGATCTGAATGTCTAATTTCTAATCTACCGTTCATTTGAGGAGTAATAGAACGAGTTAGACCAACCGAAATATCGTAATATTGATCCTTATTACTAGTATTTCCATATTCAGTTTGTTGCCATTGTGGTCTCAAATATGCACTGGTTTGACTAGCAAACTTCCAATTCCATGTTGCATTTAAGCCTGTTGCTTTTTGTTTGTTGCCACTAATTTGATATACGCTATCCCGACTATATGCATTGGTAGATACCGTACTTTTACCAGTTATATACGATACTGAAGCATTCCATATTTTTTGAACAATTACTTCATTAGATAAAAAACCATTATTAATAGATCTTGGCGTTTGTTGAGTAACAATTGGACCAGTAATTTGAGTATTAGTTAGATTATTCTGATCTTGTAAAAGAATTTGTTGAGATGTGGTGGTAAGATTATTATGAGTTATTGACCAGTTTGACTGTCTTGTTTGGTAAGTCAATGCTGTTTCCCAGGTCTTACCTACTTGACCTACTTGACCTACTTGACTGGTGGTATTTAAGCCTACAGAATTGTCACGGTAAGTAGTTACCCAGTTCAACCGCTGCATTGGTGAAATTCTCACCGTGACATGGCTATTATTACCCGCGCCAGCCTCAATACTATAGTGCTGACTTGGCGTCCATTGACCTCCAACTGTATAAAAAGCACCATTTCCCTGGTTATTATTAACCGACTGAAAAGTATTATTACTATAACCGCCTTGGGCAAACACATTAAAATATTTATTGATATATGTTCTTATTAGCCCCGAAGAGTTTTGAAACTGTATATTATCCCCTTGGCTTCTTATACTGTCATAATTATTAAATGACAAATACCAATTAATTCTTTTGAAGTAGTTACCGCTTGTCAATTGAGCCACTTCGCTCAAATTTGCAGAATCTGAAATTGGGGTAGGTGAACTCGATATTGTATTTTGATTGGCTGTTGCTCCACTGCCTACAGTAAAAGTATCAAAGTTGGCTCTAAAATTACCATTGGCGAAATTACTAAAATGCGGGGTCCAATAGGGGGATAAACCAAAGGTTGAAACATTTGTACTATTACCAGCACCAGATATATTATCGTTTGCCAAGCGATTATTATTTAAATTCTGTTGTGAAATTGAACTTCGTGAATCTAAAAAAAGCCGATCTGGTATAAAAATACTGTGAGAATTATATTGAAGCTGATTGAATGTTTTTAAACCCGAATTACCACCAGAATTATATATGTTTTGCATTCTATAATTAAAATTCAACATAGAACGTGCTGATTGTCTAATAATAGAAACCCCAGGATTCAATTCTGTAACAAAAGCATTTTGCTTCTTATCAGAAGATAAATTGATATTATCGGAATATGTTTCCTGGATAGTTGCAGTAGGGGTCACTGTTAGACTGTATGGATAAGCTACATTATTAAATCCTATCAGATATATAAATGGTATGCCCCTCAGCTGTAGAAATCGAAATATTGCGAACGGTTTAAGTTCACAAGCGCCATCAGTGCGCATACTGCCCATATCCATAATAACTAGCATCCCCAGTGCTTTTAGCTTTATTTAAAACTGTCAAAACCACATCACAAGATGCTAACCGGCTAGCCGATTCCATTACCATGCTCTGAGGTGTGGTCTCTGCCTCAATAACAAGAACGACTTGCCCAACTAATTCAGCTAATACTTGCCCCTGGGTTGCCGCAAGAAGTGGCGGTGAGTCAAAAATAACAATTCGATCGGGATATCTATTGCTTAATTGCTGGGCTAACAAAACCATTCTGTTACTTGCTAGTAATTCAGTAGAATGCTTATGCTGCTTACCTGCAGGAATTATTCTAAGCCCCGGCATGTTAGTTTTTAGAACAATGTCGGAAAATTCAACATCCTGACCTTCCAAATATTCAATCAATCCAGGTGATGACTGAATTCCCAAGGTTTTAGAAACTGAAGGTCGTGCGACGTCTGCGTCAATCAAAAGTACTTTCTTATCGCGTTCATTTGCAATACTAAGTGCGAGATTTATAGCGGTAAATGTTTTACCCTCACCTGGCACACTACTTGTTATTAAGATTAAATTTGCACGATTAATTCCTGAGCTTGCTTCACCAAATGCGTTATTAACTAAAGGCCTCTTGATATTTCTATATTCCTCAATGGCTTGAGTATTTGAATCGCCTGGAGTTACAAAACCTAATTCAGCTAACTTAACCCAGTCAATTTCTGCCACCTTACTTTGATTTGATAATCTGGTAGCAGGCCTAACACGAGCTTCTTTTTCAATCTCAGCAACGTCCAAAAGATCACGATCTTCATTGGGTAAATCAACTGGATTGATTGTGATCTGTCCTTGACCTTTTGCTTTGTTAAACGCTTTTTCAATAATACTCATTACAATCTCTCCAGATTTTTATCAGTTGATACTCTTTAACAATATGGAAAGACCTGGAATTTTAATCTCAAAAATATCAATCATCATAAAACATGAATAAATCAAAACTAGTCCAGACCATGTGGCAGCATATATAGCTAAATATTTTCTATTTTTTTCTACTTTTCCACTATTAAGTTTCATTGAAACCGTACCTAGCACAGGCAGACCAGTAACCTGCCTAAGCTGTAATGGCGTCATAATTGTTGGTCTTAGCAAATGAATTAAAAAAGATACGCACAATCCTAAGACGATACCTCCAACTAATATTCCAGTATAAAACAAAGAGCGATTAGGCGATGAAGGCTTCAAAGGAGTGTTGGGTGGATCTGCAATTTTAAATTTTAACGCCTCAGCCTGGTCACCGACCTTTTCAGTCATCCGTGCTTGCTCTCTACTAGCTAGTAGATTCTCATAATTACTTTTAATTGCACTGTAATCGCGATTTAAATTTTGCATTTCCGTTTCTACAGATAACCGGGTATTTATTTCTTCCTGTGCTTTCTCCAATCGCTTTTGGTAAATTTCTACCCGAGAACGTATAGATGCTATATTTGCATCTGCTTCATTTAAAGCAATTTTAATTGACTGTGCATATGGATTAGTTTTTACAGCTGAACTTAAAAGCCCTGCATCATCGGTTTTTGCCAACTTCTCCTTTCTAATTTTTTCCAGGCCTTTGATTGTCTTATCAATATGGACTACTTCCGGATGTTTGTTTGTGAACTTTATAAGTAAGTCATCTCTTCTTTGCTTGAGTGAACTAATTTGAGGGCTTTCTTCCGTGGCTTCACCACCCGAGTCATCCCCCCCCCACTCATCTTCTTCGGAAGCCAATGCTTCATCAAATTGTTCTTGTAAGGTTTCTTTTCTAGAAATGGCTTCTTTCAGACTCAAATTTGCTTCTTCTAATGCGGTTGTCATCTCCTGAATCTGACCAATTTGCCCACCTCCTTGACCTGGCAGTAAACCAAGATTTGCACGCTGAAAATTTTCCCTAGCCTTTTCTGCATTTCTTAAACGAGTTTCATAATCTTGAATTTGATTTTCAATAAAACGCTGTGCATCCGTAGTATCACCTGAAGTATTTAATTGGGTTTGCTCAGAAAAAACAGTTAATACAGCTTGTACAACATTTTTAGCCATTACAGGATCTTTTGCTTGATACTTTATTGTAAAAATATCCTCGACGCCTCCATTTATTTGAATGTCTTTTTTTAATTGCGCTATTAAAGCTAGCTTTTCGCCTTCGGTTTTAACCGTCTTATTTAAATCAGATAGCTTAATTATTTGCTCGATATTACTTTTAGTAAACATCAACAACTGCATTACTCTAAGCAAGCCTCTAATATCAGATTGAATAGCCATACCGCGCAGTAAAGGTTGCAGCATTGTTCTTGTTTCTACGTGCACACGAGCCTCAGAAGCATATTTATCGGGCATGGTTAAAACGAATAACCACCCACTAATCGATAGCAATGAAGCAACAGCCAGTAAAGTCCATTTGTATTTCAATGTTCCTTTAACGTAATAAAATATTGCGGATAATTGTTCTTGCATATTATTTAACTGCCCTTTGTATCATTAGTAATTGATTTTTTAATTAGCTGTTAAAAAAATGCTTCTGGAATAATAACGATATCGCCAGGTAAAATTAAAACATTAGCAGATAAATCGGCATCATTAATTAAGTTATCAATTCTAATACCAAATTGCTGAAGTTCTCCATTGATATTCCGAACAATACTTGCTCTATTACCGTCTGAATATTGACCTAAACCTCCAAGTTGAATCATTAAATCCAGCAATGTCATATCTTTTTTATATGGGAAAGCCTTGGCAGAAAATCGACCACCACCGGAACCGGAAGAACTGCCACCACTTAATTGGCCAACAATCCTTACTTGTTGACTGTATACCCCCTGAAATCCACCAACCATAATAACAACCTGTGGATCACGTACATATTTAGCAAGCTTTTTCTCCATTTCCCTAGCTAATTGGGAAGGTGTTTTGCCACTAGCAGGCAAATCCTCTGCTAATGGAATAGTTATTTTTCCATCTGGGCGGACTGTTGCGGTTGTGGAAATATCGGGATTACCCCATACAAAAATATTTACACTATCCCCGGGGCCGATTATATAAGTATAATCCGAAGGGACAGCCACAGCATCATCCTGACTCAATTGATGATATCCGCACCCTGACGCAAGCAAAATAAACAAATATGCAAGTATTAATTTATAAAAAAATCTCACTTTCATCCTCTCAATACCTTAAACCAAGATTTCGTTATGTTAATGAATAGCCCTAAGTTCAAAGTCTCCACAAGGTCACACCATTAGGGACATTGCCTCTATCCAATTTTGCCTTGACATCAATAACTACACCAGAATTGTTATCTAACAGCCCTGTCAAATATGACCAGTTTTTATCTAAAAAATATTTATGTGGGACTGCAAAAATTAAAGCTTGAGCTACTTTCAAATCTTCTTCACTACCTACTAATTCGAGACCATATTCTTCAAAAACTTCGTGGGTATCGGACATTGGATCAAACACCTGGACATGTATTCCATAGTCTTGCAATTCATTAACAATATCTATGACTCTGGTATTTCTTATGTCAGGCACATTTTCTTTAAATGTAAATCCCAGAACGGTTACGACACTACCTTTAACGGTAACTCCTTTCTTGATCAGCTCTTTTACTGTCTGGGCTGCAATAAAGCTCCCCATACTGTCGTTAATACTACGTCCAGCCAAAATCACTTGCGGTGAATACCCAAGTACTGCAGCCTTGTAGGTCAGATAATAAGGATCAACACCAATACAATGGCCTCCCACTAATCCAGGATCGAAAGGTAAAAAATTCCATTTTGAAGAGGCTGCAGCCAATACATCTCTAGTATCGATGTTCATTTTATTAAATATTAATGCTAACTCATTCATTAATGAGATATTCAAATCTCTCTGAGTATTTTCTATAACTTTGGCGGCTTCAGCGACTTTTATAGTTGCGGCTTTATGAACGCCAGCAACAACAACGGACTCATAAACAGCAGCCACGCAGGCAAGTGTTTCAGGGGTATCTCCTGAAACTACTTTAGTAATAGTCTTAAAAGTATGGACTTTATCCCCTGGATTAATACGTTCTGGTGAGTACCCTACATTGAAATCCTCACCCCACCTTAAACCAGACTCTTGTTCAAGTACTGGAATGCAATCCTCTTCGGTTGCACCGGGATATACGGTTGATTCATAAACAACAATGTCGCCTTTTTTTAACTGTCGACCTACAGTTCTTGACGCACTAATAACTGGTGTTAAATCTGGTTGTTTAGCTTGGTTTACCGGCGTTGGTACAGCGATAATGTGAAAATCTGCTCTCTTAAGGTCAGCTGGGTCACATGTAAATAAAATGTCGGCTGATGCAAGCTCATCAAGCTCAACCTCGTTTGTTCGTTCTATCCCTTGCTTCAATTCATCAACTCGAACTGAATTTATATCAAAACCAACAACTCGCTGAGTTTTACCGAACTCTACAGCTACAGGCAGACCAACGTAGCCTAAACCGACAACGGATATTTTCCTATTATGTTTACTCATTAATTGATCCTATAAAATTTCTTATACCATTCAACAAAATTTTTAATACCGTCTTCCAACAATGTTGCGGGCTTATATCCTAAATCGGCCACCAAATCTGAAACATCCGCGTAAGTATCAGGCACATCGCCAGCTTGAAGAGGAAGCATGTTTTTTATCGCCGATCTACCCAGGCATTTTTCCAACGTCTCAATAAAAGTTAGCAAATGCACAGGATTATTATTTCCAATATTATAAACTCGATAAGGGGCATGACTAGAAGCCGAGTCTGGATTATTACCTGACCAATTGGGATCACCTTGCGCAGGTTTATCTATAACTCTGATTACGCCTTCAACAATATCATCCACATAAGTAAAGTCACGGCGATGATTCCCATTATTGAAAACATCTATTGGTTTGCCTTCAATAATATTTCGGGTAAACATAAACAATGACATATCCGGCCTTCCCCATGGCCCATATACAGTAAAAAAACGTAGCCCGGTCGTTGGCAAGTTATAAAGATGACTATAGGTGTGAGCCATCAACTCATTGGCTTTTTTACTTGCCGCGTAAAGTGAAACCGGGTGATCGACATTATCATGGGTAGAAAATGGCATGGTGGTATTTGCGCCATATACCGAGCTTGACGAAGCATAGGCTAAATGTTCAACATTATTATAACGACAGCCTTCCAGAATATTTAAGAAGCCAACAATATTTGAATCTATATATGCATGAGGATTGGTAATTGAATACCTCACCCCAGCTTGAGCTGCTAAATGCATCACCCGTTGAAACTGCTCTTTAGTAAAAAGCTCCTCCATCGATTGTCTGTCGGCAATTTCACATTTTATGAACTTAAAATTAGCATATTTTTTTAAACGCTCTAGTCTAGCTAATTTTAAATTTACGTCGTAATAATCATTTAGATTGTCAATCCCGACAACTTCATCACCACGCTCCAATAATCTCACACTAAGACTAGAGCCAATAAAACCAGCTGCACCGGTAACTAGTATTTTCAAAATATCATCCTATAAGTCATTAATTTAAGCATAGATACAATCTAGGAAAACTCAACTTTGTTTTGGCTTAGCTAAAATTTCCTCAAGCAGTTTCTCTGCATTTTTTTGTTCAGAAAACGAGCCGTTTCTTTTCCCTATTTCAAGCGATTGCTTAAGTTCCGATATTGCTGATCCTATTTGACCATTTTTATGATGCGCAAACGCCAAATGGTATCTAAAAATAGGTTCATCTGGAAATTTGGTAACAAGCTCATTGAGAACGTTTAAACCTTGGCGAAACTCACCTCGCTTGATTAAAACCCATGCATAGGTATCTTTATAGTAGGGCTGTGGAGAATCTTTTAATTTTTCAGCTAATTCACCAGCTTTTTTAAGATGTACTTCATCATCGAAATTTTCAGCCAATACTATAGCCAAATTATTAATAGCTATATCAAATGAAGGATTTTTTACTAGCAAAGACTCATATCGTTCAATCGCTGCTGCATAATCTCCCATTACTTTATTTAATGCGGCTAAAGATAAACTTAGCTTAAGATCATCGGGATTATTTTTAAGTCCTTCATGATAAACAGATAAGGCACCTTGCTTATCGTTCTGCGCTAATTTGATATTGGCTTGTGAAATGTATAAAGATGCGATTCTATTATTATTGGTAATAAGGCTGGCAACAATTACTGACGCTTTATCAAACTGCTTATCTAATATAAGTAAGTCACTCAATAAAATACCCGCAGAAATATTTTGGGAATTTTTATTGAGCAAACTGTTTAAAAAAACAATCATTTCCCCCCGTTTATTTAACTTTTCATAGCATTGCGCAAGATTCCCAAGGACATCACTATTTTCAGGGATTTGGACCAAAACTTGTTTATATATTTCAGCAGCTTTAGCATATTCACCTTGCCCTTGAAGAATTTTTCCTGACAATATTGATGCTAAATTATTTGCAAGCGGATCAGGTGTTTTAGCTATTTTCTCTACAGTTTCCTTAGCCGCACTCCAATTCTTTTCTGACAAAAGTAATTGGCCTTGCTTTTCAAGTAAGCCTAAATTAGCAGGATAAAGCCTAAGTGTTTTTTCAAGTATTTCTTTTGCATATTGCAAATCCCCAGCCTTTAGTGATTTTTCATATACATAAACAAAAGCCTGTAAGTTCCCTGGATTAGCTTCTAAAGCACTAATAAATTGTTTATCAGCCGCTTTAGTATCTCCCTTAACTAAAAGAGATTGTGCCAGTAGCAACATTGCTTCATCTGAATCAGGCTTGCTCCAGGTTACCTTAGTTAACAAATCGATAGCTTCATCGTACTGCTCTTTAACCAATAACAATCGGGCATTAAGAATTTTTGCATCGTCATAATTGGAATTGGACTCCAAAATTTCATCGATAATCTTCTGTGCTTCATCAGTGTTTTTCAAATCAAAAGCAATTTTTGCCAAAATTGTTTTAGCACCTAACCCAACATTGGAGTTTTCTTCTAATTTGATGACCGTATTTAGTACTTTTTTAGCTTGATCAAAGTTCTTTCTGGCAATCATCCAATCTGCTAAAGCTAACAACATACGAGGCTGTTTTTTATGTTGTTCAGTGAATTGCAAAAATTGCTTGTCGATTTTGTCTGGGGCTGTTGCTTGATAAAAATCAAGCAACAGCAACTCTGCTCTTATATTGTTTGGTTCAGAATCAACAAGGCCTAGCAATATATCCTCTGCTTCTTTTGTTTTACCTGATTGAGAATAGATTTTTGCCAATATTACCTTAAACTCTTGATTATCTGGATTGGACTCAACTAATTTTTGATAATCGGTAATTACTGCATCCAAATTTTTAGTTTTTGCATCCATTTGGATTTTAAACATATCCAAGCTGATATTTTTAGGATCATATTTTTTAGCTGCTTCAATTAGTTCCAATGCTTTTGGATAATCTTCTTTTTGCATATAAACCATCGCTTTTAAAGACAATGCATCAGCATTGTCTGGATGATCTTTTAAAATATTATCGAGAATCGCCAACGCGTCAGCTTCTTTCTTTTGCCTAATCAAAATTGAAGCTTTTAATGCTAATGCTTCAAGATTTCGACTTTCATCCTTAAGCACATATTCAGCCTGCTCCGTAGCCTCATCTAACTGTCCGAATAGTAATAACACTTTGCCTAATTTTAATCTGGCATCTGTAAATGTAGGTGCTAACTCGATAGTTCTGCTTAGATTTTCCTTCATCGCTTTGAACTGCTGGTTTTTTTCATCCAACAACGCAAGGTAATAATAGGTCTCAGCTGTTTCTTGATCTGTTTGGTTGGAAGATTTCAATTCCAACTTGGCTTTATCGTATTCACCTTTCTCGAAATACTCCTTACCCCGCTGTAAATGAGCCTCAGCATCTTCTTCCTTGTTACATCCCTCAAGCATCGAAAATACTGAAATAATGGATACAACTAATATTTTTCTATTTGAATACCAAGGTTTTTTGGTCATTTTTTATCCGTTTATTGAATAGTGCTAAAGAAATATTTTCTCAAAATGGGATATCGTCATCGTAAGGTGTGTCGAAATTATCCACACTTACGCCTGACTGAGTAATAGATGAATTCGGCGCCGAAGAAGTGGCATAGCTTTGTTGCGGTTGCACGCCTGAGTCTCCTCTTTTGCCAACCAAATCTAAAATATTAGCATTTAATTCCAAACTAGTTTTAGTCGAGCCATCATTGGCGCGGTATTCGCTTTGCGACAATTCGCCGGACACAAAAACTTGCTGGCCTTTTTTTAAGTAATTGGCAAGCTGTCCTTCTGCACGTTTACCCCATACGGCAACCCTAATCCATAGAGTTTGTTGTTTATCACCAAAACCTACGTTATTTGCCACTCTCACATTTAACACAGGCTGGCCGGATGGTGAATATCTAACTTCAGCATCTGCACCGACTGTGCCGGTAAAACTAAATACATTACTCATTTTTTTCTCTTAGTTGAATTAACAATGCCGTTATTATCAACTGGTTTAGGGCAAAAGCTCAAACCGAATTTAAGTTTTGATCTGCATAGCACAGCATCCAAGTGTATTGTAATTTTCTTGGCTGACTATTGAATGATGCGATAACAAGGAGAATATAGCTTGCCAGGTAATTTCATGCGGTGCTGTTCCACAAAGGAAGCCAGCAAAGAATCCATAAGACTCATAATGCTCAGATCGCCGCATATTTCAAAATGCCCGTATTTTTCAATCGCTAGGATACCTTCATTTTTTACATTACCGGCGACAATCCCAGAAAAAGCGCGCCTTAAATTAGCAGCGAGTTGATGACTCAACTGATTTTTATGTAGCTCCAAACTACGCATATTTTGATGAGTAGGATTAAATGGCTGCTGAAAGACTTGATCAATTTTCAGCAACCAATTGAAGTAATACGCATCTCCTGCAGTCTTACGAAACTCTCGAACATGTCTAATGCCCACCTGCATCTCCCTGGCAACTAAATCAGGCTGTTCAATAATGATCTGATAGCGCTGGTGAGCTTCTTGCCCCAAAGTACCGGCAATAAATTGATCGATATGTTTAAAGTATGAGCGCGAGCTTTCCGGACCACAAAATATCAATGGAAACGGCATATCCTTGTTGTCAGGATGTAACAAAATACCTAATAGATAAAGAATTTCCTCGGCGGTGCCTGCACCACCAGGAAACACAATAATGCCATGACCCATTCTAACAAAAGCTTCCAGACGCTTTTCTATGTCTGGCAAGATAACCAGTTCATTTACAATCGGATTAGGCGATTCAGCAGCGATAATACCTGGCTCCGTAATCCCCAGATACTGTCCATTTTTAATTCGTTGCTTGGCATGGCCAATAGTTGCCCCCTTCATTGGCCCTTTCATTGCACCTGGGCCGCAGCCAGTACAAATATTCAAGCCGCGTAGCCCCAATTCATAACCAACTTTTTTGGTGTATTGATATTCTTCACGATTAATAGAATGCCCACCCCAACACACTACAAGATTGGGATTTGTCATCGGCCTCAGAATATTGGCATTGCGAAGAATATGGAATACTGCATTACTAATACCTTCGGAAACATTGAGGTCAAATTTGGGGTTATCGTTTATCTCGTCGCTAACAAAAATAATGTCGCGTAGCACGGCAAATAAATGTTCACTGATTCCTCTTATCATCTTGCCGTCTACAAAAGCATGCGCGGGAGCATTCTTGACTTCTAATTTGATACCACGTTGTTCTTGAATCACTCGTATATCAAAATCCGAATATCGATTCAGTAACTCCTTACCATCATCCATATCGCTTCCACAATTGAGCACCGCTAACGAACAATTTCGAAATAGTTGATACAACCCACTCTGACTGGTATCAAGAAGTGTATTGACCTCGAGTTTAGACAATATATCCAAACGACCTTCGGGGGTAATTTGCGCATCAATGACAGGGAGTTTCATAGGTGGTAGGTAGTTATTTTTGTTAGGCTAAAGAATTTATTCTAGCTTTGATTCACTAAGTATTCAGTATGAACAAGATAACATTCTTCCGCCATTCAACTATTGAGAGCTGGAGTAGATAATGAATACATTAGTTCAAAAGCTGTTACTTGCTAGTTTAATAATTGCTACAACAGGTTGTGCCCATTACCCTCATAATTACTCTTACTATCCCGCTGCTTCCTATACTAGAAGCTACTATGCAGAAGGATACGGAACGTATAGTAATCACTATTATCCTCAACAACCAAGATCTCAAACCGATCCACGATCATCATGGCAGGGCTCATATTCAAGATCTCATGATGAGCAAAAAGAGCGATCTCACCATTCCGGAAATCATAACCATTATTACCAAAATGAGGGGTATGGAAGACATTTTAACCAGAATTACCGTTAGCGCTGATTACTGACCAACAAATTTTAAGATGGTTATAAGGATCAGATAACTTTATAATAGGCAACTTGGTAAATGTACTTTTACTCAGCTTTAAGACATCTACTCACTTTTTGCATGTTATTCAGCTTTTTTTTCAGAAATTCCATTCGCTTTTCTCCTCAAAATTGCCCGGCATGATTTGCAATCAAATTTTTTATTGATTTATTTAAGGAGTTTCTAATGGCAACTGGTACCGTTAAATGGTTTAACGATTCTAAAGGTTTTGGTTTTATTTCCCCAAGTGATGGCAGTGCAGATGTGTTTGTACATTTTTCTGCAATCACTGCAAATGGTGGTTTTCGCACATTGGCAGAAGGCCAATCGGTTAGTTATGACGTAGAGTCAGGCGCAAAAGGTCCGCAAGCATTAAATGTCGCAGCCGCTTAAAAATAATACTATTTTTTCAACTATGCACAAATGGCCTAGCGGCCTTTAATATAAACCAACCAAATTTTTAGGATATGTCTTTTGAAACGACTTTTTGTAGGAAATTTACCTAGCGACGCCACCGAAGAATCTGTGCAAGCATTATTCTCCCAATACGGCAAAGTACGCTCCATCCAACTTGTTTCTGATATTTTTAGCGGCAAATGCCGCGGCTTCGGCTTTGTCGGCATGGAAGGTCACGAAGCAAGAGCAGCAATAACCAGCCTAGATGGCAATCTATACTGCGGCAAACCGTTAAAAGTTAAATTCGAAGATGTCACTGCAGGCAAGAAAGGCAGACGGTAAATCTTTTTTCGCTTAGCTAAGTTTCAACAGCAAACCTACTAATCATCTTGAATTAGTCATCAATGAAAGCAAATTGTTACTGACTACCCGTACCATTACTAAAGGCAAAATTATGATTTTTCAAGTTGAAGGTGATATTTTACTTAGCAAAGCCCAAGCCGTTGCGCATGGTGTGAAAATCAATGACCCTATGGACAAAGGTTTGGCCTTAGCATTGCACAATCAATACCCAGGTATGCATAAAGATTTTCACCACTGGTGTCATCAACACCATCCAGAGCCCGGTGATGCGTGGATCTGGGGTGGTGTTAATGGTATACGTATCATTAACTTGATTACCCAGGAAGGCATAGACGGCCATGACCATCGTTTAGGCAAGGCTACCTTGACTATTGTTAATCATGCTTTACGTGCGCTGGTAAAAATCATTGAACATGAAAAGATTAATTCTTTAGCTCTACCAAAACTTGCCACCGGAATCGGCGGTTTGGAATGGGATGACGTCTGGCCACTTATTGACAGCCACCTGGGTAAGCTTGATATTCCCGTTTATCTTTACACGACTTATCACGCGAACCATCAGGCGCAAGAACCTAACGCTTAAACAGAAAATCCGGCTGGTTTTTGCTTTTAGAAACCAGCCGGAACATCAGAATCACCCATAAAAATTCTCAAATCTATCAATACAACGATAGTTAATTTAGCTAGGTCGAGCTGTTACAATCGCAACATTCTGATTCTATTCTCGCAATCCCGTGTCAACAAAACCTACCCACTCAATTTATACTTGGACAAACATTCGGCATATTGCCCTAGAGCATAAAAAAGAACTCTTTTATGCCCACTTAGTTGCCATTTTGGCCATGGTCGTCAGTGTTCCAATCCCTTTATTAATGCCATTACTGGTTGATGAAGTCCTATTAAATAAGCCTGGCCTTATAACTTCGACAATTGACAAACTGTCCCCTCCAGAATGGCATTTACCTATCGTCTATATCACCGTAGTGCTGGTAATCAGCGTAATACTACGCATTATTGCCATCATTTTTGGTGTCATTCAGTCGCGACAATTTTCGGTTATTTCTAAAGATATTGTTTTTCGTATTCGCAAGCGCCTACTGAGTCATTTACAAACTATTTCCATGTCCGAATATGAAAGCTTGGGAACTGGTACAGTAGTGACTTATTTAGTTAAAGATCTCGATACCATTGATAATTTTGTAGGCAACACCATAAGCAAATCATTGGTGGCTATCTTAACCATCGCCGGTACGGGCGTTATTTTGTTATTGATGCATTGGCAACTTGGCCTGTTCATCTTATTACTAAATCCTATCGTTATTTACTTTACTCGCACGGTAGGGTCACGAGTAAAAGACCTTAAATCCAAAGAAAACTCAGCCTATGAAGTATTCCAGCAATCGTTAACTGAAACTTTAGAAGCCATCAATCAAATTCGTTCCAGCAACCGCGAACGCCATTACTGCAACCAACTAATCGATTCCGCCCGCTCAGTAAAAGAGACCTCCATTGCCTTTGCCTGGAAAAGCGACGCCGCCTCGCGCTTAAGCTTTCTAGTGTTTTTGTTTGGCTTCGATATTTTTCGTGCTTGTGCGATGTTAATGGTGTTTTACTCTGATCTTAGTATTGGCCAGATGTTGGCCGTCTTTGGTTATCTCTGGTTTATGATGGCACCAGTACAAGAAATACTCAGTATTCAATACGCTTTTTTTGCCGCAAAAGCAGCGTTGACCCGAATTAATCGACTTGGCGCCTTAAAACAGGAACCGGATTACCCGCACAATATCGATCCTTTCCTCAACAAAAAAACCGTATCAATCAAGGTCGACAACCTGCATTTTAGTTATGGTGATGAAAAAGTTCTTAACGGTATTCAATTACATATTAAAGCCGGTGAGAAAGTGGCATTGGTTGGAGCAAGTGGCGGTGGCAAATCCACGTTAGTGCAAACACTAATAGGGCTATACCCGCCAGATCAGGGCCAAATCTATTTTGATGATGCGCCGATCGACCAAATTGGTCTTGATGTTGTCAGGGAGCATGTTGTGACAGTACTGCAGCATCCCATTCTTTTTAATGACACCATTCGTGCTAATTTAACCTTAGGCAAACCCGCCACAGATGAACAATTATGGAATGCATTAACCATCGCTCAGCTCTTCGAGACGGTAAAAGACCTAGATCAGGGCCTGGATACGATCGTCGGCCGACAAGGAATGCGTTTGTCCGGCGGTCAACGCCAGCGCATGGCGATTGCCCGCATGGTAGTCACTAACCCAAGCGTGGTGATATTGGACGAAGCAACGTCAGCATTGGATAGCGAAACAGAGCATAAACTACACAAGGCACTTAGTTTATTTTTGAAAAACCGAACCACTATTATCATTGCTCATCGATTAAGTGCCGTAAAACAAGCTGATCATGTTTATGTCTTTGAAGAAGGCAAAATCTGCGAGCAAGGCCGCCACGAAACATTAATCAACCAACAGGGGCTTTACGCAAAACTGTATGGTGAATATCAATAAACATGTCTGAAACATATGATCTACATTGCCACTCAACCGCCTCTGACGGCGCTTTATCGCCAACTGAATTGGTTCAGCGTGCCAGTCAACATGGTGTTACCCACTTATCATTAACTGATCACGACACCACTCAAGGTTTAGCAGAAGCTCACGCCACTGCAGATGCCTGTGGAATCCAACTTATCAATGGCATTGAGTTATCCACCAGCTGGCAAAATCACTGCTTTCATATCGTCGGTTTAGGAATTGATCCTTCAAATAGAACGTTGACAGACGGGATAAAAAATCTGCAATTGATTCGCACTGAACGTGCGGAACAAATTGCCGCGAAACTCGCTAAAAATCGAATTCCCGGCGCATTAACAGCAGTAAAGGAGATTGCCGGCACTGGCATGATTACTCGTACCCATTTTGCTGATTTTTTGTTGTCACAACGCCATGTATCAACCCAGCAAGAAGCCTTCGATCGCTATTTAGGAAGCGGCAAAACTGCTTATGTTTCGAGTACTTGGGCAGAACTAAGGGACGCAGTCAGCTGGATAACTGAAGCCGACGGGGTAGCCGTATTGGCCCATCCGTTACGTTATAAATTAACTGCCAGCAGGCTAAGGCGTCTGCTTACATCTTTTAAAGATGCCGGCGGCCAATCGATGGAAGTAGTCACAGGCAGAACGAATCCAGATGAAATAAGGCGTACCAGTCTTTTTGCCAGCCAGTTTCAATTGGCCGGCTCTGTCGGTTCAGATTTTCACAACCCAGCAAATGTCTGGGTAGAGCTCGGCAGACTTGCGCCCTTACCCAAACAAATACAGCCTGTTTGGGAATTACTCAAATGAGATTGCTTGGTAAATAGCTGTGACGGCCTGATAACATAAATCACAGGAACCGATAACATCCGATTTTGTGGACCACATTAACTGAGAATATTGGGCCGCTTGGAACCAGATAAGGATGATTAAACCTCTGCCAGTAATAAAGAGATGGATCGCTCGGCCTGACCCAGATAACCACCGCCAAATAGATTTAGATGATTCAAAATGTGATAAAGGTTGTACAAGTTTTTTCTGACTTTAAACCCAACATCCAAAGCATAACTCTCGTTATATGCCACATAAAAATCCGCACCGAAACCGCCGAATAGCTCGGTCATTGCTATGTCGGTCTCGCGATCGCCGTAATAACACGCCGGATCAAAAATCACCGGCTGCCCTGCCGCATCGGCAGCGGCATTGCCGCCCCATAAATCACCGTGCAACAAACAAGGTTGCGGCTGAAAGCCGTTAAAAAAAACCTCAAGATCTGCCTGTAATTGTTGCCCTTGCGTCTGCAAGCGACCGCCAAAGCCATTTTGCGCCGCCAACTGCAACTGAAAACCTAAGCGCTGCTCACGCCAGAAATCAACCCAGTGATGTTTGGCCCGATTCAGTTGCGCAGTACTGCCGATCGTGTTGTCTTGTTGCCAACCAAAATAGGGTTTGATTTGCTGATGTAACATAGCCAATTGCTGTCCAAGCAAGATATCGGCCTGGGCAGTTTTGGATTTGAGTGGGATATAGTCGAGCACTAAAAATGCCTGTTGTGCCGCCACCCCAAATACCACAGGTTTCGGCACTTTTACCGCATTGGCTAACGCCAGCTCAATCAAACCGGCGCATTCGGCCTCAAACATCGCCAACAACGACGCACGGTTTAATTTGACAAAGTAAGTCTTATCTTCAGCTTTCAATATATAAGCGCTATTAATATCGCCGCCTGCTATAGACTGCGCAGCCTTAAAAGCACAAGGCGAGCCATTCGCCTCAGCAATATGATTTGTAATTGATGCCCAATCAATCATCTATTTTGCCTCTATTGGTAACGTGTTGAGTTCGACTTCAAGCTTTTGAACATCCAATTCATTTTCCCATTTTGCCGCGACCACTGTAGCAACGCCGTTACCAATTAGGTTGGTCAGCGCCCGGGCTTCGGACATAAATCGGTCAATCCCCAATATCAACGCTAGCCCAGCCACCGGAATAGTCGGAATCACCGACAACGTCGCCGCCAAAGTAATAAAGCCACTGCCGGTAACACCAGCTGCGCCCTTCGAGGTAATTATCAGCACACCGAATAAGGTCAGTTCCTGTGTTAGCGTCAGCGGCGTATTGGTCGCTTGGGCAACAAAAATGGCCGCCATCGCCAGATAAATAGATGTGCCGTCCAGGTTGAAAGAATACCCGGTCGGGATGACCAATCCGACCACCGACTTGGAACAGCCCAGCTTTTCCAGCTTCAGCATAATTCTCGGCAATACCGATTCTGACGATGATGTTCCCAACACGATAAACAGTTCATCTTTAATATACACAATGAATTTAACAATGCTGAACCCCGTCATTCGGGCAATCAATCCCAGTACGATAAAAATAAACAGCAGGCAGGTGAGATAAAAACTACCCATCAACTTCGCCAGCGGTGCCAACGAACCCAGCCCGTATTTACCGATCGTAAACGCCATCGCACCGAACGCACCGACAGGCGCCAGCTTCATGATTGTTTCGACGATACCAAACAAGACATGGGAAATCTTGTTGATAAAAACCACCACTTCGGCGCCAGTCTCTTTCATCGCAGCGAGTGAAAATCCGAACAACAACGAAAACAGCAGCACCTGCAATATATCGCCCTTAGCAAAGGCATCGATGACCGTGGCAGGGATAATATTGAGCAGGAAATCGACCGTACTATGATTTTTTGCCACCTCGGTATAAGCCGCCAGCCCTTTAGTATCTAAGGTGCTGACGTCGATATTCATACCCGCGCCAGGTTGAATAATATGCACCACCAGCAAACCGATAATCAGCGCCAAAGTGCTGACCACCTCAAAATACAGCAACGCTTTAACGCCAACACGCCCAACTTTATCCAGCTCCTGCATGCCAGCGATGCCGGTTACCACCGTGCAAAAAATGATCGGCGCAATAATCATCTTGATCAGCTTGATAAAACCATCGCCCAGCGGCTTCATACTCACAGCCGTTTCTGGATAAAAGTAACCAAGCAAAATGCCGAGGCTGATGGCGGTTAAAACTTGAACATAGAGATGTTGATGAGGTTTTTTAGCTTGCATGAGTATTTTTTAGATTTGTATAGAGCGATAAATTGCAATTTACCGCAACGCCTTTTCCCACCGGCTAACCAAAGTAGCGGCAATACTGTTGCCAAACACATTGGTTGCACTGCGTCCCATGTCCAGAATCTGGTCGATGCCCAATAATAGAAGCAGGCCAGCCTCAGGAATATGAAACATCGACAAGGTAGCGGCAATGACGATTAACGAAGCCCGAGGCACACCTGCTACGCCTTTGCTGGTAAACAGCAGCACCAGCAGCATGATGAGTTGGTCCATCAAAGGCATATCAATTCCGTAAGCTTGGGCGATAAACAATACCGCAAAAGTCATATACATCATGCTGCCGTCGAGATTAAACGAATATCCCAGCGGCAACACCAAGCCGCAGACTTTCTCATCGCAACCGAAACGTTCCAGCTGCTGCAACAGCTTTGGGTAAGCACTTTCGCTGCTGGCCGTACCGAACGCCAACAGCATCGGTTCGCGAATATGCCGTAGCAACGAAAATATCCGTCGCCCAATAAACAAACAGGCAAAACAGCCAAGCGCCAAACACAGCAGCACCAGCCCAAAATAAAACTGCCCGATAAATTTACCGTAAGACAACAACACGCTAATACCGTTTTGGGCAATCACCGACGCTATCGCAGAAAACACCGCTACCGGCGCGTAGTGCATGACATAGCTGGTGACTTTAAGCATGATGTGACTGAGCGAATCAAGTAATTTAACCGTTGGCCGCGCCAGATCGCCTAATGACGCACAGGCCACACCAAAGAACATGGCAAACACCACGATTTGCAAAATCTCATTATTCGCCATCGCTTCGACAATGCTCTTAGGGAACATATGCGCGGCAAAACTGGCCAAGGTCGGCTTAACCTGCGGCAAGCCAATATCAGTACCAACCGCCGGTAATGCCATATGCAACGAACTGCCGGGCTGGAAGGTATTCACCAACAACATGCCTAACAACAGGCTAAAGAGCGATGCTGAAAAAAACCACAAAATAGCTTTAGTACCGATGCGGCCCACGGTCTGAATATCGCCCATTTTGGCCATGCCCACCACCAATGTGGAAAACACCAGCGGTGCAATAATCATTTTGACTAGACGCAGAAAAATATCCGTCAACACCGCAAATATTTCTATCAACTGCTTTAACAGAGGCGTGTTAGCAAAGCTTAAATTGAGTAGTTCACCTACCAAAATGCCCAACACGAGTGCCAAGGCGACATAAAGCGTTTGGCGATTGGAAGCATTAGCAACAGGGTGGACGGGGGCAGTCATTATCATGTCTCTTGTCAGATTGAAGAGTCATTAAAACACGGATTTTTGAAATATCCGCTAGACCACTTACCGGTTCAGCCATACCCCCGGATTGCACTCCCCTTCAACCGAGCTACCACTTAACTATTTATGCGTCGTAAACAGTCAAAAGGTATATACTCTTCGGATATATCTTTTAAAGGTTACATATCATGGCAACAGCAAAACTCTTTCAAAACGGTCGCTCACAAGCCGTGCGCTTGCCTAAAGAATTTCGCCTTCAAGGCAAGGAAGTAAAAATCTCCAAAGAAGGCAATAAAATCATTTTAGAGCCCATAGAAGACTCATGGGAACAATGGTTTGCATCACTATCCCAATTTTCCGATGACTTTATGGAAAATGGCCGCGAACAGCCAGAGCAAGCACAAGAGCGCGATTGGAGCGTATTTGAATGATCCGTTATTTGCTGGATACTAACATCTGCATTTATCTGATTAAAAAACACCCGTCCGAAGTGTTGGCCCGCTTCCAACAGATCCAACTGAAACAACTGCACATCCCCACTATTACCCTGTTCGAGCTTTACTACGGCATCGAAAAAAACAATTCCCAGCAACGTAATCTGGCGGCATTGGAAAACTTTATTGCGCCGTTAACGGTTGTCGACTTTACACTGGATGCGGCAAAAAAAGCAGCAAAAATCCGTAGTAACTTGCAACAACTAGGTACGCCGATTGGTGCCTATGACATTCAAATCGCCGCTATTGCCTTATCGTTAAATATGACCTTGTTAACCAACAATACTCGTGAATTTAAGCGGGTTAACGGGCTGAAATTAGAAAATTGGGTGGGTTAATGAAAACATGCTTATATCGATGGGCATTAAAACCTGCCACCTTTGTTAACCAAATCAAAATCAACAACCAGGAAAACGAGTTATGTTAGTACCGTAGGATGTGGTGAGTTTACGAACCGCATCGCTTGTGTAGGATGTGCTTCACTGTGTGAAGCACATCCTACAGCCTAATGAGTTGAATCTAAGGAATATAATAAAGTGAAAAAAAAGATAATTTTAGCAATCATCACCATTTGCTTTAGTGCGTGTTCAAGTGCCCCTTTTAAACCGCCACTAGTTAACAATGTAAGAACTTTTGATATTCCATCCCCGCAAATCATAAATAAGTTGCGTGAGAAATTACCTGAGTTTTTTGAGACTTCTTCTACACCACCAGCTATTGAAAGAAAAACAGTTGATTTAGGAGAGGCTTTAATCATTAAAAATTATAAACCTAACGACTCAAGTTTTACTGAATGTAACGTAGCCAATAATGGGGGTTGGGCAAATATTTGGAACGGATTGGATCATGGAAAAATCGGCATTATTTTTACACCACAAGGTTCGTCGACTCGTGTTCAAATCAACAGTAGTTTTCATGAAAATTACTCAGTTAAGGTGCCTGGGGAGGTGGTTGGTTACGTAAATGGTTACGCAGTGCAGGGCACTGATTGGATTGACAAAGGCTCACATTGTTATTCCACTGGCATTATCGAACGTTTACTTTTTGAATTAATACAAGGTAATGGTGTAAGTACCAATATAGATATTTCACCAACTTTGGTTAACCAAAATTCGACTACTAAGATTAAAAATGAGATGCCTGACGGAAAAACAATTACCTTACCAGATGGTACAAAAATCGATACCGAAATTAAGGATGGCTCTCTGAAAGGGAAAACGGTTATGACTATGCCAGATGGAACTAAATTCATTGGCAATTTAAAAAATGGAAAACTCGAAGGTCCAGGAGAAATGAGTTGGCCTAATAATACTAAATTTATTGGCGAATTTAAAAATGGTGCCATAGTAGGGCAAGCAACGCTTGTTTTACCCGATGGCACCCGAAAAGTAGGCACATTTAGAAATGGTGAATTTGTCCAATAATACTTTAGCCATGTAGGGTACGCACCGCGTACCTTTTGAGGGCTTAATTACCAGAATACTCTGAAAAGGTACGCAATGCGTACCCTACCGCAAGTTCCACAACCTACAACACATCCAACTGCGCCATAGAAACAATCAGCCATTTGATGCCGACTTGTTTAAAGTTGATTTGAATACGCTCTTGGGCTCCCTCGCCTTCCAGCTGTAACACTACGCCTTCCCCGAATTTGACATGACTGACGCGTTGGCCGAGCTTGTAACGACTCGGCATTTGTATAGATCCGCTCCTCGGTTTAACCACGGTGGCAGGCCGACTGACGCTGGCGCGCAAGCGTACTTCTTGCATGTGTTCGGCTGGAATTTCACGTAAAAATCGCGACGGTCTGGGGTAGCTTTCCCGGCCATACAAGCGTCTGGATTCGGCATAGGTAATATACAAATGTTGCATGGCGCGGGTCATGCCGACGTAGCATAAGCGGCGTTCTTCTTCCAAGCGACCGACATCGTCAACGGATTGCTGTGATGGAAACAAGCCTTCTTCCACACCGACCAAAAACACCAGTTTAAACTCTAGACCTTTGGCGGAATGCAAGGTCATTAATTGCACGCAATCGTCAAAATCATCGCCTTGCATGTCGCCTGCTTCCAGTGCAGCATTGGCCAAAAACATGTCCAACTCGCTCAGGTTAGCATCATTCTCATCAACCATTTGCACGCTGGCTTTATCAAACAGGCGCGCGGCGTTGACCAACTCTTCCAAGTTTTCTACTTTTTCTTCGCCTTTATCGGCTTTGTCTTTTTTATAGAGTTCAATCAGTTGGCTTTTTTCGACCACCAACTGGACTTTTTCAAACAGTTCCAAGCCGACTGTGTCTGTATCCAGTTGTTTGATAAGTATTAAAAAAGCATCAAGTGCATTACCGGCTCTGGCACTCATACCGCCTTGCGTGAGCAACGCAATGGCAGCGGTCCACAATGAAACAGCCCGGTCACGGGCGATGTTACGAATTTCGTCCAGGGTTTTCGCGCCGATGCCGCGAGTCGGCGTATTAATCACACGCTCAAACGAGGCATCATCGTGGCGATTGGAAGTCAGCCGTAAATACGCCAGCGCGTTTTTGATTTCCGCACGTTCAAAAAAGCGTAAACCGCCGTAGACGCGATACGGCGTGCCGGTGGTCATTAGTTTTTCTTCGAATTGCCGAGATTGGGCGTTGGATCGATACAGTATCGCCACATCCGAACGCATGCCGCCGTCATTCACCCAAGAGCGTATGCGTTCGACCACAAAATGTGCTTCGTCCTGCTCATTAAAGGCGGCGTAAAGAGCAATCGGTTCGCCATCCCCGGATTCAGTCCATAACTCTTTACCCATGCGCCCGTCGTTATTGGCGATGACTTTGTTGGCGGCTTTAAGAATATTGCCGGTCGAGCGGTAGTTTTGTTCCAGCTTGATAACTTGGTGATTGGGATAATGTTTTTGAAAACTGTAGATGTTTTCAATTTTCGCGCCGCGCCAGCCGTAAATGGACTGATCATCATCGCCAACGACAAAAATATTGTCTTTGCCCTGCGTCAACAGCCGCAGCCAGGCATATTGAATGGTGTTGGTATCCTGAAATTCATCCACATGCACTTGCCGAAAGCGTTGTTGATAAAACGCCAGCACGTCTTCATTGTCACGCAACAGCTCATGCGCCCTGAGCAATAATTCGGCAAAATCGACCAAGCCGGAACGATCGCACAACTCTTCATACGCACGGTAAATAGTGACCATCTGCCGCTGCAGCATATCGCCGGAATCGGCGATATGCCGAGCACGAACACCTTCATCTTTTTGCGCATTGATGTACCACAGCATTTGCTTGGCAGGCCATTTGGCCTCATCAAGATTCAGCGAAGCCAGCAATCGTTTGATAACGCGCAGCTGATCGCTCGAATCCATTACCTGAAAGGTTTCCGGCAATTTGGCTTGTTTGGCGTGACGCCGTAACAAGCGATGCGCAATGCCGTGGAAGGTGCCGATCCACAATGGCTGTGCAGAAATATTAAGCAATTCTTCAATCCGGCCGCGCATCTCTTTGGCGGCTTTGTTGGTAAACGTCACCGCTAAAATGCTGTGCGCCGGTACGCCTAAGACCTGAATCTGCCAGGCAATCCGATGCACCAAAACACGGGTTTTGCCGCTACCGGCACCGGCCAACACCAGCATCGGCTGAGACGGCGCAGTCACTGCCGCGCGCTGAGCATCGTTTAAAGAATCAATTATTGAGGTTACATCCATTGGGTTTTATCACTTGCAGATTTTGGGGAGCTCTGTATGTTGCTTTGCGTTACAATAGCGCGGGCTATTGATAAAAATTACAAACAACACAGAAGGAAATTAAGATGAGTTTTGATTATAAACGCATGGTTAAGTTTGAACATAACGTCGGCGAAAAGGAAAAAAAATACCGCTTGTATGCGGGTATTGCCTTATTGTTGATTTCAGTTTTTACAGCAAAAATTGCTTTACTCTTGATTGGTTTGATTCTGGTTGCTACCGGTTATTCAGGCTGGTGCCCAGTGTATTCCGGTCTTAACAAAAGTACCTTTGTACCTAGCGACGACGCATCCAGCCAATAATCTCAACACGCCACAAGGATGTGGCTGTTAACGGGTTGCTTTAAACGACCGCATTATGACCGCCAATCAGTCATCGGTCTACCCGCCTAAAAACCGTTATCTGCTCGAGCACATTATAAGCCCGTGACTAACTTGTTCCCCATCCCAGAAAATCACCCGCAACGCTTTTTGCTGCATAACGAGGTGCATGCCCGAGCATCACTGATGCTGGAGCTGCCGATACGCGCCAGTCATCTGGCACTGATGCTGACCAGCGAAGAAAAATTGCAGGAACGCGAACACCTCGCGCAACTTTGTCAGCGTTTTGGCACACAAGCGCCGGGCAAAGAGGCTGATCACTACAGCGCACAGTTTGATGGTTTTCAAATTCGCTGGGAACAACATGGCGAATTCAGCACTTACACGTTTTACGCCCAAGGCAATCCCGAAGGCCCGTTTACTAAACCGGCACTGAAGTGTGTGCCGGTGGATTGGCTGGCGATGATGCCAGGCCAGATAATGGTCGCGACGCACGCAGTCATTATTGCCGCCAGCCCGGATGCAGACATTAGCGATGATGCCGAATCCGATCCTGAAATATCAAACATCGCCAAAAGTTATTTTAGGAATAACCCGGTCGTCGGCTCACAAGTCACCGGCGGCGCGGCCAGGGTGTTTACCGATTTTCGCATTCACAACGACGGCTTTAGTCGATTTTTAATCGTCAATCGTGATTTAAGACCGGAACAATCCGGGCGTTTATTACACCGATTGTTTGAAATTGAAGTGTATCGAATCATGGCTTTACTGGCCTTCCCGATCGCGCGCAAATTGAATCCGGAATTAAAAAAAGCGGACCGTCAGCTCTACACCATCACCAGCGCGATGACTCTGCCCGATAGTAACGACGGTCAACTGCTCGACGAATTGACCACCTTAGCCGCCGCAATAGAAAACCACATCTCCAGCAATCATTTCCGCTTTGCTGCTGCAGATGCTTATTACCACTTAGTCGAACAGCGTGTCGCCGATTTGCGGGAAGTAAGAATTCAAGGCATTCAAACCTTGGGAGAGTTTATCAAGCGTCGTTTAGAACCGGCCATGAACACTTGCCGGGCGACGTCGACACGCTTTACATTGCTGTCAGAGCGCGTCGGCAATGCCAGTCAGTTGTTACGTACCCGCGTCGATATTATTATCGAGCGCCAAAACCAAGGTTTGCTGACGTCAATGGCGTTACGCGCCAAAATGCAATTTAGAATGCAGCAAACCGTTGAAAGTATCTCCATCGTTGCGATTACTTACTACGCCGCCAGCCTGGTCGGCGCTATCGCCCATGCCTTACATGAAGAAGGCCTGCCGGTGAATCCTGCCATCGCAGAAGGCGTTGCCATCCCCTTTATACTTGTCATCATCGCCTTAGGCTTCAGGCGCATTCATAAAGCGATTGCCAATACAACTGCGTGATTTCTCGTTAATACTTAGGGTATTAATTCCCTGGGCATTGCATAAACACAACTATTGCTGTTACGCGACATCATGATAAGTTGAAATTTTTTATCTATTTAAATCCCACGGACATGAAACTATCTAACCTATTACATCTAGCAGTCACGGCTCCGATTCTTTTATCCGGCATGTTATATCAACCCGCACTGGCCGTTACCTCAGCTGCCGGACAGGACCAGTTACGCATTCATACCAGTATTCCCAAGAAAGCCAGTGATTCGTTGTTTTCTTACACGACTGAATGGCGAGTAGATAGTGGTGATCTGTATCGTGCTACCGGCATTGGCTTTTTTAACGCTGCCAAAATTGATGCCTCGAGTGACGGCACCTTGATTACCAAAAAATTATTCAACGCCTTAAAAGATGGTTTGATGCATCTGGAACCGATTTGGCGCGGCATCACTATCAACAACCCAGAAAACCAGACACTGTTAAGCGTTGCTAATAAAGCCGGTTACTCCATAACTTCAGTCACCGTCAGAGACTATACCAACCAGTCTTTAAAATATGATCTAGCCGATAAAAACTTTAGCGCTGCCGGTGTACAAATTGCGCTGGATTTGGTGTTGGCGGCTGATGTTGAATACATAGAAGGATTTACCACTAAGAAATCATCAACCGCGTCTGAAGGTGAGATTGTTATTACCGTAGATGATCAGCAACCCATTACGATTAAAACTGATGGTAAGACTACTCGCGCGCTTGAAGAAGAAATAGCTAAACAGTTAGCCTCGTCTCAGTTAAGTCAATCCGCCTTAGTATCAAGCTTTGTCAGCTTTTATGATAAAAACAACAAGCCATTTGACGGCAGTGAAATTCAGCTAACACATCTTGCAGCCCACTCAATTGCCATCGACATTACCGATCCCAATTTAGGCATTTTGACCAAGTTTAAATTCAAGGATGAAAACTCTACCGTTAAAGCCAACGATCCCCTGGTCCTGTTTCCTCTTTTACTGTTAACCACATTGCTGATCGGTTGTTACATCTGGTTTCGTAGAACTAACAAACCAGAGTAGGTGTTTGGATAACAAAACGCCCTTTGACTAGCCCACAAAGGCTTTATCAAAGGGCATTAAGCAATAGCAAATCAGACCTATGGCATTTGCTTAATCAACTGGTTTTAAGCATGCCTTGATCAATAATAAAGTTAGCAACAGCGTCTACTCCAGTCCCAACTTTAATGTTAGTAAAAACAAACGGTCGCTCGCCGCGCATTTTTTTTGAGTCTCTATCCATTACCTCCAACGACGCGCCGACATAAGGCGCCAAGTCTATTTTATTGATGACCAACAAATCGGAACGGGTAATGCCTGGCCCGCCTTTTCGAGGGATTTTGTCACCGGCGGACACATCGATGACATAGATCGTTAAGTCCGCTAATTCCGGGCTAAAGGTAGCGCTTAAATTGTCACCGCCGCTTTCTACCATGATGAAGTCCAGCGTCGGCCAACGCTCACAAAGTTCGTCGACTGCGGCCAGATTCATCGAGGCATCTTCACGAATGGCGGTATGCGGGCAACCACCGGTTTCAACGCCAACAATGCGCTCTTCCGGTAAGGCCTGACTTCGAATCAAAAACTGCTGATCTTCACGGGTATAAATGTCGTTGGTCACCACGGCAATTTCAAAATCGTGTCGCATCAATTTACATAAGGCATCGACCAGTGCCGTTTTGCCTGAACCGACGGGTCCGCCTATACCTACTCTTAACACTTGTTTGTCGCTCATCATAATTCTCTTTAGGAACGGAATAATCGGGAATACTGCATTTCATGGCGGCTGCTGGCTAATGCCAGCCCAAAGACGCTACCGCCTATTTCATCATCGCTGAGCGCCAGCGCCTGTTGCACCAGAACCGGTAATTTTCCGGCCAACTTTTTAAGCAATTGCTGACCCGCCACCTGCCCCAACGGCACCAGTTTCACTGCACATAACACTTGATTTTCCAGCCAGCCCCACAAATAACCGGCAATCGCATCGGTTTTGCTGATTTGCCAACGCACTGCAGCCAAGCTGAACAACGTTGCCAGCGTCGCATCCGGTCGCCGCAGCCAGGCTTGCGCTTCGGATATTTCCAGCTTGTCCAGCAAACGAGCCAAAGCTTGGCCGGTTTGGCGATCTTCACTGCGCAACTCGCCGGTTTCCCTACAGGCGATTAAGTGTTGACTCCAATGTTTAACGGCCTCCGCATCGTTGTCGCTCCAGGCATCATAAAGCCTTGCCAGAATTGGCGCATCGACGCGGGCCAAACCCTCTGAAAGCAGGCCGTTCAGCCAGTTTTCTGCATCATCGACAGTAACTATCCAGCCGTCGTTTACAGCACTTTCCATACCCTGCGAATAGCTGTACATACCAATCGGCAAGCCGGGACTGACCAGTTGCAGCAGCCTGAGCAGCGAAAGATCAGTGTCCATGACCATGATAAGCACCGGCTTCCGGTTCGAACGGTAGCGTGTGATGTTCGACACTCAAACCCAAACCGATCAGCATCTGATCAAGCACATGATCAGCCAGATAACGCAGCTCATCAGGCAAAATTTGCAGGGCAATATGTCGATTACCGAGGTGATAGCAAGCTCTGGCAAACAGTAATGGTTCTGCGCATTTAACAACCGACAGTTCTTCCGGCGCGGCGTTGATTCGCACTTTAAAGCCTTGGCTGTTAGTCAGTATCACACCGTGACGTAGCGTTTGGCCCCGTGGCAGGAATACGCCGACGTGTCTTCCGCCTTGGGTGACCGCCGGTTGTCTTGATTTTTGGCGCTCGTTGTAAGGGAGGGTCAAGGTATCGTCTGGGGGTTCTTGGGTGTTGGTGGTTTCGGTGAGTTTTAGCATTTGCTTAGCTGTTTTATTTTTGTGTCGCTATCGCGACGGGTTATTTAAATCGGGTTCTCGCACCCGAAGGCGAGGTACTTTCTTTTGCTTCGCCTCGGCAACTGCTCCATGCGTTGCTCTACCTCCTGCATCCATGCAGTCGAAAAGAAAGTACCCAAAGAAAAGGCGACCCGGATTCCGCCTAAATCCTGCGCTTCTCACTTTTGACGAGGGTTTTCAGAAGGGGCTTCCCAGCCCCACCGAAAACGAGCGGCATCCATGCCGCTCCCCTAACGGGCTGATCTCGCAAAAAGCTCCGATGCTCGGGGCGAAATAACGGGACTAAAACCATCCTAAATTCGGCGGTAGATCTTATACCCTCACGTTGTGATTAGGGATTTTGGCTTTTAAAAAGAACAGAATCAAGCTATAAGGATGAGCAGAAAAAGCATTGCTCAACCAGGCTCATTCAATCCTAAAAAGAACAAACACCTATGAAACCACACACCATATTAATCACTATTATCTCTTCATTAACTCTATACGGATGCGCATCGTTAAAATATCCAGGTTGGGAAATGGTACGCATAGAAGAAAACGGTATTCCTTCTACAAAAAAATGTACCTATAAAGCCCAAATGTCTTGTCCACAAGGATTGTTCGTCGCCAATGATTGTTATGATTGGCATAAGAAAACTGCCACTAAATATGATGCTAATACTGTGGTTATTACCTCTTCACGCAAAGTTTCAACCTTATCAATTGCTAACAACGTTGCTTTTGGCGGTGAACAAACTACATCGCTTGCTGACTACTATGACTGTAAATAACTGGATTCCAACACATTGTGCGTTGTGAATGATGTTTTCACTGCCACAGTCCGTAGGATGTGCTGAACTTGGTGATGCTCCTCCTTCGTCGGCAGCATCCTACAGTATTCATAAATCTGTCTTGCAAAATTCAATATCAGTCTTTCGTCAAGTGACGGGATTATTCCCGTTATTCCGCCCCGAGCATCGGAGCTTTTGGCGGGATCAGCCCGTTAGGGGAGCGGCAGGGATGCCGCTCGTTTTCAGAGGGGCTGGGAAGCCCCTTCTGAAAACCCTCGTCAAAAGTGAGAAGCGCAGGATAAAGGCGGAATCCGGGTCGCCTTTTCTTTGGATACTTTCTTTTGGCGAAGCAAAAGAAAGTATCTCGGCTGTCGGTCCGAGAACCGACATCTAAATAATCCGTCGCGATAGCGACACATTAAAAATAAAGGTTTCCAATACACTAATCGCTTCATGTCGGGTTACGCTGCGCTAACCCGACCTACCAACTAATTATTAATAATCAGGCCAAACAAAGACCTTTTTAGTCCACGTTAAAAACCCTTTTGATTCTCCTCACCCTACCCTCTCCAGCAGGAGAGGAATCATGGACTTCGTGCTGAATTATTTTAAAAAAATCAAAACAAAAAATACCGCTGAGCAAAAGGCAATACCACCGCCGGTTCACACGTTAATAACTGCCCATCTGCCCTGACTTGATACGTTTGCGGATCGACCTCGATATTCGGCTGGTAGTCATTTAACTTCAAATCCTTTTTGCCGATATTGCGAGTATTTTTAACAATACCAACCTGTTTTCCCAAGCCCAACTTAGCGATAACTACGGCATCGGCTGCCACTTGAGGTAAGAAAAACATCGAGGTGCTGGACGCCGCCATACCAAATCCACCAAACATCGGCCGGTAATGCACCGGCTGCGGCGTGGGGATTGAGGCATTGGCATCCCCCATGGGCGCGGCGGCGATCATGCCGCCTTTTAAAATCAGACTGGGTTTGACACCAAAAAACGCCGGTTGCCACAAAACCAAATCAGCCAGTTTGCCGACTTCGATGGAGCCGACTTCATGAGAAATGCCGTGGCTGATGGCTGGATTAATAGTGTACTTGGCGATGTAACGTTTAATGCGGAAGTTGTCATGACGACTGGGATCATCAGCCAGACTGCCGCGCTGCACTTTCATTTTATGTGCGGTTTGCCAGGTGCGGATAATCACTTCACCGACTCGGCCCATGGCTTGCGAATCTGAGGAAATCATCGAAAACGCGCCTAAATCATGAAGAATATCCTCGGCGGCGATGGTTTCACGGCGAATACGCGATTCAGCGAAAGCCACGTCTTCCGGAATGCTGGGATCAAGGTGATGACAGACCATCAACATGTCCAGATGTTCGTCGACGGTATTAACGGTATACGGACGGGTCGGGTTAGTAGACGACGGCAATACATTGCTCAGCCCGCAAGCTTTAATGATGTCCGGCGCATGACCGCCGCCTGCGCCTTCGGTGTGATAGGTATGAATGGTGCGGCCTTTGAAGGCGGCAAAGGTGTCTTCAACGAAACCGGATTCATTCAAAGTATCGGTGTGGATAGCGACCTGCACATCGTAACGATCTGCCACACTTAAGCAGCAATCGATCGCTGCAGGTGTGGTGCCCCAATCTTCATGCAGTTTTAAGCCCATCGCCCCGGCGTGGATTTGTTCTTCCAACGCGCCCGGTAAACTGGCATTACCTTTCCCCAACAAGCCAAAATTCATTGGAAAGCCATCCAGCGCTTTTAACATTTGGTGAACATACCAAGGCCCCGGCGTACAAGTGGTCGCGTTGGTACCGGTTGCCGGTCCAGTGCCGCCGCCGATCATGGTGGTTACCCCGGAGCACAGCGCTTCTTCGATTTGTTGCGGACAAATAAAATGAATATGGGCATCGATCCCACCCGCAGTGAGAATTTGACCTTCCCCTGCAATCACTTCGGTACCGGGACCGATGACAATGTTTACACCCGGTTGAATATCAGGATTACCGGCCTTACCGATTGCAGCAATACGACCGTGTTTGACGCCAACATCGGCTTTGACGACGCCCCAGTAATCGACGATCAGCGCGTTAGTGATAACCAAATCCACTGCGACGGATGAATCAAGCTGGCTTTGGCCCATGCCGTCGCGGATTACCTTGCCGCCGCCGAATTTCACTTCGTCGCCGTAGACGGTGTAATCGGCTTCCACTTCTAAAAATAATTCACTATCTGCCAGCCGCACCCGGTCGCCGGTAGTGGGGCCGAACATGTCGGCATAAGCTTGACGACTGATTTTGCTCATGACTGCTCCTCCAACGCGCCCATAATGTCACCCCTAAACCCATACACCCGGCGATGCCCGGCAAACGCAACCAACTGCACTTCGCGCTGCTGACCGGGT
This sequence comes from Methylococcaceae bacterium, assembly GCA_030693065.1. Classification (GTDB taxonomy): domain Bacteria; phylum Pseudomonadota; class Gammaproteobacteria; order Methylococcales; family Methylomonadaceae; genus JABFRC01. The sequence continues at coordinate 6,648 of JAUYBL010000030.1, read as the reverse complement.
TCAAAACGCACGGCAGTTCCGGCCGCAATATCCAATCGATAGCCTCGACTTAAATCCCGATCGAAATGCAAAGCCAAATTGGTTTCATAAAAATGATAATGTGAACCGACCTGAATAGGCCTATCGCCGCTGTTGGCCACCAGCACGGTGACAGTCGGCCGACCGGCGTTGAGTTCAATGTCGCCGTCGGCGGGGAGGATTTCTCCGGGGATCATAGTTGGCTCCTTGGCAATTTATTGGTGTTTTTCGAGTCCATTGCTGGGTTTCGCTAGCGCTCTACCCAGCCTACGCAAAAGGTATTAACCTGCTTAAACAATCGGATCATGCACCGTCACCAATTTGGTGCCATCCGGAAAAGTCGCCTCCACTTGTACATCGTGCAGCATTTCCGGAATGCCATCCATCACATCGTCCCGGCTAAGCAAGGTGCGGCCATAGGCCATCAGTTCAGCAACGGTGCGGCCGTCTCGGGCGCCTTCCATGATGGCCGCTGAAATATATGCCACCGCTTCCGGGTAATTTAATTTAACTCCGCGGGCAAGGCGGCGCTCTGCCAGTAAAGCCGCGGTAAATAGCAATAATTTGTCTTTTTCGCGTGGTGTCAGCTGCATGATGTTTCCGTGTTAAGTGGCCCAGATGCGCGGGGCGCATGCCGGACGATGAACGATGTCGTTTCTGATTAACTGCCAAACTTGTTGAAAAAAGTCCCGCAATCGGTCGGCGCGGGCATCAATGGCCCGGCAAATCAGCATATCGTCAATGCGGGTTACGCCGCGATTGGGGTGCTCGCCAATCAACTGCTGCACGGCTTCCAGATGAGCGAGTGAAATGGGGCAGGCAAATAATGTTCCACAGGCTGAAGCGCCATTCAATCCCCAACGTGCGGCAAAGGCATTGGCATCAATGCACAGCCGCTCCTGATAAAACAGTTGCCCTGCCCGGCTAATTCGCCAATTCAGAGTAGCCTCGCCACTGTCGAAGCCTTCGCCGGATGCCGGTCTGCCCAGTGCCAACACTTCCCAACCGATAAAACCGGCTTCTGCCTCAAGTTCGATATTCATAGTGGAGACAAGGCGCGCGCCTTCATAAATAATGGTTTCTTGCGGCAGCCATTCCAGGGTCGCATGGCTCGCGACATTTAACGAGACCGACTGACTGGCCTGTGCGCCGCCGCTGCGGTAAAACTTGCCTGCCGCCGGGGTGGTGATTAACGCTTGGCTTTCAGCCGCCGCGCTCGCCGAAATCGACAGACGGTCGCCAGCGACGATGCCACCCGGTGGGTGCAGCACATAGACATGACAGACGCCGCCTTCCGGATAAAACGGCCGCTGCACGGTTAACGGACCGTAATGGTCGCGCTGAGCCAATACGGTTTTGCCGTTTTTAGCCACAAAACCCAATTTTAATCGGGCTTCCCAGCCTGAACCGCAGCCCGAACTATTAAGATTACTGGCATCCATGTCGGTAAACATTAGCTTAAATGCCTGCCAACAAGCTCGTGCCGACAACGGTGCAGGCCATCGCAAAAATAATCCTGATCATGGTTAATTTGACGCCACTGAGTAAACCCATGCCGATACCAATGCCATGCAAAACGGCTGTAGTCAGTAAAAATCCTGTGGCATAGCTGGTCAAAGAAGAACCTGCTTCTGCAGCATGGACATAGCCATGAATTAAAGCAAATAACGCCGCCAAACTCGCGGCGAATGCTATCGGCAATTGCCGTTGTCGCCAGACCATCACACTTGACATCAGTACCGACAAAGCCACCCAGGTTTCTGCAGAGTTGATTGTTAATCCGGCAACATGCAGTCCGGCGCCAGCCATCATCATGACTAAAAAAATGCCCGGCAACAGCCACAATGCGTGTCCGCCTATCATCGCTGCGCTAAGACCTATCGCTATCATCACCAACAAATGATCGGCGCCCTGTAGCGGATGCAGCACGCCATCCACAAAGTAATGTACCGCACCGGCGCCGGTATGCGCTTCGGCGGACAAACACCAGAACAACAGTACCCCTGAAACAACACTGCATATTTTAGTTTTCATAACCATTCCTTTATTGATTTATACCGTTAGATAGCGTTTCACCATGTCGTCGCTCAGCTCGTTCATAATTCCCGAGGCAACTGTGCGACCGCGATCCATGATACAGAATTGATCCGCTACCTTACGAGCAAAAGGAAGTTTTTGTTCTACCAATAAAACCGTTACACCTAAGTCGTGGTTGATTTTTGCTATCGCCTCATGCACTTCCCCCAAAGCATTGGGATTGGCTTTAGGCATTGAGATAGGCGTACCGCGAGAACGATTGAGGCGAATAATTACATCACCGATTTCGCTGACAATATTGGGTTGAATGCCTTCGGTGGGTTCATCCAGAATCAGCAATCTTGGATTTAACACTAATGCCCGGCCGATAGCCAACTGTTGTTGCTGGCCGCCGGACAAGTCACCGCCGCGTCGTTTGAGCATCTGTTTAAGCACCGGGAAAATCTCGTAAATAGACTCAGGTACTTTTTTGACACCGTTTTTGTGCGCGGCGCGTAAACCGGTTTTAAGATTTTCCTCAACTGTCAGCAATGGAAAGATCTCGCGACCTTGCGGCACATAACCAATCCCCAGTTCGGCGCGTGTTTCGGCTTTGGCGCGATTTAACTCCAAGCCATCGAATAAAATACTGCCCTCTTGAGCTGGGATCAGTCCCATCAGGGTTTTCAGCAAGGTGGTTTTACCCACGCCGTTGCGACCCATCAAACACACGCAGCTACCAGCCGGGATATGCAAATTCAAATCCCATAGGGTATGACTGGCACCGTAATATTGTTGTAAACCGCTTATATTTAGCATTAGCCCCCCAGATAAACTTGAATGACGCGCGGATCGTTTTGCACTTCATCCATCGTGCCTTCCGTGAGTACCGACCCTTCATGCAGTACCGTGACTTTGCGAGCAATACTGCGCACAAATTCCATATCGTGTTCGACAACCACAATCGAATGCTTGCCTTGCAATGACAACAGCAATTCAGCGGTACGTTCCACTTCCTGATGAGTCATCCCGGCAATGGGTTCGTCGACCAGCATCACTTTGGGTTCCTGCATCAGTAGCATGCCGATTTCCAGCCACTGTTTTTGGCCGTGGGACAATATTCCGGCCGGTTGTTTCACCAATTCCGGTAAACCAATCGTTTGTAAAACACTGTGGATGCGATCGCGCTGCTCTTCATTAAGTCGATGAAACAAGGTCGGCCAGGTACGCTTGTCGCATTTAAGCGCCAGCTCCAGGTTTTCAAATACGGTCAGCGCATCGAAAACACTGGGCTTTTGAAATTTACGACAAATACCGGCCTGAGCAATGGCCGGTTCATCAAGCTCTAACAAATCGATGGTTTGACCAAAGAACACCGAACCGGTATCCGGACGGGTTTTGCCGGTGATCACGTCCATCAAGGTGGTTTTACCCGCGCCGTTTGGACCGATCAAACAACGTAATTCTCCGGCATCGATATAAAGTGACAGGTGATTGAGCGCCTTAAAGCCATCAAAACTGACACTGACATCTTCAAGATAAAGTATCGGGCCATGCCGAGTATCCAGCACACTGCTCAGATCGACGTTGCTGTTATTATCTGGAACCAAATTAACTATGAATGAATTCATGCGCTTTGCTCCTTACGATAACGGCGCAGTAAGCCGACGATGCCGTCCGGCAATAACAAGGTCACCAGTATGAACACCGCACCCAAGGTAAATAGCCATATTTCCGGCAGTAAACCAGTTAATACGGTTTTACTGTAATTAACCAATATGGCACCGATAATCGCGCCGACTAATGTACCGCGCCCGCCTATCGCGACCCAAATGACAATTTCCAGGGAATTTAGCGGTGAGAATTCGCTGGGATTAATGATACCTACCTGCGGCACATACAAGGCACCGGCAATTCCGGCCAGCATCGCAGCGAATACAAATAACCAGAGTTTGAACATTTCAACGCGGTAACCCAAAAATCGAACCCGGGATTCCTGATCGCGTATTGCCGTCACCACACGTCCCAACTTGGTATTGACCAACCAGCGACAGACCATAAACGCGGTGATTAAACTTACACCCGACAACATCAACAACATTGACCGAACGTTTTCGGACTGAATATTAAAACCTAAAATATCTTTAAAATCGGTCAAGCCATTGTTGCCGCCAAAGCCCATTTCATTGCGAAAGAATGCCAGTAATAAGGCGTAAGTAAGCGCCTGGGTGATGATGGATAAATACACACCTGTCACTCTGGATCGAAATGCCAGCCAGCCGAATACAAAGGCCAAGATGCCCGGCGCCAGCACCACCATCAGCATCGCAAACCAAAAGTGATCAAAACCCAGCCAGTACCAAGGCAGTTCTTTCCAGCTTAAAAACACCATAAAATCCGGTAACAGCGGGTCGCCGTAGACGCCGCGATTACCAATTTGGCGCATTAAATACATGCCCATGGCATAACCGCCCAGCGCAAAAAACGCCCCCTGCCCCAGCACCAATATCCCGGCATAACCCCAGACCAAATCGAGCGATAAGCCCAACAAAGCAAAGGTGATGTATTTGCCAAGCAACGACACCGTATAAGCTGAAAAATGCAGCGGCGAATCCACTGGCGATAACAGATTACACACCGGAATAATCAACGTCACTGCCACAAGAGTCAGCATTACCGCGCTGCCTGTTTTGTCATTAACCCACCATGATTTGTACATTTTCAGGCCTCCGCTGATCTGCCTTTCTGCGGAAATAATCCGCGCGGGCGTTTTTGAATAAATAGGATGATGAATACCAACACCAGAATTTTTGCCAGTACCGCTCCAGCAAATGGCTCAAGAAACTTATTGGCAATCCCCAGCGTGAAACCTGCCACCAGGGTGCCGAGTAAATTGCCGACCCCGCCAAATACCACCACCATAAAAGAGTCGACGATATAGGCCTGACCTAAATTGGGGCCGACATTAGTAATCTGGCTTAAAGCCACACCAGCGACTCCGGCAATGCCTGAACCTAAACCAAAGGTCATCGCATCAACGCGAGCAGTTGGGATGCCCATGGCTTTCGCCATATTGCGGTTTTGCGCAACGGCTCGCACTTCCAAGCCCAGCTTGGTATGTTTAAGGATTTGCAACAATGCGATAAACACTAGCAAACAGAACACCAGGATATAAAAACGGTTCCAGGTCAACGACAGAAAATCGTTAATCTGCCAGGAGCCGCTCATCCATTCCGGTGTGGCGACGCTGCGGTTTAAGGGTGAAAAAATAGAGCGCACGGTTTGTTGTAAAAATAAACTGACGCCAAAAGTAGCCAACAAGGTTTCCAGTGGTCGACCATACAAAAAGCGAATAATGCCGCGTTCAATAGCCACACCGACTAAAGCAGCCACCAAAAACGCCACCGGGATCGACACAATCAATGCCACGCCCAAATGATTCGGCAACAATTGCTGCATCACATAAGTGGTGTAGGCCCCCAACATCATCAGTTCGCCGTGCGCCATGTTGATAATACCCATCACGCCAAAGGTAATCGCCAAGCCTATCGCCGCCAGCACCAGCACGGCACCCAGGCTTAAACCAAAAAACACGGTTTCGATGGAGCTGTAAATCTTTAAGCGAGTACTGATTTTTGCCAAGGCGGTCTCCGCCAAGTTTCTAATATCGGCATCTGCTTCCAAAGGCTGGCCGTCGGCATCTTTTTCCACCATGACTTTGAGCTGGTTGACGGCATCCAGGCTGTTATGGTCTTTAAGTGCGTCAATTGCCTTGATACGCACAGCCTTATCAGCGCTATTCATGTCCTGCAATAAGAACACCAACGCAATGGCCTTTTTTACGTCGGCATCCGGCTCCACTGCTGAGCGACTCTTCAACAGTTCCAAGGTATTAGTATCAGCCTCTTTTGCCATCGCCTTAACTGCCGCTAATCGCACCGCTGGATCTACAGCGCTTAATTCCAACTGCCCGATAATTTTGCGCAGCGAGCCTCTGAGTTTGTTGGTCAAGTTGATTTTAGTGACAGCTTCGCGTGCGACAGTGCCGGATTTTTCACCCGTGACTGCATCGCTTATATCATAGCCTTGATTATTTTCCAGGCCGATAATTAGTTTTTCATCGGCTTTTAACAGCAACAATTTACCGTCTAGCAAGGCTTGCGCGATTGGCAGTGCCCGCGCATGACCGCTGCCTGCCAGTTGGTCAATGGCTTGTTCGCGCTCTTGCATGGAGCCTAGTTTCAGCTTTGACAAAATGTCGTTAAATGTATTCGTCTGTAATACATCCTGGCCAATGGTTGGAATAGAAAATATCAGCAATATCATTGCAACTAGCCAACTGCATCGTTTAAAAAATTTCGCTTTCATGTTCTCTCCAGCCCTTCGGTAGAGACTCTCACCGCATTGGGCAGTGAGAGCCGACAACAAAAATTACTGTAACGATTCAGCGCGAAGCAAAAATCCCTCTCCAGATGCATAAGTATCTACACAACTTTTTTACAATTTAGAATCAATGAGTTGTAAAGCCATTTTACTCCCTCTCCTGCTGGAGAGGGTTGGGGTGAGGAGATTAAAATCAATCACTTAGATTCCCCTCATCCCAACCTTCTCCCG
>JAUYBL010000026.1 GCA_030693065.1 Methylococcaceae bacterium | reverse complement strand
GTGTTAGAAGCTGTGCATAAACTCAACAACAGACCAAGGAAGTGTCTGGGCTTCAAGACGCCTTACGAGGTGTTTCGCGAACTATCCGGCATGGACGCTGAAAAATTGGTGGGTTATGCACTTATTACTTGAATTCACGATCTTCTAATTGCTGAATGCCATCCAAATACCATTTAGGCTGAATGCTATTTTTCGGCTTAATAAAATGCCATACCTCTCTAACTTGTTCGGCACGCGCGTTCGCATCTTCGCGCATATAACTATCAAACATAACGGTCGCTTCAAGGTCTGAACCTACTTCTCGTACTTCCAGCAACTCAGCATCCAGCTTAATAACCTCGGTGTGGTTTGCAGTGTTGGACGCTTTGATTTGATCTTGAATTTCTGCAAAGACTTTATCAGTACACAAGCTTCTGATTTCGGCGAGATCACGTTCATCCCAGGCTTTTTGCAGAATACCGAAAGCATTTTTAGCACCTGCTAAAAATGCCTGCTGATCGAAATCTGCGGGAATAGCAGCCACATTAGATTGAGCAAACTGATCCGCAACTGGCGCTTGCTTATTTTTATTAAACAGCACATCAGTATTGAACCCAGATGAACCGGTTTGTGGCGCTTGCTCGTGACTGGCAACAACGTCGTCATGACCATTATGGGCAGTGCGTTGATAAGCGGGTTGAGCAGTGCCTGCCTGTTTACGTATAAATAGCTTGTAAAGCAAGAATGCGATGCCACCAAAAATCAAAATATCCATAAAGTTGATACCGCTAAATCCGTGACCTCCTAACATTGAACCCAATAAGCCACCCAATGCTAATCCGCCCAGCATGCCCATCAGACCACTACGATTAGCCCAGCCTGGTTTGTTAGCTTGAGCAGGTTGCGCTGCTGGTTGCTGCTGTTGTGCGGGACGAGAAGCTGGCGCGGCGGAGCGTTGATAAGGTGCGCTGTACGATGAACGACTGCCGAATGAACTGCCGCCACCAAAGCGCTTGGCATCGGCGTCAGATATGCTGCCCAAGGCCAAGGACAACGTTATCAACAAGAATGCGATAATTCCGGTTTGTTTTTTCATATTGCTCACTGTAGTTAAGTTAAACATTAAAGCTGCAGTTAAGATTGGGGATAACCATACAATCTTTCAAGTTGTTATTTGCATTTTAATGACATAGCATTGTTACCATGTTTTCGATATTACGCAAATCTCTGGTTACTTTTTTGCTTGTGTTGCAATTTTTTGCACCCTTGGTGCATGCGCATGTCAATGAACAAGACCACGCTTATTCAAACCAAAACCTGACTGTAATTCATCTGCCCGGATTTGAGATTTACGAGGCTGATCAGCGCCAGCTCGAATTGCAAGCAATTGCCACCCCCCTTAATTTACAAGATATAGTTGTTGGCGTAGATACTGGCATTAAGAATGTAGCCGACGATATTGATACTGATAACAGTTATTTTCTGCTGCAACAAGCCCTAAGCTTTACCGCAACCTATTCCCCTTTTGACAGCAACTTCTCTCCGCACGACGAGCAGTTTGTCAGTCATTTATTCTGCACCGCCCATTCTCCACGAGCGCCTCCCGCGCTTTAAAAACCTTTCGTTATTCCAAGTCTGCTACTTCGTAATGAGGCAGACAAATATTATTTAGCGGGCTATTCAAAAGATTGATTTGCATTCGGTTTATTATGCAACCATGCAAATTAACTATACTGCCAATTTTCAAAAAGAAAATATTGCAAAGCCCTCTCAGTAATTTGTTAAGTATTTACGCGGATTTCACCCGCATCGAGCCCATTCATGTATGTTTTAAACCTTTTCAAAAGGTGTCTGCCTGTTTTTGTGCTGGCAACATCTCTGGGTTTTGCTAATGACACGCACATCGTCGAGCATCACGACCCGATTGAAATTGATAGTACGTTAAGCTTGCCTAAATTAGTCGACTTAACGATGGCACAAACCCCTGACGCCAGTTGGTTATCTTCGTTGGAACAAGAAGCCAAAGCCTTATCCGAACGAGGCCAAAGCTGGGTAGCTGGCGCGCCGCAAGCCGGCTTGCGGTTTCAGGAAGCCACAAGTGGCACATTGCATTATGTCGATGCAACCATCAACGTCCCGCTATGGAACTTTGGCCAACGAGATGCCCAACAAACCATAGGACAGCAAGCCCAAGCCAGCGCCGAAACCCAAGCAGCAGCAACCAAATTACGCGTGGCCGGATTGATTAGAACAGCACTATGGGACATGGAATTACAGAAAATTCGTTTTGAGCAGGCGCAAATAGAAGTAGCTACTTTTGAGAAATTACAAAAAAAAATCGGCAAACAGGTAGAACTAGGCGACCTACCGCGCGCAGATTTATTGTTAGCGGAAACCGAACTACTACAAAAGCGTTCACTGTTAATACTCGCCGAGGCAGAATTAATGCATGCGCGTAAACGCTATGCCAATATTACTCGAACTGCCAAAGTACCAGCCAATTTCCAGGAAAATCTAGTGCCATTAAAGGAGCTTAGTCAAAGCCATCCCGCTTTGGTCGCGCTTAATAGCCTGATTGAACGTAAACAGGCTGAACTCAATGCGCTGGAGTTGGTTGGCTCCGGACAGACCAATCTTGCCATCGGTGTCAACAGTGACCGGCCAAGTAACAACGATCCTCGCAGTAATAAAACCGAAAGCTTTAACATCGGCGTAGTAGTGCCGTTTGGAGGCAGTGCCCACAACCAGCCTCATATTGCTGCTATTAATGTTGAATTAAACAAACTGATTGCTGAACGTGAACAACTATATCGTGACCTGGAACAAGCTCACCACGAGGCTGAACACAATCTGGAAGTCAATCAAGCTGCATTAGCCATTGCCAATGAGCTAAAACAGACCTCTGAAGCTCATTTTAAAATGACCCAGTTAAGTTATTCAGTAGGAGAAATTAATCTGCTGGATTTGTTGAAAATTCAAGTTCGAGCGCAACAAGCTGTTCTTAACGCCAAAGAACGCGCAGTGATGTTACAACGTGATCAAGCCTTTTATAATCAAGCAGTTGGAGTATTGCCATGAACCTAAAAACCTTATCCATTCCGCAATGCGCCAAAATTCAACTGCTTGCGCTTTGCCTACTGGCTAGCAACCAAGTGATGGCCCTAGAAAACAGCATTCAACTTTCTGAAGCAAATTTCACCAACTTGGGCATTAAATTAGGCAAACTGGAGCCGGTCAAACAGATACCTGTTCTATATGCTCCTGCTAAAGTAGTGGCGCCGCCTTCTCAGGAATACACCATTGCTGCATCACAAGCAGGCCTGATTACCAAATTAAATGCTGCCATCGGTGACAATATTAAAAAGGGCGATGTTCTCGCGCAATTGGACAGCCCTGAATTGCTCTCCATGCAACGGCTTTACCTCAAAGCTGTCAGTGATCTACAACTGAGCGCACTAACTTATCAACGCGATAAAAAATTGTTGGCGGATGGCGCGATTGCCGAGCGACGCTGGCAAGAAACCGCTAGTCAGCACAATGCCTTTGCGTCAGAAGCTGATGAACATCGGCAACTATTAACTATCGCGGGCATGTCGGCTGGGGAAATTGATCGCTTAACTAAAACTCACAAATTAAGTGGTCAATTAAACATTCACGCACCAATTAACGGCGTAATTATTGATAGGATGGCTGAAGCCGGTAGTCGTATCGACATACTTTCCCCTATCTATCGTTTGGCAAATCTGGATGAACTCTGGCTAGAACTTAATATTCCCCAAGAGCGCATCGACAGTGTCAAACTGGGTGATAAGGTACTGATTGAAAACACTTCTGATGCAGTTACTGCGGAAATTCGCCTATTAGGGCAAAGCGTCAACCCTAAAAATCAAACGGTGCATGCCAGAGCGGTAATCAAAGGCCCACAATCGGCGGTACGTGTCGGTCAGCAAGTTAATATCCAAATTATTCAGAATACCGATAAAGCAGCTTATAAAGTTGCTAATGTCGCCATTGCCCAAAATGATGGCGGTTCGTTTGTATTTGTACGCACTGCGAATGGCTTTCAAGTTTTACCCGTGAAAGTATTAGGTAAACAAGGTGATGAATCTATTATCAGTGGTAACTTCACCGGCTCAGAACAGCTTGCCATCCAAGGCGCCGTGGCACTTAAAGCGAACTGGTTAGGTTTGGGGAGTGGTGAATAATGTCTGCATTGATTCGCTTTGCCCTGAGCCAACGCATAATTATCCTGTTAGCAGTATTGCTGCTAATTGGCGGTGGTTATTATGCGTTTAATAACATACCTATTGACGCCTTCCCTGAGGTTTCACCTACCCAGGTAAAAATTATCGTTAAAGCACCTGGCATGACTCCTGAAGAAGTAGAAGCCAGAATTACCGCGCCTATCGAAGTGGAACTGCTTGGTATTCCCCATCAAACCATGTTGCGTTCTATTGCCAAATACGCACTCACCGACATTACTGTTGATTTTACCGAAGGTACCGATATTTTTTGGGCGCGACAACAAATTGCCGAGCGTTTAAACACTCTGTGGGCCAACCTACCGGCCGGCGTTCAAGGCGGTATTGCCCCAATGACAACGCCATTGGGCGAAATGTTTATGTTTAGCGTGGAAGGCGGCGATTTAAGTCTGATGGAACGCCGTGACTTGCTGGACTGGGTGATCCGCCCCGCACTACGCACCGTACCGGGCGTCGCCGACGTCAATTCACTAGGTGGTTTGGTCAGAAGCTTTACTGTAACAGCTGACAATACTCGTATGTCAGCCAGAAATGTCAGCATCGACCAATTGGTACAAGCACTACAGAGCAATAACAGCAATGATGGCGCCGGTCGGATGACTGATGGCGAAGAAGCACTGATTGTTCGTGCTGAAGGCCGAATTAAAACGCTCGCTGATGTCAAAACTATCGTGGTCGATAACAGCAGCGGCATACCTATTACTGTCGGCGATGTTGCCGACGTCAATATCGGCGCCCTAACCCGCTACGGTGCTGTCAGCAAAAACGGCCAGGGCGAAGCTGTTACCGGCTTGGTGTTAAGTTTACGCGGCGCTAATGCCCGGCAAACAATTGTCGGTATCGAACGAAAATTGGCAGAAATCAGTAAAGGTTTTCCTAAAGGCGTAGAAGCCAAGGTGTTTTATAACCGCGGCAACCTAGTAGATAAGGCAGTCGATACGGTATTGCATGCGTTGCTGGAAGCCATCGTATTGGTCGTGGTGCTGCTGATTTTGTTCCTGGGTGATTTGCGTGCAGCATTAACAGTTGCGCTAGCCTTACCCTTGGCGGCATTGTTCACTTTCATTCTGATGAATTACATGGGCATGTCTGCCAACCTGATGAGTTTAGGCGGGCTTGCCATTGCGATAGGTATGTTGGTTGATGCGGCGGTCGTGGTGGTAGAAAACTTGATCACACATCTAGCACATACCGAAAAAGCTAAACGTTTACCCAGATTGCATGTCATCTACCGCGCTACCCGCGAAGTGGCAGCCCCTGTGACCTCAGGTATTTTAATCATCATCATCGTGTTTTTACCGTTACTGACCTTGCAAGGCCTGGAAGGTAAATTATTTACCCCAGTAGCACTGACTATCGTATTCGCGCTAAGTGGCTCTTTGGTAATGTCACTATCGGTAATTCCGGTAATTGCGTCTTACCTGTTAAAAAATGTTTCCCACGAGGAGCCTTGGCTGCCCAGACAACTGCAAAAACTGTATCAACCTGCGCTGCTTTGGTGTGTCGACAACAGTAAAAAAGTGTTTGTCGGTGCGGGTTCGTTGTTGGCGGTAACGATTCTGGTATTTACCCAAATTGGTAGTACCTTTATGCCTACCATGGATGAAGGCGACATCATTTTGCAATTAGAAAAGCTGCCGTCGATCACGCTAGAACAATCGGTTGCCTTGGATGGTCAGGTGCAAAAAAACCTGCTTAAAAACATCCCGGAAATAGCGTCGATTGTCGCTCGAGTTGGCTCTGATGAACTGGGTTTGGATCCGATGGGCTTAAACGAAACCGATACTTTCCTAGTGCTTAAACCTAAAGAAGAATGGCGCATGCACAGCAAGGAAGCGTTAATCGAAGAAATTCGTAAGGTGATGGCCCAAACACCCGGTATCGCTTTTGGCTTTACCCAGCCTATCGAAATGCGCGTATCGGAAATGCTCACCGGCACCCGGGGCGATGTTGCGGTAAAACTGTTCGGTGCTGATCTGGCCGTACTCAATGAAAAAGCCAATGAAATTGCCGAAATATTGAAACATATCAGTGGTTCCAGCGACGTGTTCGCCAAACAAAATGACGGTATGCAATTTTTGCAATTAACCATCGATAAATTGGCGGCTGGACGTTTGGGGCTTAACAGCGACAGTATTGAAACCTTGCTGCATGCACAAATCGAGGGCCTTAACTTAGGTATCGTGCAAGAAGGCATCAAACGTACGCCGTTAATCATTCGTGGTAACAGCAATACCTCTAATTTTGACAATCTACAACTCACCTTACCGACTGGCGGTCATGTACCCGTCACTGCCGTTGCCAAATTGGAAAAAGTGGAAGGGGTCGTTTCTATCGGTAGAGAACGCGGCCAACGCTTTGTGGTAATCCGCAGCAACGTCCAGGATCGTGACTTAGTAGGATTTGTCGACGAAGCCCGTAAAGCAGTCGCAGAAAAAATCACCCTGCCTACTGGATACACAGTTGAATTCGGCGGCCAGTTTGAAAACCAACAACGCGCAGCCGCGACATTATCTATCGTGGTGCCAGTGTCGTTAGGCTTGATATTTTTATTGCTGTTTTCAACTTTCGGATCAGTACGTCAAGCGACGCTAGTGCTGTCCAACATCCCACTAGCAATGGTCGGTGGTGTATTTGCGCTGTGGCTGTCCGGTGAATACTTATCGGTGCCTGCCTCGGTAGGTTTTATTGCCTTATTGGGTATCGCGGTACTTAACGGCGTGGTGATGGTCAGCTACTTTAATCAGCTGCTCGCCACCGGCATGGACATAGCAAAAGTCATTGTAATCGGCTCAATGCGACGCTTACGCCCGGTATTGATGACTGCCAGCATCGCGGCCTTTGGCTTAATACCGCTGTTATTTGCGACCGGCCCGGGCTCTGAAATTCAGCGTCCATTGGCAATTGTAGTGATTGGCGGCTTGGTATCGTCAACGTTTTTAACCTTATTCCTGTTACCGATTTTATTTAAGCTTTACGGTCAGGCGACGACTATCGAAGCGCCGAAGGAGATCGAGCAATGAATGACAAAAAATATCTAGTCACTATTAATGTCCCGCCTTCGCTGGAAGAGGCAGTCGTCGATTGTTTATTAACCCTGGAGTCAGAGTTCGGTTTTAGCACCTTCCAAGTCAACGCTCATGACCATAAAAACGAAAATTTATCGTTAGCAGAACAGGTCACAGGTCGCCAGAAAAAAATCCGCTTTCAAATGTATCTGGCCGAGGAAGGTCTGGCCGAACTATTGACGCAGTTAAAAAACGATTTTACCGATTCCGGGATACACTATTGGGTAATGCCAGTGCTTGAAAACGGTATTCTTTAACCGCATTATTACATCGATTAATAGAAAAATTTAAGCCGTTCATGGTGAGCTTGTCGCCCCATGAACGGCTTAGCTTTATATAAAGTTTAAAGCTTGCAGCCTGCCTTATCTAAGATAGATAAAAACATATCCTCAACCCAAAATATCCGTTCCATCACCACTATGACGTCGCCAAGCACCCTTCCATCAAAATACCCTAAGTTGGGTTACACGCTTTTAGCAATTCAACATTTGCTAACCCGATATGTTGGCTTAACGAAAAGGCTGTTAACCCAACCTACAACACTAATCTTTTTGATACTGCTCAACTTGCTCTGGCCCACAGCCAGCTTTGCCGCCGCACATATTACCGCTGCGGTGGATAGAAACCCGGTCAGTCTGGATGAATCTTTTCAAATAATTTTTACTGCTAGTGAATCACCCGACGACAACCCAAATTTCAAGCCGTTAGAACAGGATTTCAAAATCCTTGGTCAAAGTCAGAGCAGCAATATCTCGGTGATTAACGGCACCGCCACACGCAGCATTCGCTGGGTACTGAAAGTAATTGCTAAACGAGCGGGTAATCTCAGCATTCCGTCGATAAAATTTGGTAACGATGTCAGCCAAGCGCTGGCTATTTCAGTTACCCAACAAGCCGCTAGCAAAAACGTCGATACTGATCAGGATCTGTATTTAGACGTTGAAGCTACACCGCAAAGCCCTTATGTGCAGTCGCAAGTGTTATATACACTGCGCCTGTATAGACGAGTTGATATTGCCCAGGCTAGCCTAAGTGACCCGGAATTGGCGGATGCCGTGGTAGAAAAACTGGGTGATGACAGCAATTACAACACCCAAGTTAACGGCGTGAACTATTTAGTCACAGAAAGAAAATACGCTATTTTTCCGCAAAAAAGCGGCAGCCTGACTATTAAGCCACTGGTACTAAACGCTGAAGTGGTTAGCAGTAATGGCCGCCCACGCTTTAACGGCTTTTTTAATCCGCAAAGTACCCAAAGCAAACGTATAGAATCTAAAGCTATCACATTGGATGTAAAACCCGTGCCGAGCACCTTTACCGGAAAACATTGGTTATCAGCAGAGCAATTGGAAATCAAACAAGAATGGTCTGGTGATTTTCAGCAAATGAAAGTCGGCGAACCTATTACGCGCACCCTGACCTTGCTTGTTAAAGGCGCAACCGTGGGGCAATTACCGGAATTAAATACGCTTAAAACCAACAATCAAATTAAAGCCTATCCGGATCAACCCACCCTACAAGAACAAAAAAATGCCGATGGCGTCGTGGCATTAAGAGAAGAAAAAATCGCCATTATCCCTTCACAGTCAGGCGACTACAGCTTGCCGGCGATTGAGATACCTTGGTTTAACAGCCAAACCCAAAAAATGGAAATCGCCAAACTCCCGGAAACCACCATTACCGCAATTGCGGCGCCGGGCTCACAACCCGCACCCGCGCAGCCGGTAATACCGCCTGTGCAGCAACCAGCACAGAAAGTTGATGCGGCCGCGCCTGTGATAACTAATGTAGAAGTTCAGCAAAACGATGTTTGGATGTGGACGACGCTATTTTTAGCCGTGGGCTGGCTGTTAACTGTGCTTTATTTTTTAAGCAATAGAAGACCTACCTTCAAACCGGTCATCGACAACGGCAAACAACTGCAAATTAAAGACAGCATCAAGCGCTTAAAAAAAGCCTGTGCCGATAACAATGCCATTGCCGCCAAAGACGCGTTGTTGGCATGGGGTAAACAACAATTTAACGCCGACAGTTTGGGTGCAATTGCTGAATTATGTGAAGCGCGCCTACGTGATGAAATTCTGTTGTTGAATCAGGTGTTGTACGGTAAAGAAGCCGGGCAATGGCAGGGTAAAAAACTGTTTCAAACGTTTACTGAAAATAAAGCCAGAACTAAATTGGCTAGTACAATTGATGATGGTCTGGAACCGCTTTATCGGTTGTAACTATAGAAAACCCGCTATAAAAAATTGCACCTCGCCAGGCATCTGTAATTAAGTGCAGCTTGGCGAGGTGCAATTTCTATAATCCTCTTAAACCGTCGCTTTACGACGTCCATAACCGACAAGCCCAAGCAGTCCGCTTAGCATCAACCAAGTTGATGCAGGTACGGGTACCTGAGCTGGGGCAACGATTTGGGTATAGCCGATGTCTCGAAGTATGCCGATTTCGATATCCGATAATTCTCGTGATTTTTGTCCTGCAGATACGGATGAAGCCATAATCAACTCGGACAAGGCGAGAGTATCATCGTCAAGATGGCTAATGCTGCTGCCAGGGCTGAATATTGTTGGCGCATAAAGGTTAACGGCAACACCGCCATTGGCGTCTTTGGCATTTTGTCCATTGAATAACACGCTACCTCCTGTCAACGCATTAACCGAACCATCAAACACACCAGCGTTATTTATCAATCTAACGCCGTCAGCATTGGTCAAAAATTGATCAAACGTGGCCCATGTGTCGGCGGTACCCGGGTTTTTATCCCCTAACCCGCTACCGTTTTGATTAACAAGCGAACTAAATCCAAATGAGTGTAATAACTCATGTATTGCAACTCTTTTAAAATCAAATTGATCACTAGCGACGTTATCGCTTAGCCCCCAGTTGTCATAAAAATTCCAATCAATAAAACCGTCGGCAGCAAAAAAATTGCTATCGATCGCACCATTAGTCAGTATTTTTGTTTGTACAGTGGTGCCTTGAAACGTGCCGGGGATCAAAGAATAACTGCTACCTGCTGAGGCCAGCCTAGATTCATTTACGTTTGAAGATGTGACATCGTAATCAAGCGTTGCGGTGTAATTTACAAAATATTCGCCTAATAAATCAGCTGCACTGTTAAGCGCTGCTTTGCGGTCAGCGCCAAAGGTCGGATCATCAAAGCCTTGACCAGGGCTTTTGTAGGTAAAGTTGAAGGTTAAAGCCGCTTGAGCCGTCTGAGCACTGAGGCCTATTGCAATTAATAGGGCCGTCGCGGATTTTTTAGTAAGGATATTTAAAGACATCTAGTATTCCTGTTTGGCTTAAGTAGTTGATATTGATTACAAGGCTGCGCGATCTTCGAACCCAATAAACGCTGTCATTCTAACGGCAATTACTAGGTCAATCAAAAAAAGCCCGCTTGTTAAATTCTGCGTGCTTGGCAACGGGGCAATGACAAATACTTCCCTTGTTTCAACGGGTAAAATCAATTACAACCAAATCGAATGCTATAAGCTTTCAAGACCAACTGGCGCGACCGTCAACAAATGGCAGTATCAAACACCCGGCGCAACCTTTCAATGCGGTCCAACGCTGTTAACCCACTTGGATAAAACTATGGTGCTGATTCCGTTCATAACGATATATATAATGAACAGCTCATGGAATTTCTGCGTATGCTGGGTACTGTCAACCAGTGCGTAAGCAGATATTTCTGTGGTTGAAAATTAAAACAGACCTGTTACAGTCGAATGGCTATTAACATTTACGGAGAGCGATAATGCCTGAGTACCAAAAATATCAATGTAGCGTTTGTGGACATATTTATGATGAAGCACTGGGTGATGTTGATTCCGGCTTAGCGCCAGGCACCTTATGGAAGGACGTGCCCGATGATTGGCGTTGCCCGGAGTGCGGCGTGCCTAAAGACGAATATGAATTAATCGTTGATTGATAGACAACCAACCTTATCAGGAGCACATCATGGACATCGTTATCATCGGCTCGGGGATTGCTGGCGTCAGCTTTGCCGAAAAGGCTCGTACCTTGTTGCCCGACGCCGAGATTACCTTAGTCACTCGAGAGCACGATGGGTACTACTCGCGACCGTTGTTGTCCAGAGGCTTTACTCGCAGTGATATTGAGCAGTCCATTATCCTTAAAACTTTTGAACAGTTGCGCGCCAGTAATATCAATGTGATTGCAGGCACTGAAGTTATTGCCATCAATCGCGAAGAAAAAATCGTCAACTTGGAAGGGCCGTGTCAGGAATCATCACTATCCTATGACAAATTGATTCTTGCGCAAGGCTCGGCAGCGTTTATTCCACCACCTTTTTTGCCCTATCGAGAATTGTTTTTTTGCCTAAATAGCCTGACCGATTTAAAAGCCTTACGACAATTTAGAGAGACTTTTTTAAATCATAACCAACATCCCAGCTGGGCTATTATCGGCGGCGGTCTGATCGGTTGTGA
Source organism: Methylococcaceae bacterium (assembly GCA_030693065.1). GTDB lineage: Bacteria > Pseudomonadota > Gammaproteobacteria > Methylococcales > Methylomonadaceae > JABFRC01. The sequence continues at coordinate 42,832 of JAUYBL010000026.1, read as the reverse complement.
AATCGCCTCGGATCTTGCGGTGGCTGGTGATGATGTCACGTTGTTTCATGCGATGGATCGATTGATGGAGCGGCAATTGGTGGCCGAAGATTCGGATTTATTGCTTAATGTCCTGGATGATTCTGGCGTCAATGTCTTGTTAAATCAGAACGTGCATGGCTTTGCCGAAGAAGATGACAAACTGTGCGTGACTACCGATGTGGCCGCTGAATTTGATGCCGTGGTTGTCTGTTGCGGTTTTAAGCCGCGCACAGAACTGGCTGCGCAGGCCGGGCTTGAGATTAGTCGTGGCATTAAGGTTAACAACTATTTGCAAACTTCAGATCCTGATATTTATGCCTTGGGAGATGTAGCTGAACTACCCAACGGCAAGCTGTACGCGTTTATCTTGCCGATCCGCAGTCAGTCTTTTTGGCTGGCCGGTTTCTTGGCTGAGCAGGACAATCTCGGCTGGACGCCGCCAATATTTACTACCAAAGCCAAAGTGCATGGTTTTGATGCCGCGCATCCTTATAATCTGTAATTATCTCTTACCGGAAAAAACCCAGGCCCGCCGGTGCTAAAAAGCCCAACGGGCCTTGCCATTTTTGACCCACACACCATGAATCCACATCGTTACTCTGACGCCGAACGTGCCGCTGTTTATCGCGCTATTTATGAGCGCCGCGATATGCGTCATTTTTTGCCCGATCCGGTTGCCCCCGAACTATTGGCGAGGTTGCTAGATGCCGCCCACCACGCTCCAAGTGTCGGTTTTATGCAGCCTTGGCGATTTATCCGCGTCAGCTCAATACCGCTAAGGCAACAAATACACGCTCTGGTTGAGCAAGAACGTATTCAAACGGCTCAAGCCTTGGGCGAGCGCGAAGATGCTTTTATGAAATTAAAAGTGGAAGGTATTTTGGAGTGCGGCGAAGTGTTGGTGGCGGCGCTATGCGACCAACGTCAACAGCATGTCTTTGGCCGTCGCACCTTACCGGAAATGGATTTGGCGTCATTATCTTGTGCCATCCAAAACTTGTGGTTAGCTGCGCGAGTTGAGGGTTTAGGAGTGGGTTGGGTGTCGATGTTTGAGCCGACAGCGTTAAAAAAATTATTAAATATGCCCGACGATAGCCAGCCGGTGGCTATTTTGTGCCTTGGTCATGTTGCTAGCTTTTACGACAAGCCGATGCTGGAACAAGAGCGGTGGGCGTCACGGCTAGATATAAACACATTATTATTTGAAAACACCTGGAATACCCCGTGCCGATAAACTTAGTTATCCCGCCTCGTGCATCTGAATTAAATGCCGTCTTACAAAATAAAATTGATCAAAAAACCAAACCTTTAGGCTCATTAGGCTTACTTGAAGCCTTAGCTTTACAGATTGGCTTATGCCAAAACAGCCTTACCCCAAGCCTCAACAAACCTTGCGTGCTTATTTTTGCCGGTGATCATGGTATCGCTGAAGCTGGCGTCAGCGCTTATCCTCAATCAGTGACTGCGCAAATGGTCGGCAATTTTTTAGCTGGCGGCGCGGCTATCAGCGTCTTTGCCAAGCAGCATCAGTTGCAATTATTGATTGTCGATGCTGGCGTTAATGCTGATTTAGACAGCCATCCTCAGTTGGTTGCAGTAAAAGTGGCTAAAGGCACGCGCAACTTTTTAAAGCAACCGGCCATGACCGAACAACAATGCGCCGCAGCTCTGCATACTGGTGCCAGGTTGGTATTGCAGCAATACAACGAGAGTTGTAATTGCATAGGCTTTGGTGAAATGGGTATCGGTAATACTTCCGCAGCTGCGCTGTTAATGCATTGCTTGACTGACGAGCCTTTAGCTCAGTGTGTAGGTCGTGGTACCGGGCTAAATGACCAGCAATTACAAAGTAAATTGGCTGTGCTGGAACAAGCGGTACAACAACATGAAAATGTAACAGAACCGTTGTCTGTGTTAGCCACCTTCGGCGGTTTTGAAATGGCGATGATGGTTGGGGCTTATCTTAAAGCCGCGGAATTGGGCATGGTGATTATGGTGGATGGTTTTATTGCTAGCACCTCGCTGTTAGTGGCCAGTAAATTGCAACCGCAAGTCTTAGATTATTGCGTGTTTAGTCATGTATCCAGTGAGCACGGTCATCAGGCATTGCTCAGATATTTTGCTGTAAAGCCGTTGCTGAATCTGGAATTACGCTTGGGCGAAGGTTCCGGTATTGCCCTGGCTTACCCATTATTGCAATCGGCCGTGGTGTTTTTGAACGATATGGCCACGTTTGCTGAGGCTGGGGTGGAGCGGTGAAACGTATTTGGGTAATTTCGGATATATATTAAATGGAGTGGGTATAAGATTTATAGCTACCCACTCCCTATTCACTAAAACCGGAATTGCTATCACGCAAAAGTTGTTTTCTGTACGCTGTTTTTAGTTTGGAATGTGCCGTCCATGAAATTTTATAAACCTAACGTAGACAGCCCAGGATAATCATCAGGCCTAGTACCTAACGGCCAATGAAATTTTCGTTCCAGTTCGTCAATAGCTAGATCGTTGATACTGGCTATGCGTCGCTGCATCAGGCCGTGTTCATTAAATTCCCAGTTTTCGTTGCCGTAAGAACGAAACCATTGTCCTGAAATATCATGCCATTCATACGCAAAGCGCACGGCAATGCGGTTGTCATGGTAAGTCCATAATTCCTTAATCAGTCGATAATCCAGTTCTGTTGCCCATTTGCGCTTTAGAAACTGGGTAATCTGCTCTCGTCCAGACAAAAACTCCGCACGATTGCGCCATTGGCTATCAATGGTATAAGCCAGGGCGATTTTTTCCGGGTCTCGACCATTCCAGGCGTTTTCAGCGGCACGCACTTTTTGCGCGGCAGTTTCCAAGGTAAAGGGCGGTAGTGGTGGGCGAACGGCTTCAGTCATAGCGAACTCCTTGTTAAATTGGTTACTGTAAGACAAATTTAAGGCCGATCAATATCAGCATGATTGCCAATATGGGACGTAAAACTTTTTCGGGAATTTTTGCACTTAAGTGACTGCCTATCCAAATGCCCGGTAATGAACCAATCAACAAGCTACCCAGTAATACTAAATCGACATTACCTAAACTGAGGTGGCCGAGTCCGGCGACAGCCGTGAGTGGAATCGCGTGTGCTAAATCGGTGCCGACGATTTTAACGGTGGTCATTCGCGGGTATAAAAATAACAAGGCAACCGTGCCTAGAGCGCCTGCGCCAACCGACGACAATGTCACGAGAATACCTAGTACAGAGCCAATCAGGATTGTCGCGGGTATTTGTAGATGTTTGAAACGAGCAGTGTTTTCAGGAGTGCTGTGTTCATCATCAATCAGCCCAAGTTTTGCAGTTCTTGCCAGCAGTACGCTACGAACTAACAACGCGACTGCGGTCAGTAGCAACGCAACGCCCAAAGTAAAAGTGATGGCGCCGGTAGTTTCTTTACCTACTGACATTAAGTACTTGAGCACGTACAGCGTTGCTAGGGCAAAAGGTAAGCTGCCCACCGATAGCCAGCCGACGATTTTCCAATCTACCGAGCCATGTTTGCCATGATGCACCCAGACGCCGCTGGTTTTGGTGATGGCGGCAAATAATAAGTCTGTACCTACTGCCACTGCAGGCTTGAAGCCGAATAAAAATACCAGTAAAGGCGTCATTAACGATCCGCCACCGACCCCGGTAATACCTACCAACATACCGACAAAAAAACCGGAAAAGCTATATGCCCAATTCATGAAAAAACCAACCTCTAGGTTCTTGTGTTTGAAAAAGGCCGGATTATAACAGCCCGCCCCAATAAAACGGGGCGAGCGTTGGTGTATTTACGAATTAAGCTCGCTGGCGGCTAGCAATAATTCATCAATAAAGTGTCGGCTATATAACGGTAGGTAGTTATTTTTTAAGTAGGCGATTTTAGTGGTCGAGCTGGGCACAAGGTGCGACAAATCGCGAATGACTAAATCTTGGTCCATTACCGGATCGTAAGCCATACCGGCAATAATGCCCACGCCCATGCCTAATCTCACGTAAGTTTTAATAACATCGGTATCTGCGGCGGCCAGAGTAATGTCTAACTTAATGTCGGTATTTTTAAAGGCAGCTTCGATATTTGAGCGGCCAGTAAAGCCAAAGCCATAGGTAAGAATGGGAAAACTTGCCAGTCTTTCCAGAGTAATTTCGCCGCTGCTTAATGGATGTGTTTTTGGTACGACAACAGCGTGGTGCCAGGCATAGCAACGGTTAAGCACTAGGTTTTCATCCTCGGCAATTTTTTCTGTGCAAATGGCAATATCAGCCTGGCGACTGTGCAGTTTGTCAATTAACTGCTCCGGAGCCGCCTCAAGCATGTAGATTTTGACAGCCGGATATTTGTCCTTAAAGCGCAAGATTGGCTTAGGCAGGAAGTATTTGGCTTGGGTGTGGGTGGTGGCAATATGTAAAATACCTTGCTGACTATCTAAATAGTCGGCGGCAATGACTTTGATATTTCTTTTGGCGCCATCAATAGCGGCCACTTCTTCCATTACCCGTAAGCCTAAAGGAGTCAACCCCATCAAGCGCTTGCCTTGTCGTTCGTAAATTGGTGAACCCAGTTCCGCTTCAAACAGTTGTAATTGTCTGCTTACCGCTGATTGCACAATATGCATTTGATCAGCGGCTTTAGAGAGGCTGAAGTTGTTTTCCTGCAGAATACGGAGTAATTCGATTTGGCTTAGGTTCATGGCACGCTAATTCAGGTAAAAAGTGCAGCATTGAAAAGGTGGTCAGATGGTACGGCGATCATTGACCATGAAAAATAATCTGGGGGTGAATATCTATAAATTACACCAAAGTGGAACTATACCTCATAAAAATACAATATAAGAAGTTCTATTGGTAGGGCTTGGTAAAATATCTTTCACCTTGAATCGCATAGGCCGCATGCTCATTCAGGACAAACTACTTATTTTTCGGTGGTAGTCTATCGCTGCTATGTACAGGATGCGAAACATGCCAGAGTAGGAAATAACTGATCTCTTTAGGCTTATCGATTGGTTGAGTGCAATCTTATCTGCTGGACTCATTTAGCGGTGTTGTGTTGCGATATAATGCCTTTGTTTAAGAGAAAGGTGTGCGCCACGCATAAGAGTCTCCCGGCTATGGTAGATTTAATTGCACTTCACCCTATCTTGCTTTTGCCAACTTACAGTCTACTTCATCCCTTTTTGCTCAAGGGGTTAAGCACTTAATTTATACGAATTCGCCAGTTATAAAAATACCCAGTCTGACGTAAACAGCGTCCGGCTAAACTTTCAAGCCCTGGTGGTTTTACTTTAATTTTTTATTGGATTTATCATGCTTATTTGTCGCCGACACACTACTCGTCTGGCCGCCGTATTTTTAGGTGTTTGTGCGTTACCCGCCTATACAGCGGCGCCTTCGGAAGCTACCACTACGACAGCTCAGGCAGCTGGCAGTGATAACGCACCCGCATTACTAGAGCAATTTCACGCGGTGAGTCGGCAAACAGAAATTGCGCATCTTTATAACCAGCATCTGCAAGCTTTGCTTAATTCTCAGGCGGCAGAAAAAAAGTCGTTGGAACAACAACTCGTTGATGTTGAAGTGACCAAGCAAGAAATATTACCGCTGATTTTGCGTATGCTGACTAGTTTTGAACAGTTCGTGCAGCTGGACAAACCGTTTTTGCCCGCAGAACGTAAACAACGCTTACAACAACTTAAAGACTTGGTGGTTACGCCCGACGTGTCTACTGCGGAAAAATTTCGTCGTATTATGGAAGCATTTCAGATTGAAAACGAATATGGCAAAACCATTGAAGCTTATAAGGGCGATATCGACTTAAATGGCAAAAAAAGTTCAGTTGATTTTTTACGTTTGGGGCGGGTCTCTTTGTTTTATCAACGTCTAGATGGCAGCGAAACCGGCTATTGGGATAGCAGCGCTAAGCAATGGCAACAACTATCTTCTGATTACGCCAGCGCCATCCGTAAAGGCTTACGCATTGCCCGAAAAGAAACTGCCCCGGATATGCTGATTATTCCGGTATCTGCACCTGAGGCCGCCCAATGAAAAATTTGTTTGTGTTTATTATTGCTCTATTAATTAGCCAGGAAGTCATGGCGGAACCTCTTGATCTCGATAAGTTGCTGGCTGAAGTTAAACAAAGCCAAGGTCAGGCCGGAAAAATTGATGCTCAAAAAGAAGCGCAATTTTTAGCCGACCCCGACAAACAAAAACAACTGCTTGAAGCAGCCCGTGCAGAATTGGCTAAACAAGAGGTTGATAATAACCAATTGAAGGCAAAACTGAACGCCAATGCAGAACAGCTAAAACAGCTCGAAGAAAAACTGGCTGAGCGCAGCGGCGGTTTAGGTGAGTTATTCGGCGTCGCCAAGCAAGTTGCCGGCGATTTGAAGGCAGACTTAAATAATTCATTAATTTCAGCGCAGTTTGTTGGCCGAACAGCGGTGTTGGCAGAAATCGCTGACAGTAAAGCGCTACCAACTATGGTTCAGCTTGAGCAGCTATGGTTTACCTTGCAACAGGAAATGACTGAGTCGGGTAAAGTGGTTTATTACGACGGTCAGGTTTTGTCTGCTGCAGGCGAACCGCGCCAGACCAAAATAGTACGTGTTGGCGCCTTTAATGCGATGGCGGATGGTCAATATCTGCGCTATTTGCCTGAAACCGGCAAGCTGTCGGATTTACCACGACAACCCGAGAACCATTATTTGGATTTGGCAGAAGAGCTGGCCGAGACCTCATCTGGGCAAGCAGCTGTCGCCATTGACCCGACCCGTGGCGCAATGCTGGGGATGCTGATTCAAACGCCTGATTTTAACGAGCGTATTCAACAAGGCGGTTTGATCGGTTACATCACTCTCACATTAGGCGCATTAGGCTTTATTTACGGTTTAGTTCGTCTAGTGCAGCTATCGGTGATAGGCAACAAAATGACCGCGCAAATACAATCAACCAAAATAAACGAAGACAATCCGTTGGGCAGACTGTTTGCGGTTGCTGAAAAAAGCAGTACTGAAGCCTCTGATAATCTTGACTTGTTATTGGATGAGGCAATCACCCGGGAAGTGCCCGAACTGGAAAAGGGCTTGTCCTTGATTAAACTGACAGCGGCGGTGGGACCGTTATTAGGTTTGTTGGGTACAGTGACAGGGATGATCGTTACCTTTCAGTCGATCAGTCTATTTGGCACTGGAGACCCGAAATTAATGGCCGAAGGTATCTCGCAAGCGTTGGTGACCACTGTTGAAGGTCTATGCGTGGCTATACCGCTATTATTTCTGCATAGCGTGGTGGCTTCACGTAGCCGGGTGCTGGTACAAATTCTTGATGAACAAACAGCCGGCCTGATCAGCCGTCGGGCAGGCAAGTAATGTCTTTACTGGAGTCGTTACGCGACTTTCTTAATGCCGGCGGCAATGTCCTTTGGATCATTTTATTTGTTTCAATATCGCTATGGACGCTAGTGGCTGAGCGGTTTATCTTTTTTAGGCAAGCTTATCCGCAACTTAAAGAACACTGGGTGGCGCAATGGAGCAATCGTAACGATCGTGAGTCCGCGAATGCTTTATACATCCGAGATTGTATTATTTCGGAAGCCAAAATCCAGATGTCAAAAACGTTGCCGGTAATTAATATGCTGGTGAGCTTGTGCCCTTTACTCGGCTTACTGGGCACTGTTACCGGGATGATTCATGTATTTGATGTGATGGCGGTAGTCGGCACCAGTAATGCCAGAGCGATGGCAGCCGGGGTGTCACAGGCGACTATTCCAACCATGGCAGGGATGATGATCGCTATCGGCGGTCTTTATTTCAGCAAACGACTTGAACAACGTGTCAGTGAAGAAACCCATCATCTAACCGATTTATTAAAATACCACTAGGAAGATTCCTCATGCGCCGTAAAAGTAGCCGATCGTCTGCCGATCAACAGGCTGAGTTGGATATGACGCCGATGCTCGACATCGTGTTTATTATGCTGATTTTTTTTATTGTCACCAGCTCATCAATTAAAGAATCAGGGCTGGAAGTTAATCGTCCGCAAGCCGAAACTGCCCAGCGCAAAGAGCAAGCACATATTATTGTCGCCATCAGTGCCGGCGGCGAAATATGGATTGATAAACATGTCGTGGATCTGCGCGCGGTTAGGGCCAATGTCGCCAGGTTACATGCAGAAAATCCATTGGGATCTGTTGTAATCACTGCCGACCGGGAGGCTAAAACTCATGTGTTAGTGAGTGTGATGGATCAAATTCGCCTGGCTGGGATTGAAAACGCAGCTATCGCAACGGAGTCAGACGGCCAGTGAAATCTTTGACAACGGCCCTATTAGTTGGCGTTTTGGTGACGCTGAGCTTATTTTGGCTAATGCAAGCTATGCTGATGAGCAATACTCAGCAAGTAAGAAAAGATGCATCTTTAACTATGATGGAGTTTATACGGCTAAAAAAGGAACCACCCAAACCGAAGCAAAAGGAGCCGGAAAAACAAGTGCAACAGGTTGAAAATAAGCAGCAGCCGCAACCTAAAAAAGAACAGCCTTCGCCGCCAAAGCCGAAAAAAATTCAGCAACCTACACCGGTAAAACAACAGTCCTTACCTGCAGATTTGCCCAAACTTGATTTACCTGCGCCCATGCCTTCTGCGCCAGCAAATGCTCCCGTCATTAGTGCGGCTCCTGCTCAACCTAGCCGTGCAGTCGCACCAGAAGCAAAGCCTGCTACAGCAAGTACCGGCAAGGTAGTATCAGGCGTGGTTCCTTTGGAGCGTGTCGAACCCAAGTACCCACAACGTGCCGCGAGTCGTCATGTAGAAGGCTGGGTAAAGGTGGAATTTACTATTTCCACAGACGGTGAAGTAACTGATGCTGAAGTAATCGCAGCTGAACCAGCCGATATTTTTGACGAAGCTGCTCTCAAAGCCATCAGACAATGGAAATTTAAAGGCAAAATAGTCGATGGTGTAGCAGTGGAGCAGCGTGCTGAACAAACCTTTAGATTTAAGCTTGCCGAATAAAGGTAAGACTGGCTTGAGGATAAATCGACTTCGCTCTGGTCAAAAGCTATGCTACTGACCAGAGCGCTTAAAACACTAAACTACAACTAAATTCTCATCATCGTAAATTCGAATTTTTTTCCAGCCTACAAATTGGGAATCATCGAATTCCAAGTCATTATCAATGGCGTATTCGTAGCAACTTCTGAATAAACGCGCGGTACGAAAAGCATGCAGCTCGTCATCCGCACTGACTTTTTCTACATTGCCCACCTGAAAAGTTTTGTTTTTTGACTTGCCATTGCAAACCCAAAAAACGGTATAGCAAAGATAACTTTTATCTTTGCGATGATCATATTTTACGGTTCTGGAAACGCCGGTTACGCCGGTGGTGGTTTTGTTTTTGGGTGGTTTGAGAAAACGTGTCTTACTGCCCTTCAGTACAACCAGCATTTGGTCTCGCCAAGCAATAGCTGCCTGCAAGGATTTACCGCGATTACCCCAGAGTTTATGAGAGAAATAGCGGCTACTTTCTTTGCCGCGTCTGACGATACGTACTTGATATCCAAAGACATCAGGTTCGGTGATATGCTTATTTTTTGCCATGGTTTGGTTTTCCGTCTAATTACACAATGTGAATTTAACAGCAAAGATCCAGCCACCATCCATATTGCACATGTAAGCCAGAATACTTTTCACTGTAAGTCAACGCTTACAAATTATCATCAAAGCTCAGTCCATTGCAAGTACTAAGTCATAACGCTAGACAATTTCCTACCTTCCTGGTGTAGAATAACCGCAAGCCCCTCGTCGAAGCGGCTGATCATGAATTCATAACACAATGATTTTTAACTATTTTTGGAGAGTGCGATGAGTGTTTTAGTTGGTAAACAAGCGCCTGATTTCACAGTACCTGCTGTGCTTGGCGATGGTCAAATTGTTGATGCATTCAACTTTTCTAGCGAAACCAGCAGCAAAGGCAAATATGCTGTGGTGTTTTTCTATCCATTGGATTTCACTTTTGTATGCCCAAGCGAATTGATTGCTTTAGATCACCGCATTGACGAATTCAAAAGCCGTAATGTTGAAGTTGTTGCCGTGTCTATCGACTCGCATTTTACTCACAACGCTTGGCGTAACACCCCCATCAACAAAGGTGGTATCGGTGCTGTGCGTTACACATTGGCTGCGGATTTAACACATTCAATCGCTAAAGATTATGATGTTGAAACTGCTGGCGGCGTTGCTTTCCGTGGATCATTCTTGATCGACCGTAGTGGATTGGTGCGACATCAAGTCGTCAATGATTTGCCATTAGGCCGTAACATCGATGAATTGCTGCGCGTAGTTGATGCACTGCAATTTCATGAAGAACACGGTGAAGTTTGCCCAGCCGGCTGGCAAAAAGGTGATGCTGGTATGGATGCAAGTCCATCAGGTGTTGCAGCGTATTTGGATAAAAACGCCGACAAGTTGTAATTTGTTTTAGGTGACCAGCAAAAGGCGCGTTGTGGCAACACACCGCGCCTTTTGTGTATTTTAAAGATGCGTTATTGATTTGTTGCGTCAGCTATTAATTTTTTGCGGATAAAAAAAGCGGCAATAAATGCGCATACAGCCGGTATCTGAGTAATCAAAAAAATCGCCATGCCATTTTTTGGAAATAATGCAGTTAGCGGTGCAACGATAGACAAACGCACCGCCCACCATGCAACCCAATAGCCGATCACACCAATAATGGCCCATTTATAAGCGGATTCACCTTGTTGTTTGGCGCTTATAAAAAACCACACCAGCACGGCAATGCCAGCAAATTTAGCTAAAAGCAACATATCTCCACCCCGTATAATTGATTTTACTTGGGACAGCCGCTTTGGCTGCCGTGAGCGTGCAATGATATTACATTTTCAAGGCAGGAGCGCATTGTGAAAAAACCTATAAAAATTACGGTGTCAGTGCTGCTGGCGATAATTTTATTGCTGGTCGTGGCAATTTTGGCAGTGCCTGCATTTGTCGACCCAAATCAATTTAAACCGGAAATTTCCGCGGCTGTTAAGGACAGCACGGGGCGGGACCTGACAATTGACGGCGACATTAAGCTTTCGCTATTTCCTTGGCTAGGCATAACGACTGGCGCATTGACATTGAGTAATGCTCAAGGCTTTGAAAATAAACCGTTTGTTACCGTTACAACCAGTGACATTAGCGTTCAGTTGCTACCATTATTGCTGGAGAAAAAAATTGCCATTAATCAACTCGTTTTGAAGGGACTGGCGCTCAACCTTGCCAGAAACAATCAAGGACTGAATAACTGGGATGATTTTACTAAAACACCTGAGCAGGCCATCCCACCATCAACCAGTTTAAATCAAGCGCCAGCAACCAGTAAAACCGATGCGCTGGCGTTATTTGCAGTGGGTAAAATCTCTGTGAGTGATGCCCAAGTTAGCTGGCAAGACGCGCAAGCCGACGCCGCTTGGCTAATCAAAGACCTTAATCTCGATACCGAGCAGTTTAGTTTTGATGTGCCAGTCAATGTCATACTGTCACTACATGCCGCCAATATAAAATCCGGCTTTTCAGCAGCCATTAAACTCAAAACCGCTTTAACGATTAACGATAAGTTCGATAATTATTCTTTAAGCAGCACCCAATTGCAGTCCACGCTATCTGGCGAAAACATGCCTGCAAAGTCCCTGACCAGTACTTTAACTATTGCCGATGCCGCATTAGACTCAGCCAAGCAGGACGTTAAGCTCACAGGTTTAAAACTGGCTCTAGGCGAAGCTTTACTTAGCGCTGATATTGTCGGCACGGGTATCAAAGATGCGCCTGATTTTGCTGGGAATCTGAGCATCGCTCCGTTCAATCTGGCTAAATTACTGCAAGAATTGGCTATTAGCCTACCCGCTATGCAGGATGCTAAAGCACTGAATTTACTGTCTTGGCAAAGCAACTTACATGCAACGCCAGATGTTATTGAATTGCAAAATCTGGAAATGACGCTTGATGACACACACGCTCAAGGGCAAATTAGCGTTAATACCGCAAACCAGTCCGCTATCGGTTTTGACTTGGCATTGGATACGTTGGCGCTGGATCGTTATTTGCCGCCAGTTAATAATTCTAAAAAGCAAACATTAGCAAGTCCAGGTGCAGCATTGGCGGCAGGTGCGGCGGCCTTGCCGGTGGAAACGTTAAGAAAATTAAATGCTGATGGTCAAATCACTTTAGGTAAATTAACTGTGCGCGGGGTTGATTTACAGGGCGTTAAATTAAAACTAACCGCAAAAGACGGTAAAGTCGCGACACAACAATCGGTAAATACATTTTATCAGGGCGCTTACTCTGGCAATATCAGTGTGGATGCCCGGAATAAAAAACCGGTTATTGCTTTGAATGAGCAATTGACCAAGGTACAGATTGAACCTTGGTTGAAAGGGCTGTTTAAGAAGCCTATCACCGGGCAATTGACGGCATCAGCGCAGCTGCAAGCGCAAGGTAGTAATGCCGATGAATTGAAATCGACGTTGAATGGTCATTTGGATGTGTCGATTAAAGACGCGGTGATTAAAGGCGTTAATCTGCAAAAAATTATTGATAACGGCAAAGCGTTAATCAAAGGCACCGGCTTACCGACAGACAATAAAGATGATCAAACCCTATTTACGCAAATCACCGGCACAGCGGCTATTAACAATGGTCTCGTGCGTAACGATGATTTGATCGCTACCGCAGCCAAGTTACATGTTGATGGTAAAGGCAGTGCCAATATCGTCAACGAAACGCTGAATTATCAGGTGAATGCCAGATTGCCCGCCCAGGAAACCGGTCAAGCGCCAAGCCCGCCATTGGTTATCGCCATCACTGGGCCTTTCGATAATTTAAATTACGCAATCGATGCCACTGCGTTGTTAACCGATAAAGCCAGAATCGAAAAAGTGCTGGATAAAAATAAAGATAAAATAAATAAGCTCATGAATAAACTGGATAAAAAGCTGGGTCCAGGCACCGGCGATTTATTGAAAGGGCTATTTCATTAAATGACTCCGCAGAAGTTTCAAAAAAACTTGCTCGACTGGTTTGATCAGCATGGCCGCAAAGATTTGCCCTGGCAACAAAATATCACGCCTTATCGGGTCTGGCTTTCCGAGACGATGTTGCAGCAAACTCAAGTCGCAACCGTTATCGATTATTTCAATGCATTTACAGGTAAATTCCCTGATATTGAAAGCTTGGCGCAAGCGCCTGAAGACGAGGTGTTGGCGCTTTGGTCAGGACTTGGCTATTACGCCAGAGCGAGAAATCTACATAAAACCGCTCAGATTATTGCCGCACAAGGTTATTTTCCAGATTCGTTAGATGAGTTGGTCAATCTTCCTGGCATTGGTCGTTCTACTGCCGGCGCAATTTTGAGCATTGCTTTCAAAAGCAGTCATCCCATTCTTGATGGCAACGTCAAACGCGTATTAACAAGGTTTAGAGCAATTTCCGGCTGGCCTGGCAGCAATCAAGTGGAGAAGTTGCTTTGGGCGATTAGTACAGACTTGACCCCCGTAGATCGAGTTGCCGACTTCACGCAAGCTATTATGGATTTAGGGGCGACAGTCTGTACGCGACGCAAACCCGCATGTTCAGTCTGTCCTTTGGTCGGCGCCTGCATCGCCAAAGCCACCAATACCGTGGCCTCGCTTCCAAGTTCTAAACCGGCCAAGACCTTGCCGGTTAAAGAAAAAGTGTTTTTATTATTACGTGATCCTGATCATCAAATATGGCTGGAAAAACGCCCGCCCACCGGTATTTGGGGTGGGCTATGGAGCGTGCCTGAGTTTGACAGTATCGATGAAGCTCAGCAATGGTGCGGACTCAGGCAGTTGTCCATCAAGTATCAGCAAGAGTTTGACGTTAAACGGCATACCTTTTCGCATTATCATTTGGACTACACACCGCTGCTGATTGATACCAATAACCCCAACAATTTTGTGATGGAAGCTAATCAGGGGCTCTGGTATAAAGCGGAGCAATTTAACGATCTTGGACTAGCAGCGCCCATTAAGCTGCTGTTGCAATACTTTAGCGAGGATAAATAATGACAAGAACAGTGCATTGCGTAAAACTGGGAATAACAGCAGAAGGCCTGGATGAGCCGCCGTTTCCTGGCCCCAAAGGTCAGGAAATATTTGATAAAGTCTCTAAGCAAGCTTGGAAAGAATGGTTGGCGAAGCAAACCATGCTGATTAATGAAGGCAAGCTGGCTAGTTTTGATGCTAAGGCTAGAGCCTACTTAGCTGAAGAAAGGACAAAGTTTTTGTTTGAAGGCAATACTGAGATGCCTGAAGGTTACGTACCGCAAAAGTAGTGGACTTGGACTCTGGCGTTAGTTGTTATAACTAACGCCAGGATCTAGCTTGTAGTAGGGATTAATGAGTGCCCCAATCGACCCAACCCTGTTGGGCTGAAACCAATACCAACACGCCAAACACAATTCGATACCAAGCAAACACAGTAAAGTCGTGACGACTGATGAAATATATCAAGCCACGAACAGCAATAAATGCGCTGATAAACGACACGATGCCACCTACCGCAAACAACTCAAAGTCCGCCATGCTAAACAACTCGCGATTTTTATAAACGTCATAAAAAGTCGCCGCAAACATGGTTGGAATGGCGAGAAAAAATGAAAATTCGGTTGCTGCGCGCCGAGATAAGCCAAAAAATAAGCCGCCGATAATGGTAGCTCCTGAGCGTGATGTGCCGGGAATCATTGCTAATGCTTGGGCAAAACCGACTTTTAACGCATCCTGCCAAGTCAAATCATCAACTGTTTCGGCATGAATTACATGCTGCCGACGTTCCGCCCAGAGGATCAGAAAACCACCAATAATCAAGGCTGAAGCCACTACAAAGGGATTGAATAAATAGGTTTTTATTTGTTTGAGAAACAAAAATCCCAATACTGCCGCAGGTAAAAATGCCACGATCAAATTGATTGCCAGCCGTTGTGAAACGGCTTCGGAGGTCATGCTTGCCAACGTATGAAATAAGCGTACTCGGTATTCCCAAACAACCGCCAAAATCGCCGCAAACTGAATAGCAATTTCAAAAACCTTGCCTTTGTCATCGTTAAAGTCGAGCAATTGACCGACTAGAATCAAATGGCCGGTTGATGAAACAGGTAAAAATTCGGTCAAACCTTCGACGATGCCAAGGATAAGGGCATGGAACAACAGGGTAGGATCAGTCATGGTGGTTCTATGTAGTTAACGATAAAGCGCAGCGGCTGGATTAATGGCTATCAAAATCAACGTTTCATGGAATCGAAAAATTCGGCATTGGTTTTAAAGTCCTTTAGCTTGCCGATTAAAAATTCCGATGCTGCCGTTTCGTCCATAGGTTGAAGGATTTTGCGTAAGATCCAGGTTTTTTGTAGTGAATCAGGATCAACCAGATACTCTTCACGACGCGTGCCGGAGCGGTTGATGTTGATAGCAGGGTAGATGCGTTTTTCGGCAATTTTACGGTCCAGATGCAGTTCCATGTTGCCGGTACCTTTGAATTCTTCGTAGATTACCTCGTCCATTCTGGAGCCGGTATCGACCAAAGCGGTAGCGATAATGGTTAAACTGCCACCTTCTTCGATGTTCCGCGCGGCGCCGAAAAAACGTTTCGGTTTTTCAAGGGCATTAGCATCAACACCACCGGTTAATATCTTGCCTGAAGACGGAACAACTGTATTGTAAGCGCGAGCCAGTCTAGTGATGGAGTCTAACAAAATAACTACATCGTGTTTGTGTTCAACCAAGCGACGGGCTTTTTCGATAACCATTTCCGCAACTTGAACGTGTCGGGTAGGTGGTTCATCAAAGGTGCTGGAGATAACTTCGCCGCGCACACAGCGCTCCATTTCCGTCACTTCTTCCGGGCGTTCATCAATCAGCAGTACGATCAGATAACATTCTGGGTTTTTGTCAGCGATGGCTTGTGCCAGCGCTTGCAAGATCATTGTTTTACCGGCTTTAGGCGGCGATACAATCAGGCCGCGTTGACCTTTACCGATGGGGGCGATTAAATCGATGATGCGTCCAGTTAAATCTTCGCTACTACCGTTGCCTTGTTCCAGTACAAAACGTTGCTTGGCAAACAGTGGAGTGAGATTGGAAAAGGTAATTTTATTTTTGGTGTTTTCGGGGGGTTCGAAGTTGATTTGATCAACTTTGAGCATCGCGAAATAGCGTTCATTATCTTTAGGCGGTCTAATTTTGCCGCTGATGGTGTCGCCGGTTTTTAAGGAGAAGCGTCTGATTTGGCTGGGTGAAACATAAATATCATCAGGACCTGCTAAGTATGAGCATCCCGGTGTTCGTAAGAAGCCAAAACCATCCTGTAAAATTTCCAGAACACCGTCACCATAAATGTCATCGCCGGCTTTTGCCTGTTTTTTCAGAATGGCGAAAATCAAATCTTGTTTACGGGATCGGGCGACATTTTCAAGCCCTAGGGATTCGGCTATTTCAATAACTTCACTGATTTGTTTTGCTTTTAACTCGGTAAGATTCATAAAAAAAGGTAACTCGAAGATAAGTAGTTACATGCGCAGCATGACAACCACAAAGGATAGGATTGATAATTCTGGGATGTATTTATCGGATGATAGATATGAGCGCGCAGAAAATAGCGCTAGATAAGTGTAACTTAAGTTACTCAGCTCCGTCCAACCTTTTGTAACAGACCTGAGTAACTAAATGTATTTAGATGTTGCTATCGATGAAAGCAGCTAGCTGTGATTTTGTTAGTGCGCCAACTTTGGTCGCTTCAACTTCACCATCTTTGAACAGCATCAACGTTGGGATGCCGCGTACGCCGTAGTGTTGTGGTGTTTGTGGATTTTCGTCGATGTTGATTTTAGCGACGGTCAATTTACCGGCATAGTCCTTGGCAATTTCATCCAACACAGGTGCAATCATTTTGCATGGACCACACCACTCAGCCCAGTAGTCAACCAATACTGGACCGCTGGCCTTAAGTACGGTTTCGTTAAATTCATTATCACTCACATGTAGAACAGAGCTGCTCACATTATTTCTCCGGAATCAAAAAAATTAAACTATATGAGCGAAGGTGTGATGAGTCAATCACTATCCTGGATTTTCTTTTTTAAGTTATGCTATGCGCCTATGGAAAATACACATTTAACACAAATTCGATTTAGTAATCTCGAGCTTTCAGAGTCAATTCTGCATGGCTTAAAAGATGCCGGTTTTGAGCTATGCACCCCTATCCAGCGGCGTGCGTTACCCATCACTTTACGCGGCAAAGATATGGCGGGCCAGGCGCAAACAGGGACGGGCAAAACCGCTACTTTTCTGCTGGCTACTTTTCAGCATTTAATTAATGACACCAGCGAGTCGATAAAAAACCCCAGAGCCATTATTCTTGCGCCAACGCGGGAATTAGCCATTCAAATTCACAAAGATGCTTTACAGCTGGGTAAGCATTTGAATATAAAAATGGCGCTGATTTACGGCGGCACTGATTACGAAAAACAGCTGAATAGCCTAAAAGCCAATGTTGACATCATCATTGGCACGCCGGGGCGTATTATTGATTTTTATCGGCAAAATGCCTTTACCTTGGACAATATTAAAGTGACGGTGATGGATGAAGCTGATCGCATGTTCGATTTAGGCTTCATCAAAGATATTCGCTTTTTGTTACGACGGATGCCGCCGCCGGATCAGCGCTTGAACATGCTGTTCTCAGCTACCTTGTCATACAAAGTGACTGAACTGGCTTATGAGCACATGAACAATCCGGTGCTGATTCGTATTGAAAGTGAACAAGTCACCTCCGCAGCCATCCAGCAAAGTGCTTTTTGTCCATCTAATGAACAAAAAATTCCGTTGTTATTAGGTATTTTGCATCGAGACCAGCCGCAACGTAGTATTGTTTTTGTTAACACCAAGCGCGTCGCCGAACGACTCAATGATTATCTCAATGCCAACGGCTATAAAACCGCAGCGTTAAGCGGCGACGTGGCGCAAGACAAACGCCAGCGCTTATTGGCTGATTTTCAAGAAAACCGTATCACCTTATTGATTGCCACCGATGTTGCTGCCAGAGGCTTGCATATTGCTGATGTTTCACATGTCTTTAACTACGACCTGCCGCAGGACGTAGAAGATTATGTCCACAGAATCGGTAGAACTGCGCGCTTTGGCGCCAACGGAGTAGCGGTTAGTTTTGTCTGTGAAGAATATGCTTATTCAATGCCCGATATAGAACAGTACATCGACCAAAAAATCCCTATCCAATCTATTACTGCGGATCTTTTGGCGGCAGTAATAGAGCCTGAAAAAAGACCGGAAACTGAGAAACCGAGCTTTTCAGCGAATAGGCCTCGTTCAAATGGCCCTCGTCCTAAGCCTAAAGCCCCAACATCAACTCCCTAAAGTCTGCGATAGCTGGGTATTCAATAATCTGCCGATGAGGCAGCTTGCTATCCGGCTTACTGACTGCGCACAAATAGCCTAAGCCAAATGTTCTGGCGGCATGAAGCACTGCCAAAGAGTCGTCGATCATCAGCGTGCTTTGTTTGGAAAATCCAATCTGTTGCTGTAACAACGGCCAAAATTCTGGATGTTCTTTAGGTAACCCCAAAGCGTGGGAGCTAATAATGTCATCAAAAAACGGCTGCAAACAGGTTTTCTCCATTTTCAGACCTAGACTGTCTTGATGCGCATTGGTAACCAGCAACACCTTGCGTGGCGATTGTCGAAGTTTTTCCAAAAACTCTACAACATGCGGCAATACCGCAATCAATTCTGCAATTTCTACTTTTAATCCTGCAATATCCAGCTGCAAAGCGTTGCTCCAATAATCCAGACAATACCATTCCAATTTGCCTTCCATGCTTTTGAAACGGGGCTGCAATTGTTGTTTGGCAAGATCGACAGAAATGCCTTGTTGTTCGGCAAACTTGAGCGGCACAAACTCCTTCCAGAAATGATTATCAAAATTTAAATCCAATAACGTACCGTCCATATCCAGTAACACGGTGTCAATTTTTGTCCAATCAAGCATGGGATAAGTGTGGCTTGGCGAAAAGGTCGCAAACGATACCATATACCAAGCATCCTTAATAAAATTCAGTTGTTAAGCTTTTCAGTGTCGAGTGAAGGTTAGAAAGCGGCCCTTATAAGGATCGCCATTTTCGGTAAAACTGTCAGCTCGCCGTGTTGTGAAGTCATAACCCAGACCGGTCATTTCACGACAAAAACCGACCCGATTACCACGATCCGGGTCGACGATAATAATTTCAGCGGACGGCGCGGCGTGATGGTCAATGAAAGCTGCGAGTTGATTAGGTTGCTGGCGCTCATAAAGCACATCACTGCCGATGATTAGATCGAACTCACCCAGTTCAGGATTGTTTACCTCCCAGTTACCGGTTTGGTATTTCAGCGGCCCCAGCTTGTTCAACAGCAGATTTTCTTTCAGGAAAGCCTGGCTCAATGGATGCCAATCGCTAACAGTCATGTCTCCAGCCCGGCGATGGATAACTAAACTCGCCAACGCGAGCCCAGCGCCGATTTCCAAAATACGCTTGCCGGTGAGATCAAACGTATGCATGGCCAAAGCCAACACTCGCGCCGATGGCCATACGCGGCCGAATAACGACCAACTGGCAGATGAAATCCCGGCCAGCTCGGCTTCACCCAGCGGATCGGAATATTGCTGAAGATCTAACAACGAACGGATTTGATAGTCCATCCCGCCAACAGTGACGGTCTCGAACTTGACATGGTAATCGGGCATAGAAGTTTCTTCTCATTGCGTAAAGTTGTGCATAAGGAAAATGTTCTGATCGAACGGGCACAAGACTTCGTGAGAAGAGAGATGCAGGCAGAAAAGGCACTTGCGAGGGCCGCCCGGATGTTTTAATTGGGCGGCTAGTTTGACTAGGGTAGCACGTACTAGAGAAGCATAATAAATGCTGAAAGTTACTAAGTTTTTCTTTGGTTGTCCTGATCTATCTAAATTCCTATTTTTGGAAGCTTCTGAGCTTTGCATGGGGTAATTACACCCTGATTGCCATTTACAGAAATACGCACATGCTAATTGAGTTGCAAGTGTACTTCTCGGGCGATTACAGAAGGTACGATCATACCCAAATTGTTTGATACTAAATCAAGGATTGCTGAAGATGTTTAAACTGCAATTTAAACATGGCTGACTAATCGGGCAATTTGGGTAGAGTATTAGCTAGCCAGATTTATATGTTTGCCCCACTACCCGACTGGGTTATATTTGCTAACGTACAAATTAAGCGAAGATAGCTCATGGCTGATAAACCTAACATCCTCAATAAAACCACTATCGCTACCAGCCGGTTGTTTCGGATTGAGTCACTGGATATTGAATTCAGTAACGGCCAGCTGCGTAATTACGAGCGTTTGGCGCGCAGCGGGCCGGGTGGGGCGGTGTTGATTGTGCCGATGCTGGATGCTGAAA
The DNA here is from genome assembly GCA_030693065.1 of Methylococcaceae bacterium. GTDB lineage: Bacteria > Pseudomonadota > Gammaproteobacteria > Methylococcales > Methylomonadaceae > JABFRC01. The sequence continues at coordinate 22,294 of JAUYBL010000026.1, read as the reverse complement.
CGGTGTTGTTGATCAGGGAATATTCTGCGGGTGTGCACCGTTACGAATTGGGTTTGCCGAAAGGTAAAACCGACGCTGGAGAATCATTTTTTGAAGCCGCCAATCGTGAGCTAAAAGAAGAAGTGGGTTATGGCGCCAGAAATCTTCATCACTTAAGTTCGTTTTCCATCGCGCCGTCGTATCTGGAGCACATGACCGAAGTGGTGTTGGCGCAAGATTTGTTTCCAGAAAAATTGTTAGGCGATGAACCTGAAGAGTTAGAAGTAGTGCCCTGGAAGTTGGCTGATATTAATGCGTTGCTGGCGACCGGCGAATGTACAGAGGCAAGATCAATTGCGGCGTTGTTTATGGCGCTGGAATATTTTAAAAGGTAAGGCTATTCGTTTAGGAAGCACTGAAAATAAACACATCCAAGCCACCATAAACAAAACCCACTGTAAATTTATGACCACTTGCTATAAACCTCTAAGGTAATGATTACTTGCTTACACTCCATATCTCAGCCTTTTAAATCAGTGGAATCCAATCATGCTGATCTTGTCGATGCTTAAATGAATAGTTTTTGGCGATTTAATAATCTGCCTCGCTTATCTTATAAAGTTGCAATGGGGCTCATAACGAGCCCTTTTTAATTACCGGAAAGAAAAAATCACATGCGGCGAATTCATATTCGGTAGTTATACCAATCCCAACAAGTTTATATTTAAAACCCTCATCCTAACCTTCTCCCGTTGGAGAAGGAATAGTATGTGAACTAATTGGGATTGGTATTAATGATCAACCAGCTAAAGCTGGCCGAGTTGAGCAGCAAAATAAAACACTTGGGAACCTTGAAAAACCCATTCCGATCATGCCCTTCGACTGCGCTCAGGAGAGCGTTCGACAAGCTCACGGCAACTGCTCCTGCGTCGCTTAGCGCGCCTACTTTTGGTGCCCGCGGCAACTGCTCCTTGCGTTGCTCTACCTCCTGCATGCCCGATGAAACGGGGCAGGCTCTCCTTGCAGTCGACCACGAACGGAACTCATTGATTTGTATAGATCCGTTCGCATTTATGCCCTGTGGGTACTGAGTTTATCGAAGTGTATGGTTTCTCGAGGTTCCGACTTGTTTAACTTTGCTGTCGGCAAGCCGTGAGAATTTTATTTTAGTGTTTTTGCTCATTCTTTTCGGCAAGCAAGAGTACATTCCTGATAGCAGCTCGGGGTAATCTGCTTATAATAAGCGCCGTAATACCGGTTGATTGACAGAGAGGTTAGTTTTAAATAATCAACGGCCGGAATTATTTAAAAACAATAATAAGAGGAGGAGAGTTCTATGAACCTAAACAATAAATTTACTGCCTTACAACTTGCCATCATCAATGAGCAAGCCACCCTTTACACCTGTGCGTGTCCTGTGCATGTCAGCATGCAAATTGCCAACTTACGCAAGTTGTTCGATTATCAACAGACCTGTATCGATATGCCATCGGAAAGCGAAGTGCATTTACAGGTTCATCAGCGTATTGCCGAAGTCACCAAACAAGCCCACCAACTCATGGAGCAATGTCTGGATGAAATTTTGGATTTGGAAGGCTGGGATAGAGCGACGTTGGAAATGCCGGTCGGCCTTCGGACGCGAATAGAAAAAATTTGATGTGTCACGTAGGGTTTACATCGCATAACACGCGCCAATCATAATCAATCGATTGAAAGCTATGCGAGCCCTACGCAACTTGAACAACACAAGCTGTTACAGCCTATTTCAGCTACTTAATTCCTCGATACCCTGAGGTGATCGGATAGCGACGGTCGCGGCCGAATGCACGAAGCGTAATACGGATGCCGGGCGGCGATTGTCGGCGTTTGTATTCATTGCGGTCTACCAAGCTGATGGCTCTTACCACATGCTCCTTGCTATAACCTGCAGCGATTATATCTTCAGCGGATTGATCCAGTTCTACATAGCGCTCTAAAATCGGATCTAAAATCTCGTAAGGCGGTAAGGAGTCGGCATCGACTTGATCGGGCGCCAACTCAGCAGATGGCGGCCGGGTGATAACACGTTCAGGAATTACCGGCGACAAACTGTTGCGGTACTTTGCCAATTGATAAACAAGCAATTTAGGCACATCCTTAATGGGCGCAAAACCACCCGCCATGTCGCCATACAGCGTGGCATAACCGACGCTCATTTCACTTTTATTACCGGTGGTGAGTAACAACTTGCCTTGCTTGTTGGAGATCGCCATCAAGATCACCCCGCGACAACGGGCTTGAATGTTCTCTGCAGTAGTATCTTTGGCTGTACCTTCAAACAACTCAGCCAGCATACCGTTAAATGCCACAACAGCAGGTTCTATCGGAATGCTGTGATATTTAACGCCCAGCGCCTCGGCCTCCAATATAGCGTCTTCATTACTCATGTCTTGCGTATAACGCGACGGCATCAGCACCGCCTCCACTTTATCCGCGCCCAAGGCATCTACCGCCAAAGCCAGCACCAGCGCCGAATCAATACCGCCGGACAAACCTAATAACGCGCCATGAAACCCGTTCTTGCGCACATAGTCTTTAATGCCCAACACCAACGCTTGATAGTCGCTGGAGACTTCTTCATACAGCGGCGCGCAAGTGCTTGACTTGACTTGATTGTCGTCAAATTCAATCACACTAATCTGTTCTTTAAATTCTGCGGCTCTAAACACCACATCACCTTGCTGATTGACCGCAAATGACGCACCATCAAAAATCAACTCATCCTGACCGCCGACTTGGTTGACATAGATCAACGGTAATTGCGCCGCTTTAACTTGGCTGCAAATAATGGCTTCGCGTTCAAGCACTTTACCGGAATGAAAGGGTGAGGCGTTCAAAGTTAACAGCAACTCCGCGCCTGCCCGTTTATTATCATCAATAATTCCCGGCCGCCAGACATCTTCGCAAATAGCCAGACCAATAAAGGTGCCGTTAAATTCAAACACGCAAGGTTTATCACCAGCCGCAAAATAACGCTGTTCATCAAAAACGCCGTAATTAGGCAAGGCTCGTTTGCGATAACACGCCAGCGTTACGCCACCCTGCAACACTACCGCGCTGTTATAAAGCTTATCGCCATCCAGCTCGGGAAAACCCACCACCAAAGCGATGCCTTCGACAGCATCAGCCAGTTGATACACGGCATTGTTGGCAGCAGCAATAAAATCAGCCCGCAGCAACAAGTCTTCGGCCGGGTAGCCGGTAATTGTCAGCTCGGGAAAAACAATTATTTCCGCACCCAGTTCATCCCGGGCAGTTTCAGCAGCTTTGATTATGTTGCTAACATTGGCGGCGATATTGCCGACCAGGAAATTGGTTTGGGCCAGGGCGATTTTTAGGGTCATTTGAGGAATTCTTTAGCTTGTTTTGGAAATTTACCAATCAACCACTTTAGTAATTCAACTTGATCCCCGGCTTTCGCCCGTCTGACTTGAATCAGTAATTTCTGAATAGATGGGCGATCTAGGGTTAGGTTTGACGCTCCTTCATTACATACAGAACACAACGCCCGTAAGTTTGCGGAACTATCATCCCCGCCTTGCGATTTGTCGATAATATGCCCTATATGCAAGCGTGTTTTTCTTGAGGGATCATACTGGTGAAGTTCTCCGGCAACCGCTCCGCACATTTGGCAAGTAAAGCCGTTACGATCAAGAACGAAAGCCCGTGTTTCTTTAGAAATTGCACGTTCAAATGCCGGCTGCGGTTTTGAGTTTTCTAAAATGTACTGCCCAGGTTTTAGATCGCTACGATCATTGTGGGTCAATATTTGGTAACCTTCTTCGGTTCGTAGTTCACGAACACGCCGCGCCCATTCTGTTTGATTGCTACAGACCTCACGCAACTCTTCAGAATCCATTACGCGGCCAATATTACTCAAGAAATGTTCACGTAATTTTTCTTTTGCTCCAATTGGTCTTGCCATTAATAAAGTCCTTATCCTGCTATTGCAAATAGCTTTCTAACTGCCAAACATTCATGAATTTGTGCGGCTACTGCATGAGCTACAGGTGGCGGAAAAGCATTGCCAACTTGACGGTATGCAGGCGTTTTTTTGCCTAAAAATTTCCAGTCATCGGGAAAACCTTGAATTCGCGCCACCATTTCCACGGTTAAACGAGGCATACCAACAAAATCTTTTTCAGGTACTTCATTAGCAATGGTGTGTCCATTAACCCCTAGTGCCGCCCATGCTTTCTTAGCTCGGGTTGGTCCCAAATCGGGGCCACCGTGTTTCTTGGAGCCACCCACAATTGTTGGCGCAATATCGTCTGCTTCTTTCGCCCACTTTCTTGCTCCACGCCAGCCCCCTGCATTCATTTGATCGAGCAAAAGCTCTCCAACAGTAGGTGGATTATGGCCAAGAGGGCTGCACCAGTGAAAATTAGTAGCCAACTCTTTTTTAATAGCGACTATGACAACACGGGGTCGTAACTGCGAAACTCCATAGTCTGAAGAATTCAGTAAACGCCAATCAACTACATAGCCCATACGTTGCAATTGACGCTTCAAGGTAATGCGATAATCTTCAAATATAGCGTCAAGAAAACCACGTACATTTTCCAACATGACAGCATTAGGTCTGATTTCATCAACAAGGCGCAATGCCTCTGGAAACAAATCGCGGTCATCATCTTGCCCTAATTGTTTACCCGCTTTTGAAAACGGTGGGCACGGTACGCCGCCAGCCAACAATTGAGCACCTTTGTATTTTGTACCGTCGAACTCCTTTACATCACTTTCAATAACATTCCAATTTGGGCGATTGAATCGCAAGGTTTTGCAACAATGAGCATCAATTTCAACCAAAGCTTGCGCGTCGAATCCCGCTCGTTCCAAGCCCAACGCTTGACCACCAGCACCTGCACAGATTTCTACGCATTCAAGTGAATTTGGATTGATTACTTTCATAAGCAACCCTTCATTGCCACACCAATATCGGTAGGTGAATTAACCACTTCAATCCCGGCAGCTTTCAGCACAGCGACTTTACCGGCAGCGGTGCCTTTACCGCCGGTAACAATCGCGCCGGCATGGCCCATACGCTTACCGGGTGGTGCGGTTTGTCCGGCTATATAAGCCACAACGGGCTTGGTGACATGGGCTTTGATATATTCCGCTGCATCTTCTTCTTCGCCGCCGCCGATTTCACCGACCATGACAATCCCTTTGGTTTGCTCGTCAGCTTGAAAACGGCTGAGCACGTCGATGAAATTCATGCCATGGATTGGATCACCGCCAATACCAACGCAGGTGCTTTGTCCTAAACCTTGCTTGGTGGTTTGATCAACTGATTCATAGGTCAAGGTGCCAGAACGAGAGACGATGCCAATCGAACCGGACAGATGGATATTACCCGGCATGATGCCGATTTTACATTCGCCTGGGGTGATAATGCCGGGGCAATTGGGGCCGATGAGTAATGCGCCGGTTTCGGCCATGGCGGCCTTTACCCGCAGCATGTGCAAAATAGGGATGCCTTCGGTGATGCAGACGATAAGTGTTATCCCTGCATCAACGGCTTCCAGAATGGCATCGGCCGCGTAAAAAGGCGGCACATAAATCACGCTGGCAGTGGCGCCGGTGCTGTTTACGGCTTCTGCGACAGTGTCGAATACCGGCAAGTCTAAATGGCTTTCTCCGCCTCGCCCCGGTGTTACGCCGCCAACCAATTGGGTGCCGTATTCCAGCGCCTGACGAGAATGAAAACTGCCTTGCTTGCCGGTGAAACCCTGGCAAATGACTTTGGTGTGTTTGTTGATCAGAATGCTCATCGACTCTATCTTCCTTTCGCTAATGCCACGACTTGTTCGGCGGCATGTTCCAGATCGTCTGCCGCAACGATATTCACGCCGGATTTAGCCAGCAACTCACGGCCTTGTTCGGCATGCGTGCCTTCCAATCTTACGACCACCGGTACGGTCACATGCACTTGCTCGACAGCAGCCAAAATGCCCTGTGCAATCACGTCACATTGCACAATACCGCCAAAAATATTTACCAACACGGCTTTTACCTCCGGGTCGGAAAGAATCAGCTTGAAGGCCTCAGAGACCTTTTCAACCGTCGTGCCGCCGCCGACATCGAGAAAATTGGCCGGTAATCCGCCTTTCAGCTTTACCAAGTCCATGGTCGCCATCGCCAAACCTGCGCCATTGACCATACAACCGATATTGCCGGACAAGGTGATGTAATTAAGCCCAAATTGCTGAGCTTCGTTTTCTTTTGGGTCTTCCTGCTCAGGATCTTGCATTGCGGCAATATCAGGATGTAAAGCCAGCGCGTTATCATCGAAGTTGATTTTGGCATCCAGCGCCAACAACTCGCCACTGTCAGTTTCTATTAACGGATTAATTTCTATCTGGCTGGCATCTTTAGCTAAAAACAATTGGTACAACCCGGTCATTATTTTTTCCAGCTCGCGTAGTTGCGCACCTTTAAGACCTAATGCAAAACCGATTTTGCGACATTGATAGCCTTGCAGTCCAGCTGCCGGATGAATAGGTACCGAGACAATTTGTTCAGGTGTTTCGTGGGCAACTTTTTCAATGTCCATACCACCTGCAGAGGACGCAATAAACATCAGGCGCTGGCTAGCGCGATCGACCACTAAGCTCAGATATAACTCGCGTTTAATCGGGTAGATTTTTTCGATCAACAACGAATTAATCGGCAAGCCTTCTGCGCCGGTTTGCTGGGTCACCAACCGTTGCCCTAGCAAACTTGCGCTGATCTCTTTAACTTCCTTCAGGCTGTTAGCCAGTTTAACGCCACCGACTTTGCCCCTTCCCCCCGCATGAACCTGGGCTTTAACTACCCAGCCTTCACCGTCTAATGCTCTAGCTACCAGCTCGGCCTGCTCTGGCTTAGTCACTTGTTTTCCTTCAGGCACAGGTATTTGGTAATCCTTAAATAACTGTTTGGCCTGATACTCATGAATGTTCATTATTTCTCCTCGTTAGCAGGTCGTCATCGGTGATTTGTTTCAAGACCTTGGACCAAGGCCTTGTTCTAAGTATTGGCATCAATGCTATGCTTGATTAATCGTGTGGGTATTCTATCCAAGTCCTTACAAAACGCTATGTTAAAAAACGCCGCATCCGCGAACTCCAACGACATCATCTACCCATGCCCCTTTTCCAGGGATTACAGCATACCTTCGACACAGGCTTGGCGACTGCTAAAGGTATTTTTAAGCTACCGCTTGGTCCTTGCTTGTTTGTTTATTTATTTGTTTTACCAACACAGCGGTCCTCTCCCTTTAGGCCCGTATGGACACCAGTTATTTCTCAATGGCTGCTGGACTTATCTGTTGTTAACATTACTGTCAATGATAAGCGTCGCTTGGCGGTTTACTGGCTATGCCATGCAAGCGCAATGGTTGATTTTTACCGACATCATCATGCTTACACTGCTTATGCATGCTTGCGGCGGTGTAAACAGTGGTATGGGGGTATTGCTTGCGGTTTCAATCGCTTCCGGGGGCTTGCTAATAGGCGGCATTTGTTCGATTGTATTCGCGGCAATTGCCAGTTTAGCGGTAATTTCTGAACAGGTTTTCGCTGATTACACCGATAGTTTTGCGGCCATTTCTTACACTTATGCGGGCATGCTGGGCGCTGCTTTTTTTACTATCGCGTTGCTGGCGCATGTACTGACGCAGCGAAGCACACAAACTTTGCAGCTGGCCAAGCAACAGCGACAAACCATCATCAAACTGGAAGAGCTTAACCGCTATATCATCCAACATCTGCAATCGGGCATTCTGATTATCGATAAAACTCAAACCCTGCAAATGGCCAATGAAGCGGCCTTGCGCTTGTTAAATTTGGCCATTTTACCTACTCATCTGGCAGCAATTTCATCACAGTTATCTGAGGCCTTTAACTCCTGGCTGCAGGATGCTGAACAAGATGCCATACAGCTCAAGCTTACTGACCAATCTGAAATTCGCAGTCGTTTTATGGTGCTGCCTGCCGGTCGAGACGTATTTTATTTATGCATTCTGGAAGACATGTCGCTATACAACCAGCGTCTGCAACAAAGTAAGTTAGCTTCCTTAGGCCGGTTAACCGCCAGCATCGCCCATGAGATACGCAATCCGTTGGGCGCTATTAGCCATGCTGGCCAGTTACTCTCAGAAAATCCGCTGCTGTCTCCGCAAGATCATCGGCTGACAGAAATCATTCAAACCCATTCCGTTCGAGTCAATCACATCATCGACGACATTTTGCAACTGTCTCGAAGAACAGCATCCCGCCGAGAAACCATCGTGTTACAACCTTGGCTGGAGGAGTATCTGTCGATGTTTATTATGGAAAAAGCTATCGATGCCAATTTAATCAAACTTTGTATGATCCCACCGGCCTTATCTGCATTCGTCGATCCAGGCCATTTAAAGCAAATCTTGGATAATCTATGTCAAAACGCCTTGAAATACGGTGATGCTGAAGCTGGACCCATTACGTTACGTTTATCTTTATTTCAACAAGCACCGTGCATAGAGGTGATAGACAACGGCGATGGTATCAAGAAAGAACATCTGGCCCATCTATTCGAACCGTTTTTTACCACTTCCAGCAGCGGCACCGGCCTTGGCCTATACATTTCCAAAGAACTGGCCGAATTAAACCAGGCTAATTTGAGCTATCATTTGACTGCAGAAAACCACAGCTGTTTTCGCCTATGTCTTCTGAATGCAGAACAATCCTTGATCGAAATATGACAAATCCACTGGCGTTAATCGTCGACGACGAACCCGACATCCTAGAATTGTTGGAAATTACCCTTAACCGCATGAACATCGAAACGTGTGCGGCGGAAACCATTACCGATGCTAAAGCCTTGCTACAACAACAGTCATTCGATCTTTGTTTGACCGATATGAAATTGCCTGATGGTAATGGTTTGGAGCTGGTCGATTATATCCAATCACTGCGCCACCCAATTCCGGTCGCAGTCATTACCGCCCACGGCAATATGGACACGGCCATTTTGGCAATGAAAAAGGGCGCATTTGACTTTGTTTCTAAACCGCTCGAATTGCCTGCGTTCAGACAACTAATTACCAGCGCTCTCAAACTTTCTGATCCCGCCGCGCCTAAAGAACGGCGCACTCGTCATACCTTATTAGGCGAATCTGCAGTAATGCGTGAAATCCGGTCAAAAATAGACAAACTGGCACGCAGTCAGGCACCGGTATATATCAGCGGCGAATCTGGCTCAGGCAAAGAATTGGTGGCGCGCTTGATACACCAACAAAGCGCCCGTAGCGATAAGGCTTTTGTCGCCATTAACTGCGGTGCGATTCCTTTGGAGCTGATGGAAAGCGAATTCTTTGGTCATAAAAAAGGCAGCTTTACCGGTGCAGTCAGCGACAGCAAAGGCTTATTTCAGGCGGCAGAAGGTGGCACATTATTTTTGGATGAAGTAGCTGACTTACCGCAATCGTTGCAGGTCAAATTACTGCGAGCCATTCAAGAGAAAAAAGTTCGCCCTGTTGGGGAGCAGATGGAAATCCCGGTAGATGTGCGAATACTCAGTGCCACTCACAAAAATCTGGCTAACCTGGTCAAAGAAGGCAGTTTTAGACAAGATTTATATTACCGGATCAATGTTATCGACTTACATATTCCGCCGTTACGTCAGAGAAGCGACGATACATCGGAGTTGGCAGAACATATTTTGCTGAAATTATCTGAAAACGATACCAAACCGCCCCATCTGACAGCGGCGGCCATGGCAGCATTACAGCAATATTCGTTTCCCGGTAATGTAAGAGAATTGGAAAACATTTTAGAACGGGCATTGGCGCTATACGATGGCAACACTATCGACGTCGATGATCTTAACTTGCCGCTGCTTAACCATCAGACAGCAGAATCACCGGACTATGATCCGGCACTCGGATCACTGGAAGATCATTTGGAAACTATTGAAAGAAAAGCTATCACTCAAGCATTGGAAGATAACAAATGGAATAAAACCGCCGCCGCCAAACAGTTGGGGCTATCGTTCCGGTCGTTTCGCTATCGGTTAAAAAAGCTTAGATTGGAAGACTAACTGGCAAACGCCAAAGGGCACTATTTTAAAGTGCCCTCAGTACTATAAATTAAGCGCGATATTTTTCTATATCTTCCAGCTTCGCGATTGCCTGCTTTATTTTGCTCTCGACTTCAGCGTCTAATTCATTGTTTTTATAAACTTTATCCAAAAGCCCTTCTGCAACCAACGCGTCTTTTATCCAACGTTTAGTGAAGCGGTAATTACTGTAGGTCGTGGCTACTTCACCGGTGCTGGGGTCTTTCAGACCTTTTTTACTAGCGGCAGCGGGCGCAGCAGCTTTTGTTACCTTTGGAGTATTAGCAGGCGTCGTTTTTTTGCTGACTGCTGACTTTTTCTCTGGCGCCACCTCGATGGCAACTGCTTCAGGCTTAGCTGCCGGTTGTTCAGTTACTTGTGGCTCTACCTGAGTAGGCTTTTTAGCGTTAGGCTTAGATTCGTTAACGATGACGTAAACGACATAGGCAACAAACACAGTTGTTAATATAAATAGCACTTCAGTCATAACGAATCTCCACCTAATTAATTGATTTATTATTATGCCCATCAATCTTCAGCGACTGCAGGGTAGCAGGCCAACCACATCGCCAGCGCTGAAATATACCAGATGCTGGCGAGAGGGGCTTAATGTTTTAGCAGTTAAGGGCTTGCTCTAAAAATCAGCCCAATCCCATCGCATACTTAGCCAACAGTGACTTGGCTGTCGGCAGTTGGTCAAGCACACCTAAGCCAATGTTTCTTACCGCCGCCAAGGCCAGCCAATCATTAGAAAAAATACGTACAACATTGTCGGTGAAGGCGATGGTACGGTCGTGATCTTGCTGTCGGATTTTCGCAAAGGCTTTGAGAAACTCAACTGCACCAATGTCTTTGCCGTTTTGATGCTGCTCAACCAACATTTCAGCGAGTTGCACGACATCCCGTAAACCTAGGTTAAAACCTTGTCCTGCTACCGGGTGCAATTGATGCGCAGCATTACCGATGATCACAGTGCGCTCAGCCAACATTTGCCCGGCTCGAATCAATGACAACGGAAACGCCCGCCTAGGCGCAGTAAGAGCGAACGCCCCCAACTTGTAACCAAAGCATTCTTGTAGCGCAGCCACAAAATCGGCTTCGCTGTCGGCCATAAGTGTCTCGGCGTCGTCATTGGTGCGCGTCCAAACTACCGCGCTGTGATTGGCATCAATGGGTAATAATGCCAATGGCCCTGAACTGGTAAAGCGTTCGTAAGCGGTATTGTTATTTGGAAGACTCGACTTTACCGTGGTGACCAAAGCAGTTTGGTCATAATCTGTGCGTTTTTGGGGGATTTCCAATAAGTTGCGTACCGAAGAGTTGCCGCCGTCTGCGCCGACTAACAATTTAGCGGTTGCTATAACAGACTCTTGGCCCTGTTTTAGACTAACGTTGACTTGCTCTGCGCCAGCCATAAGTCCAACTACTCGGGCTGGACAAATCTGTTCTATACCCGCTTGTTCAACTAATTCGGCCAGGTGCGTTTCAATAATCCGTGCGGTAATGACATAACCCAGCGCCGCAACCTGCTCTTTTTCGGCAGATAATCTGACCTTGCCAAAATGGCCTTGATCCGACACATGAATATGCTTGATCGCCATTGCTTCATGGCTCACGCCTTGCCACAGACCTAACTCGTCAAGCTTGGCAACCGTACCGGCTGCCAATGCCAAGGCACGGTCACCGGCAGGAGAGTCATGCAATTGTTGACGGGTATTTGCCTCAACCACTGCCACGCTCAAACCGCTGTCTTTTAACGCCAGCGCGAGACAGTTCCCGGCCAGACCGCCACCGACAATCAAAATGTCATAATCATGCTGCATCAAGCCACCTGCATCAATGCTTCAATATCTTCGATGGTCTTGGGTACGCCACCGGTTAACACTTCATGCCCTTGCACAGTCACCAGTACATCATCTTCGATACGAATACCAATACCGCGCCATTTAGCATCGACTGTTTTGCAATCGGTGGGAATATATAAACCCGGCTCTACCGTCAGCACCATGCCGGGTTCCAGCAATCGCCATTCTTGATTGATTTTGTAGTCGCCGACATCATGCACATCCATACCTAACCAATGGCCGATTCGATGCATGTAAAACTGTTTATATTTTTCGTCTTTAATCAGTTTACTCACTTTGCCTTTAAGCAATCCTAATGCAACCAAGCCTTTGGTCAGCACTTCCACCGAGGCTTCATGAGCTAGATTCCAAGGCACTCCGGGTTTAATTTGTTCAAGCGCTGCCGTTTGGGCATCCAGTACCAACTGATACAGTTGCTTTTGTGGATCGGTAAATCGCCCGGAAACGGGGAAGGTACGGGTAATGTCGGCGGCATAATGATCGCACTCAGCCCCGGCATCAATCAGCAGCAAATCGCCGCTTTTGATTTTATCGGTATTCTCGGTGTAATGCAGTACGCAGGCATTTTTGCCCGCAGCCACAATAGACGGATAAGCCACAGCTCGCAGGCCATTTTGAGCAAAGTGATAAAGCAACTCGGCTTCTATCTGATATTCATAGAGCCCAGGTTTGCACTTTTGCATGGCGCTAGCATGCGCTGCAGCTGATACTTCAGCAGCGCGACGCATGAGCTTAAGCTCAGCCGTGCTTTTAAAAAGGCGCATCTCGTGCAAAATATGCTCAAGGGAAACCAATTCACCAGGCGCTACGGCGCCATTTCTGGATTGGCTACGGATATGCTTGATCCACTCCAGCAAGCTATGATCCAAATCTGAATCCCGACCCATTGGATAAAAAACCTTGGTTTTGTTTTCCAATAAGCCCGGCAAAATGTCGTTCAGATCATCAATAGGAAAAGCATCATCAGCTTCAAAATGTTTAGTCGCACCTTCAAGCCCGGCATGAGCACCTTCCCACAAGGCTTTTTTTTCATCGAATTCCCGGCAAAACAATAAGTATTCGCCTTGCTCCCGGCCGGGGATAAATACGGCTAAAGCTTCGGGTTCGTTAAAACCAGTCAAATAATAAAAGTCGCTGTCTTGACGAAAGGGATAATCCACATCTCGATTGCGAGTGCGCGTTGAGGCACTACCAATCAGTGCGATATTGCCTTTACCAATACGTTGCATAAGCTGCTTGCGACGTTTTTTGAATTCGCTTTGTTTCATGGCTTACTCGTTTATCCCGGTTACAGCTTAATGGAGGGTATTGTTGCCAACGCTAAGTTCATCACGCAGTAACAGCACCGCTGATCTTAAAAATTCGGTCACTTCCATCAACGCATTTTCATCATCCTCACCGGCAACATCTTCAGTCTCCAGCTTGGTGATCTCGACAATATCTTTAAGAATTTCAGTCACATCACCAGGCCAATTGGATTTTGGATTCGCGAAACCGACGCCCGCCAAAAAGCCTATACACCAATTTCTTAATGCTTCAATTTGCTCGTTTAACGGGCTGTCTTCGTCGGGCAAAAACAAATCGAACTCGAATTCGTCGCTATTTAATAAACGGCGTGTCTCCTCAAACAATCGCACGAGCACCTCTTGCTGATCTTCAGCTATCGGTAAGGCATTGCGTAATAGCTCGGTCAGCCACTGTTTGCTTGCTACGTGATCATTAACGCACAACATACCGGTTGCCATGCCGTGCGCTTCAGCGGCAGATAGCCGGGCGTCACTTTGGATCACTATTGAATTTATTACTTGATAAGCCATAACACCCACATGATAATTTTTCTGGCGTTAAAATAACGGGGGCCTATGCTACCATGTTCGCAGTCCAATGAGGACATGGCGGATGATGGTTGACCCAACCTTTGCTCAACTATTCATCAAGCTCTTGCGGGCATGACCCGCTCCTAAGAAATTGAAGTGACCACCATGACACAACTCCCATCAAATCAAGTACAGGAATTACAAGAGCTCGAGAACCGGCTGGATAAGCTAATTGAGCAATACGCAACGATTAAGAACGAAAATAATTCCTTGAAAACAAAACAGGATGCCTTGGTTCGAGAAAAAGCCAAGCTGCTGGAAAAAACCACCCTGGCAAGATCTCGCGTCGAAGCCATGATTACTCGCCTTAAAGCAATGGAGCACGGCTCATGACTCAAAAAACGCTGCCGGTATCGATCACCATTATGAGCAAAGAATATAAGATTGCCTGTGCCGTTGAAGAGCAAGATGATCTGATTCATTCTGCCCAACAGCTGGATGCACAAATGCGCAAATTGCGTGATTCAGGCAAAATCGTCGGCCCTGACAGAATTGCAGTAATGACCGCGCTGAATTTGGCACACGAGCTGCAAATGCTGAAAACTCAAAATGCCTTGTTAAATCAGCAATTGAGCGAATGTCTTGGAAAATTAAGCCAAAAGATAGAAAACGTTTTGGATAATCCGTAAACAGGCTAAACTATAACCCTGTATCTCCTGCAGCGTTCGAGGGTGTGCTGGGTGTTTCCTGAACCTGTATTACCCCCGGGGGCTGTTATCCGTTTTGGTGCGCATGCCCGTCTTGTACGGGAAGCCTGATTAACGGTCATGTCCCCACTTGAACCGCCGGTTCAAGGACGAAGGCATACTACGGCGCAGGCGGGAGATACGTTCCTATCCGCATAATAAAAATCCCTCATGAACTACTGGCTAATGAAGTCCGAACCGGACACGTTCGGCATCCACGACTTATTCAACAAACCCAATCAAACTGAACACTGGGATGGCGTGCGTAATTACCAAGCCAGAAACATGATGCGGGATGACATGAAACTGGGTGATTTGGTTTTTTTCTATCATTCCAACTGCGACGAGCCTGGCATAGTCGGCATTATGGAAATCGTAAGAGAAGGCTACCCTGATTTTTTTGCCTTCGATCCTGAAGACAAACACTTTGATCCTAAAAGCGACCCCGCTAATCCACGCTGGATTATGGTAGATGTTAAATACCTCAAAACCCTGTCTCGCACTATCACACTCAAAGAACTCAAACTAAAAGAAGAGCTAGCCGACTTGGCTTTGCTTAGACGCGGCAATCGTTTGTCAATCATGCCGGTCAGCAAAGCACAGTGGGATTTTATTTTGTCGCTGGAATAAAGGCGTTACTTAGCATTGCCGCCAGAAAACAGCCGGTAAGCCGGATTATCCGTTTCTTCCTGATAGTTAAACCCTAAGCCATCCAGACAATGCTCAAACGCTGGCTTTTCTGCATTGGCGATTTGCACGCCCATCAATACTTTGCCGAATGCTGCTCCGTGATTGCGGTAGTGAAATAAGCTGATATTCCAACGCCCACCCAGAGCCAATAAAAACTTCAGTAATGCGCCGGGACGCTCTGGAAATTCCAAACTGTAAATCAATTCGCTAAGCTCGCAAGGCGCATGCCCACCCACCATGTAGCGAACATGCTCTTTGGCTAGCTCATTCGTTGTCATGTCAGTTACCGGAAAACCCTGGCCCTGTAATTCCTCAATCACAGTCGCGCGATCAGCTTCAAGGCCGCTGCTGGATAAGCCAACAAAGACCTGCGCCTGCGCTGGATTAAAATAGCGATAATTAAATTCGGTGATGCTGCGTCCGCCGAGCATTTTGCAAAAATGCAGAAAACTACCCGGCACTTCCGGGATTGTTACCGCCAGCAAAATCTCTCGATGCTCTCCTACTTGCGCACGTTCAGCCACATAGCGCAATCTATCAAAGTTGATATTCGCGCCACTGTCAATCGCCACCAAGGTTTGCCCGGTGACCTGCTCGCGTTCGACATATTTCTTCAAACCTGCAACAGACAAAGCCCCGGCAGGTTCAGCAATCGAACGGGTATCATCAAAAATATCTTTAATCGCCGCGCAAATTTCATCGGTGTTGACGGTAATAACTTCATCAACATAATGTTGCGCCAGTCGAAATGGCTCTTCGCCAACTTGCTTAACCGCCACGCCATCGGCAAATAACCCTACTTGTTTAATGATGACACGGCTTTTTGCCTGTAATGCGCGATTGAGACAATCAGCATCATCCGGCTCGACACCAATAATTTTTATATCCGGGCGCACAAATTTTACATACGCAGCAATCCCTGCAATTAAACCGCCGCCGCCGACCGGAACAAATATCGCGTGCAAATCGCCGGTTTGCTGCCTGAGAATTTCCATTGCCACCGTACCCTGCCCGGCAATGACATCAGGGTCATCATAAGGATGAATGAACACCATGTCTTTTTGCTCAGCCAACACTTTGGCGTGCCCATAAGCATCATCATAAGAATCACCGAATAAGACAGTCTTGGCACCTCTGGCTTTAACCGACTTAACCTTAATTTCCGGAGTGGTTTTGGGCATCACAATCAACGCTTTAATACCCAAGTGTTTTGCCGACAACGCCACACCCTGGGCATGATTGCCGGCAGACGCAGCAATTACACCTTTCGCTCTGGCAGCCTCATCCAGTAAGGACATCTTGTTATAGGCACCACGAATTTTGAAAGAAAACACCGGTTGCAAATCTTCCCGTTTTAGCAAGACGGTATTATTCAATCGCTCCGACAGCGATGACGCTTTATCCAATGGCGTTTCTATCGCCACATCGTAGACTTTGGCGCGTAATATTTTTTCTATGTAGTGTTTTAGCATTAGCAAAAATCGGCTGAGGAATAGGGGCTTCTTAAGGTATTATCACACATCAATTAACTCTTACCGCAACCCTTACAACACAAGGAAAAACTATGACCCAAGATGAATTAAAACAAAAAGTGGCTCAAGCGGCGATCAAGTACGTCAAAGACGTGCCTATTATTGGCGTCGGCACAGGTTCAACCGTTAATTACTTTATCGACTATCTAGCTGATTTCAGAGCAGAAATTGAAGGCGCCGTGTCCAGCTCGGAATCAAGCACACAACGTTTGAAAAAGCTGGGCATTCCAGTTCTTGATTTAAACGCAGTAGGTCCGCTCGAAGTTTATATCGATGGCGCAGACGAAGTTAGCCCGCACAAACATCTTATCAAAGGCGGTGGCGGCGCATTAACTCGCGAAAAAATCATCGCTGCTGCCAGTAAAACATTTGTCTGCATCGTTGATGAAAACAAAACTGTGGATGTGTTAGGTAAGTTCCCACTACCAGTTGAAGTAGTGCCTATGGCCAGAAGTTATGTTGCCAGAGAACTTGTTAAATTGGGCGGCCAACCGATCTGGCGCGAAAATTACATCACCGACAACCACAATGAAATCCTGGATGTACACAACCTGAGCATTCTAGAGCCGAAAAAACTCGAAGCCATCATCAATAATATTGTTGGTGTAGTCACCGTAGGTATTTTTGCCGAGCGCCCTGCCGACATCGTCTTAGTCGGCAAAGGTACTGAAGTTATAACTCTTTAAATATTCATTGCCATAGCAGGCAATACGCAAGCTGTGGCAATTACAATAACTAATCGCTATTAGAAACCAGAGGATCAATTATGAAAAAAATTATGTTGCTTGCAGCTGCAATGCTTTTTTCCAGCAGTACCTTTGCCAAGACCGATCATTATTTGCTGCTTGATAGTAACCACGTGCAACATTTGAAAATCACTACCGTAGGTGATGATGTCAACGTTAGTGCTGATGTGGATTTTGAGCCGGACAACACCGAGAAAGGTGCTCATGGCTGCTCAGCCGATATTGCCGGCAAAGCAAAACACGTTAATGAAAACGAATTGGTATTGAAAAAACAACTTGAAGGCGAAGCTAAGTTTTGCTCGTTAAATATTAAATTAACACCAACTGGCGCGGTAATTGAGCAATCGGCCGATTGTAGCTATTTTACCGCTGGCAGCTGCCGTTTCTCTAGCGAAGGCAAAGAACTCGTCAAGGTTAAATATATCCGGGAATAGGTTTTGCTCGCATTAAATGTTGGGTTGCGAAGCGCATGCAACCCAACACTGCTTTATCCGGCTTATAACTGGGACATCGGTTACTTAACGTAAGTCAACCAATCGGCATGGTCATCGCGACGGCCATGCACATAATCAAAGTACAAAGATTGCAATTTTTCAGTGATCGGCCCGCGGCTGCCACTGCCTATTTTGCGGTTATCCAACTCTCTGATCGGCGTTACTTCTGCAGCAGAACCGGTAAAAAAGGCTTCATCAGCGACATAAATTTCATCGCGGGTAATACGTTTTTCAGTAACTTCAAAGCCTTGTTCTCTGGCGATGGTAATCACGCTATCTCGAGTAATACCTTCCAGTGCTGAAGTGGTTTCTGGGGTATAAATCTTACCGTCGCGGACGATGAACAGGTTTTCCGCGCTGCCTTCAGCCGCAAAGCCTTCATGGTCAAGCATTAATGCTTCATCGTAGCCATTGGACCTGGCTTCTTGCAGCGCCAGGATGGAGTTGATGTAATTGCCGTTGGCTTTGGCTTTGCACATGGTGCTGTTGTGGTGATTGCGGGTGTAAGACGAAGTACGGATACGAATACCTTGTTCAATGCTATCCGCGCCCAAATAGGCACCCCAAGACCAAGCGGCGACCATGACATGCACTTTCAGGTTGTCGGCTCTTAAGCCCATGCCTTCAGAACCCAAAAAGCACATGGTACGGATGTAAGCACTATCGAGGTTGTTTTTGGCAAGCGCATCTAGCTGCACTTGATTGATTGTATCTTTATCAAACGGCATGGTCATCGCCATGATGTGCGCCGAGCGAAACAAGCGGTCGGTATGCGTCTGGTTTCTGAAAATCGCGGTGCCCTTGTCTGTTTGATAGGCCCTGATGCCTTCAAATACGCCCAAACCGTAATGCAAAGTGTGTGTCAGGACGTGGACTTTAGCTTCACGCCACTCAACCCATTGTCCATCCAGCCAAATAACGCCATCTCTATCGTCCATCGTCATCGTTTATTCTCCAACATGTTTGATTATGATTATTTAGTCCATGACATCGTGCCAGATGTGCTCGACCTGCGTCCTCATTCCAGCGACCTCGGCCTCATCAACCAGCGCACGATCGCCTTGCAATACCAGCTTATGCCCAATATCGCGATAGGCGCAATAAGCAGTTTTGAGTGTATTGGCGACAGTCTCAGATATAAAACCGTCTGCCTGTAAGCCATCCAGCAGCCTGACATTATCGGTATAAGTAGTTAATGCCGAGTTGTTTGCCGCACGCGCCAGGATGCCGAATTGTACTATAAACTCAATATCGGCAATACCGCCCTTGCCTTGTTTGAGATCAAACTTGGTAGCATCTTTGTTGGTCAATGCGGCGCGCATTTTTTCGCGCATCTCCCTGACTCCCGTTTTCAGGCCGTCAACGTCTCTTGGCAAACTTAAAATACGTTGCCGTATCGCTTGATAACTGGTTTTTAATCGCACATCTCCAGCGATAAAACGACCACGTACTAAGGCCTGATGTTCCCAAGTCCAGGCTTGGTTTTTCAAATATTCTTCATAGCCATTGATATGAACCACTAACAATCCGGAATCGCCGTTGGGACGTAGACGCATATCTACTTCATACAGTATGCCGGACAGCATTTTGGTGTCCATAATATGCCGGACTCTCTGCCCTAAGCGGCCATAAAACTGGCTGCAGGAAATAGGTTTATTGCCATCAGTCAGCGCATTGCCGTCCTGGCAATCATAAAGAAATACCAAATCAAGATCGGAACCATAACCCAGTTCGATACCACCCAATTTGCCAAATCCCAGTACTGCAAAGCCATCAGCGCTGAGCCGACAACTTGGCGGCAGGCCATGATTTTCGGTCAGCATGTGCCAAGCTCGATCAACAACATGTTCAACGATGCTCTCGGCAATGTAAGTCAGATAATCACTGACCACCATCACCGGAATCACCCCCATAATGTCGGCTGCTGCTACGCGCAACACGCACAGTTGTTTAAATTGCCTCAGCACCACCATCAGTTGTTCCAGATCCTGCACGTCTACCTGAGCTAAAAGCCGCTGTAATTGCGCATCCAGATCGACTTTTTTAAGCGGCTCATATAATGACCGGGTATCCATTAATTCATCAAACAACACTGGATACCGCGATAAATACTCACAAATCCAAGGACTGGCTGAGGACAGTCGAATTAATTGATTCAAGGCTTCAGGGTTTTCTGCCAACAACGATAAATACACGTTACGACCCGCAACTGCCTCAAATAATTGCAAAATACGCAGCAACGTTTCACCGGGGTTGTCGGCAGACTGTAATGCCTCAATTAACTGCGGCATTAATCGATCCAGCACGCCAGCGCCTTTACTGGTCAAGCGCTTAACTGCTGGGGAGTTTTTGAATGTTCCAATCGCTGCCAGTATCGATTCCGGCTGTTGAAAACCGTAGCCTTGCAGCGTTGCCAGCAATTCCTGCTCGTCACCGACACCGGTCCAAATGTTCTGGCTATGTCGATCTCTCGCGTCCTGCTTTGATAACGAAAACACTTGATCGAATACTGCATGTACCTGTGCCCTAACCAGATCTAAATCGCGTTTGAAGCTTGCCCAATCGGCATAATCCAGTGAGTATGAGAGTGCCAGCTGGGCTGTCTCGCTAGAGGGCAAATCATGCGTTTGCCGGTCTTGGTATTGCTGAATATGATTTTCCACCCGACGCAGAAAGCAATATGACTGTGTTAGCTGATCGACATCCGCCAGCAGCAATAATTCCAGTTCGCCTAGCCGTTGCAGCACATCCAAAATGCCGCGAATTTGTAGCGACTTCTCAGTCCCGCCACGGATCAACTGAAACGCCTGGCCGATAAACTCGATTTCGCGTATACCTCCCGGCCCTAGTTTGATATTTTCCAGCCGGTCTTTACGTCTTAACTCCTGGGTAATCTGCGCCTTAAGTGAACGTAACTCTTCAAACGCGCCGTAATCCAAATACCGCCGATAGACAAAAGGCCGGAACATCGCCATCAACTGGGCACCGCTGTTAAAGTCTCCCGCCACCTGGCGCACTTTAATCATCGCGTAACGCTCCCACTCGCGAGCCTGCGTCTGGTAATAATTTTCCATGCCGTCGAAAGTCATTAGTATCGGCCCACTATCCCCAAATGGCCTTAAGCGAATATCGGTTCTGAATACAAAACCTTCGACGGTAATGGCATCCAGCACCTTCACCAGACTCTGGCAAATCTTGGTAAAAAACTCGGCATAACTGGTCTGTTTTTTATCCGGCAAGACACCATTTTCGGCGTAGGCAAAAATCAAATCGATGTCGGAAGAATAATTCAGCTCATAAG
Organism: Methylococcaceae bacterium; assembly: GCA_030693065.1. GTDB lineage: Bacteria > Pseudomonadota > Gammaproteobacteria > Methylococcales > Methylomonadaceae > JABFRC01. The sequence goes on along the minus strand of JAUYBL010000026.1, from coordinate 1,005 downwards.
CCCCCAATTTGCCCATGCCCAACACCACTAGCTGTTGCGGCGTGCCATCCGATAGCACTGGCGTTCCGCGTTTAGCGCAGGCCTCACGGTAAAGAAAATCTAACGCATATTGAATGCAGGTATCGGCAAGATGCGATAAATCCAGTAAGGTTTCCGTTAGCTCAGACCAGCCAGCCAAATCCCGCCAAGCGATTCTTATCATTTCTCGACGCCTGAATGTGCGTAGCACGGACATCAACTCAAGTTCATCAGCAGGCAATTTTGTGGCTAACCGATCGAGATAAGCGTCATCGCTATATTTCGCCAATAAATCCCCGGCTGCGACTAAATCAACTAATAACTCCGGCTTAGCCAAGCAACTGTCTGTTACAAATTCACTGCTTGCCCAAACCTTGGACATAGACGCCATTAATTTCGGCGTTTGCACAAGCATCAAATTGTGTTCGGACAACTGCTGATAGAAACTGATTAATGACGTTTTAACTGACAACTGCAGTGCTTCTGGCACGCTGGAGCAATCAATCTCAGGCATAGAGGTTACAAGCATGGGTATTCCGGCTATGATCAAAAAGCCATGATAACGAAAATACCAGTGTAAACAGAAGCCTTCAAACAAATAACATTGGGGCAAATATGCTTATATTTTGCGTAGAATCAGGCTCATGCCATCAAATCAAGAAATTGTCTGCCTTGAATTTGGCGACACACAGAACAATTTTATAGATATGTATATAGAAATCGGTCAGCCTTGGGATACACCAAGTAAACTGATTATTTAGGATGATTAAATACAAAACGATGTTTTTTGAGGAAAGAAAGAGTCGGCCTATAAGCCGGGTTTTGTCGAGAACAGTCATTCATCTAGGCTGCAAGTCACCTTGCAGCTCAAGCAATCTACCCAGGAACCGCGCGGGCCACGCGTCTGTTCCTCTATTTGATCTTGCTCCGGGCGGGGTTTACCATGCCACACCTGTTACCAGCTGCGCGGTGCGCTCTTACCGCACC
>JAUYBL010000025.1 GCA_030693065.1 Methylococcaceae bacterium | reverse complement strand
CTGCTCCGGACTCTTTGCTTCAGTTCTTGAAATCGCTGTAATTATGTAAAGCTCGTGAGCGGAATATAGGCTTCCAAACCTGATGCTGTCTCGCTCGCGACAACAGCACTATACATAAAAGGAAACTTCACATAATGGCCGATCAAAGGCGTCCAAAATCTGGCTGGGTTTGTATCGGAATCAGTGGTGGTTTTGATCGGAATACGCAGTAGGCCGGAAACGCCCTCCCGCGCTAAGCTTAAAAGGGCTTATTCCAGCCTACTTAGGCAAATCCCCAACCCGCTTGCCGGCACGGTATAAACTCCAGCCGAGCACCACCACCATCAAACCAATCGCCAGACCCAGAAACAATTTACTGTTCAATAGTCTGACGAAATCAAATTTATCCTCAATCGGCGTAGTAGCGGATTCCGGACTCAGGTTGGCCGCCATGCTTTGATAGCCGCGACGCAGCAATTCCTGGATTGGCGCAGTGTCGTAATGGGGCGGTTCAGCTTTGTCTGAGCCGTATTGCAGCTGGTAGTTTTTACCGGGTTGCGGCAGAAACAGTAGTTGATAGCCGTGGCCTGTGCCGATCACGCTGCTTATTTCCAGCGGCGGGTTGTCCTGATTATGAATAACGATGCGGTAATGTGGCTGGCGTTGTTCCTGGAAATTAATATTGGATTGTTCGCGGTTGATGTCGTGAAAATGCAGCGCTTCCAACGTGGCAGTGCCGATAGTTTGCATGCGGGTTTCGCCACGATGTTTTACCGGGATTTGCACGTCGGCATTGCGGCTAAAACTGGCTGTGGCGGTTTTTAGGGTAAAGCCGGTGAGCGGTTGATTTTGGGTATCGATGTCGATCAGGCTGGTTTTATGTTCGGTATCTTGGCTGATTTTAAATGCGGCGACCGGGTAATCGAATGGTTGCTCGGTTTCCGGCAGGGTTTCGGTTTGATTGTGCCAGAACTCGATACGGTCGATATGCAGCGGTTCGTTCAGCAGATCGAGTTTTTCGCTGAGTTGGGGTTTTTCATCGCCGCGAATTGTCCGGGTCAGCTCCAGCAGTTTGCCGATTTTTGCCTGGGTGGCTTGAGCAATGACGATCTTAAAATGCCGGTAGTTATTGTTCGGCAAGTCTATTTCGTGGTTGCTGACGGCCATGTAACGCGAGTAGTCGTAAATGGTGGCATTGTCGGTCAATAGCTGCCAATTCTTGCTGTCGTTATCGTCACTAGATCCGTAGATTTGTAAGACGTATTCGAAATCGTGCTGTGCGGTAATCACGGCCAGTCCGTCAGCGTTAGCCGCGTCTTTGTCCAGATCGACCATCACGACAATGCCGTCGTCGCCGGATTTTTGCAGCGTTTGAGTTTTGCTATTGCTAGGCAAGCGCTTAATCACGGTTTTGTGGCTGGTGATTTTTTGCAACAGATAAGGCGTTTCGACACCGTCCTGATCGGTGATTCGCAGATCGCGAAAACCGGCGGCGCTGGCAGCGTAGACCGGGTTGTCCAAGGTGACGGCCAGCAGTGTTTGTTCACGGCTATCCTGGCGGACAATATCCCGGGTAAATTGGTAATGCGAAGAGTCGGCAGCGAAAGCTTGCGTTAACAACAAGCCGGAAAGCAGGGCGATTTTAGCGATCATGACGATTTCCCGTCGGCAGGTTTGCCGATAAAAGTTTGTTGATAGCGCATATAGAAAAACGCCCCGCCCAGTGCCAGCATACCCAGCACGATGAAGGCGATAATCCGGTAAATCTGGTCCAGCCGGGCCAGATCGATAAAGAATACTTTCCAGGCCACCAGTGCAAACAACGCCAACCCGACCAGTCGCAATGCAGAGATTTGCCGTTTGATACCTGCAAACACCAGCGACAACCCGAATATCGACCACAAGATTGATACACCGCCCGAGCGCAGGCCGGGCACGTATTGAGACAGCAAGGAATTGATTTCTAAACTGAGGAAGGTAAACAGCAGCACCAACGCCGCGCCGCCCAGCCATTGTCGGATGTTGCCGGTATCTTCATTGTTGGTGGACAGGCGACGGTATGCGAACAGTAAAAAACCGATGATAGCGGCAAAATCCAACAGTCGCATTAACGCCAGTTGGAAGGAGTATGCGCCGCCGTAACGTAAGGTCAATACGCTGTCGTTTGAGGCAATTTGCCCCAGATTTAAATCCCAGGATGGCAGATCAAAAAATAGCAGTTTCAGCACTACGCCTATCACAAATAAGCGCATTGCTTGCAACAGCCATGTGCCCGGCGTGGCCAGATAACGCAGCAGCAACAGCAGGCTGATCGCCAGCCAGACCAAGGTCAGCACCGGCAGTTGCAGCGGCGGATACAAATAACCGAAGCTGCGATATAGCTCCAATTGCAGCACGATAAACAGCATACCGGCGGCAATAATCAGTGTTGCTTGCAGCAGCCAGTTATCTTTTAGCCATAACGGTACGTCGTTACCGGCATCGCAGGCCAGCGGCGAGGCTGGTGCCGGTTTTTCGATCAATTTAAAGGCCAGAGCCAACGAGGCTATCGGGATGCCGAAGCTGATTACACGTTCCAAAAGGCCGAACAGGAAGTCGCCAAATGGCTGCTCACTATCCATCGCCATGCCGTATTGGCCGGGCAAATCGATAAAACAAAAGCGCACCAATACGATCAGGTACAGTAGATAAGCGACCTGCTGTAAAAATGCGCTGCGCAATTTACCGGCCATCCACAGCATCACCAAGGCCTGTAACGACCAACTGACGGTAATCCATTGATCCGATAACAGCAGCGGTAAGGTAATGGTGACGAAAAATGAGGCTAGGCCTATAAAACTGATCAGTAATTCTCGATCCGCCACGCGCCGGGCCAGACAGTAATAAATATGGCCAACATAAAAGGCTGCCAGCGCGACGGTCAATATTGCCACCCAAATTTGCCCGTAAGCGGTTTCTATCAGATGGTAGGCAGTGCCGAAGAATATCGCGGCGTTGATAATTAATGCCAGTAAATCTAACAGCGTTGATTTAGTTTGATTGACCAGGCAAAACAGAAATACCGTGGTCGAATACAACACAAAAAAGCCGGTTAAATACGGCAACACCTGCCAGAAATAGCCGACTTCGTAGTTTTGCATCGCGCCAAAAAACAGCAGGTAATTGAAGAAAAAGCTCAAGAAATTCAGCAAGTGCCACTGTTTATACCAGTTGATAGCCAGTATGCCGACACCAAGCAGCAACATGTAGCTGAACAAGCCGGGGAAATTAACTTGCCCCGTGGACAGCAGAATCGGCGTGCAATAACCGCCGATGATCGCGAAAATCGCCACCAGCATTGAATCCAGCCTTATCGCCAAAATGGCTGCGCAAGCGGTGACCAATATCATCAAAGCAAAGGTCGGATATGCCTCGAGCAGATGATAAAAACTGTGCGCGGCGAACACGCTGAAATACAGCACGGCGATGCCGCCACCCAGCAAGCCTTGGCTAAACAGATGATACTTGCCGCCTACTAAGCGCACGCCGCCGATAATCATGCCGACCCCGGCCAATACCGACAGTGCTACCCGAGCTTGTTCGCCAAGCAGGCCGTTGTCGATCGAGTATTTTAGGAAAAAGCCGATGCCGGTGACCAAAATCAATACGCCGACACGCAACAGCCAGTTGCTGGCGACCGCATATTCCATCGCCATACCTTCCGGGCGATGGCCTTCACCGACAATGATCCAGTTCCAGATTTCTTGCAGGATTTGCTTGGCGGCCAGCTCAAAACGACTGGGTTCGGCGACTTGCCAGGTGCTTTGATTCCAGTCGTCTTTTAGTGTGATAGTTACCGGCGGTTCAGTAATTTTTTCTTTGATTTCTGCTTGTCGTGGGCTGGGCTCTATGAACGCTTCGGTTGCCGGGATCTCGAACAGTATCTGTTCTGTTGCGGGAGCTTGAGACTCGAATACCGCTGGCTGCGGCGTTTCTGCCACCGGTTCGATAAGTCGTTTTGACAATTCCTTTAGCAGTTTGCGATCTTCGCGCAGGGCTTTTTCTATCTGGCTTAGCGATTGGCTGATTTCGTCCCGGTAGCGGTTTTGCCGTGCCATCAGCATTGCCAACATTACGATTAATACGATGGGGACAACTATTACGATGAAGGCAATAAAGCCGAAAAAATCGTCCACTATAAAACTCCTGGGCTGGGTTAATCATAAGGTTGATTATGTTAGGAAAAGCATAGCCGGTCACGAACAAGATTACCATTCAAGCAATTTGGTTCGGTCATGAGCAACTGATTGGCAAATAGTTAAAGCGATAGAGGCTACTAACCTGCGCTGATATACTTCGATGCTACTTTTGAACGGCGTTCACCCATAGCTGAACGCCCTGCTACCGGCCAGTTGATGGAGTAATTTATGCCCGAGCTATTTCTCAGTTACCGCCGTGCCGATACCGCCGGTTATGCCGGGCGACTCGCTACTGTAATGCGCAAGCAATTCGGTGAGGATCAGGTGTTTCAGGACATAGAGACCATCGCGCCGGGTAGTGATTTTCGTGCGACCATCGAGACTGCTATCGGCAAGAGTCAGGTGCTGCTAGTGTTGATCGGCAATACTTGGCTAACCGAGTGTGATAAGCAGGGTCAGCGGCGGCTGTCCGATCCGGCGGATTTTGTCCGCCTGGAAATTGCTATTGCATTGAGGCGAGGTTTAAAGGTGTTGCCGGTGTTAGTGGAGGGCGCGCGGATGCCATCCGAAGAGGAGTTGCCAGCCGATATCAAGGCTCTAGCCAGGCGGCAGGCGCTGGAGCTGTCCGATTCCCGTTGGGATTATGATTGCAACCGCCTGGTAAAGGCTGTTGAAGCTCTTATCCGAAAGCCGTTTCTAATCAAACATTGGCTGGGCGTCTTGACTGTTGTGCTGTTATTGAGTGGGTTAGCTGGCGGGATATGGTTTACCCTGGAACGCCCGGCGGATGTATCCGGGCACTGGACCTTGCCTAGCGGCAGTACCTGGTTGGTGACTCAGCAGGGCACGGATATTTCTATCGACGAAGTACATTACCAGTCAAAACAGGTCTGGAAGCGGGGTAAAGGACGCATCGAGCGCAAACATTTGAGCTTCAATTTGGATTTGGTGTTTGATCAGCATGGTCCTCATTACAGTGGCGAAGCCGATATTTCGGACGATGGTAAATCGATCAAGGGTGAGATTGTTACTCAAGGATCAGCGAGTCGAGAGCCTTTGCTGTTGATTAGATAAACGTGAAGGGCGAGAAGTCGAAGTGCAAATTTTAGAGATTCCCATAAATTAATGATGTGTCTATGCGGAACTTGAAAGAGAGGCAGTAAGTTATTTGTTATGACAACCGTTTATAGTTTTCCTGCGATTGCCGACGAGAATGCTCGCATCCTGATTTTGGGCAGTATGCCCGGTAAGGCATCGCTGCAAGCGGGGCAATATTATGCGCATCCGCGGAATCAATTTTGGCCGATACTGGGCGAACTGGTGGGAGCGGAGACTGCGTTGGATTATGTTGAGCGCACGCGTGTTTTGACATCCGCCGGGATTGCACTGTGGGATGTGCTGAAATCCTGCTATCGATCGAGTAGTCTCGATGCTGACATCGATAAATCTTCGATTATTGTTAATGATTTCGCAGCGTTTTTTGCGGGACATCCGCATATCAGGCAGGTGTTTTTTAACGGAGCAACCGCTGAGCAGGCATTTCGTAGGTATGTGCTGTCAGCTATTGATGCAAAGGATTTGGTGTTGCAGCGTTTACCATCGACCAGTCCAGCCCATGCGGGAATGTCTTATCAACAGAAGTTGCAAAGTTGGCAGAGTATCAGGAATTTATGAAAGTTGATTCCGATCATGGTTCGACAGGCTCACCACGAACGGAATCAACTAAAACTAATGCCTTACCCCTTCAATGCCTTCAAGACCGCTTGCATAGTGGCATTAGCGTCGCCGAATAACATGCGGGTGTTTTCCAGCACGAATAACGGGTTACCGACGCCAGCATAGCCGGACGCCATACTGCGTTTAAGCACGATTGTGGTGCCGCCTTTCCAGCATTCCAGAACCGGCATGCCGGCAATCGGGCTGTTGGGGTCGTCCAGAGCGGATGGATTGACGATGTCGTTGGCGCCGATTACGATGGAGACATCGACATGCGCCCAGTCTTCGTTGATTTCATCCATTTCATAAACGATGTCGTAAGGCACTTTGGCTTCTGCCAATAATACGTTCATGTGTCCGGGCATACGACCAGCCACCGGATGAATACCAAAACCTACTTTTTTGCCTTTTTCTTTCAGCAGTTTGGTAATTTCGTTAACGGTATGCTGGGCCTGAGCCACAGCCATGCCGTAACCGGGAATGATCATGATGTTTTTCGCTTCCAGTAATAAAGAAGCTGTTTCATCTGCATCAATCGGTTGTACTTCACCTTCAATAACCGCTGCTTCACCGCCTGCCGCGGTGCCAAAACCACCGGCAATCACACTGATAAAATTACGATTCATCGCACGGCACATGATGTAACTCAAAATCGCGCCGCTACTGCCGACTAACGCGCCGGTTACAATCAACAAATCGTTGCTTAACATGAAGCCGGTCGCGGCCGCCGCCCAACCAGAATAGCTGTTGAGCATGGACACTACCACCGGCATGTCAGCGCCGCCAATTGCCATGACCATGTGTACGCCGAACACCAACGCTATGCCGGTCATGATGGCTAATGGCACGATACCAAGGCCATTTTCGGTTTGTTGTAAAAACACGCCGCCTAACACGACGGCGGCAATCAACAACAATAAATTGAACCAGTGACGGCCGGGCAATAACAAAGGCTTGCCGCTGATTTTTTCGCTGAGTTTACAAAAAGCAATGACCGAGCCGGAAAATGTCACCGCGCCGATTAGTATGCCGATATAAATTTCAATTTCATGGATGGTTCTTTCCACGCCGTGGAGGACGATAGTGCTGTCCATAAAGTTGGCATAACCCACTAACACAGCGGCCATACCCACCAGAGAGTGCATGATGGCAACCAGCTCCGGCATTTGCGTCATTTCAACTTTTAATGCCGCTCTTGCGCCGATGGCCCCGCCAATTGCCAAGGCGACAATCAATGTTGTGTATGAGGTAACCGACGCGCTGAATGCAGTGGCTGCAATGGCAATCGCCATACCCAACATGCCGTAATAATTGCCCCGGCGGGCGGTTTCCTGCTTGCTCAAGCCGCTAAGGCTGAGAATAAATAAAATGCTGGCGATGATGTAAGACATCGTGACTAAACTATGAGACATGATGTGCTCCCGTTATTTTCTGAACATTTCCAACATGCGGCGGGTGACCAAAAAGCCCCCGGCGATGTTGATGGATGCGATAAGTATGGCCAGTCCAGCCAGGATACTGATGATGCTGTCAGGCGAGGATACTTGTACCAATGCGCCAATCACAATAATGCCGCTGATGGCGTTAGTTACGCTCATCAGCGGGGTATGCAACGAGGGCGATACATTCCATATCACCTGATAACCAATAAAGCAGGCCAAAACAAACACGGTAAAGTGCGTCATGAAAGTTTCTGGTGCTACTGCGCCTGTAGCAAACAACAGTAATCCGCCAACAATCAGCGGCAACAAATGTTTGAGTGGCTGCGCTTTAGGCGGCTCTTGCAGCGCATAAGCCGGAGCTTCTGTTTGTGGGGTCGGGGCGGCAGACAATTTCGGCGGCGGTGGTGGCCAGGTGATTTTGCCTTCTTTGATGACAGTCGCGCCGCGAATGACTTCATCGTCCATATTGACGTTGATTTCGCCATTTTTTTCCGGGCTTAGCTCTGTTAATAAATGCCGGATATTGGTCGAGTAAAGCTGGCTGGATTGATTAGCCAAGCGGCTAGGCAGATTGGTGTAGCCAATGATGGTGACATCATGCCGGACTACGACTTGATCTTTTTCAGTCAGCTCACAGTTACCGCCTTGTTCAGCCGCCAAATCCACAATAACACTACCGGGCTTCATCGATTTAACCATGCCTTGAGTGATCAGCTTGGGCGCAGGTTTGCCGGGGATCAGTGCGGTGGTAACGATAATATCCACTTCCATGGCTTGCCGTGCGAATAGCGCCATTTCTGCTTCAATAAATTCTTTGGACATGGTTTTAGCATAACCGCCGGTACCGCTGCCTTCTTCTTTGAAGTCCAGCATCAAAAATTCGGCATCCATACTTTCAATTTGTTCTTTTACTTCCGGGCGGGTATCAAACGCTCTGACGATCGCCCCCATGCCTTTAGCAGCACCAATGGCAGCAAGCCCGGCGACACCGGCACCGATGACTAACACTTTGGCCGGTGGGATTTTACCCGCAGCGGTGATTTGTCCGGTAAAAAAACGACCAAAATGCTGAGCGGCCTCAACAATGGCCCGGTAGCCTGCAATATTGGCCATGGAGCTTAACGCATCCAGTTTTTGTGCTCTGGACATGCGCGGCACGCTATCCATCGCCAATACAGTGGCTTGTTTAGAAGCCAATTTTTCCATTAATTCCGGGTTTTGTGCGGGCCAGATAAAGCTGATTAGCTTGCCGCCTTCGCGCAACAAATCGGATTCATCAGTAGTTAATTCCGGATGTCTTTCAGGGGCTCGTACCTTAATAACAATGTCCGACTGCTCCCAAAGCGTTTTAGCATTGTCGACAATGTCGGCACCGGCTTCTTTGTAAGCCTCATCGGAAATATTTGCGCCAAGGCCTGCGCCTGTTTCAACCAATACAGAAAAGCCGAGTTTGATAATTTGTTCAGCGGCTTCGGGGGTGGTGGCGACACGTTTTTCGCCGGGGTGGATTTCTTTCGGTATACCAATCTTCATAACATCTCCTACACAGTGTTTAGAGCATGACTAGCGAAGCTTTAAATGTTCAGGGCAAAACCCTGAGCTGAGTGAGGATAGGAGATTGAGCGCTGTTAAGCAATAAAAAACGCTATGGTGATATTTTATTTTGCTTGCAGAAGCAACGGCGAAGATAGCCGTTTAAAAACAGGATAGCAGTCGGTGCTTTAAAAAAACTGCCGACTGCTTTTGATGCGGACTGTTAATGGCAATTCACTTTGGCGTTGCTTGGTGAATTGGTTGGGATGTGTTAATTATTTTTGGCAGTTCTAAGTACCGGCTTAGACTTGGTTACTACGGGTTTTGTCGTCAGCTTAACGCTGGGTTTTGCAATTGTTCGGCTATTTTTACTGGCAATTACAGTGTGTTTGGGTAGCGATGCCGCTTGCCGAGGTTTAATGGAGCTTGCTGATTTATATGACAATTTGTTATTAGTTTTCTTGGTGGGCACTTTAATTACCGCAACTTTGTGTTGACCAACACGGCTTGTTGCTGAACGCGCATGTTTGACGCGTGATGGTGCAGCTGCAACATGTCTGTGACGCGTCGAAGCTATCACGGGAGCCCGATTGGCAGCTGCGTAACTATTACTGGCACCGTTGCCGCAATCCAATTGATACGGAGGCGTGCCTGCAGAGCCAGTGGGCATGTTTTCGACTGTTCTGCTGGGGTCGCTATAGTTGCTGGCAAAACCGGCATCCATTTTTTGCATCATTAATTTGTAACGCTCCTGGCTGGTCATGCCGCCCATGACCACACCAATCAGGCGTTTGCCGTTTTGCTGCGCTGAACCGATCAAATTAAAACCTGAGCCGCAAGTGAAGCCGGTTTTCATACCTTCCGCACCTGGATAGTTGGCAGTAAATTTATTGATGGCGTGTAGGTCGGAGCCCCTGAAGTTAAGGCTATGGGCAGAAAAATAATGATAATGTTCAGGGAAGTTGCGCAATGTTTTCAATGCCAGCAAGGCCATATCCCGAGGTGTGGAAACCTGCAAGTCATGCGGTAAACCGGTGGCATTCATGAATTGACTGTTGTACATACCTAAAGCATGGGCTTTCTCAGTCATTAAAGCGGCGAAATTTTCTTCAGAACCGCCGATATGTTCTGCCAATACCACAGAGGCATCATTGGCAGAGCGGGTAATAATTGCGAGTACGGCATCTTTTACGGTTATGTGCTCGCCGGTTCTTAAGCCCAATTTGCTATTGGGTTGCCGAGCCGCATGGCTGGACGCGGTCATGGTTTCTGATAACTGCAGTCGGCCGGATTTTACGGCATCAAAAGTCATATACACGGTCATCAATTTGGTAAGAGATGCGGGATACCAAGCATGCGTTGCATTTAATTCATGAAGCACAGCGCCGCTTTCGGCATCAATCACAATGGCAGCATGGCTCGCGGAGCTGACACCCGGCATAGTCAGCAAGCAAATAGCATTTAAAAGTAACAGCAAAAATTTCAGGTGAGCCATGTAACAGAATTTAGAGGTAGAGTGTGAAAGTAAAACCCGATGCTAAAAGGCGGGGAGTGAAAACGACAAAGATAATGTAGGGCAAAATTCAGAATTTTTGCAATAACTATTCAGTTACCTTCAAAATATTGCTTTTTACCAGCATACAAAGCGACATTTAAGCACTTCGGCTTGTTGTTAACTGCATCACATTCTAACAAACCCAGCGGACTGGCGAAAATGTAATTTTCCGTAGACATCAAGTGGGATAATTATTTTAGAAGCTCGTCGATAAACAGAGTCCAAAGAAAAGCCGGGCAAGCCCGGCTATTTGTAGAGCAATGGGTCAAATCCAGAACGGATTTAAGCGACCATTTTAGATTTTTAGTAAGGTATTAAATTGCTGTTTTGCGACGACGATAGCCAATAAAACCGGTTAAAACGCTTCCGAATAGCCAAGCTGCGGACGGTAGCGGCACTGGTGCGGTGAGGGTTACATTGTCGATAGCCCAGTTCGGCCCCAACTCATTTTGCCCGAGCCCATTCCAGTCCCAGCCGCCCCGGAATTGAATTCGCAACGTATCGCCAGCGTTGAAGTTACCCAGATTAGCTTGACTGGTGATAAAGCCTGTAGTGGTTCCAGTAAAAACGTTAAGGTTGTTAAAGTCCCCGGCGTATCCCCAATCATCTATAGATTGAATGATTCCTGAATAACCGTTTTGCGTAAAGCTTGCGGCTGACACTTGCGTAAAGGCGCCGCCGTTGACGCTGATATTCACCACGCCTCCATCCCAATTTTGTTCAAAATCATAGAAATGGTCGAAGCTGAGGTTTACTGCACCCGAGGCCGATAGAGTAACGATTTGAGAAGTTAGTAGATGTTCGTATGGGCTGCCACCGTCTTCCTGTTCGCCAAGCGTGCTCCAGCCGCCGCTGCCTGATGCGCCAGCCGCCGCGCCGTAGATCCAACCTGCCTTAGGGATGCCGTTAAACGGGTTGACAGTACTAGTGGTAAAACCGCCATCGGTCGAATTAAAATCTGCAGAGAAATAAGTGGTCGCAGCTTGGGCCGGTGCCATCAATATCAAGCTACCACTAGCTATTAATACTGAGATAATTGCTTTTTGAAATTTCATGATTTCTTTACCTTAATAAATAAGCTAGGGGAAACAGCAAGTTTTAAGCAACTATTTTGCGTTTTTGTAAACCTAATAACCCCATCAAACCGCCCATCATCATCCATATTGCAGCAGGAACCGGAACAGCAGCTACATCAGTTAGTTTTAAACTGATGCCGTAACCCCTGGCGGTAATGTCATCATTGGCGGTAGTGGATGTAGCAAGTGCAGCTAAAGAATCACCACCGAAAACGACGGAATACGTGCCTTGTGCCAGCCAGTAATTACTTAAGGAAATGCTCGACTGAAGATTGGCCTGATTTTGCGCAACGTGTGTGATGTAGTCAATTGTATGTATTTCGCCAAGGTCGTTGCCCATGGTGGTGTCGCCTAATGCATTCCATGCCCCACCCATACCGGAAGGTACCCCGCTGTAATCTTCATGTGATTCGTCAGGCACCACGCCACTATAAATGCTCAAACCAGGATTAAAATCGCTGACTATAAACGGCACGCCTTCAAAAAGCTCGTTTCTGCCATCGCTGAAAACGCTTAGATCGATATATGCCCCATTCGCGTCAGTAATATCGAATTTAGCCCAGCCACCATGGTGACTATCGCCCCAATTACCATCGGCAGCGTCAGCAAAGCCGAAATTGCCATTTATCAGACCGGCTTGGCCATAATAGTAGGTCGTTGAAGCGGCTGTGGAGGTTATAACGGCAGCAGGATTGTTGATTAAATCCAGATAGCCGACATGTGCAGCAGCTTGTTGAATCGGTGCCAAGGCAGTTAAGCCGATGGTGGCGACTGTTAATAATAGTTTTTTCATGTTGACTCCAAAGGGCTAAAACCGTAAAAGGCTGGGCACTTTTTAAAGTGCCCAGCCATATCAACAGCGTATTAAATCTTTAATAAGGTTTAAGCAACCATTTTATTACGTTTTTGCAGGCCTAATAAACCCATCAAACCTGTGATCATCAACCAAACAGTAGCTGGTACTGGCACAGCAGCAACAGTTGTTTGAATGGTGAAGCCATAGCTTTTGCGTAGATCTGCAATAGCGGTTGATAACAGAACACCAGTAGCATCAGCTGCGGTGCCGCCATTAGCAAGGTGGTTGGCAAGAGCTATATAGTTGTTTTGTTGTGTTGCAGCATTAGCAGCGTTTGTACCACCCACCCAAATGCTGTAGTCGCCAGGTCCTAAAGTGCCAGTCCAAGTCACTGTGTGACCGCCTGGAGCAGAAGAGGCGGCATCAATGTAATCCAGAGTAGAAACGTTACCACCGCCTAAAGCTAAGGAAGTTCCGATCAGGTTGCCGTTGCCGTAGGTTGCAGTCGTGCTAACATCACGTCCGCCAGTCCAATCAGCATTTGAGCGGTATGCGCCCCAAGTGCCGTTGCCAGTGTAAGTGTTGCCGGTAGTGGCTTCATAAGTGGCGTCAGTACCAGCTGTGTAAGGCTGAGCTGAGGCATAAGGACCCCAAGAAACATAACCAGGAAGATTGTTGGCCAGGGTAGTGTTGCCAGCGCCGCCTTCATGTGAAGATTGTGGAGCCAAGCCTTTGAAAATAGAGAAAGCAGGGTTCCAATCCAGACCAGTCAATGGGGTTGAAGTAGTGCCACCAGTTGCTTGAGTTTGCAAGACAGAGGCAGCCGTACCTAAAGTAGTAACAGTAAAGCTAACTAGTGAAGTGCCTGTTAAAGAGAACGCCAAGCCTTTATTGTCGTGGCTGTTAGCCCACAAAGTGTTGTCTTGACCTTGAATCCAGCCATAGTCAGAAGATGTTGCGCGAGTTTGTGTGTAAGTGCCGTAGCTTGTGCCAGTTGCAACGTTGGTTCCAGTTGCAGGGGAAGCATTAGCGCCTGTACCGTTATTTGTCACGCCAGCTGCCAAGTTGCCGTTAGCCAAATTCAGTGGGTTAGAACCCGCATCGTTATATAAGAACGGACCTGAGCTCCAATGTGCAGAAGCTTGACCAGAAACGGCCATTGCGCCGCCGATTAACAACGCTGATACTAAATTTTTACGAAATTTCATGTGATACCTTCATCCAAATTAAAGTTGATAACTGCAAGCCATGGATAGCGCGCATGTTTCACTCGTACCATAAGATAAGAGGCGACCCGACTATCTTGGGTAATCAAGATTCGTGGCTTTCCGGCCCCGACTCGCATCGGGTGTGGCAATGGGTCAGTTTAGTTACCCATGTGACGAAGATATTAAAACTGACAATAAATATAATGCAGGGTCTGTGCCATTTTAAAAATATGTTGCGATATTAATATGTATGTATATTTAAGTATTTGAAAATAAACATATTAATTTTATTGCATTCTTTGTCTTGATCGTATATTAGAGTTTAATAATTCTATAGCTTTAAAATTCTGTCGGCAGTAGTCATTTGCTTACAAAAACCATTGAAAAATAAGATTTTTTTCATACTAAGCCACTTGGTTTTTACTCAAAACGATATTTTTTGATAGAGATTACTATGGGATATGACACAGCAAAAGTGTGTTAAATAACACAGTTTAATTAGAATGACGTGGGTGGGCGCTGATCTAAGGGGCTAGATCGTTTTCATCCCTTCTTCGAATGAATTACTTCGAACGGCAAAAATCACCTGCCTAATACAAAGTCATGTCTAATCCTACTTTAAGCAATAAGTCGAGAGGACAGGTTTTGTAGTCTATATGTTTTAATGAGATAGAATAACGCTTCTTTATTTATTTTTAGCAGGATAGATGTGATGAATACGAAGTTGTTAGTGCTGGGTCTGTTGCTGTCAGTTAACTGCTTGGCCGCAGAAAAAACCACTATCCGGATTGGCGTGCAAGCGGCCGGTACGGTGGAGTGGGAATTTCCGGTGTTGCAAGATGGATTAAAAGCTAAGCCGAGTGATTTTCAATTGGATATTCAACATCTTGCCAATGCTGAGGCCGGAAAAATTGCCTTGCAGTCGGGGGCGGTCGATGTGATTGTCTCGGACTGGATTTGGGTATCCAGCATGCGTGAAAAAGGCGCT
Organism: Methylococcaceae bacterium; assembly: GCA_030693065.1. Taxonomy (GTDB): domain Bacteria; phylum Pseudomonadota; class Gammaproteobacteria; order Methylococcales; family Methylomonadaceae; genus JABFRC01. The sequence goes on along the minus strand of JAUYBL010000025.1, from coordinate 136,769 downwards.
GACTTTACCTTTTACCCGTATTCGGAGACTTCCGGCGCGTTAGTGGTACCCAAGGACAGTGCTATTAAATCATTGCAAGATCTTAAGGGTAAGCGCTTAGGCATTGCCGGTGGTGAATTGGATAAAAACTGGTTATTGCTGCAAACCTTGGCTAAACAACAGCACGATATTGATCTGGATGCATCGGTGGAAAAGGTATTTGGTGCGCCACCGCTGATTAATGAACAGATCAAACAAGGCCGTATCGACGCGGCGCTTAATTACTGGCATTTTGCCGCCAGACTTGGCAAAGACTATCGAACTATTATTGATGGACGCGGCATTTTACAAGGCTTGGGCATTCAGGAGCGGGTCGCGAATCTTGGTTATGTCTTTAAGCAAAGCTGGGCGGAACAACACAAAGACGCGCTTAAACATTTTTTTGCCGCCAGCAAACAAGCCAAGCAAACACTGTGCAGTTCTGATGTCGAATGGCAAAAAATCATTCCTTTGACCAAAGTAGATGATCAAGCCACCCAGAAGCAGCTGCGCCAAAGCTATTGTGCCGGTAACATTGAGCATTGGGGTGAGGCAGAACAGCAAGCAGCCGGACGCGTATATCAACTTTTACATAAGCAAAGCAAACATGTTCTAACCGGTAATTCTGAGCAATTACAGCCCGGCACTTTTTGGACAGAGAATTAATTAAAAGCATGCAAAAAACGCTGACGAGAAAGTTAATTCCCGGTGCGGCCAGCTTGTCGGTGTTGGCATTTCTGGGGCTGTGGCAAATTTTGGCGATGGTGCTACACAGCAGCAACTTACCGTTGCCGGAAAGTGTTGCTGTTGTCTTCTGGCAAGCCTGTTTAACAGGCGAGTTGCCTTATCATCTAGGCGTGACCTTACTCCGATTGGTGGTGAGTTTTGGTATTGCGATGAGTTTGGGCTGCGCTATCGGTATCTTGTTGGGACGGCATAAAAAGCTGGATGCTTTTTTTGATAACTGGTTGGTGATTTTTCTGAATGTACCGGCGTTGGTGACGATTATTTTGTGTTACGTCTGGTTTGGCTTGGTGGAATCAGCGGCTATTTTGGCGGTGGTGATTAATAAATTGCCCAATGTCGTTGTCACTGTGCGTGAAGGTACGCGTACGTTGGACCAGGATTTATTGGAGATGGCGCGTTGTTATCGTTTCGGCAAGCGCAAAACCTTTGTACATGTTATTTGGCCGCAGTTACACCCGTTTGTAATGGCGGCGACGCGCTCCGGGCTGGCGTTAATTTGGAAGATTATTTTGGTGGTTGAATTATTGGGTCGCAGTAACGGCATGGGCTATCAGCTGCATTTATTTTTTCAGATGTTTGATGTCGCCAGCATTTTGGCGTACACGATTGCCTTCGTCAGCGTTATTCAGCTGTTTGAAGTGCTGGTGTTAAAACCATTGGATAAAAAGTCGCAACGCTGGCGCCGCTAAGATGACCACAGTTGAGATAAATATCGACAGTAAAACCTATCCAGCGAAATCGCGCGCCAGCGAGCATCAAGCGATTGCTGAATTTAAGCTGTCATTAAATCCAGGTGAATTTGTCTGTTTGGTCGGCCCGTCAGGATGCGGTAAAACCACTCTGTTAAACATCATTGCTGGATTGGATAACGATTACCAAGGCAGTATCAGCGTTGGACAACAACATGCGTCACCGAAAATCGGTTATGTATTTCAAAATCCACGGCTGTTGCCATGGCGCACGGTGCGGGAAAATATCGAGCTGGTACTTCCCGAAGGGACAGATCCCGCATATTTGGATACGTTATTTGATGTTATGCAGTTAACTCACGCGCAACATGCCTATCCTGAACGCTTGTCCTTGGGTATGAGTCGCCGGGTGGCAATCATCAGGGCCTTTGCCATCAATCCAGACGTGTTGTTAATGGATGAGCCGTTTGTGTCGTTGGATGCCCCCACCGCAAGACAAGTTAGAGAGCTGTTAATGACGCTTTGGCGACAGCGCCCGCATACCGTGTTGTTTGTTACCCATGATTTACGTGAGGCTATTGCGCTGGCTGACCGGTTGGTTTTTTTGTCGTCGGCACCGATGCAGGTTGTTAGTGACATTGCTGTGACTATTGCCAGAAATGAACGGGAAGATGAATCTCAAGTAGAAGCCTTCAGACAACGCTTGCTAAATGATTATCCTGCGATAAAAACGCTGCTATAACTTGTGCCAAGTGGTTGTTTTGGGTGAAAAACAGTTGCAGACCCGGGAAAAATGCCTGATACTTTTGGGCGTCCAGACGCTGTCATCATAAGGGGCAACAGGGTCTGCCGAATAACTACACGAGGTTTACACACATGAAGAAAGCTATAATTTTAGGGTTGGCGACAGCCGCACTTTCTATGACAGCGTTGTCGGTTTCAGCTGAAAGTGATGATGCAAAATATCCGGCTGCAAATTTCCAACCCAAAGTCGTTTATATCGATAAAGACCTAGCTAAGGCGCCAAGCAAAAAAGCAAGTAAAAAAGCCAGCGCTGCCGCAGCCGAAAACTCTGACTTTGATCCTAAATATCCAGCGGCTCACTTTAAGCCAAAAGTTATTTATCCATAAAGATTCCTGCAGATTTCTAGCTGTAAAAAAGGGGAGTTGTCTTCATGGCAACTCCCCTTTTTTTGTCTTCGATTTTATCGCGTAGATTCTTTACTTAAGGTGGCTTTGAATGAGTTGATCTTGTTCGTCGTGCGGTTTAACTCTCGGGTGAAATCAATTTTCTCTGGCAACGGCTTAGCTGGGGGCAGAGGGTGGTCTGGTACAATGTAGCTTTATATTTACTCTTGAAAAATCATCAATCATGCAACCAGCGTTTGTTCATTTAAGACTGCACACTGAATTTTCACTGGTCGATGGCATCGTAAAAATTAAGCCGTTGGTTAAGCGCCTGGCTGAACTGAACATGCCTGCGATAGCAGTTACCGAGCATGCCAATTTATTTTCGTTAGTTAAGTTTTATAAGGCGGCGATGGGCCAAGGCATTAAGCCGGTGGCCGGTGCCGATGTACTGATTTTTAACCCGGAAGAGCCTGCAACACCTTATCGATTAACGCTATTAGTCAAAAATAAGCTCGGCTATACCACACTGACAGAACTAATTTCGAAAGCTTATCAAGAAGGCCAGCATCAAGGTGTGCCGATGCTTAGGCGGGAATGGCTTGAAGATAATCATGATGGCTTGATTGCACTGTCCGGTGCAATGAGCGGCGATATTGGCCGAGCGTTATTAGCCGAAAATACTGAGGCAGCGACACGGCTGGCGCAGTTTTGGAGTGCAATGTTTCCGCAAAGCTTTTATCTGGAAATTCAGCGTGTCGGTAAACCTGAAGAAGAACGATATATTGCCGCGGCTGTGCAGCTGGCGATTGCTGTCGATTTGCCGGTGGTAGCCACCAATGATGTGCGCTTTATCGAGCAAAAAGATTTTGCCGCACATGAAGTACGGGTGTGTATTAATCAAAGCCGGGTGCTGGATGACAATCGCCGTCCGAAAGATTACACCGACCAGCAGTATCTGCGCAGTACCGAAGAAATGCAGGCGCTGTTTGCTGATATTCCTGAAGCATTAGCAAATACGGTTGAGATTGCCAAGCGTTGCAATATCCAGCTGACGTTAGGCGAGAATTTTTTACCCGATTTCCCTGTGCCTGAAGGTATGACCCTGCCAGAATTTATGACTGAACAGGCATTGCAGGGTTTGGAAGAGCGATTGCAGCATCATCCTGCCAGCGGTAAAGGCACAGATGAAGAAAACCGGCGCGTTTATTATGATCGCCTGGATTTCGAGCTGAAAATGATCACGCAAATGGGCTTCCCCGGTTATTTTATGATCGTTGCCGATTTTATTCAGTGGGCCAAAAATAACCTTATTCCGGTCGGTCCAGGCCGGGGTTCGGGCGCTGGCTCCTTAGTTGCTTATGCGCTAAAAATTACCGACCTTGATCCTATCGAATATGACTTGCTGTTTGAGCGGTTTTTGAACCCGGAACGGGTTTCCATGCCTGACTTTGACGTCGATTTTTGTATGGATAGGCGCGACGAGGTTATCGATTACGTTGCCCGGCATTATGGTCGCGACCATGTCGCGCAGATTATTACTTACGGTTCCATGGCGGCAAAAGCCGTGATTCGGGACGTTGGCCGGGTATTGGGCTTCGGTTACGGTTTTGTTGATCGATTAGCCAAATTGATACCGTTTGAAATCGGCATGACTTTAACCAAAGCGTTAAAGGATAGTCCTGAACTTAAGCAGCTTTATGATACCGAGGAAGAGGTCAAAGCCTTGATCGACATGGCGCTGTCGCTGGAAGGTACGTCTCGTAACGCCGGTAAACATGCCGGGGGCGTGGTGATTTCGCCAACCAAATTGACTGACTTTGCGCCGCTGTATTGTGATCAAGATGGTAACAACTTGGTGACGCAGTTTGATAAGGATGACGTCGAAGCGGTTGGTTTGGTTAAATTCGACTTTTTGGGCTTGCGCACCCTGACTATCATCGATTGGGCGCTGCAAACCATCAACACCAAACAGCAATTGCTGGGTCTGCCGCCGGTAGACATCACTACTATCCCTAGAGATGATCCTGCTTCTTATGAGCTTTTGAAAAACGCTCAGACCACGGCAGTGTTTCAGTTGGAATCCCGAGGTATGAAAGAGCTGATTAAAAAGCTCAAGCCGGATTGCTTTGATGACATTATCGCCTTGGTGGCGCTGTTTCGGCCTGGACCGCTCGAATCGGGCATGGTTGATGATTACATCAACGTCAAACACGGCGCCAAAGCCGAGTACGCCCATCCGTTACTGGTGCCGATTTTAAAGCCCACAAACGGCGTTATTTTGTATCAGGAACAAGTGATGCAAATCGCCCGGGAGTTGGCGCTATATACCTTAGGTGGCGCTGATATGTTGCGCCGGGCGATGGGTAAGAAAAAGCCGGAAGAGATGGCTAAGGAGCGCGATAAGTTCACTAGCGGCGCCATAGAAAACCAGGTGGACGAAGCTATCGCGACCTATACCTTTGACTTGATGGAGAAATTTGCCGGTTACGGTTTTAACAAATCGCATTCGGCTGCTTATGCCTTGGTGGCATACCAAACTGCCTGGCTGAAAGCTCATTATCCGGCTGCGTTTATGGCCGCGGTATTGTCGTCCGATATGGATAACACCGACAAAGTGGTGGTGCTGATTGACGAATGCGCGCAGATGAAGCTGGAAATTAGTCCGCCCAACATCAACATCTCCAATTTTCGTTTTACTGTTAATAATGACGGACATATCGTTTATGGCCTAGGTGCTCTCAAAGGCGTCGGACAGGCAGCGATAGAAGATATGTTGGCAGAACGTAATGACAATGGGCTGTTTTTGGGGCTCTATGATTTGTGTAAGCGAGTCGATTTACGCAAGTTCAATCGTCGCGTGCTGGAAGCGCTTATCCGCGCCGGAGCCTTTGATGCGTTTGATGATAATCGCGCCCGCCATTTGGCTGAGTTGCCTACGGCTTTAAAAGTAGCCGAACAGCACGGCAAGATGGCTAAAACCGGGCAGAATGATCTATTTGGTTTGTCTGGAGATGAGGCTGAGGATGAAGCATCGGATGCGTACTCTTCTGTCGTTGTGCCCTGGACGGAAAATGAGCGGCTGGCGGCAGAGAAACTGACCTTAGGGTTGTTTTTAACCGGTCATCCGATCACTCAATACGAGCCGGAATTAAGGCAATTTACCAACGGTACTATCGCATCTTTATTAGCCGATGTGGAACGCTCCAATATGCCCAGAGGGCGCAGTAAAATGGAAGCAAGGACGGCAGGATTAGTGATTGATTTGCGTACTCGCCAAACTAAGCAGGGTAAAACCATGGGCTTTGCGATGCTGGATGATCGCACGGGCAGGCTTGAACTTGCGGTGTTTGGCGACATCTATGAAAAATACCGAGGACTATTAGCGCGAGATAGTCTGCTGGTGGCTGAAGGTGGTTTGGCTATTGATGATTACACCGGTACGTTGCGGTTAACCGTAGAAAAGCTCTACAGCATGGAACAAGCTAGGGAGGCGTTTGCTCGAGGTATTCAATTGAAGTGGAATTTAGTAGAACAAGAGCTACAGGCTGGGGTATTTGTTGCCAAATTAAAAGCTGTGTTGCAGCCCTTTAAGGGCGGTGCTTGTTTGGTAGGTTTAACGTACACGTCAACCCAAGCTAAAGCTGACCTGCAATTAGGTGATGAATGGCGAGTCAATCCGACTGATGAGTTGCTACTCAGATTAAAGGCTTTGGTGGGCGCGGATGGGATGGAGATTAGGTATCGCTAAAAGTAGTTGAGTCATTCTTAACAATGACTCAACTACGGTGCGGATTCAACGCTTGCAGGATGCTAGTGTTGGTTTTAAAAGCTTAAGAATCGCTAACGGAGTCAGATCTTGTCGCTTCGACGACGACAACCGGGGCAGGTTCTGAGACTGGCTTGGGAGCAGGCTGTTCGCGCTGACTCTCTTGATGACTGTCAGTGTCCTGTTTGGGTTCAGGGCGGCGCTCAGAACGAGGCTCAGGCGCATCTGCACTTTGATTGGCGTTGTTGCTAATGACTTGAGCAGGTGCTGACGGCTGTGCTGCTACTGCGTTATCAGCGGAATGCTCTGGGCTGTCGCTGGTATTGCCTTCAGTTTCCGGCTTTTTATAGTTCGGATTACGTGGTCTTCTGCGATTTGGGCCGCGTCTATTGTTTCTGTTGGCTTTACGTGGCTGTTCAGTTGTTTCTGTGGCAATTTCCGGTAATTCTCCAAAAAGCAGGGAGTCATCAAATAGCTCTGATATTACCGGTTCCGGGTTAGCCAGCGGCAAAATGGCTGTTGGTGGAATGTTGGGTTTAACGTTTCTTCCGGGGCCACGAGGTGGGCGGTTGACAGGAGCCGCTTCTTGATGTTGCTCAGGTTTAGTCTTAGCTTGTTGAGTATTATCGCGATCTCTGTCTTTATTACGATCCCGATCCCTTCCACGATTACGGTTTTGCTCATTTCTGGGCTTGTTATGTCGCGGCTGTTGAGTGCTGCTGACAGCAGGCTTTTCTGGTTCAGTAGCGCGTACCGGTTCGGTAGCTTCAATGGCGGCAGTCGAGCCAATCAGTTTTTGCCAGAAGCGTTTAATCAGGCTGGCAGATTCGGTTTTGTTTTGCACTGGTACCGGAGAGTCGTGCAAAAATTCTTTGATAGCCGGTTTTTCTGAATTGTGTTTGATCTGTTGAGCAAACTCAGGAATGCTAATTTCTTCAGATTTTATTTGTGAATAACTGGATCTTTTTTCTTCAGCAGTTTCTTTTTCTTTAACGCGTTCAATATCGTAGGCCGGTGTTTCCAGATGCTTGCTAGGCAAGACAATGATGTCAACTTTTAAGCGCGATTCAATTTGCTGGATAACGCTACGTTTTTCATTTAACAGGAAGGCGGCGCATTCAATAGGTAAATGCGCGATAACTTTTTCTGTGCCCCGTTTCATTGCTTCTTCTTCTAACAGTCGCAATACAGAAAGCGCAACTGATTCGACATTGCGAATACTGCCTTGGCCTTTACAACGAGGACAAGTAATTTGAGTGGAGTCACCCAGGGAAGGGCGCATCCGTTGTCTGGACATCTCCAGCAAACCAAAGCGTGAGATACGACCTGTCTGGATACGTGCCCGATCAATCTTTAGTGCATCGCGCAGGTGGTTTTCGACATTTTTTTGATTTTTGCTGGACAACATGTCGATAAAATCGATGACAAATAAGCCACCTAAGTCCCGTAGTCTAAGTTGACGGGCAATTTCATCGGCAGCTTCTAAGTTGGTATTGAGCGCTGTTTCTTCAATATCACTGCCTTTAGTGGCGCGAGCGGAGTTTATATCGATGGAGGTGAGTGCTTCGGTATGGTCAATGACGATTGAGCCGCCGGAAGGTAACGAAACTTCTCTGCCATAAGCAACTTCGATTTGTGATTCAATCTGATAGCGGTTAAACAACGGCACGGCATCTCTATAAAGCTTTGCCTTAGGCAAAACATGAGGCATGACTTGTTTTAAAAAGTTTTGTACCAGTTTGAAAGATTCTTCATTGTCGATAAGAATCTCGTCAATATTCCCACGCAAGTGATCGCGCAGTGCTCTGATGATGACATTACTTTCTTGGAATACCAGGAATGGAGCTGCTTGTTCACTGGCAGAGCGCTCAATGGCTTCCCAAAGTTGCAATAAGTAATTCAAATCCCATTGCAGCTCTTCAACATTTTTGCCGCAACCGGCAGTTCTGATGATTAGCCCCATCGTTTCAGGGATTTCCAGTGCAGCCATGACTTCACGCAGGTCATTGCGGGTTTCGCCTTCAATACGTCTGGAGATGCCGCCCGCTTTAGGGTTGTTGGGCATTAATACTAGATACGTACCCGCAAGACTTATATAGGTAGTTAATGCAGCGCCTTTGTTGCCGCGCTCTTCTTTTTCGATCTGGACGACAATTTCCTGGCCTTCCCTAATCAAATCTTTTATAGCGGGTTTACGACCATCGTTTTCCACGCCTTCTTGAGTCTGGCGATATAACGGGGAGATTTCTTTAAACGGCAAAAAGCCGTGTTTTTCGGCGCCATAGTTGACGAAAGCGGCTTCTAGGCTGGGTTCTACATGGGTGATGATACCTTTGTAGATGTTGGATTTTTTTTGTTCTTTGGAAGGTACTTCGATGTCAAAATCGTACAATTTTTGACCATCTACCAAGGCAACGCGGAGCTCTTCCGGTTGAGTGGCATTAATTAGCATTCTTTTCATTCAATATTCCTTTGGTGTTCTGCTCCATAGTCAGACTTTACTGCTTTAGACTGGTCTTGATTTTTTTGACAGGCCAGGCTGGCGATAACAAAAGTTATGCGTTTATAGGGCCGTGATTTTTTGCTTAGCCTTGTTGTTTTTGTTATACGGCTAGCGGGTCGGTATCGTGGGCATTTATCGGTGACAAGGTTGGCACGGCACACACATTAAGCAAATCACACTCGGTCAGTCTTGGTGGTAAATTCTGTATTTAAGCAGGTGTTAAATCGTTTGTCATAGGTCAACGATGAACCCTAAAAATCTTGCAGTGAAGTATCAATATTGTGTGTTGATCTTCTCTGGTCAGCCCTTGTGCGGTTGTAATTATTAAAATCCACAGGGCAAAAGTATGTTTTTATTATAAAAACTTGCTTAATATAGCAATGTTATTGAATAACGGCAATTTTAAGAATCAACCCAACAGGATACTGATACTATTTACCTCATGAATAATCAAGAACACAGCGATACCCCCAGAAATACACCTAAAGTGCAATTGGTGGAAATTACCGAAGATATGTGCGATCAGCGATTGGATAATTTCTTAATAGCGCGATTAAAGGGCGTGCCTAAAAGTCGGATTTACCGGATAGTGCGTAAGGGCGAAGTCAGGGTTAATAAAGGCCGAGTCGATGTTAATTATCGCTTGCTTGCCGGAGATGTCGTTAGAATTCCGCCAGTTCGCGTGGCAGAAAAAACTGAAGAAATGTTCGTCGGTCAAAACCTAAAAGAAGCATTAGAGAATGATATTTTGTTTGAGGATGATGGCTTTTTGGTGTTGAACAAACCTGCTGGTTTTGCTGTTCATGGTGGTAGCGGTTTAAGCTCTGGAATTATCGAGGGTTTACGACAAATCAGGCCGGAAGCTAAGTTCTTAGAGCTGGTGCATCGGCTAGACCGCGATACTTCAGGCTGTTTGTTGATTGCCAAAAAGCGTAGTGTTTTAAAGCTGTTGCATGGATTTTTTCGTGATGATCAGGTGCAAAAAACTTATCTGGCATTACTTACCGGGCAATGGGCCAGAAAAAAATTAGTAGTGACAGCGCCTTTACTAAAAAATGTCAGTAAAGGCGGAGAGCGAATGGTGGTTGTTAGTCAATCCGGCAAAGAGGCTGAAACATTATTTAGACGAATAAAAACCTTTAACGACGCCACTCTGGTTGAAGCCTCGCCAAAAACTGGTCGCACCCATCAGATTCGTGTTCATGCTGCATTTTTGGGGCATCCTATCGTTGGCGATGATCGCTATGGCAGTGATGAGTTAAACCGCAAGTTTAAAGCACGCGGCTACAAACGGATGTTTCTCCATGCCCAGCAAGTTACCTTTAAGCACCCTATCACCGGCGACAGCCTGACTATCGTGGCGCCATTACCTCGGCAATTAGAAGCATTGTTAAAGCATGAAGAACAGGTTTGATTTAATTATTTTTGATTGGGATGGCACACTGATCAATTCGATAGATTGGATTGCCGGTTGTATCCAGCGTTCAGCCGAGCGCTGTGGTTTTGCTACGCCAGATTATCAAGCTACTAAAAATGTGATTGGCTTGAGTATTGAACGGGCAATGCAAACGTTGTTGCCTGAGGCTGATGAAGACACGCAACATCAATTAGTGACCAATTACGCAGAGGAATATTTCTCCAAACAATTAAGCCGGGCAGATTTTTTCCCTGGTGTTTATGACATGTTGGTACAGTTACAACAAACCGGTTATCAGTTAGCAGTGGCGACCGGTAAAACAAGAGCAGGCTTAGCGCAGGCTTTACATGCGACAGATACTAAAGATTTGTTCGCAGTGACCCGTTGTGCCGACGAAACCCAATCCAAGCCACATCCTAAGATGCTGGAAGAAATTATAGAAGTTACCGGTATTGCACCAGCACGTGCCTTGATGGTCGGTGATTCCATTCACGACTTGCAAATGGCATTAAATGCCCAAATATCGTCTGTTGGCGTGTTGTGCGGTGCTAACTCAGAAGCGTTTTTGCAGCAATATAATCCGTTAGTGTGCTTGTCACAGCCAACGGAATTACTAAATCTTATTTAAAAGGTTAATAGCAAATTATGGATAACAGTTCAGAACAACCAAACAAATCGGACGCGGCACAATCACCAGGCTGGGAACGGGAGTTGGTCGAGAAATTGGCTTTCGCTGCTGTGACAGAACAAAGAAGGGCGCGTCGGTGGGGGATTTTTTTCAAGAGCTTGATGTTTTTATACTTGATTGTACTGCTCGGCATGGCGGTCTACCCAAAATTTAAACAAGATATTGGTGGCGATGGTAAATATCACACTGCGGTAGTTGATGTGGTCGGCCCTATTGCCGAAGACAAACAAGCCAATGCAGACAGAATTATTGATAGCCTTAGAGAAGCGGTAAAGGACAAGCACACCAAAGGTATTATTTTGCATGCCAACTCGCCCGGCGGCAGTCCGGTGCAATCTTCTTATGTTTATGACGAGATTCGAAGTATCAAAAAACAGCATCCTGATCTTCCGATTATTGCGGTAGTCAGTGATATGTGTGCGTCTGGCTGTTATTACATCGCTGCAGCCAGCGATAAAATTATTGTTAATCCTGCCAGCTTAGTCGGCTCTATCGGTGTATTGATGGATGGTTTCGGTTTTGTCGATGTCATGCAAAAAACTGGTGTCGAACGTAGATTGCTGACCGCTGGCGCGCATAAAGCCATGTTGGATCCGTTTTCGCCACCTAAAGAAGACGAAACCCGTTATATGCAAGGATTGTTGGAGCAGGTACATCAACAATTTATTGCCGCAGTCAAAACCGGTCGTGGCGATCGCCTGAAAGAATCCCCTGACACATTTTCAGGCCTCGTTTGGACTGGTGAAGAAGGTGTTAAATTGGGCATTGCAGATGGCTTTGGCAATCAAGATTACGTAGCCAAAGAATTGATTGGTGCGGAAGAATTGGTTGATTTTACCCAACAAGAACGCTTGTTAGACCGCCTTGCAAGTAGGTTAGGCGCCTCCTTTGGACAATCTTTTTCAAGCGTTGTTAAAGGATGGAGCTTGCAGTAATAATTCAGTGTTTATTCAGGCAGCCTAACTAGAATAGTTTTGCAAAGAGAGTCCAAGGATGGCGCTTTTTTGAATTACACAACTTAGCATCGCTGGAGTGTCATGAAAAATCTCATTAATGCTTTTGCGCTGTTTTTAATGATAAATAACAACAGTTTTGCGCAAAACGCTACCTTGTTATTGTCCTATGTCAGTCTGGACGATGCCACCAAGCAAATCATTGAAGGAACTTATGACAAAGTTTTGGGTGCGCAAACCGAGCTTATTGATGGCAAACAAGTGCACGTCATTAAAGTGTTAACCCCTGATGGCCGGATTCGTTATTACAGAATTGATGCCGAAACCGGACAGCTAGTCAACGAAACCCACTCTTAAAATTTACCACATGCGCATTCTTGTCATAGAAGATGAAGTCACCCTTTGCGAACAAATAAAGCATTTTTTCGTCGATAAGGGGTTTGCTGTAGATACGGCGAATAACGGTCAAGATGGCTATTTTATGGGTAAGGAGTACCCTCTTGATGCCGTGATTATGGATCTGGGTTTGCCGGACTTTTCTGGCGTTGAAGTTCTTAAACGTTTGCGCAAAGATAAAATTAATACCCCTATTTTGATTTTGACAGCGCGCAGTAGCTGGCAGGAAAAAGTCGAAGTGCTTGACGCGGGTGCCAACGATTACATCGTTAAGCCTTTTCAATATGAAGAATTGCTTGCCAGGGTTAACGCCCAAATCAGGGCGGCTGCAGGTAAAACGCATCCTGTATTAACGCATGGCTCAATTGAATTGGATACCGTCGCTCAAGAAGTTTCGGTTGCTGGTGTAGCGCAAGAACTGACCACGTTTGAATACAAAGTTCTTCACTACTTGATGTTGCACAAAGGCGAAGTCATTTCCAAAGCAGTGTTGATTGAACATGTTTACGATGAAGACTTTGACCGTGATAGCAACGTGATAGAGGTCTTTATTCTTAGGCTTAGAAGAAAGCTAGGCCGAAATCTAATAGAAACACTACGCGGGCGTGGCTACAGAATCCCCAATGGGGAATGAAAATAGCGATTGCTTTAGCATTTGAGTTGGTTGAGCGGCCATGCAAAGTCAATCCTTAAGCTTTCGGCTAATTATTTCAGCTACATTGGTGCTAGCCATATTTTTTGGATTAGTGTCCTTGGTGCTGGAAGAAAGTTTTCGTGAGACTGCCGAGCAAGCATTAAGAGAAAAACTACAAGTACAGATTTATATGATGTTATCGGCGGCGGAGGTGAAAAACTCCGGCGAACTCAGTATGCCGACTAATCTACCTGAACCCCGCTTTGCCACCCCCGGCTCAGGTCTCTATGCATTTATTCAGCAACCCAACAAAAAATTGGTGTGGCGCTCGTTGTCAGCCGTTGGCTTAGTTGCCCCTGCGCCACCGCTTGAGCTTTATCCCGGCAGCAGCCAGTTCTTGCCGACCGAACAAGGTCGGTATGCCTTGCATTACCACGTCATCTGGAAAAACGTCGCCGGTATTGAGCGCGAATATTTTTTTACTATTACCGAAGATGCCGAATTTGTTAGTCAGCAAGTGCGGCGTTTCCAAGAAAGCTTACGGGTTTGGTTATTGGCGTTGGGCGTGGTGTTAGTATTTATCCAATTTATGGTGATGCGCTGGAGCTTAAAGCCGCTGCGCCTGATCGTAAAAGATCTTGAAGCAATCGAGCAAGGTCAAAAAACGCATCTTGATGGTCATTATGCTACTGAATTAGAAGGTCTGGCTGGGCACCTCAATGTCTTTATTAATATTGAGCGGTCACACTTAGAGCGTTATCGTGATGCCCTGGGCAACCTGGCACACAGCCTGAAAACACCGTTGGCAATTTTGCGCGGTTGTACCGACTCATTTGTTGGTAACAAAAACACCGTGGAAGAACAAATACTCCACATGGATAAAATAATCGAGTATCAGTTAAAGAACGCGGCGGCCAAAGGTGCCCAGAAGAGCACCCGGACAGTGGATGTGTCAGCGACCATAAAAAAATTATCCTCAGCATTAAGCAAAGCGTATGTCGATAAAAGCATCACCTTTGATATGAATTTGCCTGAATCCTGTCCGATGTATTTCGATGAAGGCGATTTGTATGAAATCGCCGGGAATCTAATAGAAAATGCCTGCAAATGGTGCGCAAGCACTGTAAAGATCACTATTCTCACTGATCAGCCCAAAGGCCAAAAGAACTTTGCCTTGCTATTGCAAATTGAAGATGACGGACCGGGTATTCCGCCGGGACGACTCAATGAAATATTAAAACGAGGTGTCCGTGCCGATGAAAATATTAAAGGCCATGGTATCGGCATGGCTGTGGTTTTCAATCTAATCAATCTATTAGGCGGCAAACTGGTGGGAGGTAAAAGCGACTTGGGTGGCACCAAGTGGAGCGTTTACTTGCCGTGAAAATGCTTCAATTCGTATCGATAGTTTCATTTTCAGACCTTGCAGAAAATTGCATAAAAAACTGCCCCGCTTCCGGGGCAGTTTTTTGTTCCAAATAAAGCCCTTCCAGCGTCAGATTACCTTCCTGTCCCAGCACTGAACCGGTTAACAAAGTTCGGAAATCTTTGCCGCCCAATAATTGGTGGGTAATGGTTAAGTACAGTCTTGATAACTGGTGTTCTTGAATCATCGTATCCAGCATTTGTGGCCCGGCGATTAGATAAATACTTCGATAACCTAGATTGCCAAGTTCGTGGACTAGCGCGGCACCTTGTACTAATTGGTCTGCGCCGGTAAAAAGCACCGGGAATCCTTGCTGCTGCCAATAATCAACTTTTTCGGGATCAGCATTTTTTCCGGTGGCGATATAAACCGGCTGGCTGGCATTGAGTAAGCTTTCATGCATTGGAAAATCGAGGCTGGCGCTGGCAATGATCACTGCTGGCTGCGGTTTTAATCCGTGGGCGTGACGCCATGCTATCAGCGCATCATCTTTAATCTGCAAAATATTTCCCAGACGTCCTTGGCTTAGCGCTCGCAGATAACCGCCATGAGTAATCAGGCAATCTGCTTGTGCATGCAATTCCATAAATAACCCGAAGTCGGACGTGCTCGTTAAATGTTTGGGGACGAACGTGCTTCTTTCAACCGCGTCTTCCAAGGCAATGCGTCCATCCAGGCTGGACAAAAAATTGGCATAAACAAAAGGCGATTCGCAGCTGCCCAATAGATGGATGTTATGAGCCAGATATAAGCCTTTAATGTCAACTTGTTCGCTAGCAGGAGGGAAGAGTTTAATGAGTTGTTTGGTCATAGTGCAGTGAATAGATAGCTGAAAACAGTATTTTTCTGGAGCTATTGTATATGAAGTCTGCAAGCGAATATTAGAGCTGTATAACAGAGAAAGCTCGGGTTAACCCTATTGCGGATGGGCGCTGACTGGTTTTACGAGATAAACGAGGCTTCTGCTTCTTCCAAATAAATGATTGTAAAAGCGGTGTTATTTGTCGTGTCAGTTATACCATTCACAATAAGTTCACATGCTATCCCTTCTCCAACGTACCCATAGGGCATAAAGGAGAAGGTTGGGATGAGGGTTTCAAATAAAAACTTATTGGGATTGGTATTACTTTGACGGGTAGCATGCCGCTAACAACGTTTTCATTTTAGTCAGCCCTAATTCACGAGTTAGGGCGATATTGCGCTCAGGGATGTTTTCAGGGTCTGGGTAATGGGCGATTGCCTGTTCAAGGCTGCTTTCTCTTAGTAAATGCAGCATTGGATAGGGTGAACGGTTAGTGTAATTGGCTGCATCATCGAGCGCTGCCTCTTCAAAGCTGTAGTCGGGGTGGAAACTGGCAAGCTGGTAAATGCCTTCGTAGCCTTGATCTGACAAAAGCGCTTCGGCCAAGCCAAGAAAATCCAGATAATCATCAAAGTCAGCGAAAGCGCTGGCATAAATCAATAGCGACGTTTCGATTGCTGATTCTTGGTCGAGCTTTTCACATGCCAAAATTAGGTTTAATAAGCATTGTTCAAGATCGGTACTGAGTTCGACAGTAAATCCTACGCTGCCTTTGTCCAATTCACGCTTGGCGAACGGACAAATGTTATGGCTGATAATTACGGTTTTTAGCCATGAACGAGTGGCTTCAATATAGGCTTCTACAGGTAATGTGGTTGGGCTAGTCATGCTGGCTTCTTAGTTAGGCAGGTGGGTTGATGAGGCGTATTTTTTACAAGAGAAAATCGTGTTGTGTTATAGAATACGCGGTTTAGCTTTATTTAGCCGGTAGAGCTTGTATCGTAACGTCATTATCAGTCACAGCGACACACTTGGAGTCATTATTATGCACATCATCCTGTTAGGAAGCCCCGGTTCTGGCAAGGGTACTCAAGCCCAATTTATCACCGAAAAATACGCTATCCCACAAATTTCAACGGGCGATATGCTGCGTGCTGCAGTGCGTGCGGGAACGCCGTTGGGTATTGAGGCAAAAAAAGTTATGGATGCCGGTGGCTTAGTGTCTGATGAAATTATCCTGGGGCTAATTAAGGAGCGCATCGCTCAAGCTGATTGTGCCAACGGCTTTTTACTAGATGGCTTTCCGCGCACAATTGTTCAGGCGCAAGGTCTGGACACTATGGGAGTGGCTATTGATACCGTGATTGAAATTGTCGTCAACGATGAAGATATTGTTAAGCGTATGGCTGGCAGGCGTGTTCACCTAGCATCTGGAAAAACTTATCACGTCGATTTTAATCCACCTAAAGTGGCTGGAATTGATGATGCTACCGGCGAGCCATTGGTGCAACGTGATGATGATAAAGAAGAAACTGTGCGTAAACGACTCAATGTCTATCATGAGCAAACTAAGCCGTTAGTGGCTTTTTATTCTGATCCGGCACGGCAGGTTAAATTTGCATCAATTACCGGCGTTGGCACGGTCGATGAAATTACTGCAAAAGTCTTTGCCATTTTGGACAACAACTCTCAATCCGCCGCATAAACGGCATAACCTTAGAAAAGAGCGCTATGTCAGGTAAAACCTTATATGACAAATTATGGGATGACCACGTTGTTTACACGGAAGACGATGGTTCTGCACTTATTTATATAGATCGGCATTTGGTGCATGAAGTGACCTCGCCGCAGGCATTTGAAGGCTTGCGATTGGCAAATAGAAAACCGTGGCGGGCGGCGCGTAACTTGGCGGTAGCTGATCATAATGTACCGACGACTGACCGGGACAAAGGCATTGCCGACCCGGTTTCACGCTTACA
This sequence comes from Methylococcaceae bacterium, assembly GCA_030693065.1. Taxonomy (GTDB): domain Bacteria; phylum Pseudomonadota; class Gammaproteobacteria; order Methylococcales; family Methylomonadaceae; genus JABFRC01. The sequence goes on along the minus strand of JAUYBL010000025.1, from coordinate 119,620 downwards.
AGTTGAAACCCTCGATCAAAACTGCGCCGAATTCGGTATTACCGAGTTTGATATGAATGACGACCGCCAAGGTATCGTGCATGTTATCGGACCTGAGCAAGGTGCAACTTTGCCTGGTATGACTGTCGTTTGTGGTGATTCTCATACTTCAACACATGGTGCGTCTGGTGCCTTGGCATTCGGCATCGGTACGTCGGAAGTCGAGCACGTCTTGGCGACGCAGTGTCTGATTCAGAAAAAAGCTAAAAATCTGTTAATCAAAGTCAACGGCAAAACCGGCCCCGGTGTTACGGCTAAAGACATCGTGCTGGCGATTATCGGCAAGATTGGCACGGCTGGTGGTAACGGTTATACGATTGAGTTTGCCGGGTCTGCAATTCGAGATCTGTCTATGGAAGGCCGTATGACAGTCTGCAACATGGCCATCGAAGCCGGTGCTCGCGCCGGATTGGTGGCGGTGGATGATGTCACCATTGATTATTATCGTGATCGTCCTTATTCGCCTAAAGGTAACGACTGGTTTATGGCGGAACGTTACTGGCAACGGCTGCATTCGGATGACGATGCTGTATTTGATAAAGTCATTGAGTTAGATGCCGCCAGCATCAGGCCACAAGTAACCTGGGGCACATCGCCGGAATTGGTGGTAGCGGTTGATCAAAATGTACCTGATCCAGCGCAAGAACCTGATGCAGTAAAGCGCCAAAGCATGATTCGCGCACTGGAATACATGGATCTTAAAGCCGGGCAGGCGATTACTGACATTGCGGTAGACAAGATTTTTATCGGTTCCTGCACCAATTCCAGAATTGAAGACTTACGCGCTGCTGCCGTGGTCGCCAAAGGTAAAAAATTGGCTGATAACATCAAATTGGCTTTAGTGGTGCCGGGTTCCGGTCTGGTTAAACGTCAGGCGGAAGCAGAAGGACTGGATAAGATTTTTATCGAAGCCGGTTTTGAATGGCGCGATCCTGGTTGCTCGATGTGTTTAGCGATGAATGCCGATCGTTTGGAAGAAGGCGAGCGCTGTGCATCGACGTCCAATCGTAATTTTGAAGGCCGCCAAGGTTATGGCGGGCGTACCCATTTAGTTAGCCCAGCGATGGCCGCTGCTGCTGGTATTGCCGGTCATTTTGTTGATGTGAGTTCGTGGGAGGTGCAACAGTGAGAGCGTTTACTCAAGTTACTGCGTTAGTGGCGCCATTGGATCGTGCGAATGTCGATACCGATGCCATCATCCCCAAACAGTTTTTAAAATCCATCCGCCGCGCCGGTTTTGGACCCTATTTGTTCGACGAATGGCGTTATCTGGATCACGGCGAACCAGACATGGATTGCACGCATCGTCCAGTTAACAAAGACTTTGTATTGAATAAGCCGGAATATAAAGGCGCAGAAATCTTATTGACCAGAGAAAATTTTGGTTGTGGGTCCTCGCGCGAACATGCGCCGTGGGCTCTTGAAGACTTTGGTTTTCGGGCGATTATCGCGCCTAGCTTTGCCGATATTTTTTATAACAACTGCTTTAAAAACGGCTTGTTGCCGATAGCATTGCCTGCCGAACAGGTGGATGAGTTATTTAAAGAATTAACTCAAGGTTATCAATTGACTATCGATTTGGATCAACAGCAAATTACGACGCCCAGCGGCAAAAAAATTGCCTTTGCGATAGATGAAGAGCGCAAATATCGCTTGTTTAATGGCTTGGACGATATTGCCTTATCACTGCAACATGCAGAGCAAATCAAAACTTACGAAGCTGAGCGCGCCAAACGAGCGCCTTGGCTGTTTGCGGAATAAATAATTACACATAGAACAACAGGTTTTAAATGACAAAGAAAATTGCAGTATTGCCGGGTGACGGCATCGGTCCTGAAATTGTTGCTGAAGCGATCAAGGTGCTGGAAGCACTTAATACAGAGTTGAACTTAGGTTTGGAATTTGAACAAGGCCTGATCGGCGGCGTGGCTTATGATGTGCATGGCTCGCCGTTTCCACAGCAAACTTTGGATTTGGCCAAGCAGTCCGATGCTATTTTGTTAGGCGCTGTAGGCGGCTATAAATGGGAGTCTCTGGACATTTCAGTGCGCCCTGAGAAAGGCTTGTTGGGTATACGTTCCGAGTTGGAATTGTTTGCAAATTTACGTCCGGCCATTTTGTATCCGCAATTGGCTGATGCATCGTCATTAAAGCCTGAAATCGTTTCCGGTCTGGATATTATGATTGTGCGCGAATTGACTGGCGGCATTTACTTCGGTCAGCCGCGCGGCATCAGAGTCTTGGAAAACGGCGAACGCCAAGGCTTTAATACACTGATTTATAAAGAATCAGAAATTCGCCGCATTGCGCACTCTGCATTTCAGGCCGCGCAAAAACGACAAGGTCGGTTGTGCTCGGTCGATAAAGCCAACGTGTTGGAATGTACCGAATTATGGCGCGAAGTGGTCACTGAAGTGGGCAAGCAATACCCTGATGTGGCTTTAAGTCACATGTATGTTGATAACGCAGCGATGCAGTTGGTGCGAGCGCCCAAGCAGTTTGACGTAATTGTTACTACCAATATGTTTGGCGATATTTTGTCGGATTGTGCCGCGATGCTGACCGGATCCATCGGCATGTTGCCTTCTGCGTCGTTAAATGCTGAAGGCAAGGGCATGTATGAACCTATTCATGGTTCGGCACCAGATATTGCTGGCAAAGGTATTGCTAATCCATTGGCAACCATCTTGTCGGCAGCAATGATGCTGCGCTATACCTTTAATGAAGGTGCGGCAGCCGATCGTATCGAACAAGCTGTCAATGATGCCTTAGATGCCAATGTGCGCACCGCAGATATTTATTCTGAAGGCACACAAAAAGTCAGCACCGCGCAAATGGGCGATGCGGTTGTTTCCGCTTTAATAAAAAGGGCTTAAATCATGACCAAACTTTATAACGTCGCTGTCGTTGGTGCGACCGGTGCAGTCGGCGAAGCCATGCTGTCTATTTTGGAAGAGCGTAATTTCCCTGTGGGTGAAGTTTATGCGTTAGCCAGTAGTAGTTCAGTCGGTAAACGTATTCCATTTAAAGGTGGGTCATTAAAGGTTGAAGATCTAGCGACTTTTGATTTTTCCAAAGCGCAAATTGGCTTGTTCTCGCCTGGCGCTTCGGTGTCAGAAGTTTATGCGCCTATCGCTGCGGCGGCAGGTTGTATAGTCATTGATAACACCTCGCAGTTTCGCTACGACGACGATATTCCGTTGGTGGTTCCAGAAGTTAATCCAGAGAAAATTGCCGATTATAAAAATCGAGGTATTATCGCCAACCCTAATTGTTCAACCATACAAATGTTGGTGGCGCTAAAACCGATTTATGATGCTGTCGGTATAGACCGGATTAATGTGTGTACTTACCAGGCGGTTTCCGGCACCGGCAAAGAAGCGATACTGGAATTGGCTAATCAAACCAGTAACTTATTGAATGCCCAACCTATCACGCCTAGTGTTTACCCTAAGCAAATTGCCTTTAATGTCTTGCCGCAAATCGATGTATTCATGGATAACGGCTATACCAAAGAGGAAATGAAAATGCTCTGGGAAACCCAAAAAATTCTCGGCGATGACACTGTCAAAGTAAATGCGACAGCAGTTCGAGTGCCGGTGTTTTTTGGTCATTCTGAAGCCGTACATATCGAAACCCGTAAAAAAATTACTGTTGAATTAGTTAGAGAGTTATTAGAAAAAGCTCCAGGCGTTACAGTAATGGACGAGCGCGAAAACGGCGGTTATCCGACAGCAGTCACCGAGTCTTCTGGCCATGACGATGTGTTTGTTGGTCGCATCCGGGAAGATATATCCCATCCTTTGGGTATAGATTTGTGGGTGGTTGGCGATAATGTGCGCAAAGGTGCTGCATTAAACAGCGTTCAAATAGCAGAGGAGCTGGTAAAAAATTACATCTGAACTAAGCTTCACCACATTACTTGACTGTTAGCGGTGTAAGACTGTGGTGATTTTTGTGAAGGAGAGCAACGTGCGCAATTTAACTAAAACTTTAGCGGTGGTATCTATATTGGCACCAGCTAGTGCTTATCCACTTGGAATAGGCGATATTAAATTGCACTCGGCGCTCAATCAAAATCTGAATGCCGAAATTGCGTTGCAGCTTTCCGGCGAGAATGTTTCTGATATTAAAGTCAAACTAGCACCGCCCGAAAAATTCGACGAAGCCGGTGTTGCCTGGAATTATTTTTTATCGAAAATCAAATTTTCAACAATTACCCAGGCCAATGGCTCTGTAGTCATTAAGTTGACTTCCAGTGAAGCATTGAAAGAACCGTTTTTAGATTTGTTGCTGGAAGTCAGCTGGCCGAAAGGCAATTTGTACCGTGAATTTACCGTTTTAGTGGATCCACCGTCAGTTTACAACCAAGCCACTATTCCCGTTCAGTCAAGCTCTCAGTCTGCAGTGTCGCAACAGGCCTTGCGCACCGAGTCACAAGCGCAGCGTTATGCACCTCAATCCGCTCAAGTAAATAACGGCAGCGCCGATGAATACGGCCCAACTCGTAAAAATGACACGCTTTGGCATGTTGCTGAAGGCTTAAGTCGAGAGCAGGGTGTGTCTGTAGAACAAATGATGGTTGCGCTTTTTCAAGCCAATCCTGATGCGTTTTATAAAGATAACGTCAATGCGTTAATCGCTGGCAAAACGCTAAAAATTCCGGAAAAAGATGTTGTCGTAAAATTATCCCGTAGTCAGGCGTTGGCAGAATTTAATAGACAGCGTCAAGCTTGGAAAAATCGTGTAGCCCCTGCGCCGGTTAAATCAGCCGAGCTAAAAGAAACGGTTACAGATAATCAATTAAAATTAACTGCTCCGGTTGAATCAACAGTGGCTGCTGATGCTGTTGTCGCACCTGGTAGCGATAAATCAACATCGGCACAGAAAAGCACGGCAACCCAAGCGGGTAACAGTTCTGAAACTGCCGCATCTCCAGCAGACGCAGCGATACAAACGAAAATCGCGGCACTTGAAAAGCAGTTGGCTGTTATGCAGCAGATTATTGCTTTAAAAGATCAACAGCTTGCTGCGATACAAAACCAAGCGCAACAACCGCAACCTGCAACAGTGGCACCAACGCCAAGCCCTGCTGTTGAATCTAAAGCAGTTGTAGCACCTGAGCCGCAAAGCGTTAATCCACCGGCTCAAGTTGTGCCAGAGTCTGCGGTAGCATCTCAGCCACAAGCCCCAATCGAATCAGCGCCTACTCCGCAAGCGCCTGCACAGGCTGAAGTTAAGCCTGTAGAGCCAGCAAAAACTAAGCCGCCATTGGTTCAGCCAACGGCAACGGTCGAAGAGTCACCGGATCTTATTTATTTGGGTGCTGCTGGTGCAGGAGCTAGTATTTTAGGTGCATTGGGTTGGCTCTGGTGGCGCAAGCGTAAAGTTGAAGAAGAAACTGGCACTGAAAGTATGTTTGCTTCTTCTAGTCTCTTGCAGGTGCCTGAAGATGAAGATATTTTTTCCGTGCCGGTTGTAGCTGATAACACTGCTTACACTGTTGGCGAAAGTTCATTTTTAAGTGAATTTACCCCTAGTGACTTTAATTCATTTGATACTGATCAAGGTGAAATAGATCCAATTTCCGAAGCGGATGTGTATTTAGCTTATGGTCGTTACCAACAAGCAGAGGAGTTAATGCGCCATGCCATTAATGATCATCCCGACCGTGATGAATGCAAATTAAAGTTATTGGAAATCTATTACGCCAGTGAAAACAAGCAGGCTTTTGCTGCTTATGCCGATGAGTTGGCACAAGCAGGCAAAAATAAACAAATTGAATTTTGGGCTAAAGTCGCTGAAATGGGCGAAGAGCTTTGCCCTGATGTTGCCTTATTTTCAAATGGTGATGCGCATTTTACCAATCACAAGACGGTTGAGCCTGAAAGCGCACCAATCGATTTTGCTTCTGATGCTGACGATCTGGATTTAGATTTAGTTACTTTTGACGAAATACCTAGTAAAGCAGTTGCTCCAAGAGAAATTGTTCAAGAATCCGAAATATCTGCGCTTGACTATGATTTAACTTCGTTTGAAGTTGAAGATGATATGTTTGCTGATGAAGAGCGTAACAATCAAGAAATGGATTTTGATCTGACTTTGTTCGCGCCAGAATCTGATAAAACCGAAATAGCCGAAAAACCAGTGGCTGAAAGTATTGATGCCTTAGAAAGCTATGATTTTAATTTTGATCTAACCAATGAAGATGATCAGCCTATTAAAGAGCCTTCTATCAGCGTTAGCGAACAAAAAATTACCCCTGCTAACGAACTGTCTTTAGATAGCTCATTAGATTTTGACAGCGACGATTTTGATTTTAGTTTTGACCTTGATGAAGATAGCCCTGGATCTAATAACCCAGATGACCAATTCGCTGTTTCTGATTTAACCGATATGGATGAACTGGAAACAAAATTGGATTTGGCAAAAGCTTACGTTGACATGGGTGACATGGGGGCTGCACGAGATATTGCTGATGAGGTATTAACAAAAGGTACTGATGCTCAAAAGACGGCAGCTCAAGAATTGCTTGATGACCTAAGTTAAGCGAGGCGAGTTAGCTTTAATAAAAAAAGCCCGATAAGGGCTTTTTTTATGGGTACGACAAAAGTAAACATCTTTAGATGGCACAGATGCTGCTTCTATTAGGGTAGCTTGTCAATATATTGACGCGTCAACTTGCCACGCTTTGTTTCGTTGACTATCTTTAATTTTGACACTTAGCACAAGCAGGCTCCCGGTATGTTCGGAAAAGCCATTGCAACCTGTTCAATTCAAGGAAAAACCATGTTTGATAATCAAACTATTTTAGTCACCGGCGGTACAGGTTCTTTCGGTAAACATTTTACCAAGACTATTTTGGCTAACTACCAACCTAAAAGGCTTGTGATCTATTCTCGAGACGAGCTTAAGCAATATGAAATGCAGCAACAATTTGATGCGCCCTGCATGCGTTATTTCATCGGCGATATTCGCGATCAAGATCGATTGAAGAGAGCATTAGAAGGTGTCGACATAGTGGTTCATGCCGCGGCACTCAAGCAAGTACCGGCTGCCGAGTACAACCCTTTTGAATGCATTAAAACTAATGTTTTGGGAGCGCAAAACCTTATCGAAGCCTGTTTGGATACCGATGTTAAACGGGTAGTTGCTCTTTCCACTGATAAAGCGGCAGCCCCGATTAACTTATACGGCGCGACCAAACTGTGCTCTGACAAGTTGTTTGTGGCCGCCAACAATATCAAAGGTGAACGGGATATTAGATTTAGCGTTGTGCGATACGGCAACGTCATGTGCAGTCGTGGCTCGGTGATGCCCTTTTTTCAGGACAAGCGCTCTTCTGGTGTTCTGCCGATTACCGATCCTGCAATGACTCGCTTCAACATTAGCCTTCAAGAAGGGGTTGATATGGTGGTATGGGCCTTGGAGCATGCCTGGGGTGGCGAAATATTAGTACCGAAAATTCCTTCTTATCGCATTACCGATGTTGCCTTGGCGATTGATTCCACCTGCGAACAAAAAATTATCGGTCTGCGTGCCGGCGAGAAAATTCATGAGGAAATGATTACCGCCAGCGATAGTTTTAACACTGTCGATTTAGGTCAGTATTATGCGATTTTACCTGCAGGCGGACATTATTCCATCGAAGACTACTGCACAAAAACCGGTGCGCAATCTGTGGCACCAGGATTTTGCTACAACAGCGGCAGTAACGAACATTTTTTGACAGTCGACGAATTAAGTACTTTAGTGAAAAGTCAGTTGGGTTAGGCAGGTAGTTTATGATTCCTTACGGCCGTCAAACGATTAGCGAAGCTGACATTCAGGCAGTGGTAGAGGTATTGCGTTCAGATTTTTTGACACAAGGTCCAACTATTCCCGCTTTTGAAAACGCTGTGGCAAATTATTGCGGCACGCAGTATGCGTTTGCCGTTAACAGCGCTACCTCTGCTTTACATATCGCTTGCTTGGCACTCGGAGTAGGTAAGGGCGATAGCGTTTGGACCAGTCCGATCACCTTTGTGGCAAGTGCTAATTGTGCGTTGTACTGCGGTGCCGACGTTGATTTTGTCGACATCGATCCACGCACATACAATCTTAGTGTCGAAAAATTGACGGAGAAATTGGCATGGGCCGAACAAATCGGAAAATTGCCCAAAGTGGTTATCCCTGTGCATCTTTGTGGTCAACCTTGTGACATGGCAGGTATTTATGCCTTAAGTCAGCGCTACGGCTTCAAAATTATTGAAGATGCTTCGCATGCCATCGGCGGCAAATACCAAAATCAATCTATAGGTAATTGTCGCTATAGCGACATTACCGTATTCAGTTTTCATCCGGTCAAAATCATTACCACTGGTGAAGGCGGCATGGCGCTAACCAATGATGCAGCGTTGGCCGAACGGTTGGATAGATTGCGTAGTCACGGCATCACCCGCGATCCTGCTCAGATGACACATACGCCTGATGGTCCATGGTATTACCAGCAGCTTGAGTTAGGTTTCAATTACCGGATGACCGATATGCAAGCGGCACTAGGCTTGAGCCAGATGCAGCGTTTGGATGAATTTGTCAGCAAACGCCATGCACTTAGTCAACGTTATGATGCATTATTAGCCGATCAGCCAATTATTACCCCATGGCAACACCCGGACAGCTATTCCGGCCTGCATTTGTATGTGATTCGTTTGCAGCTGGACAAGATCAGCAAGACGCATCGCGAGGTGTTTGAGGCGTTGCGCGTAGCGGGAATTGGCGTCAACCTGCATTACATCCCTGTTTACCGCCAGCCTTACTACGAGCAGTTGGGCTTCAAAGAAGGATATTGCCTTGAAGCAGAGCGGTATTACACTGAAACGATCAGTTTGCCGATGTATCCAGAATTGACAGAAGCGCAACAAGACTATGTGGTTGCAAAATTAGAAGAGGCATTAGCTCGATGAAAATAGCCATTATTCCTGCGCGTGGCGGCAGCAAACGTATTCCGCGCAAAAACATTAAACTTTTTTGCGGCAAACCGATGATCGCTTGGTCGATTGAGGTCGCCAAAGCTTCAGGGTTGTTTGATCGTATCATTGTCTCAACTGATGATATTGAAATTTCTGAAGTAGCCAAACAGTGGGGGGCGGAAGTGCCATTTATGCGTCCGGTGGAACTTGCTGACGATTTCGCGGGCACTACAGAGGTTATCGCACATGCAACTCAATGGGTTTTAGATCAAGGCTTCAATTTGAAAGCGATTTGCTGTATTTATGCTACAGCACCTTTTTTGCAGGAATCAGATCTCAAAAGAGCTTTGCAAGCGCTTGAGTCTAGTGATTGGGCATACGCATTTACGGTAACTGATTTTGCTGCGCCAATTTTCCGTGCTTTTAAACAAACTCCAAATAGTGGGGTAGAGATGTTTTTTCCCGAACACTTTACAACACGTTCTCAGGATTTACCTGACGCCTTTCACGATGCTGGTCAATTTTATTGGGGGCGACCATCGGCATGGATTGGAAGACTACGCATATTTGATCATCACTCCTTGCCTGTGATGATTCCACGTTGGCGTGTTCAAGATATTGACACACTTGATGATTGGTTGAGGGCAGAAATTATTTTTAAGCAAATTTTGGAGTCAAAGTGATGACGTTAAAAAATAAGTATGCAACCCCGCAAGAGGAATTTTGGGCTGGTGAATTTGGCGTTGATTATATAGCTCGTAACGACAGCGCTGAGATGCTAGCTTCGAATCTTAATACTTTTTCAAAAGCACTTAAATACGCGGGTAGAATTTCATCTTGTCTTGAGATTGGTGCAAACATAGGGCTAAACCTTAAGGCACTCAAGCTTCTTTATCCAGGTATTAACCTAAAAGCAGCTGAAATAAATCCGCTGGCTGCAAAGCAATTAAGAAACTTAATTGGGAATGAAAATGTTTTTGAAGGATCAATTTTAGAATATCCTTTGGAGGAGAAAGTCGATTTAACCCTCGCTAAAGGCGTATTAATTCACATCAATCCAGAGATTCTTCATAACGTTTACGATAAGCTTTATCAAGCTTCCAAGCGCTATATCCTTGTCTGCGAATATTACAATCCTTCACCAGTCGCCATAACGTATCGAGGGCATGAGGACCGTTTGTTTAAAAGAGATTTTGCCGGTGAACTGTTGGAAAAATATCCAGATCTTAAACTTGTAGATTATGGGTTTGTTTATCATAAGGATCCTGTATTTCCGGATGATGATCTCAATTGGTTCTTGCTGGAGAAAAAGTGAAGTCGATTCTTATTCTTGCTGCGCACCCCGATGATGAAGTCCTTGGATGTGGCGGCACCATCGCTAAATTAGCAGATCAAGGCGCAATAATTCATGTTGCTTTTTTGGCCGACGGGGTATTTTCACGCAGTGGCAACCCAGAAGCACAGTCAGATGAACTAGACTTGCGGCGCTCTGCTGCCAGTAAAGCTTGCAACATTTTGGGAGTCGACTCCATCTCCTTTGGAGAGTTTCCAGATAACCGCATGGACACTGTTGCACTGTTAGATATTACTAAAGTGGCAGAAGCGCTAATTGCAGAATATCAACCCGAGACCGTTTTTACTCATCATGCCGGCGATGTAAACATTGATCATCGCCGACTGCACGAAGCTGTTGTCACGGCTTGCCGCCCTCAGTACGGCCATCCGGTTAAAACACTGTTGAGCTTCGAGGTGCCGTCTAGCACTGAATGGCAATTGCCTGGCAGTGCACCGATGTTTGCTCCCAACTGGTTTGTGGATGTTTCTGCCACTCTTGGCCGTAAGTTAAATGCCATCGATGCTTATGCAACCGAGTTGCGCAGTTGGCCGCATCCTCGTTCAAGGCGGGGTATTGAACATTTGGCTCATTGGCGAGGGGCAATGGTCGGTGTCGATGCCGCTGAAGCATTCATGTTGGGGCGTCAACTGTCATGAAAGTCATGTTCCGTGTTGATTCGTCTACTCTACTGGGAGCAGGTCATCTTATGCGCTGCCTAACTTTGGCAGAAGTTATGCGCGAACGCGGTGTGCAATTGAGCTTCATTTGCCGTGAACATTCCGGTAATTTGATTGCCTTGTTGCGACAAAAATCCATGCCATTTATGGCATTACCGGATATAGACATAAATGATCCAAGTATCAGCGACGAATATGCGCAATGTTTAGGTGTAACTCAGGCTGAGGATGCTGCGCAGACTATCGAAATAATCAATGGTGAGCAACCTGACTGGCTGGTAGTGGATCATTACGCACTTGATGTCCAATGGGAACAGCAGGTGCGACCGCATATCAATAATTTAATGGTGATTGACGACTTGGCAAACCGCCATCATGACTGCAATCTGCTATTGGACCAAAATTATTCCCCTGACGGTGAGCAGCGTTACACCGACTTGGTGCCAACATCGTGCAGTACCCTTCTAGGTCCAAGATACGCACTCCTTAGGCAAGAATTCAGATTAATTCGAGAGCATCTTGAACTGCGGTCCTATCAGTTAAAAAGAATCTTGGTTTTTTTTACGGCAGGTGATGATCAAGGTGAAACACTTAAAGCGATGCGGGGTATTGAGCTTTTTGGGAAAGCTGAACACGTAGATGTGGTGGTAGGCCAATCAAATCCAGGCAATGCCGAAATTTCGCAAAAGTGCATTGAGTTAAATTGGGGGTATCACTGTCAAGTGGATTACATGTCATCTCTGATCGCACAAGCAGATATTGTTATTGGTGCCGGAGGGGCCAGTAATTGGGAAAGGTGCGCGCTGGGAGTACCCTCTTTTGTTGCAATTCTTGCGGCGAATCAAGCGCCGATCGCACAAGCTCTTGATAGAGCAGGGATTGTAATTAATCTTGGCTGGTACACTGACTTACAGGCTGCAGATTATGAAGATGCGCTTAATAATCTGAAATACACGCATCTTGCGCGAATGTCAGAGAGAGCCTTGAAACTGGTAGATGCCAAGGGTGCAGAACGGGTAGTAGAAAAGTTGTTAGCCGGGCAGTCAATTAATTTAGACCAAGCAAGATTGAACTTATCATGTTAAATCAAATCAGACCCTTTCAAATTGCTGGCCGAAGCATTGGCCCCAATGATCCTCCTTACTGCATAGCCGAGGTCGGTATTAACCACAACGGTGATCTTGCTATTGCAAAACGCATGATTGAGGAGGCCAAAGAGGCAGGTGCCGATGCCGTCAAATTCCAGACCTTCAAGGCTGAAGAATTTTGCGGTGACCCTAATCAAACGTTCACTTACCAATCGCAAGGAAAGACTGTTACCGAGTCTATGCTGGCGATGTTCCTACGCTACGAGTTTCCTCCTGAAAATTGGCGAGCAATTAAAGCGTACTGTGAAGTCGTTGGTATTACTTTCTTTTCAACACCGCAAAACATTAGCGATCTTGAGCTGTTGAGAGATATTGGTGTACCTGTGATTAAAGTCGGTTCCGACGATTTTACCAATCTACCGCTATTGCGTAGTTATGTTGAGAGCCATCTACCGCTAATTCTCTCCTGCGGCATGAGCGATTTAGCTGAAGTACATCAAGCGCTTGATGCAGTCGGTTGGTTCGATGGTTATCCAGTGGCACTGCTACTATGTACTTCGCAGTACCCAACGCCTGCTGAAGATGTGAATATCAATAAACTTACCACCCTTCAACAAGCGTTCCCTGGTTTGTTAGTTGGTTTTTCTGATCATACTCAAGGTGCTCTTGCGGCTGCGCTGGCAGTATCACGAGGGGCCAGAATTTTCGAGAAGCATTTCACGCTGGACAAGAATATGCCTGGCCCGGATCATTGGTTTTCAGAAGAGTCAAAAGGTCTTTCAGAATGGATTTACTCCATTCGTAAAGCAGACATTATGTTAGGAAGTCCTTTTATTCGACCAACTGAAGCAGAGCAAGCTATGAAATGTGTGGCTCGACGAAGCTTGGTAGCTTTATGTGATATTTCTATTGGTGAGATATTGAACAGTCAAAATATCGGATTGAGGAGACCGGGTGATGGTTTACCTCCAGTTATGTACGACAAAATAATTGGGTTAGTCTCGGCACGTGTCATTAGACGAGGAGAGACGCTGTCGTTTGGGGACGTGCGTGTATGAAAGATGAATTAGATAACTCTAAATTTCAAGCGAGCTTTAGCCAATTAACAACATTTCCTGTAAATCGCTTTCATCCCCTTGTTTGGATCAATGGTAACCCGATGATAGGTGAAGACACATTTATAGGGGCAATGTCAGAGGTAAATGCTAAGGGGGCACAGGTGAAAATCGGATGTAACTGCGATATAGCCTCTTTTGTCTCAATTAATGTGGCTGATTCACATAAACGCTGTATTGGTCTTAGTGATGAAATACAAAGACGTAACATAGAAATTGGTGACAGTGTTTTTATAGGTTCACACTCATTGGTAAAGGGGGGGGCAATTATTGGGCATCATAGTGTTGTAGCGGCTGGGACTATTGTAGAAGGTACTTACATACCACCTTATTCGCTAGTTTTTGGCAATCCGATGCAATTGCGGCCTAGTTACTATAGAGAGAAGCTAATATTGACCGGAAAGATTGCCAATGACTAAAACACTTACGCTTTCTGCACATCAGCCTGCTTATCTTCCATGGCTCGGATACTTGGATAAGATTGCCCGAGTTGATGTTTTTGTATTTCTTGATAATGTTCAATTCGAAAAAAACAGTTTCACTAACAGGAACAAGATAAAAACACCACAAGGTCCACAGTGGCTAACCATACCAGTTAAGTTGAAGGGGCATACTAACGCTACATTATTAGATACGTTGGTTGATGACACACAGGGCTGGCGCGTTAAGCACCTGAAATCGATTGAAATGAATTACCGGAAAGCACCCTATTTTAAAGAGTGCTTTCCCATGATTTCAGGTTTGCTTTTGCTGCCAGAATCTAATCTCTCAGAATTATGCTGGCAGCACCTTCAATTTTGGTTGGCTGAGTTTGAGATAAAAACGGAGGTCTATCGATCGTCTGCGTTGCCTGTTAGCAGTAAAAAGTCTGATTTGGTTCTGGATCTGTGCAAGCAAATCGGTGCAAATAACTACATATCAGGCCCTTTTGGGAAAGATTATCTTAACGAGCAGTCCTTCGCCGTAGCTGGTATCAAGATTGATTACCAAGATTTTAAACATCCTGTCTATCCTCAACTGTGGGGTGATTTTGAGCCTAATATGTGCATCCTGGATTATTGGATGAACTGCGGGTCAAATTCAAATAACTTTTTGCAAAGGAGGAATAATGGGATTCAGTTCTGAATGGGAACAGCGTTACACAGAAAATACCCACCTGTCTGTTTGGCCGTGGTCTGACATAGTCAGCTTAGTGCATCGGCACTGTAAACCCATTATTTCAAAAGGGGGCGGACGAATACTTGAGCTCGGCTGTGGTGCTGGTGCCAACATACCTTTATTCCGGGCTCTAGGGATGGAGTATTTCGCTATCGAAGGTAGCCCAACAATCGTAAAGCAATTAAATCAGCGTTACCCCGATCTTGTCGATAATATTATGGTTGGTGACTTTACACTTGAGCAACCATTTGAGTGTGATTTTGATTTGGTAATTGATCGTGCGGCTTTGACTCACAATAACACTGCATCAATAAAAAATGCATTACAAATAGCATTTGATTCCCTAAAGTTGGGTGGAATTTTTATAGGATCGGATTGGTTCTCAAAAAACCATGATGATTTTTCAGGTGGCGAGGTAAGTGATGATGAGTTTACCAGAACAAATCATACTAAAGGTTCATTCGCTGGAGTAGGAAAAGTGCATTTCTCAAATGAACGCCATCTACGAGATTTGTTTACTCAATACGAAATTGTATCTATGGAAGAAAAGCTTATGCGGCGGTATGAGCCAAAAGATAATCATCAATTTGCTTCGTGGAACATTGTAGCAAGAAAGCCCTTCAATGTTCGGTAAGTGCAGGTCGAACGAAATGAACAAATAACCGTTTGCCATGAGGTTGTCGAAGGATTTTAAGACAGGATACGTTTTTACCAATAGCAGTAGTTCTTTTAAAATAAGCTCAAAAAAATAATTAAAGGAATTAATAAATACGCCGATAACCATTGTGAGTTTAAAAGGGCAGTTTTAACCAGACTGTATTTTTTGAGTATTTTTTGAGGATAAGATCATGGCAATGGTAATTAACACAAATATTGGTTCAATCAATAGCCAACGTAAATTGACTGAAACTAACAATAGTCTTTCAACTTCTATGGAGCGATTATCCTCTGGCTTACGAGTTAACTCAGCTAAAGATGATGCAGCAGGATTGGCGATTAGTAATAGGATGACCTCGCAGATACGTGGTATGACTGTTGCCTCAAGAAATGCCAGTGATGGGATTTCTTTAGCACAAACTGCTGAATCGGCAATGGGTGAGTTGACTAATACTTTACAACGGATGCGTGATTTAGGTGTGCAGTCTGCTAATGATGGCGCGGTGACAGGCGCAGACAGAGACAAATTAAACGCTGAATTTGCTCAGCTCAACGACGAGCTAACTCGAATTGTTACCAGTACAGAGTTTAATGGTAAAAAAATCATCAATGGCAGCTTAGCGGGGGGGATAGATATACAAGTTGGCGCAAATACAGCTTCTGATAATCGTATAGCTATCACTATCGATAACTTAGCTTCTACGCTTGCTAGCGTGACAGCAGCTACAGTAGGTGATGGCATTTTGACTAATTCTGCTACAGCAGCAGTAATCGATAGTGATCTTAGTACAGTTTTAGATTCGGCGGTTGCTGCAACTTATTCCGGTGGCGGTGCGCAAGGGGCTAGAGACGCAATTAACGCGATAGATAATGCCATTAAGTCCATTGATACCTCTCGCGCTAAGTTAGGTGCAATTCAAAACCGATTTACAACTACGATTTCTAACTTGCAGTCATCTATTGAAAACCAATCAGCTGCACGTTCACGGATTACCGATACAGATTTTGCTGCAGAAACTGCCAACTTAAGTCGTAACCAGATTCTGCAACAGGCTGGTACAGCGATGCTGGCACAAGCCAATCAGTCAGGGCAGTCAGTGCTTAGTTTGCTCAGATAGGTATCATGGCAATAATCGAGGGGGACTGGGGTCTCCCTCTTTGAGTTTATAAATGAGAAGGTTGGTGTCATGAACAGTGAAATTACAAATGTAGCTAAGCTTGTTCCCGTGACCGTTCTGAGAAATAAGCAAAATGAACCTAACGTTACTTCGAGCATTGGCAATACAGAGACAGAGAAGCAGAATGCAATTAAGTCTGAAGAGTCTTTAAAGTCGCAAAATGCAGCATCAAAAGCGGATAGAAAAGAAACCTCTTTGGAATTAGTGAAATCGGCAGCAGCTCAGGGAAACTCAATCTTACAGGCGACTAATCGTAATTTGGAATTCCAAGTGGATGATTCGACTAAAAAGGTTGTGGTCAAAATTGTTGATAGTAAAAGCGGGGACGTGGTTCGGCAAATTCCTTCTGAAGATATGCTGGTGTTCATAAAGAGAATGCAGGATCTTGAAGGACAGCAAGGTGCCATGCTTCAGGATCGGGCTTAAGCTTTTGAATGCAAGCGGGAGAGAGTAATGGCTATTTCATCGTCATTAGGTGTTGGCAGTGGCATGGATATTAATGGCATTGTTAATCAGTTGGTTGCCGCAGAAGGTCAGCCGCAGAAGGATGCCGTTACACGACAAACAACTGCGGCTAACGCTCAATTGAGCGGATTAGGAAGTCTTAAAAGTGCATTGTCAACTTTTAAGACTTCTGTGCAAAAGCTTACAGACGGTAGTTTGTTTAAAAGCCATCAAGCTACCTCTACAAATGAGACGATTTTAAAGGTCACGGCTGGCGCAGGATCAGTTGCTGGCGCGCATATCTTGCAAGTGACTCAATTGGCCAAAGCACAAAATTCTATTTCAAACACAGAATTTACCGGATCGACGGAGGTGGTTGGTTCAGGTACGTTGACGTTTTCGGTGGGTACTAAAACGCCATTTTCGTTAACCATTGACGCCAGCAACAATACTTTGGCAGGCATCCGTGATGCGATTAATGGATCTTCTGGTAATAATGGTGTAACTGCGAGCATTATCAACGTCAATAATTCAACCAATACCGGAACCATATCCAAGTTGGTGTTGACCGCTAAAGAGACAGGTGTGGCTAACGCGTTCTCTGTGGCAGTGACCGGTGATGCAGGCTTGAGCCGTCTGGATACATCCACGCCAGCAAGCTTTACCGGCGTTGCAGCTGCGGATGCCAAAATTCTGATCGACGGGCAAGCCGCTACTCGCAGTAGTAATGTGATGTCTGATGTGCTGCAGGGCATAACACTGAATTTGCAGTCTGCTGTGCCGGGTACAAATGTGAATGTCGATATCAAGCTTGATAATGCGGCAATTAAACAAACTATTTCTGATTTTGTTACTGCTTACAACGCGCTTAACAGTACCACCGATAAGTTGGGTAAATTTGCCGGCACCTCTGGTGGTACTAATGGGGCTTTAGTTGGTGATTCGACGTTGCGTAGCATTAGAAACGATCTACGCCAACAAACCAGCTCTCCAGTTACGTCGGCATCAGATAGTTTTAATTCTTTAAAAACCATTGGTATCGACATAGACAAAACTGGAGTCATGACACTGGATTCAGCAAAGCTTGATAAGGCTTTGGCGGCCAATCTTTCATCGGTAAGTGACGTATTTTCATCGACTGACGGTGTTGCTACGCGCTTGAATACAAAGATAAATCAGTATCTTCAAACAGGTGGACCATTAGATACTCGACAAAAATCGCTAAACAAGCAGTTAAAAAAACTCAGTGACAGAAGCGATACAATTCAATTACATTTAGATAACGTGCAGAAAACTTTACTAAAGCAGTTTATAGCGATGGATGTAGCAGTGGGGAAGTTTCAGTCAACCGGTGCTTTTTTAACCAACCAATTAGCAAATTTAATTAGTAGTAAGTGAGGTCAAAATGACACCTTTAGCCTATAGAAATAATGCGAATAAATATGCCGCTGTTCATGCGGAATCAGTTGTGGAAGATGCATCTCCTCATAAATTGATACAAATGTTGATGAGTGGCTTTTTGATGCGTGTAAATGCGGCAAAAGGGGCTATCAATAGAGGCGATTACCAAGAAAAAAGCATACAGATTTCAAAAGCTGCTGCCATTGTTGGTGGATTGATAGACGGTGTTGATTTAGAAAAAGGAGGCGACATTGCCGCTAATTTAATGAGTTTATATGAGTATGTTAATACTAGGCTATTTGAAGCTAGTGCTCAAAACAACACTGAAATACTTGATGAAGTGCAAGCGTTGATGAGAGAAATAAAGCAAGCCTGGGATGCTATTCCTGAAATGTATCAGTAAAAAGGTCGGTCATGATTTCTACTGCTGCGCTATTGACGCAACTAGAAGGTTATGTTGTGATTATCGATAGCGCTATTGAAACTAGGGATTGGAATGAACTGAATGAAGTTTTGGTTAAACGCCAGGCCGCTTTGGAAGAGTTATGTAGCTTGCCATTATCCACTTATGAGCGCGATGCAGTTGTAAAAATCATGACTCTAATGCAAATGACCGACAGGCAATTTATAGCCGTGATACAAGTTCAGAAAGAGGTATTACAAAAGCAAGCAGCTTCGCTTGCCCATGACAGAAAAGCTGTCCAAGCCTATCAAATTGAATAGTGCAAGTTCCAGGGTTTTCGGGATACGAGGTTTAAGCACAACCTGATAAATTCCAACTAAGTCACAGTTGCTGTGTTTTCGTTAGCCTCCTTTATCTTGGCAAGCTGGTTTTTTAAGCTAATTGCCGATTCCAAATCTGGAGATTCTTTTAAGATATGCGCTAACATCAATTCTGCTGCTTCATAGACCTTGATTTCTATATACAGAGCGGCAAGTTTCAGTTTACTTAAAGTATCTTCAGGGAAAAAATTGATGTAGGCGTTATAGCAGTCAATTGCCAGCATGATTTTTCCCAAGATTCTAGCAAGATCGGCTTGGTAAGGTAGGTAAAGAGGATTTAGCTGGGCAAGGCATTCAATGGCCAAAAAAGCATTTTCTGGGGTTTGCTGCTCAAGACTGATGGAGGCAATTCTAAGTAGTGCTTCTTCTAGCAGTGGAGAGTGTTCTATATTGATAATATTGTTGTAGTGTTCCAGAGCCACTTCAGCATTATTGTCAAGTTCAGCAATATAGCCCTCTATTAATAACAAATAGGGTTCTTTATTAGTGTGTTTGGAGTCATTAATAAATCCAGCTCTTAGGTTTTTTAATTCATCGATTTTTTGGTATCGAAATAGCAGCTTTATTTTGCTTTTTAACATCTGTAACGTCGATGTTTTGGCTACTTTGGCTTTGAAGGCAGTATCCTGGCTAGAGAAAACCTGATTGAATCGGTCTTGCATAGGTTTTAGCGCCAAGGCAGTGTGCTGAGAGATGCCTTGCTGCGAGTGCTTTTGGAGCCATAAATCAGCCCGACGATAACTTTTATCTAAGTTCCACTGTGCTAGTAATACGTTAATATCCGAGATTGGTTTGAGCTCTTCTTGTCGGGCTTTAATACGGGTTATGGTTTCATTAATTAGAGCTAATAAGATAGTTGCACCAGCCTGATAGGCCTTGTAATAAATATCACCTAGCTTTTTTGCTTTTTTTGCATCCCATTCATCAGAGTCATGAGGTGAATTGATTTTTATAAACTGCCGTACGCCAAATTTTTTTATCAGTGTACTGTATTTTTGGTGTTTTTTTTGGAGTTGTCGTTCTATGCCATCTAATTTACGCTTGTCCTTATAGCTCTCAATCCGGTTATCAGCACTATACATGCTTTGGTTAATATTAAGTGCTTTTTGGGATAGTTTAATTATGGTCTCAATTTGAAAAGCAGCCTTTTCTAACTCACCAATGGCTGCTTGATAATGGATATTCAATAAGTCATTTGTTAGTTCGGGTATAAGTTGTTTTACGTTGATTATGTCTTCAGGGTTAAGGTCAGGTAAGGTAATTTCTGAAGTTGGAATATGCTTGATATGTTCAACTTTCGCGGCAGTGGGGGCAAGATTAATTATCTCTCGATGATCCGCTGTTATTAATTTAGCCTGATTCGCCAGTGTTAGTAGTGCAGAGTAATAATCATGGCTAGTGGGTCTGTATTCACCGCTATAAGTTTCAACATCTAAAAGTGTTGGGTCGTATCGTGGCCCTGCTAATTGTTCATCACTACCTTGTGCGTGGCTAATGCCTTCTTGGGTGAAACACAAATCAAAACCAGCCAGAAGAATTTTTTTAAAGCCAAAATGATGCGCTGTTGATAATGCCGAGTTGGTGACAGTAGGTCCACATCCTTGTAGGTTGCTGATGTTCAGATCTGATTTCCAAGGTAATCTAGTGCCTAAGTAAAGACTTTGTCCGTGCCATTGGTTAATTAATGATGGTTGCACATGGTAGGAATTTATAAAAATCGTTTTGTCGCCGAATAAAAACATCTCTCGACTAACATCAATATTCTCATTTTGAGGATCTACTGAGAACACAAAATCAGGCTCAATACCAGCGGCAATAAGTTGTCTAGAAATTCGTGAAACTGAAAAAATAACCAATCTGTTTTGGTTTTCTAACAGCCATGGAAAGACCGAAGTTAGTGACGGTCCACCTGCAAGAATTATGACAGTCTTGCCGTCATAAGCATTAGCTAGTATGGATGCCGGTAAAATATTTTCGGCAATATTTTCTATTTGACGAATAATAAAAGGCTGATAGCCGATAGATGTGTTGTGAAGTTGATGCAGTTTACGAATGGCCTCGGTGATTTGCCAAGTCAACTCGGTATATTCGTCATTAATAGCTTGCTGAGCACAGATGGCATTAAATGATTTAACACCATTAATGTAAGAGTATTCGGTTATCTTGAATTTATTTGCTTGTTCTTCCCAACGATCATGCGTCGTGCAAACGATTTCTGGTGAGAGATCTTCAAGCAATTTGTGATGGTGCAATTGTTCCAGGATCTGCTCTGGCTCGATAAAAATATAGCGTGAACCTGAGGGTATACCTTGTTGTTGAACATATTTTGGCAGCAGGCCAGAATCGGTGCCGATAATTATATTTAAAGTGTCTTCTTGTAATAATGACTTACTGAACTCGGCGTCAAATATTGCTTGTGCGCTGATCTTCTCAAAACTGCCCCGATTAAGGTTGTATAGATATTTATCACCAAAGACATTTGTTTTTAATGAACTGGTAGTGGGGGCTAGAGTAAAAAGGGCAGTATTCATGATGATCTGTTAACAGGGTTTAAAAAACTGCTTAGACTTACTGAGGTGCTAAGCAGTGTAAATATCGAATATTCACTGCGTCTGCTTTATTGCAGAAGTTTAAGTACAGATTGGGTTGATTGATTAGCCTGTGCCAACATCGCTGTGCCAGCTTGTTGCAGTATTTGAGTCCGGCTCAAATTAGCTGTTTCCATAGCAAAGTCAGCATCGGTGATTCTTGATCGCGCCGCTGATTGGTTTTCAATGGATGACTGTAAGTTAGAAATAGTGGTTGTGAAGCGGTTTTGAGCAGCGCCTAATTTAGCGCGAGAGGTATCAATGGATTTAATGGCATTGTCTATTGCGTCTATTGCGTCTCTAGCGCCTTGGGCGCCACCGGAATAGGTTGCAGCAACCGCCGAAGCTAAAACTGTACTAAGATCACTATCGATTACTGCAGCTGTAGCAGAATTAGTCAAAATGCCATCACCTACGGTGGCTGCTGTCACGCTAGTAAGTGTAGAAGCTAAGTTATCGATAGTGATAGCTATACGATTATCAGAAGAAGTATTTGCGCCAACCTGAAAATCAATCCCCCCCGCTAAACTGCCGTTAATGATTTTTTTACCGTTAAACTCTGTACTGGTGACAATTCGAGTTAACTCGTCGTTGAGTTGTTTAAATTCTGAGTTTAATTTGTCTCTGTCCGCGCCAGTTACCGCGCCATCGTTAGCTGATTGCACAGCCAAGTCACGCATACGTTGCATGGTGTCGGTGAGTACTCCCATTGCCGCTTCAGCCGTTTGCGCTAAAGAAATACCATCATTAGCATTTCTTGTCGCTACCGTCATACCGCGTATTTGCGAAGTCATTCTGTTACTGATCGCTAACCCTGCCGCATCATCTTTGGCGCTGTTGACTCTTAATCCTGAAGATAATCTCTCCATTGAGGTTTTTAAGTCATTGTTGGTTCTATCAAGCATGCGTTGGCTGTTGAGGGAAGCTAGATTTGTGTTGATTATCATGCCGGCCATGGTGGTCTCCTGGTAGAAAATAAATGAAAGTTTAATCGTCGTAAACTACTAAGCTATTTCTGTGCCAATGCTAAAATTAAATGTAACTAATTGAATTTTAAATATTTAAAATTATGATTTTTGGGTGGGGCAGTTTTTTGACGGGGGCGTGGGGTAGGCTTTTTTTGCTGGGCGGCAGTTTTTTGCCGCTAAAGATTGAACTTGGCGTTAAAGATAATTTCGGGATAGCCGATAACTGTTTGTGGTTAAATTTTTTGGAGAAAATCATGAGTACGATAAGCGGTATCGGCGCAACAACAGGTTTATTAGCTTCCGTAGTCAAGAGCGCGGAAACTAAAGAAGCAATTGACGTAGCGGTTCTTAAAAAAGGACAAGATGTTCAAAAAGCTAATGGTGAGGCGGCGTTGAATTTAATTGAATCTGCAACGTCTCAAAAAATTGATGTACATGTTTGATTGGCGGGAGATTTAATTTCTTCGGTGGGAGCGGTGACGTAGGCACCGCTCCCAAACATAACAAGCTTCTGCTAATTTTTTAATGGTTGCGAATCTTTAAGGAACCTCTAAAAATTATCCGTTCATGCTTCGACAAGCTCAGCACGAACGGATAACTCGCTGATTTAAATAGACTACCGTTCGCACTGAGCTTGTCGAAGTGCAATTTTTAGAGGTCCCCTTTAATTTAAATAGTAGTCACTTATGCTCTCAAACCTCATAGGGCATTAACATCTAGACAACTCACAATTATCACCTCGATTGTCCGGCAATTTTGGTATCAAAACTTCCCTCCCCAAATTAGAACGCTATTGTAAATAGTGGATCACTAAAAGTTATCAGCTTAGCGCCAATTGAAATCTCGCTTAGCAAACTGTCGTCTATACTCATTTTTAATTAAAGCAGTGTCGATTCTGTGACAGTGTCATTTTTCCGGCACAGTCGTCGCTGTCTTTTGTTAACCAATTGATTTATTTGCATTTATATTTTTGGCACTTGATTTGCTTTATTTTTTAAAACTAAAGTTTATCCAAATTAAAAGGATTGCCGATATGGCTGAGATTCAACAAGAAGGCGCAGAAGTAAAGAAGTCTTCCAAAAAACTGATCATTATTATTCTGGCGGCAGTCATTTTATTGGCAGGTGGCGGAGGGGCGGCTTACTTCTTTTTGTTTAAATCTGCTCCAGTAGAAGAGGGGCATGATGAGCATGGCAATGCGAAAGCCGAGGAAAAGCATGAGGAAAAAGATGAAGATCCGGAGGCAGCTGCCGCAGCTGCGGAAAAACTGTATTTTGACTTGACCAAACCGTTAGTTGTTAATCTCCCGAAAGGTACGGGTGCCAAGTTTGTGATGATTGCCATTACTTTCTTGGTTGAAGGCGCTGATATGGTCGATGCACTGAAAAAAAATGAACCGATGATACGCAATAATCTATTGATGTTAATCAGCGCGCAAAATGCCGAAGAGTTAAAAACTCGCGAAGGCAAAGACAAATTACGCGCCGGGATACAAGAATCCGTGTCTGCTACGTTGACCAAAATGGCTGGCAAGAGCCGACTTAAAGACGTTTATTTCACCTCTTTTGTTATGCAATAACCATGAGTGACTTACTCTCCCAAGCCGAAATTGATGCGCTATTAAATGGCGTCAGTGACGGCGATATTGAAACTGACGCTGACGAATTTGAGTCCGATTTTTATGCCGAACCTGAAGTTAGCGCCCTTCAAGAAAGGGGGGTAGTTAAAGAATATGACTTGACCAGCCAAGAACGTATTGTTCGTGGTCGTATGCCGACCTTAGAAATGGTCAACGAGCGCTTTGCCCGTTTTATCCGCATCTCCTTATTTCACTTTTTGCGTCGCTCGGCGGAAATATTTATTTCCGGCATACAAGTACAAAAATTCTCCGAATTCATTCAAGGCTTGCTGGTACCAACCAATTTGACGGTCGTTAAATGTCATCCGTTACGCGGCAAAGCCTTAATTGTTATTGAACCTAGATTGGTTTTTACCGTCGTCGAGAATTTTTTTGGCGGCGGCGGACAGTTTTATAACCAAGCGGAAGGCCGGGAGTTTACGCCTACGGAAATGCGCGTGGTGCGCATCATCATCGACATGATTTTTAAAGATTTAAAAGAAGCCTGGCGGCCGGTAATGGATTTGGATTTTGAATATATAGGTTCGGAAATCAACCCGCGTTTTGCCAATATTATCGGTCCGGCAGAAATTATTGTTATTTCTACCATTCATGTCGAACTCGAAGGTGGCGGCGGTGATGTCAATATTGCTATGCCTTATGCAATGTTGGAGCCGATTCGTGAATTGCTTGATGCGATCAGTAGTGATAGCGGCGATGTTGACGGTAGTTGGCAACTTGCTTTACGGGATGAGGTGATGCGCGTGGAAGTGGGTGTTAACAGTCAATTGGTTGAAAAGACCATGACTATCCGAGACGTGATGCGCCTTAAAAAAGGCGATGTCATCCCGATTGATATGCCTGAGTCGGTGATTTTAAAAGCCGAAGGCATTCCAATCTTTGAAGGTAAAGTAGGCATTTCGGATGGCAATTACGCTATCCAGATTATCGATAAAGCAAAAATATAAAACCTAATAATTGGGAATTAACATGAGTGAAGAAACTAATTTTCCAGATGATGCAGAATCCATTGATGATTTTGAAGCGGCTGCATTTCAAGAATTTAACAATCCCTTTGAAGACAAAAAACCGGCGCCCGGAGCGGGTGATGAAGTTAATCTGGATGTGATTCTGGATGTGCCGGTGACTATTTCTATGGAAATAGGCCGTACCCAAATCAATATCCGCAACTTATTGCAGTTAAACCAGGGCTCGGTCGTTGAGCTGGAACGTTTTGCCGGTGAGCCCTTGGATGTGTTGGTCAACGGCACCTTGATCGCACATGGTGAAGTAGTGGTCATCAACGATAAATTCGGTATCCGTTTAACCGATGTGATCAGTCCGTCGGAACGTGTCAGAAGATTGGCGTGATGCGCATCATGCCTACTGCAGATCAAACTTCGGCACCTATACTCCCTCTCCTGCTGGAGAGGGTTGGGGTGAGGAGATTTAAAAACCGAAATTTGAGCTGTAAAAAGTACAGAACCCTTTTCAGCGGATTGTTAATTGGCTGGATGCCGGTGTGTTTGGCTGAAGTAGAAAAGCAAACGCTTAAGGCTTTGTCTTACGGCAATATGCTCAACTGGCTAGTTGGGTTGTTGCTGGTACTGGGGGTTTTTTTTCTTTGCGTGTGGAGCATGCGCAAGGTCAACGGCTTGGTCGTCAATAATGCCGACAAAATGCGCGTGGTTGGCGGCTTGTCTCTTGGTATGCGGGAAAAAGTGGTGTTGCTGCAAGTCGGTAAAAAACAATTGCTGTTGGGTGTTACGCCAGGGCGTATCGATACCCTGCATGTGCTGGAAGGGGAGGATTGCCTAAATACCGAAATCCCGCAAGTTAATATCGCCGAGTCAGGCTTTGCCAAGCATTTGCTGCAAGCCATTCAGGCCAGAAAGGGGCGGGCCGATGCTCAATAAAATGGGTTGGTCAGCGCTGCTCATCACCATGCTAATGCTGGTCTTGCAAACTCCAGCGTGGGCGGCGGCAGGTATTGAAGCGGTGACGGTCACTACCGGCAAAAATGGCGCTCAAACTTACAGCGTCACTATCCAAGTGCTGGCGCTGATGACCATGATGACGTTGTTGCCGGCGATTTTGCTGTCGATGACCTCATTTACCCGCATCATGATTGTGTTGAGTTTACTTCGGCAGGCACTAGGCACAGGCCAGGCGCCCAGCAATCAGGTGTTGTTAGGATTGTCGTTATTTTTGACTATTTTCATCATGATGCCGGTGCTGGAAAAGGTCAATGTCGATGCGGTGCAGCCGTATCTGGAAGAGAAAATCGATGTTACCGAGGCGTTGACTAAAGCCACGGAACCTTTTCGCCAGTTCATGCTTAAGCAAACGCGCGAGGCCGATTTAGAATTGTTTATCAGAATATCCGGCAAAGCAGATTTGAACTCCGCTGAAGACGTGCCTTTCTCGTTGTTATTACCCGCTTATGTCACCAGTGAGCTAAAAACAGCGTTTCAAATCGGATTTATGATTTTTCTGCCGTTTTTAATCATCGATCTGGTGGTTGCCAGCGTGTTGATGTCGATGGGTATGATGATGCTGTCGCCGATGATTGTGTCGCTGCCGTTTAAAATTATGCTGTTTGTGTTAGCTGATGGCTGGTCGCTAATTATGGAAATGCTGGCGGCGAGTTTTTATGCGACTTAATACAAAAGGAGCTAAATCATGACCCCGGAAATCGTCTATCAAGTTGGACAAGACGCAGTGATGATGGCTGTTAAGCTGACTGCGCCGGTATTAATTCCGTCATTATTGGTGGGATTGGTAATTGCGATGTTTCAAGCTGCTACGCAAATCAACGAGTCAACGCTGACTTTCGTTCCCAAGCTTATCGTCATAGGCCTGGTGCTGATGATAATGGGCCCCATGATGTTGCAAATGTTCATCGATTATTTTCAGGATCTGATTCGCGATATTCCGCATTTGATTGGCTAGGTCATGAATTTTACTGAGGCGCAATTACTCAGCCAGACGGCGGCCTTCATCTGGCCGTTGCTGCGTATTAGTGCCATGTTTGTATCGGTGCCGTTGTTTAGTATTCGCGCGGTACCGGCACGCATTCGATTGATACTTTCCGTGGCGCTGACTTTTATTATTATGCCGTTGTTGCCCACAATGCCTGCGTTAGAGATGTTTAGTTACGATGGCTTTTTAGTGACCATTCAGCAAGTTATGATCGGTTTGATTACCGGCTTTGTTTTACAGCTGGTGTTTGCCGCAGTGGTGTTCGCCGGGCAGGCGGTTGCGTTAAGTATGGGCTTAGGTTTTTCAACCATGGTTGATCCCCAAAACGGCCAGCAAGTGCCGGTGGTGGCGCAGTTTTACACCATGACTACGACGTTGATTTTTTTGGCGATGGATGGTCATTTATTGTTGATACAAATGCTCATGGACAGTTTTACCTCGTTGCCGATTGGTACTGACGGCATAGCAAAAGCAGGTATTTGGTCAATTATTACCTGGAGCAGCCACATGTTCACCGGTGGCTTGCTGCTGGCGATGCCTTTGATGATTAGTTTATTTCTGGTCAATATCAGTTTTGGTGTCGCCGCGCGCGCCGCACCGCAGTTGCAAATTTTTTCGGTCGGATTTCCAGTGACATTAATGTTTGGGCTATTGTTGATGTGGTTGACCTTACCAGATTTTCTTGAGCAGTTTTCCGGTTTGTTGACCGGTGCTTATGATGTTCTTGAGCAATTGTTAAGGGTCTAATTCATGTAAGCCTAAAAAAACTTATCCATTCATGCTTCGACAAGCTCAGCACGAACGGATAAGTTCTTAAATAGACCCCCGTTCGCATTTATGCCCGATGGGTACTGAGCTTGTCGAAGTGCAATTTTTAGAGATCCCTCTCATGGCCGACGACTCCGATCAAGAAAAAACCGAAGAACCCACCGGCAAGCGTCTGGCTGACGCTAAGAAAAAAGGCCAGATTGCCCGTTCTCGTGAGCTCAATACCTTTGTTATGTTGATGGTCAGTGCGGCCTTGTTTTGGATGCAAGGCAAAAGTATCGGCCAAGGACTGATTAAGATGATGCGCACTGAGTTTCAGCTCAAACGTGAAACTATTTTCGACCCGGTTAGTCCGGTACAACATTTTCAGCAAACCATGATCGATGGCGTAATGCTGATAGCGCCGTTTTTGGCGGTGTTGTTAGTGGCGGCAATTCTCGCGCCGTTGGCATTAGGCGGCTGGATATTTAACTGGGATGCGGTGTCTCCCAAGCCGGAAAAAATGGATCCCATTAAAGGCATGGCCAGGTTGTTTGCAATACGTGGCCTGGTTGAAATGGGCAAAGCGTTGTTAAAAATCGGGCTGGTATTTATTGTTGCTTATCTTTTATACAACTCGTTTATTGTTGAATTATTGGGCTTGGGCAATGAATCGCTGGCTGATTCTATTCCTCACGCACTCAACATTATTGCCACGTGTTTTTTACTATTAAGTGCCTCGCTGGTGTTGGTGGCGATGATCGACGTGCCTTATCAATTGTGGGATCACAATAAAAAATTGAAAATGACGCTTCAGGAAATCAAGGATGAAAATAAAGAATCCGAAGGTAGCCCAGAAGTCAAAGGCCGTCAGCGTCGTATGCAAATGGATATGGCGCAAAAACGCATGATGGCGGAAGTACCCAAGGCTGACGTGATTATCACCAACCCCAGTCATTATGCGGTAGCCCTCAAATACGATCAAAACGGCGGCGGTGCGCCTAAGTTGGTCGCTAAAGGTGTAGATTTAATTGCCGCGCAAATCCGCAATCTAGCCATGGGCGCAGAAGTGCCGCTGGTGGCGTCGCCGCCATTAGCCCGTGCGTTGTATTACTCAACTGAACTGGACAAGGAAATTCCGCAAGGTCTTTATCTGGCCGTTGCGCAGATTTTGGCTTATGTCTATCAATTAAAAACCGCCCAACAAAATAAATGGGCCGTGCCCATGCCTCCAGGGAACATTAAAGTGCCCGACGAATTCAGACAGGATTAATCTCATGGACTTCAGTAAGTTAAAAGCTCTTTTGACCATGCTCGGTAAAGCCGAGTTGGGTGCGCCGATGGTAATCGTCATGATTTTGGCGATGATCATGCTGCCCTTGCCGGCGTTTATACTCGATTTACTGTTCACTTTTAATATCGCGTTTTCACTGATTATTTTGCTGGTGGTGGTTTACACCTTAAAGCCGCTGGAATTTGCCTCGTTTCCAACAGTGATTTTGCTGGCGACCTTATTGCGGTTGGCGCTTAACGTCGCATCAACGCGTATCGTGTTATTAGAAGGGCATAACGGAGGCGATGCTGCGGGTAAGGTGATCGAAGCTTTCGGCGCATTTGTTATTGGCGGCAATTTTGCCGTGGGTTTGGTGGTGTTTATTATTTTGGTGGTGATCAATTTCATGGTCGTTACCAAAGGCGCGGGTCGGGTGGCTGAAGTTGGCGCGCGTTTTACCTTGGATGCGATGCCCGGTAAACAAATGGCCATCGATGCCGATTTGAATGCGGGTTTGATTACTCAGGATGAAGCGCGTGTAAGACGTGCAGAAGTTGCCACCGAAGCGGATTTTTACGGTTCCATGGACGGTGCCAGTAAGTTTGTCCGTGGCGACGCCATTGCCGGTATTATCATTTTATTCGTCAACGTGATTGGTGGATTGGCGATTGGTGTCGGCCAACATGGTTTAAGTTTTGCCGATGCCGGACATATCTATGTGTTGCTGACTATCGGTGACGGCTTGGTCGCACAGATTCCTTCGTTGTTGTTATCTACCGCGTCGGCCTTGGTGGTGACTAAAGTGGGTAGCAGCGGCCAAAACATTGGTCAGCAAGTCAGTACCCAATTATTTGAAAATCCCAAAGCGTTGTTGATTACCGCAGTGGTGATTGGCGCCTTAGGTATTATTCCGGGTATGCCCAACGTAGTGTTTATCTTGTTGGCGTCGATTTTGGCGGGTTCTGCTTACTTGATCGATAAAAAACGCAAACAAGCCGAGTTGGTGGAGCTGGATTATCCCTTGGCTCTAGTCAATTCGGCTCCTGAAATTAAAGAATTGGGCTGGGATGATGTCATGCCGGTCGATGTGATCGGTCTGGAAGTGGGCTATCGCTTGATACCACTGGTGGATAAAAATCAGGGCGGGCAGTTGATGACTCGCATCAAAGGTGTACGTAAAAAATTGTCCCAGGAGTTGGGATTTTTAGTGCCTTCGGTACATATTCGCGACAATTTGGATTTAACGCCAACGTCTTATCGGATTTCCTTGATGGGCGTGACGGTAGGTGAGGCCGACATCATGCCGGAGATGGAAATGGCGATCAATCCGGGCCGGGTGTTCGGCAGCTTGCCAGGCAAAGCCTGTAAAGATCCTGCTTTTGGATTGGAAGCAGTGTGGATCGAGCCGAATCAAAAAGATCATGCGCAAACATTAGGTTATACGGTCGTCGATCCTGGCACCGTGGTGGCAACGCATTTGAGTCACTTACTGCAAAGTCATGCCCACGAATTGCTGGGCTATGAAGAGACGCAAAAAATTCTCGAAAACCTGGCTAAAAGTGCCCCCAAGCTGGTGGAAGATTTGGTGCCGAAAACCTTGCCGCTGGGTGTGGTGGCAAAAGTATTGCAAAACCTCTTGCAAGAGCGTGTGCCGATTCGCGATATGCGCACGATCGCCGAAACTTTGGCGGAGTATGGCGGCAAGAGTCAAGATCCCGACATCCTGACCTCGGCAGTGCGAGCTTCTTTAGGACGATTAATTGTCCATGAAATCAGTGGCATACAAAATGAATTGCCAGTTATCACTTTAGATGGAGAGTTGGAACAGTTGTTGCATAAATCATTGCAGACGGCAGGAGAAAGTGGTGTTGGTATTGAACCTGGCCTAGCGGAACAGATGCACACGTCCATTCAAGACAGTGTGCAAAAAATGGAAATGGAAGGTGAAACAGCGATATTGCTGGTTTCATCGTATATCCGGCCATGGTTGTCTCGCTTCGTTAGACATTCAATACCTAGCTTACATGTCCTGGCCTATAACGAAATTCCGGCAGATCGGCAAATCCGAGTGGTAGCCACAGTCGGGCGACGCGCATAATAGATGAGGCAACATCATGAAAATAAAACGTTTTTTTGCACCGGATATTCGACAAGCCATGCGAATGGTTAAAGAAGAGTTGGGTGCCGATGCGGTGATTATGTCTAACAAATCCGTAGATGGCGGCGTGGAAATCGTCGCAGCAAGAGACTTTGATGAGCAAATGATTCAAAGCCAAGCTAGTCAAAATAACTCGCAAAAACAACCCGAACAGTCAGTCGAAACTCGGGAGAATTTAATGTTTGATCTGCCTGACTTTGAAGCGGAAAAAAACCGCCTGCATATAGTCAGTAGTCCCAGAAAACCGGGGGCGGAAGGCAGTGTGCCGGAGCGGCCGCGTCGCAATATTGATCAGTACGTTGGCTATGCAGAAAAAATACATTTGCGCGGCACGGCAACAGTATCTGCTGTTGAACCAGAGCGGAGTGTCAGGCGCGATGCATCTTTAGGGGCGCATGCATCCAATCGTACCGCCGAGACAATGCATGAGTCATTAGCGGCATTAAAATCTGGGCGGCCAGTCACGCCTCCACAGGCTAAGGAAAAAAACACCCGCACTACCCAAATCGAAATGCCTGCACATCCTGCGGCAGATAATCTCTTACAAGAGATGAGCAAGGAATTAAAATCGTTACGTGCGGCAATGGACGCCAAATTAGCCAACATCTCGCAACTACAACCGGCTCAGAACACACCGGTGCGAGCTGATTTGCTAAAACGTCTGGCGGGCATGAGCATTTCCAACAAATTAAGCGTCAAAATTGCCAATCGCTTTACCAACCATACCGATGCCGACTTTGTCTTTACTCAGGCCCAGGAATTACTGGCTAAAGTATTGCCGATAGAAAATGATGAACTGCTGGAATCAGGCGGTATCGTTGCCTTGGTTGGCCCTACCGGCGTTGGCAAAACCACCACGATTGCCAAATTGGCAGCCAAATTCATTCTTAAACACGGTCCTAGACAAGTGGCGCTGATCACTACCGATAATTACCGTATCGGCGCACACGAGCAGCTAAGCACTTATGCACGTATTTTGGATATACCGGTACGCGTGGCGTCCAATGCCTTCGAGTTGCGCAATTTGATTCAAGGTTTTTCAGACAAACGGCTGGTGTTGATTGATACCGCCGGGATGAGTCAACGCGGCATGAAACTGGTTGAGCAAATCAACACGCTGCAACAAAGTGCGGTGACTATTAAAACTTATTTGGTGATGTCAGCAGCGACTGAATACAAGGCGATGCACGAAATTATTAATGCTTTTAACGTTTTCGAACCACAAGCCTGTATTTTGACTAAACTTGATGAAGCCGCCACCGTGGGTGCAGCAGTTTCTGCGATTATTGAACAAAATCTACCGTTGTCGTTTGTTACTGATGGACAACAAGTCCCGGAAGATATTCACAGTCCTTGTGCCCGCACTTTAATCGACCAATGTGTGGACGAGCTGGATGTGGCAAATGATTATCACGAAATCAATAACGAAGCCTGGGTGGCACAAGGTTATGCATAACCAAACTGATCAAGCAGCCGGAATTAGAAAAATGAATACAATGAAACCCGTTCGGGTTATCGCCGTTACCAGTGGTAAAGGCGGCGTGGGCAAAACTAATATATCGGTCAATATCGGCATAGCGTTGTCGCAAATGGGGCAGCGGGTGGTGTTGATGGATGCCGATATGGGATTGGCAAACGTCGACATACTATTAGGCGTTTATCCGCAATTTAACCTTTCGCATGTGCTTTCAGGTGAAAAAACCTTGAATGAAATCATGATAGAAGGTCCGGAAGGACTAAGGGTTATTCCCGGGGCTTCCGGCATTCAGAAAATGTCTGAATTAAACACGATTGAGCAAGCTGCTGTTATCAATGCCTTTAGCGAAATCGATCATGATCTAGATGTGTTGATAGTCGATACCGCAGCCGGTATTTCTGCCAGCGTGGTTAATTTTGCTCGGGCTAGTCAGGAAATTATTGTCGTGGTTTGCGATGAACCGACCTCACTGACGGATGCTTATGCGTTTATTAAATTGCTTAATCGTGACTACGGCCTGTCGAATTTTCATGTTATTACCAACATGGTGCAAACCGTGCAGCAAGGGCATGCGCTGTTTCAAAAGCTAAGCAAAGTCACCGATCGATATTTAGACGTTGCGCTGCATTATGCTGGCGCCGTGCCTTTTGATGAATACCTGCGTAAATCTGTGCAGAAACAGACACCTGTCGTCGCTGCATTTCCCAGAAGTAAATCATCCCAAGCATTAAAAACGATAGCCACCAGAATTAACGGCTGGCCAATCAAATCGCAGGCTGGCGGCTATATCGAATTTTTTATTGAAAGAATGATCCAATACGGATCACAAAAGGATGTCGCATGAACGGTGTGGCAATGTACAGTTCGGTTCAAGGGGGCGGCACGGACCAACTGGTCTTGCAACATGCCCCTTTGGTGAAACGCATTGCCTATCATTTATTGTCCAAATTACCCGATACCGTGCAGGTTGAGGATTTGATTCAGGCTGGCATGATCGGCTTGTTGGAAGCCATCAAAAACTTCGATGCTACTCAAGGTGCCAGCTTTGATACTTACGCAGGCATTCGTATTCGCGGCTCGATGTTGGATGAAGTCCGTCGTTGCGATTGGACCCCCCGCTCAGTCTATAAAAAAGCTCGGCAAGTCTCGGATGCTATCCGCACCATTGAAAATCAAACAGGACACGAAGCTAAAGATACCGATGTCGCCGCACATTTAGGCGTATCAGTTAACGAATATAACCAGATTTTGCAGGATTCAAGCAGTTGCCGGATATTCAGCACTGAAGAACTGGCGGAAGAGGGTGACCATTATCTCGATGAAAGCGCCAATTTGAGTGACGATCCGGTAGAAGGTATCAGCCGAGAAGGTTTTCAGCAGGCGTTAGCCGAAGCCATCATGACGTTGCCGGAGCGCGAACGCTTGGTGATTTCGTTGTATTACGATGAAGAACTTAACTTGCGCGAAATCGGCCAAGTATTAAATATCAGTGAATCCAGGGTCAGTCAGATCAGTTCGCAAGCGGTTTTGAGACTGCGGTCGAGATTGTCCGGCTGGATATAAGGAAAAAATATGGATATTTTAAGTATTGTTGGTGTGATAGTCGGTATAGGCGCCGTTTTACTTGGCATCGTGTTGGATGGTGGGGAAATATCCTCATTATTTAATGCGCCAGCAATGATTATTGTCTTTGGTGGTACATTGGGTGCCACATTATTGCAATTTCCAACGACTGTTTTTATCAAAAGCATCAAAATGTTCGGGTGGATTTTGCTGCCCAAGAATGTCAATCTTAAGTTACAAATTAATAAAATTATTAAGTGGAGCGTGTTGGCGCGCAAAGAAGGCCTGCTGGGTCTTGAAAACGAAATGCCTAGAGAAAAAGATCCCTTCTCGCAAAAAGGCTTACAACTGTTAGTTGACGGTAATGAGCCGGAAGTAATCCGCGATACCTTAGAGCTGGAATTAGACAGTCGCGAACATAGCGACTTACAAGCAGCACGGATGTATGAAGCCATGGGCGGATATGCACCCACTATCGGTATTTTGGGTGCTGTGATGGGCTTGATTCATGTGATGCAAAACCTCACCAACCCCGAGCTGTTAGGTCAAGGCATTGCTACCGCGTTTGTGGCAACGATCTATGGCGTGGGCTCAGCGAATTTAATTTTTTTACCTGTCGCCAATAAACTAAAAACTCATATTTTTACGATTAGCCAAGCCAGAGAGTTAATGGTGGAAGGCATTATCTGTATTGCCGAAGGTGAAAATCCAAGGAATATTGAGCTGAAGTTAAACGGTTACATGCATGATAAAAAATGAAGTACAAAGCCATGGCGCGCCGTAGAAAGAAACCACAGGAAGAGACTCATAACCAAGATCGGTGGATGGTGTCGTATGCCGATTTTGTTACCTTGTTGTTTGCTTTTTTTGTGGTGATGTATTCGATTTCTTCAGTTAACGAAGGTAAATACAGAACCCTGTCCAACTCTATAGGCGATGCGTTTTCAGATAAAAATCAGTCTAGCGATGTGGCAGAAACCATTCCTATAGGCGCGCCGCCTACTGTAATTCAACCTATCCCTTTGGATAATCCGACGGCAGTAGAAGTTGAAAAAAGACGCGAATTAAGCGATGAAATCCTTAAGGAAAGACGCGAGCTTGAACAAGTCTCTGATCAATTTAAAGAAGTGCTGGCCCCCTTTATTGATGACAAATTGGTCTCGGTAAAAAAGAATGATTACTGGATAGAGCTGGAAATGAACAGTGAAATGCTGTTCTTAAGCGGTGAAGCGGAATTATCCAAAACCGTAATGCCGATATTAAGCAAAGTTGCTGAAGTGATTAAACCGCTGCCTAATGCTATCAATGTCGAAGGACATACCGACAACGTCCCCATAGTTAATGTAAAATTTAGATCGAATTGGGATTTGTCATCAGCGCGTGCCACCAGCGTGGTGCATGAGTTTGTTAAAGATGGCATCAGTCCGGCTAGACTATCGGCCATTGGTTACGGTGAATTTCATCCCGCTGCCGAAAATAAACTTGAAGAAGGTCGCTTTAAAAATAGACGGGTAGTGATTGTGCTGATGTCACAAGCGTTTGCCCGTTATGGTGCGAACGATGAAGAGCGAGCTAAACTGCTCAATCTTGCTCCAACAGTAAAGCCAGACGAGTCGACAGCAGTAACCCCATAAATATCCAGCGTTAAATAACCGTGTCGCCAGGAGGTTGGTATGATAGAAATACACCCCGTATTCCCTGCTCTCCCCATTGTGAAACTCAAAAAAATACATAAAGATGAGCATCCGACTCAACAGCAACATCATGAACAAAAGCCTGCGCCACAACCAAATCCACAAGAACCAGATTCTGTGCAACATATAGATGAAATCGTATGATGGCTAACCCTCTGCTTATTGCAATTATTGTCTTGGCGGTAGTTGTAGTCATTATCCTCGCTGTTCTGATTTGGGTGCTGCGAGTTAATGCCAGACTAAAACGAGACCTGCTGAAGCTTGAAGGCATTGTTAAAGTCAATTGCAATGACATTGCCGGATTGTGTAATGCGGCCTTGACTGTCGATAATCGCATCAACACCGCTGATAGCCAATTAAACGAGTTGTGGGGGCAGTTAGATCAATGCCAGCAGCAAGCCGAACGTCAAATTGAGGAATCGGCACATCCATACAGCGGCGATATACGTAAAGTACGCAGCGGTGCCAGCGTTGATGAGCTTATGCAAAGCTCAGGCTTAACCCATGACGAAGCGGCGTTATTAATTCGATTGCATGGCTCAAGCCAGCGGTAAGCGTTTCATGAAGTATCCCACCGAAGATAATCGCTTTCAGCTCGAACATGCGAACATGCTTAACAGCAGTTATCGCCGATTACTGGGCAAAAATCTGATTGCCGGTGTTGGCAGTGACGAGCAGTTTGCCAGGGCCTTGTTCCATGCTCCCTTTGCAGTGGTTTCCCACACTACTGCAGCCGAGCCCATTTTTAATTACGCCAACCTGACCGCTTTGCAATTGTTTGCGCTGGACTGGGATGAATTTACCCTGCTTCCATCCAGATTGTCAGCTGAGCCTGTTAATCAGGCAGAACGGCAACGTTTATTGGCAGAAGTCACTGCTAAAGGCTATATCAGTAACTACCAAGGCACGCGTATAGCCAAAACCGGCCAACGATTTTTGATTAAAAATGCCGTGGTATGGAATTTGGTTGATGAGGCTGGCTATCAAGGCCAAGCGGCTTGTTTTGCGGAGTGGCAGTTTTTGTAACATCCACTGTGCTTAAGGAAAGAAAGTGCTGATTAAATCGTTCAGCAAGCGCCATCACAAAAGTGGACTATGGACAGATAAAGCTCAATAATTTTACATGCACTCCCTTCTCCAACGTACCCATAGGGCATAAAGGAGAAGGTTAGGATGAGGGTTTCAAAAAAACTTATTGGGATTGGTATAACTTATAGATTTCCAGTTGCGGAGAAATCGACACGGCTATGCCCGAGCAGTGTGCCGGTGGCGAACGCTAAATCAATCATCGATACTTGATAATCGCCAATGGCTCTGACCTCCCTCAATTGCGCTTCACCTAAACGGGTGAGTGTTTCCAACACTTCGGTCATTGTTCTCAGGCCTTCTTTAAATTGTTTTAATTCAGCATCGTAATTTAGTCCTGCCAGCAGTACATTTTGTCTGGCAGCAAGCATGCGTTGCCAGTTCTGGCTTAGTTGGTCGAGAGCGTCGTAAATTTCTCGACGCACGCTCAATTCTCGTAATTGCAAGGTGGTAAGACGCTGTAAGCGTTGTTGCACTGAACGGTCGAGCCGAGCTTTGCGCAGTTCGTTGGTTAACGGTATTTCCATACGCGCACCGACGTACCAGTCAGAATAATCTCCTGAAGCTGCTTGCTCAAAAGCACCTCCAAATGACGATTGATCGCGCCCCAACGAGGCATAGCCATAGTCCAACATGAACATGGGCAAGGTTTGATTGTTTAAATAGTCAATTTTTGTCAAATCGGCGGCCAGTTTTAGTTCCAGTTCCAATAATTCCAGCCGACCCTCTAATGCACGTTGGGCAAGTTGCTCACGATCGAAATTGTATTCCACCAGTGTTGGTGCAGTTTCAGGAATCAATAACGTCGGCGAGTCCAGATCCAGTACTGGATCGTTTAGCATTAGTTTGAGTTGGCGCTGCCGGAGTTTGAGTGTGGTTTCGGCGATAATGAGTCCTTCCAAGCGTTCGGCGACACCAATTTCAGCGCGATTGATTTCTACCGCGGCGGTCAAACCTTCGGCCACGCGTTTTTTTACCATGGACAGATTGTTGGCGGCATTTTCATATTGCTGTCGGCGCACATCCAATTCACTCCACGCAACTGACAAGCCCCAATAGCCGCGCTCAACGGCAGCAAGCACTCGAATGGCCTGCAAGCGAGTTTTAACATCGACCGCCTGTTGTTCGTATCGGGCGATGCGGATACCGGCGACATTGTTATCGATGCCGGCATCGCGCAGCAAGGGCTGACTAATAGAAAACCGTAGGGCATTAAGATATTGGTCAGAGGCCACGCCTTTAAATTGCCGTTTGCCTTCAAATGGCGAACTAATGGTTATTTTGGCACCAGTACGTAATGGAATTATGACGCCTGCGTCCAAGTCCCAGAGTTCGGTTTTTTGAGGAATAGCCGTCAGTTTGTCAGTTTCCTTTTTTAGCGGCGAGTTCGGGTCGACCGGCGTAAATTGCACCACGTCCAGATTTTGAGATGGGGTATTTTTGGTGCCGTATTTTGCCTTGGCAAAAATGAGGCTGTCGAACTTGGCTTCTTCTTCGCTCACTTCGGTGGCGGCAATCTTAGGATCAATTTGGGCAATTTTAAGATCCAGATTATTTTCCAGCGCCAGCGCGCGCACCTGTGCAATTGAAAGTTTTTTGCTGGCCTCCGGCGGCGCTTTAGCGGCAATTTTAATGTCTGGTTTTGCTGCGGGTAGCATGGTGCCGTTTTTAGGACGGCCTTCTTTAAATTTGGGTAAGGCCTGCTCGACAGTGACCGGAGGGGTTTTCGATAATTGTTCCAGAGGCAATCCTTCTTGGCTTTGTAAGCGCTCCGATACTCTGGTTGCAGTTTTACTATCCGGGCTGGTATCAAAATAATAAGAGCAACCCGCCAATAATGGCACTATCAACAATCCTGTTTTGGCAGTCTGGTACAGCATGGACTTTTTCATCGGTATTTATTTCAGCTTTTGACGGACTAAGTCGGTTGTCGACGATTCAGCAGTTAACTGCGGTGGAAATGCATTTAATTGGCGCCATAGCTCATAAGCCATCGTAACTCGATTTAATAACACCCAACCATTGACGCGGACACCTTGCCGTAAAAAACGCTCAGATGGCCAAGCCCGGTCGGCGGGGTCGGGAGTAATCAATATCCGAAATTTACCTTTGCCATCGTCGGTGGAATCAACAAAAGCGACCGTACCGCCAAAGGTACCTACCGCTACTTCCGGCCAACCGGTAAATTGCATGGCGGGCCAACCTTCAAATTGCAAGCGCGCATGTCGGCCTGGTGTGATAAGAGCGGCGTCGTTGCCGTCTATCCATAGCTCCACTGCCTTAATTTCAGCATTGGGTACCAGCACCAATAAAGGGTCACCTTGACGAACTAAGTCACTTTGCGGGTTTGCCAGCAAGCGCAAAATACTGCCGTCGCGAGGCGCTTTGATGATTTGAGACTGCTGGCGCGATACATCGATTTGGCTTTTTAGTAAGCTTGAACGACTATCCTCCAGCTCACTTTGGGTCTTATTGGCCGAGGCGGTGGCTGAGTCGATACGGGCCTGGGCATCGGCGCTGATGCGGCCAATCTCTGCGTCGGCAGCACGTTGTTCAGCTTGGGCCGCGGCTAAAGCGGCTTGGGCGCTGTTTAAATTGCGGATCGCGACAATGCCGTCGCGCTCAGCCACTTCAAAGTCGCGCTGCGATACCAAACCATCAGCCAATAAGCGCTGTAAACGTTGGGTTTGTGCAGCAGCGGTTGCCTTGGTTGCCTGCGATGATGCAATCGTCTCGCTGGCGGAGCGGGCACGTTGGCGCGCAACGTCCAAGCGATATTGGGCGGCGGTTACCTGCAAGTCGCGAGTGGCGATTAAATTATTGATTTGCAGCCGGTAAGCGTTAAGCTCGTCTTCCTTCGCGGCAACTTTGGCAGTTGCCGCCTCTTGTTGTTGACGCATGCGATTAAGCATTTCAGGATCGACATCGGCTATTTCCATGAGTATGTCGCCTGCTTTAACTTTGCTGCCTTCTCGAGCATGCCATTGCACGATACGACCGGATACCGGGGCATCAATGGATTGTTGACGCTCCAGTGGCGCAAAGGCTGACACACGCCCCACACCTTTTATGTTTTGTTGCCATGGTGTTAACAGCATGGCCGGCGGTGTCAGCAAAAACAGCCAGACGGTGGCGCGGGCCAAGGTCGTCATAAAGCGTGGAGTTCGCGCCACCGAAAGCGCAGACAATCGAGACTGAATATCAATCATGGCGCTCACCTTGAGCTATGTGTTGCACGCGTTGACACAATGCCGCTACCTCGGACGAACTGCTCAGCACCAACAAGGTCCAGGGCGAATTCTCTGCAAATAGCACGGGTGCAATACGGCTCCGGGTATTGGTATCTAATTGATCAAGAATACCATCCACAATTAACAAGCCAGGTTGTCCGATAATGGCGCGAGCTAACATAATTAAACGAGCTTCCGTTGACGATAATGGCGCACCAGTAGTGCTGATTGAGGTGTCTAAACCACCGACCAGCTCAATTGCAAAACCAATAGAGCTTAAAGTCTGTTCAACGTCTTTTTTAGTAAGCTCAGATCGTCCCATGCGCACATTTTCAAACAAACTGTCTGCGATTAACTCCAGGTTGCCGACAACAGCAATATGTCTACGAAGCGACTCCAGTTTCAAGCGGTTGAAATTATGGTCATTGATTGTAATCTGACCCGTCATAGGCACGCGCAAGCCGCATAAAGCCTCTGCCAGGGTAGTTTTTCCCGAGCTGTTGCCACCTAGTACGGCGACTTTTTCGCACGCTTGCAGATTTAGATTAAAGCCGGAGCCTATCGTATGCTTGTTATAGCCAAATGATAAATCACTGACTGTGACCGCTATCGGGCCATTTATTTCCGGAGTCAGGCCATCGTCACGTTCTAAAGGCAAATCCAGCAGATGGCCAATTTTGTCAGTGCCTGCCATCATGTCGTAATAGCCTTCCAAATGTTTGCCAAACTTGATTAATGAGATCAATGCCGAGGACACGATTAGTTCAGCGGCAACCAATTGTCCCAGCGTCAAATGCCCATCAATCACCAAATAGCCGCCAATGGCTAGTAAAGCTGTGCTGGCGATGGCATACAAGGCAACTGAACCGATGATCTGCCGGAGTAAGACGTGGTAATGATTTTGTTTTGCGGCAAGATAGGCGAGGGCTAGCGCATCAGTGCGTTTAGCGGCCAAGTCTGAACCAGAGTTAAATTTGAACGAGTGAAGATTGGTTGCGACGCTCTCCAGCCAAGCCACTAATGCGTATTTCGATATAGATTCCTGAATGGCGGTAGCAACGCCACGGCGTCCAAGCAGAAAGATGATGCTGACAATTGCCAGTAATAACACCACATCGAAAGCTAATAAAAATGGATGATAAAAAGCCAGTAATACCAAGCCGACAAGAGTTTGTACAGCCGTACTCATGCCATCCAGTAGCAGTGACGACCCTGCTTTTTGTACGGTCAACACATCAAAAAAGCGATTGACCAGTTCAGCACCATGATGTTTTTGGAAAGCTTCACGGCGAACTTTGGGTAATCTGTAAGCTAGATCTGTCGCCAAACGAACAAAGATTCGGCGTTGGATGATTTCTACCAAATACGATTGAAGAACATGGACTGCGCCGGCAAAGGCCAGAAAAAAAAACAGAATAATGGCTAGCACCAGCAAAGGTTGTCCCATGCCACCCATGGCTACAGTATTAACCAATGCCTGTACTGCAACAGGTGACGCTAATGCCAATAACCCGGAACCTAAGGCCAGGCCAAGGACTAACCAAAGATCCTGATGGTCAGCGCGCATTAACTCAATCAGTCGCGCCAATGGTGGCATATGCGCGTGATGATCATGGCTGACGGCATTGGCAAGTGGTGCTATTGCCTGCACTAGAAACCAATCGCCAAGGCGTCCATCCGGCAGTCCCAGTAGTTTAGCCACAGCGTCCGATTTAAGGTGACGTTGCTCTATGAGTTCTCCCTGGACTATTGCTGCACGTATCTTGCCGCCGCTAAAGCCATACATCACCAACCAGCCACGACTGTCGGCAAGCCTTGTCACTAATGGCGTTTGTGCAGCCGAAGCTTCAGCTGCCGCAGTTGCCGTCAACGCTACCTTTTCTAAGCGTAGGCCGATGCTTTCACCAACTTCTGATAGTAACTCAGGTTGCTTGTCAGTCGCGTCTTGTAAGAGGCGATCCAAAGAGGTTGCTGATAAATTATCGATTTCTAATAATTGCAGTAAAAATTTAAGTAACTGTTTGGTGGTTTGTTTATTTGGCTGTTTTAGAGCAATGTCGGCCGCAACATTCATGTCGGGAGAAATCCTGGTTATTTAAGTGAACATAGAAAGCGTGGAGCATAAGGCAACAATCATGAGCATGGTTCTAAAGCAGGCGATAAATTTGCTTTTAGAGGTTTTCATGCGCCATTCGTTTTGTAATTTAGCGCAGGTCTGGCAACTGCGATAATAAAAAACTCGCAACGCGACCCATGACAAACTGAGCACTAAAATAAGTTTTCCGTAAAAAACGATAATCTGCGCTTGCCGCTTTGACGTATGAAATAACCATTCAAGTGTATGCTCAAGCGCTATATCGATTAGCTCATTTAGCACGTGGAGACTGTGTGCTAATACCGGTAACAGCATATCACCAAATATAACGGCAATAGTCAATGCCGCCGCGATACGAACGGATTTCTTACGGCTTTGGGATATTACCCAGTCTTTCGCACGTTCGGTGAAGTGACTTAGCACTTTACCGAACGGTTTACGCAGAGATTGCTTAAAAATTGGTACTGTTAGCTGTTGATAAGACGATTTCATAATGTCGTTCCTCTTGCTAAAAATGGGAACCTCGAAAAACTCTGCACTTCGATAAACTCAGTACCCACAAGGCATAAATGCGAACGGTGTTATATAAATCAATAAGTCCCGTTCGTGGTGAGCCTGTCGAACCATGAACGGAGTAGCTTTTTCGAGGTTCCCTAATTATCAGATTCAGATTAAGTCTCTGTCTCGATTAACTTTTTACGGTTCAATTTCCATTAGCACTTCGTTAGGATTGATGCGCTCGCCCTTGGTCACATGGATTAACCTGACGGTGCCGGAAATGGGGGCCTGAATTTGTGTTTCCATTTTCATTGCCTCAGTGACTAAGAGGTCGTCTCCTGCATTTACCTGGTCGCCAATGTTTACCAAAATATCGACAATATTGCCTGGCATTGTGGTAACTACATCTCCCGGCTTACTAGGCACTGCGCGTTGTCCTGGAGAAGACTCGCGTTTGTAGCCGCTGAGCACTTCCAGGTCGACTTCTTGCGGCACACCGTCCATGGTGATGTAAAAGCGTCGATTGCGCTGGTCGCTTATATTGGCGCCGGTGATTTGAACGTCATAGGTTTCGCCATGCACAGAGACTTTAAACTCGGTGGGTGCAATGCGTTCACCAACGGGCAATGCCGATATGCCTGGCGATAGGGCTTGTAACGGTTCAGGAACCAACTTGCCATCACGGCGTTCGGTAAGAAACGCTCTGGCAACATCCGGGAACATTGCAAACGACAACACATCGGTATCGCTTTGCGCCAGATCGCCTATTTCCTTGCGCAACGCATCCAACTCCGGCTTTAACAAATCGGCCGGACGAACGTCGATGACCGCTTCCTTACCAATGGCTTTATGCCTTAATTTAGCATCAACTGGTGCCGGTGCTTGTCCGTAGCCGCCTTGCAGATACCGCTTTACTTCGTTAGTGATGGTTTTGTAACGTTCTCCGGTGACAACATTTAACACAGCTTGGGTGCCGACTATTTGCGAAGTAGGCGTTACCAGCGGCGGATAACCCAAATCTTTGCGTACCTTGGGTATTTCAGCGAACACTTCATGAATACGGTCCAGTGCACCTTGTTCTTCCAGCTGTTTAGCCAGATTGGACATCATGCCACCGGGGACTTGGTTAACTTGGACGCGGGTATCAACGCCGGTAAATTCACTTTCAAATTGGTGATATTTCTTACGTATCCGGACAAAGTATTCAGATATTTCCTGTAACAGCTCCAGATCCAGCTCAGTGTCAAATTCAGTACCGCGTAGCGCTGCGACCATGCTTTCAGTCGGCGGATGACTGGTGCCGCCAGCGAAGGCTGACAGTGCAGTATCAATGTGGTTACAGCCGTTTTCAATGGCTTTAAGTTGACACATCTCAGCCAAGCCGGACGTTGCATGGCTATGAAGAAATAAGGGTACGTCCAGATGTTCTTTGAGTGTACTGACTAATTGCGCTGTTGCATGGGGGGTTAATAAACCGGCCATGTCTTTGATGGCAATACTGTCAGCGCCCATTGCCACCAATTCGCGGCCCAATTTAAGAAAAAGGGCGTTGGTATGTACTGGACTGACGGTGTAGCAGATGGTGCCTTGCGCATGTTTACCCGCTTCTTTGACCGCTGATAACGCTGTTTGTAAGTTACGGACGTCATTGAGCGCATCGAATACTCTGAATACATCAATACCTTCATGTGCGGCCAGCTTCACAAACTCTTGCACTACGTCATCTGAATAATGCCGATAGCCCAATAGATTTTGACCACGCAGCAACATTTGCAGGCGGGTATTGGGCAAGGCTTTGCGGAGTTTGCGCAGACGATCCCAGGGATCTTCCTTAAGAAATCTCAAGCAGGCGTCGAAGGTCGCGCCGCCCCAGACTTCCAAAGACCAGAAGCCAACTTCGTCTAATAAATCGCAGACCGGCAGCATATCTT
The DNA here is from genome assembly GCA_030693065.1 of Methylococcaceae bacterium. Classification (GTDB taxonomy): domain Bacteria; phylum Pseudomonadota; class Gammaproteobacteria; order Methylococcales; family Methylomonadaceae; genus JABFRC01. The sequence continues at coordinate 74,885 of JAUYBL010000025.1, read as the reverse complement.
CGGTACGAAGACGGGTGGCGATCAGCGATTGATGCGCATCTCGTAGGATGGTGTCGGTGATGTAAACTTTAGTCATTGTTGATACTCCGTTGGTTTTTAAAGTCCCACATGCGCGGCAATCGCCGCAACAATGGCAAGCGTGTTTTCTTCCTGGCTGCGTTTGCGCGAGTAATTGGTCAGTTCCGGGTGGGCAGGAATGAATCCGGTATTGAATTCACCGGCTTGGAATTCCGGGTTATTAAGAATTTCTTGGTAGAACGGAATCGTGGTCCGCACGCCGCCAAGCACCATGTCGTTAAGAGCGCGTCGGCTGCGATTGATAACATCCGTCCAGGTGCGGCCAGAGACAATCACCTTAGCGACCATCGAATCGTAATACGGTGGGATTTCATAACCGGTGTAGATAGCCGTGTCGATGCGCACCCCAGGACCGCCCGGCGCATAGTATCGAGTGAGCCGTCCAAAACTGGGCAGAAAGTCGTTTTTAGGGTCTTCCACGTTAATCCGAAACTGCATGGCAAAACCTTGAGGATGAACTTCTTCCTGTGTAAAACTCAACGGCTCGCCATCGGCGATACGAATCTGTTCTTGCACAATGTCGATACCGGTAATTTGTTCGGTAATGGTGTGCTCAACTTGCACCCGGGTGTTCATTTCCATGAAATAAAATTCGCCGGTATCGGTAAGCAGAAATTCCACCGTGCCCGCATTTTCATAACCCACTGCTTTGGCTGCGCGCACTGCCAGCTCGCCAATATAAGTTCTTTGCGTATTGCTTAGTTGCGGCGATGGCGCGATTTCAATAAGTTTTTGATTACGCCGCTGGATAGAGCAATCTCGCTCGAACAAATGCGCCACATTGCCGTGGCGATCAGCCAGAATTTGCACTTCAATATGCCGCGGATTGATGATGCATTTCTCTAAAAATACTTCCGCGCTGCCGAAGGCTTTGGTGGCTTCGGAAATGACGCGTTGATAGTTTTGCCGCAGTTCTGCGGCATTATCGCAGCGGCGAATTCCGCGCCCACCGCCGCCGGAAGTTGCTTTCAACATAATCGGGTAACCGACGCGATCGGCTTCCAGCAATGCCATGTTTAAATCAGTGACATTGCCATCACTGCCGGGGGTAACCGGCACACCAGCAGCAATCATCGCTCGCCGTGCTTCGGTTTTATCGCCCATTGCATGAATAATCGCGGCATCCGGTCCAATAAAACGTATGCCGCGCTGCACACAAATCCTTGCCAGCTCCGGATTTTCAGAGAGAAATCCGTAACCTGGGTGAATGGCATCGCAACCGGTTTCGACCGCTTGATTAACGATACGATGCGGATTTAAGTAGCCTGCCAGTTCTTCACTACCGATGCAGTAAGCTTCGTCGGCTTTTTTAACATGCAGAGAAAAACGGTCGGCTTCGGAATAAATCGCTACCGAACGAATACCCATCTCAGCGCAAGCACGGATGATGCGGACGGCAATTTCGCCGCGATTGGCGATTAATATTTTTTTGATCATTTCTAAATCTCCAAGCCAACCAAATTACGTTCCGGCACTGCTGTCAGCGGGCGCTGTTCAGTCAATATTAAAAATTGACAGCTTTCCGGGTCATAACCAAAAACCTCGCCGGTTTCGATTGTATAAATCCAGTCGTGTAACTTCAGATTGCCTTGAGACAAGCGCTCGAAAAGTTCCTGTTGCGAACCGAAAATTTTTGTCTGGTAATGCTGTAGGCCTTGTATCAGTTTCTGCATGGCTAATTCTCGGTTTAGTTAGGTCACGGCTGATAGGCTACAGGCTGATTTTGCTATTGTTAAATAGAATGTTTAGAATGAAAGCATCGGAAATTACGATGTAATTGAGTAACATGGAACGCATTAACTATCAGCATTTATATTATTTTTGGAACGTTGTTAAGGAAGATGGCATCACTCGAGCCTGTGAAAAACTGCATTTAGCGCAACCGACCATTAGCGGACAGCTGGCGGTATTTGAACAAGCGATAGGCGAAAAGCTCTTCTATAAAAATGGTCGTAAACTGGAGTTAACTGATACAGGACGCGTTGTTTTTGGCTATGCAGACGAGATTTTTTCACTTGGGCAAGAACTGACAAATACCCTAAAAGGCCGACCCACCGGAAGAGCCTTGCGCTTGGTGGTCGGTGTCGCGGATGCATTACCTAAACTCGTCGTTTATCGTCTTATTAAGCCTGCATTTGCTATGGAAGATCCGGTGCAAGTGCTGTGTTATGAAGATAAAGCAGAACGATTATTAGCAGATATTGCAGTGAAGGGCTTGGATTTGGTGCTGTCGGATGTGCCGCTTACGCCGGTCAATGGCGTTAATGCGTTTAATCATTTCCTTGGGGAATGTCCGGTGGCTGTGTTCGGTACGCCGTTACTGGCTAAGAAATACCGTCCCGATTTTCCGCGTTCTCTAAATGGCGCGCCGTTTTTATTGCCGACAGGTAATACGGCGTTAAGGCGATCTTTGGATCAATGGTTTGATGTGCAAGGCATCATTCCAAATATCCAAGCTGAAATTGAAGACAGCGCATTAGTGAAGACTTTTGGTAGCGGCGGGGCAGGGTTATTTGTAGCCTCGGCTACCGTAGAAGCGGAAATTCAACGCCAATATGACGTCGAGATGGTCGGTAGAATCGAAGATGTACATGAGCGATTTTATGCTGTCACCGTACAAAGAAAATTAGAGCATTCCGCTGTCACCGCCATTTTGGACAATGCCCGTGAAAGGTTGTTTTGATGGCGTGCAATTAAGCGAAGTAAGCCGGAATACGGGCATCCAAGTGAAGCGAAAGATGCGCGTTTCCGGCAAATAAAAAAGGGCACGTCCCAAATCGGAACGCACCCTTTACTGTTTCCGGTAAGTCTAAAGCTTAAGACTCAATCGTCGCCGCTAAACACACCCAGTATTTGCAACAAGCTTAGGAACAAGTTGTAGATTGATACGTACAGGGAAACTGTCGCCAAGATGTAGTTGGTTTCGCCGCCGTGAATCATGTTGCTGGTTTGGTATAAAATCATGCCGGACATCAACAAGATAAACATTGCAGACACAGCTAATGACAAAGCAGGGATTGCAAACACTATCGCGCCGAGTCCGGCCAAAAATGCCACCAGCACGCCAACCATCAGAAAACCGCCCATGAAGCTGAAGTCTTTACGAGTGGTTAAGGCGTATGCAGATAATCCTAAGAATATCGCGCCGGTGCCGCCTAATGCCGTCATCACCAGTTCAGTGCCATTGCTGAAGTTTTCGATGTACATGTTCAAAATCGGCCCCAGGGTTAGCCCCATGAAACCGGTTAATGCAAACACACACAGCAATCCCCACGCGCTGTTGCTGAATTTGGTGGTTAAAAATAACAAACCGAAATAACCTACCATGGTGATAATCATGCCAGGGTGCGGTAAATTAAGCGCCATGGACGCGCCAGCGGTCAGGGCGCTAAACAACAAGGTCATGGATAACAACATGTAAGTGTTTCTTAACAGCTTGTTGGTTGCCAAAATGCTGGCTTCCGGTCTTGATATAGCAGTATTTAGTCTCATGATTTTATGGACTCCTTATTAAACGATGGAACGAAAGGGTAGATTCCCGTCCAGAATGGTACAAGAGATTGCGGGTCTTTGTAAGATATTTCCAATTGAAAAAAATTAACGCCAACTTATTAGTTCAGTAATCAATATGACAGACACCAAAGCAAGCCCTTATCAACTGATGGGCGGAGAAGCCGCCATTTTGAGTTTGGTTGATCGATTTTATTTTTTTATGGACAGTTTGCCTGAAGCGGCTCAACTGCGGGCTATTCATGCGCCCAGCTTAGCAAACGCAAAGTCTAAGCTGTTTAAGTTTTTGTCCGGTTGGTTAGGCGGTCCGGGTTTATTTGAGCAGGAGTTCGGCCATCCGCGTTTGCGGCAACGACATTTTCCTTTTGCGATCGGCCCTGCTGAAAGAGATCAGTGGATGCTGTGCATGAACAAAGCTCTAAATGAAATGCCGATGGATGCGGAATTAAGAGAGGCGATTAGAGAAGCGTTGCAAAATTTGGCTACTCACATGATCAATCAACAATAGATATGTCTGCATTGCCGTTTACATATTTGCTCAGACGCAGCCAACGGGCGACGCGGGTACGTATCGTCGTTAAGCCGGGATCTGTTGAAGTGGTTGCGCCGCCTAAAGTCCCCGAGAGCAAAATCGTGCAATTTATTCATGCCAAGCAGCAATGGATTATGTCGGCTTTAGGCAAAATGCAGGCGAAAGGGCATCTTGCCAACAACGATGTTGCCGCGATTGTTTATGGGCATGGCGCAGATGTTTTTTATCAGGGGCGAATTTATCAATTAGCGACCAAACCGTCGAAGTTAAAGAACGCTAAAGTGGAGTTTGCTGATGGTTTTATTGCCCATGTACCGCAATCTTTGCAGATCGAACAGCATAGCGATGCTATTAAAGGTGCGTTGGAACGTTGGATGAAGAAGCAGGCTAAAGTGCATGTCGAGCATCTGGTGAATAGGCATGCGCCCAGAAAACAGTTATTTCCGCAGTCGATAAAAATCAAGACTCAAAAAAGCCGCTGGGGCAGTTGCGGCATCCACAATGACATCAATATTAACTGGCTTTTGGTCATGGCTCCACAAGAAGTGCTGGAATATGTTGTGGTGCATGAGCTGTGTCATATCCAGCAGCGCAATCATTCACGGCATTTTTGGGCCTTGGTTGAAGAGCATTTGCCGGACTATCAGCAACACCGGGTTTGGCTTAAAAAGCATGGCAGTCATTTGATGCGGGGCTTGTGAATTGAAGTAATTAGCCTAGCTCTACCCGGGTGGGAGCGACGCCACGTCGCGATTTGAAGCCTTCGGTCGCGACGTGGCGTCGCTCCCACAAGACACTTTCACAGCAATCAACTGATGCTGAATAGTTACAATACAAAAAACTTTTGGCTCAATTCTCGTAAACACTTTCTTCTTAAATAATTTTGCCATGTTCGTCATAAGGATCTTCTCCATGCGTTACAAAGAATTTAGAGTGACTTCCTGGGTTGTGCTTCTGGCGGGTTTCCTGCTGGTCGCAACTGACGAGTCAAAAGCTGGTAATACCTTGGAAACGGCTGATTTCTGGATGGAATCCGGTAAAAACAGTATAAAAGCCGCCGAGCAACTCAAACCCAATAATACCTACGCCAAAAACGTGATTTTGTTTATCGGCGACGGTATGGGTATTTCCACGATTACCGCTGCGCGTATTTTTGAAGGTCAGTCCAAACCTAATAACAGGGGCGGGGAAGAAAATTCACTTAGTTTTGAACAATTGCCTTATTTGGCGTTATCCAAAACCTATAGCGCCAATCAACAAACGCCAGATTCTGCACCGACCATGTCGGCGATTATCACCGGCGTTAAAACCAATGATGGTGAGCTATCGGTCAGTGCCAAACTGCCGCGCGAAGAAAAAAATGCCGATGTGGTGAATGCCAATAAAGTTAAAACCTTGCTGGAACAAGCTGAAGAAAAAGGCCTGTCAACCGGCGTGGTGTCGACGGCGCGAGTTACCCACGCCACACCTGGCGCTTGTTATGCGCATACGTCCGAGCGTGATTGGGAATCCGATGCACAACTTCCGGCCGATGCGAATGTGAAAGACATTGCCAGACAGTTGGTCGATTTCAATATCGGCAATGGCTTGGAAGTCGCTTTGGGCGGCGGGCGCAGTATGTTTTTGCCAAGTACCTTAGCCGATCCGGAAGACACTGACAAAACCGGCGGCCGCAAAGACGGCTTGGACCTAACTAAGCAGTGGCTGAGCAAATATCCAAAATCCGCTTATGTCTATGACAAAGCCGGGTTTGATGCTATCGACCCTAAAAAAACTGAGCATTTATTGGGCTTGTTCGAACGCTCGCATATGGAATACGAGCATGATCGTCTGAGCGATGCGGGCGGCGAACCGTCACTGACTGAAATGACCACCAAGGCCATCGATATTTTGTCGAAAAATAAAAAAGGCTATTTTTTGATGGTTGAAGCCGGTCGCATCGACCATGCGCATCATGCCGGTAATGCTTATCGGGCGTTGTCTGAAGCCGTTGAGTTGTCCAATGCGGTGCGTAAGGCGCTGGAAAAAACCAATGCCAAAGACACCTTGATTATCGTTACCGCCGATCATAGCCATACTTTCACAATTGCCGGTTATCCGCAGCGCGGCAATCCTATATTGGGATTGGTGAAGCAACCCGGCGAAGCCAATTTTGCCAAAGATAAAAACGGCCTGCCTTACACGACGCTCGGTTATGCCAACGGCCCCGGTTATCGCGGTCCGAATGTTCGTCCGGATTTAAGCTCTACCGATACTGCGCATCCTGATTTTCTGCAAGAAGCCGGTATTCCACTCGGTAGTGAAACCCATGGTGCTGAAGATGTAGCGATTTTTGCCAGCGGTCCGCAAGCCCATTTATTTCATGGCGTACAGGAAGAAAGCTACATCTATCAGGTAATGGCAAAGGCGTTAAAACTTAAGCCCGGTCAGTAGGTTCAGCCTGATGTTAAAAATAATGTTATGGGTTCCGGTGCTGTTGTTGAGTGCTTGTGCTCAACAACCGGGCAAGCCGTTACAAATTCAGAGGCTTGAACAGCTCCCGGCGTTAGCCGCGGAATTTGAAACGATCGTCGACTCTGATGATGGTCAACAGCGCTATCATTGGCGATTCTGGCGCACGTCAAAGCGCGTTGAAACCCATAATCTGCAAGATAACACTGGAGAGATTTGGACTAAATCAACCGATGGCAAAATTGCTTATGAACGGGTGTTTCATGACCAAAAGCAGGTGATTGAATACACCCCCGGCGATTTAAACGCCATCGGTGCCGTCCCCGACTGGTCTGCTATTGCAACACTATTAAATCAGTCGATGATTGCTGGGTTAGTTGAAGATGGTCGAGAGCAAGTATTAGGCCGTCCAGCCAGCCATTACCAAAGCAATAACGCCGATGCTCCGATTGAAATCACATGGCTTGACCGTGAGCAATTACCGGCGCTGATTAAACGTAACGATAAGGGGCATACCATCAGCACGCGCATTATCGGCATTTATCCGCTAGCGGAGTCGCCGGGGCCATATCAACGCTCAACAAATTATCGCTATACCGATTTTGCCGACATTGGCGACAAGGAAAGCGATCCGTTTATTCAGTCGATTCAGCATAAAATCAAAGGCGGGCATAATCATAGTGATTAACGACTTTAGTCTTAAGTGATTGGCAGTTAAAAACCTCAGCACTATATCGATAGGCTGAGGTTTTTTACAAGTTTAAATAGTGATTTGAGTACCGTCGAATTTGGTAAAGGTATAGCCTTCAAAGTACTCGTTGTAGGTGGGATTTTGATCGCTCAGGATACTGATTGCCAGCGCTTCACCTAAGGTATGTGATGCTGAAATATCGGAGCGAACATGGAAGCCGTTAAAGTTGCGGCCATAGCCGATATTGTTAACCAATTTATTCAATTCACCGCCAAGCGTTAGCGCAGGGCCAGTATAAGTAATGAGCTTGGTAGGATCATTTGGATCAACTTGTACCGGATTTGGTATCACATAGTTTTCATCAAAAAATGCTTTCAACAGCGTAATTGGCGTAGCGGCAGAAATTGTTGCGCCACTTGGGTAACCCGGGTGAGTTGGTGCGCCGGTATTGTTAGCCAGTGGTAAAAGATAGCTGCCAAATTCATTGAATACTCTGGCGATAGCATTGGAATTAAGAATACTCGAATGTATCGGGTATTGCGCGCCATTGGCTTTAATCTTATGAACCAGACCGGCATAATCTTCCGGGCGCAAACGGCGGTTTACAAAACAATTTTGGTAGTAAGAAGCCTTGATTGCTAATGGTCCCGCTAGTGCTACCAATCCTTGGATAAAGCTGCCAGTTTTTTATGGTCTTGGGTGTTCGCTATTTAGATTTAAACTGATTTGGGTACCAAAAAACTTTATGGCATTGCTCGCAGGTTTCATCGATCCGTCCACCGATTTCAACCAGTGCTGTAGGGTTTTTTGCTTCAATAGCGGCGAGCGCTTCTTCAGCTCTAACACGAAGTTGTTGTGCATACAGCGTAAACATTTTCGGGTTAGCGGCAATTAATTTTTGAATGTCTTCAGGGTTTTCTTCAATGCCGGGGTTTTCAGACTTTACGCCTGTTGCTGCGACTGGTCGGCCAGTGTCAGCCAACAGGCTCGCTGCTTCAATTAATGCTCTGGCGTGTTGTTTGACATCTGTCCATTCATCATCGGTACGGGGTTGTTTTTCGTCAATGCCTGCTGCGGTTACCGTTGTGCTGACAGCGTTCCATACGCCGTCAGCATGAGGATCTATGTGGTTAAGCATGAGCTCTTGAATCGTGCTGGCTGATGTTGGGATGGGCAAAGGATTCGGCGATACGGTGTGCTCAGAGCACGCGTTCAATGCCAATAGTGATATGACGAGTAGTGCGGATTTTGTGATTAAGTGCATTTGATTAAGTTGGGTCAAAAATGTGTTGGCGGTACCGGAGTTTAAGTCTTCGAACAACTTGGGATATTAAGTAATCGCGAAGCAATAAAAAAGAGCTGGACTTCGAAAAACGCAGTAATCAACAAGGTACTTTTGCTGAAAATGCTTCGACGCCTTAAAAAGCAATTTATTCCGTTCGTGGTGAACTCTGAAAGGAATAGAAGTTTTAAATAAAGCCAATTGCGCGTCCCGCCAGTCCAACGACAACCCACAATGTAAAGCTTAAAAAAGCCGCACTTTTTATAAAACCATGCGGAAGTATTTCCGTACTGAGTACTTTGGTAAACAGAAGCAATTGGATCAGCGAAGCCACAAGAAACAATGCCATTTTGTATTGAAATGCCGGATTAGCTGCGTAAATAACCGCATTGCCGACAAACATCAGGATGCCGGAGCTGACGGTAAAGCCATAGCCGAGCCAGAATATTGGTGTCGTCGCTTGGGTAATGTCACGCAATGACTGACGGCGCAAGCCTTGGCCAAATAATCTCAATGTCACTAATAGCACAACAGTCAGCAGCAGGATTAAGCCAATAATATGAAACACCTGGATAGCCGCGCCGACTAAATGGTCTGATTTGCGTACAAACAAGCCAATGGTCGAATCTTGCAGCCATTGTAATACATCAAAAGTTGTCATTTTTTCGTCTTATTCAGTTGGGATAAACGACTTATATTTGGTTTTGCGATAAGTAAGGAATAAAGCGGGAGCTTATGATTACTATCGTCCAAAGAGTCAATGAAGCCAAACCGGCATATTTGACCGCAGTTGGCAGGGCTTTTTGTTCGCCCCATTGCGTCACGCTCCGGCCCCATTTAAATTCGAACCACAAGGCGTTAGCGCAGCCTAGAACCACAAACAGAATTTTGACTATAAACGCTGGGTTTTCGATGATCGTTGCCGCTTCCGCCCAAAATAAAAAGCCGCCGGATACAAACGTACTAATAAAGCCACCGATGACCCAGTAGCGGAGTTGATGCAAAATATCGGCAACCGGGACATCTTTCATAAACAGGCCAAGCAGACGAAGGTCGGTTAATACAATTAAACCTGACGATACCGCGAGACCCAGCAAATGAGCGGCTTCAATAAGCGGGTAAAGAAATTGCGATTCGCGAATATCAGTACCTATCGGTGAATCGTAAAGTACCTGAGCAAAATCAAGGAGTAACGACATAAGAATGTTTGATTTAAAGAAATTAGTGTCTCGATAGTTATAAAAAATCGGGACCGTTATTAACTATGGGTAGAAAATTTGAGACTTTCGAGCTAATGGCGACAACTTATGAAGTTGCTGTAAATCAATTACCTGAGATCGAAAATTTTGTTTATTAAGCCGTTTAAAGCATGGCTTAATAGCTAACGTCAACTTAGTAAGCAGAATCTGCGCCAGTTTTTACAAGTGTGTCATGTGCGCTAGATAAAAAGTGTAAAACTGAATTAACGCTATGTTTTTAAAACTGTTTTATTTATGTATGACGATAGCAACTTTTTGAAAACCGACTTAACTACATAAAATCGGCTAGCAATGTGTTGATGAGCAGGCACTAAATCAACACTTAATATTGATGTAACAACAGCTGTAAACCCCCTGAATAAATTGATCGGTTGTCTTTTGTAAATTTGCGGTATCAAGATGCTTTAGACTATCAGCCATGTGGTTTGTGCTTTTAACCAGCCGGGTAGTTAAAAGCGTCATGATAATTAATGAAGCCCAGATAGGGCTTGTTGCCTTTGTGAGTATATGAGTAAAAAAATCAAAACTGCGTTTGTTTGCGATCAGTGCGGGGCGGATTATCCGCGTTGGGGCGGGCAGTGTACGAGTTGCGGGGAATGGAACACGATTAAAGAAGTGCGGCTGGGTTCGGCGACTACTTCACGTAGCAGTAAAGCCGCAGGTTATGCCGGCAGTCGGTCGGAAGTGACCTTATTGTCCGATGTTAATCTTGCCCATGCCGAACGAATTTCCAGTGGCATTTCCGAGTTTGACCGGGTCTTGGGTGGCGGTATCGTCAAAGGTAGTGTCGTGCTAATCGGCGGTGCGCCCGGCGCAGGTAAAAGTACAATTTTATTACAGGCGATTGCCAATATTGCCGAACGCGGTGTGAAAGTGTTGTATGTGTCCGGCGAAGAATCCATGCAGCAAATTGCTGAACGGGCACATCGACTGAAACTTCCCGCTGGCAATATCATGATGCTGGCGGAAACGTCCGTGCAACGTATTTGTGACGTGCTGGATGAAGTAAAGCCGCAGATTTTGGTAATAGACTCCATCCAAGTGATGCATACCGATGATGCTGAGTCCGCGCCGGGCTCTGTGTCGCAAGTCAGGGAATCGGCCAGTTACCTGACGCAATATGCCAAGAAGAATCTGGTGTCCGTGTTTATGGTGGGGCATGTCACGAAAGATAATTCGCTAGCTGGTCCGATGACTTTAAGCCATATCGTCGACACCCAAATTATGTTGGCTTCCACCGATGACGCCCGCTTTCGGGTGCTAAGAGCTGATAAAAATCGTTTTGGCAGTGTTGGTGAGTTAGGCTTTTTTGCAATGGACAGCACTGGCCTTAAAGAAGTTAAAAATCCGTCGGCGATGTTTCTCAATCGTCCGGATAAGCCTTCATCGGGTAGCGTGGTGACGGTGTTATGGGAAGGTACAAGGCCATTATTGGTGGAAATTCAGGCGCTGGTAACCGAATGCCAATATGGCAATCCAAGACGATTGGCGGTGGGCTTTGATCAAAATCGATTAGCTATGTTGCTGGCGGTGTTGTCTAGGCATGGCGGCATTTTTACCGCGCAAGATGAGATTTATGCCAATGTCGTTGGCGGTATTAAAGTGACTGAAACCAGTTCCGACTTGGCGATTTTGATCGGTATTGTCTCTAGTCTGCGCGACAAAGTGGTTGCTCACGATGTGTTCTTTTTTGGTGAGATTGGTTTAAGTGGCGAGATTCGGCCGGTTGCTAATGGTTATGCTCGGTTGGGTGATGCCGCCAAACATGGCTTTAAAAAGGCGGTGATCCCCAAGGCTAATGCGCCTAAAAAACCGTTGGAAGGGCTGACTATTTATCCGGTATCTACACTGTCAGAAGCGCTGGATATTCTGTCTGAATTTGAATGAGCAGCGGTTAAATCGTTGGTTACGAATTAATACGAATTTAATAGCTTGCCAAGGCCTGTAAATCTCTTTCAAGTAAGCTACTGTCGCCAAGGTTAAGTTCAACCAGGCGGCGGAGCTCGGAAATGCTGTCTAAATCAATGTGGTCACATTTAAACCCAGCGGTATTGCCTATCACGTGGGCGGTGCTTACCTGCATTTGTATTAGTTGATGTTCGGACAGTTGCAGGCTAAGAGTGTAGGTTTTTTCCAGATCTTCTTTCCAGTTAAAATCAAACTTTAGTAAGCAGCCTTTTAGTGACAGGTCGATGATTTCACATAACCAGGTTTTGTTGTCAAAGCTTAGGGTGGCGTCGGCTTTATATATAACGCGATGAAATTGACGATTGTCTTGATTAATTTGCTCTGACATGACGTTAACTAATGAAAAATTGCAGGGAAGTGTCACCGACAACTAAAACATCATTATCGTTTAATTGTGCGGAATTATTGCCTAATGGTTGGTCGTTTATCAGTATGGCGTGAACATGTTCTAAAGCAGAAACGAAATAGCCGTCTTTTCTTTTAACAATGGCGATGACGCCTTTGTCGCTGTGTCCCAAACGAGTCATGGCATTTTTTAGTGGCAAGATTTTGCCAATATTGTTTCCAGAAATAACCTGCAAATTGGCAGTCGGTATGCGTAAATCACTTTCGATTTCCTTGTTCAGCGTTGCCACATCTCTGTTGACCAAGTCTTCCAGTTGTTGAGGTATCGCATCAATAGCTTCGCCATCGTTAAAAATGATTTGATGCTTGCCAATAGCAATGGTGTCATTGTTGTTTAAATTGCCGGACTTAACCACTTCACCATTGACGATCAACGGAAAATCATTGTGCAATTGTTTGATGCTGCATTCACTGTCTTTAATGACAATAACGGCATGAGCTGGAGCCACTGCCAAGCTGTCGATGACAAGATCATTGGTCTCATCTCTGCCGATATGCACAATGCCATTTTCAAAAAGCCGAGAATGAATTGCCTTATCTTTAAAAAATACAGTGAGTTTTGCCATTGCGTTAGTTAAGTTAAGCTCTAAACGAAATTTGAGTATAGACTCAATTATTGGTTGTTCAAGCAGACAGGGATTTACCAGAGGTTAACTGCTAGAGTTTGCCGCTTTGTTTAGGTAAAAACTTTACCAACTTAACCGCGTTATTGTCACGCTCAATAATTTCCAGCAAATGGCCGTGTAATTTAACACTGGTGCCGGTATCAGGAATGGTTTCCATAAAATCAATAATGAGCCCATTGAGCGTTTTGGGGCCTTCGGTCGGTAAAGACCACTGGGTAATGCGGTTGAGTTCTCTTAAGTTGATATTGGCATCAACTAAATAACTGCCGTCATGCTGTGCTTTTACGCCTACTTCATCAGTAATTAATTCGCCGACAATTTCTTGTAGCAAATCATCTAAAGTCACCAAACCTTGCACGTCTCCATATTCATCAACGACTAGTCCTAGGCGCGATTTTTCTTGTTTGAAACGCTGCATTTGATTATGTACAGGCGTGTTTTCGGGAATAAAAGTGGGTTTGTCGAGATAGTTAATCAGGGTTTGTTTATCAAAATTCGGTCGGTTAAACAGAGCCAAGACTTTTCTTAAATCCAAAATACCGATGACGCGGTCGACACTTTTTTTGTAAACGGGTAAGCGAGTATGTGGACTCGACTCTATACAGCTGACAATGCCATCAATGGGCAATTCCAAATCAATACCCACAATTTCATGACGTGGCGTCATGATGTCTTCAATAGTTGCCGATTCAAGCTCAAGTATACCCATAAGCATTTTTTGATAACGCGGGGGCATGATGCTTTCCGCTTCGGCAATGATGCTTTTAAGCTCGTCTTTATTGAGTAGATCGTGGTTAGTTTTTTTCATATCTACGCCCACCAAGTGCAGCAATAGATTTACAAACAGATTAACGAACCAGACTATCGGGTAAAAAATTTTAAGTAGCGGGGTATAAACCCATGCGGCAATGAATGCGAGTAGTTCTGGTTTAACGGCGGCAAGTGTTTTTGGGGTGACTTCTGAAAAAATCAGCATTACTAATGTTAAAACCCCAGCTGCGATAGCTATGCTGGATTCCTGATCGTCGGGAAATAGGCGAATGGCGATGACTGTGGCGACTGACGCAGCAACGGTATTGACGAAATTGTTGCCTAACAAAATCAAGCCCAGGATGCGGTCTGGCCGTTTTAGCAATTTATGTGCTTTGATTGCGCCGGAATGTTTAAGTTTAACAAGATGCCTTAATCGATAACGATTTAAGGTCATTAACGAAGTTTCAGAACCGGAAAAAAAGGCTGAAAGAATAAGCATTGCGGCAAGAATGCCAAACAATATGCTGAGGGATAAATCGTTCAAAGAGGGTCTCAAGGGTTGTTAGAACGCTTGTAGTGTCTACGCTGGGGATTTTTTGTCAAGCAATCTAGTTGGGCATGCGGCTCAAACTATTAGCAATTAACATTAACAAAAATTCAAAACTGCTTGATACATGGACAGTTTACTCAAAAGGATATGCCGATTTTAAAGTGGTATGGAGTAGTTAAATAAATAACTTGAACTATAGTTACTGGCATTCTGTAAGCGCAGTGCCAGAGTTTTGACACTGTTTTTTGAATATCTCTTTGTTAATAATGAGAATAAAACATGGCGTTGCCGCGTATTTTGTTGATTGATGATAACAAGCCTAGAGCTCAGTCGCTTGAGATAGTGCTCCGCTTCATGGAGTTTGAGATTGAAACTGTCAGTTCCAGTGAATATGACGCCTATCTTGATAACCCAAGCCAATGGATTGCAATTTTTGTCGGTGATGGTCTGGAAAAACAGGCGGTTATTATCAGCGATGTTGCCGGTCGTGAATCTGGCGTGCCAGTCATTCTTTTGATCGACAAGGGGCGAGCCGAACAAATATCTTCAGCGATAAATGCCAAGCTGTTGCAGGTGCTGGAATGTCCCGCTACGTATTCAGATTTGAAGTTGTTATCGGAAAAGCTCACTGGATTTTACGCAGATGGTAAGACGCTACAAAGAAGCGGAAGTGACCGTCGGCAATTTGACCGGCGTCGGCAACCATCGATTGCAAGACTGAAGGGTAATAGCAGCGGTATGACCGCAATCCGGAAACTTATATCGCAAGTTGCCGAGTCTGATGCCACGGTGCTGATTTTGGGCGAATCGGGAACCGGTAAAGAAGTTGTTGCCAGAGCATTACACGATGCCTCATTACGTGCCGAAAAACCGTTTGTACCTATTAACTGCGGCGCCATACCGGGTGAGTTGTTGGAAAGCGAACTATTCGGGCATGAAAAAGGCGCATTCACAGGAGCGTTAAGCGCAAGACAGGGGCGTTTTGAAATGGCCGAGGGTGGCACACTATTTCTTGATGAAATTGGCGATATGCCCGTGTCCATGCAAGTCAAACTGTTACGAGTTTTGCAAGAGCGTACCTTTGAGCGGGTAGGCAGTAACAGGACGATTCATTGTGATGTGCGCGTTATCGCGGCGACGCATAGACATCTTGAAAACGAAATTAGAGAAAACCGCTTTCGGGAAGATTTGTTTTATCGCTTAAATGTGTTTCCTATTGAAATTCCGGCTTTAAAAGAAAGATCGGAAGACATTCCTTTATTGGTTAATGACCTCATCGCTAGAATGGAAGCTACCAATCGCGGTACCGTAAGGCTTACTCCCGCCGCACTTGCGGTGTTAATGCAGCACGATTGGCCGGGTAATGTCAGAGAGTTGGCAAACCTGATTGAAAGACTAGCGATCATGTTCCCTAAAGGATTGGTTGATGCTGCAGATTTACCGGAAAAATTTCAGCATTACCAGGTACCTGAAGGCTTGACCATAGAATTGCCGAAAACGCCGCATGACGAGGAAGATGACGCGGGCGCAACTATAGAAGTCGTTGGTCATTTTGATAGTTTGACATCGCCGTTGGTGCAATTACCAGCGCAAGGGATTGATCTAAAAGAATATCTTAATGTTATGGAAATGGACTTAATACGTCAGGCCTTAAATGAATCTAATGGCGTGGTTGCGCATGCGGCCAAACGCTTGAACATGCGCCGCACTACGCTGGTGGAAAAATTACGTAAGTTTGATGTGCAGCGCTGATATGCAGGTCAAATTTCTAACGGTAATTTTTAACATATTGAAATAATTGATTTATATAAATTGGTCTGATTGTTGCTGATCTTCAGGAGAGTCAAAAAACAAAGTATCAGCCATGAATATTCAAAACAACGACAACGCCCAAAAAACCGAACAACTCACTGACGCCTTTCGCGCGTTTAATGAATGGTCGGAGCATTTATCCGCTTCTTATCAAGGACTGGAAGAACAGGTGGCCAAATTGCACAGCGAGCTGGCATTTGCCCGCAGCGAGCGGCTAAAAACCCTGGAAGAAAAAGAAAAACTCGCCTCTCGTTTGGAGAGAATTCTGGCGGCATTGCCCGCTGGGGTCATCGTACTGGATGCGACCGGCAAAATCCTGGATTGCAACGCCTTGGCAATCACTTTCCTGGGAGAACCCTTGCTAGGCTTGTCTTGGGCTAAAGTGGTAGAGCGCAGTTTTACTGCCGTTTTCGATAACCCACACGAGCGCCAGTTAATAAGCGGTAAACCCGTCAGTATTACTTACAGTCAGTTGGAAAATGATGCCGGACAGATCATTCTGTTGTCAGATGTCAGCGAAATGCGCAGCTTGCAGGAATTGTTAAATCAACAAAAACAGCTATCGGCGATGGGCGAAATGGTCGCGAGTATGGCGCATCAAGTAAGAACGCCGCTGGCCACCGCTATTCTTTATTCTTCGCAACTGGGTAATCCATCGTTAGATGAAACGAAGCGCCAACGTTTTGCGCAGAAAATTCTTGAGCGCCTGCAATACCTGGAGCGGCAGGTCAACGATATGCTGATCTTTGCCAAAGATGGTCGCTTATCCATGGAGAACTTTTCGCTACATGCCTTATTAGAATGCCTTAACGAAACGTTAAAAGATTATGTAGGGCAAGGCGGGGTGGATGTGCAAATTATCAATACTGCGCACGATGATGACATGTTGGGTAATGAAAATGCCTTGCGCGGTGCGTTTATGAATGTCTTGAACAATGCTGTCGATGCGCTTGGCAACATGGAGAGAGGGCTGGGGCTCATTACCATCAACGTCAGCCAACCAGATACACGCAATTTGAAAATTATTATTAAAGATAACGGACCCGGCCTTGCTAAAGAACACTGCCAACGCATTTTTGAGCCGTTCTTTACCACCAAAACCAATGGCACCGGCTTAGGGCTGGCAGTGGTTGATAGTGTGGTTAAAGCGCATCGCGGCCAAGTTTATGTCGCCTCGGCCCTAGATGCCGGAGCGACTTTTACATTTATTTTACCCTGCGTCATGCAGACGCCCGAATTATTGCCGGGTGGTTTTTCGGGTAAAAATCTCAGTCAGGAGAATCACCATGAAACCGTTTGATGTGCTGGTTGTTGAAGACGATCTGTCGTTATGTGAGGCATTGTGCGATACCTTGGAGATTCAGGGCTACCGGGTGACGTCCGCTCGTAATGGTACAGAAGCATTGATCAAGCTGGCTTCTGAACAATTCAAGTTGGTGGTCAGTGATGTACAAATGCCGGTGATGGATGGACTGGAGTTACTGGCGAACATCCAGCTTAAATATGCACAAACGCCGGTGTTATTAATGACCGCCTACGGCACTATTCCAAAAGCGGTGGAAGCCATGCAGGCTGGCGCTTGTGATTATTTGATCAAGCCTTTTGATGCCAACGCGTTGGTCAGTAAAGTCGCTGAGTATGTGAACACTGACTCTGTTGATTCAACGATGCTGGAGCGCGTGGTGCAGGACGAAAGCATGAAAAAGCTTTATGCGTTGATTGCCAAAGTCGCAAAAACCGAGGTGGCGGTGTTGCTGCAGGGAGAAAGCGGCACCGGTAAAGAAGTGATTGCCCGCTATATTCATGAAAACTCGTTACAACATGCTGGCCCCTTTGTTGCCGTCAACTGCGCAGCCATTCCTGAAAACATGCTTGAAGCCATGTTGTTCGGTTACGAAAAAGGCGCTTATACCGGCGCAGTGCAGTCCATGCCAGGTAAGTTTGAACAAGCTCAGGACGGTACGCTGTTGCTGGATGAAATCGGTGAAATGGATGTGAACTTGCAAGCGAAGCTATTGCGGGTGTTACAAGAAAAAGAAGTTGAGCGTTTGGGGAGCAATAAAAAAATCAAACTCAACGTCAGAATTTTGGCGGCTACCAATCAAAATTTGAGAACGCAACTGGAGCAAGGCCGGTTTCGTGAAGATTTGTATTACCGCCTGAATGTATTCCCTATCAATATTCCAGCCCTACGTGACCGGCCAGGCGATATTTTGCCGCTGGCAACAGAATTACTGCGACGGCACAGCCCAAGGGGCAAATCTTTGCCTCGTTTCGATGCTCAGGCAACAGCAAAAATGCGCACTTATCAATGGCCGGGCAATGTTAGAGAGCTTGATAACGTGGTGCAGAGAGCTCTTATTTTACGCAGTGCCGATACCATTACTGTTGATGACTTAATTTTTGAAAGTACCGGCAATCTAATCAATATCGATCCAGTCAAAGTACCTGCATACCAAGAGAACATCATTGAAATTAAAGAAGAAAACGTTGATTTAGCACGACTGGATGCAAACGTTCGCAACACCGAAGAGAGCATCATTTTACAAACCTTACAAATGGAAAACGGCAGCCGAAAAACGACGGCCGAAAAACTTGGCATCAGCCCTAGAACCTTGCGTTACAAAATTGCGCGCATGAAAGATTCTGGTGTGGTGATTTCTTGTTAAGTGGCACTAAAAATGCTTAATAAGATTTATATGAACAAAACGTCAAGGAAACTGCCATGAGCGAAATGAATGTAAACCAGGTATTGGCGCAAATGCGTGCGATGTCCTTGGAAGCTGGCGGCAAACCGCAAGCCTCTGAAACAGCTGGGAATGCTGATTTTGCGGCCATGCTGAAACAATCCATCGATTCAGTGAATGATACCCAGCAAACCGCAGGAAAAATGACCAACGCCTTTGAAACCGGTGATTCATCGGTAAGTCTGGCGGAAGTAATGGTGGCAACTCAAAAAGCCAGCGTGTCATTTCAGGCCATGGTGCAAGTACGCAATAAGCTGGTCGAAGCTTATAAAGATGTCATGAACATGCCCATGTAGCCTATACAACCCGTAAATAAACAATGAGCGAACAAACTGGTAATGAATTAGTGGCAGACAATCCTCGGCAGGATGTTGTCACCTTGGGGTCGGAGGCAAGCAAGGCGGTTAATCCGTTGCTGGCCAAAGTCGATGCCCATCCGGCTATGCGCGGTTTGGCGGGCCTATCTATCGCCAGACAAATCGGTTTAATGCTGGGCATAGCGCTGAGTGTTGCGATCGGTGTTGCTATTGTTTTGTGGTCACAAGAATCTTCTTATAGCCGCTTGTATGCAGAAATTGGTGAAAAGGATGTCGCCGAAATTATTGAAGTGCTTAATACGCAAGCCATCAAGTATAAAGTTGAAGCCGGCTCCAATGCCATTTTGGTGCCGACCGATCAAGTAAGTGATGTCAAACTGAAATTGGCCGCCCAAGGGCTACCCAGAAGCAATAGCTTGGGTTATGAATTATTAGACAAAGATCAAGGACTCGGCGCTAGCAAAGGTGTTGAGCTGATCCGCTTTCAACGGGCCTTGGAAGGCGAAATTGCCCGGACTATCATGGCTATCCAAAATGTTAAATCAGCCCGCGTGTTACTGGCGCTGCCCGTGCAATCGGTGTTTGTCCGCGAACGCAAAAAGCCCAGTGCTTCAGTCATTGTTAACCTTTATCAAGGTAGAGCCTTAGATAAAGGCCAGATTGAATCGATAATTCATCTGGTTGCGTCCAGCGTGCCGCAAATGGATGCGGATCAAGTGACCGTGGTGGATCAAAAGGGCCAATTATTAAATAGTAAAAATTCAACCGGCGATGCCAATCTCTCCTCTCGGCAGTTTGAATATAAAAAGAGTATTGAAGAACACTTGATGGAGCGGATTGCCAACATCTTGACGCCGCTAGTGGGTGCAGACGGCATGCGCGCACAAATTTCCGCCGATGTGGACTTTACCGAGACCGATCGTACTCAGGAGATGTTCAATCCTGATTTACCGGCCTTACGTAGCGAACAAACTTCTGAAGAACAAAATACTTCACCTACACAAGGTGTGCCCGGCGCGTTGTCTAATCAACCCACTCCCGCGGGAACGGCTCCGGAAACGGCGACTGCACCCGCTGCAACAGCAACAAGCGCAGCGGCTTCTGGCGCAAAATCAGCGACTAGAAATTTTGAACTCGATAAAACCATTACCCATACCCGCTTAGCGACTGGCTTATTGCGCCGTTTATCCGTGGCAGTGGTGGTTGATGATAAACACATGCCGCAAGCTGACGGCACGATAAAAACCCTAAGTTACGCGCAGGAAGACATTAATCGTTTTAGTGATTTGGTTAAGCAGGCGGTTGGATTTGATAGCAGCCGGGGTGATCAGGTCACTGTTAGTAATGTTGCATTCAAGTTGGCAGAGCTTGAAGCCTTGCCTGAGCTTCCGCTTTGGGAACAAGGCTGGTTTTTGGATGTAATAAAGCAGGCTGTTGCAGTGTTAGCGGTGTTATTTTTATTATTTGGCGTATTACGACCCACCATGCGTGGCTTGGTAGGTCGAGATGAAGCCGAGAAAAAAGCCATAGAAATGGCGGAAGGCAAAGCCAAGGCTGAAGCCGCCGCAGCAAGTGCGGTACGCTTTAATCAAGACGGCACACCGGTTGCCGTGCCAGCTGGTGAAGGCTTGTCCGGATTTGATATGCCGCAAGCCGCCGAAGATTTATTGTTACTGGACATGCCAAAAAGCTACGAACATCGTCTGGAGTATGTCAAACGACTGATTGATGACGATCCTAAAATTGTCGCGCAAGTGATTAAAACGTGGGTAAAGAAAGATGGCTGATGGCTTAACGTATTCAGAACGGTCGGCAATTTTATTGCTGGCGGTAGGCATGGACCGGGCGGCGCTGGTGTTAAAACACATGACGCCAAGAGAAGTGCAGGTTCTCGGTACCAACATGGCAACCGTTGGCGATATATCCATCGGTATGATGGATGAAGTGGTTGAGGAGTTCATTACCGCGGTTAAAAGTCAGACCGCATTGGGTATGGATACCGACGATTACATTCGTAACGTATTGGTTAGCGCACTGGGTGCGGATAAAGCCAACAGCATTCTCGATCGAATCCTGCAAGGCGGCAGCACCAAGGGTATTGAGCAGTTGAAATGGTTGGATACGCGCTCGATTGCCGACATGATCCGTCTGGAGCATCCGCAGATTGTTGCGACTATTTTGTCGTTAATGGAAAGCGAACAAGCGGCCGAAGTGGTGATGTTTTTACCCGAAGCCATGCGCGCCGATTTATTCATGCGTATTGCCACAATGAAAGGCGTGCAGCCTTCGGCATTACGCGAACTCGATCAAATTATGGAGCAACAGCTCACCGGCTCCGATAATGTTAAATCTACCAACATCGGCGGTATTGATGCCGTGGCGAATATCCTTAACTTTATGGATGGCGGTGCGACTGACTTGGTTATGAATGAAATTACCGAGCATCGCGCCGAGCTGGCACAGGAAATCCAAGAAAAAATGTTTACCTTCGAGGACTTGTCGACCATTGATGAAAGAGGCATGCAAACCTTGCTGCGCGAAGTATCCACCAGTCAACTATTACTGGCATTGCGGGGTGTGGGTGACGATCTTAAAAACAAAATCTTCAACAATATGTCCAAGCGTGCGGCAGAAATGTTGCGAGATGATTTGGAAGCCTCGCCTCCTGCCAAGTTGAGTGAAGTTGAGTTGGCGCAAAAAGATATTCTGGCAATTGCTAAAAAATTAGCGGATGCAGGCGAGATTATGTTGGGAACAGGTGGCGATGAGCTTGTCTAAAAAACCCAGGTTTTCCGAAGCCGAATTAGAAATGTTGCGGATATGGAGTTTACCGGATGTTTCCAACGGCGAAGAAAACGAGGCAATGAACATCAGAAGGCCGCCTCCCGCCACTGAGCCGACGCCAATTTTGACGGTAGAAGAAATCGAAGCCATGCAAAGACAGGCTTACGATGAGTCCTTTCTACAAGGTCAAAAAGATGGCTTTCAGCAAGGTTATGATCAAGGCTACGAGCAAGGTTCAAAACAAGGTTACGAAGAAAAAATCCAGTTACTTGAACAACAAGCTGCACAGTTTGCGGCACTGATGACGGCATTGAGTGAGCCATTCAAAAAACTGGATGAAGAAGTCGAAAAGGAATTGGTCAAACTGTCGATAGCTGTTGCTACACAAATTATCCGCAGAGAAATCAAACTTGATCCAGGGCAAATTGTCGCGGCAGTCAAGCAAGCTATTAACGTGCTGCCGTTGTCGGCGCAAAAAATCACCTTGTACCTGCACCCGGAAGATGCCGAATTAGTGCGCTCTGCATTATCACTGGATGACATATCGCCAGCATGGGCTGTGATTGAAGATCCGTTAATTACCCGCGGCGGCTGTAAGGTCGATACCGATGTGTCGCATGTTGATGCCAGTGTTGAAAATCGTTTGGCGGCTGTGATTGCCAACTTGTTGGGTGGCGAGCGCGGCAATGACAACAAGGGGAGTTTGCCCCGTTTCTCTGATCATGTAGCTGATACGTCTAAAGATGACCTTATTCAGGAAGCCGTTGATGCGGAGCCAAGGCTATGATTCCCGCCCTTGACCGATCTTCGATTTGGCTCGATAAATTAAAGCCATACTCCGATAGGTTATCGGAAGAGCCTGAACTGATTGTAGAAGGCAAGTTATCACGCATGGTCGGCTTGACTCTGGAAGCCGTCGGTTGTCGTGCGGCAATTGGTTCACGCTGTCGCATTGAAACTAAAAGCGGCCGATTGATTGAAGCGGAAGTGGTCGGTTTTGCTGGAACCCGAGTGTTTTTAATGCCCACCGCAGAAGTGCATGGTTTGGAGCCGGATTGTCGAGTGATTCCTATGGGCAAACACAGCTTGGCGCGGGTCGGTATTGGCTTGTTGGGGCGTGTGCTGGATGGTGCGGGTAATCCATTAGATGACAAGGGGCCGCTGAAAACCGATGCCAAAGTTTCACTCAACGGCGTGCCGATTAATCCCCTAACAAGAAAACCAATACGCGAGCCGTTAGATGTCGGCGTAAGAGCCATTAACGCGATGCTCAGCGTTGGCCGCGGCCAGCGTATGGGGCTGTTTGCCGGTACCGGCGTCGGTAAAAGTATCTTGCTGGGGATGATGACCAAATTCACCAATGCCGATATTGTCGTGGTCGGTCTGATTGGTGAACGTGGCCGAGAAGTGAACGAATTTGTCCAAAAAATTCTGGGTCAAGAAGGTCTTAAGCGGGCGGTAGTCGTAGCTACACCTGCCGATTGTCCGCCATTGATGCGAGTAAACGGCGCATTGTTGGCCACCAGTATTGCCGAATATTTTCGCGATCAAGGGCTGGATGTATTGTTGTTGATGGATTCATTAACCCGATTTGCCCAGGCGCATCGTGAAATTGCCTTGGCGATAGATGAGCCGCCAGCCACCAAGGGCTATCCGCCATCGGTATTTGCCAAATTGCCGCATTTAGTGGAACGGGCGGGTAATGCTGACCACGGCGGCGGTTCGATTACTGCGTTTTATACCGTCTTGGCCGAAGGCGACGATAACAATGACCCGATTGCCGATGCCGCCCGAGGCGTACTTGATGGGCATATTGTTTTGTCCCGGTCCCTGGCGGATTCCGGGCATTATCCTGCCATCGATATTGAAGCGTCAGTCAGCCGCGTCATGCCGGATATTATTGATACCAGACACCTGCAAATGGCCAGAGAACTGAAGCGCTTGTATTCCCTGTATCAACAAAACCGTGACTTGATCAGCGTCGGTGCTTACCAGCCTGGCGCCGATCCGCGCATAGATAAAGCGATTGAAAAAAATGTCGCGATTCTGGATTTTTTACAACAGGACATGGACGAAGCCGTTGACTTGGAGCGCAGTGTCGACGAGCTGGCAATGTTGCTAGGAGTCAGGTAAAGGTGCTTAAGTGAAAAAATCAGAACGACTCAAAACAGTAGCCGATATTAAAGCATCGCAGGCGAATAAGGCGATGGAGACGTGGGGCTTGGCGCAGCGTAAATATTCAGACCTACTCAAGCAAGTCGATGGCTTAAAAGTCTATCGATTGGAATATCAAAATAACTTTAATAAGCTGGGCGGTGGTGGCGTTAAAGTCGCGCAATTGCTCGAATATCGATCGTTCATTGAGAAACTGGATAAAGCCATACTCGGCCAGGAACAGGCATTAGCCATGCTGGAAGCCGAGATGATAGGCAAACGTAAAGTCTGGGAAGAATTGCATAATCGTTCTCAAGGCTTAAAGAAAATCTGTGATGCCGCGTTGGCAGTGGAAATCAAGCAGCAAGATAAGCGTGAGCAGTTGGAACAAGACGAGCGAGCCGGTCGTTTGCGACGAGATGTTTAGGATCTTTAGATTGGTACGTAACGTGCTTTGGTTAGAGTAATCGATGAAAGATCGTCGCAGCATTTATAAAGAGTTGAGGAGTTAACAATGAATATTGACAGCGCAAATATAGTCAACGTGTTGCCCGGTAGTAACGCTATAGAGGGCTTAACGACTTTATTACCGGTCGAAGGTGCCGTCACAGAAGGCTTTGGTGACGCTTTGAAAATGCAGCTCCAGTTTTTAACCGATGTCGGCACAGGCACTATCAGTCCAATCAATACAGAAACCCCGCCGCTTTCTGCTGAACAACTTCAGGTCGAGGTGCAAAAAACTGCCGATTTGCTCGGCAATGATTTGCCGGTGTCCTATAAAGTCGATGATAAAGACGATGTTGATGCAACTTTGAGTGTTGTCACTGATTCATTGAAATACCTGGAAGCCGGTGCGGCAGCACAGCCTGAAACCCCACAGGTGTCATTACCGGTAATCGCCGACCAACCGCAACTGCAAGCGGAGACAGAGCAGCAGTCAAAAGATGACGATACCGCGCAATTGGCGGTCGTTGATGATCAAGAAGCACAGGCACTGTTAGCACAAAGAATGATGGTCTTGATTCAAGATCAGTCGCAACTGCAAGCGTCCAAGTCTGAGGAGAGTGCAGCTAGCCAAGCTGAGGCGTTAAACGTTCTGAAATCAAGTTCAGAATTTGCCAAAATCAATGCCGATAAGCAGTTGAATCAAAACAAGAGTGAACAGGTGCAATTGAAAACATCCGTAACTTCAGAAAGTTTCAGCGCTGATCTGGCTCAGCAAGAGCAAAATGCGGCAACCGGCAAACCTGCGCAAACAGAGCAGTTGACAGCAGTAGCCGGTAAATCCGATCAAACAGATCAGTTAGCTGAGGTAACCAGCAAGATTGAAGCAAACGTTGTCGGCGCAGCATCAGTAAATGGGCAAGTCGATAAAATTCCGGCTGATTTAAAAACCGAAGTACCCGCCTTGACGCGGCCGTTATCGCATCCAGAATGGAATAAAGATCTCGGCGAAAGGATTGTCTGGATGAATAACCGGGCGCTGTCGGCTGCAGAAATTAACCTGAATCCACAGCATCTTGGCCCTGTGTCTGTGCGCATAGATATGAATCAAGATCAGGCCAGTATCGTGTTTACTGCTCAGCACGCAGCGGTGAGAGAGGCGATTGAAGCCTCATTGCCCAAATTGCGCGAAATGCTGGGTGAGCAACAGCTCAATTTAGTTAACGTCAGCATCGCCCAGCACGGCGGCTCAGAACAGAAACAAGCCCAAACGCAGCCTCAGTATGCCAATCAAACCAATGATGAGGTTGCCGCTGATGGTGGTGACGGAAATAGTGCTGTTGATGGTGAGCGTGTTGTGGTGAGTAATGGCTTATTGAATATCTATGCGTGATTAAATAATGACGCATAGCCTGTTGTTTTAAATATAGAGTTTATTGGACTAGCCCGGCAATAAAGTTGGTAAGCCCGCTGTCATAAAACTCAGTAGCAACACTTAAGGTATCAATCTCTTGGTTTTGAATGACGGCCAAGACAAAGGTATTGGGTGCCCATTTGGATTCACTAATAATCCTGGCATTGTTATTAATAATTAATTCGTCAATTGTGCTTCTGTGTACTTCAGCTTTGAACTGAACATTAAATTTAGCTGTAAATATTAATGACTTGTTTTCATTGGGAGTTCTTGCCTGCGTATTCTTAGAAATAAGAGTGATCCCGTTGGGTAACACAAATTCTGCCGATTTTAGAGAAAGGGCATCACTACTAATGTTGATGTCTGGTTGAGTGACTTGATGGTATGTATCGGATGGCAGTTGGTCTGCTGGTTCTTTTTGTCGGTGTCCGTTCATTGATAGTGTTTCCATATTGCTAATAACTCAAAGGTGATGGGGGTATTAGGAACATTGTTCTTTGGCTTATAAATATTTGTAATTCGTAGTAATACCTAAGTAAAACTACCTAGTAACTGAGGTAGGCGCCATTGCGACAATTCTTTCGGCGCAATAATTTTAAGCATTCCAATACGTTAAGAGGGTGGTTATCCCGGTCGCTTGCGCTGACTGAGATAACCAAACCAGCAAAACCTTATGCGATTAGCTCCTTAATTACTTTGCCGTAAACAATGGTTGGGCGCTCGGAACGGCCATTTAGTTGGAAAGTAGTTTTTAGATGATCAAGTTCTAACAACTGTAAAACGGTTGCATGCAGATCGTAAGTATCGACTTTTTCACCGACCGCCTGTAAACCCACTTCGTCAGTTTGTCCAAAGGTCGTCCCCGCTTTGACGCCGCCACCGGCAAGCCACTGGGTGTACCCCCAAGGGTTGTGGTCACGGCCGTTGCCGCTTTGCCCATAAGAAGTTCGGCCGAATTCAGACGTCCACACAATCAATGTCGAATCCAGTAAACCGCGTTCCTTAAGGTCTGCAAGTAAGCCAGCAATCGGTTTATCTACCGTCTTGGTATGCTTGCCATGGTTTTCATCCCAGCGGTTGTGAGCATCCCAGTCCCTATTTTCACCGACCAATTGTTCTTTGATAAAGCGGTCGTAAGGCTTGTCTTGATTGAACGAACTGACCACATAATCCCGATAACGCCATAGATTTGGGCGTGTCTCATCGTTATCAAAGCCGTTACTGTCTGCATACCGAGCCAGATCGAGCCAGCGACGCGCCTGGCGTTCGCCGTATTTGGGCGACGCCAGCAAACGGTCGGTAAACTTTTCGTAGGCATCTGAAGAGGTGTCATTGACAAAGTTTTTGACTTCTTCCGGTGTAGGAATCAAGCCCCAGGCATCAATGGTTGCCCGACGAATAAATGCCGCGCGATCAGCTTCGGGGGAGGGCGCAAGTCCCTTGCTTTCTAAAGGTGCCAGCACGAATGCATCAATGGGAGTTTTTACCCAGTTCTGGTTATTTACCGTCGGTTGAATTAGCACTTTTACCGGTTGATAAGACCAAAGTGTTGTTTTAACGGCTTGTTGGGAATCAGTTTTATTTTCCGCCACGACGGGAACGGTCGGTGATGCTGGTGCAGCCGTTGCTTCGATAGATGGAGTCACTGCTTGCGAACCGGTCGCGGCGACTGGATTTTGCTGTTGTTTTACGCCGATTTCACCGACCGGATTGTTGAAAGTGTCAACTGCAGTTGCAGACTTTTCGGCGACAAGGCCGACCAGTGCGCACATGACTGCGAGGTAAAGTTTCTTTTTCATTTATAACTCCAAAAATTAACGATCCAAGAGGTTTGGATATTGGAAATAGGATATGACGTTGATTTTTTTGCTGTTTTTTAAGTCGCTCCAAAAACGGATTGATTAGTAAAAGGTTTTGTTGTTGCCAGCTAGAAATCACTGAAAAAGTAAGTCGTGCCTGTTAATTTCAGAGTTTTTTAACTTTTGAACAAAGCAGCTAATGTGCCAATAGGTATTGAAGTTGTAGGGATGGTATTTATATGGGCGATAACATGTTGAAAAATAAGTAAAAGTCAGCATCCTTGTGATTGCTTCGTCGGATTTAAAAATGGGCCTTTTTTAGAAAGGCAAGTCTTTTTTGCTGCTTGATCATCAGTCCGTAAACAGAACTGTCATTTTGTAAGCAATAGGGCGGCTCAAAAAACCGTTTACGTTAATGGTTCGACAAGCTCTCGGCAACTGTTCCTGCGTCGCCTAAAGCGCCTACTGTTGGTGCTCTAGCTCCTGCATACCCGATAAAGCGGGCTAGGCTCTCCGTGCAGTTGATCATGACTTAACTGATTGATTATTCTGTATCCGTTCGCGCTGAGCCTGCTTATAAGGCCAAGTGTGGGCTGAACTTCACTGATGCTTGAAGCATTCTGAAGTGTTTGGCTTATTAAAAATTAAAAAATCTCCTGATTTGCTAGATGCTTCAGCTAATCGAAGTCAGTCAGCCGGGCGAGGCCCAATGGTGTAAAACAGCGCAAGCGAGTTACTAGGTTTTGAAGGGTAATTTCCTTACTCCTGCCTGAAATCATCAAAATTCAGGATGCGGGTTTCAAAATAAAAACTTATTGGGATTGGTATTATTTGTCAGCCACTTTTTTGAACATGAATTTAAATAGTCAAGGTACTGCTTAAAATGTCGAATGTTACTGAATCTTGCTACATCTTATCGCATAACAACAGGCATTAAAAAACCCGCGAGGCCAGAGGACTTGCGGGTTTTTTTAATTGATGATCAAGATTTTTAGGATCAACGAACGGCACAATTAAATTTATTTTAAGGCACTGCGCTTTGGGTGGTGCAATCATTAACCCGCGTTGCGTGGATCACATTTTCGAGCCTTCGGCTTTGCCGGATGTTTTTGACTTAGTCGGCCGCAAAGCAATAGAAATAGCCGGCACCGCCGGTGCTTATCAAATTGTCCTGACTGCAGCCTTTACTGGCATGGGTCGAATTCCAGGATACGTTACCGCCGGTGGCGCCGCGATTGGTACGATCAGAGTGACCAAGTTGAACGGTGCCATCGCCGCTGCTTGTGTAGTTCTTGCAGGTATGATCGGCGGCGTCAGTGTAGGCTCTACCGTCTGGTTTCGAACCGGTGATGACGTCGTGCTGGTTAGGCGTAGCGCCAACGCCGTTGATCTGCGCACCTTTTTCGGTAAGGTTGGTGGTGCGGTGGACGTTGTTGCCAAGCTGGCCGAGTTCGACCGTGTCGCCGTGCAGATGAGCCACGTCGTTGGCCACGATGGCACCGTTGGCATTGGCCCACGGTCCATTGCCGATGCGGTCGCGCGCGTTGATGGCGGGCTGGTCGCCAGCAGCCTGAGTGCTTAGATAAGCTCGCCAGGTCCGGTTGCCCGCACTAACGCTGCTAGCCAGTTTTTGGCAATGCGCATCGGCGCCGGCGAGGCCTCCCAAATCGGCTCCCTTGCCTAGGCCTGTACTGGTTACGAAGAAGCCCAGTGGGGGCTTAGGCGGTTCTTCTGCGAAGGCAGCGGTGGCGCTCAAAACGAACAGACCGGTAAGCAAGCTACTTTTTTTCATTCATTTTCTCTCATCTAGGGTTTAACAAAACGGAATTGTCGAGGCAAGCTCGAACCCCATATTCAGCATTTATCGTGCCGGGAGAAAGCGATTAAGAATACTGGTGTTGAAGAGAATTACTAACTACTAAATGTTGCCCTGAAAGCATAATCTGCTGATGGCCTGTTGATTTAGAAGCATGTAGCAACCTGATTTGTGTCTTGGTCGCGCGATGTCCGCCCCATTCTTAATGCTTTAAATATAAGAGCATAATGGGATTGGGATTACTCCAAGCGCATTAGATTTTTGGTGTGCATTATGTATGCGATGCGATTAGCGATGAAGATTGCGAATAGCGCTCCACAGGTGTCTGCTAATAAGTCCAAGAGTTCTGATGCGCGGCCCGGAATTAGCATCTGGTAGCTTTCTTCAATTATGCCAATCACGATAACAATGAACAGCGGTAAAGAAAATAGCTGAATTTTGGGCTTAGGATGAAGTTTGAAAGATAGCGCGCATATCAGCAAGCCCAAAAAAGTAAAGGCTAAGAAATGTGCGACTTTGTCGAGGCCTTTTATTTCTTCTAGTATTTTCAGTGGCGGCTGCGAGGATTCTATGAATAACGCTAAAATCCAACCAATGAGGAGTAGTGCTAGGATGGCGGTTTTGTAGTGATTTATTTTGGCCATTTAGGGATTCTTTATCTGCTCTGGATGGTTGCTTTCTATAAACTTATTTAAGAAGACGGAGCATTAAGTCTTTCGAAAATGTAGTCAGGGGGTAAAGCAACAGGATCGTTAGTGGCAATTTATTGAATGGATAATGCGCAGGTTGATTGTTCGGGCGATTTTAATTCTCAGGGAACATAGCCTGTAAATTCAACTAATACGCTTGATTATTAACAAAACCTTTAAAAGTAGTCAAAAAAACGATTTTCAAGTCTAGCCAGAGTGACCATTTTTTTATGTATTCCAGGTCATGATGGATTCTGGCTTCCATTTTATCAATCGTATCTGTTTCGCCTCTGCAGCCATTTATTTGCGCAAGGCCAGTTATCCCCGGTTTAACTTTGTGGCGAAGCATGTAGCCTTGAATTTTTTTACGATACAGTTCGTTATGGGCAACAGCATGCGGGCGGGGGCCTACGACTGACATGCAACCTTGTAACACGTTGATAAATTGTGGGAGTTCATCCAATGAGGTTTTACGTAAAAAATTGCCGAATGGCGTGATACGAACATCGTTTTTAGTGGCTTGTTTGATGTCATTGCCGTTTTCGCAAACTGTCATGCTGCGAAATTTCCAGACATTGATTTCTTCGCCGTTGATGCCATAGCGTTTTTGTTTGAATAGCACCGGGCCGCGCGATGTTAATTTAATGCCGATGGCAATCAGTAGCATGGGGATAAAGATAATAGGCAGGATAACTGCGCAGAGCAATAAGTCTTCGAGCCGTTTGATAAAACCGTCAAACTCGCTGAAGGGGGTGTCGAACAGGCTAACGACGGGGATGCCTTGTACGTTGGTCCATTTTGACTGAATAAGGTTGAACGTAAAGAAATCCGGGACAATGTTAATTGAGGCGGTGCTGTCTGCTAGCTTGCTTACCATGTCGCTTATTCTGGTTTCGGCGCGGAGCGGTAAGGTAATGTAGATATGATCGATTTTGCCTTCTCTGGCGTTCTGTAAAAGGGTGTTAAAGTCACCAATATGTTGCTCTTTTAAATCTAAGCGGCGATTGGGCTCTTCGTTGCGGTCGTCATAGTAGCCAACAAGTTTATAGCCCAGCCATGGGAGTTGTGATAATGCTGTTTCCAGGCGTTTACCGAGTGGATTGGCACCTAAAATAGCGTAAGTTCTGGTGTTTAAACCCTGTTGTCTTAATAAAGATAATGCCAGCCGTTTAATAGTATGCGTCAGAATAATAAGTGCGGGTACTAGGGGTAAAAACAGTTGGATGCTTTCTTGGGAGTAATTGAACTCATGTGCAAAGAACAATATACCCAGTGCCACTAATGCAAAAGCCATTAACCACGATAAGAGTATGCGCCAAGCCTCATCGAACATGGGTTCGCCACGCCAGCCTTGGTAGATGCCGTTGTATTCGGCAAATACCGTAAAAAGGGCGATACAAGCCATCACGGGTAACAAGTAATCATGATTTATCTCTACGTCATAGTATGCCGTGGCGATGTAAAGTGCGACGATTATGGAGGCGCTATCCAATGCGCGAGTCAGTACATGGATTGAAAACTGATGAGGGCGAATAAGTCCGCTGGATCTTTCTTGTTGCATGCGTTGAATGATATTGGCGTTATTTACGGCTAGGATAAGCTGGTTTTTTTATCTAGCTCGATAATAACACGGATTGTTTTATTTGCGGTTTGCTGACAAATGAAAGCGAATAGCAGTGAAAAATTTGTGACCAAACTCTCAATTCTCACTATCTGAATGGATTTGATTCAGTGATCTCAATCATACAACAAGCTTATGACTAGAAATTTAAGGTCTTCGCTGGTTTTTTGGCGATGGCGAAAAAAAGCCTAATTGGCTGTGTGTATAGAAAAGCGCATGGCTTTTATAGATCAAGACAAAGCAAGTTGCCTTGATCTATTGTGCAGGTTTATTTAGCTCCGATAGCTCTACGTAAGTCGTCAAGTGTGACGACACGCGGTCCATGTAACGCGGCAATTTTCTGCACATCCAAGTTTAATTTTTGGATGTTTTCATACAAGTTCACCGTATATGGATTCACTGTAGTGGGTGTCGGTGCATTAGCTGCTGGCGGGTTATATGCATCAGCTTCTACCAGGATTTTTTCGTTTGGCAGATAAACCAGTGCGAAGGCATCGTTGTGACCATTTCCGGTTATAGAGTAAATTTCAATCGGACGGTTGCCGTCGGACAAAACCAGTTCTTCGTTGAAAGTTTGGAATTTAGGGATTCTTTTAGATTTTGTCAGCCGATCTGGATTGAGCGAGCGAGGCGCGGCCCATGCTTTTTGAAAGTAGGATTTGTTAGATTGCTCAGTCACAATTACCGAGCCTTCATCCACAAAAGTACGTAAGCCGCCGGCGTGGTCGAAGTGTGCATGGGTGTTGACTACGTATTTGATCGGCTTGTTTGGGATAATTTCCTTAATTTTGGCAATCAATGCAGTAGAGCGCTCTTCATGCTGAGGGGCTTCGACTAAAACAACATGGTCTCTTTGCTCAATAAGTACGCTGTGATGAGAACCGCCAGTAAGGTAATGCACGCCTTCAGCAAGTTGATCGGCTTTAACAGTAATCGCAGGTTTAGCATTGGCAACTTTTTCAGGTACTGAGAATTCAGCTGATGGATTCACTTGGACTGAAGATACTTCTATGTCCAATACTGGATAACCGCCTTGCTTTCTGGTTATGTGGCCTGGAAACTTTACCCCATCGAAATCTTTATAATATGAAAAATTGGTTTCAACTAAGGTATCACCAAGCACAGGGTTGTCTATCCAGGTTTTAATGCGTGCAACCAGACCGTTGGCATTGATGTAGCCAATATATCGATACTTGCCGTTTACCGTAAATGATACTTCGGTGTTGCCTAGAGGTGATGATTTAATAATTGCATTATTGGCAAGTGCAGCTCTTAAAAAACCTTGTGGAGTGGACAATATTTCTGCAATACGTTCCTCGACAGCCTTAGGTTGTATTATTGCCGTAGCACTTTGAGCGGTATTTACAGGGATTGGGACATTCCAAGCTGTTGAGCCATTAAGATACTGATCAACTTTTTGTTCAACCGGTGCCGGGCGGACTCGATCCGGCTCAATCGTTTGGCTACGAGTTATTTGAACGCGTGCGGCGGTTTTGACATAGTTGATAGTTGCCTTGTAGCTGGAAACATCAAACTGCGGCCAAGCTGATGAAGGATTGGGTGCTTGACCAAACTGATACCATTTACCAGTACCTGAAAATTCAATGGTTCTTATATTGGCAACTTCTAAAGAATTTGCAGATGATTTGAGAGGTCCTGGGGTAAAGGTGGCGCAGCCGGTAACTGTCAGGGATAGCGCTAAACCAAGAAATGGGAACATCAATTTATTCATGCAAAACTCCTGAAAAGAAAATGTAATACTGAAAACTGACAAATAATAAAGCAAGATCTGGACCGTAAAATAATATACAAGCTGTTTACGGGCTTTAGATGCGTTGGCAAGATATTGTGTAACTATTCAGCTTCAGTTGATTGCTGTGAAAGTGTCTTGTGGGAGCGACGCCCACGTCGCGACCGAAGGCTTCAAATCGCGACGAGTGCGTCGCTCCCACCTATTGCTTCTGCCTTCCAAAGAAACTCGCTGAATAGTTACGATATTGTTTAACTAAGGATTGTTTTCGAATTGTCGCGAAATTAGTGTGATTGACTATTGGCTATTTTTATCCCTCCAGTCTCTATTGATAGCATTTAAACTTCATGGATATATTGTTTTTGTAATGAGAGCTGTCGGTAAATCAGCATAAGTGTTGATTCCCTGCACGTAGAAGAGCAGCTGATTTAGGTTGGTGACATCATCAAGTAATTGGGGCTGTTTAAATTTTTTTACAGGATGTACTAATTGGCTATACGTTATTGCCGTTTGGCAGGCGGGCCAAATTATGGTGTTGTTGTGCGGCGCGACCTGGAGCTTTTTCACAAACCCTTCAATCAGTTTTTTGCGGTCCCAATCTAACTCGACAATACTTTAGGATATTCTGCGATTAACTTGTCAGGGCAGAAGGACAGTTTCTTCAAATTTAATGATGTCTATTGTCACAAATACATGAACAAGTTTACTTTTATTTGAAGTTGTGTCGATACGTGTGCTGTGGTCAATCGCATACGACTAACCAAAGCGCGGAATTTCCGGTTAGGTCAATTAAAAAGCGATATTGTCACCACCGGTAAACTAGTCGAACGATCTGAATGTTTTTGCCGGGTGCGAGTTGTCGCAATAGGATATGTGCTTGGAATAAGGGCGGGGATAGGAGGTTTTGTCAATAACAACAGCAAGCACCGTTTTTTAGAAAATGAGAAGATATTAAATTAGAATTTGGGCGCTGGTTGAGCGTTTTTTTGCAAAAATAATGTGCATTTTTTTCCGTTAATGCGCAGTAAGGAAATATCGGTTAGATTGCATCTTTGCGATGCAAACCTAAACGAGTCAGATGTTTAAAAAAACTTTGTAGTGGGTAAGTTTAGAAAGTAATGAAGTTTGTCTCTGGGAGATGTATTTTGTGTCTGTTTGTATTAAAAACTATTGGCGGTACTTTAGATTTTTGCCGTTTGATTCAGTTAAATTTACCGAGTAAATCGGGGCAAGGTTATTTATGTTGATACGTTTCAGGCCAGCTTTAAACTTAAGTTTGGTTATCAGTTTGTTGCTTTCTGGGTGCGCCTCAACCCGGCAGATTGCAATTGATTATCCGTCCTTGTCAGCTCTAAGTAGTGAGAATGGTCAAGCTAACGCGCAAATTAATAAAGCAAAAGCCTTTGGGGCATTGCCAGGTTTCCAGGTAATCGATGGTGATGATTATTATCTGCGGCTGATTTCGGAGTTTGAATTCAAAGGCGAAAACGTTTTAAAAGCCGGCTGTAGCAACATAGCGCCGTCATATGAAAAAGGCGATCAAACTTCAGCGCTTCTGTTTAGTGTGCGAAATGAAGCGCTTAAATTCACTAATGAAGTGGCTGGGTTCTCGTACCAGTCGGCAACTGGTAAATGTAATTTTAAATTTGAAGCAAAAAAGCTAAATCTGACTCCGTGGATGAGATTAGATTTGGGAAAGGAAACGTCAGTGGATTACAGTTTCTTATCCAGTGTCAATAGTGATGTCGATGTCCCAGGGTTGGTGAATGATGTAACCGCAGCCAGTAGTTTGCTTGCGTTGACAGGCGTGGGGATGGGTGTATCTGTTATCGGGCAAGTTGCAGGTCAATGGGCAAAAAATAACCCACAAACTATTACCCCTAAGCAAACCGACTCAAAAAGTAGCTCCGAATCGCACTCGTTACCGGCGGTGGTCAGTTATTCCGGTAAGTCGGGTGTGCTTAATCAAACAACTTTCAATATTTACGCAGTTGCCGAAGGTGGTCTTAATATTTTAGGTGCAGATGCTAAGCCTGTAGGAGAATTGAAAATAATTCCTGAAATTACGCCCTCCTTATTGTTACAAAGAACTTCAGCCGATGGCGTTCCCGATGCTCGTGACTTGTCTTTGGAAGAAATTGGATACTCGCCAATTCGATCGGCAGCGGGAGAAATAAAATTGCTGGATTTGATTGAACAATCAAAACATACAACTAAGCCTAATCTGAAGCCTAATTGGAGTAATTATGATGAAGTGGCAGGAGAATGCCGCAAGCTGAAGCTGATATTAAAAGACTTAGGATTTAATAAGTTTGATCGTAATGCGGTGATTTATTATTTTCTAGCTAAAACCCCAGACTGGAAAAATTATAATATTAGCCAACAAAAAGTGCTGAATGCAGAAGTGCGGCCAAAAGTGCTTGATGGTTTTCGAGGTAAAGACTTTAGTTTGTGTTTGAATTTGGATGACTATGACATTATGAAATCGATGGGATTAGCTGTGAATTCACAATCCGATTGGAATTTAATTGTCGAAGCCAGTCAGAAAAAGGAACAAGTTTTTACACCACTTAAATCAATTGAACGGCAGTTAGTTTCTGTATTGAGAAACCCTAATAAGACGGAAATGGAGCAGCAATTATTTCCTTTGTTGAGCACGGCAAAAAGTGGAGAGGGTACCGTGTTGCTGCAAAATCATCTTGGTGATTTTGGCTTGGAGGCAATGATAAGCCTAGAAGGCCTGTCAGTTCCTGCAGCACCGGCTATTGATGCATCAGTTTCAACAGCTGTAGTAGTGACATCTGTGCCAGTAATTCCAGGGGAAGGGTTGGTGGTGACTTCACAGCAGGTGGCGAAAATTTTCTCCGGTTTATTGATTGATGAACTGAGTTGTGCGCGGCCTGTCCCGGATCAATCTGCTAAGCAGGTGGGCGGAGCAGGGATTTTGTTATTTACTACAAAAGATGGCAGCCCGCGAGCGAAGGGAGGGGCAATAGAATTTGAGTTTTCAGCCGGAAAGATTAACCGGATAGTTTTTCAGTCATCAATACATCGTGATTTTGAGCAAGATTTGATGGATCGACCAGAATTAGGGGGTTGCCGAATTGATCCAGCCTTTATCGCTAAATTGCATTAATTGTATTTTTGTAACTATTCAGCGAGTTTCTTTGGAGGGCAGAAGCAATAACGCATTAGGGTGGGAGCGACGCCCTCGTCGCGATTTGAAGCCTTCGGTCGCGACGTGGGCGTCGCTCCCACAAGACACTTTCACAGCAATCAACTGATGCTGAATAGTTACGTATTTTTTAAACAGAAGATTGAAAAGTTGATGTGAATCAAAAAAAAATGCCGAATGACGAAGAGAATGGCGCCTCCTAATAACAAAACCGGGGGAACACTATGGCTCTAATTACTTGGACAGCGGCTCAGTATGGCACTAATGTTGGATTTGCTGACGATGAACATAAGGTGTTGTTTGGACTGTTAAACAAATTGTATGACGATGCTACTGGCGGCGCGGCACGAGCTTCAGTAGGTGCTTCGTTAGATGCGTTGATTGCCTATGTGGTTGATCATTTTGCCCATGAAGAAAAAGAAATGCAGGCAAAAAAATACGGCGGATATGAGCTTCACAAAGCAGAGCATGAAGCTCTAATAGGCATATGTGCAGATTTGCAGAAAAAATTCCATGCGGGAGAAGCTGAAGTCACTGAAGAAGTAGGGCAGCTTGTCAAGGGATGGCTTGATAACCACATCCCTAATTTTGATAAAGGGTATGCTGACGCTTTAAATAGTTAAGGTCTTTTTTTAAATATCAGGCTCGTGAGTCTCTTAGGTTCACGGGCCTTTTTTTTGTTTAAATACACTTGCTCAATATAAATTTATGGCTCTTGTTGAAAAAACAGGTCTGAGCTCCCTTACGAAATTAATCGGTCGTGTTTGTTATGTTCTATATGATTATTATCCCCTTACGCTAAGAGTTGCACTCCGATTTAACATCTATAAAGCCGCTGAAAAATTGCAAACTGGTTAAATCAGGAAAAGCACAGCTGGTATAGATAGTTCCGTTCAGTTAAAATTGCCCAGTTTATTTGTGATAATTATTACGTAAATGGAATAAATTCGAGCATTTGCCCGATTTGATATTACGAAAAGATATAACGCATACATCAGTTTATAACTACTATTTGGAGGCTGCTCCGTGAAGAAAACAAAGCAACTGTTTGCAGGGTTGACCTTATTGGCGTCGAGTCAACAAGGTGCGCAGGCAGATTACCCGCTCAATTTGATGTCAGGGATCACAAAGGTCAGTAATCATATTTATGATTTGCATATGCTGATTTTATGGATTTGTGTGTTCATCGGCATTGCTGTGTTTGGCACCATGTTCTATTCGATTTTTCATCACCGAAAGTCAAAAGGACATAAAGCCGCGCAATTTCATGAAAATACTACTGTTGAAATTATTTGGACCATCATTCCCACGCTGATATTGGTAGCAATGGCAATTCCTGCAACAAAAGCAGTGATTGAACTAGATGATGTACAAGATTCAGAAATGTCTATTAAAGTGACTGGCAGACAATGGTATTGGGATTATCAATACCTTGATAATGGTATTAAATTTGAAAGTCATCTTGATGAAGCCAGTGAAAAAGCGCATCGATTAGCAAATGGGAATCCTCATTCAGTACCTCATTACTTATTGAATGTTGATAATCCTTTAGTTGTCCCCGTTAACAAGAAAATTCGCTTCGTCTTTACTGCAGCCGATGTTATCCATTCATGGTGGGTGCCTGATTTAGGTTGGAAAAAAGATGCCAATCCAGGCTTTATAAACGAAGCATGGACACTTGTTCCTAAGGCAGGTACGTACCGCGGTCAATGCACTGAGTTATGTGGACGAGATCATGGTTTTATGCCTATTGTTGTTGTTGCAATGGAACAACCTGATTACGATGCCTGGGTCAAAAAGACGTTAGCGAAACAGGAGGAGCCTGTAGATTTAGCTGATCTTTCTCGTGAAGACTTAATGTCTAAAGGGGCGTCGGTATATTTGAAAAATTGCGTTTCTTGTCATCAAATCAATGGCTCAGGTATAACAGGAACTTATCCTGCTTTAACTGCAAGCCCTAAAGTGATAGGACCAATTGATCCTCTGATAGGCTTTATTCAGGCTGGAACGAGCCGAATGCCGGCATTTTCGAAATTAAAAGACGATCAATTGGCGGCGTTGTTAACGTATATAAGAAATGCTCCTGAGTTGGGTAACAGTGTAGGTGATGAAATCCAGCCTAAAGTCATTACCCCTGTTTACAATGATTAAGATGATAAATGATAAGTCATTGACTTTATTGGTTATTTAATCTTTTTTTATATATTTTTTGAGGTATAACTTATGTCTGCTGTAGTTGCTGAACATGATCATCATCACGATGATCACGATCACGGTCCCGCCAAGGGTATTTTGAGATGGATCATAACCACAAACCATAAAGATATTGGAACGCTATATT
Source organism: Methylococcaceae bacterium (assembly GCA_030693065.1). Classification (GTDB taxonomy): domain Bacteria; phylum Pseudomonadota; class Gammaproteobacteria; order Methylococcales; family Methylomonadaceae; genus JABFRC01. The sequence goes on along the minus strand of JAUYBL010000025.1, from coordinate 35,917 downwards.
TGTTGTTTGCGTTGGCTATGTTTTTTGTAGGTGGTTCCATGGCCATGATTATCCGGGCTGAATTATTTGAGCCGGGTATGCAATTTGTTGATCCTCAGTTTTTTAATTCAATGACCACCATGCATGCACTTGTAATGGTGTTTGGCGCGGTGATGCCTGCATTCGTTGGCTTAGCTAATTGGATGATCCCAATGATGATTGGTGCGCCGGATATGGCTTTGCCACGCATGAACAATATGAGCTTCTGGCTCCTTGTTGCTGGCGTTCTTATGTTGGCAAGTACACTATTTATGGAAGGTGGTGCGCCAGCTGGTGGTTGGACATTGTATCCGCCGCTGGTATTGCAAACAGGCAAAGCTTTTCCATTTGCAGTGTTTTCAGTGCATTTGTTGGGTATTTCTTCAATTATGGGGGCAATTAACATTATTGCGACCATTTTGAACATGCGTGCACCAGCCATGACCTTGATGAAAATGCCTTTATTTGTCTGGACTTGGCTCATCACTGGTTTTCTGTTGATTGCCATCATGCCGGTTTTTGCGGGCGCGGTGACTATGTTGTTAACTGATAAGTTTTTCCATACTAGCTTCTTTGATGCAGCTGGTGGTGGAGATCCGGTACTTTATCAGCATATTTTTTGGTTTTTTGGGCACCCTGAAGTTTATGTAATGATTTTGCCAACCTTTGGTGTTGCATCTACGATTATTCCTGTTTTTGCTCGTAAGCCATTGTTTGGATACAGTTCAATGGTATATGCAACTGCATCTATTGCATTCTTGTCTTTTATCGTTTGGGCGCATCATATGTTTACCGTAGGTATGCCATTAGCAGGGGAGTTGTACTTTATGTACGCGACTATGTTGATTGCAATACCGACTGGCGTAAAAGTATTCAACTGGACAGCGACCATGTGGAAAGGGTCGATGACTTTCGAAACCCCAATGTTGTTTTCAATTGCATTCGTAGTGTTATTCACCCTAGGTGGTTTTACCGGGTTGATGATGTCTATTGCGCCAGTTGATTTTCAATATCATGACACTTATTTCATCGTTGCTCATTTTCACTATACCTTGGTGCCAGCCTCTATATTCATTTTAATGGCAGCGGGCTATTATTGGCTCCCCAAGTGGACAGGACATATGTATAACGAAAAAATAGGTCAGTTACATTTTTGGTTATCGACTATTTCTGTAAACATATTGTTTTTTCCACAGCACTTTTTAGGTTTAGCGGGAATGCCACGAAGAATTCCTGATTACGCCATTCAATTTGCAGATTGGAATATGATTTCTAGTATCGGCGGCTTCATTTTTGGGGCCAGTCAGTTACTGTTTCTTTATATTGTTATCGATACAATCAGGGGCGGTACAGGTGAGAAAGTTACTGATGAAGTATGGGAAGATGCACACAAGCACGGCTTGGAGTGGACTTTGCCATCACCAGTGCCATATCACACGTTTACTACTCCGCCAACAGTGATACCGACTGAGCACATTTAGGGTATTTCCGTGAGCTTGTCTTATGTCTAAAGGCAGGCTCACGCTGTTACAGCAAGGGTATAAATAGATGGATGCTAAAAAGAAAAACATATTAACTGCAGTAATATTGGTATTGATTGCGGCAGCGATTTATATTTTGTCTGTGGTTAAGGCAATGTCTTCATGAACAGGTCTGTATCTCAAAAGAACATCAAACTTGCGCGAAACCTTATAATTGTTGCAATCGCAATGTTCGGTTTTGGTTATGCATTAGTACCAATTTATGATGTGCTTTGCGAATTGAAATGGATTGAGCGTGATAGGCCAGATGCTCTTAAACAGGCGAAGGAAAAGGCTTATGAAATTGATAAAGATAGAGACGTAACAATAGAATTTGTATCTTCTATAAATGAAAATACGCCATTGCTTTTCCATTCTGAAATTGAAAAATTAAAAGTTCATCCGGGTGAATATCACACGGTTAATTTTTATGCAGAGAATAAAACGGATAACAATTTAAATGCAATGGCGGTTCATAGTTATGCTCCCGCAGTAATCAGTAAATTCGTCGATACAATCACATGTTTTTGCCTTAATGAGCAATCTTTTAAGCCTAAAGAAAGCAAGGTATTACCTGTTCGCTTTGTAATAAATCCTGAATTACCAGAGCAGTACAAAACAATTACACTTTCTTACACATTCTTTGACAGAACTGAAAACCAATAAAATAAAGAGGATTTTATGTCTACAAATGACGCTTACTATATTCCACACAAGGCAACCTGGCCTATTGTTGGGACAGCTGGTTTAATGATAATGCTTGCAGGGGTGGCCAATTTTCTAAATGGTTCACCTATCGGCACAACTATGATTTACGTGGGTTTGCTCATGTTTATTGTAATGTTAGGCGGATGGTTTGCCCTACAGTCTGTCGAAAGTGAAACGGGTATGTACAATCATGGCGTGGGAATTTCCTATCGCATGGGTATGATGTGGTTCATTTTTTCCGAAATTATGTTCTTTGCCGTATTTTTTGGCACATTATGGTATACCCGCAATTTATCAGTGCCTTGGTTAGGTGGAGAAGGTGCAAAAGCAGCTACCCAACAAATCCTTTGGCCCGCATTTGAGGCGACATGGCCGACGAACGGTCCAGGTAAAGTGGGTGGAGAATTTGAGCCTATGGGGGCTTGGGGATTGCCATTTTTAAATACGCTTATTTTGTTAACAAGTGGTGTTACATGTACTTGGGCGCATCATGGGCTTCTAGCTAAAAAACGCGATCAACTCATTAAAGGTTTGCTAGCAACTGTAGGTTTGGGATTCTTATTTGTTGCATTTCAAGCAATCGAATATCACGAGGCCTATACCGAAATGGGGCTAACACTAGGTTCAGGTATTTACGGATCAACGTTTTTTATGTTGACTGGATTTCATGGATTTCATGTTTGCGTAGGTGCAATCATTCTTAGTGTTGTGCTATTTCGTAGTTGGAAAGGTCACTTTCAGCCTGAAAACCATTTTGCTTTTGAAGCTGCAGCTTGGTATTGGCATTTTGTTGACGTAGTCTGGTTAGGGTTGTTCATATTTGTTTATTTGATGTAACTTAAAACGTAAGCACAAAAAAAGCGCTGCTAACCGGCAGCGCTTTTTTTTTGTCGGTGTTGTTTGGTTTTTTACTTTTTTGGTTGTTCTGTAGACGGTCTGTGCATTTGCATACCAATGCCATCAGGTTTGAAAAGCCCAGTTGCAAAGGCAATAAAAAGAAAAATAAACAGTAAAATTGATAATGAAATGCGAAAAGTGAGGGCTTTTACTGTTTTTTCGGACGGTTCAGATGAGTCGCGTTTGACAAGATGAAATAACGCCGACCCCAAGCTAATAATTATCAGAACAAAAGAGATAATAACGATACTTTTAATGATCATGGAGTGATTAATTCTGAATTAAGTGTTGTTATATTCTCTGTCATTAGTGCGGTTATGCCAATAGTAAAAAATATGTTAATCAAAATTAGCCACTATTCATTAAAAATTGAACCAATATCTTTTCTATCTTATCTATGTGTGTTTTCGCTATTGATGACCTTGGGATTTTGGCAATTAGAACGCTCAAATCAAAAGCGAGAGTTTTTAAACCTAGAGGAACAAGCTAGAGAGGCAGAAGTTTTGACTTTTCTTTCAGATCTACCTGACCATGCTGATAAGCTGAGATTTAAAACAGTAGTAGTGGAAGGGCGCTATGATTCAAATCATCAATTTTTGTTAGACAATCAGATAATTGAAGGAAAAGTTGGCTATTTTGTTTTGACTCCTTTTTTATTAAAAGGCCAGCAAAGGGCTATTTTGGTAAATAGGGGATGGGTACCTTTAGGAGCTGATCGCTCAATTTTGCCAAAAATAAGCCTTGATCAAGGATTAGTTAACATTAAGGGACGTATCAATAACTTTCCCAGCGTAGGAATTAAGTTGGCAGGTGCAGAGCGCCCCTCAGATAATTGGCCATCCGTTGTGCAGGTGGTGAATAGCGATATAGTTGGTAAAAAATTAGGATATTCACTGTTAGATTTTCAGCTGGAGCTTGATATAGAAATGCCCGATGGTTTCAAGCGGGAATGGCATGCTCCGGTTGTGATGTTGCCAGAACAACATGTTGCCTACGCGGTACAATGGTTTTTATTAGCATTGACTCTCACAATAATTTTTATTTGGTACAGTTTAAAATCAGCAAAATGAGTAATCAAAGAAACAAAAATAGATTATTGATCGTAAGTATTTTCGCTATGTCTATCGTGCCGTTTTTGATGGCCTGGGGATTAAAACAGAATCCGCAGTTCTTATCGGGACGAACTAATCATGGGCAGCTGATAACGCCTGCGTTGACGACAGAGCGCTCAGAATTATTAGGTTTTGACCAGTTTTCTCAGGACAACATCAAAGAACTTGCTGGACACTGGTTGATTGTTAATGTCATTCCCAGTAAAGAATGCAATGAACTTTGTATGCAATCGATTCAAAAAACAAAGCAATTACGGCTTATGTTGAATAAAGAATTGACCCGTACGCGGCGAATAGTCCTAATGGTACAAGATGTTTCCCCAGAAATTGCAAGCAAGTGGTGGGAAAGTGATGAAACTTTGTTGAAAATCAAACCCAGTGAGGCAATAGTAAAAAAAATTACTGAATTAAGATCTGGCAATATTCCAGATGGAATGATTTTTTTAATGGATCCGCTTGGGAATTTAATGATGCAGTATGAATCAGGCTTTGATCCTTATGATGTAAAAAATGACCTCATGCATCTTTTAAGAATTTCACAAATTGGCTAACCACAACATGTTTAGAAAATTAACTCTGTTTGCTGCGATTTTGGCGTTTTGTATTGCCGCGTTTGTTTTAAATACACACCATGATGTTTGGGCCTCTCTAATATGCAATTGGTATGCAAGCTGTCAGGATTGGAATCTTCCTCAGTCTTATCCAAACTCTAAATATTTCTTTTTGCCAGCTTTATTGGCTGTTATTAGCATAGCGTTACTATTTCTTTCTTGGTGGCAAAAACATTGTCGATTGGCTGCTATGGCAGCGTCAGGATTTTTGTTAACGTTGATCGCTGCTCTGATTAGTTTAGTGTTTGTTTTTAAAATTAATGAGCAAGTTATTGTTTATAGAAGCATTTTTACGATGCTAAGTATGGCTTGTGTTTGGTTACTATTTTGGATGTATTTGCGAGTTAACCCAGCCATTTCGAATTTGGAACGCTTCAGTTGGGTCGGAGTATTTGCCAGAATTGCGGTTGTTTTGTTATTAGTTGAGATTGGTTTAGGCATTCTCGTAACTGACGGGCAGGCGACTTTAGCTTGTGGTGGTTTTCCTGAGTGTAATGGCTCGTGGTGGCCGCAAGATAATTATCGCAGCATAGGTGATTTATTCAGTCTCTATTCAACCTATCCAATTAGCTTGGATTTACAGGTAGCTGTTCATTGGCTTCATAGAATGGGGGCGCTATTTTGCTTGGTAGTGTTTAGCGTAATAACGCTAACTGCCGGGGCAAAAAACCGCCCTAGACAAGTTAGAATTGCATCTCTGTGGTTGATTATTCTACTGATTGCTCAAATCAGTTTTGGTATTGCAATAATTGAATTGGGTGCGCCTTTGTGGGCAACTACGGCACATAGTTCAGTTGCTATATTGCTTATGTTGCCACTGATAGCCATCAGTTTTTATAGTAGATATGGATATATAGGTGAGCAAGGGGCTCCAGCGGAAGTAGCTCAACAAGCAGGTGTGATAACTGTAGGTATTGAGACTCCGTCTGAAAAAACGCCAGAATCTTTGTTTGTAAGACTCAAAACCCAGTTAAATAAGACCCGATCCGGTCTAAGTGGTGTATTAGCTGTTATTCCGCTTGGACAGAAATCGATCAACGCCGATTTACTTGAAGAAATTGAAGCTAGCCTGTTAATGGCAGATATTGGTGTTGATGCTACAGCTGCGATTATTAATCGATTAACAACCAGTGTTGAAAAACATCAGCTAAATGATGTTGATGCATTAACTGCAATCTTAAAGCAGGAATTACTGGATATGCTTCAGCCTTGCAATTTGCCATTGCATATTCCCAAACAAGATAAGCCGTTTGTGATTTTGGTGGTTGGAGTTAATGGAGCTGGTAAAACTACTACTATAGGTAAGCTTGCCAAACGCCTCCAAATCCAAGGGCATAGTGTAATGCTGGCTGCAGGCGATACGTTCAGGGCCGCTGCGGTTGAACAACTGCAAACCTGGGGTGAACGAAACAATATTCCTGTTGTAGCTCAACATACAGGAGCCGATTCTGCTTCAGTCATTTATGATGCGTTGCAATCTGCTCAGGCTAAGGGGGTAGACGTGTTGATTGCTGACACTGCTGGGCGGTTACATACCAAATCCCATTTAATGGATGAATTGAAAAAAGTTAAACGTATTATGAGTAAACTGGATGAATCCGCGCCCCATGAAGTTCTGCTGGTTCTTGATGCAGGTACAGGACAAAACGCCTTATCACAAGCGAGATTGTTCAACGAAACAGTGGCACTTACTGGCTTGGCACTAACTAAGCTTGATGGCACCGCGAAAGGAGGAGTTATTTTTGCTTTGGCCAAACAGTTTGGTATTCCCATTCGCTATATAGGCATAGGCGAGAGGATAGACGATTTGCAAGATTTTGATGCAGATAATTTTGTTAATGCATTGTTTATAAAAGATTAGAAGACTTAATGTTACAGTTCGATAAAGTCAGCATGCGTTATCCTGAAGTTGGTGATGTGCTGAAAAATATTTCTTTTAGCCTGCATCCTGGGGAAATGGCATTTTTGACAGGACATTCTGGAGCAGGAAAGAGTACTTTGTTTAAGCTGATTGCCGTGATGGAGCGTTGTAATCGAGGGGAAATTATATTTGCCGGCCAAAATCTAAATAAAGTCAGCAATAGACAAATTCCCTATGTCAGAAGGAATATGGGGCTTATCTTTCAGGATTATAAATTGCTTCAAGATAGAACAGTTTTTGACAACGTTGCCTTACCTTTAGTAATAGCAGGTTATGGGCATGGAGAAATTTCCAGACGTGTCCGTGCCGCTTTGGATAAGGTTGGTTTATTGGGAAAGGAAAAAAAATATCCGTTGTTATTGTCAGGTGGCGAACAACAGCGCGTGGGTATTGCCAGAGCGGTGGTGAATAAGCCGTCAATGATTTTGGCTGATGAACCGACTGGAAATTTGGATCCTGAATTGTCCAAAGAGATCATGCATTTATTTGAGCAGTTTCAACAGGTCGGGGTGACAGTGTTAATCGCATCTCATGATATATCTTTGATCGCACGTATGAATTATCGCGTCTTAAAGCTGGATCATGGGCAATTAATTGCGAGTTAGGCCATGAAACACAGTATTAGAAATCAGCACAGAGCGGAAGGCAGGCAAACCAGAAAATCTGGTGGTTACCTGGTGGATAGACTTATAGCCTACCGAGATCTTCATGCCCATGCTTTGTTTTCAAGTCTTGGTCGCTTAGTTGCCTCGCGTTTTGCAACGGTTATGACAATCGTGGTATTAGCAATTGGTATTTCCCTTGCTAGCGGTTTTTATATTCTGGTGAAAAATTTGCAGCAATTGGCGGGCAATCTGGAATCTAGCAACCAAATTTCTTTATTTTTAAGAGAAGAAGTCTCTGATGCAAACGCTAAAAAACTTGCCGAAACTATTAAGAAAAATTCAGATGTGCTTGATGTCAAACTCATTTCCAAAGAGCAGGCCTTAAAAGAGTTTGAGACATTCAGTGGCTTTGGCGCCGCAGTAAAAGCGTTGGATAAAAATCCTTTGCCTATCGTTATTCAGGTATTGCCCAAAAACTCATTGGAAGATGTAGTTGTTTTAGATAACTTGGTTGAGCATTTTAAACAAGTTCCTGAAGTGGATATTGCGCAGGTAGATACACAATGGGTCAAGCGGCTGCAATCAATTATGGAATTGGCTCGGCGCGGTGTTGCACTGCTCAGTGGTTTGCTTGGAATGGGAGTGCTGTTTATAACGGCTAACACAATACGTTTAGAATTACATGACCGCCGAGAGGAAGTGTTGATTGCTAAATTGGTTGGTGCAACTAATGGTTTTATTCAACGACCATTTTTATATGGCGGTTTTTGGTTGGGTTTTTTTTCTGGTGTTGCAGCTTGGTTTATCGTCACTTTGACGACATTGATTTTAAAATATCCGATTGAGAAACTATCTGGTCTTTATGATGGTTCCTTTCATGTGGTGTTTTTGGGTGGGTTAGAAACCATTGCTCTGCTGGCTATTTCTGCCGCACTGGGTATGCTAGGGTCTTGGATAGTTGTTTATTTTCAATTGAGGCGGCTTAAACCCGAGTGAAAATATTGTTATAAAGTTGTTAGCACTCTATCGTTGAGAGTGCTAGAATAAAAACAAATAATTTTTGAGAGGGGAATGATTGTGAGTAATTCATTAGTTTTGCCCGTTAATTTGTCAGTCGGCACATTTGACACTTACCTCAATGTAGTCAGACAAATGCCTAAGTTGGACGCTGAACAAGAGCGAGAGCTGGCATTAAGATTTAAAGATGATGGCGATCTGGAAGCCGCACGCCAACTGGTCATGAGCAATTTGCGTTTTGTAGCGCATGTCGCCAGAGGTTACAGCGGCTACGGTCTATCTATGCCCGACATTATTCAAGAAGGAAATATAGGCTTAATGAAAGCTGTCAAACGCTTTGATCCTGATATGGGCGTTCGACTTATCTCATTTGCTGTGCATTGGATAAAGGCTGAAATTCACGAATATGTGATTAAAAACTGGGGCATTGTAAAGATTGCAACTACAAAGACTCAACGTAAATTATTTTTTAACCTTCGTAAAACTAAACGTGATTTAGGTTGGTTGTCGGGTGATGAAGCGGCTTCTATTGCGAGAGATCTGAATGTAGATGTTGCAGAAGTCTATGAAATGGAAAAAAGGCTAGGCAGTCGTGATATGTCTTTTGATGCGCCCGTTGATGAACCGGAAGAGGAAAGCTACTCAGCTCCTGCAAACTATCTGCAACAGCATGGAGCTGATCCGGCTTTATTGCTTGAAGATGCTGATTGGCAGGGGCGTGAACAAGAGTTGTTAACAGATGCCTTGTCTCAGCTAGATGAGCGTAGCCAGGACATCTTAACAAGTCGCTGGTTGACAGATCAGAAAGCCACCTTGCATGAGCTTGCTGATCGTTATGGAGTATCAGCCGAAAGAATTCGGCAATTGGAGCAAAATGCCATGAAAAAACTGAAATCTTCAATTATGCTTGCTGCTTGATAACCTAAGTCGATACTATCTAAGGCTTGGTGAGGAAGTTCACCAAGCCTTTTTTTTTGTAAAAAAACGTCGATATTACGATGGCGTGAGTAGATTGAGCACCGTTTGAGCCTGTTCTGCCGCTTCATGGCCTAGATCAGTCAAATAGCCGCCATCTTCTAAAGTTACCAAACCCTTGTCGAACAATCGGCGTGTGGCTGCAATGATTTCTGGGGCGGCAGTTTTATGTACCTTGATGCCTTCCTGTGTGGTGGATAAATTGTAGCGAACAAGAATATTTAGTTCTTCGACAATATCTTGGGTATAGGGCATAGAAATTTCTCTTAATTGATTAACGTGGTGCAATAGCATAAAGCTATTTGCAAGTAAGAACGACTCTTTTTGTCGTAACGGTAGCTATATAAATGACGACAGGACCAAGGCATATCAAAATGGTTAACAATTCAACACAGTTACCGATGCTTGGCTGGCGTGAATGGGTTGCTTTGCCGGTGTTCAATATTGAACGTATCAAAGCTAAAATTGACACTGGCGCCCGTTCTTCAGCATTACATGCATTCATCATTGATCCCTATCAACGAGGTGGCGCAAGTTGGGTGATGTTTGCGATACATCCCTTACAAAAAAACTCTGATGTGATTGTCGAATGCCATGCACAAGTCAAAGATAGGCGTTTGGTTTCTGATTCAGGTGGGCATAAACAACGCCGGTATGTTATCGATACCCAACTAATGCTTGGTAATTTCATTATTAATGCAGAAATGACCTTGACGAATCGGGACAGCATGCGTTTTCGTATGCTATTGGGGCGAACGGCTATGAATGCGCAGTTTATCATTAACCCTAACGCTTCATACTTGCAGGGAAATCCCTGCATCATTGAAGGCCAACGATAAAAGAACACAATTTATTCAAATGACGATAAAGCGACCCCTATTCCTGATCGGCTTTCGCTGATATGAATTTTAAGTAATGTACGAGTTGATTACGGATTCAGTTCCTTTTTCAGGGAAATGTAAAGTTTCGTAGTGATAATTTCATACTGATGAAGCTCAGAAAGAGTTTCATTTTGCAAATCATGAAGCAAGTTTTTAGCTGCTTGTTGATTAAGCCGATCTAACAACGCTTGGTTGGCGCTAATTTCCTGTTTCATCCTGGCTTCGGTTTTTGCTTGTAAGTGTTGATAAATTTTAACGAGATTATCTACTGCCTGTTTTTCGTTGAAAAGTTCTCTTAAATGGGAGTTTTCCAGTTCTGCAAGCTCGTGTAGCACTTTAGTCGTTAATTTATATTCAGTACGGTAATACAAATAAACTTCTTCAGTGTCATTGGCTTTTGGAGGGAGGGAAATTAGCTTACGAAGTAGGTTTAATATACGTAGACTAATCCTTTGGCTAAAGTTTTCGTTAGGCGCGTAAAGCAAAGGTTTTTCTTCTTTGACCCGTGTAGATTGAATTTCCAAAATAGAAAGAATTTTTTTGTAGCCTTCTTCGTTGATTTCTCCGCGCCGAAAAATTTCTTTAAGTTCGTTTTTTTCAATGCTTAATGCGAACAAGCTCAACATGTCTTGAGTTAAACGATCAGAATTAGACTGTTTTTGTTTCGCTTCCGATGAATGCTGTTGATAGAGCGTTTGATATTGCTTTTGTAAATCATGATGTTGCTCATTACTGATTTGTTTGTGCAGCAAAAGCTCATCTAATTTGTTTAATACATCCTTAAAAATAAGTGCATTGCTTTTAAAGTAAGTCGATTCTTCTTGTGAGGACAGTGCATCAATTTTTAATTTACGGATGATAGTGCCGATCGATGTGGCTTTAATAAGTAAGGTGAAATAAATGCAGCCGATGGTAATAGCCGTAATGAAATCTTTAATTGAAAAAGCAAATTTCCAGCTTGGTAAGGTTAAATTGTCCGGAATCAATAATACCATGACGATAGCTAATGAGCCGCGTAGGCTGCCCCATGACAAAAGCTTTTGCCAATTATTTGGAATATGCTCTTCCAATTGCAAGGTATTAACGATAGAAACCGAGGTATAGACGGAGATAATACGAGCAATTACTACGACTAAAATGATGGTGATAATCGGCAAAATAGCAATTTTCAGTTCAATGGAAAGATTGGCGAACATCAATCCCATCAAAATAAACACCAGCGAGTTAGCAACAAAGGCAAAATAACTCCAGAATTTTTCCATGTACTCTTCGACACCGTGGGACATTTTGAAGCGCCCGAAGTTGCCCATCACCATAGATGCTATCAGGGTTGATATGATTGATGACAAATGAATGGCATGCCCAAAAATGACCAAGTGTTCTGAAATGAGCTCTGTCAAAATGAAGGTAAAATGCGCCACCAGTAGGGTTAGTGTGATTTCAAGATGTTCGTTGCCTTTCACCAATTGAATAAGCTTGGAAAACATAAAACCCATCAACAACCCGAAAACCACACCGCCAAACAGCATGGTGGTAAAGGAAAAAATACCTTCAAGCACTGTTGGAAAGCCAGTGTAGCCATGAATAAAAATATCCAGAAATACCATGAACAAGGCAAATGATGTCGCATCGTTGAATAAGCTTTCGCCTTCAAAAATCAGCGTCAATCGTTGCGGTGCACCGTATTCTTTAAACAACGACAAAACCGCCACAGGGTCTGTTGAAGATATGATGGCACCGAATAATAGCGTTACCATTAAAGGCACCTCTAGCCCCATCAATGCCAACGCCCATTGACCGACGAAACCAATAAAAACAGTTGAAATCAGTAGGCCAACCACAGCTAAAAGGCCCATTGAGAATTTATTTTCTTTAACATTTCGAAAATTCATGTTGTAAGCCGATTCGAAAATCAGAATTGGCAAGAAAACAAAAAATAACGAACTAGGCGTCAATTGAAAACTGGTGATAAATGAAAATACCTCAACATGAGATAAAGGAACCAGCAGTGAGCCGACTATTACTAATAAAACCGTATAGGGAATATGCGTTTTTATAGCCAACAAATTAACGCCTAATGCGATTAGCATTAAAGTGAATATGGATAAAAAAATTTCAGGCTGCATAAGTAACTTTTAAAAATTAGTTTTGTGTTGACCAAAAAATATAAATTTTATTCTCACGTTTTCTTAATTAAGGCGAATTCACGTAATGTAATTAGAAATATCGACCATTAATAAGAAAATGAACTGCGATACTAGCGAAATAACCCAAAGCGATAACCGGCGTCCATTTTAAATGGCTGGTGAAGGTATAAACGCCTTTGGCTTGTCCCATTAAGCCAACGCCAGCCGCAGAACCTACTGCCAGCATACTGCCGCCCACGCCGCTGGTTAAAGTGACCAGTAGCCATTGGCCCTGTGAAATATCCGGAGCCATGGTTAATACAGCTAGCATTATCGTGCCGTTATCGACGAATGCAGAGGCAATGCCTACCAGAATATTAGCTACGGTAGGGTCCATATTGCCGTAGAGTTGTAAAGAGGTGATTTCTAAATAACCAATAAAGCTTAAGCCTCCGACTGCGACCATTACTCCGTAAAAGAACAGCAGGGTATCCCATTCGAGGTTGGCAACCTTGTCAAAAACATCAAACGGCTGGCCTTCATCTGCGTCAGATAGGGCTAAAACTTGTGGAGTGTTGATCCATTTCATTGGGCCAAAATGGTCGATTTTGATACCTTGTAGCGGCTCGGAAAGATCCCGACCTTGCAAAGTAGTTGCCGGGTGTCGATAGTTAACAGTATCAGCGGAAGTTTTTTGCAAGTAATAGCTAAAAAACTTCAGATAAGTCAGCCCCAGCATCATGCCGGCGGCCGGGGGTAAGCTCAGGAAGTTTTCAAAGCAAGTTGCCGTGATAATGGTTAATGCGAACAAGCCAATAATGACAAAGCCGCCTCGTCTCATCGCTTGAGCCTCCATCACGGCTGCGGGTCTTTCTCTGGGTATCAAAAAGTGCATGATGGCGGCGGGCACAACGAAATTGACAATTGCTGGAATTAATAGCGAAAAGAAGTCCATAAACGGGACAACACCTTTTTGCCAGACTAACAGCGTAGTAATATCTCCAAACGGACTAAATGAACCGCCGGCATTGGCCGCTACTACGACATTGATACAGGATAAAGTGACGAAACGCGGACTCCCTTTACCCATGGCCAGGATGACGGATCCCATCAATAACGCGGTCGTCAGGTTGTTGCATGCAGAAGAGATAAAGAAAGCCTGAAAGCCGGTAATCCAAAATAACTGCCGATAGCTAAAATTCTTGCTTAAAAGCCAAACCCTTAGTGATTCAAATACCCCACGATCTTCCATGGCGTTTAGGTAGGTCATTGAAACTAAAATAAATAGAAAAAGCTCGGCGTAGCCTTCTAAAGAAGTGCGAAAAGCCAATCCAGCTTGCTCACTCATTCCGCCGTTGGCATAAACCCCTGCAATAAGTACCCAGATAATACTTGCTGCAAATACCATCGGTTTTGATTTACGTAATTCGGTCACTTCTTCAAGCATCGCTAGCAGATAGGCGCAAGCGAATAGCACCAAGCTTAAGTAACCGATCAAATGATTAGTCAAATTTAGTGGCTTTGCGTGCTCTATAACTGAAGCGCTTACGGCGGCCTCTGAAAAACAGGGCAACAACATAGTAAAAATTAAAAGACCGTATTGAGTGCAACGCAACATGTGTATTTCCTTGTCGAATAATGGGCGGCCCGATTTTCGCGGGATACAGCCCTAATCAATGTTATAAGTATTATAAGCAAACACCAGGAAACATTGCCCAGAAGTTATTGCTTGGGCTTTAAGGCGGAAGAGTCGCCGGTAAAAAGTAAGGGATATATGGCAGGCTTAAAGCGGAGGCTGGCTTGTGCCGGAAGTTTTGATACGCACAATATCTCCAAGCTTTAAGTTGCCACATTGGTCATGCAACGCATTTTGCCCGAAATAAACTTTATTCTGCCATTTTCTCGTGCGATTGAGTGTTGTCAATGGCTCTTTTCCAGATTTGCCGGTGCTTGGGTCGATGGTTGGTACGGAACAGCGAGCGCAAGGCTTGGTTAGTCTGAAGTCAATTTCGCCAATGCTGATTTCTCGCCAGTAGTCTTCGGCATAACTTTCGCAACCAGAAACAACTAAGTTGGGTCTGAATCTTATCATCGGCAAATTCAGCTGCATCTCTTGATTGAGTGCGGCTAGTGATTGTTCTGAGACAATTAGAAATGGAAAACCATCAGCAAACGATACTTGATCGTCGTCTTTTGCGTAATCAGGACTAACCGGGCGAATAAGCTCATCAGGTTGATAAACCAATTGACAGTCAAGGCCTAGAAAATCGCCCAGCCATTTATCAGCGTCTTCTGAAACACTGCGGGCAGGGCACTGATCGTGCCAGATGGTGCTGTTAATGATGTCTCCGCCTTTTGGATACAGTGGCAGTTGCAAATTGCCCATGTCCGGGGCTGATAAAATCAGGTGATTTTCAGTCAGCGCCGTTTTGATCAAAGCCATCTGCGGTAATCTGCGTTGACTTAAAAATTGTTGGTTGCTGTCGACAAGCATCCATCTTCTGTCAAAGAGCAAACCTTTTTCTGTGACGGGCCAACTGGTTACCTGTATGCCTGCCAGCGATTTAACAGGGTAGACATGTATCTCGGTTAAGGTGATCGGTGTCATGTTAACCAAGTAGCTCTTTTACGACGCGAGACGTCATTGCACTTTGGGAGCCTAGTGCTTGAGATGGATTGTTTTGTATACCATTGAGCAACGCTGAGAGAGTTTTATTGGCTTCCTCCATGTTTTCTATAGGCTGAATTTTGGTGAGATTTTTAGCAGCGGCTGTGGCCGATAGTTTTAGCGAGTCGCTGGAAAGATTGACTGTCGATGTAGACTTGTCAACGTCGTTGTCTTGATCCTGCCGCGCTTCGTTAACGGACTCATTGGTTTCATTGAGGACGTTGCTGGTATTGCGTTGTATTGAAGTTAGGCTAGATAGAGTGTTTTGTAGTGGTTGTGGAATTGCTTTGGTTTCCATTTCAGTTACCTTAAGAAGTTATCAACGGAATAAAAAACAGCATTTATTTGAATACCAATTTGCGTTGTGTTTCGAGCAGATAATCGCCTAAGTCATCGTTGGTACGATCAAACTTGATACCGTATTGAGTCTGGTCAGCAAGCGCTTTACGGACTACTTTGGCTTGAATAATAAAGCTTTTAAGATCTTCAAAGGTTAGCGTTAAGGTGATTTTTTTATTAAGAGGCAAGTTCTGGCTAGTAGCGATCAGAACTCCTTTGCTGCTTATATCTACCAATTCAACAAAAATGTCTTTGTTAAAACGAAAGCCAAAATTGAACCAACTAATTTTGCAAACGGATGCTGCGATGTCTTCCCTGATATAACGTGTCGCAACACGTTTATTGGTAATAGGTACTTCGGAAAAATCAATATCGAATAGATCATCCGGAAATTCTAAATTGTCATCAAAATCGGACATAAAGTTCCTACAAGGCAGTTGCCTATAAAAGTTAGCCCAAGTATCAACCGTAACATGATAAATTTCAAATGCTGACGGGATAAACTTAAAGTCAAAATCTAAAAAATATCCCTGAATCCGTTAAAATTAGCCAACCGTGTATTTTTATTGGAAGACAATGCGCTCAATTAACCCGTTTTTTCAGATTATTATTAAGTGTTTGTTGTTAAGTCAGTTAATCGCTGTCGGTACTTCGCATGCTGCGACAGCCAAAGCTAAACAGATAATCAACATCGCCTATTTAACCCAAGAACAAGCCCCGCCACCGGCGCTATCCAATCTTGATTCATTTATTAAAGATAAAGGCTTGCCAGGCGCTGAGTTGGGCATTGCCGACAATAATACTACCGGTCAATTTACCAGCCAGCAGTTCATTTTGAAGACGTTTATTGTTCCACTAGATGGTAATGTCATTGATATATATAACAAAAATATTGCCGGACAATATTCATTTGTTGTGGTCAATTTACCTGCAACACAGTTAAATCAATTAGCTGATCTGCCAGCGACTAAACAGACCGTATTGTTTGATGTGGCAACTATTGACGATGAATTACGTAATGGCCAATGCCGTAATAATGTTTTACACCTGTTGCCAAGCAGGGCAATGCGCGCCGATGCGTTAGCGCAGTACATGATGAAAAAGCGCTGGAGTAAATGGTTTTTGGTGGTGGGACCCAATCAGGAAGATCAATTATATGCAGGCGCCATCAAACGAGCAGCTAAGCGCTTTGGGATGAAAATCGTGGCAGAAAAAACCTGGGAGCATACTTTTGATGCCAGAAAGACGGCACAATCCGATGTGGCGGTATTCACACAAATAGACGATTACGATGTATTGGTAGTCGCCGATGAACAAGGCTTGTTTGGCGAATATCTGGATTACCGTACATGGTATTCCAGACCCGTTATTGGTACGCAAGGTTTAACTGCGACCGCTTGGCATAAAACCCATGAGCAATGGGGCGCAGTACAGATGCAAAATCGCTTTAAAGATAAGGTCGGGCGCTGGATGGAAGAGCAGGATTACGGCGCTTATTTGGCGGCCAGAGCCATTGGCGAAGCAGCCACACGTACCAAAAGTAATGAGTTAAAGCCGGTTAAAGATTATATGTTGAGTGATCAATTTGCTTTGCAGGGCTACAAAGGTAATCCTTTGTCGTTTAGGTCCTGGGACGGGCAATTGCGTCAACCCATTTTATTGTCAGCGCCACGGTCGCAGGTTGCGGTGGCACCGATTGAAGGATTTCTACATCCCAAAACCGAATTAGATACATTGGGTTATGATCAACCCGAATCACAATGTCAATGGAGCAAACAATGATGAAGAAAAATGTACTTGGACTGTTTTTATTAACGACATTAGTTGGACAGGTTAATGCGGAAACAGTTTTTGTAACGCTGGAAAAAGACAATGCCTTGGCTGTAGTTGATCCCATTGCCGGAAAATTACTCAAGACTGTACCGGTAGGTCAACGCCCGCGTGGTATTTCGATTAGCCCGGATTACAAATATCTGTATATCGCCACCAGTGATGACAACACTATTAAAGTGATTGATGCCAACTCTCTTAAAGAAGTCGGTAAATTGCCATCGGGTGAAGATCCGGAAACATTCGCGCTAAATCCGAAGGGTGATCGGATGTACGTGTCCAATGAGGATGACAGCATGGTGACTGTGATTGATGTCGCCAAGAAAAAGGCCATCAAACAAATTAAAGTGGGCGTAGAACCTGAAGGTATTACCGTCAGTCCGGACAACAAATGGGTGATAAGCGCCTCTGAAACCACCAATATGCTGCACTGGATTGATACTAAAACCAGTGAGATTTCCGATAATACCTTGGTCGACCCGCGTCCCCGTGCTCTGGGGTTTACCGCCGATAGTCAGCAATTATGGGTGACCTCGGAAATGGCCGGTACCTTGATGATTCTTGATGCCAACACCCGGCAATTAATTAAAACCGTTAAGTTTGCAGCGCAAGGCGTAACTGCCGATAAAATCCAGCCTGTCGGTGTTGTTATAGATAAGGAACGTAAGCGCGGTTATGTGGCATTAGGGCCGGCCAACCGTGTTGCAGTGATCAATGCGCAAACTTTTGAAGTGGAAAAATACTTGCTGGTTGGACAACGCGTTTGGAATCTGGCGTTTTCCCCCGATCAAAAAAGGCTCTACACCACTAATGGCGTCAGTAACGACATTTCCATCATCGACCTTGACGAGCAAAAAGTGACCAAGTCCATCGCCGTCGGTACTTATCCGTGGGGCGTTGCGGTAAAACCATGAGTGAGAAAATCGCCTTAGCTATTGATGATTTAAGTTTCTCTTACGGTGGTAAAAAGGCTCTGGATAAGGTCGCTTTTTCCATTCGCTCCGGTGAATGTACTATTTTGCTTGGCCCCAACGGCGCGGGCAAAAGCACATTGTTCGCATTAATCACCCACTTATATGACACCCATCAAGGCCACATTGAATTATGCGGTTTTGATGTTAAACAACACACCCGCAAAGCTTTAGCAAGATTGGGTGTGGTGTTTCAACAAACGACCTTGGATATGGATTTGTCGGTCGTACAAAACTTAACCTACCACGCTGCATTACATGGCATGAGTGGAAAATTGGCGATGCAGCGTATTCAAAAAGAGCTGGAGCAGTTGAATATGTACGATCGGCGCAATGAAAAAGTACGTCAGCTCAATGGTGGCCATCGGCGCCGGGTCGAAATCGCCCGAGCATTGTTGCATAAACCTGAAGTGCTGTTGCTGGATGAACCGACCGTCGGATTGGATGTGCCCAGTCGTCAATCCATTGTCGACTATGTGCATCATCTTGCTGCCAACGAAAACATGGCAGTGTTATGGGCCAGCCATTTAATCGACGAAATTTACCCGGATGATCACTTGGTGGTATTACACAAAGGCCAAGTCAAGGCTAACGGTACCGTAGACGAAGTGCTGCAACTCACTAATAGCACGTTAATCAAAGATGCTTTTTATCAGTTAACGCAAGGAGAGCAAGCATGAACATTCTGCATTATTGGCGCGCCATGTGGGGCATTATCGGGCGTGAACTATGGCGATTTGTGACGCAGCGTGAGCGTTTTATTTCCGCTCTGGTCAGACCGTTGATCTGGTTATTTGTGTTTGCGGCCGGATTTCGTGCCGCGTTGGGCCTAGCGATTACGCCACCTTACGAAACTTATATACTTTACGAGGTCTATATCACTCCCGGCTTGCTGGGCATGATTCAGTTGTTCAACGGTATGCAGAGTTCCTTATCCATGGTCTACGACCGGGAAATGGGCAGCATGCGCATCTTGTTGGTATCGCCATTGCCACGCTGGTTTTTATTGCTCAGTAAATTATTGGCCGGAACCGGTGTATCGATTGTGCAGGCTTATGTATTTTTAGGAATCGCCAGAGCATATGAGATTGAAGCACCGTGGCAAGGTTATTTGTGGGTGTTGCCCGCGCTGGTATTATCGGGATTAATGCTGGGGGCGTTAGGCTTGTTGTTATCGTCATTTATCAAACAACTGGAAAACTTTGCCGGGGTGATGAACTTTGTGATTTTTCCGATGTTCTTTATGTCAACCGCGTTGTACCCGTTATGGAAACTGCAAGAATCCAGCGAACTTTTAAAAAATCTGGCCCAATACAATCCCTTCTCTCAAGCCGTAGAGCTAATTCGCTTTGCCTTATACGGGCAGTTTAATCAGGCGGCATTTATTTATACGTTATGCGCTTTTATTATTTTTATGACCGCCGCGATTGTCGGTTACAACCCTTCCAAAGGCATGATGGCACGTAAAGGCGGTGCTGGGGGATGACATTATTGTCTGACCTGTCAGTGGCGCAAAAAATTAACAGCTTTTTGTAAACCAATGAAAAACTCTTTCTTTCTGGTGATTCCCAAGCAGCAGAGCAATGCGCTGCGCCTGAAAGAATTTGAAGAAAAAACCCTGCAACATTGGATTAATGAACTGCCAACAGCTAATCCTAGCCTGGCGACTCGCTTGATTCATGATTTTCTCGCTGAGTTTAATGGTCTGGAAATGCCTGCCCAGTTACGACTGTCAGCATTGGAATTATTAAGGCCCAGCGTATTGGTTATCGAAGATTATCTTCGTTCCCGACTAATTACGACTGGCTTTCCAAAAGAAGAAGCAGACAAAAAAATCCTCGCTGTGCTGGTGTCCATTCAACGGTACAACACTATTGGCTATTGGGCGGTGCTCAAAGAACTTACCCAGCGTGATGCGGGTTGGTTTCAAGGCAAAAATATCGCAGTGGCTATTCAACGCTGTATCAAAGGCTTAAGCAGCGTGGTTATTAGCCACTTTATTATGGGTATGGCCGTGCCTGACTGGGTATGGATAGACTTACACTCGTTGTATCGGTTAAGCGTAAAAACCAAAAAAGACACCACAACAGTCGTCAACGATGCCGGGCAGATTAATAAGGGCAGCAGTCCTGAAGAATGTTACCGGCAAATTCTGTTACTTAGCTTGACCGATCCCACCGGATTGATGCAAAAAGAAGTGCTGCTGGTATATAAATTTATAGAATCCTTGAACGACGTGGTCAGTTTGAAAAATCAGCCAATTGCCGGTCAACAAGTGCAGTGCGTTATCCAAACAGATGAAGATTTGCCGCCGTTTTTTGACAAAAGCCCAGCCAAACAAGACGCTTCCAGGCAGTATCTGGATTTAACAAAACTGCACAAGGCTTTGATCAACAAACAAAAATTGGGCAGTACCTCGGAAGCTCGATTTAGCTCAGTGCATGTGCTTAAAAACGACAGTGGCAAACCAACCTTGGAACTATTGGATTACCTTGAACAACGCTGGTCTGGTGTTGAACTTCAAGGTGCTGCCCTTTTTCCTGATCGGTTGGATCGCTATGTCGCGATAGGTTTGGAAGCGACTCATGATTTGTTGATGTCGCAATCAATGCCTGCGCCAAAAGAGTTGGAGTTTTTGATGCAAACAGCGTCAGAGCGATTATTGTCCTGCAACTTTAATAAAACCGGCGCGTTGTCGGTGGGTAGTTTGGTGAGTTTTAGAAAAACCGATATTGCTGAACATCGCCGGTCTTTAGGCGTAGTCAGTAAACTCGTGGTAGAAAAACAAAGCGGCAAGATAAGTGTCGGGTTGCAATTGTTGGCGCGGCAGTCTTTACCGGTCACCTATGTACATATCGACACAGGTATCAGCCAAAAGGGTTTGTTTTATGGCATTAAAGAACCCGATGGCGAAAAAGGTTTTTTACTGACGGAAAATTTTGTCCTTAAAAACGACGACATTATTCGGTTGACCTTAAAAAATGAAGATCTGCCAATCATTCTGGGAAATAGACGCAATGTCGGTTTGGGGTATTGGCAGTTTGAATGCAGACGTCTTGCTGAAAATGCCAAAGCTAGCCTAACCGCCAAAAAAGGTTACGATTTCATTTGAGTAAACTGCAGGGTTTTTATGGTTTATTCAGGTAGAATGCGCCACCGAATTGCCATTGCCTGTGCAAGCAGCGAGCGTAATCTCTGAACGCTTCGACAGATTGTCTTCGGGCAGTGAAAACACTTTTGATCTCTTGACGGATTGATACATGAAAATACTTATTCTGGGCGCGGGTGTGACCGGTTCATCTGTTGCCGAAGCCTTGGCTAGCGAAGAAAACGACATTGTTGTCGTCGATTTTAGAACCGAACTGCTTGATGCTCTTAAAGAGCGTTTTGACATTGCCACTGTTGCAGGAAATGCCGCTCATCCTAGTGTCTTAGAACAAGCTGGCGCCCAAACGGCTGACATGATTATTGCCGTTACCGATCGCGATGAAACCAACATGCTGGCCTGTGTCATCATTAATGCGCTGTACAGTCGCCCCAAAACAATTGCCCGCGTCCGTGCAATTGATTATTTAAAAAATCCTCTGCTATTCAGCCCCAACGGCATTCCCGTCGATATTGTTATCAGTCCTGAACAAATTGTCATGGAATCCATTCGCAATTTAATCGAATTTCCCGGCGTGATGCACATTTCCGATTTTGCGGGCGGTTTGGTACGGTTATTTTCTGTCAAAGTCGTGGCAGATGGATCGTTAACCGGTAAGAAAATCAAAACGCTTAAAAAGCGTTTGGTCGGCGGTAAAATTCGAGTCGTGGCCATATTCAGGCAAGGCGTTCCACTAACAGTCAACGGTGAAGCCGTGATTGAAACGGGCGATGAAGTATTTTTTGTCTCGCCGCGGGAAGAAGTGCGTCGGGTTT
This sequence comes from Methylococcaceae bacterium, assembly GCA_030693065.1. Lineage (GTDB taxonomy): Bacteria > Pseudomonadota > Gammaproteobacteria > Methylococcales > Methylomonadaceae > JABFRC01. Next base: position 13,797 of record JAUYBL010000025.1, on the reverse strand, counting down.
TGAAAGAACTGAACAAGCTTGAAGCACCATTAAAAAGAATAATTATTGCCGGTGGCGGCCATGTTGGTAAGCGTTTAGCACTGGCGTTGGAAAAAGATCATCAAGTAAAAATCATTGAAAAAGATCCCAGAAGAGCCAGGAAGATCGCCAATGATCTTGATCATAGCGTTGTGTTGTTAGGCGATTGCGCCGATGAATCGCTGTTAATCGACGAAGCCATTGAAAGCACCGATTTGTTTTGCGCGATAACCGAAAACGACGGCGTCAATATTATCTCCGCATCATTGGCTAAAAGTTTGGGCGCACGTAAGGCTATCTGCCTGTTAAATCATATTTCCTACACCAAACTGTTACCCAATACGGGCATTGATGTTGCCGTGTTACCTAATCAAGAAACGCTGGGTAGTATCTTAAAACACGTCCGTAGAGGCGACGTGGCGCAAGTTAAATCGTTATGCGGAGGCACGGCCGAGGCGATTGAGGCAGTTGCGCATCATACGGAAGGAGAAAACTCGGTAGTGGGACGACGGGTCGATTCTATTAATTTCCCGGAAGGTATTGTGATGGGGGCATTGATTCGTAACAGCCAAGTCATTTCCATTCATCATGAGACTTTATTTGAAGATGGCGATCATGTGGTGATGTTTGCGATGGATAAAAAACTGGTCGTTAATATCGAGAAGAAATTCCAACCGTTGTAGCAGCAAATGCTCAAAACGATGTCCTTGCACCGCCCGCCGATTTTATTAGGCGTGGCATTATTCAGTTCGCAGCAGTTTTACTCTGGTAATCAGTGCCTGCAGGTCTTGTTATCTGTCAGGCGTGTGCTGCATAAAATTTAAATGCTTTCATGAATGTATTTCTTACTATTGTCCATATTTTTGGCCTAGTGACTATCGGCTTTAGCGGCTTAATGACTACCTGTTTGCTGACGTCTGAAGTTTTACAAGACGGTGCTACCGATGCTTTTTTGTTAGGGACGTTGATTACGTTAGCCTTTGGTGTGTTGATGTTTTTTCCGACATTGCGCACACCCAAAAAAGTATCTCGGCAAACAGGTTTTTTAATGGTGGCAATTACCTGGTCCGTTGTACCGGTGTTTTGTACCTTACCGTTGATGATGTATATGCCGGAACTTAGTTTTATTGACGCGTATTTCGAAACTGTTTCCGGCTTAACCACAACCGGCGCGACCGTATTAAGCGGGCTTGACCAATTGCCGATGTCGATCAATCTATGGCGCCATGAACTCAACTGGATTGCCGGCATGGGCATCATTATTTTTGCGGTGGCTATTTTGCCAATTTTGGGTATTGGCGGCATGCAGTTGTATATAGCGGAATCGCCGGGCACGGTTAAAGAATCAGACTTACCGCCACGTATAGCGCAAACCGCAAAGGCACTGTGGATGGTCTATGCGGGCATTACGTTGGCCTGCATTATTGCTTTACGTTTGGCTGGAATGGACTGGTTCGACGCCATTTGTCATGCTTTTTCGGCGATGAGTTTAGGCGGCTTTTCTACGCATGATAATAGTATTGGCTATTTCAATTCACTCCCTATTGAGATAGTGCTGACAGTGTTTCAATTACTGGCAGCAATCAACTTTGCCACCCATTTTGTGGCCTTCCGCAAACAGTCATTCCGCTCTTATATTGACGACAGAGAAGCAAGAGCGTTTCTTATATTAATGCTGGGGAGTAGCTTGGTTACTGCTACTGTGTTGTGGCATGCAGGTACTTATCCAGATTTTTACACAGCCCTGCGGCATGCTTCTTTTAATCTAATAACAATTGCCACCGACTGCGGCTACGCTAGCCAGGATTTTAATCAATGGCCTATTTTTGTGCCGATGTGGATGCTGTTTTTATGTTGCATTTCCGCCTCATCCGGCTCTACCGGCGGTGGCATCCGCATGATAAGAACCATTGTTCTGGTGAAGCAGGCGCGCTTGGAGTTATTTAAATTTATCCATCCCTATGCCGTAAAATCTATGAAGATTGGTGACACGGTTGTTAACAACAATATTGTTAACTCAGTGACGGGCTTCATTTTTTTGTACTTCATCAGCATCGTTATTCTGGTGTTCATGTTGCTACTGAGCGGCATGGATTTTATCAGTGCTTTTTCGGCAATTATTGCCTGCTTTAACAATGCCGGTCCCGGTCTTAACCAAGTGGGACCAGCAAGCAATTATGCCAGTCTGACTGATTTTCAAACCGGCGTCTGCACGTTTGCAATGCTGTTAGGCCGGGTACAAATTTTCTCGATTGTTATTTTATTCGTGCCGGAATTCTGGAGAAAATAAAGCGTGCAAACGACAGGCGACGATGACCGTAATACTTATTCGCGACTGTTTTTTGCCTTGTGGCCTGATGAACCAACTCGCCAAAGACTGACCCGCGTAACTGCAACATTGTCTGCACAAGCAGGTAAACCTGTCGTACCGAATAATTTCCACGTCACCTTGGTATTTTTAGGCAATGTCGATCAAATCACAGCATCGGCGATCAAACAGCATGCATGCGACATCAGTGTTGAGCCGTTTGAATTAACTTTTGAGAGCCTCAATTACTGGCAGAGACCAAAAATTTGCTGCCTTACATGTAAAGACATTCCCTCGCAAATTATCGATTTGGCAAGCAAGTTGGATGCGCTTGCCAGACAGTCTGGCTTACAAACTGATCCTCGCTCTTACATTCCACATATTACCTTGAGCAGGCACGCTCAGAGTTCCCCGGAGCAAACAATAACGCCGATCGTCTGGCGTGCCGATGCATTTTGTTTAGTACAATCAAACAGTGAGCCGGAAGGCGTTTGTTACAGGGTGTTACAGCGCTGGCCGTTGTTGAACAATTTGAACTAACTCTGGGTCAGTCTGGTTTGATTTGCTTGATCTGACTGGTAAAGCGGCCTTGGGCAAGACGAGTTTCAACAATATCACCTACCGCCAACTGCTTAACCGATCTGATGACGTTGCCGCTATCCGGGGCTAAAGTCAGTGTGTAGCCACGATTTAAGGTGGCCAATGGGCTAACAACGTGCAACGTTTGGCTAACATTAGCTAAACGTTGCTGACAAGCTTGAAGTTTTTGCCGACTGCCAGCAGTAAGCTGTTTGTTGAGATAATTCAGGTGTTGTTGGTAGCTGGCGATTGTGTTGGCGGGGTTATATCGCCAAAACGTCGCCGTTTTGGTGGCAAGTTCTGATGATTGACGAGCCAACCGAGTTTGTATTGCCAAATTAAGGCGACCTTCAAGCTCATCCATGCGTTGTAAATTGCGCAGCACGATAGCCCGAGGATGCTGTTGCTCGAGGCGTTTACTTAGCCAGTCTAGCGATTGTTGTTGCTGATTGAGTTTTCGCTGCAACTGTTGATTTAAACGCGTTTCCAATTGTAAAAACCGCGCAAGCCATTGTTGTTGATCTGGAGTGGCATGTTCTGCCGCCGCGGATGGTGTCGGTGCGCGTAAATCGGCGACAAAGTCCGCTATCGTAAAGTCTGTTTCATGGCCGACAGCGGAAATTATTGGAATGGTGCTGGTAAAAATAGCCCTGGCAACAACTTCCTCATTAAATGCCCACAAATCTTCCAGAGAACCGCCGCCACGGCCAACAATTAACACGTCGCATTGCTGGAGTTGATTGGCTGTAGTAATTGCGTTGGCAATGTCATATTTAGCGTTGTCGCCCTGGACCGCAACGGGGTAAATGATCACAGGCACAGACGGAAACCGTCTTTTTAACACGGTTAAAATATCGTGGATGGCCGCACCGGTTGGTGAGGTAATCAAGCCAATACATTGGGATAGTGAGGGCAGGTTTTGTTTGTGTGCAGCATCGAACAAGCCTTCCGTCGCCAGTTTTTGTTTTAACGTTTCAAATGCGCGTCTGAGTGCGCCGTCTCCGGCTTCTTCAATGTGCTCAACAATGAGTTGATAGTCGCCTCTAGGTTCGTACAAGCTGACTTGTGCTTTGACGATAACTTGTTTGCCGTTTTCCGGTTTGAAGGCTAGGCGGCGCTGTTGCGGGCGAAACATGGCACAGCGAACCTGTGCGTTGGCGTCTTTTAATGTGAAATAAAAATGACCTGAAGACGGTGCGCTGAAATTAGATAGTTCACCTTCAACCAGTACAGACAGGAAATGCTCGTTAAGTAGTTGGCCGGTTGCACGATTAAGCTGGCTGACGGTTAATATGTTGCGCTGCATGGCAGGTGTATTGGTCGACAACCTAGACTTTTTTCTGTAATTCTTCGCGTTGAATTTGCTGCATATAGCGCTGAATATGGCCCTCAAATGTCGGCGTTAGTTGCGTAAATTTACAGCCTAAGCGTTGGATTTTGTTCACTTTTTCTGGATTGACAATGTCGTTGTAGCGAATTTCGAAGGCAATGTTGCTTTCTCCGATTGAGTCCAACACTATCTTGGCTTTTTCAATTTGCGTGTCTGGGACAAGTAGCTCTGCTTGATTATCTGAAATCAGAAATTCAGTGAGATCAGTGGAATAGACACGCATGGAAAAGCCGGTCAAGCTGATGTCGTGCAGTTTGAGTACGATAGGTTCTTCTTGTTCGGGTAAGTGAAATTCGCAGAAGCTTTCTTTGGAAAGAGGCGATTTCACTCGATAATATTGACGTAGTTCGCGCCAGTATATTGAACTTGGCAGCGGCATCATAAAAGCCGGTTCGCCGTCATAGAGAATTTTGCTGATTTTATTGCCGCTAAACGCTACTTGTATACCTTGATATTCAGTTTTGAATTGAATGTTGTTGGCCAGTACTCTTTTGTTCAGCGTTTCGTTGGGCCCGTAATCAAGAATAATCGCATTATGTTCCTTGCTCACTTCTATCAACGTAGTAAGAAAAGACTCATTGCCGATATGCGCAGAGATAAGGCTCTTACTTTTGGCCAATAACGATAAATGGTTAATGATGTAAGTAGGGCTTTTGATAAGAAAGGAATCTTCGCTTTTCATTGATGTTTGATAAACGTTGTTATGTGGGACTATTGTAGAATGTTTGCCAGCTAATACAAATTGTAAGGGGGTGTTGATTGGCTTGGATATTGTTATTTTCTGCGGGTTTCGTAGAAATCGTGTTTGCATTAAGTCTTAAATATAACGAAGGCTTCACCAAATTATGGCCTAGCGTGATAACTGCTATCTCGGGTGCGGGCAGTTTTTATTTGTTGATGTTGGCTATTAAAACCTTGCCGCTTGGCACTGCCTATGCCGTTTGGACCGGCATGGGCGCGGTGGGTGTCGCAACTTTGGGAATAATCCTTTTCAAAGAATCGGCCGATTGGTATCGGTTATCATCCATCTTATTAGTCATTATTGGCATTATTGGCCTTAAATTGACGGATAGTCATTAATGCTGCATTTGATTTTTCAGTCGCCTATTGAGCAAGCGGTATTGCAACGAATTGATCCGGGCGATGTGGTGGTTTTTATGGAAAACGCGTTGCTGCGGATTTTGCAAAATGGCGTCATGGCATCTGCTTTGGCAACACTGCTCAAGACTAATCGATTATGCGTGATGAGCGAGGATATTATCGTTCGCGGCATTGCTGTTGATGCACTTATTACCGGCATTGACGTGATTGATTATGCTGAATTGGTTGAGTTGACAGTGCATAACTCTGCGATTCAATCATGGACATAACGGCTAAAGTTTTACAACCTGAAATCAACGATCAAGGTTTTTTGGTAAATGCTGGGGATTGGAACGAAGAAGTTGCTGAATGGTTAGCTGAAACTAATCATATTCAGCTCCAGGACGCGCATTGGGAAATTATTTTGTATATCCGTCATTACTATCAGCAATACAAGCACTTACCAAATGCCCGGGTTTTTACCAAAGCCATTGCCAAAGAATTTGGTGAGACAAAAGGTAATAGCCGCTACTTGCATCAATTGTTTCCTGATGGCCCGCTTAAATATGCCTGCAAATTGGCTGGCTTGCCTAAACCGCCGACTTGTCTGTGATTTTTAGATTTGCTTAAAATGGTGGATTAAACGGCGATCTTTTTTATTGGGCTTTTGTGGTGGGCCGTTAAATGGCATTAACTCCCGTTGTTCCCGCTGAAAAATTTGTTGCTGCTGCCGTTTAGCCAAGTTTTCCGGGGTTTCTTCATAAAGTAACACAGCGTCTTTGGCACCGCGGCGCTGGCTAGTCAGTGCGGTAATGGTGATTTGCCAGTCAAAGCCATCTTTGCTGATGCTAAGGTTGGCGCCGAGCTTAACTTCTTTGCCCGGTTTAACGCGTTGGTTATTAACGTGGACTTTGCCGCCGGAGACGGCATCAGCGGCTAGCTTGCGCGTCTTAAAAAAACGCGCAGCCCATAGCCATTTATCCAAGCGGACGCTTTCAGTTTCTAGCACGCGACGACTTCGTTACCGTTTTCCGTCCAAGATTTAAAACCACCCGCCAAGCTGACAGCATGGCTGAAGCCAATTTTGTTTAGCGCCTCTGTAGCCAGTGCCGAACGACCACCGGTTTGGCAGTAAACAATGATATGCGCGCTTTGCTTGTCTTGAAAATCAGGATGCGAATCTATTTTGAATTCCAATACTCCGCGAGGAATATTAAATGCGCCGGGAAGGTGTCCGGCGACATATTCGGCAGGCTCTCTGACGTCCAAAATGAGGCTGCTGTTTAAGGTTTGTTTGGCATCAGCAATATCAATTTCAACAATATGTTGCTTGGCTTGAGCAACAAGATCTTGGGCGGTCAATGTCATAATTTAGTCTCGAATCGTGTTGGTCAAATACCTGCATATCAATTAAAGCAAGCTTTGTTGTTGGAGTCGCCAACATTTCGCGACTCCGGTAAGCGCAGCTAGTTGACGTGTTTTTTCAACTCTTTAGGTAAAGAAAATACCACTTTTTCTTCTATACCTTGAATTTCAACAGTGGATTGTCCACCCCATTGCTTTAACTGATTGATGACTTCTTGTACTAATACTTCCGGAGCAGAGGCGCCAGCCGTTACGCCCACCGTTGCAACACCATCAAACCAGTCTTGTTGCATGTCTTTAGCGGTATCAATCAAATGCGCGCGTTTACCAAGTTGCTCGGCAATTTCCCGCAACCGATTAGAGTTGGAGCTATTAGGTGAACCAACCACCAAAATAATATCAGCGGTTTTGGCGAGTTCATAAACAGCATCTTGGCGATTTTGTGTGGCGTAACAGATGTCGTCTTTCTTTTGCTCTTGAATAGACGAAAAACGCGCCCGCAAGGCATCAACCATGATTTTGGTATCAGTCATCGACAAGGTGGTTTGGGTGACATAAGCCAGATTGTCAGGGTTATTTACCTGCAAATTTGCTACGTCATCAGGCGTTTCGACCAAATAAATGCCGCCATTTTTGGTGGCTTTTTCATATTGGCCCATGGTGCCTTCCACTTCCGGGTGACCGGCATGGCCAATCAGGATGACTTCGCGATCAGCTTTAGCATGTTTGGCGACTTGCAAATGCACCTTGGTGACTAACGGACAAGTGGCATCAAACACAGTTAGTTTGCGCTCCTGGGCTTCTTTTTGAACTTGTTTGGATACGCCGTGCGCACTGAAAATAAGGGTTGAACCTACCGGCACATCGGTTAAGTCTTCGATAAAAATAGCGCCCTTTTCTTTAAGACCATCCACTACAGTGCGGTTATGTACCACTTCATGACGCACATAAATCGGCGCACCAAAAGTTTCGATGGCTTGGTCAACAATCTCAATGGCGCGGTCGACACCAGCGCAGAATCCACGGGGGTTGGCGAGTTTAATTTGCATATCCTGACTTCTTTAGTTGGTTAATATGGGTTTATTCTAACTCAACATCGTTTCCGAGACGATAATTCCATCGGAATCGACGTAGATATAATGGTCTTTTTTGAAGTTTACAGCAGCGAAAGAGACGACTAAATCACGGTCGCCACGATCCTTTTTATGGCTTTTAAGCGGGTGAGTGTGAAGCGCACAAATACCGATCGGCAGTTGGTCAACAATAGCTGAATCGCGGATGCAGCCGTACACGATAATCCCTTGCCAGCCGTTGTCGATGGCTAGTTGAGCCAAGTTGCTGCCGAGCAGCGCACAGCGATGGGAGCCGCCGCCGTCAATAACTAACACCCGGTTGGTCACTTTTTCTTCAAGAACCGCTCTAACTAAGACATTGTCTTCAAAGACCTTAACAGTGGTGATTTGGCCGCAAAAACTTTTCTTGGCGCCATAAGATTTGAACATCGGGTCGGCAATCTGAAAATGAGATTCTTCTGAATGCGTGTCGCAAAGTTCGGCGGTAGTGAAAGTCATGAGTTTGTCTCGATAATTTATTGGGTGTAGCGAGCCAACAAGCCGGTGCTGCTTTGCGTTGCTGGAATGGGTATTTTGACTTCATAACCGCCGCCGGATGCTTCCTGCATTGGGTGGCCACGCATATCTTCCATGCGTTCGATAATAATGTCCAGATTGCCTTCCGGTAATATCACCTCCAGTTTATCACCGACCGAGAACTTGTTTTTAACATCGACCGTTGCCAGTCCGGTGGTCGTGTCGTAAGTTCTGATTTCGCCGCAAAACTGTTGCTGATGGCTTTTTGAGTAACCGGTGAGATAGTTTTGTTGTTCGTGAGTGTGATGGCGTTGATAAAAGCCATCGGTATAACCGCGATTGGCCAAGTTTTCCAATACGCCGATGAGTTCCGGCTGAAACGGTCTGCCTGCCAGAGCATCATCAATCGCCTGACGATAAGTTTGCGCGGTACGGGCAACGTAATAATGCGACTTGGTGCGGCCTTCGATTTTTAAACTGTCCACACCGATTTCAACCAGTTTTTGCACATGTTCAATGGCGCGCAAGTCTTTGGAGTTCATGATGTAAGTGCCGTTTTCATCTTCCATCACCGGCAATAATTCACCCTTTCGGCCTTCTTCTTCCAGAAAATAGACGTTGTCCGCCAACGGATGCCGATCGGCACCTCCGCAACTGGCAGTGCTGATGTCAGCCATGGACAGTGCACCGCCATCCAACACGTAATCGCCTTCGGCATTTTCGTGTGCGGGCAGGGTGTCGTATTTCCAGCGGCAGGAATTGGTACAAGTGCCTTGATTGGGATCACGATGGTTGAAATATCCGGACAATAAACAGCGGCCGGAATAAGCAATGCATAAGGCACCATGTACAAACACTTCCAGTTCCATGTCCGGGCATTGCTGACGGATTTCGGCTATTTCATCCAGTGATAGCTCGCGCGACAAAATGATGCGGCTCACGCCCATACGTTGCCAGAATTTAACGGTGGCGTAATTGACGGTATTGGCCTGCACCGACAAATGCACCGGCATGTCCGGCCAGGCTTCCCGCGTCATCATAATTAATCCGGGGTCGGCCATAATCAACGCATCCGGTTGCATGTCAATAATCGGCGCAATATCTTTGATAAAGGTTTTAACCTTGGCGTTGTGCGGAATGACATTAGTCGCCAGGAAGAATTTTTTGTTTAAGTCGTGAGCTTCCTTGATGCCTTTAGCCAGGTTGTCAGCAAGAAAATCATTGTTGCGCACTCTCAGGCTGTAACGCGGTAAGCCTGCATAGACTGCATCGGCGCCGTAAGCAAAGGCGTAACGCATGTTCTTAATGGTGCCGGCAGGGGAGAGTAATTCGACGTTTTTCATAGTGCTCGTGCGTAAAGTGCTGATTAGCAGTGTATTCTACCGCAATCGCTTAAACCAAGCCAAAGCCGGAGAGTTGATATGTGGATAGTGTTATTTGTGATTGCGTTGTTATTCGTTTTAGGTGGTGCGCTGCTTTTGCTCAGATCGGCCAATAGCCACAAAATTCCGGATGGCGTGAAAGCGCAACCATATCAAGACGATGACGATTGATTGCATCGTCAAAGCTCCGGCAGTTTTAGTTACGCGCATATGCGACCTGATAGCCGCTTAAATAAGTGCATTTTTGCAAGCCTGCGGTTATTGCCGTGATTGATACTTGTTGTTTGGTCTTGGCAATTAGAATGACGTGCCATTCTTCTTGGTCATTATGCCGGGTGATAGTAATGGAGCCTTCAGCAAGGCGATAACCCAACGCATCGGCCAACGCCCTGATCTCAATAATATTGGGATTACTGTCAGTAAGAAATTGCAAAGTTAGCGAAACAGCATGGCGCGATGGCAATGCATTTTCAATGTATCCACCCCAAATCATGGTTGCTGAGGAAATCAGCGACAGCATAATTGCTGCAAAATAAAATCCAGCACCGCACAAAATACCGATGGCGGACGATGCCCAGATTGATGCTGCCGTGGTTAGGCCGCTAATGTTAAGGCCTTCTTTCATAATCACACCGGCGCCCAAAAAACCGATGCCGGTGACTACACCTTGAATAACACGCGTGGGGTCAGCGGTGGAGGTAAGCGGCAGCAAGCCACCGAACCAGTATTGCGGGTAACCGACAATGACCGTTACCGCCGCTGAGGCCATACACACCAGTCCGTAAGTTCGCATACCTGCGGCGCGCCCGTGGAACGAACGTTCATAGCCGACTATCATGCCCAAGAACAGAGCCCCTGTTATGTTCATCAAGATCATGATGCTGACTTCAACTTGCGGCGTAGACCAGTAAGAAAACAACATGTCTGTAGAGATTAGATTCATTTTATTTAAGTAGATTGTTGCTTAGTTAAAGAATTACGGTGCACAGCTTCGCAAAGTAAAGGTCACAGGGCCATTATTGACTAATGCCACCCGCATATCGGCACCAAATTGGCCGAATTGCACCGTGGGCCAGGCTTGTCTAGCCAGTTGCTGTAAATACTCAAACAACTGTTGGCCATATTCCGGCGACGCGGCCGGAGTAAAGCTGGGGCGGTTGCCTTTTTGGGTGTCGGCGGCCAAGGTGAATTGCGGCACCAGTAATAAGCCACCGTTTATATCTCGCAAGCTCAAATTCATTTTGTCGTCAGCGTCTGCAAAAATGCGGTAATTAAGGATGCGTTCCAACAGGCGTGCGGCATCTTTTTCGGTATCTGCTTTTTCTACCGCGACAAGCGCCATGATGCCGGTGTCTATCTGACCGATAATTTGGTGATTGACGGTAACGCTGGCGCAGGTGACGCGCTGGATGATGGTGATCATAGTTAAATGCAGTCGTAAAATCAGAATCAAAAAATCGGGCAATGTTGCACTAAACTCCAACGACATGCAAAGTGCGCGCTCTTTGAGCGTTTGGGTCGGATAATAACAACATGGCAGAGAAATTTTTAGGGGGCAACGGGCGAATGGTAAGAGTTTTATTGGCTTTGTGGCTGGTATTGTCAGGCTTGGCGAATGCCGATGTCTATCAATGGCAGGATGCCAACGGTAAAGCGCATTTTTCTGATCGAGCTTACCCGGATGCGCAAGTTAAAAAGCTTGCTATAAAGCCGGGCTACGATTTTTTCCGGGTCAAGACAGTCTATGACGGTGATACCGTGGTGCTTGAAGATGGTCGTAAAATTCGTTTGTTGGGTATTAATACGCCGGAAGTCCAGCACCGCGACAAACTGGCTGATGCCGGAGGTGAAGATGCGAAGCGTTGGTTGCAAAATAAACTGCAAAATTCGCGGGTGCGTCTGGAGCTGGCAGCTGAAAAAACCGACAAGTACGGTCGAACTTTGGCGCATTTGTTCACAGACAGCAAGGAGCATATCAATCTGCAATTGGTTGCAGCAGGCCTTGCTGAAGTGAGTATTTATCCGCCTAACTTGTTGTATGTCGCTGAATTAGTGAAAGCGGAGGAACAGGCAGAAAAAGCCCGGCTTGGTATTTGGCAGCAAGCGCAATATCAACCCATTGCTGTTGCCAGCTTAGCTGCAGAACCTCATCCCGGCTGGGTGCGTGTAATCGGCAAGGTGAGCAACGTGCGCAGCACTCGTAAATCAGTGTATCTGGAGTTTTCCGGCGGCTTTCAGGCGCGTATTGAACAACAATGGCTGGCGCTATTTCCGGATGTTAATGAATATATAGACAAAACCGTCGAAGTACGCGGTTGGCTGAATAAAAACAAAGGCCAATTGTCGATGCTAATCCGTCATCCAAGTGCTATTAAAATGCGTTGATCGATTTGTTTTTTAGCGTTAGAAAAGCTGTGATGTTTAATTTGAGGGTTCAATTAACTCAACTACTATTAGCCTAACTTTTGTAATCGCTTCGAGTTAGGCAAAATATATGAAGATACTATTGATTTCCTTGCTGTTACTTTATGGCGACATTGCCAATGCCAAAGTATTCAAATGTATCGATGGTAATGGTTTAACAACTTATTCTGATATTCAATGCGGCAGTCAGGACGGTCAGATTTCTCGTAGCAAAAAAACAAATCCGCCAATATCTCCGCTTAAAAATGAATTAGAACTAAACATCAATTCGGTATGGGCGCGAGTAGATAAGGGCGCTGGTTATTACTTTTACCATATCGTATTTTCTACTTATTTTATGATGAGTATTATTTGCTATGTTGCATATAGCAGAGATAAAAAATCTGCTAAAACTAAGCAAAGAAGAACGCCAGAGCGGACGCTGCATATTTACGAATTTTTGGGTGGATGGCCCGGAGGTTTTGTCGCGCAACGTATGCTTCGACATAAAAATAGAAAATTTTCTTATCAGCTTAGTTTTTGGTTAATAGCAGCTTTACACATGGCAGGATGGTTTGATTATTTAGTTCTAAATCAATCCGTATTAAACCGTATTATTGCCTTAATAAGTTCATCAACTTGATTGAGTGCCCATTTAAAAAACTATTGAGATTCAATATTTCCTCTTCTGATAGCATGAACCATTGCGAGTCAATTGCCGGTTTCTGCTGGTCTTTATATACTCAAGTCTTGCTATGAACCTGAATAACTACAGCCGGTGCAAAAAATGAAGTTTGCTGTACAAGTGAATGCTAGTCCTTATCACTCAAATGCCGGTCATGCGGCCTATCGGTTTATCAGCGCAGCCTTGGCTGCTGGGCATGAGATATTTAGGGTGTTTTTTTATCATGATGGTATTTATCACGCTTTCAAATATGCCTCGCCACCTGATGATGAATTGCAGTTTTCCTCGCAATGGAGTGATTTGGCTAAATGTTATCAAGTAGATTTGGTGGTGTGTATTTCGGCGGCACAACGGCGCGGATTGTTGTGCTCGGATGAGTCTAAACGGCAGGGCAAATTAGATGATGATTTGGCTGATGGTTTTCGTATTTCAGGGTTAGGGCAGTTGGTTGAGGCGACCTTGGTCTCCGATAGATTTGTCGTATTTGGTTGAGGTTATGAAGCGTTTTTTGTTCGTGTTACGTAAGCCTGTTCATAGCGGGGTCTATGTTCAGGAGATATTAGATATAGTGTTAACGACAGCGGCTTTTGATCAGTCGGTAAGTATTTTATTGCTTGATGATGGCGTCTTTCATTTAAAAAATAATCAAAATCCTGACTGTGTTGGCATGAAAGATACTGCGAGTATATTTAAAGCGTTGGAAATATATGATGTAAATGATGTTTACGTCGAAATGGAGTCTTTGCAAGAGCGTGGCTTAACGTGTGGTGATTTATGTTTGCCCGTTGACAGTGTATATAGAAAAAATATTGCCGAATTGATGAAACGTTTCGACGTGTTGGTTCCGGGATAGCCAATGGGCACCTCGAAAAACTCGACATCATGGGATAATACTCCCCAGTCCCATTTCAGTATCTAAGCCCCCACAGCCATGATCAAAGAAAGCCTATTTGCCGCCGAAGAACGTGAAGCCAAGCTCAACAAGTTAGGCGATACCT
>JAUYBL010000002.1 GCA_030693065.1 Methylococcaceae bacterium | reverse complement strand
GGTGTTAGAAGCTGTGCATAAACTCAACAACAGACCAAGGAAGTGTCTGGGCTTCAAGACGCCTTACGAGGTGTTTCGCGAACTATCCGGCATGGACGCTGAAAAATTGGTGGGTTATGCACTTATTACTTGAATTCACGGGTTATTTTTCGAAGCAACCTTATTTTAAAAACCATTAATGAAAATGCAGGTTTGCATATATAGGCGGTGATGTTATGAAAATGCTAATTTTTTCTTTTATTGTCGGTGTTTTTTTACTCTATTTTTTGAATATAGCGATATTAAAAACCCCATTACTCGATCTTCATTGGTCAATCCACGCAGGCCTAAGGTTTTTGATAGGATTTGTTATATTAGGCGTCAGTTGTTTTTATACGCATGCAATTAGATTTAAAACAGCTGTGTATATAACAGCTTGTATTGTCGCAATGGATTATATCTATGATTATTATGCACTAGCCCATAGGCTTAAATTGGAAATAATATTACACGGAATTTTTATGATGATATGGGGTGCTATTTTGGGCTACCTCACAACAAAATACATAAAAGAGCAATCAAAACACAGTTAATTTATTGGCATTGATGGCAGTGCGGCCAAATTTAACGGCTCCCATTTCATTTTTTCGGGCTTTCAATAAGTGCCAAAGCCATCCACATCGATAAACAACATAGACATATCAATTGATGATTTGTGCCCCGGATTCATCGCAATAACAACAGCGGCTTATGCGTATTTAACAGCATCTTAGCGGTAAAGCTACCCAGCAGCAGATCATGAATGCGGTTGTGGCTAAAAGCGCCCATCACCGTTAAATCAATCGCTTGTTGGTCTTGATATTCACACAGCAGATGCTCGGGTTTGCCGGATAAAAGTTTGGTGATGACTTCAATGCCACCGGCGCCGGTCAGCTTGTTGGCCGCTGACTGAAGCAATTCTATCCTCTCTGACCCCTCTTTACTGACGCATACCAGATGACAGCTCAAGCCTTTATAAAGCGGACTGGTTGCGACCATATCGACAGCTTTATCGGCGGCTTTGCTGCCGTCATAAGCAATCATAATGCGTTGCGGCGCTTTGAAAGCGCCGTTTACAACCAATATCGGTTTGTGTAATGAGCGAATGATAGATTCAAGCTTGGCGCCTAGTTTGTCCGCTTGGTTTTCGTGGACTTTACCGCGCAAGCCGATGACCAGCAGGCGCAGGCTGTCTTCAAGTTCAATCAATGATTCCACCAAACTGCCATGTCGTTGATTGGTGATTGGCTCAGCAATACCGTTTTCAATAACGCGTTCTTTGGCAGCCTGTAATAGTTGCTTGCCTTGTTGCAGCTTTAACTTGCTGAGCTGTTGTTCGGCGGCGGTTAATTCTTCGAGTAAGTGCTGCTGACTATCCAGGCCGATATTGCCGGACAAGTCCACGTGCGCGGCGGCTTCATGATGATGATCAATGATATGCAGCAGTTTTAACGGTGCATCGACACGTTGCGCGATCCAAGCGGCATAATCGCAGACCGCTTCAGTCAAGGATGAGCCATCAATGCATGCCAGAACTAAATTGGTATTTGTGTTCATTAGTGGCCTCCCAGGACCTTTGCTATTTCTTCGGGTTTGTCGTGGATACCAAAATGGTCAACTATTGTGGCAGTAGCTTCGTTCATGCCGATCACTTCCACCTCGGCGCCTTCACGACGAAATTTGACGACGACTTTGTCCAGCGCAGTCACCGAGGTAATGTCCCAAAAATGCGCGCGCTGTAAATCGATGACGACTTTTTCCACCGCCTCTTTAAAATCAAAAGCAGCAGTGAATTTGTCAGCCGAATTAAAAAAGATTTGCCCGAACACCTGATAGATTCTGGTGCTATTAGCTTCATCCAGGGTGGATTCCACACCCATGAAATGACTGATTTTATTGGCGAAGAACAAGGATGCCAGCAATACCCCGACAAAAACGCCGTAAGCTAGATTATGCGTCCAGACCACCACAATCACGGTCGCTAGCATCACGACATTGGTGGATAGCGGATGTTGTTTCAGATTGATGAGTGAGCTCCAACTGAAGGTGCCGATCGAGACCATGATCATCACTGCCACCAGCGCCGCCATCGGGATTTTAGAAATCCATTCGTCCAAAAACACCACCATGATCAACAAAAAACTACCGGCTACTAAGGTGGACAAGCGTCCGCGTCCGCCGGATTTGATATTGATTACTGACTGCCCAATCATCGCGCAACCAGCCATGCCGCCCAGCAAGCCAGCACCAATATTGGCTAAGCCTTGACCCTTACATTCGCGATTTTTATCGCTGCTGGTATCGGTCAGCTCGTCGACAATAGTGGCGGTCATCAATGATTCCAGCAAGCCGACTACGGCCAGCGGCAAGGAATATGGCAGGATAATCTGCAACGTTTCCAGCGTCAGCGGTACGTCCGGCCAGAGGAATATCGGCAACGTATCAGGCAACTGGCCCATATCACCGACAGTGTGAATTTCCAAATGCCAATAGATAGCCACAAATGTCATGCTGACGATACAGACCAGCGGCGACGGTACAGATTTACCGATAACAGGGATATACGGAAACAAATAAATAACCGCCAAACCGCCCGCCGTCATCGCGTACACATGCCAAGTGACGTTAACCAGTTCCGGCAGTTGCGCCATAAAGATTAATATCGCCAGGGCATTCACAAAACCAGTCACTACCGAACGTGACACAAAACTCATCAGACTACCAAGTTTTAAATAACCGGCAATGATCTGCAACACGCCGGTCAACAGAGTGGCTGCCAGTAAATACTGCAAGCCGTGATCCTTCACCAAGGTCACCATTAACAACGCCATCGCACCGGTGGCTGCCGAGATCATGCCGGGACGACCGCCAACAAACGCAGTAATCACCGCGATACAAAATGAAGCGTAAAGTCCGACTTTGGGATCAACACCGGCAATAATGGAAAAGGCAATGGCTTCGGGAATGAGCGCCAACGCAACGACTAAACCGGCCAACACATCACCACGGATGTTGCCGAACCAGTCCTGTTTTTTTGATAAAAAGAGCATGGAGTTCCTATGAGTTAAAAAGTGCTGACATCGACAATGTCGCGTTGGATTTAAGAAAAATAAGTGAAATAACGGCTGCCCAACGGCTGGTAAGGCTGTTTAATCATCAACAATAGAGTCTTCAGACAATGCATTAGAGTTGATGCTGATTTTGATTCGCTCAAGCAGATTGGTGAGCTGTTCTTGTTCATTCGGAGACAGAGCGTTAAGCACTTGCGCTTCAACCGCATCGGCAATGTCCCAGAGCTCCTGCATCACAGTGTGCGCCTTGGGCAGTAGTTCGAGACGGTAAGCGCGTCGATCCTCAACATCTTTATTTCGCCGGACCAGTCCTGCTTCTTCCAACAAGTCGATTTGCCGGGCCAGCGTAATCGGTTTGATTTCGAGGATGTCGGCCAGATCAATTTGACGACAATTTTCATTGTTGGACAGATGTACCAAGGCTCGCCATTGCGCATGAGTCAAGCCAATGTTCTCAGCCTGCTTGTTAAAGGGGCTCTAAGCCCTAACCCTCGTAATTTTTTAAATCATTTTAAATCAATAAGATAGTAAATTTTTTAAAGCTTGGGGTTTGACGTGCAGGAACGTAAAGCTGAGTTAGTATTCACTTGATGCACAGCCTTTTCATCTGGTCTTATGTTGATTAACCCGCAACATGCAAAATTAACCAAAATTCTTAACAGATGTTACCGCTTCCATCGGAATCGCACCAAAAACAAGCCCACACTCGCTATTTCCTTCCATGCCCCCTCAAAAAAACGCCCGAAATGATAAATAGCAGGTAGGGCTTTAATTCGCTGCCACCTTGATTTTTTGCCATTAATACATTTGTCACATTGACGCTGTAGATTTTAAAAAGACTCGTAACCTGGCGTGTTAGTCATAAGTAAAAAAGCCACCTTACTGTTAGCTCGTTTACGCACTGTTAAAACGGCAAAAGCACAAGGTTAGCTGATGTGTTGGATTATAAGTTATCGATGCCGTCATATCGTTTAGTAGAAAGGTAAGCATAAATCAGCGGATGGTCTCGGCAACACCGTGAAGAGATCATCTGATTCAGATAACCCGGTATCAGGCCTGTTGATGGTGAGTTCCAACTGTCTGGCAATTGGCTAATTGAGAATACGTAAAATGAAACGTTTAATTTTGAGTGTGCTGTGGCTAGGCGTCTTCGTGGTGACAACGGGGCAGACGGCACCGATTGATGATGCCCGATACAAAGGCGTGGCTTGGCTGATTACTCACCAGAGCGGCGATGGCAGTTGGCGAGGCGCACCGGGCTTGGAAGTGGCGGAGACGGCCGCAGCTATTGAAGCGTTAGTCAACGCCGGCATCACCCAGGGCGACACCTTTGCCACCGGCGTGGCGTGGCTACAAAACCATCAAGCCGATAGCGCAGACGCATTGTCACGACAGATCATCGCGCTCTATAAAGCCGGACGGGATACCTCGGGACTGATGACCCGGCTGATTGCTTTGCGTAATGACACCGACCGCAGTTGGGGCGCTTACGATCACTACAGCGGCAGTTTTCCCGATACGTCTTTGGCCATGGACGCCATCAAGACAACCGTAACTCCTTATGCCGATGCCGGTTACGGCATCGGCTTCATCGCCGGCAAACAAAACTCCAATGGCGGCTGGCCTTACTACAAGGATCCACTCAGCACATTGCCAAGCAAGATTATCCCGACCGCCCACAATCTGTTGACGCTTAATCGCTATAAATTGGTTTATAACGTCACAGCTAACCTCAGCAACGGTATTGCCTGGCTAAAAACCCAACAGATAATACCCAGTGGCGGTTTCGGGGAAGGCACGGGAACGGTTTTGGAAACCGCGTTGGCTTACCGGGCGCTGGTGGCAGAACTTGGGAGCGCCGATCCCGCCGCCGTCAATGCTCAGAGCTTTCTGCTTGCCCAACAACAGGTCAACGGCAGTTGGGGGACCAATGATGCCCTGTTGACCACGCTGACCCTGGCGGCATTACCGGCTGCGGCCCTGCCGGACACGGACAAGGATGGCTTACCGGATGGCGTGGAGACACCGGCCCTGCTCGGTACCAATCCCAACGTGGCCGACGGCCACAGACTGAGAAAAGGTAACGGTCAAAGTGTGGCAGGCGTTACCGCGCCGAGCTTGATGCTCCAAGCTGTCCTCAACCAACCCTACGCAATGACGCTGGCACCCAGCGAAGGCACGCCGCCCCATACCTGGATGCTAACCTCCGGCGAATTACCTGACGGTCTTAGCCTCGACAGCAATACCGGCCAAATCAGCGGCATACCCACTACTTTAGGTCCGTTCAATTTCATCTATCTGGTAACCGATACCAATACGCAAGAGTCCGTCACCAGCCAAATCGAGGTGTTAGCCAATAGCGGTAGCACCCAAGTTCCAGCGCTACCGGACGGGGCTATGATCCTTATGGCACTGCTACTTATTCTCACCATGGGACATCTTGAACGTCGACGATCACTCGATCTTCGCTAATCCAGACTCTCGCACCTAAAGGCACTGTCCCATGTTACTCATTCATAGTTTCCGCTCACTCCTCGTGCTCATCGTTTTGTCCTTGGGCACATTCGGCACTGCCTCCGTTTTCGCCGAGCCAAGTGATCCGGCAGTGTTGCCGGATGCCGTGGTGCAGTCGCTGCTCAAGGCTCAGCAACAGCCGGTTAATTCTGTGCCGCAACAGCTGCGCGAGCACTTGGAAGAGGCTGCCGAGCTGATCGATGAAGCAGAAAATGAGGATCGATTGCAGCAAACCGGTGCAGCGAACTTACTGGAGTCCAAGCAACAATTGCTTGAGGCTAAGCGCACAGAAATCGCCGACTTGCGCCAGGATGTAGAAGACCAGCTCGACGACATGCGCACCAAGCTTACAGGACTTAAGCTGACTGGCAAACTCAAAGCCTTCGACCAGTATGCCGGACAGGTAAAGCAGCGTTTCGACCGTATTGACAGTTCCTTGGCAGGGTTCACGAAAGCCCAAGAAAAGGGGGCCCGTCGGCACGCCCTGGGCAAAGCTAAAACAGAACTGAGCTCCCTGCATCACCGCGAGCAGGCTGCCGCTATAGCACCTGAAGACGCACCCAGCCCCACCACCCGGTTAGGGGCAGAGATCAAGTCTACACCGGCGCAGCCCAGTAAAAAGTTACCGCGTTATCTCAGTTCAGGGCCGCTGCAGCCCGATGCTCCGGCCTATGCTTTTTTGTTGGATATGCTAGTCAAACCGGTCGAGGCCGCAGCGCCGGTCACACCCACCGAGGCGATGGCTTGCGGTTTTGTTCCCGCCGATCTTGCGGCCACCGAAGATGTGGTTATCACCCAGGAAATTCGCGACTTGGCCACGAAACTCGGCTATTCGCCGGTCAAAATTTTCCAACATGTTTACAACACTATTCGCTTTGAGCCCTATTTCGGCTCCCTCAAAGGCTCGGCCGGCACCCTGTACAGCGGTGCCGGCGGCGCAACCGATCAAGCATCGCTGCTGATTGCGTTGTTGCGCGCTTCCAACATTCCGAGCCGCTATGTATTGGGTGACGTACAGGTGACAGATGCTTCGAATTTGGGGGCTAACGGTCGCGCGCCCCGCTGGATAGGCGCCAAGACTTATCAAGCTGCCGGGTCCATTTTGTCCGCCAACCTGAATCCAAATGCTGGCGCTCTGACTAATGGCAACGGTATTCAATTACGCCACGTCTGGGTTGAAGCCTGCCTGCCTTACGGCAATTACCGAGGTGCGCCTTCTGACAACACAGGCCACCGCTGGCTTCCGCTGGATCCCAGCTTCAAGGACAAAACCTATCAAGCAGGGATACCCGGCCTACAACAAAGCGTGCCCTTCGACTACAGCACCACCGGCTATCTGGCTAACCGCACCAATACCCTGCCGCATGAACGGCTTGAGTCTCAGATCGAAAGCTACATCAAGGGCCTGAACTCGGATTACACCCTGCTGGATGTGCCTTATCTGGGCGAACAAACCGCCAGAACCTACGACATCCTGCCGGTCACCCTGCCTTACGAAGTGGTGCAATACGTCAGCTGGTCCGGATCTTCCTCATCTGAAACAGCCAGCCTGCCTACCAGCCACCGTTACCAGCTCGGTATCAAGGTGCGCAATGCCGACAATACAATTCTCGTAGCCGACCAACAAGTATCGCTGCCTTCAGTTGTACACCAACGCATCACGCTCTCCTACGTCCCGGCCGACAGCGCTTCGCTCGCGATCTGGAATAGCTGGAATGGCGATTTGGTCAGCCCGCCAAATTTGGTCAACCTTCATCCGGTCATCAAACTCGATGGCGTGACGCTAGCCACGGGTGCCGGCACGCTGACTCTGGGCACCACGCATAACCTGATCATGAAGGTCACTCTGGGCGATACGACCTTACAGCAGGCGTCTTGTCGCAACGATATTCCAACCAACGTTACTCCCGATTCAGACTTACATTGTTTTAACAAAACCGTCTACACCAATATAAAAGCCGGTGCCCATCATGCGCTGATGGCTTACGCCCGGCAAGGTTCGGACCGCTTGTTGGCGGAACGGGCCGATCGCCTGATCCAATCCGTGCAGGGGACTCCTACCGCTCCGACCCCGGCCAATGCGGCAAACTACGATGCGACGGAAGGCGAATTTCTGCATATCGCCCTCTTAAAATATCTGCGTTACGTTACCGACACGGGACAACGTCTAGGCCAGCTCAATGATGTCAGTGGTGAAAGCGGCACCCATCTGGGTTTAACAGCGGCGGGGCTTAAGGTCGACTACCTGTTCGATCTGCCGTTTGCCGTACATCCGAGCGGTCCGTATATTGATGTGCTAGGAAATCTCGCACATCCCGTCAAACTCGATTCAACTATCGTAATTTTAAACACCGATTCAGCAGCGACTAAACAAGCGAAAGCCGCAGCCAAACTTGCGGAAACCTGGCCGACCTTCAAACTGTTTGCCTACAGCGCCTCGGCCTATGAACATTACATCTGGCAAGAGTTAATCCGCACCGATGCGGTATCGACAGTGCGGGGGTTGCAGTTCGCCAGTGAGACAGGCACCCCGTTACGGACCTTCACTCCACCCATGAGCGCAGCCACCTTCGATGCAAACTGGACTGCGTCGATGGATGCTACTATGACCGGGTATCAGACACAGATCCGGAATTTGGTTGTTACCGATCTGGCTACCGTGACGATACCCCAAAAAACCATCGCCTACACCGACGGCTCACCTCAGCCAAAAAGTTGGAATGGCGCGGTCTTCATGGTGGAAAACCAAAGCAAAGGCTATTTTTCCGCCATTATCGCCGGCAACCTCGCCGGCGGCTACCCCTTGATCAACCCCAGTGCGGACAGCACCTTCTACCCGCGCGACAGTTTCATCCCCAGCTCGATTTCCAGTCTCTGGCCGTTCAACTCCACCACCTTATCCAATGGCTGGAACGCCCTGCAAAGTTGGGGCGGTGACCCGGTCAACTTGGCTACCGGCAACCTTTATCACAGCGAGCGGGATATTAGCGTCCCTGGCCGAGGCTTACCGCTGGTGTTCGATCGCAACTATAACAGCCGCAATGCCAAAGACGGGCCATTGGGTTACGGCTGGACCCACAGTTTCAATCACAAGTTGAATTTTTACGGCGTCGAGGCCGGTACGGTCAAAATCGGCTGGCAAGACGGCAGTGGTTCGGAGCGCTTCTTTAAGCTGACCGGCACCAGCGTACCGGTGAACAGTACCTTTCAGGCCGCGCCGGGCGTTTACGTTACCCTTAAACGCGAGGCTGACGGCAGCTGGAGCGTCACCGAAAAGAACGGCTTGCGTTATGCCTTTGAAAGCAACGCCGGTGCCACGGCCGGGCAGTTTGCCAAGCTGCAAACGATCAAAGACCGTAATCTCAACACCCTGACGCTGAGCTATAACGCCGATCAAACGCTCAAGGATGTCACCGACGGGCCGGGCCGCAAGCTGGCATTTACTTATACGGCGGGCCGACTCAGCCAAGTGGACGTCAAAGCCATCGCCGGCACCGTGCTGGCAACGCACCAATACGGCTACGACGCAGGCGGTAACTTAATCAGCTACAAGAGTCCGCTAGCGGTAACCAGCCAGCATAACGCAATGAGCTATGCCTATTACAGCGCCGCCGACGGCCAGAATCTGGCCCATGCCTTAAAGACCACCACCCTGCCGCAAGGCGAGGGCATGCGCTTTTCCTATTATCTTGATGGTCGGGTGTTCCGCCATCAACGTCATCACAACGGCACCCTGCTGCCGGAAACCACCACCTTCCGCTACCAGGATTTTCGCCGCGAGACGGTGACCGTTAACGAGCGCGGCTTTGAGCGCCGCCATAGCTTTGATGCCAACGGCAACCCGCTACGCATTGTCGACGAAGCCGGTGCAGCTCATACTTACAGCTATGATCCGGCCAACCCGTTCAACCGCCTGTCCGAAACCGATCCGGCAGGATTGAGCGTTCAATACCAATACGATGCCGTCGGCAACGTCATCAAAATGACCCAGCCCTCAGCCGCCACCAGCGAATATAGCGATTTCACCGCCTTCAATGCGCCGCAACGCATCAAGGACGCCAAGGGCAACTGGACCTTGTTGAAATACGATGCCAAAGGCAATCGTACCGACAGCCTGCAATTGAAAACCGGCAAAATACCCACCGCAGGCGTTACCCCGGCGCTTGCCGACATCGCCGCCTGGACTAAACAGAATTACGATACGGCGACCGGTCAACCAACCGTAACCAAAATCTTGCGCGACTTCACTGGCGCTACACTGGGCAGCTTTGCCGGTGGCAGCGGGCCTACCGTCACCACCGCGTTTGATGCCAACACGCTGTATCCTACCCAGCTTAGCCGCCTGGGCGACAAGACCGGCGACGGCTTAATCAACGCCGCCGATCCGGCCGACATCGTCGCCATAGTCGTCGACCCGCTGGGCCGGACTACCCAAGGCATCGACGCCGCCTGGCAGTCGACCCAATTCAGCTATGACGGCGACGGCAGGGCCAGCACCGGCACCGATGCTGCCGGACAGCTTCGCAGTTACCACTACGATGGCGATGGCCGTCTGACCGATGCTGACTTAAAACTCACCCAGAACGGCCAACCCCGACTGTGGGATTCTTCCAGCCGAATCTACGATCAAGTCGGCCGCCTGCAAAAAACCCTCGATGCCGGCGGCTTCGCTACTCAGTACCAATACGATGCCGCCGGTAATCTCACCCAGCTCACCGACCCCGACGCTTATACGCTGGGTTTTGACTACGACGCTGTCAACCGCTGGACCAAAGCCTATGACAAAGCCAACCACTCGGTCAGCCGTAAACTTGACGCCGCCGGAAGACTAAAATCCGTCACCGATCCCAACGGCAACACCACCACTTACAGCTATTGGAATGCAACCCAAGACGGCCGCCTGAAACAGATCAGCCAGCCTAAAATCGGCAGCTACACCAGTGGCAGCGCCCGCCAGTTCGACTACAACGCGCTCGGCCAGGTTATCAAAATCACTGAGCAGCCCGCCGCAGGCTCAACCGATGCCGCCCGCGACACCCTCAACACTTATAATGCCCTAGGCCAACTGGTCCGTGTCGCAGGTGCCGCTTATACCGACAACGATCCTAACTCCATTACCGTCAACCAAACTATCCGGCCGGTCACCCGCTATGTCTACGACACCCTGGGCAACCTGAAAGAAATTAAGGCCGGGAAGACCACTAGCGATGGCGGCACCGCCATCGATGTCGACACCGGCGGCTCTGCCAGCGACACCGTCGTCACCCAAGTCAGTTATGTCGTTGATGACTTCGGCCGCAGACTCAAAGAGACCGACGCCAACGCTCAGCTCACCACCTACACTTACGACCTGAACGGTAATATCAAAACCGCGCAAACCGCCAACGGCCACACCCTGACCTATACCTGGGGTTACGGCCACCAACTCGACAGCATTACCGCCGAGGATGGCCGCAGAATCGATTACACCCGAAATCCGTTAGGCCAAGTCACCCGTTCTGAGACCTGGAGCGCAGGCCCCGGCAGCACACTGGAAGTCGCTTTTGATACCGCCTACGATGCCGCTCACCGGTTGCACGAGGTCACCGACTCACGCGGCGGCAAAACTTTAAGTTATGCCTGGAGTCCCGGCGGCCTGCTCGACAGCCTGAGCGACAGCGACGGCCGCAGCAGCCATTACCTGTACGATCCGGTCGGCCGCGTGATCGGCCTGTGGGCACCCAACTTCGACACCTACGGCTTCGATTATGACGACGGCGGCCGTTTAACCGAAGTGCGCTACCCCAACGGCATCAGCCAAACCCTGGCCTGGAACAGTGACGGCAGCTTAAGCCGGATCAGCCACAAAAACGCCGCCACCCTCCTGACCCAAAGCCAATACAGCTACGACGGCTTAGGCCGACGCAAAGCTAACCAGGAAACCCTCTCCGGCCAGGCCACGCTTAACACCACCTACAGTTACGATGCGCTCGACCGCCTTACCCAGGTCGACAACGGCACCGCCGCGCAACAGCAACGCTACGCCTACGACACCTTTAACAACCGGGTGCAAAAGCAGCTCGGCAATCCGGTGACCAGCACCACCGCCACTAAATTTGATGCCGCTAACCAGCTGACCGAAGTCCGTCAAACCAACCTGACCGGCGCACTGCTGGAAGCCACTCTCTACGATAACAACGGCCAACAAACCCAAAAATGCAGCGGCGGCACTGTCACAAGGGCCAGCAACAGCGCCTGTACCGGCACTACCGTTAACCAAACTGGCTGGAACAGCTTTAACCAACTGGCGCAATTCCAGGTCAACAGCGTTACCACCGGACAATACCGCTACGACGACCAAGGCCGCAGAATCCAGAAGACCGAAGCGGCAACCACGACCAACTATCTCTACGACGGTCAAGCTATCTACGGTGAATACCCCAATACCGGCTGGACCACGCCCAACGCCCTGTATGTGCAAGCAGGTCTTGACCACCCGCTGGCACGGCTCACCGGCAACATCGGCGACCCCAGCGCCACCGCGGCTTACTACCACCAGGACGGCTTAGGCTCCGTGCTTGCTACCACCAATGCCACCAAGGCCGTCACCGCCACGCAACGCTTCGATGCCTTCGGCACAAAACTCGCAGGCACCGGCACCGTTCCGCAATACGGCTACACTGGCCGGGAACCGGATCAAAGCGGGCTGAACTACTACCGGGCACGGTACTACGACCCCAATCAGGGCCGGTTTACCGCAAGAGACCCGTTGGGTTATGCGGATGGCATCAACCGCTATGCTTACGTCGGCAACAACCCGATCAATTTTAATGATCCGAATGGGTTGATGGCACGAGCGGTGTCGACATGGGCGCAAACGGAGGGGATTAGTTATGTTAATAACTACGGCGGTACTGTCGCCGACATTGGCGTTGGTATTTCACCGGCGGGTTTCTATGCCGATGTTTATGGCGCAGCCACGGGTAAATCGCTTTTCGGTGGGCAACAACTCTCCGGCTGGGAAAGAGGGCTTGGGCTTATCCCCTTCGTCTCCGAATCTATTAGCGTGGTGCGGGGGGTTAATAAAGTCGATAATATTGTTAATGCAGGGCAAGATGTTGTGGCGAGGGCAACTAATGTACCCACAATTAAACTTGGCTCTGCAGACGGTATAACAGCAGGCCAACGCTTCCCTGAAAGCGTAAAAAACGCTGCAAAAGCAGAAAATCCAACTGCAACTTGTGTTTTTTGCCAGATGGAAGGTACAGCAGTACAAGTGGATCACTCTATACCAAGGGCACTCGGTGGAAACGCCACTTTGGATAACGCGCAGTTAGCCTGCCCTCATTGCAATGCATCAAAAGGTGCAGGTGATTTTCCAAAAACACCTCCTCCTGATTATGTTGGTGATTGGCCTCCTAAACATTGGTAACTATGAGGGTAGAAATGAGTAAGATTTTTCAAGCCGGTGAGTATGTGGCAGTTCACAATAGCCCTGTCTGGCGTGATAAGGCTAATTTTATTATTCGGGCTCATCTGGAAGAAAAAAACAACCGCAGTGAATGGGAGCAACTATGGGCTATACGGTTAGATGAGAAACGATTTTCCATTTGCTGCATTCCATTTTTTGCATTCGATCTTGCATTAGGCGATGAAGTGGAAACAGATGATAGCTATATCGTACAACGTGTGGTTGCGGCTTCAGGTCAATACACTTTTAGGGTTTGGTTTGGAGATTCAACTTATCCAGGAATTAGAGATGAGGTAGTTAAACACATGGAAAGCTTAACAGTTGAGATTGAGTGGTCATCAGAAAATTTGTTGGCTCTTAGTGCATTTGATGCAGAGCAAGCTCAACAAGTTGCTGACTATCTTCATTCTCGACAAAGTGCGGGTCATCTTATATATGAAACTGGAAAATCAACGCTGCCAGGGAGCTAGCCCTGACGCCAGTCGGTTCAGCTGCAAGCAGGCCTATCTGTCCATCTTGTGCGCAATTCCTTCAGGAGCAAAGCGTTCCGCCTCTAAGGCCATTGAAAAAGTAGGAAGTATAGTGACTACAGACCTCAACAATTCCATCCTGAAACACAGTCTTGGCTCTTTTTCAAGAGATAGGCAGCTGGCATTTATGCTTCTTCTATGTGAGCGTATGATGCCCGCACTTAATAGATTTGCTGTTGAGACAAACTATGACATATCTCTGTACCGGAGATGTTTAGACGATGCTTGGTCATGTTTGGCTGGAATAGGGAACCTCTCAAATTATGGTGAATTAGCTGAAGAGTGTCTCGATAGTGCTCCAGATACCGAGGAATTTAATCATCCTTTGATTTCGGCAGCTTTGAATGCAGCTCTTTCAGTTGCGGGCATGATGAGTTTTCTCGCGGATGATAATGTTGATCACGTTGTGGAAGCTGCTGGGTTGGCTAGCGACACAGTGGCGTTATATGCGCAGGACGTCGCGGCAACCCCACCACGCTCATTAGGTTTTCAGGAAATCATGGGGCATCCACTCATGAAGCAAGAGCTTCAACAACAGTTAGATGATTTGAAATTTCTGGAAGCCCTGCCCATGGATATTTCTCAGGAAATGATCCCTCTAATCAAAAAACATGCAGAGGATACCTCGCTGCTCATCTTCTCTGGAAATTATCGCAATAAGATTCGCTGATAGGAAACTAGTTTCGCGGTAAGGTGCGCTAACAGTAGGATGCAGCCGACAGATGTCAAGATTGCTCTTTAAGACCGTAAGGTGGATTCGCAGCTAGGCAATGCAACTTCGGCAGGTTAATCAGCCTTATGTGTGTGCGGCGCTAAGGCCCTAAAAATCAAGGCGGTATCGATACTAAACACAATCAGGTAACCCGTTATGGCGGAATTAACCAAAGACCAAATCCACGCGTTAATCGATTTAAAGAATGACGCTGAAGATTGTCAGAAAAAGTTGGATGCCATCTACAAGGAAATGAACAAAATCGATTCCAAGAAGGCCTCCCATCTAAAACGCATTATTGGCAAACTGAAAACGTGGTACGAGACATGAGTGGCATGATGGCATAGGATGCTGCTGCCGCGCCAGGAAGCGTATCGTTCGAGAAATCACTGCTGAAAACCACATATAATCCCATCACCCGTTACCGTTATTAAATTAACCTGGCTTGACAGATGAAAAAAGAAAAGTCGTTGGATCGGGTGCCTAAACCAACGCCTGTGGGTCTTGGTTCTAATCAGCTACGGACAAGTAGAGTTAATGAATGGCTACTGTTCGTTCTATTTGTCGGCTGTTATGCACTACTAAACTACGGTTATTTTCAGATTCCGGACGACCTGTTCGCCAATGTGATCTATCACCACGGGGTGGTGACAATTTGCGCCGATCTTATCAATTGGATCACCCCGTTGGAACAGGTGTTGGCAAAGCAAAATCACTTGCTGTCCGCCAAAGCCGATCTGGAGATTGTGCGCGGCTGCGATGGAGCCGGGGTATTATTTTTGGTGGTGTCCGCTATTGTGGTTTTTCCGTCAAAGTTCAGCCGTAAACTGATCGGTCTGTTACTGGGCATCGGCTTGATTTATCTGCTTAATCTAGTGCGTATCAGCGCTTTGTATTTTGTCATCGCTTACTACCCCGTCTGGTTTATGGTGATTCATACCTATTTGGCGCCGACCTTGATGGTAATTGTCGGATGTAGCTATTTTGCTTGGTGGGCGTTCGGTTCGATGAACAAAACTCATGAGCCGGCGTGAATTGTTTACTTTGATCCTGAAAGGCTTGCTGGCATGGCTGGTGTTATCCGGCTTGGTTTGGTATTTCGGGGAATGGCTTGCGAAAGGCCTATTTCCTTTAATTAAGGCAGTTATCATGGCGATGACGTCCGCAATTTCGCCTAGTTTGAAACTGATCCAGTCAACGCAAGCCTTACCTGACGATACCATCGAGTTATCGGCCTGGGTGCTTCATCCGCTGTATATCAACGCCAGTGTTGGCATTCCGCCGGGTATCGAGTTGAAAGCATCTGCACATTTGCTGCATGCACTGGTGCCGCTGGTTATTGAAGGATCAATTCTGCTGGTCTGGCCGGTACAGCGTTGGACACAACGTTTCTGGTTACTCGCATTTGGCTTGCTAACAGCGGTGCTGGTGATCATGGCGACGTTACCAGCGCAGCTGCTAGGCACCCTGGAAATATCTTTTCAGGAGGTTGCCTTGTCAGGTAACCATCCCCGGCCGGTGCCCTGGTTTGTGGAGTGGATGGTGTTTTGCGAAATGGGTGGCCGCTGGTTATTGGCGATTGCCGCGGCGGGGTGGTGTATTCAGTTACAGCGCGGGTTGCTGCGAGTTTGAAGTCAATGGGCTTACCGCCGTGATCAAGATGATTTGTACTGTCCAGTTTCGTTCAGTAATTTATACACGGTTGATCGGCCAATGTTCATTTGCTTGGCAATCGCTGTAGCCCCTATGCCATCGTGATACAGCGCCAGTATTTTTTTCCTGTCAATGGTACGTTTCCGGCCAAACTTTACCCCTTTGGTCTTAGCTTCGATGCGGCCTTCATTGGTGCGCTCAAGAATGCGTTGGCGTTCCGCCTGGGCAACGGCTGACAGGATGGTAACAACCATTTTGCCCATCGTGCCTTCGGTGCTGATACCGTCATCCAAAAAGCGGATAGCAACGCCGATGCTGTCGAATTCTTTGATCAACGCGATCATGTCCGCCGTATCCCGTCCTAAGCGATCCAGTTTTTTGACTAGGATCACATCGCCTTCTTCGACTTTGACCCGCAATAGGTGAAGCCCATCCCGATTGACGTGGCTACCCGAAACCTTGTCAGTGAAGATGCGGCTGGTTTTGACCCCCGCTTCCTTCAACGCCTTGATCTGGCCATCAAGGGATTGTTGACTGGTGGAAACCCGTGCATAACCGAAAAGTCTCATTGTCTAATATTGTCCCCTAAATCGATTAATGGACGAAATGTCCATTAATTTACTGAAAAACGATTTAATAGACAGTTTATTCCAAGCCAATTACCCTGTCCACTAACTTATAATATTGTAGACAGCTGGAACGTTGGGGTTTATGTTAGTTTTTGCCATTTCAATGGAGTAAATTGATGGCTGTCGTTTGTTTAAACTCACCCAACCACCTATAAAGGTTTTTCTGGTCAGCCCATGCGTGCAAATATGAGTAAACGGTTAACCGTTCTATCAGAAGCAGAAAAACACGCGTTATACGACCTACCCGATTTTGATGATTTTCAGCGTGCTGAATTCTTCGCGATGACGGAGAAGGAACATGCCATCGTATTCCAACGGAACGGCCTTCGCTCACAGCTCTATTGCTTACTACAGATTGGTTACTTTAAGGCGAAGCAAGCCTTTTTCCGCTTCTCACTGCAAGACGTACCGCAAGAAGACATCACTTTCGTGATGCAGCGGTATTTCCCCGGAATGACAGTGGCGCAGCAACCTTTGCAAATGAATGAATATTACTTGCAACGTAACGTGATCGCGGAATTATTTGGCTATCGGCTTTGGTTAGAAAGTGATGTAACAACGCTATTGGATAAAGCTCTTGAATTGACGAGACACGATGTCATACCGACATTTATCCTGACCGAATTGATTGTCTTTTTGAACAGTCAGAAAATTGTGCGTCCGGGGTATACGACGCTACAGACGATTATTGGCGATGCACTGACTTTCGAGCGCAATCGTTTGGAGCAACTGATTGACGAAATAGTGAAAGAATCCGGACGAACAGAGCTTAAAAAACTTCTCATCCGCGAAGATACCTTGTCTGAATTGGCCGCAATCAGACAGGATGCAAAACACTTCGGCTATCAAATGATGGTGGTGGAACGTCAAAAACGAGCAACGCTCGAACCTTTGTACAAAATAGCGAAGGTATTGCTGCCAAAACTTGAAATTTCGCAGCAAAATAAAAATTACTACGCTAGTCTTGCCAACTTTTACAGCATCTATGACTTAAGAAGGTTAAAGCCTGGACAAACCTATCTGTACTTGTTGTGCTACGCCTGGCAACGCTACCAGCAACTGAGCGATAACCTGCTCAGCTCCTTTTGTTACCAGCTTAAAAAACTGGAAGAAGAAACCAAGACAATATCAGCACAGCAATTTACTAAGTCCCAGGCCAATAGGCAGCAGGAGGCACCTCAGGTGGGGCGTCTGATTTTACTGTATGTCGATGAAGCAATAGAGGATGCCACTTTATTCGGGTCAGTACGCGATCAGGCATTTAACATCATGCCGAAGGACTCCCTAATCAATGCTGGTCAACGCTTATGCGAGGAATCCCCTAGTCAAATGGCTTTACGCTGGGAGGCCGTCGACAAAGTCACTGCGCGTTGTAAGAAAAATCTGCGCCCGCTGGCGATGTCCACCGATTTCTCCAGCACGTCCGCAAATAACCCTTGGCTAATGGCGCTGGACTGGATGAAGATGGTTTTCTCCCGTCAGCAATCCTTGGGACAAAGGCCAATTGATGAAATTCCTGCCAGTACTATACCAAATCGCCTGCGCCCCCATCTGCTGGTATTGGATGATGAAGGCAATGCCACGGGTCTTCGCGGTGATCGATATGAATTCTGGATTTATCGCCAGACTCGAAAACGCTTCGATATTAACGAACTCTATCTGAATGACAGTGTTGTGAACCGACGTTTCAGCGATGAATTGGTGTCGATGGAACAGAAGGCCGATATACTAAAGAAGTTAGACCTCCCCTGGTTACGCCAACCCTTGGATGACTCTATTGACACGTTGTACGCTGAACTCGGTCAGCAATGGAAACTATTCGACCGCGAGTTGCGCCAAGGCAAGCTAAAGCACCTGGAGTATGATGCGGCACGGAAGCATCTCACTTGGCGAAAACCCAAAGTCAACAAAAACGAGGCTTTACAGTCGGGCTTCTATACCAAATTGCCCGCGCATGGTATTGCCGATATTTTCCGATTTGTTAATGAGCAGTGTCACTTTATCTCGGCATTAACGCCATTACAACCGCGTTACGCTAAAAAAGTGGCTGACGAGGATAGCCTGATGGCGGTTATTATTGCCCAGGCGCTGAACCACGGCAATCTGAGCATGGCCGAGACCAGCGATATTGCTTATCATGTCTTGGAAGCCACCCACCAGCAATATTTACGGCTATCGACATTAAAGGCCGCCAATGACCGGATCAGCAATTTCATATCAGGATTAAGTATTTTTCCCTATTATTCTTTTGGCTTGGAGACACTCTATGGCAGTGTTGATGGTCAAAAATTCGAAATGGGAACACCTACCCTCAAAGCGCGTTACTCAAAAAAATACTTCAGGCGGGGAAAAGGCGTTGTCGCTTATTCGCTGCTCGCCAATCACATCGCCTTACAAACAGAATTGATCGGGGCGCATGAGCATGAAAGCAATTTTGTATTCGATATTTGCTACAACAATACCTCGAACATTATGCCAACAGCCATCACCGGCGATATGCACAGCATCAATAAGGCCAACTTTGCTATTTTGCACTGGTTCGGCATGAAGTTAATGCCTAGATTTGTAAATCTGCAAACCCAACTGAAACATCTTTACTGCGGCGACGATCTTACCAACTACGAAAAGTTTTTGATTACGCCAGTCGGGCAGATTAACCGTTCCTTGATAGTCTCAGATCAAGCCCACATGGACCAAATGGTCGCCACGCTGGGCCTTAAGGAAATGACCCAAAGCACTTTGATTCGTAAGCTATGCGCTTTACCGGCACAGAACCGAACACGCAAAGCCATCTTCGAGTTAGATAAATTAGTCCGTAGCATCTACACCTTGAAGTATTTGCGTGATCCACAGATAGAGCGTGATGTGCATCGTTCGCAAAACCGCATTGAATCCTACCACCAACTACGGTCGTTTATATCCCAAGTCAGCGGCAAAAAGCAGCTGATCGGCAGAACGGATTTAGATGTCGCCATCAGTAATCAGTGCGGCAGGCTTATCGCCAATGTGGTGATTGCTTATAATTCGATCATGTTATCGCGGCTTCTCGACAAGTACAAAGTCGCCGGGAACGAGAAAGTGATTGCGTTACTACAGAAAATTTCTCCGGTCGCTTGGCAACACATTCATTTTTTAGGTCACTATGATTTTAAAAACAACTACCATTTAATCGACTTTGATGAGATGTTAGCCAACATAAAATTTGACTAACATATTGATTTAATATCATTTAAAAAATTCCGAGGGTTTGGGCTTAGAACCCCTTAAAGCGTTGGCGAATGATGTGGCTGATTTCGTAACTGAGAAAACCGAATTTAGAATGCATAAGCAAAGAATATAATAAGCAGTAGGTATTATATCAATAGTTTAATACTTTTACCCGACTGGAGTGTCCAATCCCATGCTTGAAAAAATCAGACACCTGCAAACGATCATTAAATTTATCGCAAATAGACCGCGTTAAACCGCGCCAACACTTTATCGCTCTCCAGAAGAAGCAATTGTCCGTTATCGATGCGGTAGTTAGTTGTATTGCTGAGCATTTTTAACACCTGGCTTTCAAGTTCCATGAGCGGTGCTTCACAAGCCATCATGGTACCGGCCATCTGCGTGAACTTTAGGTTGCTGCCATCTTTGACATATCCGCCCATAAATTGATTGCAACCGCTGAAACCATTTACCCTGGCACCTTCGCTATCCAAGGATATTCGCACCTCGCGTTGTTGGGTGGGAGTTAACGCAACCTTATTGCCGTCTAGGTCTATTAGTTTCCAGTAAGTGTCTGTTAACGAAGTGCCTTTATCCGGTTGCAGTAAACTACAGGTAGCTCCGGGCTGTGAACCGCCGAATTGATCGACCACAATTTGCTCGATTGACGACCCTTCCATTGCGGGAAGAACCTCCAACCGACCAGCAAAGTTAACTAATAGCGGTGCCGCGGGCGCGCTGCGAGCCTGCAAATAGTTGCGTTCCATAGCCAGGTAATCGCCAAGCATTGCAACCGGCCAGCGTTTACCGCTAGCGCAATCGGTAAATGTTGCTGCATCCGCCATGTAACTAAACTCGCCATGCCAATGCAGCGACTCGGTAATCGGTTCAACCTGCACAGCGCGTCGCAAGTGTTGGTTGGCTGGCGATGTAATTGGTTGCCCCAAACGATCAAGCTGACGCAAGGTGTCACTATCTATTACTTCCAACAAAGACAACTCCGTACCGCTAAGCAGCGTAAGTCGTTTACCGCTTGTATCTGTCGACCAGCGCCCGAGTTCGGTAAACGACCCATCAGGTTTGCCCTGATACACACGGCGTAAGCGATATACACCATCGGCGCGCAAGGTCAGGGTTTGCTCTATGCCGCTGCAATCAGCGCAGGGCGTAACACCGACAAAAGTGGCTGGCAACGCAACCGCGAGTGTATTTGGTGAAATCGGCGCTGGCGTTTTAGATACCGACTGTACAGCATCAAGTAATAAATCAATGTGACTGGGGGCATCTCGAGTTAACACAGCATAGTGTCGCGTAGTTGTGAAGCGAAGCTCCCCGTTCACCGATATGGTCGCGCGTATGGCATACCGGTGACTTGGATCGATGTGTGTTTTAGGTATCTGCAGCGAAAACGGGATGGGCACTTGGCGTGCACCGAAAGTCTCATGCACCTCAGCTAGCACCGCTGCGGGTTTATCGGCTTGAGATACATCTTCGACGCGAACCGTGAGTACCGCATCAGGCGGCATTGCGATACGCTGGCGATAAACGGCGCTACCATTGATAGAAACAGCCTCAGCCGTTGGTTGGGCATAAAGATGGTTCGCCGGAAAAACCACAAATACAGCTATCAGCCACAGAACAGTAAATATCAGCTTACTCATCGAATTAACTCCAAAATAGAATACTTTTCAGGATCATAGCGAAAAACCGGCAGCGCAGACAGCATGAACAATTTGCAGTTAAACGAGTTGTCTTGTTTCGATAAAAAAAGCGTTTAATAAGACAAAAACAAACTGTCGCCAGTTTTCATTGAACGGCCGGAAAGAAATCCAGCCGTCATTATTTTGGCAGAAAACGAGGTATGTCTGTCGTTGTGCAAAAACCGGCAATGGAGGAGCATGTAAACCAATTCGGACATACAAAAAGAACAAGGCTCTGACATCTTAAGTTAGATCATGGAAGGAGTTTTTAGTCGCTACACAAGATTTCTAGGTAAGGAGGATTAATGACACCCCCTTTTGTGCCCCCATCAGATCTTCGGAGTCCGCAGGTTCGTGTAGCAAAAATAAGACCTGTCGGTATTGTCACCTACCCGGGCGTTGAGATTCTTGATTTTACCGGCCCGATGGAAGTATTTGCTTTTGCTAATGTCGGCTTGCAACGATCCGGAGTGTGCAATGACTTGGCCTATCCAATGGAAGTTTTGGCGGCGCAGCCTGGGCCGATAACTACATCATGCGGTCTGCAGATTATCGCCAATAAAGCTTATAGCGACATTCAGGATGGCATTGATACCCTGCTGATTGCCGGCAGCCCTGATGTGAGTTGTTTGTTATGCGACCCAGGATTAAAGAACTGGGTCCTAGACATAGCGCTACGGGTCAATCGACTTGCTTCAGTTTGTACCGGGGCTTTTTTGCTTGCTGAAAGCGGGCTTCTCGATGGCCGCCGCGCTACCAGTCACTGGGATTTTTGCGCTCGCTTGGCACGAGATTATCCATTGGTCACTGTTGAGCCGGATCGAATTTTTGTGCGCGATGGCTATATTTCAACATCAGGCGGCATCACTTCCGGCATTGATATGGCGTTATCGATGGTCGAGGAAGACTGGGGGACTGAGCTTGCTCTGCTGGTCGCACGATATCTGGTGGTGTTTCTCAAGCGGCCAGGCGGTCAATCCCAGTTCAGTGCCTATCTGACCAGCGAGGCTCACCGTCCTGAACTTAAAGATTTGCAAGCCTGGATCATGATGCATCTAACCGAAGATTTGCGTGTAGAAAAATTGGCTGAACGCATGTGTATGAGTTCCCGAAATTTTGCCCGACTTTTCTTGTCAGAAACAGGCATGACGCCAGCCAAGTTTGTCGAGATGGCACGTATTGATGCAGCCCGCCACTATCTAGGTAGCACCAAGTTACCGATTGAAACGGTAGCCGAAAAATCCGGTTTTGTGGATCCGGAAAAAATGCGCCGGGCCTTTATTCGTCAACTCAAAGTTAACCCGCAAAATTATCGGGACCGATTCGGTAGTGCTGATCAATATTCTTTCAAAGCAGCATAGGAAATCAACAAGCACCCATTTTCATAACCAGTGTTGTTTATAACTCAGAATTTAAGCTAGGGGGTTTTATGCGTATTTTACTCATTTCATCAGCGTTTTCGGGGTTAACACAGCGTTTTTATACTGAACTTGAAGATGCGGGTTATATAGTCTCTGTTGAATTGCATTTGGGTGATGACGCCACAGTGCTCGAAGGCGTATCGTTATTCAAACCGGATTTAATATTGTGCCCTTTTTTAACAAAACGCCTTTCTAAAGACATTTACCAGAACTACAAATGCCTGATTGTTCATCCAGGTATTAAAGGCGATAGAGGTCCATCCTCTTTAGATTGGGCTATTCAAAATGGCGAACCGGAATGGGGCGTGTCTTTGCTGGAAGCAGCTGAAGAGATGGACGCTGGCGCTATTTGGGCTAATAAAACATTTCCTCTACGCCAAGCCACCAAGAGCAGCATCTTCTATCGTGAAGTGACGCAAGCGGCAATCGATTGTTTGTGGGAAGTTTTAACCTACTTTGATGCCCCGGACTTTAATCCGGACATTCAGGATTACCGTAAGCCCGGCTATACAGGCAAATTACAACCGTCAATCAAACAAACCGATCGCGCCATTAACTGGAAAACGCATAAAACGGATGACATTTTAAGACGCATAAATGCTGCTGACGGCAGTCCGGGCGTATTGGATGAAATTTATGGAACCCAAGTGTTCCTTTTTAATGCCCATAAAGACTGCCAGTTAACCGGTAAACCAGGCGAGATAATCGCAACGGCCAATCATGCGATTTGCCGGGCAACCATCGATGGCGCCATCTGGATTGGGCATTTACAACCGAAATTGGCATCCGGCGCCAAAGGCATAAAACTGCCGGCACTTTTTGTTTTAAAAGACTTAATGCCCAAGACAGTTTCATCACTAAAAGCGCTGTTATCCAAAACCATCAAACCTATTGATATTGACTACAGTAAACCGGGACGGCAACTGCCTTGCCAGGAAATATGGTACGAATTAGACACTGATGTCGCTTATTTGTATTTCCCATTTCACAATGGCGGTATGAGCACTGAGCAATGTCGGCTCCTGCTAACGGTTTACCAACATGTTGCCACCTTGCCCGTCAAAGCAATTGTATTAATGGGCGGCGAAGAATCCTGGTCAAATGGTATTCATCTAAATCATATTGAAGCCGCGGCAAGCCCGGCCGATGAATCCTGGCTAAATATCAATGCCATTGATGACCTAATTTATCAAATCATCACCACCTTGGACAAATTAACTATTTCCGCAGTTGCAGGCAGCGCGGGCGCGGGCGGTGCAATCATGGCATTGGCGGCTGACAGGGTATTTGCCAGAGAAGGCGTAATTTTCAATCCGCATTATAAAAATATGGGTGAACTGTATGGCTCCGAATACTGGACCTATTTATTACCCAAACGTGTCGGCCAGGAAATGGCAACGTCATTGACCGAACAGCGCTTGCCCATCAGTGCCAAAAAGGCTTGGCGCATAGGCTTGTGCGATACCGTACTGGATAAAAACCATCAAATTTTTACCGCTCAAGTTAAGCAATTGGTCAACGCTTTGGTTAACGATAGTGAAGCGCTAAGACAGTGCTTAACTGCCAAAGCCAAAACACGTTGCTATGACGAATCATTAAAAGCATTAGCGACTTACAGAAAGTTTGAGTTGACGCAAATGTATGCAAATTTCTATGGTAATGACAATTACCACAGCGCACGACAGAACTTTGTTTTTAAGACCAGTAACGACAAATCAACACCAGCAAACTTAGCTCGCCATCGTCAGCAAGAAGGACAAGCCAAAAAGTTATCGCTGGGCAGTATGTATCATTTTGTTTGGCAGGATTTTTACCAAATGAACGATGCGTTAATCGACAGCCAGCATCAAGAACTGTTTCATTTGGCTAACCAACTAGTTGCTTCCGCCAGCAAAGAAGAGCTGACCAGCAACATTAAGTTGATAGTTCAGCATGTTACAGAGCTTTTGATGCCGAAGAAGAATTGATGGCGCAGCTAGATTTTAAAAATTGTAAAGGCCATGTAAGAGAGCATCAGGTGATGCTGGAAAAACTAGCCGAGATTAATCAAAAAATAGCCAATGATGACTGGATACAAAACGATATTCAGGAGTTTATCGATAAATGGGGCAAACATATTATCAACTCCGATATGGCGTTTAATGTTTACCAGAAAAAACAGGAATTTGAGCCGGTTGGTTAGTGAAAGTGCTCATTTTGTAACCTGTCAGGTCGTAACCCTATGACTACAAAATACATCTACGTTATGGGTGCCGAATCCGGTGTTGGCAAAAGCACGGTATGTCTGGGTATTTTGGCGCAACTATTGGCCTCAGGATATAAATCCGAGCAACTGGCTTATATAAAGCCTGTGACTCAGTGCATTGCAAAGCAGGCGGTCGCTACATTCTGCGGACAAACCAACATTTCTTACGTAGACATAGGCAATTTGGTCTTTAAATCCGGCTTTAGCAGAGACTTTATTGACGGTTTAACAAAAAACTCCGACGAGCTACTGTCCGAGGTGGTGGCTTCGATACACAATATTGGCAAAGATAAAAAGGTGGTCATTATCGACGGTATTGGCGATCCTGCAGTGGGTAGCGTAGTGGGTGTGTCCAATGCCGATGTAGCGTTATCGTTGCCTTGTAGTGTCATCTTTGTCGGCAAACCAGGTATCGGTGCAGCCATAGACAACACTGTATTGTGTGTATCTTTTATGCAGAACAAGGGTCTTAAAACCCTGGGAATTATCTACAACAAAATCCCACCATCCGCGCTAGCCGACATGAAAAGATATGTGACCAAAAGACTTCCGGAATTATTGCCTGACATAACCTTATTGGGTTTTATAAGTGAAGACCAAGTTATTGATGAGTGCTGTAAAGACAATGTTGAAGTTATAGCCCGCTGGTTTAGTTCATACATTGATCGTCATACCTTGCTCTGCGATTGGCTTGGCATAGCAAGCCATCATGATTTAAGTTGACTAGCAAGGGTTGAGCAATGACATCCAGTCCAAACCCACGCAAACATCAGCATCAGGCCTACAAACTTGGCATTATCATCGGCCTGATTAGTCTGGCGGTTTTACTGTTACCGGCTTATGCAAATTTCCATGCCCGAGGCCCAATGAATAACGGCCATGACACAATTAAGTGTGAGTCTTGTCACCAAGAGGCACCGGGCAGTTTTCGTCAGCAAATTCAGGCCAATGTGCGCTTTGCACTGGGCTTACGCAAACACTCGTCGGCTTTCGATCATCAACCAGTGAGTAATGAAAATTGCCTGAGTTGTCACGAGCGCCCGAATGACCGGCACCCGGTTTATCGATTCCTTGAGCCGCGTTTCCTTAAAGCCCGAGAAAACCTCAGTCCCCATCACTGTGTTTCCTGCCACAACGAGCATAAAGGACAGCGGGTGACACTCTCTGAAATAGGTTATTGCCTTAACTGCCACAAGCAAACCAAGCTCAGAAAGGACCCGCTCGATGTGCCGCATGACCGGTTAATCGCGCTGAATCGCTGGGAAAGTTGCCTGGGTTGTCACGATTTTCATGGCAACCACATCATGAAAACACCAAAGACAGTCGAACAGATCATTCCGGCTGAAAAAATTCAGGCATATTTTCAAGGCGGCCCATCGCCCTACGGAGATGAACGCCGCTACACAGCCAAAAAGGAGATCAATCATGACGAATAAAAGCTTCTGGATTACGCTTTTTTCCTTAGGCTGTTTGGCTATTTACCTATTCGTTAGCGCACCACCACTATTGGATGAGAAGAAAACCGAGCAAGCGACTATTCCTGTAGAACAACTGTTTACCCTGTTGCAAGCGGAGAACGCCGCAGCGCGGTCGCTATGGACCCAAGAAATTGTTGGTGAAGGTAAAAAATCCGGCCTGAAATTTGATGAACACTGGCGCGACATCGATTTGGAAGCAGGGCCGTTACCTGCACTTTTTTTGCGCGAAACGGCAAAAAGTATGGAAAGAAGCCCGCTGCGGCTGAGTTTGTTTTTGGGATCGGATTATCCAATCAGCCCCAATAACCGTTTCGAAGGCTTGCAGCAGGAGAAATTCCAAATTCTGCGCCAGTCGCAACAACCACAATTTTTTTACGTGCCTGATACCGGCTTGCAGACCGGCATGTTTGCTGACATTGCAATCGCGGCACCCTGTGTCGATTGCCATAACAAACACCCGCAAGCGCCTAAAAATGACTGGCATCTGAACGATGTCATGGGGGCTGCGACTTGGATGTATCCCGCTTCGGCAGTGTCCCTGGCGGACACGCTTAAAGCAATCATGGTTTTGCATCAGGGCATACAAGATGCTTATTCGGCCTATCTGGAAAAAGTCAAAACCTTTGCGCATCCACCCGTGATCGGTGAACGCTGGCCACGCGACGGTTATTACCTGCCCAGCTTGGATGTATTTATGCAGGCGTTTTTACAACGCACAGCTCAACACACCCTCCCCGCTTTAGGTGCATTGAGTAACGCCCGTCAGAATAACAAGTTGAAGGATTCTAGTCGTGATACTGCTGAATAAACTCATCACGCTATGGCGTCAAAAAAAATCAATGTCGTCGCCGACAATTAGTACAACAATTAAACCGGCAAGATCCTTGTTCAGCATGGGCTATTTTGGTCTAGGGCTGCTATTGCTAACTGGCTTCATTTGGCAAGAATTTGGTCATCTCAGCTGGCAACGGTTGGCGCAATTGCAGGCGGATAGCACCTACAAGCAGTTATCAGGCTTTGTGTTAGTTGGTTATCTGGCGATCCAATGGCGCTGTTCGATACTGCGCAACCAAGGGTTTATGCAACAAGCGGCGAAGCTGCTGAACCAGCATAAATTGCTGGGTGCCTTAGCACCGGCGGTTTTCTATGTCCATGCCCAACACATTGGCTATGCCTATTTACAAGTATTGAGTTTGCTGTATTTCGCCCTTTTTTTTACCGGACTATGCAATGTTGAAATTACAGGTATTCGTAAACAGTGGTTTCGAAGAATATGGCTAACAGTGCATGTCGGGCTGGCAACAAGTCTGGTATTTTTGCTGGGTTATCACATCTTCATCAGCTATGCCTATTAGTGATGAGGGCAACATAAACTTCAAAATATCTTAATTATCTGTTTGTTGGCTTGCATCACGATCAATCGCTTCCACCATCCCATACACCACCAGCCGTGAAAGAAATAACAATTTGTGCGCTGAACGCGTGTATAACCAAACGCTATACCCTTGCTGCCTTTAACATCCTGCCGGTAAACTCGAACCTCAATAAAGTGATGATCACAACAATCCGCGATCCAGATAGCTACATTCCAGCAGCCGGAGGCATCACCGAGGTCCAGCGACATTGCACTAAAAGCCATTTCGCAAGGCGTGATTATCACTAACTCAGATCAAAGCATTCTCTCTGTCAATGACGCATTTGTGTCTATTACCGGCTACAGTCAGGAGGAAATCGTAGGGCAAAACTGTCGATTTCTTCAAGGGCCGCTCTCCAATCCGCAAGTTATAGATGCGATGCGCTTAGCCATTAAAAATGCGACTGATTTTTCCGGAGAAATTCTTAACTACCGCAAAGACGGCACTACTTTTTGGAATTATTTAACGATCTCACCTGTCCGCGACGATTTAGGCAAGTTGGCGCACTTTATCGGTGTTACTCGCGACATTACAGAGAATAAATTGATGGAGGACCAAGTACGGCAGCTGGCGTTTTACGATCCGTTAACTAAATTGGCTAACCGTCGTTTGCTTAATGACCGATTAAGTCAGGTGATGAACTCCAGTAAACGTAGTGCTTGCTATGCTGCATTGATGTTCCTTGATCTGGATAACTTCAAACCACTGAACGATACGCACGGGCATGTAGTGGGCGATTTACTGTTGATTGACGCGGCCGCCAGAGTAAAAAGTTGCGTGCGCGAGGTTGATACGGTGGCACGTTTTGGCGGTGATGAGTTTGTGGTGATGCTCAGTGAGTTGGATGTAGATAAAGCCGCATCCAAGTTGCAAGCTCTCAACATTGCCGAAAAAATCCGCGCCGCGTTGTTTAAACCGTATTTACTAGACATCAATAAAGATGAGGGAGCAAACGCAACGGTTGAGCATCATTGCTCCGCAAGCATTGGCGTGGTGGTATTTCTCAACCATGAAGGCAGCCAAGACGACCTCCTTGAGATGGCCGATACGGCAATGTATCAAGCCAAAGAAGATGACCGAAATCAGATTCGATTTTATTTGGAAGAAATTTGAATTGTTGTTGTGCGAGACAACCTTACAGTATTGGATTCTGGCTCTAACCATACATGATTGGCAACAAAACGAAGAGGTCAATCTACTTTGCAGCAAATCGTCGCCAAGGGGTTGCATAGCTCAAGTGTGTGTTTAATAAAAGCCTAACGGAACGCTAGCCGGGCGCGACATGGAAAGCGAAAAAATAAAACCATTATATAACCGTACTCAGGTTGAGCTTCTTGAGAGGGCTCACCGGCCCGTAGGTCTTGGATCTCGTGGAAAGAGTTGAACCATGATGTAGACAGTAACAATGCCCGTGATAAAGATTATGTGGACTGCATCTTTCAATACACCTGATGTCCTCACTTC
Organism: Methylococcaceae bacterium; assembly: GCA_030693065.1. Taxonomy (GTDB): domain Bacteria; phylum Pseudomonadota; class Gammaproteobacteria; order Methylococcales; family Methylomonadaceae; genus JABFRC01. Next base: position 79,264 of record JAUYBL010000002.1, on the reverse strand, counting down.
AAAGAAGGCCATCAGAGGCCAGAACAATATTGCTGCCGCCAGACTTGATACCTCACTCAGAGAACGTTTGTCTGTCCAAAACCGTTGGATACGCCAAAACCATCCTGCGCTGCGTATTGCGAGGACACCAAGTATCAGAAAAACCAACGAAGCCAATATATCTCTAACTTTGAAAACGCCAAGAAAAAGAGGCATGCATGCCATAAAAAAACATACGGCCGCAAGGAAGACGGCGATTAACGACAGAGTGCGGAGAACGATGGTCATGAAATGAGTCCTAACAAGTGATTACAAAGTTCTATATATCATCAAAATAAGATGAATATACCTATTTGGAGATTCAATCATTTAAAGGTGGACACAAGACCTAGAGTTGAATTTGCATAGTTGATTAGCGGATTGCTGCGCGAAAATCGCTCTACACGGAAACCGTTGACTTAATTATCCAACTCGCTAGCTTGTAAAAACGCCACCATGTCTTCATTCTCAACCCAGCGATAAATTTCCTCTACCGCTAACTTAAAATCCAAGGATTCGAACCACACTTCATCGCCTAAAAAATAATGGTTGGATACCCAACCCGATGAGCGCCTGCACACTTCCACATCGACAAAATCCTGCTCAATCAGCACATATTCTTGAACACTAGGCAATGATGAATAAGCCACGCGCTTAATGGTTTCATCGGTGCGCCGCGTGGATTTGGACAGCACTTCAACTACCAAAATTGGCGATTCGGTGTAATAAGGGTTGTCGGTTTTATCCTCGCAAACCACCATGACATCAGGATAAAAAAAATCAGCGCCCACTTTGACTTTAACGTCTGAGCCAAACGGGCGGCATGGCGTGTTTTTTAAATGTTGCCGCAACTCACCACAGACATTATCGGTAATACTTTGATGATTTTTACTTGCGCCTGCCATTGCGTAGACATCACCAGAAATATATTCATGCTTGGCTTCGGCAAGTAATTCACCGGCTAAATAATCTTCTACGCTGATAAGCTGTTTGGTTTTAATGACTGCGCTCATAGTCTTAACTCCGATGGGTTGTTCAGGAGAACCAATACCCTTAATCTTCTCTGCGAAACTCACCTTCCAATACATCCGGTTGACGGGGCTTTGCGCCGTACACCGAACCATCCGGCTGGACCAGATAATTTTCAATCACATATTGGGCAATTTTTCTTCTGACATTAGGAATCAGACAAGCAAAACCTAAGGCATCGGTGAAAAATCCTGGGGTTAATAACAACGCGCCGCCGACCAGAATAATCGGGCCTTCAACCATTTCATAAGCGGGGATGGCGCCTTGTGCCAGGCTTTCTTGAAAGCGATTAAATGTTGCCAGGCCTTGCTGTTTTAATAAGTAAGTACCGAGTACCGCAGTAAACACTACCAAAAATATGGTCGGGAGCACGCCGATTATCCCGCCAACCAGCAACAGCAGGTAAATTTCCGCAAACGGAATGATCAATACACACAAAAACAAAATCTGGATATTCTTCATTTGAACTCTCTTAGGCTGAAATATTGTCACAATATAAAGGCATTATTAGCCAAACTCTAGGATAATATCGGCAAGTTAGTTTTAGATAAAATCGATAGTCAGCTCATGCAAATAATCTTCTGCACCTGCCCGGACAACAGCACGGCAGAAAAAATTGCCCGATGGTTGGTTGAAAATCAGCTTGCCGCTTGCGTTAATATTGTGCCTGGAATTACCTCGATTTATGCATGGGAAGGCCGGATTGAATCCGCTCAAGAACATCTGCTGATCATCAAAGCCAGTAGCTTGAACTATCAAGCTATTGAAACTGCGATACAGCAACACCATCCTTACAAACTGCCTGAAATTATTGCGCTGCCGGTTGAGCAGGGCTTGCCGGAATACTTAAACTGGATTGAATCATGCCATTCGTCAAACTGATTTTTTTGACCTTATTATTTTTTGTTGGTGCCGCAAATGCGCTGGACAAAAACGAGCCGTTGCCACCGGATGAGGCCTTTAAAATTTCCGTAAAGGCAATCAGCGATACTCAGCTTGAAGTGTCATGGGGCATTACCGAAGGCTATTATTTGTATCGGGATAAACTGCGTTTTGAATCGAAAACAGCGCAAATACCCACTGTTACCCCAGAACTTCCGGCAGGCCAAACTAAACATGATGAGTTTTTTGGCGACATGGTCATTTATAGAAATAAGCTGATCGTACCGCTGACTATCGCCAATGCTAGCAGTGCCACATCACTGCAATTATTTGTGCAATATCAAGGCTGTGCCGACCAAGGTATTTGTTACCCTCCGCAAAAGAAGACGTTAGATATAACACTGCCGGCGTCGGTATCGTCATCACCAGTTGCAGCCAGCGCCGATCCGTTGGCGCAATTGGTTAAAAATGCCGCGGCGTTAAAACTTAATTTATTTGAAGATGAACTGTTAACGGCAGAGCAGGCATTTGAATTTTTTGCCACGGTAAAAGACGCTAATAGTCTGCATTTAAGCTGGAAAATCGCCCCTGGCTATTATCTTTACCGCGAAAAAGTTCAGCTCGCGCTGGTTGACGCTCAATCTGTCCAATTAGGGGCTTACAATATTCCGCACGGCACACCCAAGCAAGATGAAGCGTTCGGCAAAGTGGAAGTTTTTCATGATGAATTGGATGTCGATGTAGCTCTCAATCGAACCGACAGCGCTGCCCAAATCATCAATTTACAGGCTAAATTTCAGGGCTGTGCCGATCGCGGGGTATGTTATCCGCCGATAACTCAAAACGTCAGTCTGTCGCTGCCGCAAACCATTGCCGTCAGCCCGTCAATTAATCCAGCCGCCCCGCTTTCCGAACAAGATCAAATTGCTAAATCGTTACATCAAGATAGCTTGGCACTAACCTTACTCAGCTTTTTGGGATTTGGTTTATTGCTGGCTTTTACTCCGTGTATTTTCCCGATGATCCCGATTTTATCGGGCATCATCGTCGGCCATGGTCATAAAGTAACTACAGGCCGTGCATTTATGCTTTCCTTAGGTTATGTGCTGGCTTCAGCGGCCGCTTACACTGTATTTGGTGTCTTGGCAGCTTTATTTGGTAGCAACTTACAAGCCACTTTTCAACAGCCGTGGATTATTGCAGTGTTTAGCAGCATTTTTATTGTGCTGGCTTTATCGATGTTTGATTTTTACCAGCTGCAACTGCCCGACGCGATTAGAGCCAAACTGCATAATTCCAGTGAAAAACATCGTGATGGCTCGATGTGGGGCGCCATCACGATGGGCGCATTGTCATCATTGATCGTTGGACCCTGTGTCGCTGCACCCTTGGCCGGTGCGTTGATTTATATTGGTCAAACCGGCGATGCGGTATTAGGTGGCAGCGCGCTGTTTGCCATGGGTTTAGGCATGGGTTTGCCGCTATTATTGCTGGGAGCATCGGCTGGAAAACTGCTGCCCAAAGCAGGCAATTGGTTGAACGCCACTAAAGTGGTGTTTGGCGTAATGATGCTGGCAATGGCGGTGTGGATGCTAAGCCGCATTCTGCCTGCTACTGTCACCATGATGCTGTGGGCCATGTTATTAATACTTCCGGCTATTTACTTAAGCGCTATCGATCCGCTGCCCGAAGGCAGTTCGGGCTGGCGCAAATTATGGAAAGGTCTAGGCCTAATGATGTTGGCTTATGGTTTATTGCTGCTGATTGGCGTAAGTATGGGCAATAACAACCCGCTAAAGCCTTTGCAAGGTTTCAGCGTAAACGGTCAGAACCCTGTCGCAGATTCAAAAATTGCTTTTGCAAAAGTAACTTCGGTGGCTGACTTAACCAATAAAATCCAACAAGCTAACGCTAACAACCAACCCGTCATGCTGGATTTTTACGCTGACTGGTGTATCTCTTGCAAAGAAATGGAAAACTACACTTTTGCGGATTCCTCAGTAAAAGAAGCCTTGGCAAATTTCGTGGTACTACAAGCAGATGTCACTAATAACACTGATGATGATCAAGCCTTGCTGGCGCATTTCAATCTGGTAGGCCCACCGGGCGTGTTGTTTTTCGGGCTGGATAGTCAAGAAAAAACCGCACACCGCGTCATCGGTTATCAAGATGCACAAACATTTATTCAAACCTTACTCAGAATTAAATAATGAAACCAAACTCTTTATTAGTTATCGCTGCTCTCATCGCTTTAGCGGCAGGCATTGGCGTCAAACAATTGTCCTCACCAACTTCGTTAGTCAACAAATCCAGTCAAATTCCACTACCTGAATTTAGCCTCCCAGACCTTGCAGGCCAGCAACATAATATTAGTGAATGGCAAGGCAAAATCCTGGTAATCAACTTTTGGGCGACTTGGTGCCCCCCCTGTATTAAAGAAATTCCCGAATTTATCGCTCTGCAACAAGCTTATGCAGATAAAAATGTTGTTTTTATAGGCATCGCCATTGATGACATTGATGCAGTCAGTAAATTTATTACCAGTAAACCGATCAACTACCCTATCCTGCTGGCCAACGAGGACGGCGTTGCACTGAGCCGCAAGCTCGGCAATCTGGCTGAAGCCCTACCTTTTACCATCATCGTTGACCAACAAAGCCACATTGTTTCTCAACACCCCGGGGAATTTTCCAAACAACAATTGCAAGGCATCATCGACACTTTAGTAAAATGACACTTACAAGAAACATGGCTACTTAGTCAGCAAACGAGGATATTCTGTCGCTAACATGCACTAAAAGCATATTATCTGGACAAAACCCTACAGATTCGGCAAAATTGCCGCTGTTTTGCTCCTTAACCCTGCTGAAAGATATAGATGGCGACTATTACCGTACTCAATGGGCCCAATTTAAACCTTCTAGGTATTCGTGAACCCGACCATTACGGAACCAAAACGCTTGCTGACATTCAATTTTCACTGGAACTTGAAGCCGCTAAATTAGGGCATCAGCTCAACTTTCATCAGCACAACGCAGAGCACGCCATTGTGGAGCTGATTCATCAGGCTTACCACAAACAAGTTGACTTTATCATCATCAACCCGGCTGCCTTCACGCATACCAGTGTCGCTATTCGCGATGCGTTGTCGGCAACAAAAATCCCCTTCATAGAGGTTCACTTATCCAACGTCCACGCACGGGAACCTTTTAGAAAGCATTCCTATTTCTCAGATATTGCCCAAGGCGTTATCTGCGGCTTAGGTGCAATAGGATATGAACTGGCTTTAACTGCCGCCCATCAGATACTTTCATTACGAGACGATAACCATGGACATTAGAAAAATAAAAAAACTCATCGAAATTATCGAAGAATCCGACATTGCCGAATTGGAAATCAAAGAAGGCGAGGAGTCTATTCGCATTAACCGTTATTCAGCAGCACCAGCTACCGTCACTTATGCGGCTGCACCTGCACCTGTTGTCGCACCAAGCAACACCACCGCAGAAAAACCGGCTGAAGAAAAAATCAATGGCCATATCGTTAAATCACCGATGGTCGGCACTTTTTATCGCTCCGCCTCTCCTGGAACTCGTGTGTTTGTTGAAGTCGGCCAATCAGTTTCTGTGGGTGAAACATTGTGCATCATTGAAGCCATGAAAATTCTCAATCAGATTGAGTCCGACAAAAGCGGCACAGTCACTAAAATTCTGGTCGAAAATGCCCAGCCGGTCGAATACGGCCAACCCTTATTCATCATTGAATAATCAACGGGGGATTCATGTTCGATAAAATTGTTATCGCCAATCGCGGCGAAATTGCCCTGCGGGTATTACGCGCCTGTAGAGAATTAGGCGTCAAAGTTGTTGCTGTGCATTCAGAAGCTGATCGAGATCTTAAACATGTGCGTCTTGCTGATGAGTCTGTCTGCATAGGCCCGGCAGCCTCCGCTGATAGTTACCTTAATATTCCAGCCATTATCAGCGCAGCTGAAGTTACCGATGCTGAAGCTATTCATCCCGGCTATGGCTTTTTGTCAGAAAATGCCGATTTTTCTGAAAAAGTAAAACAAAGCGGTTTTGTGTTTATTGGTCCCAATGCTGACACAATCCGCATGATGGGCGATAAAATCTCCGCCAAAAAAGCCATGCTGGCTGCAGGCATTCCTTGCGTACCCGGTAATGGCGATCCGTTAAGCGATGACGACAAAAAGAATCTAAAACTGGCCAGAGAAGTCGGTTATCCGGTCATTATCAAAGCTGCCGGTGGCGGCGGTGGTCGTGGCATGCGTACTGTCCATACCGAAGCAGCCCTGATCAACGCGATTGCGATGACCAAAGCTGAAGCAGCCAACGCATTCGGCAATCCGACCGTGTACATGGAAAAATTCCTGGAAGATCCCCGGCACATTGAATTTCAGGTAATGGCGGATTCTCATGGCAATGCTATCCATTTGGGTGAACGCGACTGTTCTATGCAGCGCCGTCATCAAAAAGTGGTTGAAGAAGCACCCGCCCCTGGCATCACTGAAGAGCAACGCAAACTTATCGGCGAACGCTGCGCTAAAGCTTGCGTAGATATTGGCTATCTAGGCGCGGGTACTTTTGAATTTCTGTACGAAAAGGGCGAGTTTTACTTCATCGAAATGAACACCCGCGTCCAGGTTGAACATCCTGTCACCGAAATGATCACAGGCTTTGACATCGTTAAGGAACAACTGCGCATTGCTGCAGGTGAACGTTTATCAATTACTCAAGATCAGGTCCGCATTACCGGCCATGCCATTGAATGTCGCTTAAATGCAGAAGACCCAAAAACCTTCATGCCCTGCCCCGGCAAAATAGAACAGTTTCACATGCCGGGTGGCCCAGGCATTCGTTGTGAAACCCATATCTATAATGGTTACAAAGTGCCGCCTTACTACGACTCGATGATAGGCAAATTGATTGCCCATGGCGAAGATCGCAAAAGCGCCATCGCGAGAATGAACACCGCGCTTAGCGAAATCATTATCGACGGTATTAAAACCAACATACCGTTACAGCAAGACATTATGAATGACAGCGCGTTCGCCGCCGGTGGACAGAACATTCATTATTTAGAAAAGAAGCTGGGTATTTCTTAACATATCATTATCAACAGGGTGAATTCATTCACCCTGTTTTCCTCTCTTATTCAACAAGTACACTATGGCCTGGCAGCAAATTTCCGTTATTACCGATGAAGACAGCGCGCCGAAACTGGCCGATTTCTTCGATTCACTGGGCGCAGTTTCAGTCACTTATATGGATGCTGAAGACGAACCTGTCTATGAACCGGCCATTGGTGAAACAAAAATCTGGAGTAACACCCAAGTTATTGCCCTGTATGAACTTGACGCCGAGCCGGAACTCATAAAATCCAAGGTTTGCCAACAGTTCACCAATGCACCACTGGAGCATTGGTTGATTGAAGATGTCGAAGACCAAGCCTGGGAACGCGCCTGGATGGAGTATTACCATCCAATGAAATTTGCAAACAAACTCTGGGTTTGCCCGACCGGGCAGGAACAACTCGAACCCGGCACAGTATGTCTGATTTTAGATCCGGGCTTAGCATTCGGCACCGGTACCCATCCGACAACTGCACTGTGCTTGGAATGGCTTGCCAGTCATGACTTAACGGGCAAAACCGTCATCGATTATGGCTGTGGCTCTGGAATACTTGCTGTTGCTGCGGTGTTACTCGGTGCTAAAGAAGCACACGCCGTGGATATTGACCCGCAAGCAATCACCGCAACGCAAGATAATGCTATAAAAAACAGCGTCCAAGACAAGATCCGTTGCTATCTGCCCGAACAATTCAGTGCGTTTGAAGCTGATATTGTCTTGGCTAATATTCTTGCCAAACCATTAATCGAAATGTCCACGCAAATATCCAGCTTAGTATCTAAAGGCGGCGACCTTGTTTTATCGGGCATTTTGGAAGAACAAGCCGAATCGGTCATGAGCGCCTACCAACCTTTTATATCAATGGCAGAACCTGTTCAGCAAGAAGACTGGATTCGACTTGAAGGTATCAGGCACTAACCAGAATGTTTACCCGCTGCACCGAATGTCGAACCTTACAAAAAGTGACTACCGAACAGCTAAGAGCTGGTCACGGCATGGTGCGTTGCAAAAAGAAAAAATGTTTGGCTTTATTCAATGCGCTGGAATCCATCAGCGACACTGACAATCTGGACACACCGATAGCGACAACATCCTGGCTGTCACCCCAAGAAAAGGCACCTGAAAAACCATATTGGCTTATTGGCTCACTCATTGGTTTAACAGTCTTGTTTGCTCAATTAAGTTACTTTGAAGGCTTGGCATTACCGCAAAACCCAACATTTCGGCCATGGCTGGAAAAATTCTGTGAGTATTTAGCTTGTCGGCTACCCACTTACCGAAACACCAAGGAATTAATAGTACTGCAAGGCGCGCTAACAACACAAACAGATGAATTTGTCGCATTCAGCGCTGTTATTAGTAATCAAGCAGCCTTTGAACAAGCTTATCCAAAGCTAAAATTAACCTTACTGGACTACGCTGGCTTACCCTTCAGTCAACGCGTGTTCCAACCTTATGACTATTTACCTAAAGAATCCGCCGCGCCGTTTTTGCTATTGCCCGATGCAACCAGTGAAATCAGCCTAAGCCTTGCCGCCCCGAAAACTAAAATTGGCGGCTACACCTTCGAATTTACCGATTAACATGGCATATCCTGAACTTTATCTAAAAAAGAACGAAGACAAACGTCTGCGCAAAGGCCACAGCTGGGTTTTCAGCAATGAAGTCGATACGCAACGCTCACCCCTGGAACAATTCACGGCAGGCGACTTGGTGCAAATCATTGATGCAGAGGGCAAAGGATTGGGCACGGCCTATGTCAATCCTCAAACACTTATTTGCGCCCGCTTACTGTCCAGAAAAGCCAATCTAAAATGTGGCAGTAACTTCTTCAAAGATCGTTTGAGCAACGCCCTAAACTTGCGTAAAAAACTATTTTCCAAACCATATTATCGTCTGGTCTATGGCGAAAGCGACGGTTTACCCGGCATAGTTATTGACCGTTTTGGCCCGGTATTATCAGTGCAAATTACCACTGTCGGCATGGAACAACGCAAAGAGGCTTTGTTTACAGCGCTCATTGATCTTCTCAGCCCCGAAGCCATTATTCTTAAAAACGATAATAGTCAGCGCCAATTAGAAGGTCTGAGCATGGAGTCTGAATTAGCCTACGGCAAGCTCCCAGAACCATTGATTATCGAAGAGAACGGCGCAAAATTTGTCGTAGACATCTTGGGTGGACAGAAAACCGGCTGGTTTTACGACCATCGCAGCAGTCGCGCTCAACTGGCAAGTTTTGCCAATGGTCAACGGGTGTTGGATTTATTTTCTTACACCGGCGCATGGAGCATTCCTGCAGCTATAGCGGGTGCCATCGAGGTAACCTGTGTTGATGCGTCACAAGGAGCGTTAACACTTGCCGAGGAAAATGCCAAACTCAATCAAGTACAGGACAAAATGCGCTTTGTGCGTAGCGATGTCTTTGATTTTCTCAAGCAAGCCCGTTTAGACAATGAGCTTTACGATATTATCGTGCTCGATCCACCTGCGCTGATCAAACGCAAAAAAGATTTTAAACAAGGTTATGAAGCTTATCGCCGATTAAATCATCTGGCTTTGCAGGTGTTGTCCAAAAATGGCATATTAATTTCGGCGTCGTGCTCGCACCACCTTAGCCGCGAAAATCTACATGAAATTTTGCGTTCTTCGGGGCGACATATCGACCGACATTTGGTATTTTTCGCTAGCGGCGGTCAAGGTCCAGATCATCCTATCGACCCGGCTGCGCCTGAAACAGAATACCTAAAAACTTATTTTTGCTCCGTCTCTACTAGCTTGTAACCACCAAGGTACTTGTGATGACCACTATAAAAAAAACCTGCGCCCTGTGTGGTCAGCCAGTGGAAATCAAAGGCTTCAGTTTAAACACTCGCCAAGGTGAGCTGGCTTTTTGCTGTGCCGGATGCCAAAGTATTTATCAGCTACTTAACGACGATATTTTATCAAGCAACCCTATTAATAATTCTAAAAATCATGAGGATAATAAAAAATGAAAGCCTGTGAATCTTGTTCTGGTCGCGTTGAAATCGCCAAAAACTATCAAAAAATTCCTGTGTTGCAACGCGGCATAGGCATGATTCTGATTTACTTGCCCCTGCTTACCTTCCCGTTTGTATTCATCAGTGCTTATTTAACTTACTACCATTTACGCATGATGGGGGCCCAAGACCTCAAAACGCTGTCAGATTTTATTCCTGATCGTGCCAGCCATCGCTATGATTTAAAAAACCAAATCACCATGAAACCTACTTTCAAGGCCAGTATGGCGCAATCCAAATTGTTCTGGATTTTAAACTGCACTTGGTATTGCCCAGTCAGTGTTGCGCTATTTGAATGGCATGCCTACATGGTCAAAATCGTAGAAAACTGGTGGTGCCCGTTCACCCACGAGAAAAAAGAAGGCTACAACAACGCCAAAATTGACAAATCTTTCTGGCATTTGTTTCCGGAAGACGTCAACCAACTGACTCCTGAAGATCGCAATAATCCGATCTGGAACGAAGACGTCGAGCAAACTTCAGAAAAGTAATCGCTAACCATCCCCAATGCATATAGGCCCTTATCAGCTCTCCAACAATGTGCTTTTAGCACCCATGGCCGGAATCACAGACCGGCCATTTCGCGAGCTGTGTAAACAATTTGGTGCCGGGCTTGCCGTTTCAGAGATGGTGGCATCCAATCCAGCTTTGCAGCACCATAAAAAGACACTGCAAAAAGCCGATCAAAGCGGCGAAAACGGTCTGCGCTCAGTGCAGATTTTGGGCACCGATCCTTTACACATGGCTGATGCCGCAAAAATAAACGCTGCTCGCGGCGCGCAAATTATCGACATCAACATGGGCTGTCCTGCCAAAAAAGTGTGCTCTGTGGCGGCGGGTTCTGCATTATTAAGAGATGAGGCGCTGGTTAAAAAAATTCTCGATGCCGTTGTTATAGCCGTAGATATTCCTGTGACATTAAAAATCCGTACCGGCTGGGATCTTAGTCATCGTAACGCCCTTGCTATTGCCAAAATCGCCGAAGATGCAGGCATTGCAGCGCTAACAATTCACGGTCGCACCCGTGCTTGTAAATTTACAGGATCGGCCGAGTATGAAACGATAAGACAAGTAAAACAGTCAATCAACATACCGGTAATCGCTAACGGTGATATTGATACACCAGAAAAAGCCCAAGCAGTCCTTGCTGCAACCGGCGCAGACGCCATTATGATTGGCCGAGCTGCACAAGGTAATCCATGGTTATTTAAACAAATAAGTCACTTTATTAAACATGGAAAAGCTCTTGAAAAACCAACAGTTATCGAGATTAAACAGACTTTACTAACCCATCTGGATGCAATCCATGGCTTCTATGGCAGTGTCAGCGGTGTTAGAATGGCTCGGAAACATATCGGTTGGTATTTAATGCAACTCGAATTAATCCCTCAGGATTTGAAAAGCAACATCAACCAGGCACAGACGCCATCCGAACAAATAGCGCTGATACATTCGGCCTTTAACTCTCTTAACTAACGACAGTGCTGCTTAACATGAATGCATCGCCAAAAAGTGCTGACATTATCCCCATAGATAGTAAAAAAAATATTCCGTTACCGTTATCTGTCTATGTCAGACAAACGGTCGATCTATATCTTTCGCAATTAAGCGGTCATGACGCTGTAAGCTTGCATGCCATGGTAATTAGTGAAGTTGAAAAGCCTTTGCTTGAAGCTGCTTTAACTCATTTTGGTCACAATCAAACCAAAGCCGCCAAGGCATTAGGCTTAAGTCGCAGCACCTTACGTAAAAAGTTGGATCAATACGGCTTGTCGTAAGAATGTACTTAAAAAGTTATTTTTACTGGCCTTGAGCATAGCCAACGGATCTATACCTATTATTTTTAAAGCCGACTACAACCATACCGGGCTCCCCATAAAGTTTGCCCCATCCCTTTTTTAGAATTTCCTCCAAGAGGTTTGCATGAACAAAAAAGTGACCCGTGCGCTGGTCAGTGTTTCCGATAAGTCGGGTATCGTCGAGTTTTGCCGTGAATTGAGCGGACTAGGGGTTGAGCTGCTGTCTACCGGCGGCACATTCAAAACGCTCTCCGAAAATAACATCCCGGCCACAGAAGTCTCCGATTACACCGGCTTCCCTGAAATGATGGATGGCCGGGTAAAAACCCTACATCCAAAAGTGCATGGCGGTATTTTGGGCCGTCGCGGCATCGACGATGCAATAATGAGCGCCAACGGTATTCAGCCGATTGACATGGTTGTGGTTAATTTGTATCCGTTTGAACAAACCATTGCCAAGCCTGATTGTGATTTTGAAACTGCAATAGAAAACATTGATATTGGCGGCCCAACGATGATTCGTGCCGCCGCTAAAAATCATGCCGATGTGGCGGTGATTGTTAGCCCAAGTGCTTATGCAGCAATTATTGACGAGCTTAAAGGCAATACCAACCAGCTTTCTGCAAAAACCCGTTTTAACCTGGCCCTAACCAGTTTTGAACATACCGCGCGTTACGATACCGCAATTGCCACATATTTAAGCAATCTTAGCGATGAAGCATTTCAAGAAACTTTGAACTTGCAGTTTTACCGTAAACAAACCATGCGTTACGGCGAAAACCCGCACCAAAATGCAGCTTTCTATCAAGAAAAGAATCCTGCGTCCGGCACTATTGCGGCAGCCAAACAGTTACAAGGCAAGGAACTGTCTTACAACAACATCGCCGATGCCGACGCTGCGCTGGAATGCGTCAAATCCTTTGAAAAGCCCACCTGCGTTATCGTCAAACACGCTAACCCTTGCGGTGTAGCGGAAGCAAATACTATTAGCGAGGCTTATGACAAAGCTTATGCCACCGATCCCACCTCAGCTTTTGGCGGCATTATTGCTTTTAACCGGGAGCTGGATGAACAAACCGCTACGGCGATCGTCAGCAGGCAATTCGTTGAAGTCATTATTGCGCCTAGCGTAAGCACGGCTGCACAAACCGTGTTGGCTGACAAAGCTAATGTGCGAGTTCTGGAATCAGGCACCTGGAACGCTGAAGACAAAAGCTTTGATTTCAAACGTGTTAATGGCGGCTTATTGGTTCAAGATAAAGATTTAGGCAAAATTACTGCTGCTGATTTAAAAGTGGTCAGCAAACGCGCACCTACTGAACAAGAATTGGCAGATTTACTATTCGCATGGAAGGTCGCCAAATTTGTAAAATCCAACGCCATCGTTTATAGCAAACAAGCGCAAACCATTGGTGTCGGCGCTGGACAAATGAGCCGGGTATATTCTGCCAAAATTGCTGGCATTAAAGCGGTTGATGCAGGCCTCGAAGTTCCGGGCTCAGTTATGGCATCCGATGCGTTCTTCCCATTCCGGGATGGCATTGATGCGGCGGCGGAAGCCGGTATCACCGCTATTATCCATCCAGGCGGTTCGATGCGCGATGCCGAAGTTATCTCTGCTGCAGATGAAAACAACATCGCCATGGTCTTTACCGGCATGCGCCATTTCCGTCATTAATTCGAGACGCTCATGAAAATCCTAATCGTTGGTAGCGGCGGTCGTGAACACGCACTTGCCTGGAAAGCCAAACAATCCACTAAAGTTGAAAAAGTGTTTGTTGCGCCCGGCAATGCAGGTACAGCATTGGAACCAGGTGTTGAAAACGTTGCCATTGCTGTTGAAGACATAGCTGGTTTATTAGCTTTTGCCCAGCAACAAGCCATCGACCTGACCATCATCGGCCCGGAAATTCCGCTGGTGCTAGGTGTAGTCGACCGATTTCAGGAAGCAGGTTTAAAGTGCTTTGGTCCCAGCGCCAAAGCCGCGCAACTGGAAGGTTCCAAGTCCTTTTGCAAAGACTTCATGATTCGTCACCACATTCCTACCGCTGCGTATGAATCGTTCACTGACAAAGACCAAGCTATTGCCTACATCAAACAGCAAGGCGCGCCCATTGTCGTCAAAGCTGATGGCTTGGCTGCTGGCAAAGGCGTTATTGTTGCGCAATCTGAAGCCGAGGCGATTTCAGCAGTCGAAGACATGCTCTCCGGCAATGTCTTCGGCGAAGCAGGCAACCGGGTCGTTATCGAAGAATTTTTACAAGGCGAGGAAGCCAGCTTTATCGTCATTGCAGATGGTAAAAACGCTTTGCCGATGGCCACTTCCCAAGACCACAAAGCCCGTGACAACGGCGACTTAGGACCGAACACTGGCGGCATGGGCGCTTATTCGCCAGCACCAGTGGTCACACCGGAAATCCACCGACAAGTGATGCGCCAAGTCATTGAACCGACTCTCAAAGGCATGGCTGCTGACGGCCTGCCTTATACAGGATTTTTGTATGCTGGCCTGATGATTAGCCCGAATGGCTCCATCAAAGTACTTGAATATAACTGCCGCTTTGGCGATCCTGAAACACAGCCGATTATGATGCGTTTAAAAAGCGACCTAGTTGAACTTTGCGAAGCGGCCTTGGCCGAAAATCTGGATACAACAGACAGTGACTGGGATGAACGCGCCTCATTAGGCGTGGTGCTGGCGGCAGGCGGCTATCCGGATAGCTACCAAAAAGGTGCGATTATCTCTGGTTTACCGAACACCGAAAGCAATGAGTGCAAAGTCTTTCATGCAGGTACTCTGCAGCAAGGTAATGACATTGTGACTGCCGGTGGCCGTGTCTTATGCGCCTGTGCATTGGGTGAAGATATTTTTGAAGCTCAAACCAAGGCCTACGCATTAGTCGAGAAGATACATTGGGAAAACATTTACTATCGGAATGATATTGGCTTTAAAGCGATTAAAAATAGTATTTAAATCAATTTATAACGTAGGGAACCTCGAAAAACCCTGCACTTCGATAAACTCAGTACCCACAGGGCATAAATGCGAACGGTGTTATATAAATCAAAACGTTCCGTTCGTGGTGAGTCTGTCGAACCATGAACGGATTGGGTTTTTCGAGGATCCCCGTAGTTAAGACTTCGTCAATCATAATATTCCTCATTCAATATGGGGAATATTAATCTAATAAACGCCCAGATTAAAAACCTTGGCATACACACAACTAAATTAATAACGTCTATAGTTAGGGTACTTTAAATTCACCCGCCGTTATTTATCTAAATTGAAAGTATATGCCTAACAGTATTATTGATGTTTTTAATGAATATTTTGAAATGGTTCCGGCAAATTCGGAAGAACTTAAAAAAGAAGTCTATAAGCTACGGTATCAAGTTTATTGTGTTGAAAATGAATTTTTAGATTCTACGCATTTTAAAGAAGCCATGGAATCTGATGAATTTGATAGTCACTCTTGTCACTATTTAATTTATCACCGTAAACTTAACGTTTACATGGCTACTACCCGCCTTATTCTCCCCGATAAAAATAATCCTGACAAATTATTTCCAATTGAAATACATAGCAAAATTGATAAAACTGATGCGTTAACGAATGTTTCTCGGCATTCATTGGCAGAAGCTTCTCGATTTTGTATATCGAAAGAATTTAGAAGAAGAAAAAACGAATTCCCCATGAATTCCAGACATGAAAATACTTTTACACTAGACGAACGACGTATTTTTCCTCACATTACTCTGGCCTTATTCGCTTGTTTAATCAAAATAAGCTATGACCACGGCATTAAAGACTGGTTTGCGGTTATGGAACCGGCATTGATACGCTTTTTTACGATGCTCGGTATAAATTTTAACGAGATTGGCCCCTTAACGGATTACCATGGCAAACGACAACCTTGCATAATTAACGTAGATAATTTACTTGAAGGTGTGGCAAATAAGGATGAGAGCAAGTGGAATATGTTGACTAATAAAGGCAGCTTTTGGAATTAATAATTTTTAAAATCTGGTTAGTGGTTTTCAGTCAATCTGTATTTTACGAAAAGTTAAGTTAATTCGCGGCGTCTTTGGTTGTTTAGTTTTGGGCAAGCTATGTAACCAATGATGTTGCAAAGCACCTGCCATAATCAATAAATCACCGTTTTGTAAAAATATATCCAAGCGCTCTTTTCGTTTTTTATGATGCATTCTGAACAATCGAACTTCTCCAAAGCTCAGCGAAGCAATCAAAGGATTTACTCCTAGCTCTTTTTCATTGTCAGCATGACATCCCATTGAATCTTGACCATCACGGTACAGATTAGCTAAAACGCTGTTAAACCCATATCGGCACTGCTGCTCTATGCGTTGCCTGACTGCTTGCAAGCCTTGCGTCCATGGGCTTGGTTGATGATCTACGCCTGAATAACGATAGTGAACATCCGCATCGCCAATCCAGCACATCAATCGTGGCACCTTAACCCACTTGCCAAAAATAAAAATTGATTCTTCTTGCCAGGCTAGACTGCTTAGCAACTCAACAAATAACAACTGAGCTTCTTGATATGGATAAAACTGCCTGATTAAATACAGTTCTCCATCAAAAGGAGCAAGATTGGTCATATCAAAAATGGATTGAGGCTTCAAGGTAAAAGCTTCGTCCAGGCATTGGAAAATTATCACCAATTTTTGCACCTACGGGTTCACTTGGGGTCGCATCAAAAGCATTACGTAACGATGCCGCAATATTGAGCTGTCCGTATATTTTTTTGCCCCTTAGGGTGAAATCAATGGTTTGGTAATCATTTAACGGCCCATTTTCTGTAATTGGATTGATGCGGCTACCGATCCAGTTAATCTGTGGCTGTAGTTGCCATTTTGGCAAAAACTGCCAGATGGCTGCTGCATACACCTGATGCTCGGGCACACCTGTCACTCGTTTGTTGATTTGCTGATTAATTGCATTCTGCCAAGCATAATTTCCTACCGCTGACCATTGTGTATTGACCTGCCAGTGCCATTCAAATTCGGTTCCGTAACCATCTTGCTTACCTGTATTTTGAAAGGTTGACGTTGCTTTAGCGTTATCAGGCATAAGCGCGATGAGATCTTTAATTTGATAATAGTAAAGATTCACTGCAGTTCTGAGTGATGAGAACGGGCGATAATCGAACGCCCACTCGTAGGTTTGAATCGTTTCCGGTTTTAAATTTTCATTTCCCAAACGCACCGGATTATTTTGTGCGCCCAGCTCGGCAAATGCTGGTGCCCGAAATGCCTGACCATATAACCATTTTGTGGTGAGTTTTTGGTTAATGTTCCACACCAATGCAGCTCGAGGATTAACCGTACCGCCAAAATCAGAGTAATGATCGTAACGCACACCCGCAGTCAGCTGCCAATCATCGGCTAACTGCCATTCATCCTGAAATGCAGCCGACAAAATATTCCGCTGCGTATCCGCCAAATAAGCATAAGGTGTACCTGTGATATTGGTTAAAGTGCCATCAATCACTGCCGGTGAGTTACTATCAATAATACCTTTGCCAAAATTTCTATAGTCACTTGTGGTGATCTGCTCATAACGAAAACCTGTAGTCACGCGAAGTAAATGGTTATTCCAGCCTTTAAAAATAGCACTCAACTCGAGAGCAGGAATATCTTCAACACGCCCCACGCTTGCATTAATCCCATTTACAAAGGTGCGGGTACCAATAGCATTAGCTCTGGGTAAGGTATTACCATCACTGTCTATACTCACAACTGCGTTGTCTGGAAACACTTGCAAATTTGCTTGAAAATCAGCCCTTAAATAGCTGGCATGTGCTAAAAACTCCCACTGTTCAAACCAATCTTCCGTTGAAAATCGTACATCTCCCAAATATTGCTCAGCATTGACTTTGCCATTAGGATCTAAAGCAACAGTATTACCTGCGCGTGTTCCACCTTCAGCATTGAAAGCCCAAAAACCAAGATCCCAATGTTTACGCTGGAGATTAAGATGTCCATTGAAGGTTTTATACTGCGTGTTCAAAGCTCCCGGAGCATGTGAGGCATTGCTTCCAAAAGCTTTGTCTAAAACTGTTTGCTGGTCTGATTTCAGCACGCGTCCTTGATCGCCACCAGTGTTTTGATATTGAAAATTAGCCGCAACATCCCATCCTGCCCATTGCTCACCATATTGTCCCCAACCACTTTGAGAATCATGGTCACCTACTCGTCCACCCACATTGACTCCAGCAATATCCTTGGCTTTTTTAGTGATGATATTAATTACCCCGGCAAAAGCATCGGCGCCATATAGCGCTGAACCTGGACCACGGATTACTTCTATTTTCTGAATTGCCTCAATTGGCAGTTCCATCCCGGTCATATTTGAGCCGAGATAAGGAACAGTAGTGCGAGTACCGTTTAATAGCACCAACAGTTGCGAGTTGGTCGCATTGCGCATGCCTCGTACTGTGTAATTAACATCGCCAGTGGATGATTGCACACTGGCGTGCATACCTGGCACGGTATCCAACACCTCATGTAACTCGGTCGCTCCCATGGCTTTGATTTGTTCAGCAGTAATTACCGAGGTTACTGCCGCCGCCTGTAATAATGGCGTTGCAGTACCAGTAGCTATTGTGACTGGCATAGCGGCTAATTCAGCGGGAGATTTATCAAAAAATATGTCCATCTCTTCAGAGACAGCGGCATTAGACACGAGCAACGTTGCTGAGCAAATTAGAGTTATTGTAAATTTAATTCGCTGCTTTTCAATTTGATTAGCTGTTGACAACTTAACCACTATTCTCATTAAAAGTTGATTGAAGCTTCAAGATAAAAACTTCTGCCCGGCATGGGGAAATTACCACCTATCTCGACAGCCGCTGGCTCATAAGGAGTGACATCAAATGCATTTCGCAAAGAAGCAGTCAAATTAAGATGTCCAAATATTTTTTTACCTCTTAAGGTGAAATCTATTGTTTCGTAATCATCCAATGTGCCGTTGCCTGGAATTGGATTTATCCTGCTGCCGATCCAGTTAATCTGCGGTTGTAATTGCCATTTGGGTAAGAATTGCCAAGCGGTAGCAAAGTACACATGATGTTCCGGCACACCAGCAACTTGACTGACATTTTGATGGTCAAGTTTAGTATGCTGCCATGCATAGTTACCCATCAATCGCCACTGTTCGTTGACTTGCCAATTAGCCTCTAGCTCTGTCCCCACACCTTGTTGATCAGCATTATTTTGAAAAGTGGAGCCGGTATTATTAGCGTTTTTCACTAAATCTATATGCTCATCGATTTTATAGTAGTAAACATTCGCGGCAGTTCTAAGCGAGGAAAATGGATGATAATCAATCGCCCATTCATAAGTATTAATCGTTTCGGGTTTTAAGCTTCTATTTCCTAATAACACTGGATTGTTTTGATTGCCTTGCTCGGAAAAGTTGGGTGCTCTAAACGCACGACCATACAGTAATTTTGATGTTATCTGAGTATTGATATTCCACACCAACGCGGCACGCGGGTTGATGGTGCCACCAAAATCCGAATACTCGTCGTAACGCAAACCGGCAGTCAACTGCCAATTATCTGCCAATTGCCATTCATCTTGAGCAACAAAAGACCAGATTGTGCGTTGGGTGTCGGGTAAATAAATATAAGGTGTACCTGTAGTAGTGGTTAAACCACCGTTAACAAATCCAATCCCTGGTAAAGGAGACGGAGGTAGCGAATTTACATCAATTACGCCTGCACCATAATTTTTACTTTCACTGGTAGTAATCGATTCGTATCGAAACCCTGTTGAAAAACGGAATAAGTGCTTGTCCAAGCCACGATAAATAGCACTGATCTCAACTGCAGGAATATCCTCAACTTGGCTGGCATAATCTTTAGCACCCCAAGGAAATATTGCTATTGTTGTTCCAGACGGATTTATATTACCCGCGGCATCTAATGGCAACATAGCACCGTCAGGAAACAACTTAGCCTTGGACTGCACATTGTTATGTAAATAACTGGCGTGAGCTAATAACTCCCAATTTTCAGACCAGTCTTCAGTCGAAAACCGCACATCCCCTAAATATTGTTCCCCGTTTGCTACGCCATTCGGGTCCAACGCACCCGCCACACCCGCACGCATATCACCTTCAGCATTAAAGGCCCAGAAACCGATGTCCCAGTGTTTACGTTGTAAATTCAGGTGAGCGTTTAAGGACTCCAGCCGCGAATTCAATGCACCAGGTGCGTGCGAGGCCTGAGTGCCGGTTTTATTATCAAGCACTGTCTGCGCATCCGCTGAAAGAACTCGGCTACCATCACCGCCGGTATGCTGATATTGAAGGCTGGTTGCTACATCCCAACCGGCCCATTCAGTGCCATATTGTCCCCAGCCGCTTTGGGTATCATGATCTCCTACCCTGCCACCAACGGTAGCGCCGTTAATATCTTTAGCTTTTTTAGTAATAATGTTGATAACACCAGCAAAAGCATCCGCACCATACAATGCCGACCCCGGTCCTCTTATAACCTCAACTTGTTGAATGGCATCAATTGGCAGCTCCAGGCCAGTCATCAATGTACCGCGAAACGGCGTAGTAATACGTGTGCCGTTTAACAAGAATAATGTCTGGGAGTTGGTAGCGTTGCGGATACCACGTAAGGAGTAATTATAATCGCCGGATAAACCCTGAACACTGGCATGCATGCCAGGCACTGTTTCCAGAACTTCATGCAACTCGGTTGCACCCATTGATTTAATCTGATCAGCAGTAATTACTGTGGTAACTGCCGCTGACTCAGCAAGTGGTTTGGCGGTACCAGTCGCTATAGTCACTGGTGTAGATGCTAATTCTGCGGGTGATTTATCAAAAAAATCGTCGATGTTTTCAGCAGCGCTAAGCTCGCCAACACTAGAAAAGCAAATTACGCTTAAATATTTTGCTAAAGCTCGACACATTCTCATTTCGGCAACACCATAAATGGTTTTATCAGCTTCAACTCGTCCAACGGCACCGGCTTGCCAATACCGTAACCTTGGGCATAATCAACTCCCAAGACATTAAGTAAATTATAAATCTGCTCATTTTCAACGAACTCAGCAATAGTTTTTTTATCCATCACATGCCCTACTTCGTTAATTGACTTGACCATTGCCAAATCAACTTTGTCATCAAGTATGTCTTTAACGAATAGGCCATCAATTTTCAGATAATCGACTGGCAAGTTTTTCAAATAAGCAAAGGATGATAAGCCGCTACCGAAATCATCCAGTGAGAACGAACAGCCTTTGTCACGTAATTGATGAATAAAATTGGTGGCATAAGATAAATTGGCAATAGCAGCTGTTTCTGTTACCTCAAAACAAATTTTATGGGCGGGAATCCCCCAAATATTAAATTGTTCTGAGATAAACGCCAGCATGGTCTCATCTGACATTGATACACCTGACAAATTCACCGAGCAAACCGAGAGTTGCTGAAGAAAGCCTTCTTTTTGTGCCATCCAAGCAAATAAATGGCTAACAACCCAACGATCAAGTTCTGATGCTAGGTTATATCGCTCGGCAGCTGGTAAAAATGCGCCCGGTGGAATTATTCGACCATTTTCATCTTGGTAACGCACCAAGGTTTCAAAATGTAAGCCTTCTTCCTCATGGCCGATTGCAACAATAGGTTGTCCATACAAACAAAAACGATTCTGTGCCAAACCTTGTTGAATTCTTTCTACCCATTGCATTTCACCCTGACGCATAGCTAATTCTTCATCGTCAGGACGGTAAACATGCACTCTATTGCGGCCTTTGTCTTTGGCGGCATAACAGGCAGCATCGGCTTCTTTGAGTAGATCAACAGCACTACTGCTGGTGCCGGTTATTGCAGAAATTCCGATACTGACACCTATGGTGAAACTTCTATCTTCCCACGCGAAATGGAAGTCTCTAACCATATCGCGCAGTTTTTCGCAGGCGACAAATGCCTCACTTAATAAGCAATCATGCATCAAAATACCGAACTCATCGCCACCCAAGCGGGCAACAAAATCATGCCTGCGAATATTTCTTTTAAGCAGATCGCCAAGCTGTCTAAGTAATTCATCCCCTGCCAAGTGACCGCAAGTATCATTTACAACCTTAAACTGATCCAAGTCTAAATAGCACAACACATGATGTAAATTATCGGCATGTGCCGAAGCCACAGACTGCTTAATGTAGTTATCAAACTGACTACGATTGGCGAGACCAGTTAAGGAATCATGACTGGCCTGATAGGCAATTTTTTCACTGAGTAGGCGCGCTTCAGTAATATCTTCGCATACCAACAAATAGCTTATTTGCCCGACATCATCGGTAATTTTCTTACCCGTTGCTCTAACCCAAATAACCTGCCCGTTATGACGAATCTGTCTAAAATCTTGTTTATGCGCTTGCATCGAACGGAACATGCAATCTTCTAGTAGTTGATGCACGCCGGACATGTCTTCAATATGGACAAAATCGAAGATTGAACAACCTTGTAAATCCTTAACAGCCGAACCTAAATGTTTAGCGCCGGTACGATTTACTGACAAAATCACCCCAAACTCATTTAGGTTAAAAATCATGGTTGGATTATCATCATAAAGCGCCAAATAACGGTTTTTTGCCCGGGTTAACGCTTTATTTTGGTTGTTTACTGTTGCAATCAATGCATTGAATGCATCAACCAGAACTCCTGTTTCATCATTATTTACTTTAACGGCGCGTAAAGAGAAATCCTGAGTCTCACTAATCTGTTTAACAGTACTTACCAGTTTTTTTATCGGTGCAGAAATTAATTTAAGTAGCGGTGTCGACAAAAAGAATGTGAGTATCGATACACCAATTAACACCAAAAATATCAATCCGGTAAATTGAATTTTTTGCCAGTAACCGGCGCTTAAATCTGCGTGAATATAAACAGTGCCTATTTCGCTACCATCTTCAATTATTGGTTGAATAACAGCGAGATGCCCAAATTCAAAACGAGTCTTTTCTGCTTTGATTAACGCGGGGCAATTCCAGGACGGTTGTTGATCCTTATGTAACTCAGCAAAGACAACATTATGAGCATCATAAAGACAAGATACTTGAACTGCTGGCAAGGTATGTAGCACAGCAAGGTTTTCTTGAGCTACTTTTTTATCTTCAAACAGTAAAGCTGCGCTACTTCTATTGCCAACAATTTTAGCAAAAGCGGAAAGATCCTCGCTGGTAGCACGTTGAAATTCTGAAATTTCCAACACAACCAAAAGCACACCAGCAAATAATAACGAGGTCACACTAGAAAAAAGCAGTATTAATAACAACTTACGATTGATTGGCAGGTTACGAATCAACTTAATCATGACCGTTACCTCCTACAATTTCAGCAACTTCAAGCAACTTAGCACTGACTGCCAAGCCACTTTGTTGTAGGTTTTTTAGATTCACTTGGAGCTTTATTCTGCCCTCCCTGCTAACAAAACCAATCATGCCTAAGCCTTCTGTAAAGGCCTCGCCCTCACCCACCGACAAGGTTTTACCCATATCGCGAATAATCAACGCGCCCTTTTGGACAACTTGTTCCCTGGTGCCTGAACCTATATAAACGATATGACAACGTTGTGTATTACTGATCGTGTTAATTCTGAACAGCTTAATAGGCAAATTAAGTGCTGTCCTTTTTTCGATGGGATCTATCAACTCACCGAAGGGATCGATACCCAAAATACAAATATTAAAGGTCGTTGAGTCGTCTTTTGGCCAAGTTACAAATTTCGTAAAATTGTATAAATAACCTGCTTTGACTTTAAATTCGGCATTGTCTTCATCAGCCACAGCCAAGCCCACCGGCAGGCAGATGCTAAAGCAAATCAGCAACAATGTCGTGTGGATAAAATTCATTTTATTATTTGGTATTACCCAGTTATCAACGCGAAACAAAAAAATACAGGGAATCTGGAACCGAATCTGAAACTATACAAGGCACTGTTCGCACCCTGTAATGGGGCTTGGCGAACCATCGAAGTGCTTGGTTTTTCACCATTCTCTATGGTCAGTAGTCAAAACGTTTAAGCTTAGTCAACAATTGCTTTAATACTAGTTAACTAAAAACGTTTTTAACACCTTTATCAGATAATCATGGTCAGATACACCCGCACATTCCCTGATGCTATGCATTGCCCAAAGTGGACTACCAACATCTACCGAGCGAATCCCCAATCGAGCCGAGACCATTGGTCCAATAGTACTGCCGCATGCTAAATCACATCGATGAGAATAGGTTTGATAAGGCACTCCCGCCTGCTCACACCAACCAGCAAATTGAGCGGCAGATACGCTTTCAGAACTGTAGCGTTGATTAACATTAATTTTGATTACCGGTCCTTCATTGACCATTATCTTATGCTCAGGATCATAGGCATTGGGGAAATTGGGTTGATAGGCGTGCGCCATATCGGCACTAATCATAAAGCTTTTTGCGTATGACCTAATTAAATCTTCGCCTTGAATTTGCTGTGACCAGGCAATGCGTTGCAGGACATCTGGCAAAAAGCTGCCATCTGCGCCTTTATTGCTCTCACTGCCTATTTCTTCATGATCAAACAGTCCACAGACTAGAGTAGCTTCTGCATTCAGAACTGAATCGTCGATTAATGCTTGCAAAGCGGCATGGCAGGAAGCCAGATTATCTAACTGACTGTCGGCATAAAACTCCTGCTCTGCGCCCCATAAAGCACCCTTTTGAGTGTCGTAAACATTAAGCTCCCACGTTAATAATCGCGTTGCCTCAACACCTACCTGCTGCTGTAAAAGAGCCAAAAAGTAATCCTGAGGCAATTGCTGTTCCGACAATTGCGAGAGAATTAACGGCAATTCGAACTGCTTATGAAGTTTTAACCCCTCTTCATTCACAGTACGATTCATATGTATCGCTAAATTAGGTAACCGCAATAAAGGTCGATCAAATTTAATTAACTGACTATCTATGTGGCCTTGGTTATTTTTATAAACCACTCGCCCGGCTAAACTTAAATCTCGATCTGTAAAGGTCGCCAAAATCGGGCCACCGTAAACCTCAACACCCAATCGTAATAAACCATCTATACCAGTAACTGGTTGCGGTTTTACTCTTAAGCCAGGCGAATCAGTGTGCGCTCCGATGATCTTAAAACCTGTTTCAAGTAATGGTTTTTGACCCATAACAAAAGCGATAATGGAAGAATAATCGCGTACAACGTAATAGCGTCCTCCCGGCTTTAATGGCCACTTGTCAGCTTCATCTAACTTAACAAACTGAAAAGACAGTAGCTGCGTTTCTACACTAGCAACCGCGTGCCATGGACTGGGACTGGCATCAATAAACTTTAATAACTGCTCTACTTGACGTCTTGCGCTCATACCTTTTCCTGTAAATGCAACGCCGCGGAATTAATACAGTAACGTAAGCCTGTCGGTGCGGGACCATCTGTAAACACATGACCCAAATGTGCATCGCAGGCTTTGCAAGTCACTTCCACGCGGCGCATGCCATGAGTGGTATCAGCGTGTTCGGCGACGCTATTTTCAGACAATACCTGCCAAAAACTAGGCCAGCCGGAGCCAGAATCATATTTAGTTTTCGAATCAAACAGGGCATTGCCACAGCATACGCATCGATAAATGCCAGCGGTTTTACAATCGACGTATTTGCCTGTAAATGGCGGTTCAGTGCTTTTTAAACGACAAATACTAAATTGTTCCGGTGTTAATTCATCGGGAGCTTTTATTCGTAGGGATGCGTTGTCTGATTGATCATTGTCTGTCATTAGAAACTCTCTCCAAGTAATCGAGTAATTGGTTAGTATCGCTTAGTAAAAAACCCTGCTTAAATTTGCTTTAAGCAGGGTTAAAAGCAAGTCCAGAAAGTTTATTGCTTAAGCTTTATTATCGTCTTTGCCAGCACAGATCCCAAATTCATCACTGTGTTTCTGGTCGACTGATCAAGCAAACCATCATCTGCGTCAAACGCCTGACCTGCTTGAGACAAGGCATGCTGTTCAGGTAGCACCGTAACACCGATATTACTTAGCAGCAATCTTAAAAAAACCAGACCTCGCAGACCACCCAAAGCACCCGGTGACGCAGACATAATCGCCGCAGTTTTACCTCGATACGCCAATAAAGGTAACTCATCGCCCGCTCTGCGGCTGGCCCAGTCAATGGCATTTTTCAGTAACGGACTGAATGCACTATTGTATTCAGGCGAAGCAATTAAAAAACCATCATGCTCAATCAACAGCTGCTTAAATTGCTGGGCCACTTTAGGAATACCTTCTGCGGCTTCATAATCTTGATTGAAAATAGGCATAGGAAAATCTGCCAAACTGATAATAGTGACTTGCGCGCCAGCCTGCTCGGCACCAAGTGCAGCAATTTTTACCAGCTTTTGATTAAATGAATCGGTCCGGGCGCTACCGGAAAATGCGAGAATTTTGACCATAGTTAAATTCAGATTATTGGGTTTGAGCGTTGATATTTTCGCGTTGTTGTTTGGCACCATCTAACAGCACCTGTTCAACTTGCTTGGCTTTTTCCAATGCCTCGGTTTGTGTTTTAAATACTTGTTTATCGGCTGGTTTTATGGGCTCAGCATTGTCATTACAGGCGGCTAACAATAAAAACAAACAAGCAACCGCTGATTTAAATTGGTTATTCATAAATTACACCATATCAACAATAGTCAACTTACAGCGGTAAACGAGTAACTTCTTCGGCTTTATCAAAATCCACACCGATGCTGACAATAAAGCTGCTGGCTTCTTCAATATTCATCGTTGACAGTATCACTTTAGATTTATCGACTATCACAGTAAATCCAGAGGTCGGATTGGGTGAGGTAGGCACAAACAAAACATATTTATCGCCATGCTTGTTAGTCACATAAGCTGGTACCCACACGCCTTCTTTGGGATATTCCACATACACGACTTCCTTCGAAATAGCCTTATCGTGAGATGAGAACATGTTGATCACTTTTTTCAGCACCCGGTAGATAGTGTTAAGAAAAGGAATTCTTTCAATCACAGAGTCAATAATTGCAATCACCCAGGAGCGTCCTTCCTGAGCAATTTTATGACCGATATAAATCAAAATTAAAATACTGACTGTAAAAAACAATACTGTATACAGATAATTATCCGAATAGCCGTAAACCAGTTGAAACAAATCAGAAACCCTATCCCTAACAAAAATCATGATTTGTAGAACGATAACAACTGGAATTACCGCTAATACACCGATCAAAAAATAATTAAATGGTTTTTTAAGCAATTCTTTCACTGGTTTCTCCATGATTACAAAGACTTAAGGATTAAAGTCACACCCGCTACAAACAAAAATACGGTGAACAACTTAGCGTATTTTTCATTATCAATTCTGTTGTACAGCACTTTTTCGGTGAATAAATACATCACTATTCCCACCTGTACCAAACTGATTCTTTCGCTGTAAGGTATTTGGAATTCACTACCGATAAAGTACAAAGTCAGTAGCTGACAAAAAGCAAAGGTGGCGTAACAAGCGGCTGCGGTCGCGCGGGTTTGATCTTTGGGATATTTTTTGCTGTAGATCAGCACCGTCAGCAACGACCCGCCCAAATTACTCATCCCGTGTACCAGGCCGGTAATTGCTAAATACACTCGCTCGTATCTCACTACCCATTGCAGAGCATTTTCTATCGTTACCGAAAAACTCTTCACTGCCACAAACACCAGCAAAAATCCGATTATCAAACCGATATTGATTTTGACGCTGGTCACTAAAAATAAAAACGCCATGATCAAAGGCACACTATAAATCAACACATTTTTATACAACGCATGATCTATATGTTGGTGATGTTTTAATAGCTGCAAACAGCTAATAGCCAGAGACACCGGCAGTAATACCGACAGTGCATCGACAAAGCCATAACCCAATAACAGCATCAGCGGCGTGCCAAACAACAACACCCCAACGCCGAAAATGGATTGCACTACAGCAGTTGCAAGAATGACGATCAAAATATCTACAGGCATTTGCGTACTCTATCTATATAAAAGAATACGCCGATTATAGCCGAGCCCAAGCAGATAAGAATTTATAGTTATCCGCTAATAGTTACCAACTGCCATAAAAAAACCGGCATAAGCCGGTTTTTTTATGGCAGTCCTGGACTAATTTGAGCTTTTTGCCATGGCAATTCGAAGCAGCTCGTTTACCTCATGCTCAATCGTTTCAATTTCCTGACCAAATTCAACCGCATGCTCGGAATATTCCGCCACGCCAACATTGATCTCAACTGCTAAATCAATAGGCGCTCTTACTTTTGCAAAAATATCATTTTTAACTTTTAAGGCGACCTGTTCAGCTCTGTGCAAGGGCGCACCAGGCATGGCAATTACAAAATCTTGCTCATCCATACGTGCGGCAATATCAAGACCATTACGAATATCTTCCTTAAGACAATCGACCACACTGCGTAATGTCGAATCCATCTCATGAGGACTTAGATTATGCTTATTCTTAAACTCAGTTAGACTGATAAAAACCAGAGAAAACGGAAACCCGCTACGCCGGGTATTTTCAATTTTTTCTCTTAATCTGACCAGCATGGCGTCACGTGTTATCAGCTGCGTTAATGCATCAACCGGGATATGCTCCTTATCCCAAGCTTCCTGCGCTTCCAATCTAAGTACATTAATAATCCCCAATGAACAGGCAAGTAATAATCCTAATATCCAGGTGAAATACCACATAGCAGCCTCCTAATACGCTGTATGATCGTTAGCAACAATATGTTCAACGGTGATTTTGCCGCGCAGTACGCGGAATACCCAGCTGGTATAGACAATAACTATCGGCAAAAATATTACCGTCACCCAAAACATGATCTTTAAAGTGGTGAGACTTGAACTTGCATCCCACACCGTTAGAGAACTATTAAGAGATAAGCTAGAGGGGATAAGAAAAGGAAACATAGCAATGCCGGCGGTCAATATAATTGCCGCAATAGTCACAGAACTGCTGATAAAAGCTAAGCCGGGACGATCAAATTTTGATAACAATAACGTGGCAAATCCAGTCACGAAAGCCAAGCCCGGAATCCCCCATAACAAAGGGTAAAGGCGGTAATTGTCTAGCCAAAGTCCGGTTTCTTTATGCACAAACTTCAAAAGTGGATTTGATGGCCCGTCATGTAGAACTTCAGTCGCGACATGATAACCGTCAATATTGGCCACCCAAACACCCGCTAATGCAAAAGCGACTAGCGTCAATACGGTAAATAAAATCACCGTTTTTTTACTGCGCTCATTGATGACATCAATCGATTTCATCTGTAAATAAACAGCACCGTGCGTAAGTAACATAGACAAACTAACAACTCCAGCCAGCAAAGCAAAAGGCGAGAGCAGTTGCCAAAAGCTACCTTGATAAAAAATGCGCATGTCAGTATCGAGCTGAAATGGCACTCCAATTAACAAATTGCCGAACGCCACACCGAAAATTAACGAGGGTACAAAACCACCAACAAATAATGCCCAATCCCAGCTATTGCGCCATATAGGATTAGCCAATTTGCTGCGGTAATCAAAACCAATTGGACGTAGCCATAAGGCTGATAACGTCAAAAATAACGCTAAATAAAACCCAGAAAAAGCCACTGCATACGCCATTGGCCAAGCGGCAAACAATGCACCGCCAGCAGTGACAAACCATACTTGATTACCTTCCCAAGTAGGACCGACTGAGTTAATAATTACCCGGCGTTCGGTATCGTTTTTGCCCAAGAAAGGTAATAGCGCGCCTACTCCTAAATCAGCACCGCCAGTAATCGCGAAGCCGATCAGCAACGCGCCTAAAAACGCCCACCAGATAAAACGCATAGTTTCGTAATCGAATGTCATCGTACTGCTCCTTCTGCGATTTCAAAGTGATAGCGGCCTTTATGCAAACTGCTGGGGCCCAATTTAATGAACTTGAGCATAAGAAACATTTCTATGATCAAGAACACCGTATACAAGCCAACATAACCGGCCAGACTGATATATAAATCCATCTCAGATAAAGACGAGGCACTTAAAAAGGTAGGTAAAATCTCGGCAATTGTCCAAGGCTGCCTCCCTACTTCTGCCACAAACCAGCCCATTTCACAGGCAATCCAAGGCAAGGGAATGGTGTACAGACTTAAACGTAACAGCCATGTCTGCCTGCATTTACGAATTGAACTGGCAACAAACGCCAAGCCGAATACGGCTAAGCTGATAAAACCACAGATGACCATAACTCTAAATGTCCAAAACAACGGTAATACCCGCGGCATTGAGTACTGGGCAGCTTGCTCGATTTGTTGATCAGTGGCATCGGCTATATTGTCGGTATAACGCTTAAGTAATAACCCATAACCTAAGTCCTTTCTGTAGTGTTCAAACTGAGCACGTGTTTGAGTACTTTTATCACCGTCTCTTAACAACTGTAACAATTTGTAAGCA
Source organism: Methylococcaceae bacterium (assembly GCA_030693065.1). Lineage (GTDB taxonomy): Bacteria > Pseudomonadota > Gammaproteobacteria > Methylococcales > Methylomonadaceae > JABFRC01. The sequence goes on along the minus strand of JAUYBL010000002.1, from coordinate 48,845 downwards.
TTTATACCCTCACGCACCCGCAACCGATTTTTTACCAAAATCTCTGACAGCCCGGTAATCGGTTCGTCAATTGATCGAGTACCAATCAGCCCAAGAACCCAAGGTATTTTAATCGCGTAGTGCGTTTCCATCGTTTCTTGATCAGGTATGCCAATGACGGTAAATGCCGCTGGCGGCTCTTCGGTATGCCATTCTGCCTCTATAGCTGCTAGTTTCGCTTTTTGCACCTCACCATCAGTGTAGCCGCTCTCATCACCCAGGACAATAACTGACAATACCGCCGCCAGACCAAAGCCCGCCGCGATGGTGTACGACCGTTGTGCAAATGCGGCATCACGGCCTTTAAGCATGTAATACGCGCTGATACCCAATACAAACGCCGACGCAGTGGTGTAACCTGCGGCTACGGTATGCACAAACTTGACCTGCGCCGCCGGATTGAATATCAGATCAGCAAAGCTGGTGATTTCCATACGCATAGTTTCATAGTTGAATTCCGAACCTACCGGATTCTGCATCCAACCATTGGCAACCAAAATCCACAATGCGGACAAATTGGTGCCCAAAGCCACCAGCCAAGTAACTACCAGATGCTGACCTTTACCTAATTTGTCCCAGCCAAAGAAAAACAGGCCGACAAAGGTAGACTCCAAAAAAAAAGCCATTAAGCCTTCAATCGCCAGCGGCGCCCCAAAAATATCACCGACATACTGAGAAAAGTATGACCAGTTCATACCAAACTGAAATTCCATCGTCAGCCCAGTCGCTACCCCCAGTGCAAAATTGATCCCAAATAACTTGCCCCAAAACTGGGTCATGTCTTTGTAAATCTCCCGGCCGGTCATGACGTAGGTTGATTCCATAATCGCCAGCAAAAACGACAACCCCAACGTCAATGGCACAAACAAAAAGTGATACAAAGACGTTACCGCAAATTGCCAGCGTGATAATTCCACTACTCCGTCTGTAATCATACTTTTCTCCTCAAAAAAACGTTCTGACTTGCGAACCATTTGAAATAAGCATCATCAAAAATGCTTGAAAAGCAGAATATTAGCATTTGCTTATAAAATTACAATAAAAGCCTTACTTTTGATACAAATAACCTATACAGGTTTAATCAAAATCTACTGATAATTCAGGTGTCTATTTGCTAATGAGTAATTTCAAGGTATGACGAGCAATCATCAGATTCTCATCGGTTTGTACCACCCATGTAGCAACTGTAGAAGCTGCTTTTGAAATGCAAAATCGCGGTTCTTGTTGTTGGTTGGCGTTGTCATCGAGACCGACGCCTAACCAAGCGGCTTGCTGACAAATACGCTGGCGAATAATTACAGAATGTTCACCGATACCGCCGGTAAATATCAGCGCATCCAGTCCACCTAGCGCGGCGGCCAATGAACCCAGTTCGCGTGTTACTCGATACACGAATGATTCAACGGCTTCACAGGCATGCGGATCTGAACTGGCTAACAAGCTAGTCATATCGGAAGAAATACCGGAAATCCCCAGCAATCCCGATTGAAAATACAGCAATTTCTCCAGCGCTCGGGCATCCATTTGGTAATGATCCATCAAATACAACAATACACCCGGATCAAGGCTGCCACAGCGTGTGCCCATCACCAAACCATCTAATGGTGAAAAACCCATGCTCGTCGCCACACTTCGGCCATCTTTTAACGCGCAAAGACTGGCACCACTGCCAAGATGCGCAACAATAACGCGCGCACCAGCAAGCTTTAATTGCGGGAGCAAATTGGCAATATATTCATACGATAGCCCATGAAAACCATAACGCCGCAGACCGGCCTCAGTGAACTTTCTCGGTAAAGCAAGACGATGAGCAACTTCTGGTTGCGTAAAATGGAAAGCCGTATCAAAACAGGCGATTTGCGGCAAGGTCGGGGAAATCTTTTGTAATTCACGAATAGGGGCAAGATTGTGTGGCTGATGCAGTGGAGCCAGCGGGATTAGGGCTTCAAGATGCTTAAATACTCGATCGTCGATTAACACGGGGGCTGCATAAAGCTGCCCGCCATGGACAATTCGATGCCCCACTGCTACCAACGTCCGGCCCTGTAAATAACCTAACAACCACTGATAAATAACCTCAAAGGCCTGACTGTGTTTATCTGCTGAGTGGGGCGGCAGCTGCTGGACAACTAGGCTGTCGCCAGCAGCGTCAGAGGCGGTAAATTGCCCTTGATCGCCTATGCCCGCCACTTGCCCGTTTAATTCAACAACAAGATGATGATTTTCAACCAAGCCATACAGCGTAAATTTGATGCTGGATGAACCGGCATTAATGACCAGCAGGCAGGCACTCATGATGCTTAGTCGGTTGGTCTAAACTGAACCCGGCCATTGCCAATGATCTTCTTCCGGTCTGTCAGTACCATGCTCATAGGCATATGCCCGACATTCAATCTGACGATCACGCAGTTTTTGTTTTACATGCGCACCTGAAATTTGCAGGGCTGGAATACGATCAATAGCGTCAATGGCCAGACTGAAACGGTCGATTTCATTTTGAATGGCCAGTTCCAGTGGCGTGTTGATGCTGCCTTTTTCTTTGTAGCCGCGCACATGCAGGTTTTTATGATTATTACGACGATAAGCCAGGCGGTGAATCAGCCATGGATAACCGTGGAAATTGAAAATGATCGGTTTATTCAAAGTAAACAGACTATCAAAATCACGATCTGACAAGCCATGCGGATGCTCGCTGGTCGGTGCCAATTTGTACAAATCCACGACGTTAATAAACCGAATTTTAATGTCCGGAAAAAATTCACGCAGCAAGGCGGTGGCGGCTAATGCTTCTTTAGTCGGAATATCCCCGGCACTTGCCATTACTAAGTCAGGCTCGGCGTTACCATCACTGCTGGCCCATTCCCAAATACCGATGCCTTTGGTGCAATGCTTGATCGCTGCATCCATATCCAGGTATTGGAGATGCTTTTGTTTGTCGCAGACAATCACGTTGATGTAATTGGTGCTATTCAAACAATGATTAGCAACCGACAGTAAGCAATTGACGTCGGGCGGTAGATAGATCCGTGTCACCTCGGAGCTTTTGTTGACGACCAGATCCAAAAAGCCGGGGTCTTGATGAGTAAAACCGTTGTGATCTTGGCGCCAAACGGTTGAGGTAATCAGCAAGTTGAGTGAGGAAACAGGCGCGCGCCAGGATACAGCTTTAGCCATCGCCAACCATTTGGCATGTTGATTGAACATCGAGTCAATCACGTGCACAAACGCTTCATAGGTGGAAAAAAAGCCGTGACGCCCCGTTAACAAATAGCCTTCCAGCCAACCTTCCAAAGTATGTTCAGACAACATTTCCATGACGCGACCATCGGCAGATAACTCGCCACCATCGGTATCTTCCGGAAAACGATCAGCCAGCCAGGTTTTTTTGCTGACGGCGTACACATCATCCAGTTTGTTCGAGCTATTTTCATCTGGCCCAAACACGCGGAAGTTAGTCATGTTTTCTCTCATGATGTCTCGTAAAAACTTACCCAGAGGTCGGGTGTTTTCAGCAGAAACGTTGCCGGGTTTTTCCAATGCAAGCGCATAGTCGCGAAAATCAGGCATGCGTAATGCTTTACGCAGCAAGCCACCGTTGGTATGGGCGTTTGCACTCATGCGGCGATTGCCTTTGGGCGCTAAGGCTTTCAGGGCTGGGATCAACGTGCCATTGGCATCAAACAATTGCTCAGGCTTATAGCTGCGTAACCAGTCTTCCAACTGTTTAAGATGCTGAGGGTTTTCTTTGACGCTACTCAATGGCACTTGATGTGAACGCCAAAAACCTTCCACTTTGTGACCATCGACTTCTTTTGGTCCGGTCCAGCCTTTGGGACTGCGCAAAACGATCATCGGCCAACGCGGTCTTGTTGAATCACCCGTGCTGCGTGCGTGTTCTTGAATTCGGCGAATCTCGAGCACACAGGTTTCCAGCGTGCTTGCCATCAGTTGATGCATAGTTTCCGGGTCACTGCCTTCAACAAAGTAAGGCGTATATCCATAACCTTGAAACAGCTGCTCCAGCTCCTCGTGAGAAACCCGCGACAGTATGGTCGGGTTGTTAATTTTATAACCGTTAAGATGGAGTATCGGCAACACCGCACCATCACGAATCGGGTTGAGAAATTTATTGCTATGCCAAGATGTAGCCAGTGGACCTGTTTCTGACTCGCCATCACCTACGGCCACAGCCACAATTAAGTCTGGATTATCAAACGCGGCACCATAAGCGTGGGAAATACTGTAACCCAGCTCACCGCCTTCATGGATGGAGCCAGGCATCTCCGGTGTACAATGACTGCCAATACCGCCTGGAAATGAAAATTCCTTGAAGAATTGCAACAAGCCTTCTTCATCTTCGCCTTTGTTGGGGTAAACCTCTGCATAAGTGCCTTCCAGATAAATTGGCCCCAATAAACCTGGCGCACCATGACCTGGACCGGCCATAAATAAAGCATTGAGATCATATTTGTTAATCAGCCGATTCAAATGCACATACATGAAACTTAAACCGGGACTGGAACCCCAATGACCTAGCAAGCGATTTTTAATATGTTCAGGTTTAAGTGGTTCTTTTAGCAGAGGATTATCTTGTAAATAAATCATGCCGGCTGCCAAGTAATTACAGGCACTCCAATAGGCATTCAATAAATGGACTTCTTCCGTCGTCAACGACGTATTAGCACTGTTGGGAGTTGTCATGGCTGTTCTCTTTAGAGGGAAATATTAAATTTAATAAGTGTAGTGTAGTTCACAAAATCATCGACCAAGCTGAAATCATCAAGCAAATCGATCAGGTAACCAGCCCTTCTCAACACAGTCACGAAAACACCAAGCGGGTGCGGTTTCTGTTTTGTAACTCCAAAAAAACCAGCCCAAATACTTCTCAAAGGTAAGCAACTGCGCAGCCGCATAACCGCGATAGGCAACATCCATTTGGAAATCATCCATATTTTCTAATGCGTGATTAAACGGCCCTTCGGCCCACAGCGATACTATCTTCAAATCAAGCCCCAAACTCCATTCGGCTAAATAGACAGGCTGGCCCAACTCATTGATGATTTCATCTGCTTCGTTTTTCCAATCAATTGCCGCTTTGTGGATGTGCCCGTATATGTCGGTATCAATATCCTCGCGCACAAAACATTGATAACGATGAATATCAAACACCACATTGCTAAATTCCGGCTGACTGATAAAGCCTTTGAACTCATGAAATGACCTAAAGCCATCATGAAATACCACCGCCACATCTTCAGGCTGGCAATACAGGCGAATGCGCTGATAAGCATTAAAGTAAAAGTCTTTAAGTACATCCGTGGGTATATCCCAGCGCGGCTCATTGAGCACTTCGATGGCATGCAAAGCAGGATGTTGTTGATAGCGCTGAGCTAAACGCTCTAGCACAAGCAATGAAAAATTAATGTATTCAGGCTGAGTGTGCCATTCGCACACGTCTTGAATGCCGCCGTTGTCAAAGCCGTTTTGACATCCAGGTGCGGCGTGTAAATCCAACACTATCGCTAAACCAACCTCCTCAGCCCAATCAAAAGCACGATCCAGCACCTCAATACCACCCACTACAAAAGGCTCAGAATTATCGCCATAAGTTCTGTGATAAGGATAACCCGGCCCAAATATCCAATGTCCCACAGGAATTCGCACCGCATTAATGCCCCGCTGCGCCAACCAGGCAAAGTCATCGCGGGTAATAAAGGTATTCCAATGTTGCTTAAGTATTTCATCGGCACGATCACCTAGTTCAACGCAGTAAGTGGTTTCATCGGCAGCTTGTAAGCCTTCAAAAACACTCGGTGTCATCCATTTTTCCAGCACCAACCAACCACCCAGATTGACGCCGCGCAGTTTTTTTCCGTAATTATTGTTTAACGTTTGGTTCATCTGGATTTCCTTGAAATATAGAGACTGTTATTACAAATCCATGGGGAAGTGTGGGTGTTTCAATGCCCACACCACTGATCTTCGCATGGAAGACCATCGCCATCCCCGTCTGTCACGCTGCCTGGGCAGTTTTTCAGGTAAAACATAGCTTCTTCACATGATGTCATCTGCGCACATCTAGTTTTGCCGGAGCATTGAAAACGATCATTTATAACTAGGTTTTCAACCTTTGACTCGGATTCTGAAGCCATAAAAGACTGCAACGACACTTCCGGAAAATGATTATCCGTCTTGTATTTATGCGTAAAAAATACAACAGAAAACACCATCATAATCATTAGAACTTTTGAAAGAACTCCACTGTTCTTACTTTTAGTTGATATGCGAGATCGCGAACGGTAAGCATAATCTCTTGATGGTGCCTTTTGTTTGTTGCTTATTTTTAGAGGCGTAACCGGCGTTTCTACAAACACACTCATTACTCCTTCGATGCTTGCGTTGGTAGCTTTTTTACGTCCATTTATGTCCACCTCAACACTACAATAAATAATGTCGCCAACTATTGGTCTTCGCGCTGATCTTTGCAGTGCAGAAATATGCAAAAAAACGTGTTCATCGTCGTTTCCAATTTGGATAAAACCAAATCCCTTGTCGTCAATCCATTGCTTTACGATGCCTTTCTGCATAGCTTTAAACTCTTACAGCTCAATCACTGATAAATTCGACCAGAATGTTTAATCCAACCTGAAACATGGTGACCTTTGGGGTCGCGGTGCGTCCAATGGATAACGCCACCTTTATTATTCCACTCATATTCACCATAAAACTCGACGCTATCTCCTTCTTTAAGATCGTCAATTCGTGCAGCAAGGCTTGTGTTGTGCGCGATTAGCAAAGTCTGCCCTGAATTAAGTCGAACAAGAAATCGCTGATGTCGGCTGCCGTTGTTATCGTCGGCAAGCAGTTTGACGATCGAAGCCGTGCCCTGAACTTGAAAATCACTACGCTGCGTCTTATAAGCTTCAGCCAATAATTGCTCACTGTCTTGGCTAACTGCAACCGCCTCGCCCACTGCATAACTGCCATTAGCAATCGTGCCAACATACAAAATGGCAACAACTGTGATGATCAATAATTTTTTCATTCACTTCCTCAAATAATCGATTAGCTTTTGGGTTCGACTTGGACAATATCAAAATTAACTGTTTCGGACTAGACAAATAACACCTAACCACCGCTGTATTTGACACAATTTTTTGCGAAGGATGCGACGCTATTAAGATGTGCATAAAACAACAACCCTACTGTGATTGTGCTTCTGCCATGCTGATTAAACAGCAGTTACAAACGTCACATCGTTATTAAAGACTTTCATTTACCACATAATAATTATTCCTTTCTCCAAAAGCTTTTCTTATTCAGCCACTTACTTAAGAACCTCTGGTACCACAACCAAGGATATTAGAGCGGCATCAATATTGCTTTCACTAATACCCGAGAATCCTTAATCAACCTGATCGGATCATCGTGGTCTTGCTACCGGAGCAGCTACTGCACATTAAGTGCTTGATTAATGAATCTTATAAATTGCAATTTAATCTTTACGTATTTTGGAGAAATATCATGTCTAGCCACTTTTTGAAAACCTCTTTAGCTAATGTGCTGCTATTCACCAGCTTGGTAGGCGCTGTACCAGCTGATGCTCATCATGCCTTTTCAGCTGAATTTGATGCCGACCAACCTGTCGAAGTAAAAGGCGTTGTGACCAAGTTTGAGCTGGTAAACCCACATAGCTGGCTGTATCTGGATGTAAAAGGACCAGATGGCACGTCGACCAATTGGGGATTCGAATTCGGCGCGCCGTTTTCTTTAAAGCAAAAAGGCCTTACTAAAAAAGGCCTGCCGGCAGGTACAGAGGTCTCTATTAAAGGCTATCGTGCAAAGAATGGTAAGAGCTTCGGCTATGCAGTCACCACTTCTCTATCTGATGGTCGTAGCTATCAAACTGGCGGCGCGCAAGATGCTCCTAATGCCGGCGGCGTAGCGGGTGCCGCTCAGTAATAGCGTGGGTATCTAAAAATAAAAATCAGGAGATATGTTCTTGAAACACCAACTTAAAAAACAGCCACGATTTAGCAAAACTGGCATGACATTGTTACTGGTTGCCAGCGTCTTGGTATTGCCATTGGCGTCTTTGAATGCCGCTGCAGCTGGAGTTAAATTTCCACGTTTAAGCAACGGCAAACCCGATTTTTCGGGGATTTGGCAAACTACCAGTGCCGCAGACTACGATCTGGAACCCCATTCGAACCGCAAGGATACGCCGCCCGGTCCAGGTATCGTAGAAGGCAACGTTATTCCTTATCTACCTAAAGCACTGGAACAAAAGAAGAAGAATTTCGAAGCCAGGGAAACGGATGATCCCAGAACCAAAGGCTGGACCTTAGGTGTGCCACGCGGGATTTATTATCCTGAGCCGTTTCAGATATTTCAACGTGCAAACGATCTAAATATCGTGCATCAATTCGGCCACTCTGTTCGTACTGTTTATACCAATGGCTCCGAACATCCGGAAGATCCCTGGGACTGGTGGTTAGGTGATTCCCGTGGTCATTGGGATGGCGACACGCTGATTGTGGATGTCAGGCATTTCAACGACAAAACCTGGTTTGACCGTGCCGGTAATTATCACAGTGATGCTCTACATGTTATCGAACGCTGGAAATATCTCGATCCCAATACCATTGAATACAAAGCTACCATCGAAGACCCTAATGTATTTAGCCGCCCTTGGGAGGTCAGCGTGATCTTGAACCGTCATCGCGAAAAGAACTTTCAGCTGATTGAAGATTATCGTTTCACACTGGATTACGACGACGCCTATCCGCCCAAACCTGATAAACAATGAAAATTGACTTTGAGTTACTCAACGGTTCGGATATTTAAAGAATATATGAGGATTATATGAAATACAGAATGAGTCATCGGCAACTCGCCGCATTGAGCCTGATACTAGGAGCGATCGCAATTGCCCCTATTGTCGGAACTGCGGCAGAAGCAACCAAAGCACAATCAGCAAAGACCGGACAAGAGCAACAACCTGCCCCCACACAACCGAGGGCAAATCCAGGCATTGAGCAAGAAAAAACCGTACCCCAAATCGCGTCGGGAAAGTGGGCCGGAAAGCGACTACCTGATGGACAACCGGATGTGCAGGGGCATTGGTCAAACACTATCGCCAACCATAACAACTTTACCGATCCGCAAGGCGGCATCCCTGGCGATCCGGCACCTCGCCGTCGCCCGTTGCCTCCTCGCGATGAACGCGCACCCAGTCGCGTGAGCGATCCAGCGGATGGGCAAGTCCCGTTTCAACCGTGGGCGTTAGAAAAAGTAAAAGAATTCCAGGCAAATTTTCATAACCCCGTTAAGCCTCAATATGTCGAACCCCTAGCCAGATGTGCGCCGGGAGGCATACCAAAATCCTTGTACTGGCATGGTTACGAAATTGCGCAATATCCAGGTTATGTGGTTTTCTTCTTCAATTCCGGAACCCGTATCATCCATTTGGATGGCAAACCGCACTTACCGGATAACATCAAATTATGGAACGGCGACTCACGCGGCCATTGGGAAGGCAATACATTGATAGTCGATGTCAGCAACCAAAATGGTAAAGCATTGTTTGGCAGAACCGGCGAGTTCATCAGCGAAAACGGTCATATCCAAGAAAAATACATCTTTTCTCCTGACGCTACCCGCTACAACTATGAAGCAGTGCTGACCGATCCCACTGTCTATACTCGCCCGTTTACAGTGACTATTCCCGCTCGTAAATGGACGGAAAAAGACGCCGCCAACGGCTGGCATTTTGAAGTGGAACACGCAAAACATTCCGGTAAAAACGTCCTACTGGATCACTATGAGCGTACTTGTGCTGAAAACAACGGCGGATTTGGTTTAGGTGCAGTTGAAGCTAAAAAGTAAGCTGTAGTTCGCGGGCATTATTCATTCGAATTAAAACTTGCAGTCAACTCTTGATGACTGCAAGTTTGCCGCTTTAAAAATCTAAACCCGACAAAGAGTTAAATTCGCGAAATTAAACATCACGCCGTAACCGCATTTATTCTGCTAGCTGCTCTGCTTTTCTATGTCATTGGCTTACCGGTGTTCGGTAAGCTCGCATTACTAACGGACGGAATTTTAGAACTGTGGTTTTGGCGCCGGATTTTTTCCCGACCTACATCGACAAAAAAACGCTACCTCCTCACACAATGAGTAACGAGGCTGAAATAGCCAATCTGCCACAGTGAGTTTTTTGGTATTCATCAATAACAATCTGCTGTTTTCTAATTAGACAAGAGTCGCGTGGTGCTTTTAAGGCTTAGCATGGTTATCATGCTCGTCATAAATACTTGAAGGAGCACTTAGTAAGTGACGACAAACACCGACACACACAAAACAGCCGATACCACTGCCGCGCTTGATGGTCATACGCCAATGATCAAGCAGTTTTTACGGATCAAGGCGGATCATCCGGACACGCTGTTGTTTTATCGCATGGGCGATTTTTACGAGCTGTTTTTTGATGATGCAAAAAAAGCGGCGCATTTGTTAGATATTACGCTGACCAGTCGCGGCCACTCGGGCGGCGTACCAATTCCGATGGCAGGCATTCCGTATCACGCCGCGGAAGGCTATCTTGCCAAGCTACTCAAGCATGGGCAATCAATCGCTATTTGTGAGCAAATCGGAGACCCAGCCACCAGCAAAGGTCCGGTGGACCGCAAAGTAGTGCGCATTGTTACGCCCGGCACAGTAACTGACGAGGCACTACTGGAAGAGCGAAAAGATAACTTATTGGTAGCAGTTTGTGCTGTCGATAAGATTTACGGCATCGCCAGCCTGGATTTAACTAGTGGCCGCTTTGTGTTGCAACAATCAAATTCTGAAGATCAGTTGCTCAGCGAATGTGCTCGGCTTAATCCGGCTGAATTATTGTTTAGTGAAGATTGGTTATTGCCCCAAGCATTAAAACAACGCAGCGGCTTGGGCCGAAGACCACCCTGGCATTTTGAGCCGGAAAGCGCGCGACAATTGGTACTAAAGCAGTTCAATACCCTTGATCTAAAAGGTTACGGTTGTGAAAACATGCCAGTCGCCATTGCCGCCGCCGGTGCATTATTACAGTATGTCAAAGATACTCAGCAAAGCGCCCTGCCCCATATTCAAGGCATCAGCACCGAAAACAGCGATGACAGCATCTTGCTAGACGCGGCTAGTCGGCGCAATCTCGAGTTGGACTTTCATCCATCCGGACAACTGCAATACACCTTATTTGGCGTGCTGGATAAAACTTCAACTGCGATGGGCAGTCGGTGTCTAAGGCGCTGGATAAACCGCCCGTTGCGCGACCGAAAGATCCTTAATAATCGCTATGCCTGTATCGACAGCTTGCTTAATGACCGACTGTACCAAGCAGTGCAAACTCAGTTAAAACAAGTCGGCGATATTGAACGTATCAGCTCCCGCATTGCGCTAAAGTCGGCACGACCACGGGATTTGCTGGTGCTGCGCAATACGCTGGCAGTGTTGCCGGGTTTACAGCACATCCTTATTGACAGCGATAATCCACAACTGAGTTTGTTACGCAAAAATATTGGTGAACAGCCGGACATGCTGGCCTTGCTGCAAAAAGCCATTATCGACAATCCACCGGTTTTAATCCGTGACGGCGGCGTTATTGCCCCGGGCTACCATCCCGAACTGGATGAATTACGCAATCTCAGCCAAAACGCCGACCAATTCCTGATTGATATGGAAAATCGGGAGAAAGCGGCTACCGGCTTAACTAACCTGAAAGTCAATTACAACCGGGTACATGGCTATTACATCGAGATTTCCCGGCTGCATGCCGAAAAAGTGCCGGTGCATTACACTCGCAAACAAACCTTAAAAGGCGTCGAGCGTTACATTACCGAAGAATTAAAAGCCTTTGAAGACAAGGTCTTAAGCGCCCGCGAGAAATCCTTGTCGTTTGAAAAATCCTTGTATGAAGAATTGCTCAATCTAATTGGGGCATCGTTACCCGAGTTGCAACGATGTGCAGCGGCGCTGGCCGAATTGGATGTCTTAAGCAACTTTGCCGAACGCGCCGACACACTGAATTTATCGCAGCCTATCTTGCTTGATAAACCCGGAATCAGTATTGAAGGCGGGCGACACCTGGTGGTGGAACAAGTCTCCGATATTCCATTTGTCGCTAACGACCTGACATTTTCAAACCAGCGCCGAATGCTAGTGATTACCGGCCCGAACATGGGCGGTAAATCAACTTACATGCGCCAGGCGGCATTGATTGTGTTGATTGCGCATATCGGCTGTTATGTGCCTGCCAAGAGTTTAAGTTGCGGGCCTATCGACAAGATATTTACCCGCATCGGCGCCTCCGATGATTTGTCCAGCGGCCGGTCAACTTTCATGGTGGAGATGTCAGAAACCGCCAATATCTTGCATAACGCGACTTCAAAAAGCCTGATTTTGATGGACGAGATTGGTCGCGGCACCAGCACTTTTGACGGTTTATCGCTGGCTTGGGCCTGCGCCGATTTTCTAGCCAAAGAAACCAAGGCATTCACATTGTTTGCGACGCATTATTTTGAGTTGACCACGCTCGCAGATGAACAAAAAACCATTCACAACGTTCATTTAGATGCGATGGAACACGGCGACAGGATTATTTTTTTACATGCCGTAAAAGATGGCCCGGCCAATCAAAGTTACGGCTTGCAAGTGGCGTCATTAGCGGGTGTGCCGAGGTCCGTAATCGACAAGGCCAAGGCTAAATTACGCCAACTGGAAGACCAGGCTTACATTGACCAGCAAAAAGAGACAGGCGTTAATCAGCTGGATTTGTTTGCCTCAAAAGAATGCCATCCGGCAGTCGTGATGCTTGAAGACGCTAATCCGGATAATCTCAGCCCGAAGCAGGCATTGGATTTACTGTACCGGCTAAGAGATTTGATCTAAATTCGGGGAAATTAAACTGCGACGCCCACGTTTTAAATCGCGACGTGGGCGTCGCTCCCACAATAATTCGATTCTATTCAGAAGCTTTTATTTGCTTGATAGCGCGATTTATCCTGGCTAAAGTTTTGTCTTTGCCTAACAGCGACAATGTCACATCAATCGCGGGCGAAACGGCTGAGCCACAGACCGCAACGCGCAACGGTTGCGCTACTTTGCCTAAGCCCAACTCCAAGGTTTCCGCGAGATTAACAACCAGTTCATGCAAAACATGTCCATCCCATTCGGGCACGGCGGCAAACAGATCGTGGAGCTGCGTTAATACCTCAGCAGCAGCGGGATTAAAATTCTTTTTCGCGGCTTTTTCGTCGTAAGTTTCAAACTCTTTGTAGAAATACACACTGGCGGCAGCTATTTCAACCAGCGTTTTACAACGTTCGCGCTGCGCCTTTACGACGTCAACCAAGCTGGGGCCTTCAGTAGGATCAATACCCAACTGCCCCATATTCCAACTCAAGTGTCTGGCAACATGGGCTGGATCACTGTTCATGATGTACTGGTGATTTAGCCATAACAACTTTTCCATGTTGAAAGCCGATGCGGAGCCGTTAACATTCTCCAGTTCAAAATGCTGAATCATTTCATCTATCGAAAAGATTTCCTGATCGCCATGTGACCAACCCAGTCGTACCAAATAATTCAGCAACGCTTCGGGTAAATAACCCTCATCACGAAATTGCATCACACTCACCGCGCCGTGACGCTTGGACAAACGCGCGCCATCGGCACCTAATATCATCGGTAAATGCGCATATTTGGGTAACTCAGCACCGAGAGCTTTAAGGATGTTCATCTGCCTTGGCGTATTGTTGATATGGTCGTCGCCACGAATCACATGAGTCACTTGCATATCCATATCGTCGACCACCACTGTTAAATTATAAGTGGGCGTGCCGTCACTTCTAGCGATAATCAAGTCATCTAGCTCTTTATTGCCAACAACAATATCGCCCTTAATTAAATCAGGAATAGTTACCGCGCCATCAACTGGGTTTTTAAAACGAATGACCGCTTCTTGGTCTTTTTTAGGCTCAACCAAATCTCGACATTTACCGTTGTATCTGGGTTTTTCTTTATTGGCCATTTGCTCAGTACGCAACTGTTCCAGTTCATCTTTACTGCAGTAGCAGTAGTAAGCATCGCCTTGATCAAGTAACTGCTGAATAATTGCTTTATAACGATCGAAATGATGCGTTTGATAAAACGGACCTTCGTCATAATCCAAGCCCAACCACGTCATGCCTTCCAAAATCGCATCCACAGATTCTTGGGTAGAACGCTCCAAATCAGTATCTTCGATTCTCAAGATAAACTTACCGCCATGCTTACGGGCATAAAGCCAGGAAAACAAAGCTGTACGAGCACCGCCTACATGCAAATAACCGGTGGGACTGGGGGCAAAGCGAGTTTTTATAGTCATCTAATTGATTTGTTTGTTTGTTTGTTTACTTTAAAGGGATTTATTTATATTGATCTGTCTCAGTATTCCTGAGATAACACCAATAAAATGAATTGCTGGTGGGATTATATCAGCCACAGTTAATGAACTGGCAATCTCAAAACGGGCTGAACAGGTTAGAATAGCGAGACGGCGCACAAAAGCCAGTGTATTAGATTGATAAAATCCCCAATCACTGACCTTATCAATCGTCTCTTAAAAATAACTCGAAAATGACTCAACTCAAGCTGAAGTTTTGTAACAAATAACGCGTCAAATACCTACTTATACACTTGCCAAACCTCATAAAAACAAGTCACTTAGCATGATTATTAACATAAAAAAACAACATTTGGCAGTTCTTGCAAAAATGCTTGTCGTGACTTTTATATACATCATTTTAGGGCGACTGGTGAGCAGTTTCGCTGGCGCTAATTTTGCCAATATCATTTATCCATCAAGTGGCGTTGGTTTGGCTGCAATATTGCTGGGGGGAAGAAAATACGCCCTGAGTGTTTACTTTGGCGCTGCTGTAATCAATGTGCTTTATCAAAGCCCGCATGCACTGACATTTATCCTGCCTTTTGCAAGCGCTTTAGAATCCTTATCTGGCGCCTGGTTGTTGACCTATAAAGGGCAGCACTTTAAAGATATTAATTCTTTCAAAGACTTTTATCGATTGACGGGAATCGCAGGGGCTATTAGCAGTGCTATTGCCGCATTATTAGGAGCAACATTATTACTAGCCGCGGGAGGCATACCGAGCAGTGCCTATTTGGGCGCATTTCGCGATTGGTGGATGGGCGACATGCTGGGCATTATTCTGGTCACGCCGTTAATTTTAGTCTGGCGAACCCCCCCTTTTGATTGGTTCAAACCAGTAAAACTAATTGAATTTACCATCTTGATTTCTCTGACCTTTATCGCCGGACAAATCATTTTCATGGACTGGTTTAAAAATCTACTTGCTCCGATCACTTATGATTATTGGCTGTTTCTTTTTATTACTTGGGCTGCTGTACGTTTCGGTCTTCATGGCACGGTCGCAGTATTATCAATTGTCTCTATACAAGCGCTTGCCGGCTCATCATTGGGTCTGGGCTTTTTAAGCCAAGATTTTGCTAACACCCATCTTACAAATTTGTGGTTTTTTTCGACAACACTATCAATTACCGGAATTGCCTTAGCTACCTATATAAAACAGCAAAAATTAGTAGAAGAGGCATTACGCGACAGTAAAAATAACTTTCGAACCCTTGCGCAAAATACCTCATCGCTAGTTTGGATGACGGGGCGCAATAACCTCCGCAGCTATTTCAATCAAGTGTGGCTGAATTTTACCGGCCGAACCATGGCACAAGAAAAAGGCAATGGTTGGCTAGCCGATGTCCATCAAGACGATATTCAACCATGCCTAGCCACCTATATTAATGCCTTTGAAGCGCATCAAGAATTTACTATGGAATACCGGCTGCGGCGCAAAGACGGCGAATATCGCTGGCTGCTGGATCACGGCGTGCCTCGGTATAACAATCAGGGTGAATTTATAGGTTTTATTGGCTCATGCATTGATATTTCAGATCGTAAAGCGGCGGAAGTCAAAATCCATCAACTGGCTTTTTTTGATCCTCTCACCGGTTTGCCAAATCGTAGATTATTGCTTGAACGCATGAAACACAGTATTCAAGTCGGTAAGCGCGAAGGCACGCAAATGGCGGTGATGATGCTTGATCTGGATCGATTTAAAGCCATCAATGATAACTATGGCCACCAAACTGGCGACGAACTATTGCAACAAGTATCGACCCGCATTACCAATCGTTTACGCGATACTGATATGGTGGCGCGCTTGGGTGGTGATGAATTTATCGTGCTGTTGGACAATATCACTGTCCCGGAAGATGTCGCCCGAATTGCTGAAACCATCATTGCGGATTTAAGTAAACCTTTCGCACTCACCCAAACCGGCAATGCTCAAATCGGCACCAGCATTGGTATTAGCCTGTTCCCGCAACACGGTAATGTGCCGGAAATATTGATGGATAATGCCGACACGGCGTTATACAAAGCCAAAAATGATGGCCGCGGCTGTTTTGCTTACTTTTCTGAAGCGCTTACCTTGGCTGCTCGTGAACGCATTGAACTAGAAACAAATTTACGCTTAGCCCTAAAAAATGACGCCTTGAAAATTTTCTACCAACCCCAAGTTGATGTCGTTAGTGGCCAGATCACTGGCGCTCAAACACTACTGCGCTGGGAAATATCACCCAATAAGTTTATTGAGCCCAATCGTTTTATTCCAATAGCTGAAGAGACCGGTTTAATCGTTGCACTTGGTGAATGGGCATTACGTCAAGCCTGCTTACAAGGCCGAGAATGGCTGGATCAAGGTCTGCCAGCGATGACACTGGCAGTAAAATTATCGCCTTATCAACTCAGGCACAGCGACATAAACAGCTTGGTTGCTTCAGTATTAAAAGAAAGCCGTTTTCCCGCTGAGCAATTGGAGCTGGAATTAACTGAAAAAACCCTCATCGAACATCCTGACTCCGCTATTATCTTGCAACATTTGCGGGCACAAGGCGTACGTTTGGTGATAGATGATTTCGGTACAGGGTACTCATCGTTGTCATACTTAAAACGTTTCCCGATAGATGCGCTAAAAATTGACAAACTCTACGTAGACGAACAAAGCGATTTGGACATCACCGCAACTATCGTAGCAATGGCACGGACGCTAAATATGAAGACTCTGGCCAAAGGAATAGAAACGTAGTCTCAACTGGAAATATTGCAAAGCCAAGGGTGTGACACCTATCAAGGCTACTTTAAAAGCCGCCCCCTGCCCGCGATTGAATTTGCCGATTTGCTGCGTACACATCAATTAAATTCAAGCTCAAACCACACCTAAACGACTTAAGATTCCCCCCTTAAAGTAGCCAAAGAAACTGTCTTTTTTCTGTGGTACTCTCTTACGTAATCCATAAATTTAACAGCACGTTGGGGATTACCATCATGAACAAAAAACATGCGATTACTGCAGTAAAATTCATTTCGTCAGTTCTTAATCAGCTGTTATCTTTCCTTAAGACTTGGTTCCATTCGCTATTACAAGCGCCCGCAGAAAAAAATAGTAAACAACCTGATAACAAAGCCAAAGCGGCTCGCTTTGTTTGGGTGGCTTTGGCATTAGTGGCAGCAATTTCAGTTTTTAATCAATCCAAGGAACTGCTTCAAGATGAACTGCCCTATAACAAATTTCTACAATTAGTAAACGATAAACGGGTCGAACATGTTGTTATCAGTGAAAAGCTAATTACCGGCTTAATCAAGCCTGAAAATCAATCAGCCAACCCGCAGCATTTCATTACCATACCGCTATGGGACGAGCATTTATCGGAAAAATTGGCTGAGCACAATATTGATTTTGTGGTCAGAAGCGGCGAGAACTGGCTAACCAATCTATTTCTCAACTGGATAATTCCTTTGCTGGTATTGCTGGCGATCTGGTCATGGATGTTCAAACGCATGGGCGCTAATGGACATGGCAGCAACCCATTCCTAAATATCGGCAACAAGGTTCGCATTCATTCCGACACCCAACCGAAAATTACCTTTGCGCAGGTGGCAGGTTCCGAAGATGCAAAACAAGAATTGAAGGAATCCATTGAATTCTTAAAAACCCCGGAAAAAATTCAAAAACTAGGCGGACACATGCCCAAAGGTATGTTGCTGGTGGGGCCGCCAGGCACAGGCAAAACGCTGCTTGCGCGCGCCGTTTCCGGAGAAGCAGGTGTGCCCTTTTTTAACATCAGCGGCTCTGAGTTTATTGAGTTATTTGTCGGCGTTGGCGCGGCAAGAGTGCGCGATTTGTTTGATCAGGCCAGAAAACAAGCGCCCTGCATCATATTTATCGACGAATTGGATGCCATCGGCCGTTCACGCGGCGGCCCAATGGTAATGGGGGGACATGACGAGCGAGAACAAACATTAAATCAGCTCTTAACTGAAATGGATGGTTTTGACACATCAGTTGGCGTTATCGTCATGGCCGCAACCAATCGCCCGGAAGTGTTAGATAAAGCGCTGTTACGTGCCGGCCGCTTTGATCGCCAAATCATCATCGACAAACCCGACCTGGAAGATCGCATTAAAATTCTTAAACTCCATACTGCGGGTATGCAATTAGCCAAAGATGTTGATTTGAATATCGTCGGTAAAAGAACTCCCGGCTTGGTGGGTGCTGATTTAGCCAATATTGCCAACGAAGCGGCAATATTGGCGGCGCGTACCAACCGCAATAATGTGCAAATGCAGGATTTTGAAGCCGCTATCGATCGTGTCCTGGCCGGTCCGGAAAAGAAAAACCGCGCACTGGGTCCAGAAGAAAAACGTCGTGTCGCTTTCCATGAAGCAGGGCACGCGCTGGTAGCAAAATCGGTTCCCACCGGCCAACCGGTTCATAAAATATCGATTATTCCGCGTGGCGTATCGGCATTGGGCTTCACGTTGCAATTGCCGGTTGAAGAAAAATTTCTATCAACCGATGCCGAGCTGAAAGATCAAATTGCCATATTACTGGGCGGTCGCACCGCGGAAGCAATAGCGTTAGGTAACGTCTCCACCGGCGCCCAAAACGACCTGGAAAAAGCCAGTGAAATTGCCCGCGCGATGGTTTGTTACCTGGGCATGAGTGAAAAACTGGGGCCACTGACTTACGGCAAACGCCAGCAATTACAGTTTTTGGAAACTGAAACCACTGAATATAGAAACTACAGTGACGACACCGCACGCTTGATTGATGCTGAAGTTAAAGCACTGGTCGAAGAAGGCATGCACAGAGCGCAAGAGATTCTCAATCGAAGACGGCAAGACCTGGACAAGCTGGCTGAATATCTGCAAGAAAAAGAAGTCATACAAGGCGACGAAATCGACGCCTTGTTACTTAAGTAATCTTCATCTGCGCGGCTTGCCGGGTGTTTGCAGGTATAGACTAGCTAGCAAACACTCGGTCAATAGTCTGAAAAACATCAGCGAACATATCGCTAGTCAAGCGTCTGGTCTGTATGTTGTAGCGGCTGGTATGGTAAGAATCAACCAAGGTATGTCCAGCGGGCAAATCATGCTTAACATTATGCCCGAATGCCGCACTACTCAGTTTTAACCCGTAGGCTTTTAATACCGACTGATGAGCGATGGTACCCAACGCCAGTATCACCGAACTTTGCGGCAATGTTGCCAATTCCGCTGCTAAAAACGTATTGCACTGTTTGATCTCGGCATTAGTCGGTTTGTTTTCCGGTGGCAAACATTTGACAGCGTTAGTAATTCTGCAATTTTTAAGCTCCAGCCCATCAACCAGCGACTCAGAAGTTGGTTTGTTACTGTAACCAAAATCGTACAAAGTTTGATACAGCAACAGTCCGGCATAATCGCCGGTAAACGGCCGTCCCGTCGCATTGGCGCCATGCATTCCCGGAGCCAGG
The DNA here is from genome assembly GCA_030693065.1 of Methylococcaceae bacterium. Taxonomy (GTDB): domain Bacteria; phylum Pseudomonadota; class Gammaproteobacteria; order Methylococcales; family Methylomonadaceae; genus JABFRC01. The sequence continues at coordinate 28,895 of JAUYBL010000002.1, read as the reverse complement.
CCGACGACCAATAACTGAGCGTGACTGTCGCCAAACGGCGCTACCGGGCGCGCATGATACGCAGGGTGTTTTTGTTTTACCTCACACAAAAAATCATCAAGCCGTTTACATTGTCGGCACTCCTGGTCGAATATTTTTTTGGAATCCATACTGGGGAAATTAACGGTGGTTGCTTGATTAAAGTCTGATTTGATTAACTGCAGCTTTTCAGACCGAGGGAGTTTTTTTATTGCGCTTTCTCGTTTACTGGCCGAACTGCGGTCATGTCCGGTTTCCAGGTAAACCAGCGTTTTAGGCTGGCGTCCACGAAAATATTTGGCGCCTTGCTGATTTTTATGTTGATTAAAACGTCTGATGACGTCATTGGTGATTCCGGTATATAGGGTGCTGTCGGTACACAGAATTATGTAAACATACCAGTTCATCAGAATTGAACATTAAACAGTAGTTCCAAAAAGAAAACCTACCCCTGCAGTTAAACCCATTGCTAATGCGCCCCAAAATGTTACTCGCACAGCACCCTTTATAATACTGGAACCGCCTGTGTAAGAGGCTAGAATGCCTAGCAATGCTAAAAAAACTAACGAGGCCGCTGACACTACCACTATTAACTCTTTAACTGGCACCAACACGACCAGCAATAAGGGTAACGCCGCGCCGATGGCGAACGTCAATGCCGACGTCAACGCTGCTTGGATAGGTTTTGCGGAGCCTGTATCCGAAATACCCAACTCATCTCGTGCATGCGCCCCCAAGGCATCGTGGTGCATCAATTGTTCGGCAACTTTTTCAGCAAGCTCCGGCTCCAAGCCGCGGGAGACGTAGATAGCTTGTAATTCATGTATCTCATGTTGTTCGTTTTCATCCAGTTCTTTGCGCTCACGGTCTAAATCAGCTCGCTCTGTATCAGCTTGCGAACTGACCGATACATATTCGCCCGCCGCCATGGACATGGCGCCAGCAACCAGTCCTGCAACACCAGTCAGTAGAATATTTTCATGCGTGGCATTGGAGGCGGCAATACCAACAATCAAGCTGGCAGTTGAGACAATACCATCGTTAGCGCCTAGTACAGCGGCACGCAACCAACCGATTCGATGGCTACGGTGTCTTTCGTCATGATGATGAAACATTTAGTTGTCCTCTAAAAATCGGATAATGTTTTGGGCGGAATAGCCGCTCGCAAGGCATTTAAGACGGCAAGTACATCGATGACTTCCTGAGTAATCGCACCAGCCACCGGACTAAGATAACCTAATCCAGCCAGTACCATACCGATAACACTCAGTACCATTCCTCCTACGGCACTTTGCAACGCAATTGTGCGCATTCTTGCGCCAATGTGAAAAAGCTCGTCAACTTTTAATAAAGAGCTGTCCATAATCACGGCATCCGCGGATTCCCCGGTAATGTCGCTATTCTGCCCAAAGGCAATGCCGATAGTGGCCGCTGTCAGCGCTGGTGCATCATTAATGCCATCCCCCAGAAATACTGTTTTAGCCAAGAGCGTTTCTTGTTTAACCAGTTCCAATTTTTGCTCAGGACTTTGACTAAAAAAGACGTGCTTAATACCTACTTGCTCGGCTAAGTACCGCACTTCTGATTCCCTGTCACCAGATACCAGCATTACCCGGTCAAACATGTGGCTAGGTCTTAAATGGTTTATAAATGATGAACTATCGCTACGTACTTCATCCCTAAACTGCAACGTTGCCGCAAATTGACCATCAATCAATACAACACATTCAAGGCCACCCGAACTGCTAGGCAGTTTTGCAGCCATTTGCGGGTCTTGTTCACTATAGTTTTTTCGACTGGTGATCTGTATTTGCTTACCACCGACATTGCCTTTCAAGCCTTCGCCAGGTAATTCGGTAATATTTTTTACAGGTAATAATGATAACGACGCTTTTTCGGCAGCTTTAATAATTGCACTTGAAAGCGGATGTTTGGAATAGCGTTCAAGGCTGGCGATGGAACTCAAAATATCCTTTTCACTGTAAGCTGGGCTGGCAATCAAAGCAGTAAGGTTTGGCCTGCCATAGGTCAAGGTACCTGTTTTATCGAAAATAGCAGTCCTACATGCACCAATGTTTTCCAAAATAGCAGGATTTTTAATGATGATTTCCCGTCGCGCCGCCAGCGAAATAGAGCTAATAATCGTAACCGGTATACCAATTAGCAATGGACAGGGTGTAGCTATTACCAATACTGCCAGAAACCGGATGACATCGTCGCTGATCAACCAGGCTATTATTGCAATTGCAACTGCCAGCGGGGTATAAAGCGCTCCCAACTGATCTCCCAATCGCCTGATATTAGGTCGATATTGCTCGGATGAACGCATGACCTCCATAATTTTGGCATAACGTGAATCTACTGATAATTTGTCGGCACGAATTGTTAATGCTGAATCACCATTGATAGCACCAGAAATGACGAGAGAGCCTGTGGTTTTCGACATCTGGTAAGGCTCCCCAGTGAGAAACGATTCATCCATAGTACCGGCACCATCCAGAACAGTTCCATCGACTGGACAAATTTCATGAGGAAGAATTAATAAGGTATCGCCGATCACCACTTGATCAGTAGTAATATCAACTAGAGTATCCAGGGATTTTCTATGGGCCACTGATGGCATGCGGCTCGCTAATGCCTCTAAAACTGAAGATGCCTTACGAACAGCATACAACTCTAACACCGCGCCGCCGGAAAGCATCATCACCACTAAACTGCCTGCCAGATATTCATCCAGTAGAACCGAAGTGACAATCGCTATACCAGCCAGTAAATCCGCACCAAAATCACCTTGAAGCAATTTTTTGAGTAATTGATAAAGTAACGGAACTCCGCCAAACAACAATACTGTCAATAATGGCAACTCAGCCAACGCCAAGCTAAAAGAGAAATGCCCCTGGACAATATTTTCAGTAGCAGAGGTTAGTAAAGTATTTAACGCGAGGGTGTAACTTTGATGCCCTATACCCAGGGCATATTTGAGGAGTAGAAAAGCAATAATACCGATAAGGCTCAGTATGGCAATGCTGATCTCGGCATTTGAGGATGTAGTTTGTCTGGCATTTTCCGTGTTATTCATAACACAGAATGTTACCACTGTTTCTGACGCTTAACTTTCACAAGTTCAGGAACTTTTTCGTAAACCGTGCTTATTTTTTATATAAAGCCAGCACCTGTTTAACGTAGTTTTGTGTTTCCGGATAGGGTGGGATTGAGTTGTTATATTTGACTACTGCGCCCTCTCCAGCATTATAAGCGGCAACAGCAAGATCGAGATTGGAATGAAACATTCCAAGCAAAAACTTTAGATAACGAGTGCCACCTTCAACATTTTGATCGGGATTATTTCGATCAGTAACGCCAAAACGTCTAGCCGTATCGGGCATAAGTTGCATCAAACCGACTGCGCCTGCCGAGGAAATAGCATTGGCGTTGTAAGCTGATTCAGTTTGTATAACTGCATGAATCAACTTGGGATCCACTTGGTGTTTATCAGCTGCTTGAGCAATAAGGTCGCCAAACTTCTTTCTGTTACCAGTCATAAATGGCAGTGCTTTGTCATAATTTAATGCTCTGGTGCGGATGATACGTTTGTATAAGCTGTGTTTAGGCTCATCGGTATAGAAAACATGACCATCCGTATCAACAAACTTATAAATATCTGCTAATACCTCATCTGTTGCCAGTAAGGTTAAAAAAATCACTGCTATTTTCAGCATAATTGGCACCGCCTCTCATATAGATTTAACAACGACTAAACTCGCGGCTTTTACCGCTCTTTTTCTAGCTTCTTCAATAGTGTTAGCGGAAGCTAACGCCACGCCCATACGCCGGTTTACAAGTGCTTCGGGTTTGGCAAATAAACGAACTTCACTTTCAGGAACAGCTAACGCTTTATCAAGATTTTCATACGTCACATCTTTACCTTGTGAAGCCGCTAATATAACTGCACTGGCCCCGGCACTTCGGCTTTGAGCATTAACAGGCAAGCCTAATATGGCTCTAGCATGCAAATCAAACTCACTTTGATACTGCGTAACCATGGTTACCATACCGGTATCATGCGGCCGTGGACTGACTTCACTAAACCAAACATAGTCGTCTTTAATGAATAACTCAACGCCAAACAACCCTAAACCGCCAATTTCATTCGTAACCTTGTAGGCAATTTCCTGAGAGGATTTTAATGCTGCATCCGTCATTGCTTGCGGTTGCCAGCTTTCCCGGTAGTCGCCGCTTTCTTGCCTGTGTCCGATTGGCTCGCAAAAATGAGTTTCTATTTCTCCCTGTTCATTCAAAGCACGCACGGTAAGTAGCGTAATTTCAAAATCAAAATCAATTTTGGCTTCTACAATCACCTTGCCGGTATCGACCCGGCCACTTGATTTGGCATAATCCCAAGCCGGTTTAAGCTGATCGGCACTTTTCACCATCGACTGGCCCTTACCTGATGAAGACATCGTCGGTTTGATGAAACACGGGTAGCCAATACCGTTGTCGACCGCTGTTGCAAGTTCTTGAAAGGTTTCGGCAAACGCATATTGCGATGTTGGAATATCAAGTTGTACAGCCGCTAACGTTCTTATGCCTTCCCTGTTCATAGTCAATTGAATAGCTCGGGCATTAGGTACCACTGTAGCCTTACCTTCAGCTTCAATTTCCAACAAAGCCTGTGTAGCAATCGCCTCAATTTCAGGAATAATAAAATTGGGTTGTTCCTTTGCAATCAGATCTTTAACCGCCTGGCTATCGGTCATGTCAATCACGTAACTACGATGCGCCACCTGCTGTGCTGGTGCATTGGCATAGCGATCAACAGCAATCACTTCAACACCGAATCGTTGCAGAGCAATAGCCAATTCTTTGCCTAATTCGCCGCAGCCAAGCAACAAAGCTTTGGTCGAGGAAGCTGATAAAGCGGTTCCTAATTTCATTTTGACTCTGCCAGGTAGTTGTCTATATCTTCTTTAGAAAAACCAATTTTTTTCGCCACTCGATCGGCATGGCTAACGCGAGAAATGCCATCCACTAATTTGTAAGTGGGTGCATCATTGGCAAATTCGACTTGCTTGGGAACGCCTTGACGTTGCTTAAGAAGAGCATCAACAAGTTGATGATTATGGGTGATCAAGATTGTACTGTTGCCTTTTCGATAAAAGCCGTCGAGAACTGTTGCCGACGATTCCATTTTTTCCTCAAAGGTAGTCCCTTCGGACATTTCATCGAGCACCACCAGACTTTTAGCGGTACTTGCCAAAAATATCTCTTTGGTCCTTTTTAATTCTGTACCGAACCGGCCTTCCCCATCGTCCAGATGACTGATTTCCGGTGCTTGGTAAAAAATGCGATCGGCCACCGTTAACGTGGCCGATTTAGCAGGCACATAACTACCGGTTTGTGACAACAATTGAATTTGGGTAATTGTTTTACAAAATGCTGTCTTACCGCCGCTATTGGGCCCGGTAATCAGCACTAACTTCTCATCTTCGAGACTAAAATCATTACCGACATAGCTTTCATTCACTTTGCCCAATACCGGATTTCTGGCGTCGACGAGATTGATACGGTGATGATCGGCATTGATCAATTTGGGTAACACCGTCTGATGAGCAAATGTGTCAGCAAACTTTACAAATGACAACAACTCATCCAATTGCCCCAAGGCATCCAATACCTCTGCCACTTCAGTCGATTGTTTAAATTCATTGCGCAACGGGATGATGCAGCTATCACGATCAAATCCGCCAACAATGGGGTAATAGATCAATAACAAGGGCACCGCAAAAATGGATGCTGTGGGAATCGCTTCAATTGATACTTTAAAAACATCCGTGGGGAAAAAATGTGCAGCCGCCCAAACTAAACCGAAAAACAGCGTTATCAACAACGGTTTGAATAATTTTGGTTTAAAAATGATAGCTGGAGAAAACGCGCCTTCCCTCTCCTGCTTGCTTTTTATTCCATTTTCGGTGATGTACACCGGGCCTGCCATCAGCGAGTAGGCGCGGCTATTGGCAAAGACTTTAATTTTGCTGAATATATCTTTTAAATAGACACTTTCGGGTTCAGCGATAGCATTAACTTCATCGACAAGTTCCAGCAAAAAACGCACACCACGTTTGTATTGCAGATAACCATAACCTTCAATTTCATGTTCTTCTTTGGCGGTGCCTAACGCGCCCAAAAATTCACCAAACAACAGCAAGTAAAAGTGTTTTTCATGGCTGGCTGCATTTTCAATAATGCGTTCAACACTATCTTTTAAAACCTGATTATTACCAAGTTCCAACACCGCTTGTTGGCGCGATTCAATGTCAGGAAGGGAAGAAAGCGGCTGCGACAAAGTTCTAAATAAAACCGCTTGGCCAATAGTCGTGGCTGCTTGATTGACCGATTCAAATAATTCGTCGACCTCGATAGTATTAAAGCCGCCTTGATCAATAACGCCCTCACCGGTTGGTAAAGGCTTACTTACTTTAACTTCTGGCCAAGTATGTTCTTGCCAGCTTTGTAGAAGTGTTTGCTGCATCAGGCGTCCTTTTTTATCGAATAGACCGAAAAATAATCGCTAACCGTCACGAAGCGATAATCAAAAGAAAAAACCGGCTTAATATCTACCGGTTAATCAAATTAAGAAACTCTGAACGAGTACTGATGTCTTTGCGGAAAATACCTTTCATGCTGGATGTAGTCATTACTGAGTTTTGTTTTTCTACACCACGCATCATCATGCATAAATGCTTAGCTTCAATGACGACTGCGACGCCTTTAGCATCCGTTGCCTGCTCAATAGCATCAGCAATTTGGCGGGTTAATACTTCTTGAATTTGTAGGCGACGTGCATACATATCAATCACTCGAGCCACCTTGGATAAGCCCAAGACTTTTCCATTCGGTAAATACCCGACATGACACTTACCTATAAACGGTAATAAATGGTGTTCGCATAATGAATACAGCTCAATATCTTTGACGATAACCATATCTTCGGTATCGGCAGTAAAAATAGCGCCGTTAAGCACCTCTTCCAAGGTCTTGTCATAGCCATTATTCAAAAATTTAAACGCCTTGGCTGCACGCTTTGGCGTGTCGATTAGGCCTTCACGAGTTACATCTTCACCGATTGCTTCGATGATTTTGGCAAAATGCTCTTCCATAGTTTCACTATTTGGTCATAAAAACGGTAGCGCAGTATAACTCATTGAAACGTGAATCTTAACGCTTGCAAAATCACATTTTCATCTGCGCCCGGTTTATGTGCATGCTCGCTTATATAGCGCCGCCAACCTCGCGCCCCCGGCGCGCCATGAAAAAGTCCCAAAATGTGCCGGGATATAGTGTTTAGACGCACACCCGCTTGAAGTTGCGTCTGTATGTAAGGAATTAATAATTTAATAACTTCTTCTCTTGATACTATTTCACCGGCACCTGCAAACAACCGTTGATCCACATCAGCCAATAAATAAGGATTGTGATAAATCTCCCGCCCTAGCATTACGCCATCAACCTTCGCTAAATTTTCTTCGGCCTGCTCCAAAGTTGTCAGCCCACCATTTAAGATGATATTTAGCTGCGGAAAATCCTGTTTAAGTTGATAAACCACATCGTAACGCAAAGGTGGAACATCACGGTTTTGTTTGGGGGACAAACCACTTAGCCAGGCTTTTCTGGCATGAACAATAAACGTTTGGCAGCCGACATTGGCAACCGTACTGACGAAATGAACCAATTCTTCATATGAATCTTTATCATCAATACCAATTCTGGATTTAACAGTCACCGGAATACTAACCTCCTGCTGCATCGCGGCAACACAATCGGCCACTAACGCGGGTTCAGCCATCAAACATGCACCAAAACGGCCATTCTGCACCCGATCACTGGGGCAACCGACATTCAGATTGATTTCATCGTAACCATAATCCTCGATCATTCGTGCGCTTATGGCCAGCTCACGAGGATTACTGCCACCGAGCTGAAAAACCACCGGATGTTCAGAGGTATCAAATTGCAAAAACCGATGATGATCACCGTGGATCAACGCTCCAGTTGTCACCATCTCGCTATATAACAAAGCCTGCTGGGACAATAGCCGATAAAAATATCTGCAGTGCCTATCGGTCCAGTCCAGCATAGGGGCCACACAAAAGGTATGCGGGGATATAGTGTTGTTTTCATTGGTCATACAAAGCATATTTGAAGATATTTTTTGAAATCTTTAGGCTAGTGTGTTCACTATAGGACACGATATTTACACGTTCATTCTCATCGTGTACTTTTTTTGGGGGGGCATTATGGCAAAACCTTTTCAACGGGAGTAATTGCTCAGCAGTGGCATGACAAACGCATAAAAGATCTCGAATATGAATCCATCCATGGAAAGCCTTCTGCAGAGAAAATAACTGAGGTGATAATTCGGTATCAGAATCAATTCTCCCAAAGCTATGGTAGATCCAAAAACTACCACATTGCGAGATTATTGAAATATCCAATTACGGATATATCGCGTTCAAAATTGTTAGCGAAGCATATCATTGCTCGCTTGATTGAAAGAAACAAAAATGCAAAACCTAAGACCGTCTTGAATGATGTGATTTGGTTGCGAACGATACTCCGAACAATGAGCGCCCCTGATGGATTTGAATAACATTCGGACGTTTTCGAATGCGCCATGGTGGCGCTGAAAACAAGAAAAGCTGGTTGCTAAATCGGCAATACGTGAAAGCTTAGTCGCCATTTTAATAAGAGTAGAAGCTAAATACCCATGCTAGCAGGGTGCCGGCTGTCGTATCCGTCGACCAAGTCGCTGCCGTCTTAGCTCAGATTGGTGATCAAGTCGGCCAGGCCGCCACCTTACGCAGCCGACGTCGTCATAGCGTAAGGTGGCGGCCTGGCTGGTGTTGTTGGTTTAAGAAAAAATAATTTCCTCCGCTCACTCATGCGATAGGAAAGGACTTGCTTGGAAGATTTGAATCAGAAACTATTCGCTTTATCTCGTGCTTCTTGGGCACCCGCGACGTCATGCTGCATCTCTCTGGCACGTGCAATCAACAACCAACTATGTTTCTTTAACTGGGCATCTTTAGAGGCAAGTAATGCGGCTTTTTTCGCCAAATCTTCGGCTTGTGCTGGCTTTGATTGCTGCAATCTCAATACCGCTAATTTATATAACAGTGTCGGATTTCTAGGTTCTAAGCGTATGGCACGTTCCATCGTTGCTACAGCAGAATCCATCTTGCCCGCTTGGCTATCCTCATTTGCAGCCATTACCAATGCACTGACTGCCGCTGAACCAGATGCAACCGACTCTAAAGGTTGAAACGTTTTAGATTCTGTAAACTCTGTAGGGGCCTGTGGTGTTATCTCCTGAGTTATCTCTTTTGGACCAATTTCTATGTGGGGAATTTCAGACACCGCAGGTTCGGTATTTGGTGTCGCACCCTCATAAGTCTGCGTGGGGGTAATATCTATAGGTAACACCTCTGGCGTACTAATATCTTTAAGCGGTTGTATTTTTACCGTTGACGACGATGGTGGTTCTTGTTTTGGCGGTTGTTGCACAATCACTGGTGCTGGTTTTTGAAAGGTGCCATTTCCTGCCCCATAGACTGGTGCGGGAGGTTGTTTACCGGATAGATCAGCACAGCCAACAATTAAAGTGGGAATTGCGCAAATAGACAGCAGTTTTTTTATTGACATATAGATTTAAAAAAGTTCGACATCATCAGATTGATCTTGTTGATAAGCAGTTTTTAGCTCTAGCGCTTCAGCAACAGTCTTACCCTGCAAGATAGCGTCAAACATCACTTTTTCGGATTCCATAGTGTAACGGGATCGAATGTGATGCTGCAGTTCTAGCCATGCGCTCGGGTTATAAAGCCGATTTTGATCCGCCACTAATTCAGATAAGTTTTTAAGATTTGACGTCACATGCTGCAAACATTGCACCATTCGATCATAAAATTGGAAAGCCATAATCGATGCTTTAATTTTACCCGTAGTCTCTTCACAGCAAGAAATGGCCTCGTCTCTATTTTGCGATGATTCCAAGGCATGCAGATAGACATTCATGGCATTCATGTGATCAACAAGCGAAGTGAATGAATCTGTCAACGTATTTACCGAGACATCGGACTCATTCAACATGGTTTCCACTTGGACAGCGGATAAAATTAATAATCGCGAGGTCTCTCTAACCTGGGACCAGTCAAGGTCAGGTTTGGTTGCGTTGGAATGAGACATTGTATTTACCGAGTATCAATGGATACGAAAAGATTAAATGTAGTTTTTGGCTTCAGGAAGATCTAAGTGCTATAAAAAACATAGTGCTTACTTGAAAATCGCCAGCAGTATAACAAAAATGGTTGCCAGTTAGATCAACCGAACTGGCGCAATCAACCATAGACCATAAATACTAAATTAAGAGCTACGTTTAATATTTAAATTTCAAATTCTGAGCGTTCATGTCCAGCATCCAATAATTCCCGTAACCACTTGGGCATCACACCACGGCCAGTCCATGTTTTGTCGCTGTTGTTAGGATGACGATACTTAGGCGCAACTTTTACACCTTGATTTTTGCGAGGAGCTTTTTTTTCATTTTCAAGAATATCCACTCCTACTCCAATTGAAGCCGCTAACTCTTTAATTTGCGCAATAACGTCTTTTCTTTTATTAGCTTGTTTATCTTTTAATGCTTTTTCAGCGTTTTCAATAAAAGACTGTAATTCGATTTCTGAAAGATCTTGCAATGATTTTTCAGAAATATTTTTTATATTTGACATGTTTTAATATCCTTAGTTTGTAATTGAATTTGCATTCTAAACATATTTTTAGTTATTTCAAAATATTCTAATTAATGCATTTTTGCATTTGCTGCTATTTTACAATTACTTTAAATTTATTTTCATGCAAAACATTACCTTTTTGATCTATTAATCGAACCAGCCATTGACCTTCTCCAGAATCAGATAATAATTTATGACTTGAGGTGCGCCAATTATCAGCGGCTACAATTAACTCATGCCTAGAAACAAGCTTATTGTTTTTTAGCCATTCGTGATAAACCTTTTGACCGTTCATTTTTTTTAATTCATTAAAGTAGTAAATCGAAGCCGGTGTTTTATCAACAATAACTAGACGACTGATTGCCGTACCAGGCTCTTTATTATTCATTTGGCCGGTAACCAATGCTCTAACCACATTGTTATTGACTGGTTTCGGTTTATTTTTTAACCGGCTTCCAGGCTTAGTTTTGGCCGCATGTTTACTTTCTATTGATCTGGAAGTATTGCTATTGATTTTCTGTATACGGTCATGCTCCTCAGTATTGGCAACGATTTCAGGACGAACAATTGAGTCATTTATCTGTGCTTGATTAGCTAAGGGTTGATTTTCTGTGACAGTGATAGGTTGTGATTCAGCTGAAGGCAATGGCGATAATTCTTGAGATTTTTCGCGATTAAAGACGAAAATAATAATAAAAGCTGCCAGAATAAAGCCTGTCAATGCAACTAAAATTCTCTTTTTATTCCACTCAGTAACAATGACCGGCATTGCAGTTGCGTTGCCTACTCTGGATTCCCCGACAGGATATTTAACTTTAATTACAATCGCTTTCTTGTCTGCCATAACCACATACCTCAATTTGGTTCGTTGATAAAACGCTCTTTTCAATCTAAAGAACGCATATTTGAATAAGATTTTGCCTGATCTTGTTAATATACACAGTAAAAGACTTAACAAGACCACACCCAGAACAGAATAAATTGGACATAGATAATGAGTAAACTGCTTGATTTTTTTCAGGAATCTTCTGCACTGTACGGTAACAACGCAAGTTTTGTTGAAGCTTTATATGAACAATTTCTTGATGATCCTGATTCAGTTGAGCCTGGCTGGCAAAAGCAATTTCGGGAAATCCACCAAGGCGCTGCTTATGAAATCCCTCATAGCCCAGTGGTTCAGCGTTTTGCGCAACTTGCGCTCAAATCGCAAGGCAAACTAGCTGCTTTACAGGGATTTACTGAAGAAAGCGTTAAAAAACAATCTGCCGTTGCCAGACTGATAAATCATTATCGAGTTCGCGGCCATCAAATAGCGCTTAATAATCCCTTAGGCAAATCCATTTCAATACCGCCTGATCTTGATCCAACATACTACGGTCTTGCCGAATTGGATATGGATACCCTGTTTGACTCAGGAGCACTTGCCGGAAATGAGCAATTACCTTTGCGAGATATTATGGCCAATCTTAAGCAAACTTATTGCGGCAGTATTGGTTCTGAATATATGCATATTGTCGACACCAGCACTCGGCGCTGGATTATAAATCGCTTAGAAAGTACCAAAGCCAGATTATCCTTAACGTCAGAAAAAAAACACTGGCTATTAAAATTACTTACTGCTGCTGAAGGCATTGAACGACATTTACATAATAAATTTGTGGGTCAAAAACGCTTTTCTTTAGAAGGTGGTGAATCATTAATTGCCATTTTGGATGAATTAACTCAAAACGCCGGCGAAAAAGGGGTTAAAGAAATTGTTATCGGTATGGCGCATCGCGGCCGATTAAATGTGTTAGTTAATATATTAGGTAAAAGCCCGGCAAGTTTATTTAATGAATTCGCAGGCACTTCTCAACTATCGCCGGGAGTAAGTACCGGTGACGTTAAATATCACATGGGTTTTTCGTCTGATATTAATACCCCAGGTGGTCCGGTACATATCACCTTAGCGTTCAACCCTTCTCATTTAGAAATAATAAATCCGGTTGTTGAAGGTTCGGTCAGGGCGCGACAAGACAGAGCCGGAGAAGAAGGTAAGGACATCGTAATCCCCGTGTTAATTCATGGCGATGCAGCGTTTTCAGGTCAAGGTATTGTCATGGAAACCTTGAACATGTCGCAAACTCGAGGTTTTAGTACCGGCGGCACTGTCCATATTGTTATCAACAATCAAATTGGTTTTACTACCAGCAACCCGCTAGACGCAAGATCCACGCTTTATTGCACCGATGTTGCCAGCATGATTCAAGCGCCGGTATTTCACGTGAATGGTGATGATCCTGAAGCAGTGATATTTGTTACTAAATTAGCGCTCGATTTCCGGATGACCTTTAATAAAGATGTGGTTATTGACCTCATTTGTTATCGGCGTCTGGGTCATAACGAAGCGGATGAACCGGCTGCAACTCAGCCATTAATGTACAAAAAAATCGCCAAGCTCAAGACCACGCGCAAGTTGTACGCCGAAAAGCTAATTGATGAACAGATTATCAGTGTCGAACAAACTGCAGCACTGGAACAAGATTACCAACAACTACTGGAATCCGGGCAAGTGGTATCAAGGCCACCCTTGTCAAACAGTCTTTATTCTTACAGCGCTCAGTGGCATCAGTTTTTAGGTAAAAACTGGGATGTTGCATACAACACCGCCGTCCCGTTGGAACGTTTACGATTTTGCAACGATAGAACGCAGCGGCTGCCTTCAGGCTTTGAATTACACCCTCGCGTCGCCAAGGTAATGGAAAATCGTCGCAAAATGGCGGCCGGTGCCTTGCCCTTAGATTGGGGCTTTGCTGAAAATATGGCTTACGCCACCTTGCTGATGGAAAAATTTAATGTTCGGTTAACTGGGCAAGACGTCGGTCGCGGTACGTTTGTGCATCGTCATGCGGTGCTGCACAATCAACTTTGCAATAAAACCTACACCCCCATCAAGCATTTAGATAAAGATCAGGGCAACGCGCAAATTTATGACTCGCTTCTTTCCGAGGCGGGCGTACTTGGCTTTGAATATGGTTACAGCACGACAATACCTAACACACTAGTCGTATGGGAAGCTCAATTCGGTGATTTTGCTAACGGCGCACAGGTGCTTATCGATCAATTTATTAGTTCTGGCGAAACCAAATGGGGACGTATGTGTGGATTGGTTATGTTGTTGCCGCATGGATTTGAAGGTCAAGGCCCCGAGCATTCATCAGCGCGGCTCGAACGCTATTTACAGTTGTGCGCCGAACACAATATGCAAGTTTGTAGTCCAACCACACCCGCGCAAATATTTCACTTACTACGTCGGCAATTGGTGCGTTCTTATCGTAAGCCTTTAATAGTAATGAGCCCTAAAAGTCTCTTACGACATAAGCTTGCGGTGTCAACGTTGGAAGAATTAACCAGTGGACAATTTAACCCTATTATTGGCGAGCAAGATGCTATTGATCCGGGCCAAGTGTCGCGCTTGGTGTTTTGCGCAGGTAAGGTCTATTACGATCTTTTAGAAGCTCGTCGCCAGAGCGATTTACTTAACGTTGCCATTGTTCGTATAGAACAACTGTACCCATTCCCGGATGTATTATTTAAAGCTGAAATAGCTAAATATACGCAGTTGCGGGAAGTTATCTGGTGCCAGGAAGAGCCGCAGAATCAAGGCGCGTGGTATCAAACTAAACATCACCTTATTGATAATTTAGCAGCACACATTTCTGTTATCTACGCTGGGCGTGAAGCTTCTGCAGCACCTGCAGTCGGTAACTTTCGTGTGCATATAGAGCAACAAAAAGCCGTAATACAAGCGGCTCTTTACGGCAAACCTTCAGGAAAATGATATGAGCATTGATGTAGTGGTACCCAATCTGCCCGAGTCTGTAGCTGATGCAACGTTAATATCCTGGCATAAACAGCCAGGCGATATAGTCGCAAAAAACGAGCATTTAGTCGATTTGGAAACTGACAAAGTCGTGTTGGAAGTAACAGCCCCGGAGTCAGGAATTCTGAGCAGAATTGTTAAAGAAAATGGCTCAATCGTATTGAGCGGTGAAGTCCTTGCCGTACTTGAGCCTCAAGCCATCGTAGCGCAAGCGGTCACTATTGATCATACAACCGAACAACAAGAGACTTCAGAGCCTGTCCTTAGTCCTTCGGTACGACGCTTGATTCATGAGCATGGACTCGATCCGACCTTAATAAACGGTTCAGGCAAGGATGGCAGACTCACTAAAGCCGATGTATTGGAATTCCTCAATAAGCAAGCGTTGCAAGAAGCGCAGATTATTCCGACTAGCAATAAAGCGTTGACAGCAGAATCACAAAATGACGCACCTGCGCTGACGGCGGCTGGTTTGCGCCCAGAACAACGCATCCCCATGACACGCTTACGGGCAAAAATTGCCGAACGATTATTGCAAGCCCAGCAAAATGCCGCGATGTTGACCACTTTTAATGAGGTCAACATGCAAAACGTGATTGATCTGAGGAACCAGTACAAAACCAGATTCGAGCAAAAGCATGAAGTCAAATTGGGCTTTATGTCATTTTTTGTTAAAGCATCAATTGAAGCGTTAAAACGCTTCCCTACCATCAACGCTTCAATCGATGATAATGACATTATCTATCATGGCTATTATGACATTGGTATTGCGGTTAGCACCGAGCGCGGCTTGATCGTGCCGGTGTTGCGAGACGCCGATCAACTGGATTTTGCCGGTATAGAAAAAAGCATTGTCGAATTCGGTGCTAAAACCCGTGCGGGTACGTTAAGTTATGACGACTTAAAGGGCGGGACTTTTACTATTACCAACGGCGGTATTTTTGGTTCCATGCTCTCTACACCCATACTCAATCCGCCGCAGTGCGCGATTTTGGGTATGCATGCCATTAAGGAGCGGCCAGTGGTAGAAAATGGTCAAATTGTCATTCGACCTATCATGTATCTGGCACTGTCGTATGACCATCGATTGGTCGATGGGCGGGAAGCGGTGCAATTTTTAGTGACGATTAAAGAATGCCTGGAATCGCCCGCGCATTTACTGCTAAACATCTAAGCTTATGAAAACCAACGCTACACAGGCAGCAAACCCAGTCTTTGATGTGGTTGTGATTGGCGCGGGCCCCGCAGGCTTGGCTTGTGCTGTGCGTTGCGCCCAGCTAGGATTAAGCACGGCATGTATTGACAACTGGCGGGATAAAAAAGGCCACAACAGTTTGGGCGGTGCCTATTTAAATGCCGGCTGCGTTGCGACTTTGGCAATGCTGGAGTCTGCAAAAATCTATCACACGCTTAAACATGACATTCAACAACATGGTATTCATGCGGAAGGGATAGTTTTAGATCTCCCGCAAATGCTTAAGCGCAAAGACAACATTATCGCAGCGTTACAAACCGATGCCGCTGATCTGTTTACTCAGCATCACATAAAGCGTTTTTTTGGCAAAGCTAAACTGATCAACGAAGGCCTGATTGAGTTTTCCCCCGCCGAGAAAGCGGCGGCAACATTAATCATCACTGCCAGGCATATTGTCCTTGCGACAGGTTCTTCTCCTTTCCAATTACCCTGTGCGCCGATAGATAATGAAGTCATTCTCGACTCGGTTGCTGCTCTCAATATAGATAGCTTGCCAAAGCGTTTGGCCATTATTGGCGCTGGAGTTATCGGTCTTGAATTAGCAGGCATATGGAACAGGTTGGGCGTAAAAACCACGTTACTCGAAGCTCAAGATACTTTTTTAAACTTACCTGATCAGCAAATTTCCCGCGAAGCCTATCGCATTTATAATAAACAAGGCTTGGATATGCGTTTGGGTGCTCGGGTAGTAGCTGCTCGTAAAACACGCCAAGGCGTGACTGTCGATTACCAAACCAACGAAGGCAGTCAATCGTTACATGTTGATAAAGTAATAGTTGCAACAGGGCGTAAACCCAATAGCGAAGATTTGGCGACAGCTGAAGCCAATTTGTTACTGGATGAAAACGGCTATGTCCATGTCGATGAAAATTGCCGGACCACATTACCCGGGGTGTATGCCATCGGTGATTTGACGTTGCTTGGTCCAATGCTGGCGCATAAAGGCATGGAGGAAGGTGTCTTTGTTGCCGAACAAATTGCCGGTTTACACGCAGCCATTAACTTCGACAGACTACCCAGTGTAATTTTTACCGATCCTGAAATTGCCTGGGTTGGACAAACTGAACAAGCGTTACGTGCTGTTGGCGAACCTATTCATATTGGTATCTATTATTTGCGTGACACCGCCAAAGCCCAAACCACCGGCAAAACTGAAGGTTTGGTTAAAATTATTGCCCATGCGGAAACTGATACCATTCTGGGCGTGCATATTATCGGCACACATGCCGCCGAATTGATTGCCGAAGCAGTGTTGGCAATGGAATTTTCTGCCAGCAGTGAGGACTTGGTAAGGACTATCCATGCCCACCCTACCCTCTCAGAAGCATTACATGATGCAGCACTGAAAGTTAAAGCTGGCATCAAATAATACCAATCCCAAAAAGTTTGCACACTATCCCTTCTCCAACGGGAGAAGGTTAGGATGAGGGTTTCAAATAAAAACTTATTGAGCTTGGTATAACTCTAATTTTTCCACCACTTAAAAACAATGAATAGATTAAGAGCAACAATACGCGACATTCCAGACTTTCCTAAACCAGGAATTATTTTTAAAGATATTACGCCGCTGGTAAAAGACCCTGCCATGGTTAGGCTTGCCGTTCATCAGCTGATACATCCTTTTTTAGGTAGAAATATCAACGTGATTGCCGGTATGGAAGCCAGAGGTTTTATATTTGGCTCGCTAGTCGCTTGGGAATTAGGCTTACCTTTTGTGCCGCTAAGAAAGCCTGGCAAGCTCCCGTATGATGTGCAAAGCGTATCCTACGATCTTGAATATGGCTCAGCAACTCTTGAAGCTCACATAGACTCGTTTAGTGAGGGTGACAAAGTCTTATTAATTGATGATTTGTTAGCTACAGGCGGCACGGCTAAAGCGAGCTGTGAATTAGTTGAAAAATTGGGCGCAACCATTGAAGCCTGTGCTTTTGTGGTAGAACTGGATTTTCTAAATGGGCGGGAAAAGCTTGAGGGATATGAAGTTCATTCCTTGTTACATTTTTAAAGTCACATCCAGGTGACTCATGTAAATAACTTTAAAACCATTCCTTTCATGGCTAGCCATGAAAGGAAATTGCTGATTATTGGTAGTTTACTACTTACTTTTTAGTTGGTTTAGTAGATGTTTCCAGTTCATCTTCCAAGTCCAATAGATTCGTAGACGAATCCATCTTGCCATCGGTAGCGAGATTGTTACGCCACTGTAAAAAAGATTCGCGGGTAAACACATACGGATCTAACGCTGCTTCATCAATAAATTTCAATGCACCTTCGGCGTTGGCCCTGGCATTAAGAAATGACAGTAATTGCACCGGCATGCCAATATAAGTAGCAGGATTTGCAGCAGTATCAAATACTGATCCAGGAATACCGCGTGCTGTTGACGGTCCAAGCAGTGGCAGCACTAAATAAGAACCTTGCGGCACGCCCCAAACAGCTAGAGTTTGCTCAAAATCTTCATCGTTCTGATGCCAGCCAACGCTCTTTGCAACATCGAACAAACCACCCAAACCGAGTGTGGTATTCAGTGCTAGCCGACCAGTATCTTGAGCGCCCTGTTCAAACTTAGCTTGCAACACATCATTTAAAACAACATTGACATTTTTTAAGTTGTTAAAAAAATTGTATACCCCGGTTTGCATAAAATCTGGTGTTATCCAGCGATAGGCATCCGAAACGGGTTTAGCTACATAACTGTCTACCGAGTTATTGAAGCCGAATATTGTTCGATTAAAACTTTCGTAAGGATCATCGGGATTAACGGCATTGTTTCCAGCTAATTCAGTTGTCGCACAACCACTTAGTAAAGTAACAATCGATGCTGCTAACATTAATCTATGCCCAAGCTGCAACATGTTTTTACGTGATTCGGTTTGGGAGGAGCGAATAACCATAAAACCTACTGTTTAGAATAAGTATCAATTTTTTCGTTAATTTTAGCTATCAGAGCATCAAAGCCCTCACGCTGCAGAATGGTGGTGTATTCAGACCTCTTCAAGGCCAAATCACTTACCCCATTAGCTATTATATTGATAATACGCCAGCTGTTGCCTTTTTCCTTCAGCATGTAATCAAATTTAACTGGCTTATCGTCTGGTATAACCAAGTGTGAATGAATGACCACACCGCCACGCGTAGTTTGCTCTTCAGAGTCAAACACAAACGACTCGCCTGAATAATCCTTAAAATTATGCGCGTACGAGGCAATACTTAACTTGCTAAATACCTCGTCCAACTTTTGCTGCTGTTCTTCAGAAAGCTTCTCCCCTTCTTTACCAACAACAATTCGAGCAATTTTACTGAGATCATGGCTGTTAATGACGGCCTCTTGGAGTTTTGTATAGCGGCCAGCGTAACCCAATTGCTTGCCTTCTTTCATCACTGCAATAAGGTCAGATTGAAATTTTTCTACGATTTGCTTAGCTGATGCGCTACTGTCAGTTTGGGCAAACGCTGATGATGTTAGCAAGTAACCCACCAAAATCACTATTAGCTTTATATTTGTTAACATTTTTTAAATCCTATTAAAAAACCATGACCCATAAAAACGACAGCAAGCAATTTACTCGGCAATTTCCACGCGAATAGGTATGCCTGCAATGCTTGATGTTGGCTTATCAGCAATATAAGTTGGTGTAGGCTCTGGTACCATTTCGCCTTCTGTTCTTGGGCCTTTTATAGAAGTCAGCAATGCTTTCAACGGGTGTTTTAACATGTCTTCAACTGCGGTTGCTTCATAGCCGCAATGCGCCATACAGCTTGCACATTTAGGATTATTAACAGTACCGTAGTTTTCCCAAGGCGTAGTGTCCAATAATTCCTGAAAAGTTGATGCATAGCCTTCATCTGCCAACAGGTAACAGGGTTTTTGCCAGCCAAATACGTTACGTGTCGGGTTACCCCACGGCGTACAGTTATAGTTTTGATTGCCGGCCAGAAAATCAAGATACAAGGTGGAATGGTTCAATTTCCATTTACGTTGTTTGCCAATCTTGAAAATACCTCGGAACAAATCCTTAATATCTTTGCCTTTAATGAACACATCTTGATTCGGTGCATGTTCGTAACTAAAACCTGGCGCGATAGTGACACCTTCAACACCTAACTCCGTCACGTAATCCAAAAACTCGCCTACTTCTTTGGCGTTTTCACCTTGAAATAAGGTGCAATTTACGGTAACGCGAAAACCTTTGCTTAACGCTAATTTGATAGCCTCAACAGCGCGATCAAATACACCATCTTGACACACAGAAGCGTCGTGTCTTTCTTGCATACCATCAAGATGAATTGAAAAAGTTAAGTATGGCGATGGTTTGTAATCATCAATACGTTTTTTCAAAAGCAACGCATTTGTGCATAGATAGACAAACTTTTTACGTGCAATTAAACCTTCAACTATTTGCGGCATTTCTTTGTGGATTAAAGGTTCACCGCCGGGAATAGAGACCATGGGCGCTTCGCACTCATCCACTGCTTGCATGCACTCTTCAAAAGATAAGCGTTTGTCGAGAATATCATCGGGATAGTCGATCTTGCCGCAACCGGCGCATGCCAGATTGCAGCGAAACAAAGGCTCAAGCATCAGAACCAAAGGATATTTTTTGGCACCTTTCAGTTTTTGTTTAATTAAATAACTACCTACAGCCAACTGTTGACGTAAAGGAACTCCCACAAGCAAACCCTCCAAAACTAAAAAAAATGATCACCAATCGCGACAGACAACCTGGAGCGGTAACGTGATGTATGAAACATGTGTAGCAATAAAACAACAACTACCAATCGATTAATTTAAGCAGTAGCAGCTGTTGATTTAAAATTGACACTAAGCAACTATATAATACAAGCGCTTACCAATTGCCTACTAGAATACTATCTTTTTAATTTGCACTCCAGTCTTTGCCGTATTTTGTTCTTATTAAGCCACAAAATCACCTGATTTATATACTTTCCACGCAACGAAGTATTTTATAACCCATTGTTTTTAAGTGTAATATTTGTTTTCTATCATAAGAGCCTGTGCACATTCGCAACAAAACAACATTGCTTTGCAAAATACCAACAAACAAGCTATGATTGCCGCCATATCTGACTTGTCATGCTTAATATTTGATCATCAAACACACCATGAACGGAACTCAAGTTTCTCTGGATAACCCAAAATCACTGAGCAAATTATCGGATGATGACTTTCAAGCGCTGCTTCTTGAAGGCGTATCCAGAACATTTGCTCTAACTATCCCGCAGTTACCGAATGAGTTATACGGTGCAGTTGCCAATGCGTACCTGTTATGCCGAATAGTTGACACAATCGAAGATGAAGTTTCTCTTTCCCCAGAGCAAAAAAGGTACTTTTGCTCAGAGTTCATCAATGTTGTTAAAACAGGCGTTAACTCCGAGCCGTTTGCAGTTGAACTGGCACCATTACTATCAGTGCAAACCATTCCAGCCGAACACACTCTGATTCATGTATTGCCTCGGGTCATTGAAATAACTCACAAATTCGACCCGGCACAAGTTGAAGCCTTGGCAACCTGCGTGGAAACCATGGCGCAAGGCATGCCTATATTCCAAGCGCAAGACTTAAGCGCTGGCTTGCCGACACTAGCTGACATGGATCGTTATTGCTATTACGTTGCCGGCTGTGTCGGTGAAATGTTGGCCAAATTATTTTGTCACTACTCGCCAGAAATTGACCAACATCGTGATCAGCTGCTCAAGCTTTCGGTGTCATTTGGTCAGGGCTTACAAATGACTAACATTCTTAAAGATATTTGGGATGACGCTCAACGCGGCGTGTGCTGGTTGCCACAAGATATTTTCACCGAAGTCGGGTTTGATCTTAAAACACTCACTCCTGAAACCAACGATGAAAACTTCAGAACAGGTCTGGAGCACTTAATTAGCATTGCTCACGAGCATCTTCATAATGCGTTGGTTTATACGCAATTACTACCTAGCAATGAAACCGGCATGCGTAATTTCTGCCTCTGGGCGCTTGGTATGGCAGTATTGACGTTGAAAAAAATTAAACAAAATCTGCATTTTAACGATTCAGATCAAGTCAAAATTTCTCGCAAAAGTGTCAAAGCAACCATTATTGCCACACGCTTAATAGGCCGCAGCAATTTCATGCTCAGCTTTTTATTCAATACAGTCAGCCGAGAATTGAAGACTCCTGACTGGACATATCAACTGCCAACTTCCACTTGTAACCCAACGGATATAGATGCCCCCGAGGGTACGCTGTCATCAACTGATAGCCAGACACAGAGGACGAACCATGTTTAACGAAGCTCATACCGAAATCACCAATACTTCTTCATACTCCTCAGGCACTAGCAAAACAGCTATGGCAGAACTGAATCAAGCCATTAGTAAGGCTCAAGACAAATTACTCAGCTTGCAAGATAAAGACGGCTTCTGGGTATTTGAGCTGGAAGCAGATTGCACAATACCATCAGAATACATTCTGATGATGCATTACCTGGGTGATGTTGATCTGCCTCTGCAGGCTAAAATCGCCAATTATTTGCGTTCACGCCAATCTGAAGATGGCAGTTATGCTTTTTATACGGGTGGACATGGCGACATCAGCGGCAGTGTCAAGACTTACTACGCCTTAAAATTGGCGGGCGATGCAATTGATGCTCCGCACATGGTCAAGCTTAGAGAATTTATTCTCAGCCAAGGCGGCGCGGCCAAAGCTAATGTGTTTACCCGTATTGCTTTAGCTATGTTTGAGCAAATACCTTGGCGTGGGGTTCCATATATTCCTGTTGAGATCATGTTGCTGCCCAAGTGGTTTCCATTCCATTTAGACAAAGTGTCATATTGGTCAAGAACTGTCATGGTGCCTTTATTTATCCTTTGCACACTTAAAGCCACTGCTAAAAATCCCAGCAAAGTGAACGTTCTGGAAATATTTCTTACTCACCCAGATGAGGAACAACATTATTTTCCTGAAAGAACAGTACTAAACAAAATATTTCTTGGTTTGGATTTTTTGGGTCGCGTCACAGAACCGTTAATTCCCACAAAAATGCGTAATTTAGCGCTTGATAAAGCCAGGGACTGGTTTGTTGAGCGATTAAATGGTGAAGATGGTTTAGGTGGCATTTGCCCGGCAATGATCGCCGCCTATCAAGCCATGTTGTTAATTGGTTTCCCTAAAGATCATCCTCACGTTGTTACTGCGCGTAAAGCTATTGATAAGCTGCTCGTTATTAACGAAGATGATGCCTATTGCCAGCCTTGTTTATCCCCGGTTTGGGATACAGCCTTAGCTGCTTTGGCATTACAAGAAGCTGACAAAGTCGGCAACGCCAACAATTTAACTCGCGCTTATGACTGGTTGAAAAGCGTGCAGCTATCAGACGAGCCTGGAGACTGGCGCATTTCCAAACCCACACTTGAAGGTGGTGGCTGGGCATTTCAATTTGCCAACCCGCATTATCCTGATGTCGACGATACCGCTGTTGTTGGCTTTGCAATGGCTGATTCCAATATATCCAACTTAGATGAATCTATTCATCGTGCAACGCGCTGGATTGTAGGTATGCAGTCTAAAAACGGCGGCTATGGCGCCTTTGATGTTGATAATACCTCGTACTACCTTAACGAAATTCCTTTTGCCGATCATGGTGCATTACTAGATCCGCCAACTGCAGATGTCAGCGCCCGTTGTGCGATGCTGATGGCCCGCGTAGCTAAAGACCATGATGAATACCTGCCAGCGTTGGAGCGCACTATCGCTTACTTACGTAGCGAACAAGAAGTCGATGGTTCATGGTTTGGACGCTGGGGCACTAATTATATTTACGGCACCTGGTCTGCATTATTGGGCCTGGAACAAACCAGCGTACCAAAAGACGATCCGATGTACACCAAAGCTGTTGCTTGGTTAAAAAGCGTTCAGCGAGAAGATGGCGGCTGGGGGGAAGACAACTATAGCTATCACGATGCCAGCTTTGCCGGAAAATACAAATTCAGCACCGCATTCCATACCGCATGGGCAATTTTAGGCTTAATGGCTGCAGGTCATGTCCATAGCCCTGAAGTAAAAGCTGGTGTGGACTTCATTCTACACAAACAACAAGCAGACGGCGTTTGGAATGACCCCTGCTTTACCGCCCCAGGCTTTCCTAAGGTTTTCTACCTTAAGTATCACGGCTACGATAAATTCTTCCCGCTGTGGGCGTTGGCAAGATACCGAAACGAGCTAAACAAAGCGTGATCACCGGTTTTGTTGTCGCCTTACCAGAAGAACTTAGCACCCTAACAGCAAAAAAAATTGTTAAAGGGTGCTGTCTTTTTATTGCTGATGACAAAGTTGTGGCCTATTCCGGCACAGGACCAGAAAACGCAAGGCTTGCTGCAGAGCTACTCGTTAACCAGGGCGCCGAAAAACTCATCAGTTGGGGCTGCGCAGCTGCTCTTGACACAATGCTTCAGCCCGGTAATTTAGTTCTGGCTACGCAGTTAATTGATGAAAATCAAGCGTTGCTTGCAACTGACCGACAGTGGCTTAAATCTTCGCAGCAAACACTTCAGCAACATCTGACCATTCAATCTGGCGGGCTCGCGGAAAGTAAAACGTTAGTTGCATCCGGTAACGAAAAAAGCCAACTGCACAAAAAAACAGGAGCAATCGCTGTAGACATGGAAAGTATTGCCGTTGCGAAAGTTGCAATGCATTATCAAATACCTTTCCTGGCGATACGTGCCATTGCCGACCCTACCAGCATGGATTTACCAAAAGCGATAAGCGCAGCTCTTAACAAACAAGGTGATATTGATCTAAGCAAATTATTGCTATTTATCCTTTGCCACCCTAATGAAATACCTGGATTGATCAAGCTAGGCTTGCATTTTCAAGCTGCCAAAAACACCTTAAAACAAGTTGCCAAACATCTGGATAAGATAGTTAGCTATACACAACCAAGCTCAACCTAATAATTATTAAATTTTAAACTCCCGACCGGATTGGTCAGGAAAGATAGCAAAACTCCTACGAGGTACATATGACTTTCAGTATCAGTGAACTTTTAGCGCAACACAGCACCGACAAGTTTGATCTTTACGAGCAATATTTAAATAACCAATTAGTCAGAGTATTGAAGACTATTGGCTATGATCGCCATTACAAAAAAGCTATCGGACAGTATTTATACGATCAAGACGGTACGGAATACCTGGATTTGCTCAGTGGTTTTGGCGTATTCGCCATCGGCAGAAACCACCCAACAGTCATTAGTGCGCTTAAAGAAACCTTGACGCTCGAACTGCCCAATTTAGTACAGCTGGATGTATCAGTACTCAGTGGCCTTTTAGGCAGAGAAATTCTCAAAACCATGCCTGACAATCTCAACAAAATTTTCTTCTGTAACTCTGGTACAGAAGCTGTTGAAGCCGCGATCAAATTTGCCCGATACACCACTAAACGCGAAAAAATTGTCTTTTGTGATCATGGCTATCATGGCCTAACCATGGGAGCACTGTCCTTAGTGGGCGAAGAAATATTCCGTGAAGGCTTCGGCCCCTTGCTGCCGGGCTGTATCTCAGTGCCGTTTAATGACCTGGATGCCCTAGAAAAAGCGCTTAGCGGTAAGGATGTGGCCGCTTTTATCGTCGAACCAGTGCAAGGCAAAGGCGTCAATATCCCTGACGATAATTATTTGCCGGAAGTAGAACGTCTCTGTAAAAAATACGGCACCTTATTTGTCGCCGACGAAGTGCAAACTGGCATTGGCCGTACTGGAAAATTCTGGGCTATTGATCACTGGAACGTTCAACCAGATATGATTTGCATGGCCAAAGCATTGTCGGGCGGCTTCGTCCCGGTAGGCGCCGTAGCAATGACTCAAAAAATCATGGATACCGTCTACAACCGTATGGATAGAGCCGTAGTACATGGTTCTACTTTCGCCAAAAACAATATGGCGATGGCGGCAGGTCTTGCCACGTTGCATGTCATGGAAGCCGAAAAACTGGTTGAAAACAGCGCCAAAGTCGGCACTGACATCATCAATAGTTTAAATGCACTTTCCGGCAAATATGAATTCTTAAAAGAAGCACGCGGCCTAGGCATGATGATTGCCATCGAATTTCAGTCGCCTAAAAGCCTTACTCTAAAAGCTGCCTGGGCTATGCTGGAAGCAGCAAACAAAGGCCTATTCTGTCAAATGATCACCATTCCTTTGTTCAAGGAACATCATATTTTGACCCAAGTTGCAGGACACGGCATGAATGTCGTCAAGTTGTTACCACCGTTAAACCTGACCACAAAAGATCGCGACCATATCGTCAGTGCGTTTGACAAAGCCATCGCCGATACACATCAAATACCCGGCTCCATTTGGGATTTAGGCAAAAATCTTGCTGGACATGCTTTAAAAGGCAAAAGAGGCGGTTAAAGCGAGACATTATGATGAAAAAAATATTCTCTTCAATATTACTATTAATGCTGCTGGCACAAACGCATAACCTTTATGCGCATGCGGTCATCACAGACTACTCGTTGAAAATAACCCCGATTCATGCCAACAAACCCGATCAGGTGGAACTTAGTTTCAATTCTAAAATTGAATTAGGTCTATCCCAAGTATTTCTAGTTCGCAAAGGTGATAAACACGAATTGCTTGAAGTAACCAACGGCAAGAAACAGGGTCAGATTATTATTCATATTCCTGCCTTGGAGGCTGGAGATTACGCGCTCAGATTTAAAGTGTTCGCGGCTGACGGGCATTTAACCGAAGATATTATTCGTTTTAAAGTTTCTCATTAAGGTTCCAAATGGCTGGTATTGCTGATTTTTTAGATTCTTTGATTGGCGGCTTTGACCTGATTTGCTTTTGCTTGGCAATCGGTGGCTTGTTCTGGGGGCTATTTTTACTTCGACCTTGGGAAAATGCCGGTACATCAAACTCACCCTTAAATAATGCGCTGTTACAAAAAACCGTTGCTTTAATTTACAAAGGCGGTTTTTGGCTAGTCGCAGCTCAACTGTTCAAAATAGTCCTTAAGATCTGGTTGATGGTCGCCGTACTTGAGCGTTGGCCTTTCCCTGAGTTTGCCGAGACCACCCAATTTATAGGCGGAATGGTGCGCGCTTTTTTAACAGCGTTGATGGCAGGCTATTGCTACTACATCTTGAGCAAACATCCGTTTTCCAAACAACATTGGCTCACTGCGGGATTGGTTGCCTTACCAATGATCATTTCCGGCGCATGGTTAGTTCATGCCGCTGGCCGTTTTGACAATCGTATTTTGTTAATGTCTCTTACGGTTATACATCAATTGGCTGCTGCTGCTTGGGTTGGCGGTATATTTCAGCTGGTCAATGTTTGGCTATTGCAGCGCGACAATAAAGTGCCAGAGCAATCATGGCCATTATTATTGAGGCGATTTTCCATTTTCGGGATCATTTCAGTCGGCCTAATATTGCTGTCCGGCTTACCTATTTCCTTACAATATATTGATAGCTGGAATGGCCTGATCGGTACCGGTTACGGTAATTTATTGATGGTAAAAGTGGTGTTGTTATCTCTCGCATTAGGTTTTGCTTGGCTTAACCGGTCTGCGGTTTTGCAATTTGTTGGTTACGGTAACGATTACGCGTTAAAAAATCGCGTGCCCTATTATGTACAGGCAGAAACTTTAGTATTAGTCATCCTGCTATTTACCGCCGCTAGTCTCGCGTCACAACCACCCGCTATCGATATTCCTGATCTAACCGCAAGCTGGCAAGAAGTGCTAGACACCTTCACGCCGCGCTTCCCTAGAACCAGTTCTCCCACTCACACAGACTTAATTGCTGGTGAGGCCGGACGGGTCGCTATTATTGGCCAAACGCCTTCGATGGCAGCGACTGAATGGTCAAACTATAACCATAATATTGCGGGCATATTCTTAACGGTGATGAGCATCTTTGCGATGGTTTCATACGTAAAATATCTACCTGCACCATTGTCAGCTATTGATAAATACGTCCATCTCACCAAATATTGGCCCTTGGGTTTTGTCTGTTTAGGAATATTTTTATTTTTCCGCAGTGATGCCGAAACCTGGCCATTGGGTCCCATCGGTTTCTGGGAAAGTACCTTTAATAATGGTGAAGTGCTGCAGCACCGTATCGCCACCTTATTAGTGCTTGTGCTTGGCTTTATGGAATTGGCCGCACGCGTAACAAAGAACCCTGATAGCAAATTACCTTATGTGTTTCCAATACTGGCTGCGTTTGGCGGCTTGATGCTATTAACCCATTCGCACGTTGGGTTTCAAGCAAAAAGCGCGTTTTTAATTCAAGTCGGCCACACCAGCATGGGTATTTTTGCATTAATTTTGTCTTGTGGCCGCTGGCTAGAGTTAAAACTGGATAGTCCAGGCAAAGATATTGCCGGATTTATTTCTGTTTTTGCCTTGTTTCAGATGGGCCTTATTCTAATGTTCTATCTCGAACCCTTGTACTGATATGAATACATTATCGAAATACCCGCTGTTGCAAGACATTCATACCCCCGCCGACCTACGCAAGCTAAGCAAAGACCAGCTCAAGCCCTTAGCTCAGGAGTTGCGGGAGTATCTGACGCACACGGTAAGTATTTCCGGGGGGCATTTTGCGGCCGGGTTGGGCACGGTGGAATTAACCATCGCCTTGCATTACGTGTTCGATACGCCGTCTGATCAGTTGGTTTGGGATGTCGGTCATCAAGCCTATCCGCATAAGATTTTAACCGGCCGCAAAGAGCGCATGACTACCATCCGTACCAAAGATGGCGTGTCGGCGTTCCCTAGTCGTGCCGAGAGCGAATACGATGCGTTTGGCGTTGGTCAATCCAGTACCTCCATCAGTGCCGCCTTGGGTATGGCGATTGCCTCGTCATTAAAAGGCGAAGACAAACAAATGGTCGCCATTATCGGCGATGGCAGCATCACCGGTGGTATGGCCTTTGAAGCGATGAACCATGCCGGCGCC
>JAUYBL010000029.1 GCA_030693065.1 Methylococcaceae bacterium | reverse complement strand
GGTGTTAGAAGCTGTGCATAAACTCAACAACAGACCAAGGAAGTGTCTGGGCTTCAAGACGCCTTACGAGGTGTTTCGCGAACTATCCGGCATGGACGCTGAAAAATTGGTGGGTTATGCACTTATTACTTGAATTCACGGTGTTTAATTTTTGCCAAGCAATCGGTTTTGTAGGTAATTCACAATATTGATTGAGGAGTTTGCGAAAATAGTCGCGGGTTATTTCATGGCCTCCTAAGCTCTCTAAATGCGAGGTATGTACCTGGCAATCAATTAACTGATAATCCCAGGAAGCGAGTAACTCGACTAAATGTACGAATGCAGCCTTGGATGCGTCCGTGTAAGTATGAAACATGGATTCGCCAAAAAATACTTGTCCCAACGCGACACCATATAAACCGCCGACTAACTCGCCGTTTAGCCATGTTTCAATAGAATGAGCAACGCCTAACTGGTGCAGTGCTCTGTAGGCTTGATGTATATCGCTGGTTATCCAGGTGCCAGATTCTTGTTCACGCGGTTGAGCACAGGCCATCACAACCTGATCAAATGCTTGGTCAAAAGTGAAATTAAACAAGCCTTTGCGTAATGTTTTACGCAGGCTCCGAGATACTTGTAATTGATCTGGAAATACCACCAGTCTGGGATCTGGCGACCACCACAAAATGGGCTCAGCAGCGTTGTACCAAGGGAAAATGCCATCTTTATACGCGTTCAACAAGCGATGTGTTGATAAACAACCGCCCACCGCAATTAGCCCATTGGGTTCGATTAAGGCAGCGTCTAATGGTGGAAACGGTTGCTTAGGGTTGGTTGGGTCGAGCACAGTCAGGTGCATAAGGCTGGCTAGAAGTAGGGAGCTAATAAATTAGCCGGGCAGGACATAATGTCCCGACCGGCAAGAAAGTTAAGCGGACAATTCGTCCAGAAATTTTTCGGCATCCAGCGCGGCCATGCAGCCAGCACCTGCAGATGTAATAGCTTGTTTATAAACGGCATCCATTACGTCACCGGCTGCAAAAACGCCTTCAACGCTGGTGGCGGTAGCATTGCCTTCAATACCGCTTTTAACTTTAATGTAGCCATGATTCATATCCAACTGCCCGGCAAAAATTTCGGTGTTGGGTGTGTGGCCAATGGCAATAAAGGTGCCGTGAACATCGATTTCTTTGGTTGAGCCATCAATAGTATTTTTAATTTTGATGCCGGTCACGCCCATATCGTCGCCCAGCACTTCATCAAGATTGGCATTCCATTCAATAACAACATTGCCGGTTTTGGATTTTTCTATCAATTTGTCAGAAAGAATTTTTTCCGAACGAAACTTGTCGCGGCGATGTACCACAGTCACCGTAGAAGCAATGTTGGATAAATACAGCGCCTCTTCAACAGCCGTGTTACCACCGCCGATGACGGCGACCGGTTTATTCCGATAGAAAAAACCATCGCAAGTAGCGCATGCAGAAACGCCTCTGCCTTTGAAAGCTTCTTCTGAATCCAGTCCTAAATAACGTGCAGAAGCACCGGTAGCAATGATTAACGCGTCGCAAGTATACGTACCACTATCGCCAGTCAGAGTGAAAGGACGTTTTGATAAATCAGCGGTATGAATGTGATCAAACACGATTTCAGTGTCAAAACGCTCGGCATGTTTAAGCATTCTTTCCATTAATGCCGGGCCTTGTAAGCCTTCAATATCGCCAGGCCAATTGTCGACTTCAGTTGTGGTGGTCAGCTGACCGCCTTGTTGCATCCCGGTAATAATCACCGGCTTTAAGTTGGCACGAGCGGCATATATGGCCGCGGTATACCCGGCAGGTCCTGAGCCGAGAATCAATAATCGGCAGTGTTTAACGTCACTCATCAAAAATCTCCAAAAAAGCTTAAGAATTGCAAATGCCTTGGATTATGGAGGTGAAACCGTTAATCGTAAACTCTTAAATGTTCACAATGCGGGCATATTAGAGTATTTTCAATTTAATGTAAGCTGTGCAGATATTGTTCTATAATCCTGTTTTTTTTATACTTTTAATTGTTGGGTTGATTCCGATGGCCGCTGTGATGGAAGAAAAATCATTTCGAGGTTTACGAGAAATTGCGTTGTTAGGATTTTCCGCCTGCGCGATATTTTTTCTTATTTCCCTAGTTACCTTCAGTAACGAAGATGCGGGTTGGACGCATAGCGGTTCCATACAGGCAGTCACCAACGCCGGCGGTGTCTTTGGCGCATGGCTGGCAGATTTTATGCTTAGCTTTTTTGGGCTGGTGGCGTACTTATTTCCGATAATGATTTTTTGGTACGGCTATCTGGCTTACCGCCAAGGCAGCGAATTTGCCGACAAAATGCTGCTGGCCTTAAATTTATTGGGTTCCGTTGCCACTGTCGTATCATTTTCGGCCTTGTTTTATTTGCATTTACTTAGAACACACGTTGAATTGCCTGGTAATTCTGGAGGCATTTTAGGCCAAGAAGTTGGCGAGGCACTATTGGTCAACCTCGGTAACTCTGGCGGAACGTTATTTTTAATCGTGTTGATGTTGACCGGCATTACCTTGGTTACCGGCGTGTCCTGGCTAAAAGTGCTGGATCTTATCGGCAAATACACCGTGTTAGCGTTGCGGCTTATTGGTGTAGGGGCGCTAAAAGTATCCACAGCCCGTGAAGAAGGCAATGCGATCACGTTTAGCAGCGGCCCAAAAACATCACCAATCAAGAAAAAAGCACCCGCAAGTCCTGCACCCGTAGTTGAAAACACGGCGGTTGGTTTTGTCGATAAAACAGACACAAATATTAAAACCGCGAAAAAGGTCAAGACCAACTACGATCCCAGCAAAGGCGTGCTACCGTCATTGGAGCTTTTGGATAAGCGCGACACCCGGGTGAGAGGATATTCAGCCATAGAGTTGGAAGAAATGTCCCGCTTGGTTGAAGACATTCTCAACGATTTCAACGTCGTGGTGGAAGTGGTCGGGGTGTTGCCAGGACCGGTAATTACCCGCTTTGAATTGCAACCTGCCGCCGGAGTTAAAGTCAGTCGTATCAGCAGCTTGTCCAAAGACTTGGCCAGAGCGTTGTCGGTCACCAGCGTGCGTATTGTGGAAGTTATTCCCGGTAAATCTGTGGTCGGATTGGAAATTCCCAACCAGGAACGGGAAATGGTGACACTGCGTGAACTGCTGGTCTCCGAGCCGTTTACCAAAGCAAAATCCCTGCTGACGTTGGCAATGGGTAAGGATATTTCCGGTACGCCCATGGTGGCTGATTTAGGCAAAATGCCTCATGCCTTGGTGGCCGGTACCACCGGTTCTGGTAAATCGGTCGCCATCAATACCATGATTCTCAGCCTGCTTTACAAAGCCACGCCGGAACAGGTGCGGATGATCATGATCGACCCAAAAATGCTGGAATTGTCGGTTTACGAAGGCATTCCGCATTTATTAACACCGGTTGTGACCGATATGAAAGAAGCCAGCAATGCCTTGCGCTGGGCGGTGGCGGAAATGGAACGGCGTTATAAATTAATGTCGAAAATGGGCGTTAGAAACTTGGCCGGTTTTAATCAGCTGATAGAAGAGGCTGAAGCCAGAGGCGAGTCTATTCGTGATCCGATGTACCAGTTACTCAATCCGCTGGAAGATGGCGAAAACTTTCCAGTGCTGTCTACCTTGCCAAGCATCGTCATCGTAATTGACGAGTTAGCCGACATGATGATGATCGTCGGCAAAAAAGTCGAAGAACTGATCGCCAGGCTGGCGCAAAAAGCTCGTGCGGCAGGCATACACTTGATATTGGCCACCCAGCGGCCATCAGTCGACGTATTAACCGGCTTGATCAAAGCTAACGTGCCGACAAGAATTTCCTTCCAGGTGTCATCACGCATCGATTCCCGCACTATTCTCGATCAAGGCGGTGCGGAAACCCTGCTGGGTAATGGCGACATGCTATTTTTGCCTTCCGGCACCAGCATCCCCATTCGCGCCCACGGCGCTTTTGTCGATGACCACGAAGTGCATCGCGTGGTGGAATTCTTAAAACAAACCGCTCCGCCTAATTATCTGGATGACATCACCCGTGAATCTTATGATTCCAGTGACGGTTTTAGCTCTGGCGGCGGTAGTTTCGGCGGCGGAGATTCAGAAAGCGATGCTTTATACGATGAAGCTGTACGCTTTGTCACTGAATCCCGTAAAGCATCAATTTCCAGCGTGCAACGGCGTTTTAAGATCGGTTACAACAAAGCTGCAACGCTGGTTGAGACTATGGAAGCTGCGGGTGTGGTCAGTGCGGCTGAGACTAATGGCAGTCGAGTGGTGCTGGCACCGCCACCGCCTAGGGATTAAATGATTTTGTGTAGGCCGGAATAAGACCGCGTTAGCGAAGCTTGCGCGGGTGTTTCCGGCACAGCGTCGGGTTGTCAGAAACGCCTGATCTCTCCCGTTCAAACAGGCTTATTCTGACCTAGAGGACTATCTTTCACCTCTTGGGATAGAAATACAATCAGGACTACTGCTTGTGACAATACTAGTTCCAATGCAACCGGAAATATTCATTTCATACAAGGACGCCGCGATACATACTTACGCTGATGAAAGCGTTGCCGCAGCACGGTGGCCGAAGAAAGATGCGTTGGTACTTTCTAAAGCAAGCTTTGAAACCCTGCTGCCGAAAGGCTTGGAAACAGCAAACCACTATATCTATGAAATTCAAGATGAAAACATAAATAATACCAATCACAATAAGTTCACATGCTATCCCTTCTCCAACGGGAGAAGGTTAGGATGAGGGTTTCAAAATAAAAACTTATTGGGATTGGTATAAGACAGTCGGTACCCTCTGGTTTGGGGTGTTCGGAGAGGAGGGGATGCAATCTGCCTTCGTCTGCGACATTGAGGTAAAATCCGAATTCCGTCGCCAAGGCTATGCGAAAGCAGCATTTCGCCAGCTTGAAGAGATTGTTCGCCGCCTTGGTCTTACCCGTATTGGGTTACACGTCTTCAGTCATAATCCTGGCGCGCAAGCTTTATATGTTTCGCTTGGTTATAGCGTTACAAGTTTGAATATGAGCAAAACACTTTTAAAAATAGCCAATTAAAGCTCGTTAGGTTGGGCTTCATTGCATTCAGCCCAACCAGTTATCAAATCCCCGAAACAATAAAATCCAAAGCGGCGAGTATTTCAATCCGAGCATGAGATAGATTGCAAATTTCTTTGCCAAGATTTTTCCGGTCAACACCCGCAATCTGTTGCGTTAGCAAAATAAAGTTTACGCTCTCAACTACTGGACACAGTTTTGATATGGCTGCATTACCCGCTAAAGCAGAAGGGCATAGCGGAATAACAACAGTCGTCCGCAATTCATCAAGCAGGCTCGATTGAATGTCGAGTAAATAAGGGTAGGTCTTCTTGGTGGCGCGATTTGCGTTTTCGTAAACAATGAATTGGGCCATTAAAAGCTCCGTAGATCATCGCCAAACACGCCATTTTCCTCTACCAATTGATTGTATGCCTCAATGGCGGCTTTGTTTTTCTGCTTCCAAAGTTCTTGCTTTTTGGCGTTAACCAAGTCTGTTAAGGCGTTTTCCAGGGTAGCAGAGATATTGATTTTCAGCTCTTTAGCTTGAGTCAACAAGTCGCTGTTAATGCTGACATTGGTTGGTTTTTTGGGAGCTTGGGTATTAAATATGTGGTTCATGCGCAAAAATCCTCTGTTTATGTGTGGATATGCTATGCGCATTAGGCTTGTGTCGCAAGGTGTTTGGCGTGTTGTTTAAAGTTTTTCTGAGGATGATTCTCGACGTCGGGCGTTAGTTTTTACAGCGGTTATTACAAGTAATTAAGCCTGAAATTGTTTGGCAATATAAGTACAGTAACCAGCAAACACCTACAGCCCCAAAAATAAGGCCGCTGATTTTGTGTAGCAACACCAGCGGAATTTTTTGCAAGATAGTTCGGTTGGGCTGAGCCTAACACTTAGCAAAGAAATATTGGGCTTCATTGCATTCAGCTCAACCAGTTATCAAATCCCCGAAACAATAAAATCCAAAGCGGCGAGTATTTCAATCCGAGCATGAGATAGATTGCAAATTTCTTTGCCAAGATTTTTCCGGTCAACACCCGCAATTTGTTGCGTTAGCAAAATAAAGTTTTCGCTTTCAACTTCAAGACACAGTTTTGATATGGCTGCGCTGCCTGCCAAAGCCAGCGGATATAGCGGTATTACAATGGTTGTGCGCAATCAGATTAGGTATGTAACATTGAACGCTTTCAAGTTCGCAGTAAAGGTGCTATCAAAAACCATCTTTTTGCGGCTATATGTGGCTTCATCCAACTACAGAAACTCAGAATTGCGATGGTCATTAACAATTGCTATAGCGTGCAGCGAAATTTGTTCAAAAGAGGTGATCGCTTCGTTTATTGTGACTTTTATGCCAAATATGATGCAATTGAATCCAGAATTTCAGCCTGTCGTCAATGCGTAACTTCAACTGTATTTAACTTAGCTATGCAACAAAAATTACTTATTGTTGGGCAATCTGCTCGTATGCTGGCCTACGCTGCAAAGCAAATAGGACTTAATTCAATTGTTATTGATGTTTATTCTGATAGTGACACACAGGCTTTTGCCCTTGAATTTTGCCAAATACCTGACCTATCAAAATGTTATTTAATTCCCGCACTTAGCTTTCTTATTGCCCGTCATTCTATTTCCGATGTGATTTATAGCAGTGGTTTTGAAGAATATCCCGATAGTTTGGGTTACTTAACTGAAAAACTAGAGGTGTTAGGAAATAATTACAAAACCTTTGTCGCGGTACAAGATAAAAAATCTTTTTTTTCTACTCTTGGAACGCTAAAAATCCCCCATCCTGATGTTTCCTTTATACAACCGGAGCTGGCAGAAGATTGGTTGATTAAACCAATGTTTGGACATGGCGGTATAGGTATTAAACGATTTAGTCAAACTTGTAATGTAGATAAATATTTTTATTGGCAGAAATTTTTAATTGGAGCCCAACATTCAGTATTATTTTTAGCTGATGGAGAGCATGCACAAGTTGTTGGATTTAATACGCAATGGACTTTAAATTCTGATGAAAAAACAGAATTTATTTTTTCAGGGATCATTAATAGTTGCGAGTTGAGGGATGAATATAAGCAAAATGTTGTTGAATGGATAGAGAAGCTTGTGCCTGTGTATGGTTTGTTAGGTCTTAATTCTTTGGATTTTATTTATACTAACGGGGCTTGTTTTGTTTTGGAAATTAATCCCCGTCCTTCAGCTAGTATGCAATTGTATGATGTTGACTTACTTAGTAGGCATATACGTGCATGCAATGGTGAGTTGACTCCTAACTTGCCCCTCCAGACGCGGGCCGCTGCATATCAAGTTATTTATGCAGAGGATGACCTCACTATTCCCGTGCAATTTTATTGGCCAGAAGGCGTTGTCGATATTCCGAAAGCAGGGGCATTGATTCGCAAAGGACAGCCAATTTGCAGTATTATTGTGCATGAAAAAAATACACAGCTGGTACTAGTACAATTAGCAATTAAACAGCAACAACTTATTAAAAACTTAGAAGGCACTGATTAAAATGGAATACAAAGCTAGCGTTAATAAATTGACCCAACCATTAGTTCAACTACTGATAAATAATGCTGACAAACTAAGGGTTGGTGTAGAAAGGTTGGCAAATGGATGTACCGTTATTGACGCGGGGATCAACGTGCCTGGTGGTTTGGAGGCTGGGCGTATCATTGCTGAAATTTGTCTTGGTGGTATGGGGACTGTGACAATTACCCATAGCCCTTACACCACAAATTGGCCGTTGACAGTCAATGTTCATACCGGTAATCCAGTTTTAGGTTGTCTGGGGAGTCAGTACGCCGGTTGGAGTCTCTCACATGGAAAATATTATGCTCTAGGGTCAGGACCTGCACGCGCACTGGCCACCAAAATTAAAGATGGTAAGCAAGAGCCGGTTGAAGAACTATATAAAGAGTTGGATTATCATGATGAATCTGATGCAACTGTTTTAGTAATTGAAAATGATGCTGTACCACCAGTTGAGATTGTTGAGAAAGTGGCAACAGCGTGCAAAATCGATCCCGCTAAATTGACTATTATCGTAACACCAACCAGCAGTTTGGCTGGCGGAGTACAAGTTGTTGCACGGGTATTGGAAGTGGCGATGCATAAGGCACATGCTCTGCATTTTCCTTTAGAAAATATTATCGACGGCAGCGGCAGTGCCCCTATTTGCCCACCGCATCCAAATTTTGTTAAAGCCATGGGGCGGACTAATGATGCCATTTTGTTTGCTGGTCAGGTGCATATTTTTGTCAAAGGCAGTGATGAAGCGGCAGAAAAATTGGCTAATGAATTACCTAGCTCTACATCTAAAGATTACGGAAAACCCTTTGCCGACATTTTTAAGCAATATGAATATGATTTTTTCAAGATTGACGCAATGCTATTTAGTCCTGCTAGCGTGATCGTTACCGCGGTCGATTCAGGAAAAAGTTTTCGTGCAGGGAAGTTAGATAATGCTTTATTAGATCAATCTTTTGGAGCATAGAGATTAAAAGTGGGGCGAATAGCGATTTTTACAGATGATCCAGGTTGGCATGGTCGGCAATTACGACAAGCTTTTTCTGATCTTGGTTATGCTAGTGACTTTGTTTCATTAACCGAATGTGAATTTACAATTGAGCCTGGAACGTTGCCAATTAGAATTCCTGGATTTGATGGCATGCTTCCTGATGCCGTTTTTGTTCGAGGGGTACCCGGCGGGTCGCTGGAAGAAGTTGTTTTGTATTTAGACGTTTTGCATGCATTAAAGGCAAAGGGAGTTCCAGTTTATAATGACGGTCATGCGGTGGAGCGAAGCGTTGATAAGGGAATGACCAGTTTTTTACTACATAATGCTGGCTTACCTACTCCGGTGACTTGGGTGCTACGAAACAGAGAAAATGCACTAGCTATTGCCGAAGCAGAACTCAAAAACGGCAAAATGCTTATTAGTAAGCCGCTATTTGGTTCGCAAGGTGAGGGAATTCGCCGGATTGAAAAGATGACTGACTTGTTTTGGCTAACCAGTAGTCACGGCGTTTATTATCTACAACGATTTGTGCATTGCGAGGGTGAGGGGTTTTCTGATAATCGTGTTTTTGTAATTAATGGTTTAGCTGTTGCCGCAATGCGTAGACGAGGAAAGTTTTGGCTGAACAATGTTGCCCGTGGAGCGGCATGCGAATTGATAGAGTTAGAGCCTGAACTTGCCTTGTTGGCAGTTAAAGCAGCAAATGCATTATCCATGGATTATGCAGGTGTAGACATTATCAAAGACAAAACTGGTGATTACACAATTATTGAAGTTAATAGCATACCTGCGTGGAAGGGCCTTGAAAGTGTTTGCGATGTAAATATTGCCGAGTTATTGGCTGGTGATTTGGTTAATAGGCTTATTTGCAAAGAAACATCTGTTACGTTGGTATGTGAATTGTGATTACACCTCAACAAATTTCTAATTTATATCGGCAAGCTTGTGATATTGAGTTGCAGGCATTTAAACCTGGAAATGTCAGTATTTATGCCGACGGACATGACATGACTGTCGGTGATTTTAGATTGAGTGCTGAAGTCAGTGCTAAAGCGCTTTCTAATTCTGAATATTCATTAGGTGAAAAAATCTATTACGCTGTCCAAGCCACGCGTGCGGCAGTTGGTTGTAACACCAACTTGGGAATAATACTGCTCTGTGCCCCGCTTGTTCAGGCGATCAATAATTTTGAGCTTGGGGAAACCTTAAGGCAAGCTTTAAGCCGTATTTTAGCGACGACAACACTCGATGATGCTAGGTGGGTCTTTCAAGCGATTGCTCTGGCATCGCCGGGCGGTTTGGGGAGTTCGGAGCAGCAAGATGTTAAGTACACGCCCACAGTAAATCTTACAGAGGCAATGCGTCTAGCTTGCAGTAAGGATCGTATTGCATTGCAATACGTAACTAACTATAAAGATATTTTCGAAACCGCCCTTTTAAGCTATACTTCCGCACTCGATCGATGGGGCAATCATGGTTGGGCCTCATTATCGGTTTATGCTGATATGTTAGGTCAAATTCCTGATAGTCATATTGAGAGAAAGCATGGAAAGCAGTATTCCGAACTGGTTGCTACAAGAATGGCTCAGCTGAGTGTGGATCTGGCTAGTACGGATGATACAGAGCAGTTGATGCCCATGCTTTATCAATTGGATAAGGAGTTTAAGTCGCTAGGTATTAATCCAGGGACAACCGCTGATATGACTGTGGCAACGGTATTTACAGCATTTTTAATGGATCTTGTCTGCGAGTCATTCGCAGATAAGGCTGATTATTTACATAGTTAAGTCGATGAATATCGATAAGACTATGAGTTTTTTCATTTTTTGTAACAGGGGAAAATAAGCATGGCAAAGATTAATAATTTACGCGTTGGTGAGTCTTTAGTTGGTGAAGGTAACGAAGTTGCGCACATCGACTTGATCATTGGGCCAAGAGGTTCTGCAGCTGAAACTGCTTTTGCAAACGCGTTAACAAACAACAAAGACGGCTTTTCTACTTTATTAGCTGTTGTTGCTCCTAACCTGTTGGTTAAGCCTGCAACTGTATTGTTCAATAAAGTAACTATCAAAGGTGCTAAACAAGCTGTTCAAATGTTTGGCCCAGCACAACGTGGTGTTGCCCTTGCTGTTGCTGACTCCGTTGAAAACGGCACAATCCCTGCTGATGAAGCTGACGATTTGTTTATCTCAGTTGGTGTATTCATCCATTGGGCTGCTGAAGACGACGCTAAAATTCAACAGTACAACTACGAAGCAACTAAAGAAGCTATCGCTCGTGCTGTTGCAGGAACTCCAACAGCTAAAGAAGTAGTTGCTGCTAAAGGTTCGTCTGTACACCCATTCGCTGCTAACTAAGATTTAATTTAGTTGTTCGAATAATAATACCCCGCTTAGGCGGGGTATTTTTTTGTCTGAAGTTTTGAAATGTCATCAGAGCTAATGTTGCCAAAATGCAAAGCACTGGCAATCAATGCCTGATGAATGCCTGACGTCTTCAATGCAACTAAATCTTCTGCGTTGCGAATGCCACCGGCGGCAATAAATTGTTTGTCAGGATAGCGACTGGAAAAATCATGCAGTTTTTGTAAATCTGGGCCATCATAACTACCTACTCGTTCAAGGGTCATAACGATAATATTGTCAGGCCAATAACAAGGATTAGAAAATAACGTTTTTGTGCCCAGGGCACAAGAATTAGCAAAATCCAGTGAGAGAATGAAATTCTTTTTGTACTCTTGAATGTCTAAAATATTATCATCCTGATAAGACTCGCTTCCCAGTACAGGTAAATAGTTATTTGGTAACTTTGAGGGGTATTTAAATAGTTGATAGCCGCGATCTATCCAGAAAGTAATTTCCGTAAAATCAGTTAGCACCCGCTTCAAAAGTTCATCATTATTTCCTTGTCCGGTAATTGCATTTAGATCTGCGATATATAGAGTATCGAAGCTATAGATTTTCAAAAATGCCTTGATAACCTGATAAATATCAGCTGATTGGCATAATGGGCTACTGATCGGTTGATAGTCGTCGCGGTTGCCTCGTTGCGCGAGTACAACTAGACCATCCTTTAGATCAATTACGGGGATGATTTTCATGGGTTTAAATAAATATGCTTATGTTACAATGGCTTATTGATTTCTCATTATCCATTTTTGTTATTAAAGCGAAGATAATGTGAAAATTCTGATATTTGAGTATATCACCGGCGGTGGTTTTAATAATCAAGAGCTGCCAGAGTCATTAGTCAGGGAAGGGCGCTTAATATTGGCGGCTTTACTTGATAATTTTTCCACAACTAAGCAATTGCAGTTAACCGTGTTATTGGATGAAAGGTTTGTTGATCTTGCTCATCCTGGATGTGAACTTATTGCAGTTAGATCTGAGCACGATGTGCTGGAACAATTTACTATTGCCGCTAGCCGTTGCGATGCGGTCTGGCCAGTAGCTCCGGAATTTGATGGTATCTTGCAGCAGCTATGTCAAATTGTAGAGGCGCTTGGGAAAACAATCCTGACATCGCCTGCCAGCGCTGTAGCTATTGCAGGAGATAAATACAAAACCTATCAACGGCTTAAGGCGCATCAAATAGCCACGGTGGCCACGCGAATTTTTGAGCGGAATGAATATTTGCCTGGTGAATGGATGGTTAAGCAGATAGATGGAGTAGGCTGTGCTGATAGTTATTTGATTACCGAGTTTAACGATTATGAGCAAATGCTGAAGCGTGAAGGAGAATACATCATTCAGCCACATTTAAAAGGGCATAAAACCAGTCTGTCATGTCTGTTCAAACAAGGTAAAGCGTGGTTGGTGTGTGTTAATTTGCAGAAATTCAACCTTATCGACAAGCAATATCAGTTATCAGAAATTATTGTTAATTATCAACCGGCAAGCTCAATCTATCAGGATATAGCCGATAGTGTTGCTCGGGCAGTGCCGGACTGCTGGGGATATGTCGGGATTGATTTGATTGAATCCCCTGATCAAATCTGGGTGTTGGAGATAAATCCGCGTCTGACTACCTCGTTTACCGGTATATATGCTGCATTGGGTATTAATATAGCAAAAGCGGTGTTGCAGTTGCTTGACGGCGATCCGGATCTTATTCGGCAACAAAATCGGCCCATTACCATCAACCTGCAACAGGAAGCTTATGCAAATTAATACCATCGGCTGGGATATTGGCGGGGCCCATGTTAAAGCAGCACTAGTTAATACCGATGGCTGTTGTGTCGCGGTTTATCAGCAACCGTGCCCATTATGGAAAGGGCTGGATCAACTGCGCAATGCAGTGAATATGATTTTGGCAGGCATGCCGGGTGGCGATACGGTTCACGCTATTACTATGACCGGCGAACTAGTAGATTTATTTGCTAACCGCGATGCTGGTGTCGTCAGCATTATCAATACCATGCGTACTTTATTGCCGAATACTGAACTCTTGATTTATGCCGGACAAGAAGGTTTCGTTGAGTCTTCAAAAATTGCAGTTAAACATTATGAAGCCATTGCTTCAGCCAATTGGCTTGCCAGCGCTTCGTTGACAGCCCAGAAAATAGGTAATGGGTTGTTTGTTGACATTGGCAGCACGACCACTGATATTTTGTTGCTTTGTGACAGCCAAGTGTTGGCCGAAGGTGTTAGCGACTATCAACG
Source organism: Methylococcaceae bacterium (assembly GCA_030693065.1). Classification (GTDB taxonomy): domain Bacteria; phylum Pseudomonadota; class Gammaproteobacteria; order Methylococcales; family Methylomonadaceae; genus JABFRC01. Next base: position 117,037 of record JAUYBL010000029.1, on the reverse strand, counting down.
CTTGTTATCACAGGAACTTATCTATACCGGTATCGTCAGAACTGCAGTGATGGCGGTGGCGCAAACTACTTTAGATAAAGGTAGGGAGATTGGCCTGATGGCCGAATATTTTGCGACTATGGCTGATGTTTACCGGCTCACCGGTGAGTTGGAGGAAAGTCACGACCAAACCGATACTGCAGACGGTGCAGAAAAGACAGTCTTCGCAAGTGCTAAGCGTCTGGCAAGGATGATCGGTTGCGATTTTTCTGATGAAGAATTACCGCGCTGGCAACAATTGGCTGAAGATATTCGCGCGCAACAATTGTACAAGATACAGCGGGCTTGTCAGCGGCAATTATCTCGACAACCGTTGGCAAAAAACTCGCCAATAATTGGTGCAGGCGTTGGCCGTTTTTTGGTTCGGCAATTGGCATTAGATTTGGGGCGGCCATATAGGGATTTTTCTGAACTATTGGCAGAGCATGCACAAATTCAAACAGGGATGTCTACAGCGGATTGTGCGCCAGCGGCGGCCGTCGCTTGCCTGGCGAGAGAATATAGCCATGCTCGTGACAGTTAATAAATTTACAAAACATTTCTAGGCTCTATGGAACCAGTTGATATATTTGATCTGATTGAGCGAATGGCAGCACTAATTCGTGCCGAAGAACGTAAAGTGTGTACGGAGTTAGGTCTGCGTCCTGTGCATGTGCAAGTGCTGGATTACTTAGCGCGTTGCAACCGTTACAGCGATACTCCTGGTGCCCTCACCAATTATTTGGGGATGACTCGGGGCACGGTCTCGCAAACTTTGCTTTTACTAGAAAAAAGAGGCTTTGTTGATAAGACAATTGATGCTGCTGATCGCCGAGTGGTACATCTGAAGCTTTCTGCAGAAGGCGATGTGGTATTAAACAAGGCTAAATCGGCAGAATTATTTAAACAGGCCACGGCGATTTTTAACAGTACTCAGTTTATTGATCAGAAAGAAGTCTTTGTCAACGCGCTAACTGCATTACAAAAAGCCAATCAATCACAGTCATTTGGTTTATGTAAAACATGCAAACATTTTACCATCGTCAAAGATGGTTTCTTTTGCAACTTAACCAAAGAAGTCTTGAGCAAATCTGATAGCGAAAAGATCTGCCAAGAGCATACTATTCCTCAATAATCTAAGGCCAACGGGTGAGCGGATGCGGCGCTTGTCCTGGGTTTCGGAGTGAACCCGTTGGGCTTATGGTTTATAATCCCTAACCATTTTAAGAATCTACTCATCAATACTGTACCGTCAGTATTGGTTTTGCATCGGCCTTACATCGGGTCGGTATCAACTGTCATTGGTTACACAGCGTATGCAAGAAATAAACCCGATAAAAAATAAAATAGCCGACCTTAAGAGCCGTACTGATGCTCTTAGGAGGTATCTTTGACTTTGACGTTAAAAGTGAGCGATTAGTTGAAGTATTAAGAGAACTGGAAAACCCCAAAATCTGGGATAACCCTGAGCAAGCACAAGCATTAGGCAAAGAACGCGGGCAATTGGAAGTCGTAGTAAATACGATTAACGAATTGGATCGTGGCTTAACCGATGCCGAAGAATTGTTGCTGATGGCCGTTGAAGAGGATGACGAAGATACAGTTGAAACCGTCATTGTTGATCTGGCGCATTTTGAAAAACAAGTTGCCGATCTTGAATTTCGCCGGATGTTTTCCGGGCAAATGGATGCCAACAATGCCTTTTTGGATATACAGTCCGGTTCAGGCGGCACGGAGGCTCAGGATTGGGCATCAATGATCGAACGCATGTATCTACGTTGGGGTGAAGCTAAAGGTTTTAAGACCGAGCTGATTGAAGAATCACCAGGCGACGTGGCAGGTATCAAAAGTGCCACTATCCGGTTTGAAGGCGAATACGCATTCGGCTGGTTACGCACCGAAACCGGTGTGCATCGTTTGGTCAGAAAATCGCCATTTGATTCCGGTAATCGCCGACATACCTCGTTTGCTTCGGTGTTTGTTTCGCCGGAAATTGATGATGATATTGAAATCGACATCAACCCTGCCGATGTGCGAGTGGATGTTTACCGGGCCAGTGGCGCAGGCGGTCAGCATATCAACAAAACTGAATCGGCAGTACGTATGACCCACATACCCACTAATACTGTCGTGCAATGTCAAAGCGACCGCTCGCAACATAAAAACCGTGACACGGCCATGAAGCAGCTGAAAGCCAAGTTGTATGAGCTGGAAATTCGCAAACGTAGCGAAACCCAACAAGCCCTGGAAGATTCTAAATCAGACATCGGCTGGGGCAGCCAGATTCGATCGTATGTGTTGGATCAATCACGTATCAAAGATTTACGCACCAGTGTCGAAACAGGCAATACCCAGGCAGTATTGGATGGGGATTTGGATCAGTTTATCGAAGCCAGCTTGAAGAGCGGGCTGTAATCAATGCAAGAGAGTTAAAAAACAAGATGTCAGAACAACAAATCGACGAACAAGAACAAATCAAACAACGCCGCAGCAAATTAAATGACTTACGCGAGAACGGCGGCATTGTGTTTCCTACCGATTTTCGCCGCAATGTAGTTGCGGGTGAATTACTGGCTGAATACGGCGAAAAAACCAAAGAAGAATTAGAAGTCGAAGTAATTCGCGTAAAATTGGCCGGCAGAATGATGACGCGCCGGGTGATGGGCAAAGCCAGTTTTGCGCATATTCAGGATATGTCCGGCAAAATTCAGCTGTATGTCACTCGGGATGCCTTGCCTGAAAACTTCTATAACGAGCAATTCAAGAAGTGGGATATTGGCGACATCATCGGTGCCGAAGGCGTGTTGTTTATCACCCAGACCGGCGAGCTGAGCGTTAAGGTCGATGATATTCGTTTGTTGACCAAAGCGTTGCGGCCATTGCCGGAAAAATTTCACGGCATTGCTGATCAGGAAATCAAATACCGTCAGCGTTATCTGGATTTGATTATGAGTGAGCAATCGCGCAATACCTTTTTGATTCGGTCAAAGATTGTTGCCTATATTCGCCAGTTCCTGATTGAACGAAAGTTTCTGGAAGTTGAAACGCCGATGATGCAGGTCATTCCAGGCGGAGCAACGGCACGCCCCTTTACCACGCATCATAATGCCTTGGACATGGACATGTTCTTGCGTATTGCGCCGGAGTTGTATTTGAAGCGGCTGGTTGTGGGTGGTTTTGAACGTGTGTTTGAAATCAACCGCAACTTTCGTAATGAAGGCTTGTCTACCCGGCATAATCCTGAATTCACTATGCTGGAGTTTTACCAGGCCTACGCCGAATATGGCGAGTTAATGGATTTAACGGAAGCAATGCTGCGGGGTATCGCTGAAGAAGTGCTGGGGCAAACAGTGATTACTTATCAAGGCCAAGAATATGATTTTGGCAAGCCGTTTGATCGCATGACCGTGGTTGAGTCAATTTTGCACTTTAATCCTGACTTAACAGCAGAAAATATTGCGACTCGTGAAGCGGCTGTTGAAGTGGCTAATAAGCTGCATATTCCGGTTAAAGAGGGCTACGGTCTGGGCAAAATTCAGATTGAGATTTTCGAGAAAACCGTCGAAAGCCGGTTGATGAATCCTACCTTTATTACCGCCTACCCAGTTGAAGTTTCACCGTTGGCGCGCCGCAATGATGATGATCCGCATGTCACAGATCGTTTTGAATTCTTTGTCGGTGGCCGGGAAATTGCCAATGGCTTTACCGAGCTTAACGATGCGGAAGATCAAGCCGCACGTTTTCAAAAACAAGTGGAAGAAAAAGAAGCTGGCGACGATGAAGCTATGCATTTTGATGCTGATTACATCACCGCCCTGGAACACGGCATGCCGCCTACAGCCGGTGAAGGCATTGGTATCGATCGATTGGTGATGTTGTTTACCGATGCGCCGTCAATTCGCGATGTATTATTGTTTCCACACATGCGGCCTAAAGCTTAATGTAGTTAGCTATCAGAATCGGGAGGATCTTCGTATGTCATCTGTAGCTCATCGCTTCGCAACCTATGAAGATCTTTTCGATTTGCCCGACAATCTGATCGGCGAAATTCTTTATGGGCAATTGATCACTCAGCCCAGGCCCGCACCCAGACATGCCCGGGCTTCATCTATTCTCGGTGGTGAAATTACGTCGCCGTATGACCAAGGAAGAGGTGGGCCTGGCGGTTGGTGGATATTGGATGAGCCGGAATTGCACCTTGACCAACATATCCTGGTGCCGGATCTGGCTGGTTGGCGCCGCGAACGTCTGCCGCAACTTCCTGAGATAGCCTATTTTACAGTCGAGCCCGATTGGGTCTGTGAAGTATTGTCGCCTGGCACAGCACGCACCGACCGTGCGGTAAAAATGCCTTTATATGCGGAGCAGGGTGTGAGTTGGCTTTGGTTGGTTGATCCGGATTGCCGGACATTAGAGGTTTATTCTTTGCACGAAGGTCATTGGTTACTGGATCACACTTGGCAAGAAGACGACTTGGTACAAGCGCCGCCTTTTAATGAAGTGACACTTACATTGGGTGATTTATGGGTGCCGCAGCCGGACTCTAAAAATGATCCTTCAAACGTCTGACTTCGGTAAATACTGATACGGGCGTCTCACCTTCGCGGTTAATTTGTCGTTGCAACGCTAGGCTGTCTTCTCTCAAAAACGGGTTAGTGTCCAGCTCTTGTTGCAGAGTCGATGGCACTGTCGGTTGATTTCTTGCCCGTAATTCCCCCACTTCAAATATACGTTGTTGTAATTCCAGATTCTCAGGCTCTACTGTCAATGCGAACCGGCCATTGGCCTGGGTATATTCATGGGCGCAATAGATGCGAGTATCGCCGGGCAGGGCTTTGATTTTTTGTAATGACCGCCACATTTGCTCGGCGCTACCTTCAAATAAACGGCCGCAGCCCATGGCAAACAAAGTATCTCCACAAAACAACGCCGCTGAATCGGCAAAATAATAAACAATATGTCCGCTGGTATGACCGGGGCTTGCAAGCACCTTAGCGGCATATTGGCCAATTTTGATTACATCTCCGTCATCAACACCCTTATCAAAACCGGGTATGCGATCCTTATCTGCGTTTGCAGCTATCACTTGGCAACCGGTTTTAGCTTTTAATTCCAGATTGCCGCCGACATGGTCAGCATGATGATGGGTGTTAAGTATCCAGTCCAGTTGCCAACCTTGCCGATTTAACTCATCAAACACCGGCTGACTTAGCGCCGGATCGACCACGGCAGTAATGCCGCTCGCGGTATCGTGCAGCAGGTAAATATAATTGTCGGTCAGAACGGGGATCTGAATGATTTTAAGCATGTGACACCTCGAAATGACAACAATATTATTGATGCTGTATTAATTGCAGCGTTCTTTCCGGTAAGTTTTCGGTAACTACACCTTCCAGGTGCAAGCGCGCGTCTTCATGTACCGTGGTCATGAAGGTGATTAACTGCATTTCATAGTGCATCTTGGCCTCAAAATTGTCTGCTTCCCACATTTCATTCAGCAAGTGCTTGGCATGATGATGGATGGTAAAGGCGACCGCTTCAGGTAAACGCGTGTAACTGGTCTGGATGGAACGTTTGAGCTGATCTAGCGAATCCAGATACTGCTTATAGTCTTTAACATCTTGTTTGCATTTGGTTTTAAACATTGATAATTCGGCGTCGTGCCGTGTTTTTAACAGCGCGATGTCATGTTCCAACTGCACGCTTTTTTTCTTCAGTTCTGCTTCCAGGGCTTTTTCGGCCAGTACTTGTGCTTGTTTAAGTCGGGCTTGGCTGCCTTGATTATCTTGCTGCCACTGCAAGTTTTCACTCTTTACCGAATGAAACATGTGAACAATCGCAAACACCCAGTTTTTTAGAGTAGTCATTTGTTATCAGTAAGGTTGGCAATTTGTTGCTGCAATTGTAACAACGCCGCAACATTTTGTTGGCGCCGGTAGCGGGCATGTTGCTGTTGTAATTCTTTAAATGTTTCCGCGGCAAGGTTTGTTTTCACAGACGTTAATTGCTGGCTAATGGCGTTAGATAATAAATGCAGGTGTTTTCGATTATTGGCTTTTAACAAGCGGGTGCGTTTTAGTGCATTGAAATATTTTAATTGCACAGTACGGAAATAAAACAGCCGCTTGACCTGATCTTGCCGTGCTTGGGCAAACAACAGTCGTCGTCTCGATTTTTGTGTGGATGAAAAATAATCGGCAATAGTACGGACAGACATTTTTAACCCACCCGCCAAGCCAGCGCCTACAAGCACGGCAAAGGCGCTTAACAGCATCACTAAGCCCAGTTGCGACAGTACCTCAGGCAAGGCAGGCACGGCCAGCCATGACAGTAGGTCTGCCAATAATAATATTGCCATGGCAGCAAAAAACAGCAACAGAGCAACTCTAATAATCAACGTGGTCGGCCATGTGGTTAACTCAAATAGCGGGCGCTTATTGTACTTAACTTTGTCGGCATGGCGGCTGCGAAATTAAAAGCATATAGAAACCGCCGACAGAGTCTCGTCATGCTACTTTAGTAAATCATAAGCATTGATTCTTTTCGTATTTAGCGGTTTGAGTAAGGTATTTAAATTACTAGCTAGTAGTTTGTTAATGGCGGGGTGTCCGGGGGGGGCGATGATGGTCAGTGGGTCGGCTTTGGCAGGTGTAGCTTTTGAATGGGGTTGGAATGGCAAACTCCAAGACTGGCTTGATCACCCTGGAATATTGGACAATACCACCGGGAGTCCTGGTCTTAAAGCATAGCTATCTACACAACTTAAAGCTGCAAGAAAAAGTATCATAAGCCATGAATATAAAAAAGTTATTAGACATCGATCCTCGCTTGTCAAAATGTCACCAACAGCTAGTGACTGAGCATTTGAACGCCACGGATACCTTGAGTGCGGGGTTGCGAGCCCTGCCTAACAAAAGCACGAGTTTTGCCAGTACCCAAGCCGCGTGGCGATTTTATAAAAATGACCGGGTGAATTTAACAAAGTTGCACGAACCCTTATTACTCGCCGCCCACCAAGGTATCGCAACGCACTGCACTGCAGTCACTATGCGTTATGTGTCCATGACTGGTCGCGACTGAACTATCGAAAACATGACAGTAAGCTGGATAAATACCAGATAACGCACGACACCGATGTGGGTTACGCTTTACAAAGCAGCCTTATTCTCAGTGATCAAGCCGGTCAGCCCCTTGCGCCGATTGCACAAAGACTGGTGACAGTCCATGGCAGTTACGCCACCTATCAAGGCAATGAATTGTCTGCAACGGTTGAAAGCCATTTGGATGAGGTAAAGTATTGCATCGGTCAATTGGAACAGCTTAAATTTGTCAAACCGTTGGTGCATATTATCGATCGAGAGGCTGATTCTGTCGAACATATGCGCCAATGGGAGGCTAACAATTACTTGTGGTTAACACACGCTAAAAAGACACCCTTGGTTAAATTTCAATGGCAATCAAGGCCTTGTGCTCAAGTGGCTGACGCGTTGTCTTTTTAGAAAGCACGGCAAACGCCACTGGCAATTGGTTGCACAAACACCGATACGCATCACGCGCCCGGCCAAGCCGAGCCAGAAGAAGCAGAAAAAACCATCGGTGCCAGGTGAGCCCATCGACGCACGACTGGTCGTCAGTCGTATTTTATCGGATGAAGGAGACATACTCGCTGAATGGTTGCTGACGACCAATGTGATGGCGGTTGAAGCCAGCGAGATTGCGTCCTGGTATTACTGACGCTTACCCACAGGGCACAAGGGCAAATCGGATGTTTTTTCAAACTGCTTAAAAAAGCTGGACACGACTTGGAATCCAGGCAGCAGGAAACCGGACTCGCCATTGCCAAACGGTTACTCGTAGTCATTATGGCTTGCATGGTTGTTTGGGAAATTGCGGCCGCTAAAAGCGAATAAGCAAACACCTTACGCACCTTTTTAATCAGTTTGAGTGGTAGGAAAATGGAGTGGGGGCAAGTCGTTTACTAATCCCGCTTTGTTGGCAGGTTTATGGGTATTTCTTTCTATGCAGGAGGTGGTAGATTGTTACTCCCCTGAGGAGCTTGCTACCTTACAAGAAACAGCCCAGGATTTTCTAATGTAACTTGTGTAGATAGCTATGCCCATACACTGAAGGTGGTTCAAAGAAGGGTTGTTTCTTATCGGGCAAAAAAAGAATTTGATCGATAAAAACACGCATGAATTCAACCGTTATGAATCAAGACGCTAAGGATAGTTGCAGCAAGCTGAAGAAGGTTAAAGCAACATCCACTGAATGATTGGAATGCGTGAAGTGATAAATAGCTGTATGACAGCTTGGATAACAGTTGCGTTCATTAGCTATAAAAGTTGACATTTGAGGCAAAATCATTAAATTTAGGCGCTTAGAGTGAAAATTTCCTGATTATCCGGATAGGGAATTCACGCTAAAAACTAATATTAGTCATAAAGAAACATAACACTATTCTGTCTAGTAACAGGGTACCAGGAGAAAAATATATGAAGAAGCCTTTAAAAAGCTGGCTGCTTGCCACAAGTGTGGCAGCTCTTTTAGCTGCGCCGGCGATTTCAACTGCTAACGATGCTTTAGAAAAACTGACTCAAGATCCAGCAAACTGGGCAACTTGGGGCGGTGACTATGCTGGTACTCGTTACAGTAAATTGGATCAAATCAACACCAACAACGTAAAAACTTTGCAACCTGCTTGGTCTTTTTCAACCGGTGTGTTGCGTGGTCATGAAGGCGGTCCTTTGGTTGTAAATGATGTTCTTTACATTCACACTCCATTTCCTAACACCGTTTACGCAATCGACCAAAAAACTCAGTCTGTAATCTGGGAATTTACCCCAACGCAAGACGCCGATGTTACTATTCCTGTGATGTGCTGTGACACCGTTAACCGTGGCTTGGCTTACGGCGATGGCAAAATCTTTTTGCAACAATCCGATACTGTTTTGACTGCTTTAGACGCTAAAACCGGCAAGCGTGTTTGGAGCGTACAAAACGGTGATCCTAAGTTGGGTATGACCAACACTAACGCACCAATTGTTGTTAAAGATAAAGTTATCACGGGTATTTCTGGTGGTGAGTTCGGCGTACGTGGCTTCTTAGCTGCTTATGACATTAACTCTGGCGAGTTAGCTTGGAAAGGCTATAGCATAGGTCCAGATAAAGACACCATTATCAACCCAGACAAAACGACTACCTGGGAAAATGGTAAAGTCGAAAAAGTTGGTAAAGAGTCAAGCACAAGCTCCTGGAAAGGTGATCAATGGAAGATTGGCGGAGGTACAACCTGGGGCTGGTATTCTTACGATCCAAAATTAAACTTGATTTACTACGGATCAGGCAACCCATCCACATGGAACCCAACTCAACGTCCTGGCGACAATAAATGGTCAATGTCATTGTGGGCTCGTGATGCTGACACTGGGGAAGTTAAATGGGTTTACCAAATGACTCCACATGATGAGTGGGACTTTGACGGTATCAATGAAACCGTTTTAGTTGATCAAGAAGTTAAAGGCAAGCTGCACAAAACTATCGTGCATTTCGACCGTAACGGCTTTGGTTACACTCTGGATCGTGAAACAGGCGAACTGTTAGTTGCTGAAAAATTCGACAAGTCAGTTAACTGGGCAAGTCACGTTGACCTGAAATCTGGTCGTCCAGAAGTGGTATCTAAATACAGTACTGAACAAAACGGCGAAGATGTAAATTCAGTAGGTATTTGCCCAGCTGCATTAGGTTCAAAGAACCAACAACCTGTGTCTTATTCTCCACAAACAGGCTTGTTTTACATCTCAGGCAACCACCTGTGTATGGACTACGAACCATTTGAAGTAGCTTACACAGCTGGTCAGCCATACGTTGGTGCTACATTGACTATGGGTCCTGCTGGTGCTGACGTTCTTACCGGCAAACCAGATGATTCAACTAACTTGGGTCAATTTACTGCATTCGATGCAAAAACCGGCAAAATTGCTTGGTCTAACAAAGAGCAGTTCTCTGTATGGTCTGGTTCAGTTGCAACTGCTGGTGGCGTGGTATTTTACGGCACTTTAGAAGGTTATCTGAAAGCGGTAGACGCTAAATCTGGTAAAGAATTGTATAAATTCAAAACTCCGTCAGGCATCATCGGTAACGTTAATACTTGGTCTTACAATGGCAAACAATATGTTGGCGTATTGTCAGGTATTGGCGGTTGGGCAGGTATCGGTATCGCTGCTGGTCTTGACAGTGGTGACGCAGGCTCAAACTCAGAAGGTCTGGGTGCGGTTGGTGCATACAGAAGCTTAAGTTCTTTCACCAAATTGGGTGGAACTTTGACTGTATTTGCATTGCCAAATAACTAATCTGATTTTTTAGATTACGAAGAACGACCCTGGCCGGTAACGGCCAGGGTTTTTTTTTGCCTGTCGAATGGTCCAGGCAGGTTCATTTGGGTAAAAACGACCAGCCTAATAATTGGCATCATTTTCATGCATAAGCACTTAAGATTTTCTAATTGTCGTTACTGGGAATTAAGCGCTCCTATTGTAGGAGTGTTACTGACCCTATCTTTTGCCCCATACGATTATTCGTATACCGCCATTTTAGCTTTGGCGTTCTTGTTTGCTTCCTGGCAAAACATTAGTTCTGCTCGCGCACTGCTTAGAGGTTTTTTATTTGGATTGGGAGTCTTTGCATCGGGTGTATCGTGGGTTTATTTCAGTATTCACGATATGGGCAGTGCTAGCGCGATTGAAGCCATCACGTTGACGAGTGCGTTTGTTGTATTTTGGGCTTTCTTTCCAGCATTGGCGGGATACATATCAGTCCAATTGGCTCTTACAAGCGCCATTCCAGTTCGTCTGCTTATTATGTCTGGAGTCTGGGTGTTGGTCGAGTTCATAAGGGGATCACTGCTGCTTAATGGCTTTCCGTGGTTATTGTGTGGTTATTCACAGCTGGATACTCCATTAGCTGGGTACGTGCCATTGATAGGCGTTTATGGAGTGGGATTTTTATTGGCATTGACTGCGGCCGGTATCGTTGCGTCTTTTTATAGCAAAAAATATCGTGTGTTAGGGATGATGAGCATATTGCTGATATGGTCTTTGGGCGGGTACTTACAAACCATTAAGTGGACGCACATAATCGGCGAGCCAATTCATGTCGCTTTAGTTCAAGGAAATATTGCGCAGGATCAAAAATGGCGCAGTGAAAATAAAGCCCAAACGCTACAACTTTATAAAAATATGACCGAGCAGCACTGGGATTCTGAGGTGATCGTTTGGCCGGAAACAGCAATACCCGCATTTTTGTCGCAAGTTAATGAACTGTTCTTAATGCCTTTAAGTGATGAAGCTAAGCGACACCATAGTGATTTGATTATTAGTGTGCCGGACAAAAATGAAGCTGAAAATAAGCGTTATAACGCAGTAATTACGCTTGGTAGCCAACAAGGAATGTATCGAAAAAGGCATTTATTGCCCTTTGGAGAATACTTGCCTTGGCAGCCGGTATCGGGATTTGTGCTGAATAAAATCAATATTAAACTAGGCGAATTCACTGCCGGTGCCTCCGAACAACCTTTGCTAAAAGCAGGCGGGTATTCGTTCATTACTTCTATCTGCTATGAAGATGCTTTTGCTGATGTCTACAGACAAGGTCTGGCTGATGCAGCCTATTTGGTTAACGTAACTAATGATGCTTGGTTTGGGCACTCAATTGAGCCCTATCAACATATGCAAATTGCCAGAATGAGAGCCTTAGAAACCGGTCGTTACATGCTTCGAGCTACCAATACTGGCTTAACCGGTATTATTTCTCCCGATGGCAAAATTAGTGCTCAGGCACCGTTATTTCAAACTACAGTGTTGACTGGGGAGATTGTGCCGATGGCTGGGTTGACGCCTTTTGCCAGATTAGGCGACAACATGGTTATTTATACGTTGGCCTTTTTGTTGGTGATTACGATTTCCATTAGCTATTTTGTCGATAAGAAAAAACCAACAATTACTGAGACTTGAGAAAAGTGTGTTCGGTATGTGTTTCAAGTCTAAGCAAAATTAACAGCTGTAAGCTTCAATAACTTTGGTCCTAAAGATTTAAACTAGCGAATCAGCTGGCGCGGGAGTTATTGCTTGTGGATGGGCTTTCCAGAGTCTCAATTTTCACTTTGGCTAAACCTTTCAGGCCTATTTTTTTAGCCGCGCCTTGAGACAAATCAATCAAACGATCATCCTTAAATGGACCGCGATCATTCACAATCACCACAATCGAACGACCATTACTCAGGTTGGTAACGCGTACTTTTGATGGTAATGGTAACGTTTTATGTGCGGCTGTTAAGCCTTGCGGCCGAAACCTTGCGCCTGTAGACGTAATGTTGCCAGATTCTTGTCCATACCATGAGGCAGTGCCTTGCTCAGTGTATTGCGATGAGGATGGTATTGGGTAATAGTTTTTCCCTCTCACTTTATATGGTTTGTTATAGGGTTTGCTGGTTGTTACGTCAGCAGCAGTGACAGGAGTTGAATTACTGGTTTCTGGTTGATAGGTAAGTGGTGATGGTTCGGAAGTCGGACCATAAACTGGTTTAGATGCGCAGCTACTCAGAAAAAAGATAGTCAACATAGACAAGCCAAAGAATCCGCGCCGCGAATAATGTTTTATGGCATGTAAAGTCTGTCTGCTTTGTTCGGTCATGTTTAGCCCCCAAAGGGTAATCTAATTTGAAGACCGACTGTAACCAGACAAACTTAAGAGCAGCTTACGTTTTAAAGCGTAAAAACACCAAAACAGTAATGCTTGGGGGCTGAATCCAGGTTCTGCAGTACATCAAATAATCACCGGAATAAGCATTTTTCGCCAATTTTTGTCCTTTGATATGACAAAAATTTCAATCGAATTTTTTAGATCCTAAAACCAGCACACAAAAAATATTCAACTATACTCAAGCGCGTGAGAGAGGAGGACTCTGGTCCTTTATAGGGTTTATCCTTTGAAATTTAGCAATTAGTGGAGAAAACAATGGCAAGTATTCTTGCAGTTGATGACTCAGCTTCGATGAGAAAAATGGTTTCATTTACCTTAAGAGCTGCTGGGTACGATGTCGAAGAAGCGGAAGATGGCGTTGATGCTTTGCAAAAAGCGCAAGTAAGACAATTTGATTGTGTGGTGACGGATGTAAATATGCCTAATAAAGATGGCATCACTTTAATCCGGGATTTACGAGCACTGCCGCAATATAAATTTATTCCCATGTTAATGCTGACTACTGAATCTGGAATGGAAAAAAAGATGGAAGGAAAGGCGGCTGGTGCTACAGGTTGGATGGTTAAGCCTTTTAATCCTGATCAGCTTTTAAAAACGCTATTAAAGGTGTTGGGGTAGCTCCTCATTTGCTTGGGTAAAGAATTATGACTATTACTATCGATATGTCGCAGTTTCATGGGGTGTTTTTTGAAGAATGCTTCGAATGTCTTGATGCCATGGAGTCGGGCCTAAATGCTTTAGATCTCGAAAAAATTGATCTGGACCAGGTCAACTCTATTTATAGAGGGGCTCATACTATTAAAGGAGGGAGTGCGACATTCGGTTTTAATGCTGCTGCTGAATATGCTCATACACTTGAAAAGCAACTAAATGATATGCGTAACGGAGCAACGACAATAACGCCGCCGATCAGGGATATTTTGCTTAACGTAATCAACTCTTTTCGAATTGTTATTACTGACCTGCAGAACAAGCAGGATTCTAATGACGATACAACAAAACACCAGGACGACTTGCAAGCTGAATTAGATAAGTTAACTCAGGCTTGAGTTTGGTCAGATAACATCAATAAATGGAAGCTAAATCCTCCTGCTTTGATACCTAAGTTACCCAGCAAAACAGCAAGTTAAAGTAATCGGGCTTTAATAGCCATGAATGAATGCATTCAGACACACCACAGGTAAGTCTATGTCTATTGATATGTCACAATTCCATCAGGTCTTTTTTGAAGAATGCTTCGAAGGCCTGGAAGCCATGGAATCAGGGTTGTTAACATTGGATGTCGGTGATGTTGACTCGGAAGTGATTAACACCATTTTTAGAGCGGCCCACTCAATTAAAGGTGGCAGTGGCACCTTTGGTTTTACTGTTGTTGCCGAATACACCCACATCATGGAAACCTTGCTCGATGAAATGCGCGATGGTCGTCGGCAAGTTACGCAGCCAGCCGTTAATGTATTGTTGGGTTCGGTCGATTGCCTCAGGGAAATGTTAGCTTCAATACAAAATGAACAGGATGTAGATGAAGTCAGCGTTGCCCAGCATAAAGCCGCGCTTGAGGCGGTACTGAACGGAGTTGTCAGCGAAGTGGTGGTGCCGGTAGCTGCACCTAAAGTAATTAATGAGGCGCCTAAGGTTCAGGTAGCTGCTGCAGAAGTTACAGTTCAGGAAGATGATGATGCCGGTGAGCAGGGCTGGAAAATCTCCTTCTGTCCATATTTGGATTTGTTAAAAACCGGCAATGATCCGGTCAGATTATTCCGCGAACTTAATGAGCTAGGCGAATTAACAGCAACGGTTAATGCACAAGATGTGCCCAAATTTTATGAGCTTGACCCCGAAGAATGCAATCTATCCTGGGATTTAAAGTTGGTTGGCAATGTATCCAGTGATGAAATCAAAGAGATATTCAGCTGGGTTGAAGGCGATTGCGAATTAGAGATTCAACCAATAGCTAAACCCAAAGTAATCAAACCAGCACCTGTAGTAGAAGCAGTTCAAGCAGATATTGAGATTGATGAACCTGCTCAAATTGTTGCAGCTGAACCGGAAATCATTGCTAAACCAGTAATCGATACCAAAAAAGACCCAGAAGCCGACGCTTCAAAAACAGCCGTAAAAGCCTCCAGCTCTATTCGTGTTGATACTGAAAAAATTGATGCCTTAATCAATATGGTGGGTGAGGTGGTAATTACTCAGTCAATGCTTGGCTTGGTGGGCGAAAACTTCACGATGGATAAGGTTGGGCAGCTCAAAAGAGGGTTGGCCCAATTGGAACGGCATACCCGTGACTTGCAACAAAGCGTGATGAACATTCGCATGCTGCCAATCAGCTTTGTATTTAGCCGCTTCCCTCGCTTAGTGCATGACATCAGCAGCAAGTTAAACAAGAAAATCACACTTAAGTTAGTCGGAGAAAATACCGAGGTTGATAAAGCCGTAGTTGAGTTGATCAATGATCCACTGGTGCATTTGATCAGAAATAGTTTGGATCACGGCATCGAGATGCCAGAAGAACGCATAGCAGCGGGTAAGCCCGAAACAGGCACCATTGAGCTCAAAGCCTATCACCGCGGTGGACATATTGTTATAGAAATTATTGATGATGGCCGCGGGCTTAATAAGGACAAGTTGTTGGCTAAAGCCCTGGAAAAAGGCTTAATTGATGAAAACATCCAGCTGACCGAAAAACAAATCTACGAATTGATTTTTATGCCGGGTTTTTCCACTGCCGAACAACTCACCGATATATCCGGTCGTGGTGTTGGTATGGATGTCGTTCGAAGAAACATCCAGTCCCTAGGTGGCAATATAGAGATTATCTCGGAATTGGGCAAAGGTACCACCATTGCAATTCATCTGCCGCTAACCTTGGCGATACTGGATGGTCAGTCCGTTGCGGTAGGTGATGAGATATACATCGTACCGCTGGTATCGATTGTTGAATCCATTAATATCACTGAAAAAATGCTCAACAAAGTCGCCGGCAAAGGCGAGACATTTCGTCTACGTGGTGAATACCTACCAATAATCAGAATGCGCGGGATTTTTAATGTGCAATCGATTAATAAACCAAAGTCCACCGAAGGTGTGATTGTGGTGGTCGAAGGGCAAGGTGCGCTATGTGGCTTTCTTGTTGATGAATTATTAGGTCAGCAGCAGGTGGTCATCAAATCACTAGAAGCCAATTATCGTCGAGTGGAAGGTGTATCGGGTGCGACCATATTAGGCGATGGCTCGGTAGCATTAATTCTTGATGTCCCTGGTTTGGTAAGGTTGTCTGTTCGATAAGAGAATGTAGGGTGGGCAGCGTTTTTCTGCCCACCGCTGCGGAAAAGGTGGATAAAAATACGTCACTTCGCACATGTAGGCGCATTAAGCGTAGCGCCTAATTTTAGTGCCCACCCAAGAATTAAGGAAACAAGCATGGCCCAAGAATCCCCAAATAAAGACAGCGAACAGTCCAACTACAATAAAAGTTTAGGCAATGCTGTTCAGTACTTAAGCTTTGCCCTAGGTAACGAAGAATATGGAGTAGATATTCTCCGGGTACAGGAAATACGCAGTTGGGAGCCGGTATCGAGAATTCCCAATGTACCTAGTTATGAAAAAGGCGTGGTTAATTTACGCGGTGCCATTGTGCCGATTATTGACTTACGCGAACGTTTCAATTTTAGCAGGGTTGAGTACACACCATTGACCGTCGTGGTAGTGCTTCAAGCAGGCGATGGTAACAAAACTCGTATCATGGGAGTCGTTGTTGATTCAGTTTCAGATGTTATTAATGTCGATAAAACTGAAATTCAGAACGCCCCTGATTTTGGAACTAAAGTGAGTAACGAATTTATCAATGGCTTGGTGTCGGTTAACGAGCGCATGGTGATGCTGCTGGATGTAGACAAATTATTAAAACTGGAAGACCTAGGGTCAGATGAAAATTAACATTTTTATGCAACTGCCAAAGTTGTGAGGTAAGACAATGAAAATAAACATGCCAGTTACCGATAAAGAAGCCCCGATGCGTCCAGGCTCCGTGTTGGTGACCCGAACCGACTTAAAAGGCAATATTACCTATGCTAATGATGCCTTTGTACAGATAAGTGGTTTTAGCCGCGAAGAATTGATTGGTTCTAATCACAATATCGTGCGTCATCCGGATATGCCCCCAGAAGCCTTCGAAGATATGTGGGCTACTTTACAGCGCGGTAATCCCTGGCATGGCATGGTTAAAAATCGTACCAAAAACGGTGATTATTATTGGGTCAATGCCAATGCGATGCCGGTTTTCAAAAACGCTCAAGTTCATGAATATCTATCGGTTCGACATGTACCAAAGCCAAAGGACATTGATGCGGCTGAACGTTTATACCGCGACATCAAAAATAAAAAAGCCTCACTAAACCCAAAGGGTTTGTCGGCATTAGTTAGAAACATTAAACAGATGCCTTTCAACGGCAAAATGTATTTAATGTTAGTCGGATTTCTTGCGCCAATAATTTACTTGGGTTACCGGTTGGCGCTGGAGGAAGAATTTATTTTATTGGCAGGCGTAGTACTGTCGACTTTGTTGGCAAGCGTAACGCTATGGAACTTTGTTAAAACAGTCGGTGTGTCGATTGAAAAATCCATTCACGCTATGTATCGGCTCAGTGAAGGTAAATTTGGCAGCCCGTTGGATATTAGACGTAAGGATCTGATCGGTGATTTTTTCAGGGCTTTGTATGCCACAGAAGTTAAGTTGGGTGTTGATTTTGCACAAACCCAACAATCCACCGCCGAGGCTTTACGTATTATCCGTGGTTTGGAGAATGTGCAATCCAGTGTTTTATTGGCCGATAACACGTTTGATATTATTTTTGTTAACAAATCAGCCATCCAATTGTTTAAAAATGCTGAAAGCGATCTGCGCAGGGAGTACCCAGACTTCGGTATTGATAGATTATTAGGCAGTGATTTCAATATTTTTAATAAACACTCAAACCATCAGCGCGATAAATTGCAAAACTTGACTGAGGCATTGATATCGGAATTAGTCATTGCTGGACGCACGTTTAGCGTTATTGTCAATCCAGTGATTGATGCCAACGGCGAGCGTCTTGGTTATGTTGCGGAATGGATTGATAGAACTCAAGAAGTTCATATAGAAGGGGAAATTGAACAGCTGGTGCAAGGCGTTAAAGAAGGTGACTTAAGTAACCGTATTAGCATGAGTGGTAAACATGGCTTTACCAAAACCTTATCAGCCGGAATTAATGACTTAACAGACACCATAGAAACTGCTTTCAGCGATATTAATCGCGTTATGGAGGCGATGGCTGCAGGTGACATGACCAGCGCCATTACCAATGAATATCAAGGTGTGTATGCAGAATGCAAAAATAACATCAACGATACCACCGCGAAGCTCAGTGAGTTCGTACAGCAAATACGCGATGCCGCAATTTTTATCGACAGTTCTGCGCAAGAAATGGCCAGTGGTAACAATAACTTATCCCACCGTGTTGAGCAGCAAGCTGCTAGCCTTGAGGAAACAGCCGCCAGCATGGAAGAGTTGGCTAGCACCGTAAAACACAATGCTGAAAATACCCAACAGGCAAATCAGGTGGTTGAGTCAGCCAGACAATTGGCTGAAAAAGGTGGGGACGTGGTCAAATCGGCCATTGCAGCCATGCAAGAAATCAATGAAAGCAGCAACAGAATTGCCGAAATCATTAGTGTGATTGATGAAATAGCTTTCCAAACTAATCTATTAGCCTTGAATGCTTCGGTGGAAGCCGCTAGAGCCGGTGAACAAGGACGTGGCTTTTCGGTAGTGGCGACAGAAGTACGTAATTTGGCTCAACGTAGTGCTGATGCTGCTAAGCAAAGTAATGAATTGATTCAAAATAGCGTGCAAAAAGTACGCGCTGGAACAGCATTTGTTAACGAAACTGGCGCCGCACTCAATGAAATTGTCGAAAGCGTCGCCAAGGTCGGTGATTTGGTTGCACATATCGCCGGGGCTAGTGCTGAACAAACCTCAGGTATTGATCAAGTCAATCTGGCCGTTGCGCAAATGGATGATATTACCCAGCAAAATGCCGCTTTAGCCGAAGAGGCAGCAGCAAGTGCCATGGCAATGAGTGAGCAATCCGGCAACATGACCAAATTGATTAATTTCTTCAAAGTTAAAGGACAAGGAGGATCTGTCAGAGCGCCGACGCGCAGCAGTGCGCCAGCCAAAGCAGCAGCCCCCAGGCCAGCTGCTGTCAGTAAGCCAAAAGTTGATAACAGCGAATGGGAAGAGTTTTGATATTGAATCGAAAGTAGGGTGGGTAAAACTACCCAAATATAAGCCCTACGATACTGACAGGACGCTAAACAATGACAACTGATACAAGACAACAAAAACAATTTCTGACTTTTCAGCTTGCAGGGGAAGCCTACGGCGTAGACATATTGAAAGTGCAGGAAATAAGAGGCTGGGAGCCGGTACGAGTGATTCCAAACACGCCATATTTTGTTAAAGGCGTTTTGAATCTGCGGGGTGCGGTGGTTCCGATTGTTGATTTACGTGAACGTTTTGGTTTGGAAAGTGCGGAATACAGCCAAAAAACGGTGGTTATAGTCCTAAGTGTCAAACACAGCGCCGGACATTTTGTAATTGGTGTCGTCGCGGATGCGGTGTCAGATGTATTGGACATTGATCTTGATGACATTAAAAAAACCCCCAATTTTGGTACCCAAATCGACACCCGCTACATGCAAGGTATGCATGTTTATAAACAAAGCATGATTATGTTGTTAGATGTCGACAAATTACTCAACTCTGACGAGGTTGAGAGTATTGATGGTTTGTTTTAAGAGCCAAAAGTGAAAGTAGTCGCCGTCATTAATCAAAAAGGTGGAGTAGGTAAAACCACCACAACGACTAACCTGTGCCATGCCTTGGCTGAAGTGGGTTATAAGGTGACGGCTATTGATTTTGATCCACAAGGACAACTTGCTATTTCGTTGGGCATTATTACCCAAGATATTGGTGGTATAGACGAAGCCATGCTGGCCAAAAAGACTGCTCTGCAGCAGGTAATTCGGGTCAGACATAATTTGGCATTGGTGCCGGCAGGTCCTCGTCTTAAGGATATTGAGCAGTTGTTAGCGGCGGGACAGCCCAAAGGCATGGTGTTAAAAACCGCCTTAGGTAGCTATTTTGCCGATCAGGATTTTGTCTTTATCGATTGCCCGCCATCATCAGGATTTTTAATTGCCAATGCGTTGGTAGTGGCTGATCAAGTGCTAGTGCCAATGACCGGGGATTTTCTGTCGCTACAAGGTTTGTCGCATTTAATGGCAACTATCAGGCGTTTTGAAAAAGCCTTAAAGCGGCGCTACAAACTGGCGATTGTCATATCCAGATTTGCGAGCACCCGACGTATGGCAAGACAAGTGCTGAATATAGTACTAACGCATTTTCCTAAGCAGGTGCTGGCAACGATCATTCGAGAAGCTTCGGCACTAGCTGAATGCCCCAGTTTTGGTAAAACCATATTGGAATACAGTCCGAATAGTCGACCGGCAAACGATTTTCGCGATCTTGCTCAAGACTTTCTTAATGACAGAGTGATGAGTTATGACAACAAATAAAAATAAAGACGTAATTGGCTTTGATCCATTGGCTTGGCTAGGGTTGGAGACTGATGCTGTCGACAATGAACAACAGGCACAGGCTGACGAAATATCTGACGATGATAGTTCTCAACCGGATGAATTTGTAACGGATCAGGATGATGTTGAACTGTTAAGCGATTCTACAGACGTTGATAAGCCACTTGCTTTAGATGACGAAACTGTTGATGAAAATATTGACGCTATCTCATCAATAGATGCAGACGATGGTGATGATCTTGGTCTTCAGATTGATCAAGACGTTGAGGTCGAAGAGCATGGGCAGGAGGCTATCAGTCTGAACAGTGACGAAGCGAGTGTTGATTTAGGCGAAGTAAATAATGAACAGGTGGATGCAATGACAGAACAGGAAGAACTATCGCCAATAGTTGATTTAGGCAGCACATTAACTATTCAACATGCTGGGGAATTGCATGAAAAACTCAAGCTTAGCTTAGCAATGTTTGATGAGATTGAAATCAACGCCTCCGATGTGTCAGCCATTGATACCGCAAGTTTACAGTTATTAGTGGCACTAAAAAAAGATGCCGCCAATTTGCAAAAACAGGTGAGTATTATTTATCCATCTCCACGTTTTGTGGAGTCGGCCCAGTTATTAGGTCTATTAGAAATACTTGAAGTGACGGCGTAATGCAGCGTATTTCGATAAACAAAGAGTGACTGAAGGGAATGGTTTAGAAAATGGCTATTGTAGAAAAACCTCGGGAATTCAGATTTACGGTCGATGATTTTAACTTTTTAAGGAAATTGTCAAATCAACATTCAGGTATTCAAGTGCCGGATGAACGCTTCGACATGTTTTATTCCAGGCTGTCAAAACGAGTAAGAAAGCTCGGTCTCAATGATTTCAAAGAATATTGTCAATATCTTAAAGATTATCCTGAACATGAATTTACCGAGTTTATTAACTCAATAACGACCAACTTAACGGCTTTTTTTCGGGAGATACATCATTTTGATTATTTGCGTGATGTGGTCATTCCCGAGGTCTTGAAAAGAAACAAAAACACCAAGCAAATACGGGTATGGTCCGCCGGTTGCTCTACCGGTGAAGAGCCTTATACCTTAGCGATGACCTTACTTGACAATGTACCCCCGGATTGGGACATTAAAATTTTGGCAACCGATTTGGATACCAATGTACTGCAAACGGCAATGGATGGCGTGTATTCGGAAGAACGGGTGACGGATTTATCTGAGCAAGTTTTAAAACGCTGGTTTATGCGCGGTACAGGAGCGCAAGGTGGACTGGTTAGAGTCAGGCCGCAATTGCAAAAAATCATCCAATTCAAAAAGTTGAATTTGATGCAGGATTGGCCAATGAAATGTCAGTTCGACTTTATTTTTTGCCGCAATGTACTAATTTATTTTGATCGGGATACAAAAGCATTATTAGCGAGTAAATACGCAAAAATGCTGGCCAGCCGGTCATGGTTATTTATTGGGCATTCTGAATCATTGAATCAGCTTTCCAATGAGTTCGACCTGGTTGCCACTACTACATACAAAAAAAATATCTAAGCAAATGACTACAGAAAACGCTATCGGTCGGCCTTCCGTTTCGGGCTTTGAACATATCCACAGGTATTTGGATAAAGATCACGGCATCGTTGCGGCAAAAATACTACCCGGTGAATATTACGTTACGCGGGAAAATGAATTGATCACTACGGTCTTAGGCTCCTGTGTGTCTGCGTGTATTCGTGATCGGGAATCCGGTATTGGCGGCATGAATCATTTTATGCTCCCGGAAACCAATGCTGACAAATTGAGCAGAGGCAGCGCGGCTGTTGTTGGTAATGCTACCCGTTATGGAAACTATGCCATGGAGCATTTAATCAACACCATTTTGAGCAATGGTGGCAAGCGCAAGAATTTGGAAGTCAAAGTGTTTGGCGGCGGCAAAATTATTCCAACATTAACTGATGTCGGTACCAGAAATATTGAGTTTGTTTTGGAGTATATCGACGCGGAAGGTTTGACTTTATTGGCCCAGGATTTAGGTGATATTTATCCTCGAAAAGTCGTTTATTTTCCCAAAACAGGCAAGGTTGGTATGAAAAAGGTTCAGGATTTACACACCGACAACATTGCACAAAGAGAGCGTCAATACTTCAATACCATTAAAAATGCGCCGGTTGAAGGCGATGTTGAGCTGTTTTAAGAGGGCGAAATGGACAAAATACGTGTGCTGATTGTTGATGATTCAGAATTAATCAGAACGTTGTTAACCGAAATTCTTAATTCGGCACCCGATATTGAAGTGGTTGGAGCGGCTGAGGATCCAATCTTTGCCAGGGAAATGATTAAGCAATTGAATCCTGACGTTATAACTTTGGATATTGAAATGCCGCGCATGGACGGCATCACTTTTTTACGTAATCTAATGCGCTTAAGGCCCATGCCGGTGGTAATGATTTCAGCATTAACTGAAAGTAATGCTGAAGCAACATTAGAAGCGCTGGCGTTGGGAGCGGTAGATTTTGTTGCTAAGCCCACCATCGATGTTGAACATACTTTAACTGACTATACTGAGGAGATTATAGGTAAAGTCAGAATGGCCGCCGCAGCCAAGATCCAAGGTGTTGATTAAAGCGCTAGGATTTAGCGTACTTATTGCGCATCAAATACGATAAAAGCCTGACGCGCACATCCGAGTTGAAATTTTTAAGGTTTAAAAATGGGCAAAATACGCGTATTAGTAATTGATGATTCGGCACTGATTAGAAAAATTCTGACTGAATTGCTTAGCTCATCACCCGATATAGAAGTAGTGGGTGCCGCTGAAGATCCGTTGATAGCCAGAGATATGATCAAGCAGTTAAATCCGGATGTGTTGACGCTGGATATTGAAATGCCCCACATGGATGGGATTACCTTTTTACGTAATCTAATGCGCTTAAGACCAACGCCGGTGGTGATGATTTCTACGCTTACCGAGCATGGTGCGGAAGCCACCTTGGAAGCGTTGTCGTTAGGAGCGGTAGATTTTATCGCTAAGCCTAAAGTCGACGTCGTCAATACCTTAAATGAATATGCTGATGAGATTATCGCCAAAGTAAAAATGGCTGCTCGTGCCAGGGTAGGTTCTATCAATCAACGCGAATTACGCACAGCAATTCCCGCTGCACCTGTTGCGGCAGTACGACCATCAGTTAAGTTAGGGGCCGTCAATAAAGTGATTGTCTTGGGTGCATCGACCGGTGGTACAGAAGCCATCAAAATTGTCGCTAAAAATTTGCTTGCAGATTCACCGCCGGTACTTATTACCCAGCACTTACCAGCGGCATTTAGTGAGTCCTTTGTAAAACATATTGATCTAGTGACAGCAATGTCGGCAAGCATACCGACGCATGGTCAAGTATTGGAAAACGGCCACATTTACCTTGCTCCCGGCGATCGTCATATGGAACTGGCTAAAGAAAATGGTCGATATGTCATTCATTTGAATGATGCTGCGCCGGTTAATCGGCATAGGCCCGCAGTCGATGTGTTGTTTAATTCAGCGGCACTCTGCACCGGTAGCAATGCAGTTTGTGTATTGTTGACGGGGATGGGTGCAGATGGTGCGCTAGGTATGCAGACGATGCACGAGGCTGGCGCTAAAACGGTGATCCAAGACGAAGCATCTAGTGTGGTTTGGGGGATGCCGGGCGCAGCTTTCAAACTGGGATGCGCTGATTATGTTGAACCGTTGCATGAGGTGGCTCACAGAATTTCAACGTTGGCAAAATCCATTACCGGCCGATAAATAAGGCATGTTTGTCCAACTCAATCACCACTTAATCGCTTGTGTGTAATCATGAATAATCAGACTAAATCACAATTTGTAGCTGTCGCCTCAATCACTTCGGAGCTAAGTGCGGTTATGGTGGTGGCAAAGGAAATTTCTTTAGCTGCTGCGAATGCCAAAGCGATTGCTTTTAGAGCGGGCGATAAAGCCAAAGGCTTTCAACCCATTACCGATTTCATCAATGAGTTAGCTAAAGAAACCATTGAATTAGTCACCGATATTAACGTTTATGCGCTGTTGTTGTACCGCTTAACGGTAAATGAATATCGCCGAACCAGCGCCTATAACCGCTTTGAGCAGGCCGCAAAACTTGCTGAAAATGCGGCTTACGGGGCAACCATGCAAGGTCCTGTAGATACCGCCAAAGCCCGTATGCAAGACTGTCAACGCCAATTTAAACGTGATGTAACGCATCTGTTAAGTCAGCTTGAAGCCGTAATGCATCATGCGCGCGCTGCGCGGGTTATTGCCGCCAACTCAAGAATTGAAGCTTCACAAGCTGGGGAATATCTGCAAAGTCTTCAAGCTGTTGCAGAAAGCGTGGATAAAGCCGCGCACACCATTCACGATAACGTGCAACGCTGTCGGGTTGCATTATCTATCTATCGTAGTAATTAATTAAATATTCACTCATGCACAGGAGGCACTGTTTTTCATGAAAATGACCAAAATATATGAAGGATCGCACCAATGGATTATGTTCGGTAGGGATGCAAATAAGCCCGCGAGCATTATCGACAGCAATCAATATGTAGTGCGTACAGCTAATCGTTGTTTATTGATGGACCCAGGTGGTTCAGAATTATTTGCGCCGATGATGGCGGCAGTTTTACATCACGCTCCGGTGGAACAAATCACTGATTTATTTGCCTCGCATCAGGACCCGGATGTTATTTCTTCCTTGGGTTTATGGGATCAGGCACTCACCAATGCCAAGCTACATGCGCCAGCTATTTGGGAAGGCTTTTTACGTCATTTTGGCTGTGAATCTATCGAATATGTGCCGATTCCAGATCATGGCGGCAGCATCAAGTTAGACTCACTGGAGTTGCAATTGATACCCGCGCATTATTTGCACTCGTCAGGTAACTTTCATGTCTACGACCCGCAGGCAAAAATACTAATGTCTGGTGATGTTGGGGCGGCTTTGGAAGCCCCTGATGCGCCGGTCTTCGTTGATAATTTCGATGCTCATATCGACAAGATGCGCTATTTTCATCAACGTTGGATGCCATCAAATCAGGCCAAAAGGGCCTGGATTGAGCGAGTGCGGAAGTTGGATATTGAAATTCTTGCACCGCAACATGGCAGAATGTTTAAGGGTGATGATGTGAAACGCTTCTTGGATTGGTTTGATGCGTTGCAGGTAGGTATTGCTGTTTAAGTTTGTGTTAACCCTCACTGCCTTTTTATTAATTTTTGCAATCTGAGAGTTTTACATGGCTAAGTTCTTGAACACCAGCGCAACAAATTACTTTTTAGAAGAGTTAATCAAAGATGCTAAGGATAGACTTATCCTGATTAGCCCTTTTTTGAAGCTTAATGACAGGATGAAGGAACTGCTCGCCGACAAGAATCGACTTAAAATCGATGTTCGGATCGTCTACGGGAAGAGCGAACTTCAACCTGAAGAAATTGACTGGCTTAAAGAACTTACATTCATTCGTACAAGTTTTTGCAAAAACCTACACGCTAAGTGTTATCTCAATGAAGAGCTGTGCATTATTACCAGTCTCAATCTCTATGAGTTTAGCCAAATCAATAACAACGAAATGGGTGTTCTCATTCGGCGTTCAGATGATGCGGAGCTTTATAAAGATGCCTACGAGGAGGCGCAGCGTATCATCCGTATTAGCGATGAAGTACGCATTTCTCTTGAACGGATAACGACCGATGTAGACAGTAAGTCGGAAGCAGAAGAGCCAAACGATAAATTGACCACTTCGAAGTTTGCTCAAAAGTTAGGAATCAAAACTAGCGAGTTCACTGAAAAACTTGTTAATTCTGGTTATCTTGAAGTGCGAGAAGGTAAAAATTACCTTACTGTAAAGGGTAAAGAAGTTGGTGGTGAATTCCGTATGAGCCCAAGGTTTGGGCCGTATTTTTTATGGCCAGAGAGCTTTAAATGGTGACGGGAGATGGCTGGATCCTTAGGAAGCATCCAGCTTATAGCCAAAACCCCTCACAGTTTTGAGCAATTTCAGCTCAAAATCATCATCGATCTTGCGCCGCAATTGACGGATATAAACATCCACCACATTGGTCAATGGGTCGGCACTATAACCCCATACTTGTTCCAGAATCCGGGTACGACTCAACACCTTGCCTGGTGTGCGCATGAAGCATTCTAGTAAGGTAAATTCTTTGGGTGTCAGGTCGATTATCGTATCGCCGCGCTTAACTTCATGGGTTTCGCCGTTCAATACTAAGTCAGCTAGGTGCAATTCTTTCGCTTCCGGCTGCTTTATTTCACCGCCACGACGCCGCATCAGCGCCTCGATTCTGGCCAATAGCTCTTCAAACGCAAACGGCTTGGTCATGTAATCATCGGCTCCCGACCGCAGGCCGGAAACTTTGTCTTGTACCGAATCACGAGCCGTTAACATTAAAATCGGTGTATCGATGCCGTTGTTACGCAAGCGCTCGCAAATTTGTCGACCATTAAGATCGGGTAAGCCAATATCCAAGACGATAACCTGAAATTTACCTTCAGTACCCAAGGCGATAGCATCTTTACCGTTATTGGCGGTTTCAACGATATAACCTTCGGCTTTCAGCCCTCGTTGTACAAAATCAATAATTCGTTGATCGTCTTCTACAAGCAGAACGCGCATTTAGTTGATACCTATTGGTTTAGTCGTTGTTATTTCTCTGCTCGTTATCTTGCTCTTTTGGCAGTAGCGGCAATATGAGAGTAAATGTTGAGCCTACATTTTCAGCGCTGCTTACCGTGATGATTCCGTCGTGAGCCTTAATGATTGACTTGGCCATTGGCAAACCCAAGCCAGAACCGTCGTCATGCGCATGCTGGGCATTATCGCTACGAAAGTTGCGTTCAAAAATGCGTTCCAAATCTTGGCTAGGAATGCCTATGCCTTGGTCGGTTAGACTGATCTTTACTTCGCTAGCCTCCAGTCCTAAAGAGACGGTGATGCGTCCGCCTGGGATGGAATATCGGCAGGCATTATCGCCCAGAATAAATAGCACTTGCCGAAGCCGCTGCTTGTCGCCCCGCACCCAGATCGGTTCCGGGGGTGCATTTAAAGTCACGGCAATCTTGCTTTCCTCGGCCATGACTTGAAAATCTTCAACTGCGCTGGTCACAATGTCGGTCAGATTGACACTGCCCCAATTAAATTGGAAGTTGGCCGTTTCTGAGCGGGCAATAAACATTAAATCGTTCACGTATTGACCCAGTTGCATCGACAATTCGACGATGCGTTGCAACGAATCTTTATACTCAGCTGTGTCTCTATCCTGGCCTCGTAACGTGACTTCTGCCTCGCCTCGGATGACAGTAATTGGGGTGCGTAGTTCGTGACTGATGTCGGCTAAAAATTCGCGCCGCGCATTGTCCATGCGTTTTAATTCATCATTTAAATCATGCAGTTCGAAAGTCCGCTCCGCCACTCGTTTTTCCAGTACGGCGCGGCCTTCGCGCAGTTTGGTTTGCTGAAGTGCCAGTTCTTGAGCCATGTCATTAAAATGACTGGCGAGATAGGCGAATTCATCGCGGGTCTCCAGTGAGATACGATGATCCAAATTGCCGGAAGCAATCTCGTCGGTACCCTGCAGCAACACGTCGATAGGTTTTCTGACGCCGCGCAACAATAATATGCCTGAGCTGATACTAAACACGGCGGCAGCCAGGGATGCCAAAATGGCGATCCAACGCGACCTTGCAACCAACTCTTCAAGTTCTTGCTTGGCTTTGCCTGCTTTGTCTCGTTCAGCGCTAATGGCCGTATCAATCAGCGGCTGAAATTTGCCATCGATTTCTTCTTCCGAGAATGTCGATAGCGCTTGCACCGCCAGTTCCAGCTTACCTTCTTGACGTAACTTTTCGATTTCGTCGAACCGATATTCGCTGGCATCTAAAAATGCAGTGAAATGAGCAACTCTTTCCAGCTCGGCGGCTTTGTCAGGATCAACTTCAGCTTCTGGGGTTGAAGATTTTACGGCGTTATCGCGCAGTGCCTGCATTGCTTCGTAAAGGCGTTGTTTGGAGGATTCCACGCCGGTTTCTGCCGTTGGGCTGTTTGTTATCAGCCTATCCATCCGTTGTTTAAAGTGTCGATAAGCTTCTTGGGATAAACGTTCGTAATGATCAAAAGACTCATACGCCGCTTGGCTGCGCTGAAAATACTTATCAACCTGATTGGATCCCCAGTACAAGGCAATGCCTAATACCAAGACAAACCCGAACGAAACAACAATAACAACAGCTAATCGGAAACGAAACATGCAGGTTATTTGGCGTCGCCGCTTTCATCCAGCTGTTTTTCCATGGCCCTGATGGCCTCCAACTTTTCTCGCAGCAGGCGGTTTTCATCCTTCTTTGATCCGGAAACAGGCGGTTCTTTCGATTCAAGTACACTTTGCACTGTTTTTTGCTTGCGTTCGAAAGAGCCGAGTTTTCTTGATTGATTATTTAGACGTTTTAAAGCTTCCGTGTGAATGGACACTAATTTTTGCATCCGCTCATCGGTGATGTGGATAGCGCGGACGCTATCGAGAATCTTATTAATATCGCCACAAGAATCGGAATGTAATCGACCCAGTAACAGGTGTAATTGCACCCCCGGCCCGCCATTTTTGCTTTTGATTAATGTGTGACAGACTTCAGTCCGCGAAGTCGGCGAAATTTGCGCCATGTTGGCGCCGAAACCAAGTAGCTCATCAAAGTCTGAGGTCACATACGAATCGTTGTAAGAGCCTGCGCCTTGATTCCAATCATAATCGTAATGGGCACAACCCGTTAGTAGTAAAAGGGTCAACGCCAAGCTGATTTTTTGCATAGAGTGTAATAACGGGTTAGAGAAAATGAGTTCAAATGTTTCAGGCTATACCCGATAGCGGCAGTTGCACACGTAATCGGGCGCCATCTTGATCTTGTCGGGCGTCAATAATATCGACGTTACCCTGATGGTTGGCAACATACTCTCTGACAATAGCCAGGCCTAAGCCGGGACCGTTACCATTATTGCCGGATTGGGTATCTTTACCACGGTAAAAGGGCTCAAATACATGCGCACGTTCATCAGGGGCGATACCTGGGCCTTCGTCTTCAACTTCCAATTCCATTTGCGTGCCAGAACTGCGCAACATGATGCGGATTTCGCCGTTTGCGGGTGAATATTTCACCGCATTCGACAGCAACTGCTCGATGATGTTTCGCAACTGCTCATGGACACCGGAAATTTCCACCGGTCTGAGCAGCTTTTTCAGGGTAATCGATTTGGCTTGCAGTTGCGATTGAAACTCCTCGATAACGGACTCAAGCAAGGCCTGCATATTAACGGTTTCCTTGCGTTTCCTTGCCGGTTTCGAGTTGATCTGACTGTAGCGGACCAATTCCTCGGATACTGTTTTCAGCTTTTCAACATTGGCGCTTAATAGCCGTGCGATGTCTTGTTGCGCGTTATTCGGTGCCTCGCCGGTTTCATTAACCAGCAGCTTCGCACCTTCACGAATATTGGCCAGCGGCGCTTCGATTTCAAGTGCGACATTATGCATAAACTGCTGCTTAGATAGTTCCAGCTCCATTAGATGCGTGCGCAGCCATTCCAGGCGATCACCCAGATAGCGAAGGTCGGCCGGGCCGGTAACTACGACGGGTTCTTCGAGTTCCCCAGAACCCAAACGGCGAATCGAAGTGTCCAGTTGCCGTAATGATCGAGACAGAACGGCCAGCAGAATGACAATAAAAATAAATGAAATCACCAGCAGCACTGCGCCTTTAACAAGTAGGCCTTGTTCCAGGGCTTCCGATTCCTGGCGCAATTCATTGAATTCATGATCGACATGGTTTTCAAATTCGCGCGCAAGTTCAGCGGACGATTCGCGTAAGCCTTGAAAGGCTTCATCGACGGGCAATTTAAGATTGTTCTCATTTGCCGAATTGATGATTTGTTGATAAATCAGATTTTCTTTTTCCGATAACTCGTTAACCAGCAGCGCGATTTTGTTGTCGACATGCAGTTTAAGTAATTCACTTAATGCTTGTTTGAATGAAGCCCGAGTGGTTTCATACGATTGTTGTTCATAAGGCTGGCGCAACGCAGGGTCAGACAACAACACGAATAATCTTGCCTTGCGCTCAATGTCGGAGGTTTTTTGCAATACCAACCGTATGGTTTTGGTTTGCTCAAAGACTTGCGAATTAATAGTCCTGCCCAATGCAGACGTTTCGCGCATACCAAAAGCGGCGTACATGACCGCCAAAAACAGCGGAATAACAGCAATTACAAAGCCCAAAACGATCAGGGATTTTAACGATAAAAAATTTTGCAGCTTCATTCTGCTAAAAATGGATGTATACCAGCTATCTGATAAATCCGATTTTTTGAAAAATTTTTGAATTGTCTGGGTAATAAAGGCTTTCATTGATGTCCGTGGTTGAGCGTCAAAAATAATCTGTTCTTCAATAAACTTATGGCGGTGCCGCGCCGTTTGGAAATTTTTTCTAAGACAGCGAAAAACCCAAACGCAGATCTAATATATCCGGTTTGCCGCTGGCTAGCCTGAATGAGCAGTCGCTATGATACACACTTTGTTTTGTATCGCTTAGCCTGTCTCGAGCGTATTCGCTTATCCCCTCACCCTGTTTTGTTAAGTTATGAAGCTATTGTTGCCCCTGTTTTTTTTCGCTGTGCAGTTGGTGCAAGCCGCTGAATTATCGGGATTGCCGATTAAAAGTACCGTTGAAAATCCCGCGTTACTGCTTGAACTTGGCAACGTGTCGCCGTCGGTTGGTATTGATGACAAAATCATGCGAGTAGTTAGCGGGGAAGTTTCCGGGCATGAGGGCGATGCTTCGATTCAGACCGACAAGGATGAAATCAGCTCGTTGCATCCCGGCTTCGGCAATTGGAAAGTTAATTTTCGCTTCAAGCTTAAATCGGGCCTTCCGACTAAAGCCTACACTTTTTGGGCGCGCTGGCGGCAGGGCGGGGATCCTAATGTCTGCGTGCAGACTTTCGAAGTATGGGCGGGGCCTGATGCAGGCAAGTTAGAATTGCGCGGCACCATGGTTATGAAACCCAAGGGCTGGGAATATGCCTGGATAGCTGCCGAAGTGCCGGTCAATCTAAAGGCTGACGATGCCGTCATCGAGGTGCGCGATAGCGGAGCGGGGCATGACGCCAAGGTTTTTGACGCTTTTCTGCTGGCACCGCCATTGGCCGCGCTGCCTGCAACCGGGTCGGCAGACAAACCGCTGGTGCTGCTGGATTTGGGCAAGGCACCGGCTTTTGCCGCCGCCGAAAAAGATAACAGCCTGCAAGTGCAGCTCGGCACTGTCATTGCCGGTCCTGGTGCTGAATCTGTGCTGATCGAAAAAGATGAAGTGCAGGTTTTTCATCAGGGTTTTGGCAGTTGGGATGCCAATTTTCGTTTTGAACTGATTCCGGCGATTGTGCCCGGACAGTACCGCGTGTTTGTCCGCTACAAAAGCGGCGGTGAGGTGTCTCAGGTTACGCAACACTTTACAGTCAAGGCCGGAAGTCAGTCGGAACAGCTGGCGACACGCGGCGATTTTGCTCTGACCAACACTTCGCCGTGGGAATATCAATGGCTGCAATCGCCAACTACCGTCACCGTGTTGCCGGGCGATCGCTGGCTGGAAATCAACAACACCGGCAAGGCTGATGGCGCCAAAGTCTTTGACGCATTTTTGCTGAAACTGGAAACCCCGCTGGGTGACTGGATGAGCGCCGAACAGGCCCAGGCGCGGAATCGTTTTCTGGCATTGACCAAGGCAGTGCCAAATGCCCAGCAGCGCCTGCTTGTGCTTGACGGCAAAGGCGACCAGGATGAAATGCTGTTTCGCGGACTGGCTACCGATGCCGCTCGAGCAAACTACGACAAGCTGCCGGTATCCTATTTGATCGGACCGGATGCTGAAGCCTTGGCTACCAATTTGAATTTCCCTGCATTGCCTGCCGCAGTGATGACCGACGATCATTACGACATACTCGGGGTTTTAACCACGCCTAAAAGCGAAGCGGATGTGGCTAAATTTCTGACCGATCCCGACAAATTCGGCTCAATGCCCACACCGTCAGCCGTCCAAGGTGATGCCGCCAAACCGTTAACGGCGGGTGTGCCGGAAGCATGGCTGGTCGGTGGCTTGCAAGATGGCTTAGCGGGCGTTTCGATACAAGGGCTTGATACCGAAACCGTGCTACGGCCTAATCCCAACCAGCCCTACCTTAGTCTGCAAATGATGGGTGGGGAAATGCGGAGCTGGCAGATCGCACCGACCCAAGCTAATGGCGTCGCAGTTATCGAGTCTAGCACCCGGCATAGTTACGGTTGGTCGCGCGGCAGCGGTTATGCCCAGCTTTATTTGCATGCCGACCAAGCCACTCAGGCGCTGCTGCATCTGCAACAATCCGGCATCAAAACCGCTGGATGGCTGGATGGGCAACCATTCAAGCTGACTGACGATCAAAATCCATCGGCCGGGTTCAGCACTGCTGGCGAGAAAATAAAAACCTTACTTCACGGTTTGACTACCGAAGGCCTAGTAGCAACCGCGTTGTCGGATAAAACTGAAGCGCCGCAAGTTGCCGCACTTAATTTAAACCCAGGCTGGCACAGCCTGCTGGTCAAACTGGTCATGCAACATGATCAAGGCCTGCGCTTTCAATTTTCAGGATTGTTTACCGATCCGGCAGGCCATCCGCTGGAATCGATTAAAACCCAAGTGACCGATCCAAGCGCCGATCTCGCGCTTAACAGTATCGCCGCCAAATTGCGGCCGGTGATTTTTGTTGATGCTCCTGCCAATCTGCCGCATCCGGGCGATGCACTCAAGCTAAAAGTCGACATGCGCTGGCATCCTATTTTGGAAGAAACCGGCTTACCTGCGCCGCTGCCACGCTTTCCGGCGAAACTGCGCTTACGTCTGGTCGACTACAGTGGCAACGAGGTTGCGGTAAAAGAACTCAGCGGTCTGTTTCCCGGCCAAGTTGAAGCAGACTTCGGCAAAATCGCCGACGCCGGCTATTACGCGATTTATCCATCCTTGTTCACCACTGACGGCAAATTGATCATGCACTATCCCGCCGACGGCTTCTCGGTCGTGCGCGGAGTCGCCGAGCAAAAGCAGCGACTGGCTAAGAAAAAACTCTGGAACAACGACTATTACGCCATGGCCGATGGCGACAAGAGTTTTCAGCAAGCAGGCGGCTATTTCGACTGGCTGGAGCGAATGGGGATATATAAAACCGTTGGCAGCTATCCAGGTTTCGATCCGCAGTACCAACCACAGTGGCAGCAAGCAAAACAACGCGGCTTGGTCTTCTTTGCCGACTCTTCCGGCGATAGTTCCTGGCTCAACGACAATCCCGCTGATGGCCAGAAATTCATCAACACGGCCGCAGAATTTACCCGTTTTTTTAAAGCCACCAACGAAATCGATATTCGTCACGAGCCGGAATGGCAAAAGCTCCGCGAGCCCGCGCATTGGGTCGAGCGGGCCAAATGGGAATATGAACAGGCACATAAAGCTCGCAGCGACGCCCATTACCTCGGGGGTAGTCTGGTGCGACCGGGCGAAGGCGATTGGTTCAAACAGGTCTTACAGCTGGGCTTGGATAAATATCAAGATGCCTGGGACGTCCACGCCTATCCGCAGCAATCGCCGCGCTTTGGAGGTCCGCTCGGCAACGGCTCAAATGAGGACGAGCGCGGCGTGCTGGCCACTTACGCCAGCCTGGGCAGAAAAAACACCTTGCCGTTCTGGCTAGGCGAAACCGGCGCCAAAGCCATGCACGGCCTGACCGGGCGCCGCTGGCAGGCCGAACAAGTCGCGAAAATAATCGCCTGGGTTAACAGCCGCAGCGACTACCTGGGGCTGGCTTTTTGCATAGGCCACGAATACGACCTGGCTTATGGCCGGATTTGGGATTACTCCATGGGCCACAAGCCCGGCGAGGCGGCCATGTATACAGCCAGCGCCTTAATCGACGGCTTGCCATATCAAGCTTTCGATACCAAAGACGCCAATATTCAGGCGGCTTACTTCGGCGACACATTTATGATTTGGCGGACCGATGAGGTGCATAGTAATTGGCAGCCTAAGCTTGATCCGGGTAAAGCTTGGCTGTTGGTGGATGTGGTGGGGCACAGCCAGGAGCTGCAGGTCGACGCTTCCGGAAATGCAAATTTTCCAATCTCAGCCAGCCCTGTTTATGTGTTGCCGAAATCTGATTATGAGCGTCTTACCAGGCAGTAAAATTGTTAACTACACATCCCAAGCTTAAGGCGTTAGCTATACTCGATTAGAATTAAATTTTTGGTAGAGAAACATGCAGACTATGGACGCAGAACAGAACCTTATCAAAGCGCGTGATGAAGTTTTCCGAAAGATTGGCAGAAATTTGCTGAATTTTCAGAAAATAGAACTCATGCTCAAACACTTAATAACAAATGGTCGGTTATCTGGCCATATGAGCGAATTAAATGACATTCTTGAGCGACAAGCATCGGCAGTTCACAAGCAAACGATGGGGAGTTTAGTCGGAAAATTTGTTGATAACACTTTCTTAGGTATTGAAGAGTCTAGCCAAACATCGCCTGAACTTAAGGAGCCATATTTCTCATTTTCATTCAATGTGAACGCAGATTCCCATTTTTACGAGAGCAAAAAACAAGCTTTGAAATCGCTGGTTGATGATCGTAATGATTTAATTCACCACCTGTTACCGCGATTTAATTCAGAATCTATTGATAGCTGTTTGGAGACCGAGCGTTACCTTGACGAGCAACGAGAAAAACTTATCCCTGAATATGATTATCTAAAATCGTTAATAGATGACCTCAATGAGAGCAGAAGATTAAGTGCTGATTATCTTAGTTCTGATGAAGGCATAAAGCAGATTGAATTGTCTTTCCTTCAACAAAGCCCACTGATCTCTTTGCTACTGAATATTTCTATCCAGAAGCCAAGATTAGATGGGTGGACATTATTGAGTGTGGCTGGTCCGGAAATCCGACGAATTTTGCCTGAAGAGATGGATCAAATAAAAAACAGATATGGATACAAAACCCTTAAGGAAATAATCTTGGCTTCTGAGTTTTTTGATATTCTCGAAGAGCCTACAAAAAAAGGCGGCGTTCGAGTACTCTTCCTTTCAAAACCTGAGCTGGCATACGTCGCTTTTAATCGCTTATTGCGCGCATTGCTAGGCATTGCAAAGAAAAAAGCTAGAGCTGATGGATGGACTTTATTGAGCATTGCCATTCAGCAAATTGAACAGTCTTTTGCTGAAGACTTTGCACTTATAAAGGAGAAATCGGGTGCTCAATCTCTGAAGGAACTGATTCTGGATACGGAATTATTTGATTTACTTGAAGAGTCACTTGATAACGGTAGTCTCATCCATCTCTTTAAACCTAAAGCCGAATTGGCTTTAGGTTTATGCAGTAAGAAAAATTAATTCTTTAGGATGGGTTCGGCCAGCAGGCAATCCATGACTTCCACGGTGAGTTATAGCTAGGCATCAAAAAGCGATACACGCTAGAATTACTTCACGACTCTGAATGAGGATCAGATTATGAATACACAACTTTTACAGCAAGCAAGTGTGCTCGAAATTGATGAGCAGATCGAACTGGTTGAGGCAATCTGGGATGGTATCGTTAGTCGCGGCAAAGCACCATCCTTGACCGAGGCACAGACAACAGAACTCGACCGCCGCCTCGAAAATCATCTGGCGAATCTTGACGATGTTGTTTCCTGGAGCGAAGTGAAAGCAGAGGCTATTTCCAGAATCAGGCAATGAGCCTACCCATAGCATTTCATCGTGCCGCGAGTGCAGAGTTCATCGAGGCAAGTGCATGGTATGAAAATAAGAGGTTGGGGCTAGCGCATGATTTCATATTTGAGATTGAGCGATGCTTATCGCTGGCTTCTGAAAATCCTTTCCAGTTTACGATTGTTCGTAAGGACATTCGACGTGTTGTAGCCAATCGTTTTCCATACAGCGTGTATTTTCGAGCTGAGGAACATCGTATTGTAGTCTTAGCTGTATTTCACGGCAGTAGAGACCCTGCCATTTGGTTGGATAGATACTAACTCGGCGCTTAAGGTCTTGGAATGTGTACTCCTAGGAATTTGGTCCCACATCCCAAACGGTGGACAGGAAAGCTCTGTTCACCCCTTCATCTGTATCACTTAAATATAATCTAACAAGATCCCGGTCAAACTCCACTAACCATATTTGTTAGCGGATAAATCATTTGATTGGGAAGGCTGCCGAAAGCGAGAAAACCATAATGGCGATAAAATGAAATGGCTTGTTCATCCTTGGCATCAACTATCAGCGCAAATACGGCTAACTCAGATCTGACTGAGCGCATCATCGAATCCCAAAGTAGTGCGCCCCCAAGCCGTTGCTGGCGATAATCGGTATGGACGGCAAGACGGCCGAGCCGGGCAACTGGAACGGCTTGATAGCGGGGTAAACGTTTTGCCAATTGTTCGGGCATATCGACCAGTGGCACGCTGCCCGCTGAAAGTGTGTAAAACCCGGCAATTCTGTTCGTCTCGATATCAACAGTAACATAACATGCCGCCACCCGGCGGCGAATATCTTGGCTAACTTGTTTGTGGAAATAGTTGTCCAATGCCTCGACTCCACACGAAAAACCTTTTCGGTCATGTTCAGCCGTTAGCGGAATTATGGTGAAACGCGCCATTACTGACTTTGGATCAAGTCAGCATGGGCTTTCGCTGCATTTTGCAGAGCTTGGTTGGGTGCAGTTGGATTAATCAAAAGATCAATAAACCGCCGCTGGTCTTCAAGAGACATGCGGATGACGTTGCTTTCCTCAATCGTCCGCATAGCCATCTCCTGCGCGGCAGCCACGACAAAGTCGCTGAGACTACGGCCTTGCAGTTCAGCGGCACGTTTTATTATCGAGAGAGTATCTGCTGGCAACCTAGCTTCAAGGCGGGAACTGCGGGTAATTTCTCTTGGCATGAGGGCATCCTCTAACTTAAATATAGGTTTATTGTACGGTAGTTAACCGGACAATAAAGAAAGAAATTGCAATGATTTCTTAATCGCCTCATCCAATCCTTACCCAATCTTCATCAAATCTTAATCAAACCTCTAGGTTTGCTCTCATCTTGCTTCTGTAATCTCTACGCCATCGTCGCGACATCTGCATTTTGCAGGTCGCAAACTTTGGGGGTGACGGTTTTGCCGCTCATCATTGAACACAACAGAACAGGGGTTTAGCGAATATGCCACTCGGGTTTGGAAACATTTTCAACGGGCTCTTTAAGCAATACGGTCACACGGTGATTTTATTGCTGCGGTTTATCGACATCACTATGTTGTTGGGCGCCGCATGGGTCACTCATTATTACTGGCTGCGCGAGTTTGTTATCGATCAGGATTATCGGATCGTCATTGCGCTGGGCGTTCTGGCGGCCATTATCTTTTTTGAAATCGGCCAAGTGTATCGCCCATGGCGCAGCGATGCGATGCGCGGTGAAATTCCACGTATCGTCAGGGCATGGGTATCGGCGATTGTGTCGGTTATCTCTATCGTTGCACTGGTGCGGTTGCACTTTTGGTTTGGTTCCAGTTACCGCTGGATCATCACTTGGTGGGGGCTTGGCTTGTTGTTTGTGCTGACTGCACGCTTCCTGCTTTCTCAGCTTCTGCAGTTATTGCGGGCTCGTGGTTGGTCTCAGGGCCGTATCATCCTGGTTGGCTTAAACCAGATGGCGGTGGCGGTGAGCAGGCAGTTGAACGAGTCAAACTGGGCAGGTTTGCACGTGATCGGTTATGTCGATGACCGTGCCGAAGGTCGCAAAGCGGTGGCTGATTCGACTTTGCCGCGACTCGGCAGTTTGCAAGACCTTACCGACATCGTTACTAAAGAAGCCATTGATGAAGTATGGATTGCGTTTCCCGGTGAATCACTGGCCGAACGCGCGCAGTACCAATTGCGGCATTTGCCGGTCAGCATCCGTTTGGTGATCGATTGCTTCGCGTTCAAACAAAGTAAATTCCTTAGTTTAAACACAGTAGCGGGTATTCCGACGTTAGATTTTTCGGTGTCGCCGTTGCATGGCATTAATCGTTATATCAAAGAGATTGAAGATAGATTCTTCGCGTTCATTATCTTGGCTTTGATTAGCCCATTGCTGTTGTTCCTGGCTATCGGCGTTAAGTTCAGTTCGCCCGGTCCGGTGTTTTATCGGCAGGAGCGGGTGGGTTGGAACAATCGTTCTTTCACAATTTTGAAATTCCGTTCGATGCCGGTAGATGCTGAAGCTAAAACCGGCGCGGTATGGGCTAAGCCCGGCGAACAACGGGCGACTCGCTTTGG
Organism: Methylococcaceae bacterium; assembly: GCA_030693065.1. Taxonomy (GTDB): domain Bacteria; phylum Pseudomonadota; class Gammaproteobacteria; order Methylococcales; family Methylomonadaceae; genus JABFRC01. The sequence goes on along the minus strand of JAUYBL010000029.1, from coordinate 78,231 downwards.
TGCCTTCTTACGCCGGACCAGCCTGGACGAATTACCACAACTGATTAATGTGCTCAGAGGCGATATGTCGTTGGTCGGGCCGCGTCCGGAACGCCCTGATTTTGTCGAAGTCTTTAAAGAGCAAGTGCCTAACTACATGAAAAAACACATGGTTAAAGCAGGCATCACCGGCTGGGCGCAAGTTAACGGCTGGCGCGGCGACACCGACTTAAACCGTCGCATCGAACACGATTTGTATTACATCCAGCATTGGTCGATTTGGTTTGATTTAGAAATTGCCTTTCGCACGCTGCTGACCGGTTTTATCAATAAAAATGCTTACTAAGGAAAAATCTGCCATGTTTAAATTGATTCCCATCATGTTTGTTTCTGTGTTGTCGGCCTGTGCGTTGGCACCGGGCATGGATATGAACACCGATAACGGTTTGTCTGAAATCGAGTTTCCGACCATGAAAGACGGCCATTTAGTTAAAGAGAAAGCCCGCATCGTGCCGATTACCGCCGACCTGATTATGGAAAGAGAAGCAGCCCGTCATCAGGCGGTCAACAATCTGCCGCCGGTCGATCCCATGAAAGCCACCTACCGGATTGGCCCGCAGGATCGTTTGCAAATCACCGTGTGGGAGCATCCGGAGCTGAATGATCCCGGCAGTGAAAAAATCATGCCTGAGCTGGCCGGTAAAGTGGTTGATGAAAATGGCGACCTGTATTACCCGTATGTCGGCAGCATGCATGTGGCCGGCAAGACCGTCACTGAAGTGCGTGAAGATCTGACACGTGAACTGTCTAAGTATTTTAAAAAGGTCAAACTTGATGTGCGGGTGTTGTCGTTCCAGGCGCATCGAGTGGCAGTGGTTGGCGAAGTGACAACGCCTGGCGTACAAACAATGAACGAAACACCGCTGACGGTTGCTGAAGCCATTACCCGCGCCGGCGGCGCAACCAAAGACTCTGACTTAAATAACGTCGCACTGGCTCGTGACGGCAAACTTTATAAGTTGGATGTGCAGTCGTTATATGAAAAAGGCCAGACGCCTCATAACCTGCTATTGAAAGAGGGCGACGTGCTGAATATCGGTGATCAAAAAGACAACAAGGTCTTTGTGATGGGTGAAGTTAATCGCCAGCAGGCCATCCAAATCAACAAGGGGCGGATGAGTCTGTCGCAAGCGCTGGCCGAGGCTTCCGGGGTTGACTTCAATACTTCTCGTCCCGGCGATATTTACGTACTTCGAGCTGGCGAGATGAAACCGGAGATTTTCCAACTGAATGGCGAATCACCCGACGCGATGATTTTGGCTGATCAATTTCCCTTGCAGGCACACGACACCTTGTTTGTGGGTACGGCTGGCGTGACGCAATGGTCGCGGGTACTGAACCAGATCTTACCGGGCTCATTTACCGCCATCATGTCGCAAGCCGCGATGATGGGAATGTAAGGACGAGTTAGTTCCCCTCTTTGAAAAAGAGGGGCTAGGGGAGATTTTCAAAATAAATCCCCCTCGATCCCCCTTTACAAAAGGGGGAAGACATTTAGAACTTTTTATACGATTGGGATCTGGACATGTATTCACAAAATGAAGCGACACCATTGCCGCCGATTAATCCATCCAGGATTGAAGAACAAGGCGTCAGTATTCGCGACTATCTCGACCTGCTGTTCGAAGGCAGAAAAACTATTTTTATCGCGCTGATTTCGGTGCTGTTTATCACATCGATTTACTTAGTGTTGGCACCGCGCACCTACAAGGCTGATGCGTTGCTCAGGATCGACAAAAACAAAGCGCTGCTATCCGCCACACTGCGTAGCGATGACAATCAAGCCCCTGCTGAAGCAGACAGCCCAAGGGCACAACGCGAAGTGGAAATCCTGCGCTCTCGTTCCGTGCTCGGCAAAGTGGTAGAAGATCTGAACTTGATGGTGGAAGCCTCGCCAAGCTATTTTCCGGTTATCGGCGAAACGCTGGCGCGCAGGCATGATGTGCATGATGGCATTGCCGATGCATGGTGGGGATTCAGCAGTTGGGCGTGGGGCGGCGAAAAGATAAAAGTTGCCAACTTTACTGTGCCGGATCGTTATCTGGATCAAGAATTTACCCTGGAAGCCTTAGATTCCGGTCGTTTCCGCTTGCTTGGCCCTAAAGGCCAAGAGCTGGCTGAAGGCCGGATTGGTGAGTCAGTCACTGCCGACATCGGCGAGTCTATCCCGGTTGCTATAAAACTTGATGCCTTTGAGGCGCATCCCGGTACGCATTTTGAAGTGGTCCGCAAAACGTCGTTGGCAGCTATCGAAACTTTGCAAAAAGCCTTTGCCGTTAAGGAAGTATCCAAAGATACCGATATTTTAAGTGTTGAACTTAAAGGTAGCGATCCTGAGCAACTGGCGAAATCAGTCAATAACATCGCCAATATTTATGTCAACGCGACGGTAAATTGGGAATCAGCCGAAGCCGGGCAAAAGTTGGCGTTTTTAGAAAGCCAGTTACCCGTTGTTAAGGAGCGTCTGGAAAAGGCAGAACAAGGCTTGAGTGCGTTCCGCCAACAACATGGCGCAGTCGACATCTCTGCTGAAGCTGAAATCCTGCTGAAACAGGCTGCTGAAATGGAGACCATGGGCATTCAGCTGAAACAAAAGTACGACGAGCAAAGCCAACGCTTAGAGTCTGCGCATCCCGACATGGTTGCCACCAACACGCAAATCAAGCGTATTAATGGCAAGTTGGGGGCGTTAGAAAAACGCATTAAAGATCTGCCGCGCACGCAACAAAGCGTGGTCAGCCTGTCGCGTGATGTGCAAGTCAATACTGAGCTTTATACCTCGCTATTGAATAGTGCTCAGGAACAACGCATCGCCGCGGCTGGCTCACTGGGCAATTCACGTATCGTTGATTTTGCAGTCACTCCGGAAAAACCGTATTGGCCAAAGCCCGGATTGATGTTGGCTATCGCCAGCTTGTTGGGACTGAGCTTAGGTTCAGCGTTAATTTTCATGAGACATTCTTTACAACGTCACGATAACTACCCGGCGCTGCTGGAATATCAAGTAGGCCTGCCGTTGTTTGCCGCCATTCCGCATAGCAAAAAACAACGCAAGTTAGGACGCCTGATCAATGGGGGCAGGGAACGTCAAGCCGGTATTCTGGTCAGCCAGGATCCGCTGGATATTTCCGTCGAATCGTTACGCGGTCTGCGCACCACACTGGAAGCGACCTTAGCCAGCAGCGAAAGTAAAGTCATCATGGTCAGCAGTCCGGCGCCGAGCATGGGTAAGTCGTTTGTCAGCACCAACCTGGCGGCGTTACTTGCGAGCATCAAAAAGCGCGTATTAATCATTGATGCCGACATGCGCAACGGACGTCTGCATGAAACCTTTGCGGTCGACAAACAACCCGGTCTGTCTGACTTGCTGGCAGGCAGAGCGACCTTGGGCGAAGTGATTGTCAGTTTGCCCGATATTGGCATCGACTTGATACCGCGCGGCAGTATGGTGCTGAATCCGTCGGAATTGTTGGTGCTCGGTCAACTGGAAGAAACCTTGGAGCAATTGAAGAGTTTTTATAATCATGTCGTGATCGATTCACCGCCGATTTTGGGCGCTACCGATGCTGCGATTATGGGTAAACATGCCGATGCGACGTTTTTAGTGGTTAAAGAAGGCCGTTACACCGCACAAGAATTGGAAGTCAGCTTCAGGCGTTTCCAACAAGTCGGCATCAAACCGAACGGCTTTATTATTAACGACATGAAGGAAGGTTCATCGTATTACCCCTATTATGGCTACGCCTACAACCGTAGCGACATGGAGCCGAAAAACGATTCGATGTTGATGGCAGGTTATCAAGCGGTGGGCGACTGGTTGGGCAAACGCCATGCGCCTGACTATTTGCCTGTGTTAGAGCCAGTCGAAGACACTGAAGACAAGGTCCAAGCTTAAAATGAGAATACGCCTGGAAAAAGATCTGCCGGTATTGTTGTTCGCGCTGGTTAGTGCGTCAACGGTGGCTGCTTTGCCTCAGGTCGAGTCGGCTTGGTTAGGGATAAAAGAAGTCTACGGCGAGCAGGATTTCGGCTTGCGTATCTTGCGTGAATTGATGTTGTTGGTGCTAGTAGCCTACGTGTTTTTTGAACCACGCTTGCGGCGCGGCGCGATGTCCAGCTCGGTGTGGGCATTTTTGGGGGCTATCGCCACCTATGTGTTGTTTGAAGTGGGTTATGCCTTGTATCTGGACTTGCCGTTAGTGGTGCCGATGGCGGGTTTACGGATTTTTGAATATTTGCCATTGGCGTTGATTGGCTTTGTTACCGCCCGCTTAGGTGCGGGTGAGCATGTGATCAATCAATTTGCGCATTATCTTAGATATTACATAGCGTTACAGGCGGTGTTGGCGATTGCTCAGGCGGTGTGGGCGCCGCCCCTGTTTGGGGTGTCTTTTTTGGGCGGCGGACGACCGTTCGGTACTTTCGTCAGTCCCAACCTGTTTGGCGCGACCATGGCGACCTGTGCGTTGTTGTTCGCATTGGTGCCGGGCATGCGCAAATGGATCGCGATGAGTGTGTTTTTGGCGTTGCTGAGCGGCTCACGTACCGCGTTCATCAGTTCTTTGCTGGTGGTGTATTTTCAGCTGGTTGCGGCGTTGCGGCCTCGTGACCGCTGGGCCGTGGTGATGCCTGCGCCAATACTGGCCGTGGGTGCGTTATTGCTGGCGTCCAGTCCGTTGCTCAGCGGTCGTGATGATGCCGACCCCACTCAAGACGGCCGGATAGATTTATGGCAGCGGATATTTGCCAATTACATCCATGACCCGATGGATTTGTTGTTCGGTTGGGGCTTGGGCTTGAGCTCCAACACAATCAATATATTATTCGGCGCAGAACATTTTCCGGGTCAATTCGACTCGGACAGTCTGTATTTATTTTTGCTGAACGGTTACGGCTTGGTGGGTGTGATGGCTTACATCGGGTTTTTGTGGATCACGACCCGCGTGTCTACCCACCCTAAAAAAGGCTTGGTGATCATGTTCATCTTTGTTGCCGGGCTGACCTTTAATATGTGGGAATATTTTCCGCAAAATGCGCTGTTGATGTTTATGTGGGGCATGGTGTTGGGTACCCACTTTAAAGCAATTGCAGAAAACCCCATGCATGACGCATCCGGCGTGAGTTACCAGAGATCTTACTAATGAAAGCGTCTATATCCGTTGCATCAACAAAAAGACGATTATTCGGCGATGCCTTTTGGGCGTTGTTTGGGCAAGTGGCTTCCGCGATTGCATTGTTAGCCGGAACCCGGATTCTGACCGAACTGGTCACGCCTGATGTCTACGGACAAGTCGCGTTGTTAAACGGTTTTGTCGCGCTGGGCGTGGCATTGTTTTCTTATCCCTTTATTTGCGCGGGGATGAGACTGCAGCCGGAATGCCAAAGCACTGAAGAGCGCGCCGGTTTGTATGCAGTCGTGTCTAGTTTGGCTGCGCGCTCCACAACCTTAGCGATAGGGCTGTTGATGCTGGGCGGTGCGGTTTATAGCTATCTAACGCATAGCGATATTGGCCTGTTTATGCTGGCGGGCATTCTACTGGGGGTGACTGTGCGGCGCGAGTTGGGTATCCAATTATTGATCGGCGAACGCAAGCATCGCGGTGCCAGTTTGTGGCAAACCAGCGATAGTATTTTGCGGCCGTTGTTGGCCATTTCATTGGTCTGGTGGGGCGCGGCTAAGGTTGAGTGGGTGTTGCTGGGTTACATAATCGCCAGCCTGATCTCCAACATGCTGTGGTCGTTTGTGCAAGGTGCGCATGCCCCGCAAAGCAAACATTCTAATCTTACTAAGCAATTTAAAACTGACGTCTGGGCGTATGCCTTACCGCTGATTCCGATGGAATTGATCTTTTGGATAAACGGCTTAGGCGATCGTTATGTGATCGGCTATTTGCTGACTGCGGCCGAAGTAGGTTTGTATGCGGCGACTTATATGATCGTCAACGAGGCATTTAATCGCAGCGCGATGGTGTTGTTGCGCATCTTTCAGCCGGTTTATTTTCAATATTATTCGCAAGGCCAGAGTCGGGAAGGCTTTAGGATTTTATGGCTATGGATTGCTTGTGTGCTTGGCCTAGGAGTTATTGGCGTATCGCTACTACTGGTTACCAAGGACTGGGTCGCCGCTTGGGCATTAGCAAAATCTTACCATTCAGCCGTTGAATTAATGCCTGCTATCGCGCTTGGCTGCGCCTTGCATGCACTGGGAACTGTGCTGGCGCAACCGCTGCTGGCGAATAAACGGACACGAGTGTTATTGCTAGGTCGGGTAAGCGGTGCAGTAACGGCAGCTATTTGCTTGCCATTGATGGTGAAAAATTACGGCTTGGTGGGCGCGGCGATGGCTAATCCCATTTACTTTGGCGTTGAGGCAATGGTGTTGGCAATGTTGGCTAAACCATGGCGAAGACTTGCTGTAGTCAATGAAGAGCAGATGGCAGAAGTCGCTAGCTGCAACGCAACGGCTTGAAAAAATAAATCCCCCTCAACCCCCTTTATGCCCCTGAGGGTACTTTTGCAAAGGGGGAAGTATTAACACGATTAAAGAGAAAGACTATGACTTATGCATCAGCAGTTTCAGAAATATATGGCGACCTTATCCGTGAATGCGTGGCTTGTCGGGCTGAGAGGATAAACTTCTGGCGGCAAAAAAATTATCAATATACAGATAGCGCTCATCGTAAAGAATTTCATATTTACCGCTGCGAAAGCTGCGGTACCGGCTTCTTAAATCGACCGCCGCACAGCCAATGGTTGCAAGAGATTTATCAATATTCAGGCCAGGCATTGACCAAACCGATCACGCTGGAAGAAGTGTTGGCCAGAGAGGTTGAGTTCCCCAACTGCACCGTGGATGCCGAGCGTATGAGCCGACAAGCCAATCGACTGAATAGTTCAGGCAATCGCCGAGGGCTGGATATTGGTTCCGGCTTTGGGTTTTACACGCAGGCGCTTAAAAAAGCCGGCTATCAGACGGTGAGTATTAACCCCGGCAAATACGAAAATGACGTGTTCAGAAAGTTAAATGACGACGAACCTGTTGCGGTGATGTTTGAAAATTACCAACCTACCGAGCCGTTTGGTGTGGTGGTGATGTCGCAGGTATTAGAGCATCTGCTGGAACCGGATCAAGCAATAAGTAAAGTGGCAGGTCTCTTGGCGACCGGCGGCGTGTTGGCTTGCGCGGTGCCTAATTACAATTCGTTTTTAGTCAAACTGCTGGGCACTAAGGATAACGCCTGTTTGTGGGTGCCGGAGCATGTTAATTATTTTACCGACAAGGGTTTAAAAGCCTTGTTGGAGCGCAATGGTTTACGCGTCATTAAGACGGAGCAAATAACCCGCGTGCCATTCAATGCCTTATCGAAAAGGCTGCGCCTGACAGGCAAAGCTGCTGCGTTTGTTGATAGTTTGGTGAAGTCGTTACAAGCGCCGTTTGCTAACTTGATGCATTACTTCGGCTGGGGTATTTACATTAATGTTTATGCGGTCAAGAAATAAACACACGTTATCTTCATTTAAAAATTACTAAATAAGTCACATGCTAACTGTTGTTATTTTGACCAAAAACGAGGAAGCCAATCTGCCACGCTGTTTGGCGGCGATTCCTGAACGTTATCCCATTGTCATCGTCGATTCGGGAAGCACAGATAGAACTATTGCTATCGCTAACACCCGTGCAAGCAGAATTTATATTAATCCATGGCCGGGCTTTGCCGAACAACGCAACTTCGCCATCAATCAATGCGAGATAAACACGCCATGGCTTTTGTTTATCGACGCTGACGAAATCTATCCGCAGGCATTTTACGACCGCTTTGAAGCCGAACTGGCGGCTTCGGATACCTTTGATGTGCTGATGGTGCCGTCGATTTTGTACTTGCGCGGTAAGCGTTTAAGTCATGCGCCAGGTTATCCCATTTATCATCCAAGACTGGTGCGCAGGGAGTCGACTCGATTTGTTTGTAACCACACCGGCCATGGCGAAGCGGTGGTTAATACCTGCCGTATCGGTTACTCAGATATTCCCTACGAGCATTATTTTTATCATGGCGAGATTATCGAATGGATGCATAAGCATGTCGATAAGGCCGCGCAAGAAGTCCAGCTGAAGCCGACCACGAATGCGGTGATGACCACGCGAGGGCGCTTGAGTGTGTTGTTGGGCCGGTCTTGGCTTAGGGTGTTGGCTCGGTTTTTATATCACTTCGTGTTCCGAGGTGGCTTTCTGGATGGCGTAGCCGGGTTGGAATTTGCGCTGATGTTTACCTGGTATGAAGCAACCATTTATCTGCAAGCAAAAGCCGGACAACAGGCAAGGTGATGACTATGAAAGTGTCGTTGGTATTAGCAACGCTGGGCAGAGACTTGGAATTGGCCGACTTTTTGAAGTCGTTATTGCTGCAGACCTACAAAAACTTTGAGTTGATCATTATCGATCAAAATAAAGACGGCAAAATCGACGCGATTGTTGAGCTGTTTAAATGCAATCTTGATGTGCAGCATATTAAGGTGGATTTTACCGGTAACGCGCGCGCCAGGGATTACGGGATTAGCTTTGCACAGGGCAGAATTATTGCGTTTCCGGATGACGATTGTGCCTATGACAAAGATGTTTTGGCAAAGGTGGTTGCCGAATTTTCTAGCCGTGAAAATCTCTCCATTCTAGTCGCCGGCTCGTATGATCTCGCCTCCAGCCGCTTTAGCATTGGTGTAAACAGTCCCAAAGCGCATTATTTTTCACGCTTTAGCATGATGGGCGTTGAGTTTACGCAGTTTTTTGATCGCAACCGGATTGATAGTCAGCAGTTACATTTAGATCATGATTTTGGTATTGGTTCTAAGTATTCCGGAGCTGAAGGCTTTGAGATGTTGTACCGATTGCTGCGCGATGGCAACGTCGCTTTCTATACGCCGTACATCAAGATTTATCACCCGGACAAAGATCATTACAAACTGGGAACGGGAAGAATGCTGATGTATTCGACCGGCATCGGCGCCTATATCAGAAAATTCGCCAATCAGCGCGACGTGTTTATTTGGTATTACATCGCCCGTAAGATGTTTATCGCCCCAGTTTTAAAAATGCTGCTGGCTTTGGTGTTCTTTAATCCAAAAAAGCTGGCGTACTCTTTTTATAACCTTGTCGGTATTTGGCGAGGATTTTTGGCTTATGGACGATGAGTGTCGTGGGCTTTAATAATTCAGATAGTTTCAAGGACATAAATATGGATGCAGGCATAATTACCACACATATCCCCCCAGCCAAAGGTTACGGGGGCGTATCCGTTACCGCCAGCGTATTGACCAAGGCATGGGCTGAACGCGGCCATAAGATGGTGCTGGTCGCCTCTAATGAATCTATTGACGGCAAGTTGCAGGCTCAAGACGTGCAGCTTGGCAAAGAGGTTGATGTTCAACTTTACAATTGTTATGGCTTCAGACGCTGGGGTTTTGGCTTGGGTGCTATTCCTAAGTTGTTCAAGTTATGCCAGCAGTCACCGGTAATTTATATCCATGGCATTGCGACCTGGCCATCGACGTTGGCAGCGATTTTCTGCAGTTTGTTGGGGAAGCCGTTTATGGTCGCTGTGCATGGCGGACTAATGCCAGAACATGTCGATTTGATTCGTCGGGATAAGCCGCACAAATGGCTCTATTATCGTTGGCTGACGTTTCCAACCTTACGCAAAGCTATTGCTGTGCATTGCACCAGCGACACCGAAGCGGCAGGTGTGCGCAATGTGTTGGGCAAAGATGCTCGGATTTTGTTGGTGCCGAACGGTATTGATAGCCGCGAGTTTCAAGTTGCCGACTATCCAGCAGAGGAAGGTATGCAACTTTGCTTTCTGGGGCATGTTCAACAAGAAAAAGGTATTAATGCCTTTATCCGGGCCTGGTTAAAAACCCGTCGACCACTGGATAGATTGGTGATTGCCGGTAGAAGTGTGGATGGCGCTTATTTTGAAGAGTTTCAAGCGCTGGTTGCACAGGCGCAAGGTGCTATTAGCTACAAAGGTTATCTGCAACGCGACGAAGTCATGGCATTGTTAGCGACCAGTCATTTTTTGGTGCTGCCATCAGGGCTTGAAGAAGCTGGCGGCATGCGCGAAAACTTCGGAAACGTGGTTGCTGAAGCGATGGCGGTGGGACGTCCGGTGTTGGTTGCCAAAGGCTTGGCCTGGGATCATCTGGAATCGGCTCAGGCGGGTTTTGTGTTTGATAGAAACGAAGCGTCTGTTCGTGATGTCCTAAATAAAGCGAAAGCGCAAGCTTTGGATCGTGCCGAATGGCTGCAAATGTCGGCCACTTGTCGACAGTATGTTGAGCAGCAGCTCGATCCGGTCATGCTTGGCGATAAAGTCTGGCAAGTGTTAACGCAACCTGGGTACATTAATCTTCCGCAACAATTAACTGAAGAGTCATCTTATGAATAAAGTCGGTCTTATTGTGCCCACGTTAAATGCCGGTAAGCTCTGGGAGTCTTGGTTGCAAGCCTTCGAGCAGCAAACTCGAAAACCGGATTATCTATTAGTGATTGATTCTTCTTCTAGCGACGATACGGCAAGGCTGGCGCGCGAACATGGTTTTGACGTGCAAGTTATCTCAAAATCGGAGTTTAATCACGGCGGCACCCGTCAAGCCGGCGTCAATGGGTTTTCGGCGGCCGATATTATTGTGTTTTTGACTCAGGATGCCCTGTTGGCCAGTCCTGATGCTATCGAAAAGCTGCTGGCGGTGTTCGATGATGAGCGAGTTGGCGCTGCCTATGGGCGTCAGTTACCGCATCGTGATGCCGGGCCGATTGGCGCGCATGCGCGCTTGTTCAATTACCCCGCCGAAAGCCAAGTACGCAGTTTGGAAGATCGCTCAAAATTTGGCATTAAATCCGTCTTTATTTCTAATTCTTTTTCTGCTTATCGTCGTAGCGCCTTAATGCAGGTAGGCGGTTTTCCGACCGACACGATTATGAATGAAGATACTTTCGTGGCTGGCAAGATGCTGGTGAACGGCTGGAAGCTGGTTTATTGCGGCGATGCCCAAGTATTTCATTCACACGATTATGGCTTTATTGATGAATTTAAGCGTTATTTCGATATTGGCGTATTTCATACCCATACGCCTTGGTTACAGCAGACATTTGGTGGAGCATCGGGCGAAGGTTTGCGCTTCGTCATGTCAGAACTGCGGTATTTAACGACGCATGCTTTTTGGTTGATCCCATCTGCCGTGTTACGGACCGGCTTGAAATGGCTGGGTTTTAAAATGGGCGGCGCACTGCATCAGCACTTGCCGCGCAATGTCAGTCGGTTTTTTAGTATGCATAAAACGTACTGGTTGCGCAGTGCGTTATGAGGATGTGGTTTTTGAGCAAATTTGAAGCTAAACCCATCTGCTCAGTTTTGTTAATAGTGCGAACGTTTTGAGTAAACCGGTCAATTGTTGAAGGACTGAGGCAAATAATGGATAATGCGCGGTCCTTAGTTACAGGTAAACAGCGTTCCTATTATGCAAATTACGATGCTTAAAGCTAAATTACATAGAGCCACAGTGACCCGGTCAGAATTGGGTTATGAAGGTTCCTGTGCAATTGATGGCGCCATTTTAGATCTGTCGGGCATTAGGGAATATGAGCAAATACAGATTTACAACATAAACAATGGCGAGCGTTTTACAACTTATGCCATTCGAGCCGAAGACGGTTCTGGAGTTTTCTCAGTCAACGGCGCAGCAGCAAGGTTGGCCTGTCCTGGCGATTTGATTATCGTATGTGCTTATTCGTCAGTTAATGAGCAAGAAGCGGCAGCACATAAACCAACATTGATTTATTTCACTGAAAAGAATCAAGTTTCTCGCACCGCATCTTCTATTCCTGTTCAGGCAGCTTCTGCCTGATGTTATCCACACACTGCCGCAGTATTTGCGGCAGTGTGTGCGTTTGGATCTGCTTTAAACCCCTTCAGACACATCAATTTCATTACCTGTTTCAACTAAGGTAATGCTTTGTTCAACGTTGCTGAGCACTTTTTGCAAGCCAATTCTCTTGGCACTATTGATGATGAGCGGGGCTTTTATAGAGCCTTTGATAGTCGGTTGTTGCGGCGATTGGCTATCTTCATCTTTATGCAGCAGAATCAAAACAATAATGTCTTCAGCATTATCTAATGCCAAGGTTTGCTCTTCTTCATCGGTCAACGTTAGGTTGTAATTAATGTTAAACAATGCGGGCGAGGCCACTGAAAAGGTCAAGAGTTCATCATCCAGCGATTGCAGCCAGAAGATAATCGGGTTGTTTTCTTGGTGAAATAACTTGAATCGTGTTTGATCTTCAAAGCCGGGAATGCCGTTAGGGAAATGAATAATTGAATTGGGGTCGATAACTTGTTCGCCGAGTAAGCTGGATTTTATTTTCATAGTTTTTAAGTGGATTAGTGGTTAAAAAGGTGCTGCAAGATATAGTTCACGACAGTGAATGTAGCAAGCGGCGGTGAGGTTATTTTTGGTAATCCTGGTAGTAATCTTTTTGCACGTCGTAAACAAAACTGTCAACACCGTCACGCACGCCATATAAAAGTCCGTATATCCCCAGTTCAGTGTCTCTGACAGTTTTGTGAACAGAGCTGAAAAAGCTCACGGTTTCTTCTCTATTGGGTAGAAGTGAGCTGTCTTGTTGTTCAGGTGACTGATTGTTCCACGTGCAGGAACAAAGTGTCAGTAGTAATAAAAAGGTAATGAGTGAATGGAACATGGCTAAATTCCTTGAGTCTGGCAATATCTTGTTTCAAGCAAAAATAGGGCCAGCTTTGATTTAACTAGGTTTAACAGGGTAATGGCTAGCAAGTGTCAATTTTTCGACAGGGTTTGTGTCAGATTGCAAGCAAGGTCTGTTCTCTGTATCCTGCAACGCATGCAAATTCATCTTATTTCAGTCGGAAACCGTATGCCGGGCTGGGTGCAGCAAGGCTATGAGGAATACGCCAAACGCTTGCCGCGCGAGTGCGAATTAGTGCTTAAGGAAATAAACCCAGGCAAACGCAGTAAAAACAGCGATGTCGCCAGAATCGTTAGAGACGAAGGTGAACGGATGATTGCGGCGATTCCACAAGGCGCGCACATTGTGACTATGGATATTCCCGGCAAACCTTGGACTACGCCGGAATTGAGCCAGTCGATGCAGCGCTGGTTGGAAGGCGGGCAACATGTAGCATTGCTAATCGGTGGCCCCGAGGGCCTATCCGATGCCGTCAAACAAATGGCGCGGGAATCATGGAGTTTGTCCAAGTTAACCTTTCCACATCCTTTGGTGCGTATTGTTGTTGCCGAGCAGCTCTATCGTGCCTGGAGTATTTTGCACAATCATCCTTACCATCGCTAATGTCCGCACAGATTATCCTGGCCTCAGCCTCGCCGCGCCGAAAAGAATTGCTGGAGCAAATTCGCGTGACTTACCGCGTCAATCCGGTTGATCTGGATGAAACGCCATTCCCTAACGAAGATCCGCAAACTTATGTACAACGACTGGCGGCAGAAAAATCAGCGGCTTGTGTGGCGCAATGCGGTGATGCCTTGCCGGTGCTGGCTGCCGACACGTCGGTGGTGTTAGGCGATATGATTATGGGCAAGCCTAAAGATCAGGCCGATGCGCTAGCAATGTTAATGCAGCTTTCGGGACAGACACACCAAGTTTATACCGCATTATCACTGCGCGGACAGCAACACTGGCAAGCCTTGAGTATTACGGAAGTTACTTTTAGAACATTGACAGAAATTGAGATACTGGCTTATTGGCATACAGGGGAACCCATTGATAAAGCCGGTAGTTATGCGATCCAAGGGCAAGGCGGCGTTTTTGTGGAATCTATACGGGGCAGTTTTTCCGGCGTGGTGGGTTTGCCGTTATTTGAAACCGCTGAGCTATTGGCCAAACAAGGTATTAAAGTAGTTTAAAGGGATAGAGTTATTCAAATGAGTGAAGAAATTTTAATTAACGTAACACCGCCGGAAACCCGTGTAGCCGTGGTTGAAAACGGCGTATTGCAGGAAATTATTATCGAGCGAGGTCGTCAGATCGGCTTGGTGGGTAATATCTACAAAGGTCGGGTTTGCCGTGTCTTACCTGGGATGCAGGCGGCTTTTGTCGATATTGGTTTACCGCGCTCAGCGTTTTTGCATATTTCCGATTTGTGCGCACGCGAGTTGGAGCAAAAAGGCTCGGAAAATATTGAGCATTATCTGCATGAAGGTCAGCATATTGTCGTGCAGGTGGTTAAAGATCCGCTAGGCAGTAAAGGCGCACGCTTGACGATGGAAATATCGATACCGTCGCGATTTCAGGTTTATATGCCGTATGCCAACAGCACCGGTATCTCCCAGCGTATTGAGTGTGCGTCGGAGCGGGCTAGGTTAAAGGCCTGCTTAGAAGCATTCAGGCTTGAACATGAATGCGGCGGCTTTATCGCAAGAACGGCCGCAGAATGCGTGGAAGAGACGACATTGATTGCCGATATGTTGTTTTTATTAAAGCTGTGGGAAGCCATCGCAGCCAAAATTGCCAACGCCCAGCCGATGACCTTTATCCACAAAGACCTGCCGTTGAGTGTCAGAACTTTGCGGGATTTGTATAAGGAAGGCATCGAGCGGGTGCGCGTGGATTCAAAGGAAACTTACCAACGGCTGATTGAGTTTGCGGAGATTTTCGTACCCGACATTGTGCCGGTCATTGAGCATTACAGCGGCGAATGTCCATTGTTTGATATTTACAGTGTCGAAGATGAAATCCAAAAGGCCTTAGAGCGGCGCGTGGGATTAAAGTCCGGCGGACACTTGGTGTTTGATCAAACCGAATCCATGACCACTGTGGATGTGAATACCGGCGGTTATGTGGGTGGTCGCAATTTAGAAGAAACTATTTTTAAAACCAATCTGGAAGCAGCGCAAACCATCGCCAGGCAGTTGCGCTTAAGAAATCTCGGCGGCATCATCATCATCGATTTTATCGATATGAACAGCGAGGACCATAAAAAACAGGTCTTAAAAGCGCTGGAACGGCATTTGGAAAAAGATCGGGCGAAAACCAAAATTACCGAAGTCTCGGTTTTAGGTTTGGTGGAAATGACTCGCAAAAGAACGCGGGAAAGCCTGCAACACATTTTGTGCGAGCCCTGCAAAACCTGCGGCGGCAGTGGCGTGTTGAAAACCCCTGAATCGATGTGCCTGGAAATTTTCCGTGAAATCATCCGTGAAGTCAGGCAGTACAACGTCAAGAAATTATTAGTGTTGGCATCTAATGAAGTCGTGGAAATGCTGCTTGATGAAGAAGCTGACATGTTGGCAGAACTGGAGGCTTTTTTGGGAGTGCGTATCAAATTCAGGGCCGAAGCTGAATATAATCAAGAACAATATGACGTGGTGTTGTTGTGAGGATAGGGGGTAAATAACCATGATGCACTGTGTAGACATCCTTTTTTTGCCATTTTATTAATGATTCATCATATTACCCGTGCCACCCGGCATCTCATTTTTTGGTCATTACTGATTCTGGCTATCGGATTAACAGCCGTGCGTCTGATGTTATCTGGTATTGAGCATTACAAGATAGATTTGGCGACACGGTTTACTGAAGTTGTCGGTGCGCCGGTGCAAATTGGCGGCTTGGGCGCAAAAATGCGCGGTTTTAGCCCCGAACTGGTGCTCAAAGATATTGCCGTTTTATCGCCATTGCCCGGTCAAAAATCCCCCATTGAATTTCGTGAAATTCGCATCGGACTTAATCTGCTCGATTTGGTGATCAAGCAAGAGCTACTGTCATCGGCCTGGGTGACAGTAGTGGGTGCGAAGTTAACGGTTAAGCGACAGGCGGACGGTGAGATTGTTATTGTCGGCCTGAAATCCGGCGAAGGTCAGCCGCAGTGGTTGTTGCAAGGCGGCAAATACGAAGTTTTACATAGCGCTATTACTTGGCAAGATGATCTTCGGCGCGTCAAGCCGTTAGCATTTGAGCGGGTGGATTTAGCCATTATCAACAATGGCGGACGGCATCGGTTAAATATGATTGCCGAATTACCCAAAAAATTGGGCGAGACCTTAACGGTTTCTATGGATATGGAGGGTAATTTATTTGAACCTAGCAGCACTCGCGGGGCGATGTATGCCGAAGGAAAAAAACTGCAACTACCTGAAATTGCAGCGTTTGAACCGCCAGCAGGGGTAACGATCAAGTCTGGCGTTGGCGATCTAAAAATCTGGGCAGATTGGCAGCAGGCAAAACTGGTTAAATTGGCCGGTGATGTCAAACTACAACAACTTAATCTCAGTCGAGCCAATAATGTTGTCTTTCCTGCTCGGCAGCTCAATGCCGAATTTGATTTAAGTTTGGTTAATAATCGTTGGTTAGCAAACGTTCAAAATCTTGATCTGATTAAGTCAGATACTGCTGTGGCAGAAAAAAAACAAGCGTCCCAATTTAGTCTAGCTGCTGAATTAACGCCGGATTCGGCATTAAAAAATGTAGGTTTATTTATCGATCGTTTGGGGTTGCAACCGGTCGCTGATGTATTGGCGTTTTTTGCGCCACTTTCGGAACAGCAGGCGGTGCAGCTTAAGCAAGCACAGCTGCAAGGCTTTTTAGATAATGTGTCCTTGTTTGCCGATTTACAACAAAAAACGCTCGCTGTTAATGGCGCGTTTAATCATTTCAGTGTCGCAAGTCTTGGCAGCGGGGCGCCCAATTTAGCCAATATAAACGGACAGATTAAAGGTACTGAACAACAGGGTGTTATTAAGCTTACTAGTAAAGACGGCTGGATCAGCTTTGCCGAGTTGTTTCGTGCGCCATTGCCTATTGCCAAGCTTGATGCGGCGGTCAGCTGGCAACAAACCGATCAGGATTGGCTGTTGTCCAGTGACAATCTAGTGCTGAACTCAATGAGTTTTGAAAGCTCTAATCACTTCCGATTAAAGCTGCCAAAAAATGACGCGCCGGTTTTTCTTGACCTGCAAAACAGCTTTGTTGCGGGTGATGTCACGCAAGTACCCAATTTCTTGCCGGCATTGGTGATGGGTGCAGATACGCTTAACTGGTTGGATCATGCCTTCATCAGTGGCCGTATCGCCAAGGGCGAAACCCTGTTTGTCGGCAATTTAAAAGATTTTCCTTTTAACAAGGGCGAAGGCGTTTTTGAGGTGCTGTTTACCGGCGAAAATTTTGAGTTGGCTTACGACCCCGAGTGGCCGCATCTCACCAATCTTAATGCCGATGTGTTGTTTGAGCGCGATAGCTTAAAAGTGAATATTCAGCAAGCGCAGACAGAACAGCTGACGATTAATCCGACGGAAGTGACTATTCCGTCCATGGACACCAGTAAACACTTATTAGTCAAAGGCGAGCTTGAAGGCGAAATTGCCCAAGTGCTCAGTTTTATGCAAAAAACGCCGCTGAAATCACCGGTTGATGCCTTACTCGGCACAATTACCCCGCAAGGCAACACGCAAGTGACATTGGATCTTGCCATACCTTTAATAGAGCAAGCTAAAATCCGGGTTGATGGCCTCGCCAAGCTCAAAAATGCTGAGTTAAACATTAAGGCATTAGATCTTCGCGTTAGCAAAATTACCGGTGATTTAAAATTTAATGATGTGGGTGTTTATAGCGACACCATTCGAGCATTAGCGCTGGGGCAGTCGATACAAATCAAAATCAAAAGTACAGCCAGTCAGACGGCTGTTAATGTTAATGGTCGTGCCGGTGTGACTGACGTGCAAGCACAATTCAAAATTCCGTTGACTCAAGTGGTCCAAGGGACTGCCGATTACCAGCTAACACTGGCATTGCCTTATGGCGATAGCCCGCCCGAATTGCTGGTGGAATCAATGCTTGTAGGTGTTGAGCTGCAGTTGCCAGGCGGGCTTGCCAAAACGTTCTCACAACGCCGACCCTTGTCGCTATCGATAGGATTGGAAGATAAATCCAGATTGCCGCTGTTATTAAAATATGACAATCAACTTAAAGCATCCCTGCTGCTGGATACCAAGCAACAAAATATATATTCAGCCCATGTGTTGGTTGGCGATGGCGACAGTGTTCAAGACCCGCAACCGGGCGTTACTCTGGAAATAAAGCGTGATCGCTTACCGCTACAAGATTGGGTGAATGGACTTGCCTTTCTGCAACCCAGCAAGGAGCCGCAAAATAAGGATAATAACGCTATTAGGATTAAGGCTATCAAGATTTACAGCGCCAATGCATTTTGGAAATCAACTGAATTAGGGGTGTTTGATGTAACCTTTAAACATCAGGGTCAAGACTGGGTGGGGAGCATTGATAGTGCAGTCGCTAAAGGTAAGGTGTTTATTCCAAATGATCTTGCCAATGCAGTTATTAAGCTTGATATGACTAGCCTGGACTTAAATGCGCTAAGACATTTGAAGTCAATAGGCACTGCTCCAGGTCAAGATTTATCGCCCGAAGCGATGCCGCTGTTTACCTTAACGAGCCAAAAAACGCTGTGGCAAGCGACTGATTTTGGTCAATTGATTGTGGAAACTGAGCGCATCTCAGACGGTATAAGATTTAGGCATATAGAATTATCTAACGGTGCTCAAAAACTGCAATTGACGGGCGACTGGAAAGCACGCGGCTTGCGTTCTGCGACTCACTTAGAGGGGCGTTTGGACATGCCGCAAGCTAGCCGGACGCTCGCACAGCTGGAAATCACCAAGGATTTTGCCGAAACCAGCGGCTTGGTTGACTTTAAGCTGGATTGGTCATCAGCCCCTTATCAATTCGCATTGGTCGATTTGCGCGGGCGAGTTGATGTTGATTTAAAGAACGGCCGAATTTTGAGTATCGAACCCGGCTTTGGCAGAGTCTTGGGGGTATTGGCGGTGGCGCAGTGGATAAAGCGCATTCAACTGGATTTTAGCGATGTCTATGGTGAAGGCATGACGTTTAACAGTATCACCGGCCATTTTGATTTAGTTAATGGCAAGGCGATCACTAAAGATTTAATCGTTGATGCGGTACCGGCTAAAATCAGCATTACTGGTGAGACTGATTTGGTTAATCGTACCGGTGAACATATTATCAATGTCACCCCCAAAAGTGCCGATGCCGTACCTATAGCTGGTACAATTATGGGCAAAGTTATGGCATTAGTTGGTCAAACACTGACGGGGAAAAATCAGGAAGGCTTTTTCTTCGGCTCTCAGTATTTAGTAAAAGGTGCGTGGAGTAATGCGCAAATCATACCGTTGCATGAGAACGATGGTTTATTGCAAAAAACTTGGAATGGTTTAACTGACTTTTCCTGGCTACAACAACAAAATAATCAACAAGAGAAACAACATGACTAAGTGTGCAGCCATACAAATGGCATCAAGCCCAAATGTTAGCGCCAACTTATTGGAGGCAGGTAAATTAATTGCCGAAGCGGCTAAAGCCGATGCCAAACTGGTGGTATTGCCGGAAAACTTTGCCTTCATGGGTGAACATGAGCTTGATAAAATAAAAATTGGCGAGGTTATCGGCAACGGCCCCATTCAGGAGTTTTTGGCTAACGCCGCTAAAAAACACGGTGTTTGGGTCGTTGGCGGCACCATTCCCATATTTGGTAATAACCCTAATAAAGTACGGGCAGCTTGTTTGGTGTATGACGACAAAGGCCATCGCGTTGCACGATATGACAAGATGCATTTGTTTGACGTCGATGTGCCGGGCACATCTGAAGTTTACCGTGAATCAAATTCTATTGAGCAAGGTGACGAGCCTGTGGTTATCGACACGCCGTTTGGGCGATTAGGGCTGTCTGTTTGCTATGACCTGCGTTTCCCGGAGTTTTTCCGAAAATTGAGCCAACAAGGCCTCGATATTCTAGTCATTCCATCCGCGTTTACTGCCGAAACCGGCGCCGCGCATTGGGAAGTATTGCTAAGAGCGAGGGCTGTTGAAAATTTGTGTTACGTGATTGCTTCTAATCAAGGCGGTTTTCATATCAATGGGCGGAAAACGTTTGGGCACAGCATGATTATTGATCCTTGGGGGGGTGTGCTGGATTGTTACAAAACCGGCAGCGGTTTCGTAGTTGCCGACATTGATTACGAGCGCCTGGAAAAGGTCCGTAGTGCCTTCCCTGTTTTAACTCATCGTCGTTTTTTGTAATTAACAATGAAAGCTAAACATTTTTTTTATGCGGCGATTGGTTTGATGCTGGTCGCTTGCAGTGCAGACAATTCAAAATACCGCGACATTAGAAACTTGGAGCGCCCACCGACGCTAGCCATTACTAAACAATCTGGTGAAGATCGACTGATTGATGATGGTGCGCTTGACAAGAAACCGAGCAAAAAAGGACTGGGTGAAGTCGTTTATTTTACAGATGACAGCCCTCCTAAGTTAAAAATCAAGCAACCAGTGGACCAAGCGTGGGAGAGTTTACGACTGGCGCTGAAGCAAAGCAGTATCGAAGTAACTGACTTTGAACAAGATAAAGGTTTGTATTACGTTGCCTACAAAACCGGTGGTTTCTTTAGCAAATTGGCGTCTGGATCATTATCCGTGCGCAGTGAAGCTAATTACACGCTGACTTTGGAAGAAGATGGCGATGAAACAATTGTTACCGCTAAGGCTATCCAGCACGAAAGTACGGCTGCAAGTCAGGATGGTTACAACGAGACACCGCCCGATGCCAGCGAAGAACTGCTGCAAAGTGTCTATGACACCCTACATGATGATTTGAAACCAGAATAAACACATCTAGCCGACTGTTACGTAACAGTCGGCTTTCCACACTCCGCCTTGACAGACACAATAGGCCGATTACATTCTTTGTTCTTCGGGTGTTGTACTACCCGTTATAAATTACCTTTAAATACTAATCACTCGATATGACCGACTTACTTAATCTCGTCCGACAAGCTGTGCTTACGCCATCAGGATTGCAAGATGGCGACATTGAAAAAATTATGAACTGCTTGCTCAGCGCATCTGTGGATGATGCTGATATTTATTTCCAGTCGAGTCATTCTGAATCGTGGGTGATGGAAGGCGGCATTATCAAAGAAGGCAGTCATAGTATTGAGCAGGGCGCTGGCGTCAGAGCCGTATCTGGGGAAAAAACCGGCTTTGCCTACAGTGATCGGATTGAGTTGCCGGTGTTGTTGGAAGCCGCAGGTAATGTCAAAGCGATTGTTCGGCACGGGCAACAGGCGCAAATGGGCATAATCAAGACGGCCAAGTGGCCGAGATATTATCCGATTGTTAACCCGTTGCCTTCTCTGGCAACCAATCAGAAAATCGATTTGTTAAAAACCGTCGATAGTGAAACCCGTAAACTTGATCCACGTATCGAAGAAGTCATTGTCAGTCTGTCTGGAACTTACGAAAACATTTTGGTTGCCAATCAGGATGGTTCTTTATCCGCCGATGTGCGGCCTTTGGTGCGCATGAATGTGTCGGTGATCGTTGAAGAAAATGGTCGCCGTGAGCAGGGCAGTATGGGTGGTGGCGGACGCAGTGATTACAATTATTTTATCGAACAGGATCGTGCGCTCAATTACGGCAAAGAAGCGGTCAGACAAGCATTAGTCAATTTAGAAGCAGGTGAAGCGCCGGCAGGCAATATGACCGTAGTATTAGGCCCTGGTTGGCCGGGTATTTTATTGCATGAAGCCATCGGCCATGGCCTGGAAGGCGACTTTAACCGCAAAGGCACGTCGGCATTTAGTGGTCGAGTGGGTGAGCGAGTGGCATCGGATTTATGCACCGTGGTTGACGACGGCACCTTGCCGGGACGACGTGGTTCGCTCAGTATTGATGATGAAGGCACGCCCACCGAACAAACTATTTTGATTGAAAACGGCATCCTTAAAGGTTATATGCAGGATAAACTCAATGCCCGTTTGATGGGGGTTAAGTCCACCGGCAATGGCCGACGCGAGTCTTACGCGCATTTGCCAATGCCGCGCATGACCAACACTTACATGCTGCCAGGGCAGCATGATCCGCAAGAAATTATCAAATCAGTTAAAAAAGGATTGTTTGCAAAAAACTTTGCTGGCGGCCAAGTGGACATCACCTCCGGCAAGTTTGTGTTTTCTGCCAGCGAAGCATATTTAATTGAAGACGGTAAAATCACCAGTCCGGTGAAAGGTGCAACGTTAATCGGCAACGGCCCTGATGTGTTAACCAAAGTATCAATGGTCGGTAATGACCTGCAACTGGATAGCGGCGTCGGTACTTGCGGCAAAGACGGGCAAAGTGTGCCGGTCGGCGTCGGTCAGCCTACGTTGAAAATTGACGGCTTAACGGTAGGCGGAACTAGCGTTTAGTTTGTCATACGGATTAATTAAACCGAGCCCAATATATAAAACACAGAGACTAGCGTGCAAAATCAAGAGCAAATAAATCAGTTAAAAAATACCGTTCAAGACTTATTGGACGAAGCTAAAAAACAGGGTGCAACTGCCGCAGAGGCAGGCTTAAGCCAGGATAACGGCTTGTCTGTCAGTGTGCGACTGGGAGAAGTCGAAACGCTTGAATACCATTGCGACCAAGGCTTGGGAGTGACGGTCTATTTTGGTCAGCGTAAAGGTTCAGCAAGTACCACTGATTTGTCGCCTGCCTCCATTAAAGAAACCGTCAGTGCTGCGTGCAGCATTGCCCGTTTTACCAGCGAAGATAGTTTTTCCGGGTTGCCCGAACAACAGTTGCTGGCAACTGAATTTCATGATCTTGAGCTATATCATCCTTGGGATGTCAACGCTGATAAAGCCATCTCTTTGGCAACCGAATGCGAAGATGCGGCGCGCAGTTTTCATCCCGAAATCAGCAACTCAGAAGGCGCTTCAGTCAATTCTCACCAAGGTATTCGGGTGATGGGCAATAGCTTGGGCTTTTTGCAAGGCTATGCGGCTACCCGGCATTCGTTAAGTTGCTCAGTGTTGGCGCAACGCGGCGACAGTATGCAGCGAGATTATTGGTACAGCGTGGCTAGAAATGCTTTGCATCTTGAGTCAGCGGTTTCGATAGGCAATAAGGCTGCTGAGCGAACCCTTAGACGATTAGAAGGCCGTAGCTTAAGCACTAGGCAATGCCCTGTACTGTATTGTGCAGAAACTGCGTCAGGATTGCTCGGTTCGTTTATCGGTGCGATTAGTGGCGGCAATTTGTATCGTAAATCGTCGTTTTTACTCGATGCTTTGGGGTCGCAAGTATTCCCTGAGTTTGTACGCATCCACGAACAACCCCATTTAAAAGCGGCCTTAGGCAGTGCGGCTTATGACGGCGAAGGTGTCGCAACTAAGCCGCGTGACATTATCACCGGCGGAATATTGCAAGGTTATGTGCTGGGCACTTATTCAGCCCGAAAATTAGGCATGCAAAGTACCGGCAACGCGGGCGGAGTGCATAATTTAACCATCGATCCCGGCACCTTGGATTTTGACGGCATGTTAAAAGCATTAAATACCGGATTATTGGTCACCGAGTTAATGGGGCAGGGTGTCAATATGGTCAATGGCGATTATTCTCGCGGAGCAGCTGGATTTTGGGTGGAAAATGGCCAAATTCAGTACCCGGTTGAAGAAATTACTATTGCCGGTAATTTAAAAGATATGCTTAAAAATATCGTCGCCGTCGGCAATGATGTTGATTATCGTGGCAACATCCGTACTGGTTCAATCTTGGTTGAACAATTGTCTATTGCTGGAGAATAAGCCGACATTGATTCGGCTAAGTTTATTAGTCCCCTTTCGAGTTCGCTCCAACGACAGCATCATCTTTATGGCGATAATTTCGTAGGAGCGAGCCATGCTGCGGTTAACCGGTGAATTGCGCCTTCATATCACGGGATGCCCCGCTTCTACAATATTTCGCCCAGAGTCATTAAATGCGCATTGTAAACATTATGCTGAGCGGCTCGCCGGTCCCCTTTGGGACTGAACAAGTTGCATACAAATATACAAATCTTTTTTTGGAAAAAGGACACGACGTCTTATTCATCTATAAAAATGCTTATGATGAAGAGGGGGTTGAGAAAAATCATCCACACTTGACGCGCTTGCGCCTGCAAAACAAAAGCCTTTTATCGCTAATAAAAATGCGGTTTTATATCAAAAAATGGCAGCCCGATGCCATTTTTGTGCATAATTTTTTCAGTCGTACGCGGTTTGCCGGTGCTGGGCTTGCGCCAATGTTTGGGATCGCGCATAGGGAAAAATTTTGGTCGATGAAAGCTTACGAAGCGGTTATTTCGCTTCGTCCTGACTCGGTTGCTTTAGCGCAAGAACAAGGCGTTTTAGAAGACAAGATTTTTGTTATTCCGAATACCTGTAATCTGACAAAGTCTTTTCCTGCTAAGAAAAAATGGCATGATGTGCCGGTTATCGGCGCAATGGGGCGCCTGTCTGATGAGAAAAACTTTACAACGTTGATTCGAGCTTGTGCGCTTTTAAATAACCAAAAAATCCCGTTTCGGTTGGTTCTTGCCGGCTCAGGCGTGATGGAAGAGTCGCTGAAAAATCTAGTAAAAGAAGAAGGGCTCGAGCACCTAGTTACTTTTTTGGGGCTTGTAAAAGATACTTCAACATTTTATCAATCAATAGATGTCATTTGCATGCCGTCATCATTTGAAGCTTTTAGCTTGGTGTTGCTTGAAGCGATGTTTTTATCAAAACCGATTGTTGCCAGTTCTGCAATCAGTTTTCAGCAAATTTTGACTGGTGAAACGGGATTACTCTCGGAAACGCTTTCGCCAGAGTCGTTTGCGAAAAACTTAGAATGGGCGCTCAGTAATCCAGACAAGGCAATTCAGATGGGGCAAAATGCCCGGGCGCATTATGATAAAAATTACGCGCCGGATGTGCTTTATGAAAAGCTGATGAGGATGGTTAAGACAGTAAAAGAAAATTAAAGATCAAGCGCAAGCGGGGATTGTTTGGCGTTATTTTCCTTGTCCGCCACAGTAATAAACACGTTTTGCTAACTTTCGTAACGAATATCCACCACCACATAGCGTGTTGTCTGGACGTCGTTACTAACCACTATTTCATCATCAATCGTCTTTTTTAACAGCACTTTGGCCAGAGGCGAATCAAGACTAATGTAGTTCTTTTTCGGGTCGAGCTCATCAGCGCCGACGATGCGATAAGTGATTTCTTCGCCTTGTTCATTTTCCAGCGTTACCCAAGCGCTAAAAAATATTCTGTCTTGATCGTCCGGCGGCCTGGCGACAATATTTAGCGACGGCATGCGTTTTTGCAGGTAATGAATGCGGCGGTCTATGCCGCGTAATTCTTTCTTGCGATAAATATATTCGGCATTTTCAGAACGATCGCCCTCGGCTGCGGCGGCTGACAAGGCCGCAGTAACTTCTTTGCGTTTATCCCATAGCGCCCGCAATTCAGCTTCCAGATGTTGGTAGCCCATTTGCGTGATATAGGGTGAGGATTTGGCTTGAGGGGGGCGCCAGCGGGACATTTGCGTTCCTAAAATGAGGGTAAGCGATTGAGGAATTTTTTCGGACAAATGCCGGTTAACTCTTTATCATGAGCGCCTTTTAAATACAGAAGAAGGTTTTATCATGCAAGTCGCAGACAATTTAGCGGTATCTATTCATTATACGTTGACCAATGACGAGGGCGAAGTGATCGATACCTCAGAAGGTGATGAAGCGCTGGCTTATCTGCATGGTTACGGCAACATCATTTCTGGCCTGGAAAGCGCCTTAACTGGTAAATCCGTTGGCGATAAATTTAAGGTCCGCATTGACGCCGAAGACGCTTATGGCGAAATCGAAGATGACCGCGTCCAGATCGTTTCCATCGAAATGTTTGAAGGTGTTGATGAGTTGGAAGTAGGTATGCAGTTTCATGCAGATGTCACGTCAGGTCCTGGCGTGATTACCATTATCAACATTGATGGCGATGACATCACCATTGACGGTAACCATCCATTAGCGGGTGTGCCGTTGACGTTTGATGTTGAAGTGGTTGATATAAGACCAGCAACTGATGAAGAAATATCACATGGACACATTCACGGCGCCGGTGGTCACCACCATTAATTTTTAACAGGTAGCTTAGGATTAGGCTAAAAATATCTTCCCGAAATTACCGTTGCTCGCCAAACCGTTCGTGTTGAGCTTGTCGAAGCATGAACTGTTTGGCGCTGTTAAGCCCGGATTTTCCCGCCCATCCTTTGACAAGCTCAGGACAAACGGGAAAATCCTACCTACTCGAAACAGTGTTGTTGTTTGTGACTAAATCCTTAGTTAGCAAGCGTAAACATTCCTGTGTAAATAGTCGTTTAAGACCTATGGAAGCCGGCCTAAGTAGAATTTTTAATTGATTCAAGGTCGGCGTCCATTTGAAAATCGCAAATATTGTTCGCTGTAATCTTTCGTTCGTTATTTAAAACGCCTTTAGTTGGCGACCTGCCTATTTATCTGTTGCAAGCATAAACTCGATAAATCCTCTTTGATCTTGTGCGTCCGCATGTTTATTACCGTAAGACATAAATCGATTGGTTTTATAATAAAGCTGATAAACCATTCGTTCGTGCTAATTCTGCCCTGATTGTAACTAAAGGGTATGAACAGATAATTCCCAAATGACTCAACAAATAAAATAGCCACCTATGGAAAATTACAGTTTGTACAGTTATGCCACCGCAGCGTTAGCCAATATAGTTTTGTTGCCTATGGTGTTACTAGGAATTAAAAAAAATCCAGTGGCAATTCCGGTGCTTATTGCCGCGTTGTTTTCTTTGTGTTGGTCGGTGGTTATCGTTGTTAGCTTGTATAACAACGAGTTATTTACGTCGGAAATTTTACCTATTGAAACTTTGCGCAATGCGGCTTGGTTATTCTTATTAAGTGTATTGCTCTCGCGTCAGCAATTTAGCAGTAACTATGCACTAATCATGAGATCGAGATTAGCTCAAGCACTGACTGTTTTTGTGGCATTTATTTTTGCCCTGGAAGTGTTGCCTGATTTTCGATACCAGTTTCAACAACTCGTGGGACAAGATTTTCGCCTAGTGGCGCATGTGCTGT
This sequence comes from Methylococcaceae bacterium, assembly GCA_030693065.1. Taxonomy (GTDB): domain Bacteria; phylum Pseudomonadota; class Gammaproteobacteria; order Methylococcales; family Methylomonadaceae; genus JABFRC01. The sequence continues at coordinate 51,145 of JAUYBL010000029.1, read as the reverse complement.
TTGCCATTATGGGGCTGATGATGGTGGAGCAGCTTTACCGCAATTCCTCAATGGAAATGCGTTGGGCGTTAAAGTTTTTATGTTTAGGGCTAGCCTCCATTTTTATCATCGATTTTTTTGTTTACAGTAAGTCGCTGTTATTTTCACAGCTGGATTCAACGTTATGGAATTCACGTGGTTTTATCAACGGTTTGGTGATTCCTCTTTTAGCCGTTTCGGTATATCGCCTGCAAACTGACGATATTTTAAGACTCTCCAGAATCACCGTTTCCAAAAAAGTTATCTTTCACACAACAGTCTTGTTTGGCACGGGGCTGTATTTGCTTTTGATGTCGGTGACAGGCTTTTACATCCGTGATTATGGTGGTAACTGGGGTGAAGTCGCGCAACTCTTGTTCTTGTTTTTAGCGATAGTGTTGCTGTTAGTGTTATTTGTGTCAGGCAAAGTCAGAGCCTTGGCCAAAGTGTATTTCAGTAAGCACTTTATCCACTACCGTTATGATTATCGTGATGAGTGGCTTAAGTTGAGTAGAACTATTGCCCAGTTAAATTCAGTGAACGAGCTGTCAGGCTTTATCATTAAGACCTTGGCGAGCTTGGTTGAGAGTTGCGGTGGGGGGTTATGGTTAAAAAATGAGCAGGGTGATTTTTATTTAGCAGAAGAAAATAATCCTGGTTTTGTGCCGCCTCAATTGTTGTATGCGCATGATTCGCTCATTAAGTTTCTCGTCGAAAAACAATGGGTGATTGATTTCGTGGAATACGTTAATGACCCTGATGTGTATGACGGTGTTGATTTGTCGCAATGGAATACCGATAAAAACGATGTTTGGCTGATCGTGCCGTTATTCCGGCAAAATGAACTGGAAGCCCTGGTGGTGTTGACCCAAGCCAAAGTACCCAGGCGGCTTAATTGGGAAGATCATGATTTGTTGAAAACCGTCGGTATGCAATTGGCGAATGCCTTGGCATTGAGTCATGCCAGTGATGCCTTATCGAGATCACGGCAATTTGAAGCGTATAACCGGCTTTCTGCCTTTTTGGTGCATGATCTAAAAAATCTGGTCGCGCAGATTTCGTTGATTGTTAAAAATGCCGAAAAACATAAACGCAATCCAGAATTTGTTGATGATGCCATCGCCACCTTGGAAAATGTGGTCAGCAAAATTGATCATTTATTGGCTCAGTTAAAAAAAGGCAATGTGCAAAGCGATACTCGCACCTTGGTTAATTTGGTTGCTATAGCCCATGATGTGGCGATACAACAAGCTGGCAATAGCCCCGCGCTCCAACTGGATATACGGCAAGATGTGATTGAAGTATTTGCGGAAAAAGAAAAAATGACCGCGATCCTAGGACACCTTGTGCAAAATGCTCAAGAAGCAACAGATGCTGATGGCTTTGTCAGACTTGAACTAAGCTGTGATGGCAGTCAGGCGTTTATTAAAGTGATTGATGACGGTCATGGCATGGATAGTAAGTTTATTGCCGAGCGTTTATTTAAGCCATTTGATACCACCAAAGGCAACGCCGGCATGGGCATTGGCGTCTACGAGGCTCGGGATTACATCGTAAAGTTGACCGGACAAATCGCTGTCGAAAGCCAACCGGGTGAAGGATCCATTTTTAGCATTAGCTTACCGTTAGGCGAACGCAATAGTTAATTTACAACAAAGGTTAAGTCACAATGGACGATAAGAAAATACTGCTCGTGGTCGAGGATGACCCAGGATTACAAAAACAATTTAAATGGAGTTTTGAGGCCTATCAAACCATTATTGCCGGTAAGCGCAGTGAGGCAATTGCAGCATTAAGACGGCATGAGCCTAAAGTGGTGACGTTAGATCTAGGACTGCCGCCAGATCCTACCAATGCCAGTGAAGGATTAAAAACACTGACGGAAATTTTGGCGTTGGCTCCCGCCACTAAAGTCATTGTTGTCACCGGTAATGATGATCGTGAAAATGCCATCAAAGCTGTTGCCATGGGGGCTTACGATTTTTACCAAAAGCCGATTGATATTGACGTACTCAATTTAATTATCGCGCGGGCCTTTCATTTGTACGAGCTGGAGCAAGATCATCTAAATCATCATCACACAAGCTCAGAACCGTTGACAGGCATTATTGCCTCGTGTCCCAAGATGCAAGAGCTATCTCGTACCATTGAAAAAATAGCGCCAACCCGAGCGACAACGTTGCTGTTAGGTGAAAGCGGTACGGGTAAGGAAGTGCTGGCACGCGCCATACACGCGCTAAGTGACCGCTCCGATCAAGCTTTTATAGCGGTAAATTGTGCGGCAATTCCTGAAAACTTGTTGGAAAGTGAGTTATTCGGTTATGAGAGAGGCGCTTTTACCGGTGCGACTCAGCAAACCAAGGGCAAAATAGAATATGCCAATAAAGGGACTTTTTTCCTCGATGAAATCGGCGACTTACCGATTAATCTGCAAGCTAAACTGCTGCGTTTTCTTCAGGAACGAACTATCGAACGTATTGGCGGCAGACAAGAAATTCCGGTGGACGTGCGCGTGTTGTGTGCAACACATCAAAATTTACAAACCTATATAGACGATGGCAGGTTCCGCAGTGATTTGTATTATCGGTTAAGTGAATTTACCATCAACATTCCGCCGTTAAGGGATCGGATCGGTGATGCGGTTGTTATTGCGCATGTATTACTAAAACGCTTTTGCGAACAGCACAATAAAAAATTAAAGGGTTTCAGTCCCGACGCCATTCGAGCCATTGAATGTTATAGCTGGCCCGGCAATGTCCGCGAACTTGAAAATAAAATTAACCGAGCCGTGATTATTTCCAATGATGCCAGTATCAGCGTTAAAGACTTGGAGCTGGATAATGACAATACCCTGCAAAATGAATGTGCCCCGTTTAACCTAAAAGAAGTTCGCGAAGCTGCAGAATCCATGGCTATTAGGCGAGCGTTGTTTCACACTAAAAACAACATATCCAATACCGCTAAGTTACTCGGTGTTGCCAGGCCGACGTTATATTCCTTGTTAAGTAAATATGCCATTGAAGTGGACGAATAAAATAAGCTGATTGCGTATAATCGTTATTCAAATCAGTATTTTAATGTTCGGTTCTTAGCGAGAAACAGCCTCATGCCCCAAATCGTCGTCTGTGCTTTATATAAATTTGTCACACTGGAAAATTATCAGGCCATACGTCAGTCGCTAACTGATGTGATGGAAGCCAACCAGATTCGTGGCACGCTGCTGCTGGCGGTTGAGGGTATCAACGGTACGGTGGCTGGCCCACGGCAAGGCATTGATAATCTGCTCAACTGGTTACGCAGTGATACACGATTGGCAGATCTCGACTGCAAAGAATCAGTGACTGACAAGCCGCCTTTTAAACGCACCAAAGTTAAACTCAAAAAAGAAATTGTCACCATGGGCGTGCCGGGCATCGATCCTAAACAGGTCGTCGGTACTTATGTAGCGCCAAAAGATTGGAATAGCTTGATAGATGATCCGGAAGTATTGCTGGTCGACACTCGCAACGATTACGAATTCCAGGTAGGTACCTTTAAAAACGCTATCAACCCAAACACCACCAGTTTTCGAGAGTTTCCGGAGTTTGTAAAACAACACTTAGACCCTAATACGCATAAAAAAGTCGCCATGTTTTGCACTGGCGGCATACGTTGTGAAAAATCCACTGCTTTTCTTAAAGAACAAGGCTTTGCCGAGGTTTATCACCTGAAAGGCGGCATACTCAAATATCTTGAAGACGTGCCGGCTGAGCAAAGCCGCTGGCAAGGCGAATGCTTTGTGTTTGATGATCGTATTACAGTCAATCACCAACTCGAACAAGGCAGTTATGATCAATGTAACGCTTGCCGCATGCCGATTACTGAGGAAGATAAAGCCAGTCACAAATATCAGCAAGGTGTCAGTTGCCCGCATTGCTATCAACAGATTACTCCAGAGCAAAAAGTCCGCTTTATGGAGCGGGAAAAACAACTGGAATTGGCCAAAAAACGCGGCGAAGCCCATATCGGGGCGGATGCTGCCAAAACGCTTGTGGCCAAGCGCGAGGCTAAACGTCAGCGCCAGCATGCCTTGGCCGCAAAAAGCTAAAGATGTCATTGTATGAAATCTGAACTGCTAGGCCACAAAGCGCCGTTATTATCAGTATCCGATTGGGTTCAGGGCGATCCGGTCAATTTTGATCAGCTTATCGGCAGGGTCGTATTAGTCGAAGTATTTCAAGTCAACTGCCCCGGCTGTTTTTTGTACTCGCTGCCCATGGCCGCCAATTTGCATCAACGCTATGCAGATCAGGGCTTGTCAGTGTTGGGTGTGGCAACAGCGTTTGAAGATTTTGATAAAAACACCTTGGAAAACTTAACCCGTTTAGCTGAAACCGGTGCAGTCGTTGGCGAAAAGCTGCGGATGTTAAGTGAGCACGGACTATTAGTTGATGGTCATCTAAGCTACCAAATCCCGTTTCCGTTAGGTATGGATCGCTTACAAAAATGCGGAAATGAAGTTACTCAAACAGACATCGACGATTTCATCCATAGCCGCATCCCTGATTTTTCTTTACAGTCCGACACTTACCGGCAACAGATCCGTGTACGTGTTGAGCAGTATTTGCATAATCTTATTTACCGGGCGGAAACCTTTGAACGTTTCGAACTTAAAGGTACGCCGTCGCACATTCTGGTCGACAAGCAGGGGATATTAAGAGATTGCGCGTTTGGCGATTATCCGGAGCTGGAAGCGCGAATAGTAGGGTTACTGAAAGAGTAATACCAATCACAATATGTTCACATGCTATCCCTTCTCCAACGGGAGAAGTTCAGGATGAGGGTTTCAAAATAAAAACTTATTGGGATTGGTATAACTTGCGTTAATAATGCGGCGGCACTTCATCATTTGCTTGAGGAGTACCAACGCCTTCGGAAGACACGCTTTTGATGCGGTCATTGAGTAATTTACAAGTGGCCTCCAAGCGGGTGATCTGTTGCTGCTGCTCGCTGACGATTCTATTTAATTCCTGCAACAAATCTTCTTGATAAGCGGCTTTTATTTCCAGTTCGATAAGTCGGTCATTCATCGTTAGCGCCTAAATCACTTTTGAAAATTGCTGCTGTTTTTTTTGCGCCAGATATTTATCAAACACCATACAAACATTACGTATCAACAACCGGCCTGCCGGTAACACGCTAATGTCCTTTGATGTGAGTGATAGCAAACCATCCGCCTGCATGATTGCCAATGCCCGCAGCTCATCAGCAAAATAATGACTGAAATCGATACCAAACTGCTGTTCGATGCGGCTGAAGTTCAGCGAAAAATGGCAAATTAGCTGGGTAATTACCTCACGACGCAGTTTGTCATCGTCGTTTAAATCAACGCCTTTAAATACCGGCAACTTGCCTTGTTTGATCAGCTGATCGTACTCGTCCAGCTCTTTGACGTTTTGGATATAAGCATCGCCCACCCGGCCAATTGAGGTAATCCCCAAACCCACCAAATCGCAATCCGAATGCGTAGAGTAGCCCTGAAAATTGCGGTACAACTTGCCTTCGCGCTGGGCAACCGCCAGTTCATCATCGGGTTTGGCAAAATGATCCATGCCGATGTAAGCATAACCAGCTTCAATCAGCCGTAAACCCACCATTTGCAAAATGGCCAATTTAACGTCCGCGGTCGGCAAGTCGTCATCGTTAATCTGCCGCTGGGTTTTAAACCGGGCAGGCATGTGGGCATAATTAAAAATGGAGAAGCGATCGGGCGATACCGCCAACACTGTTTCCAAGGTTTTTGCGAATGTGTCGACCGTTTGCAGCGGCAGGCCGTAGATCAAATCAATATTGGTTGACCGAAAACCTTCAGCTCTAGCAGCCTCCAACACAGCAAAGGTTTGTTCTTCACTTTGCAATCGGTTGACTGCCTTTTGCACCGCCGGATCAAAATCCTGCAAGCCTAAGCTGATGCGATTAAATCCAAGCTCCCGCAATTGCTTGATGGTCTGGTCGTTGGTTTCCCTGGGATCGACTTCTATTGAATATTCGCCTTCATCGTCATCTCTTAAGTGAAAATGTTCGCGCGTTGCCGCCATCAGCTGCTGCATTTGCGGATAGCTTAAAAACGTCGGCGTACCGCCGCCCCAGTGCAATTGATTGACCACTCTGGTCTTGTCGAATAAGGCGCCCTGCATGGCAATTTCTTTCAGCAGGTTTTCCAGATAAGGCACGGCATGATTGCGGTTTTTGGTGACGATTTTATTGCAGGCGCAATAAAAGCAAACGGTGTCGCAAAACGGGATATGAAAATACAACGACAGCGGCCCACCGGAGGCATTCGATTTGGCAATGTGTTGGCGGTAATCCTGATCGGTAAAGCCTGAATGCAGCTCCAGCGCAGTCGGGTAAGAGGTATAACGAGGACCGGCTTTGTCGTAGCGATTAATTAAATCAAGATCGAACTGAATCGATTGGTTCATCGTCCCGGAGGTGCTCATAATAGACGCTCATACACCGCTTGATAACGACCGACGCTGAGCGGCCAGTTGCGCTCGGTTTCGACATAGTGCCTGCCTGCGGTTCTAAAAGCATCCCATTGCTGACGATTGTCTAACAAATTCAACACGGCTTCGGCTAAGGAATTAGCGTCTCCGGCCTTGAACAAACAACCGTTCTCGCCATCCCTGATTAACTCTTTATGACCGCCAACATCGGAAGCCACCACCAATCGTCCTTGGGCCATGGCCTCCAGTGGTTTTAATGGCGTCACCAATTCCGTCAAGCGCATGGAAAGACGCGGGTAAACAAAAATATCCACCTGGTTGTAGTAATCCTGTACCAGGTCGTGAGATACCCGGCCGGTAAAAATAACCTGTTGCTCCAGCTTCAGTTCGGTAACTTTCTGTTTAATCAATTGCTCTTGTGGACCGCCGCCAACCAGTAACAAACGTGTGTCCGGTTGCTTGTCGACAATTTTAGGTAAGGCATCCAATAACAGCAACAATCCTTCGTATGCATAAAAAGAGCCGATAAAGCCGAGAACAATTTTGTCTTGCAAGCCTAATTCACTGCGTAACGTTTGATCTGCCTGTACGCCGTAGGTGAAGCGTTCAATATCAACAGCATTAGGAATAACGGTGATTTTGTCGGCCGGGACGCCGCGCGTGACTATATCCGCACGCAAACCCTCGCAAATAGTAGTTACCGCATCGGCCCGCTTAAATACGTGCGTTTCCAGCGCTTTGGTGACGTGATAACGCAAACTGCCTTCGCTGGTGGTGCCGTGATCAACGGCGGCATCTTCCCAAAACGCCCGGCATTCGTATACCAACGGCAGCTTGTGTTTTTTAGCGGCGTTAAGCGCGGCCAGACCATTTAATGCCGGTGAATGCGCATGCAGAATATCCGGTTTTATTTCCGGGATGATTTCATCCAAGCGTTTTGATAATGACTGCACAATAGACCATTGATTAAATCCCGGTAGCTTCGAACATAGGCCCGCGGGTTCATCGGAACGATAAAAATCCAAACCATCCACCGTTTCAAGGGATGCTTTGGCGACGCTATGTTTAGCTGAGGTGACATGAAATGTTTGCCATCCCAGTTGACGCTGTTGTTCCAAAATGGCACGGGTTCTAAAGGTATAACCGCTATGCAACGGAATGGAATGATCAAGAATGTGCAGGATTTTCATAAGAAGAGGAAGTATTAACCTTGAGGCATTAACTAAAGTAAGCTAAATCAACGCCATTCAAGGCATTACGGGATTTGCGTGTTTCTGGCATTTTTACTTTTCAGACTGGTAAAGTCAACTTTGCCCGCACTCGACACTATTTATTAATATACCTGCTAATGACGCTGACAAATTTGAATGGTTTAGTAAACCCTAATATTATGCTGTTTCTTAGTCATTTTCTCCGGAGTCACCCATGCGTCAATCATTAAAATCAGGACTAACCACTTTTGCGGCAGTTGTACTGTTGTCAGGCGTTGCCGTCACCAGTCACAGCGAAAGTGCATTTGAAAATATCTCGCCTAAACAGGCCGCAGCCGAGTTTTCAGAAAAAAAAGCCGTCATCGTTGATGTCCGTGAAGATGATGAGTGGCAGGAACAGCATATTCCCGGCGCTATTCATATCCCGCTGGGGCAATTAAAATCAAGATTAGCCGAGCTTGAACCCTACAAAAATAGCCAGATAATTACCCAGTGCCGTAGCGGCGGACGCTCAGCAAAAGCGGCGGATCAACTAACAGCCGCCGGATTTTCTAAGGTGCAAAATCTGGATGGTGGCATCCAAGCTTGGGAAAAAGCCGGGCTACCGCTTAAGTAAGCTGCGGCGGTTTGGGATTGTTAGCTCAGCAAAAATTCAAAAGGTTAATAGCGCCAGTTTTACGTTGAAAAGAAGGCTTAAACTGGCAATGAAATGATAGCGATCAAGATAAAAAGTTAGTAGTCCGAGTATCATCGTTACCAGCGAAACAAATTAACCTGGATTGATATTTCAAAACACGGAGTGCAGGTATTTCAATTTGCTGTTCAATTAAAATCCCTGATGGGCGTTATCACTTTACCTACCGAGCACAGTTAATGGACATTAATACTTCGAATGCGTTGGTCTACTTGGTTGATGATGAATTGCCAGTGCGCGACGCATTGTCGATGCTGATTAAAATGTCCGGGCTTGCGGTAAGCAGTTATGACTCGGCTGAAGCCTTTTTGAACAATTATGACCCTGATCAGCGAGGTTGCTTGGTTCTTGATGTAACAATGCCGGTTATGGGCGGGCTTGAACTGCAAGAAGAATTAGTCAAACGAAACATTAATATCCCCATCATTTTTATCAGTGGTAATGCGGATTTTATTGATTCGGAAAAAGCCCTAAGATTAGGTGCCTTTGCTTTTCTGGAAAAACCGTTTGCAAACCAAATATTTCTACAAACTATTAATGAAGCGGTAAAAAAAGACCTTGCCGTCAATGAATGACCTTTTTAGTATTAAAGATTTTATTCCGCATGGCTATTGCTTGGCGTGGAGTCCAGGGTTACTTTGGCTGCACGTCATTGCTGATTTGCTGATCACGCTTTCCTATTACTCAATTCCACTGTTTCTTATCTATTTTATTAGGCAGCGCAAAGACTTGCCCTATCCATGGCTGGTTGGCCTGTTTGCCGGCTTTATTGTTGCTTGCGGCACCACGCATTTATTGTCGGCAATCACAATTTGGTTGCCTTTATACTGGCTGGATGGCTTTGTTAAAGGCATTACCGCGATTATTTCGCTCGTCGCAGCGGCAATGATGCTGTGGATTATTCCACGCGCCTTGTCGCTTCCCAGTACCGCACAACTGCACGCTGAGATACAACAAAGAAAAGCGGTGGAAGAGGCTCTAAGAGAAAGCGAATATCGTTGGAAATTTGCTATTGAAGGTGCTGGTGATGGCGTATGGGACTGTGATGTGGTTAATAACACAGTGTTTTTTTCTAAGCGCTGGAAGGAAATGCTAGGCTTTACAGAAGATGAGGTCGGCAACAATTTGGATGAATGGGAGAAGCGTCTCCATCCAGATGACAAAGAAGCTGCTATAGCTGTTATGCGTGATTATCTTGAAGGCAAAATTCCCGCTTACAGCAACGAGTATCGGGTTAGAAGCAAGGATGGCAGCTACAAATGGATACTTGCCCGCGGTATGGTTGTTAGCCGTAGTGAAGAAGGTAAACCCTTGCGCCTGATCGGCACGCATGCCGATATTTCGGAGCGCAAGCTGATGGAGGAAAAACTGCGCGACAGTGATGCCTTGAATGCCAGCATTCTTGACTCATTAACGTCGCAGATTGCCGTACTGGATGCACAGGGTGTGATTATTTCGGTTAATAAGGCATGGCGGAGCTTTGCCAAGGAAAATGGTTGGCCGGAATCCAACGATATGCTGGGCATCAATTATCTGGATGTCTGTAAACAGGCTGTTAATCAACCTTATGGCGACGAGGCCAGCGCCGCTTACAAGGGAATTAAGGCAGTGCTTAACGGCGAGCAAGCAGCATTCTCTTTAGAGTATCCTTGCCAAACGCCGAATAAACAACTCTGGTTTTATATGACAGTTACGCCACTGCAAGGTTCACGTCGCGGGGTTGTGGTTAGGCATTTAAATATCACCGAGCGCAAGCAGGCTGAGCGGGTCTTAATGCAGCTCAAAGCGATGATTGATATATCCCTGGATGGATTTTGGATCGTTGATTTGATGAGTAACCTGGTACAAGTTAATCAAGCTTACGCACAAATAAGCGGATATTCGATTGATGAATTGACGAATATGTCCATCACTCAATTTGAAGCACAGGAAAGCACTGAACAAATAAATGTGCATTTTGCAAAAGTAATTACCGAGGGTTACGACCGATTTGAAACCCAACACCGTCATAAAGATGGGCACATCATTGATGTTGAAATATCGGTCGCCTTTTTACCTGAATTTCAGCAGTTTTGTGTATTTTGCCGTGACATCACCGACCGCAAGGCTATGGAAGCTGAGCTAAAAGCCAGCGAGGCAAAATTCCGTTCGATTATTGAAGCCTCCCCGGTGCCGATGGCATTGAACGACGAGTATCTGAACATTACTTTTCTGAATCCGGCGTTTGTAAAAACCTTTGGCTACAACTTATCTGATATTCCCACTGTGGCGGATTGGTGGCCAAAAGCCTACCCCGATCCAGATTATCGGCAGTGGGTAACGACGACGTGGCAAACGGCACTGGAAAAAGCGAGAAAGGATCAGGCCGAGTCTTTGCCCATGGAATGTGTTATTCGCTGCAAAAACAACAGCATCAAAACTGTGATCATTTCTGACGCTGAGATTATCAATTCTGCGCATGAACATTTGGTAATACTTTACGATGTCACCCAGCTCAAACAAATTGAAGCCAAACTTAATGCCATTTTTAATGCCTCAGTGGAAGGTATTATTACTATCGACATGGGCAACATCATGGTGTCGGCTAATACAGCAGTAGAAACTATTTTTGGCTATAAACCAGAGGAGCTGGTTGGATGCGGCATTAGTAAGCTGATACCGTCATTGCCCATAACCATGAATTATAGAGGCACGCCCATTTCAGAAAAAAGTGCCAGTCAAATTCAGGAAATTGAAGGGTTCCATAAAAATGGTTCTATCGTGCCGTTGGAACTGTCGATAGCTGAATATTCACTTGATGAGACGAATTACTTTACCTGCATTGTAAGAGATGTGAGTCGGCGTAAACACCAGGAACAACAAGACAAAGAGCATTTGGATCAACTCGCTCATGTCACGCGGCTTGGCTTGATGGGCGAAATGGCTTCTGGCATTGCGCATGAAGTTAATCAACCATTGGTAGCCGTTTCCAGTTACACGCAGGTCAGTTTAAATCTTATTAATGCTGAAAACCCTGATCTGGTGGCGCTGTCTGAAATCTTAATCAAAACCCAGCAGCAGGCTTTAAGAGCGGGGCAGATCATTCATCGAATGAGGGAGTTTGTGAAATCACATGCCAAACATCGATCAAGTCACAATATTAATACCTTGATTCATGAGGCTGCCAGCCTATGTGCGGCCGACCTTAAAAAAAATAATATCGAGCTAATATTGGTGCTGCAACATAATTTGCCGTTGGTCCATGTCGATCAAGTACAAATTGAGCAAGTCATCATAAACCTGATCCGCAACAGCATCGACGCCTTAAAATATCTGCCCGCACAACAGCATCGGCATGTAACCATTTTAAGTCAATTGACGGCCAATAATGGTTTACAGGTCAGTGTTAAGGACAATGGGCCTGGGATTGATTTAGAGCAACAGCAAAAAATATTAATGCCGTTTTATACCACCAAGACCAATGGTATGGGCATGGGCTTATCCATCAGTCGCTCACTTGTTGAAGCCCATGACGGAACCTTGAATTTCGATAGTCAACCTGGCAAAGGCACCACGTTTTATTTCACGCTACCCATTCAGCAAAACTGAGCTGTTGTTGGTGTGTTTTATAATAAATAGCACCAGTAATTATTGACAGACCGGCATAGGTATTCATACGAATATCTTTTATTTATTTTCCCACTCAAAATAATAACGCCTGGAATTTCTACCATGTGCTCATTTAATTAATTTGAGTATGGGTGGTATTTTATTTTGAATACTTGCGGAGAATATAATGTCTAACGATAAAGATAAGCAAAAAAATAAAGATGTGGTCTCTACACCATCAAGTACAGGGCTAATTTCATTCGATGAATTTGATCATTTTTTTGATGATTTTCTCTCGCGCAGATGGCCTCGGTTGTTAGACTGGAATGTGCCGACGGGCTTAGAGAAAGGCTTTCCCAAAGTCGACATCCTTGATCATGACAAAGAGATAGAGATTCAAGCTGCACTGCCGGGTGTCAAAAAGGACGATCTGGATATCACCATCAATAATCAGACCATCACCATTCGTGCGTCAACCAAACAAGAGAAGAAGGAAGAAAAAGGCAAGTATTTTCATCGTGAGATAACGCGAGGTGATTTTCAACGCGTCTTGTCGTTACCGGAAAATGTGGATGGCGATAACGCCAAAGCCTCTTTTGCCGATGGCATATTAAAAGTAATTATTCCAAAAACTGAAAAAACCAAACGTAAAACTATTGAGGTTAAATAGCCTCACAAGTTATTTCAGGCACGGCTTCCTTGTTAATTTGAGCAAGATTTGGCATTTTTGTTAAAAGTGCTGATCTGCAAAAAACGCCTAAAGTCATGGCTCGACAATAAAGCCGGGTATAAGGCCAGCATGATGATTGGAAACCAACGCAGGTTCATGGTTACCAGTAAACCAATATGAAACATGACGCCAAGCACTAGCGATAATCGTCGCAAATAGCTATTGAGCAGTAAAAAGGCAAACAGCAATTCCCACCAACGTATGATGCCGGCTAATACGCTTAGCATGCCAACGAACCAGGCACTTTTAAAATAGCCAGACCAGTCGAATCGGGAATAATGCGGGTGGCTCATTACATATTGTAAAACTGATCCGTCCAACCACTCTGCACTATGGAATTTAACCCAGCCGGAAACAAAATAGATTAATGCAATTTGAAATTGTATTAGCCGCAAGGGCCAAACCGCGGCTTCTGTCGGCAATTTATTGTGTTGCGCGTCAATGGACCAAGCCTCGCCGCAAGGTGTTAACAGCAAATAAAACGCCATCACTTTTAATACTGCATCATCGCCATCCAACAGCAGCGGGTTTTTATTCCACAGCGACGCCAGTACCAGCCAGGTAATAAACGTTGAGCTCCGGGTTTTCCAACCAACCATCATAGCAATGGCCGCGCCTATCCCTGATATGAGGACAGCATAACTATATAGAGCGCTATAACTGCCGACCGGCAGGTTAAAAAGCGACCAAGTTCCCCAATTTAATAACTTAGGAAGTTGCACGTTTGCCAACCAACTGTTGCCACTAAAGTGAGCGTCTACCAAGGGTAATAATTGCACCAAATACACGGCGCACAGATAGCCAAAACTTATGCGCAAAATAGCAAATTGCCTGACATCAACCGGTTTAAACCAAAAGTAGTGCCACATTTTTTCCATTACTCGACTTCCGAATATAACAACTTATCCATTTGATAACCGACGCTTGGTAAACCTTTAAGTCCTGGGGCTAATTCAAATAGGTGCAAAACCAACACTGGTGATGAGCCTTGATGAGTTATGTTTTGGTGTTGGTAATAACGCGTGAATGCTTGAAATAGTTGTGGATCATTCAATGTGGCTAGGTTTTCAGTCAAGCGATACAGGCGACTGTCCGTGACGTTAACAAGGCTAACGCTTTTAAATTCTAAGTTTAAATTGGTGAATAAGGGCGAGGACGTGCAGCTGATATTGCCTTGTCGCGGATTGTTTATGGTGTCGTAACAAATAGATAAATATTGGTGGAACTTAGGCGTGGCAGGGGCAAAAAAATCCCAATATTGCTGGCTTCCGGTCAAATTAATGTAATGGTTTAGCAATAATCGTATCGGGTTGTTTGGGCTGAGTTTACCGGCATTTAGCAGTGGCTCTTCCCAGGCAAACAGCGACGTATGCTGATAAGCGTTTTCGTATTCAAGGGTTTCAAAGTTCCGGGGCAGAGCCCACCATAAGATGGCTAGCATGTGGAACGAGCAAAGCAACGGTATCAAGCGTTGAGTCATAAACTGAGTCTTAATTTATCAATGTGACCGACGCCACACCTTATGACCCCGTTAATACCGTTACTTTGCATTTGCCATTTAGTCGATAATTTTAATCAACCAACCTTCCGTGCCTTTGCATTGGCCGGATGACTCAGCGCTAATGCTAATTCTTGCAAAGGTGTTTTTTAATGATTCGGGAAGTTTGCCGGTAACTACATAGGCGCTTTCTGATTGCGTCGGTACGGTTAGTTCTACCGGCACTTCTTTAACGGTGACTTTAATCGTTTTGGGGTGCGTGTTGGCAGACGCCACAAAAGAAAATTCAGAGCCCGATTTTGCTTCTGCTTTAGCCGCAGGAACAAAGTGACTAAATTTTGGTTTTGCGCATGCGCCGCCCCCACCGCCACCGCCGCCTGTATTTGGCACATAGGCATTAACCGTCGGTGTTAAAAATATTATGGCAAGGGCAGAGAACATTGCTTGGCGTTTCATTAATCACCTCATATTGGTCAAAAAATCAAAATTTGCACCGTAGATTATTTATCACCAAGAAGCTTGTCGGTGACATTTAAAGCAGTGCATTTTTGTCAGTTTGAACCTACCGCCTTTAGCATTATTGTCAAATTTAAGCGGTTAACGGTCACCAATACGTCCTTTAAATTAGCCAACTTAAATTAACTAAATAAATGCATGGGTAAAATATGAAAAAGATATTGGTATGAATACCTATTTCTGTTTGAAATAAATTAAATTAATATTATTGGTGATAATTTAAAAAGAAGTTGCCGGATATTTATGCTTGTTATGGTCTTTATTGCCTCATAATCAGATTGCGGTTATGAGATTTCAGCCATCACTTGTTTCAAGATAACTGGCCGCAATTCATCTCACCAATGCCATTCATTAACAGGAGATCATCATGAAACCAATCTGGCTCGTCGTTGCAGATAACACTCAGGCACGTTTTTTTACCGCCAAAACACATTCTGCACCGTTAGAAGAAATCGAAACACTGACGAATTCTGAAAATCGCTTGCATGATCGAGATATTACCTCCGATCTACCCGGCAAAATCAAAAGTACTGGGGGCGGCGGTCATGCACTTGAACAAGAGACCGACCCGAAAAAACACGAAGCCGATAATTTTGCTCGCTTGGTTGCGGCTTTTCTGGAAAAAACACATAACGATGAACATTTTGACGAGTTAGTGATTGTTGCCGAACCTTCATTTTTAGGTTTGCTTCGCAGTCACTTGAACGAGCAAGTTAAAAAATTAGTGACTTTGGAGTTGGATAAAAATATTACCACTCATGATGCGACTGATATTCGTAGCCGCCTTCCAGAATACCTACCTCATCTTTAACAAGATAATCATTGTGCCAAGGACGGCGCTTTCAATCCAACTATCCGCTTAAACCAGTTATACACAAAAGCTGTGGATAACTCTGTGGATTGATTGTTTTATTGGCCTGTAAACGGCGGTAATTACTGCCCTTACGTTAAATTGTATAAAAACTAAACAATCCTACAAAGATATAAAATATCAATGACTTACGAGTTATTTTCTATTTTGAGTCGACACTAAAAAAGCCTCTGTAAGTTATTGATTGTTACTGTGGGTAACTGTTAACAGCCGCCCCTGCTGCAGCTGATAAATCTCATCAACAAGACCTAATCCGGCACTGCGATGCGTCACCATAATTACGGTTTTATCCACTGAAAATTTAGCCAATGCGTTAAAAACTTCGTTCTCGGTATGACTATCTAATCCTTCGGTAGGCTCATCCAAAATCAATATAGGGGCATTTTTAAGATACAGCCGCGCCAGGGCAATACGTCTTGCTTCGCCGCCCGATACTTTCACGCCGCTTTCGCCTACCCAAGTGTTGATACCGTCGGGCAATTGCTGAACAAAAGTCTGCAAACCCGCCGCATTAATGGCCGCGTCTAATTCCAATGGATTGGCATCGGGTTTGGCAATCAACAGATTTTCTTTGATGGTGGCGGCAAACAACTGGCTACGCTGCGACAACACACCAAATCGGGTTAACAAGGCGTCAGGGTCTAGCTGCTTAATTGGCTGTCCGGCAAGTTGTATGTCACCCAGTACGGGATCGATAAAGCGCATCAGTAAATGCAGCAAAGTAGTTTTGCCTGAACCGCTAGGTCCGACAATGGCTAATTTACTGCCGTGAGGAATATCAAGACTAATGTTATCCAGCAGCCAGTTTTGTTGCGGGTTATAGCGAAAACTGACTTGATCTAGGCGTAAATCACAACCATCCGGCAAATCGAGCCATGGGTTTTCTTGCACTACCGTCGGTGACATTTCAGCAATTTGTCGAATGCGTTGAGCTGCCTTTTGGGTTTTACCCAGCATTTGCATGGCTTGTGGTAGGGGAGTCACTAACTCGAATGCAGCCAGCACGCAAAAAATTACCAATGCTGCATCTGCGCCCGTCAACGAGCCTTCGACAACAGCCAACGCAGCAACTGTTAATGCTATTAGCAAGGCAATTTGACCAAGCAGTAAGGTGAGCGCCGAAGAAATTGCGGTCAGGCGATTATTTTGCCGCTGGGTAGCAATCATGCGTGTTGATACTTCTGCCAGTACATCGGCAAAACGCTCATAAGCCTGATAGGCCAGTAAATCGGCCAAGCCTTGCAGCAGCTCAAGCTGGCGAATTCTAAAGTTGCTAGACAGTACCAAAAGCCGTTCTGCATGCATCTGCCCGAGCCGGTTAAAAAGCCATGGCACCCAGACAGCGGCAATCAGCAGCACAACTAATGTGACCAGACTGATTTGCCAGGAATAAATGCCTAAAAACAGAGCCACGCCCAGCATACCGAAAGCTGCGATTGATACTGGGGCAACAAGGCGTAAATATAAGGCGTCCAATGCGTCGACATCGGCAGTCAGGCGGGATAACACATCGCCGCTACGTAAAGTAGACAAGCGCCCCGGTGCTAATGGAATCAGTTGTTGAAACAACCAGCTGCGAATGTCCGCCAAAGCCCGGAAAGTTGCCTCATGAGTCACCACTCTCTCGCCGTAACGTCCCAATGTGCGGATGATCGCCAGCGCGCGAATTTGCGCGGCAGGCAGCATAAAGTTAAAGGTAATTACGCTACCGGCAATAGCGCACGAGCTGATAAACCAGCCGGACAGTGTTAATAGAGCAATCCCCGCAACAGTGGTCAGCAATGATAATAACAAGCCGGATGTCAGCCAAAAACGTTGCGGCTTAAATAAGGTGAAAAAAAACCAAAGATCTTTCATGACACTAATCGTCCTTGTTGCAAAACAATCTGGCGGGATAGTCGCTCAATCACCGCGGCATCATGACTGGCGATAAGTAGCGTTTTGTTTTTGAACAACCGGTCGATCGTGTCGAGCAATAAGGTTTTGCTGCCGGTATCCAGATTGGCGGTCGGTTCATCCAGAATAATGATGTCGGTATTTTTTAAGAATGCCCGCGCCAATGCCAGTCGTTGTATTTGGCCGCCCGACAGGCCATAGCCGCGCTCGCCCACTGCTGTTAACAAGCCTTCCGGCAGTTGCTCACTGAATTCGGCTACGCCTGAAGCCATTGCCGCATTGACAATGGCTTGCTCGCTGGCGCCGGGACTGGCGATAGCAATGTTGTCACGCAATGTGCCGTGAAAAACACCGGCGTTTTGTCCCACCCAGGCAATGTGCTGTGCGGCCCACTCTTGCGTAATCTGATGTCCAGCCAGCAATACCCGGCCATGCGTTGGCGCTTCAAAGCCCAGCAGCAAATTGATCAAGGTGGTTTTACCCGCACCCGATTCGCCGGTTAAGGCAATCTTTTCGCCTGCGTTGATGGTTAAATCAATGGCTGTTAGCACTTGGCGCTGGCCATAGATTTTATCGACTTGGTCAAATTCGATTGAGGGGGGTGCCCTGAAGGGCATAGAGGTAATGCAATTTTGCTCGCGCGCTTTATCTTGAACACTTTTGGTGGGCAAAAAAGCATTGCCCACCCTACTAACCAATACTTCATTTTGTTCCAAAATGCCAAGTATCGCGTCAGCTGCAGCAATTGCTGCGGCTTTATCATGGTAATAAATAGCCAATTGTCTGAGCGGCATAAAAAATTCAGGGGCCAGCAGCAGCACAAATAAAGCTTCGCTTAAGGTAATGTGTTGAGCCGGACCGAACTGAATCGCCCCCAACAACCCCAAGCCGACATATACCGCCACCAGCGCCACGGCAACGGCACTAAAAAACTCCAACACCGCTGAAGATAAAAATGCGATGCGCAACACGGCCATGGTCTTTTCGCGAAAATCATCGGCGATACGGTTGATGTTGTCTAACTCCTGCCAAGCCTGACCAAACAGCTTGAGCGTACTAAGTCCTTGCAAACGATCCTGAAAATATCCGCCCATTCTGGCCATTGCCAAAAATTGGTTACGTTGCGCTGAGGCCGCGCCCATGCCGACTAATGCCATAAACACAGGCACTAACGGTCCGGTCAGCAAAAAAATCACTCCAACCACCCAATTAATGGGCATCACCACGGCTATCATCACCAAGGGCAGTATGCTGACGATAAATTGTTGCGGTAAATATCGGGAAAAATAGGCCTCCAGTGCTTCTACTTGCTCTAATGGGATGGTTGCCAGTTCACCGCTTTGTTGGTGTTTGCTATAGGCGGGGCCAAGTGCGGCAAACTTTGTCGACAGCGCTTGTCTTAGCTTGGATTTAATCTCCGCGCTTGCTTCAAATCCCACCGTTTGCTGCCAGTAAACGCACAAGCTACGAACGATAAAAACTGTTAACAATAGCAGCCCCGGTTTAACTAAAACTTGCCAGGATGCATGTTCGATAATCAGTGCTTGCAGAATAAAACTGAGCAACGCCGCTTGAGCTATCACGCCTAAGCCATTCAATATGCCTGCACCGGCGGCGATTAAAATCGGTTTTTTAGCTGCCTTGCTCTGGGCTTTTAACCAAGCGGCGCAGGCTTGTTCTCTGGCTTTGTTGGTAGCGAAAAAATGTTGGTTATCAGTATCTGGGGTAGGCACTATCGTTATTCCTTTTTGGATCTAGGGCTGCATGATATGCGCTGCTTGGCTTTGTGTTGAAATTTTTCAACTATACTCGAGGCAAACTATAAAACTGGAGTGCAAATATTATGAAAGTAGAAATGAATCAACTGTTCGACAAAATCCATAACCTGCCGCAAATTCCTGAGGTTGTTCGAACCCTCATCACTCAATTTAATGATCCTAAAACTAATTTCGATGACATCGCTAAAAATGTCGAGAAAGAACAGGTAATTTCCCTAAAAGTGCTGCGCTTAGTAAATTCGGCGCATTTTGGCTTATCCAGAAAAATCGGCACCATTCAGGAAGCGGTGTTTATGTTGGGTATGAATCAACTTAGAACGCTGGTAATTGCTTCGGGTTTTGTCGGGTCAATTCCTAAAATTGAAGGCGTTGATATTAAAAGTTTTTGGAGTAACAGCTTTAATACGGCTACCTATGCAAAATGGCTGGCAGCGGAAAGCAAAGTCGCCCCGGATTTGGTATTTACGGCTGGTCTAATCAGCCAATTAGGCAATATTTTAATCCACATGGGCGCACCGGCTGCGGCCAGTGAAATTGATCAACACGTTAAAGGCGGTAATGCTCGTTCTGTGATTGAAAAAGCCCGCTTGGGATTTACCAGCGAAGAGGTTTGCGCGGAATTATGCCGTCGCTGGCACTTTTCACCTGATTTGATTGAAACTGTCGCACGGTCTGGCAATCCGTTGGCTAGTGATGACGTGTCTAAACCTGCCAACGTGGTTTATTTGGCTCGGTATATCAGCGAAAGTCATCAAAAGGGCTTAACCGTAGAAGACATTTTGCGAGTTTTTCCGTTCAATGTGTCTGAAAAGTTGGGTTTGAGCGAACAGTTTATTAGCGAAAAACTCTAGGAAATCCTAGCGTTAGAATCTGGATTAGGCGGTTTGGTGGACTGATTTTAAAATCATCTGCGTCCGCTGCCGATGTTGCACTGTCTATAAAGTTTAGATAGTGCAACTAGCCAGTCATCTTCCCAAACTTGCCATAGCGCAATAACACTCCCGGTAGCAGCAGTAAATTCAATACTGTCGACGACACCAAACCACCAATTATAATTGCCGCCATCGGCCCCATCACTTCTCGCCCGGCGCTGTCGCTATTGATGGCAATCGGCAACATTGCCAACGCAGTCACTAACGCAGTCATTAAAATAGAGGGTAATCGATCCTGAGCCCCCGCAATCGCGGTTTGTAAATCCCATGGCTTGCCTTCAACTTCAACTAAGTGGCGATAATGCGTCAGCAGCATGATGCTGTTGCGCACGGTAATGCCAAACAAAGTGATAAAGCCCACGACGGACCCCACCGATAAGGTTGCGCCGGTCAGCAGCACGGCGAGCACCCCGCCCAGTAATGCAAACGGCAAATTGAGCAGGGTTAAGCCAACGTGGCGCAATGATCCTAAGGCCAGATAAATAAACATCAATACCCCTGCGCCTGCCAGCAATGAATGGAGCAGTAGTGATTTGCGCGCCTCGGCTTGCTCAAAGGCGGCCCCGGTAAATTCCGGATACATCTCGGCGGCAAAAGAACTGTCGCCCAGTACCTTAGCTTTAAGCTCCTTGATAAACGCATCCAAATCCCGATTAATGACTTTGCACGTGACGGTTTGGTGACGCCGTCCGCCTTGATGCAGAACATTGTAACGGCTGGATGCATGGGTGATTTGCGCTACTTGGTCAAGTGTAATGACTGCGCCGTCCTGAGTTTTGAGTGGCAAACTGCCGATAGCCTCGGGTTGTTGCCGAAGTTCCGGCGGTAAACTTACCGCAATGTCGATAATTTGATTGCCTCGTACAGATTTACCGACCACCTTGGTTTCGTAAGTCGCTTGCAACATGTCCATCACTTGTCCCGATTGCACACCCCATAAATTTAATTGCTCATGATTCAGATTGATTTGCAGCAAGGGCATGCCTGTTGGTGAGCGCATTTGCACATCAGCGGCACCCTCAATGTTGCCTATCAAATTGGCTAGTTGTTGGGCTTTGGCATCCAGCGTATTTAAGTCGTTACCGTACAGATTGACGACTACCGGCGCGGTATAGCCGGATACTGTTTCGTCAATTCGTTCTGTTAAGAAGCTATTAACTTCAAACGAAATGCCGGGAAATTCAGTAAGCATCTCGCGCAGCTTATCCAACACGCGCTGTTGCTCTGCGCCGGATTGCGATTTAAGCCGAACTTCATATTCACTGTAATGACTGCCGTAAGTATCGGCGCCACGTTGCGCGCGCCCGGCCCATTGCGATACTGATTGCACGCCGTCAATAGTTTTAAACTGTTCAGTGAGTTTACTGCCTATGCGGATGGATTCTTTTAGGGAGGTGCCGGGCATAGTGGAGGTATGCACCATATAGTGGCCTTCGCGCAATTCCGGCAAAAACTTACTGTCAAAACTAAACAGCAAAAGCAGACCTGAAAGACAAACGACAATGCAGCCAGCTAAAAAAACATTGAAATGGTTGATAACAATTAGTATGGACCTTTCGTACAGAGGCTTTAAGCGACTAATAAGTGGCGGCTCGCCTGCTTTATCGATGCTACTGCCAAGCAGGGCATAGCAAAGCGCTGGGGTTAGCGTTAGTGCCACGACTAGAGACATTAGAATCGCCAGAATGTAGGCATACCCCAGCGGCGCAAATAGCCGCCCGGCAACGCCATTTAAAGTCAACAAAGGCACAAATACCAAGGCGACAATAAAACTGGCATAGACCATCGAAGCGCGTACTTCCAACGAGGCGCTATAAACCACCTCTGCAACCGATAATGGTTGTGGTAACAAACGATTTTCGCGCAGGCGCCGGAAAATGTTTTCGGTGTCGATAATGGCGTCATCCACCACCTCGCCCAGGGCTATTCCTAAGCCGCCCAACACCATGACATTCAGGCTGTTGCCGGTCGCCAGCAGCACAATCACGGCTGCACATAACGACACAGGAATTGCCAACGCAGAAATCAGCGCGGTATGGGAATTAAATAAAAAGACATACAGCACAATCAGCACAAACACGCCGCCCAGCAATAAATGTACGGTCAAATGTGCCAGTGAGGTTTCGATATAATCGGCAGGGCGAAATAACTGCGGGTAAAAAGCTATCGCTTGCTGCTTAAAAACCGGCTCAAACTCTTGCAGCGCTTGTTCTACCTGCCGGGATACGGTCAAGGTGTTAGTGCCGTATTGACCAATCACCATTAGTACAATGCCGGGCTTGCCCATAATTTGCGCGGCACCGATGGCAGGCTCCGGTGCAAAGTTGATGCTAGCGACATCGCCCAATTTTATGCTGCGGCCTTGGTCTCTTTTGACCATGATGTTGGCAAATTGTTCTGGATTGGCGGGTTGACCGGTCAGCTGTAAGGTAAAGCGCTGATTGTCATTTTCTATAAATCCTGCGCCTTGAATTTTGCTCGCCTGGGCTGCGGCCTGGATAACATCATCCAGGGTTAGGTTAAAACGTCGTAACTGTTCCGGATTAACTTGTATTTGCAACTGTTGCAGATCCCCACCAAAGACATTGACATCGGCAACACCCGGCACGGCTAATAAGCGCGGAATTAAAGTCCAATCGACAAAACTGCGTAACGCCATTGCCGATTGGCTGTCTGCCCGCAGCCCCAAGGTCAGTACCGTCGCCGATGATGAGGACAATGGCACCAGCACCGGAGTCATGCGCGGCGGCAGTTGCGAGACCAGACCAGCCAAACGTTCGTTGATAAGTTGCCGGTTGCGATAGACATCACTGTCTTCAATAAACGTCGCGGTAATCACTGACAAACCTTGAATAGATTCAGAGTTTAATCGCTCCAGCCCGATTAAACCGCTAAGCGTTTTTTCAATCGGTTGGGTGACTAACACTTCAACCTGTTCGGCAGACAGTCCCGAGGCTTCGGTTTGGATAATGACGCGCTTGGGGGAAAACTCAGGAAAAATATCCAGCCCGGCGTTAGTGAAGCTATAACCGCCGTAAAGCAGAATAAGCACAGCGAGCGCAATAACAACGCTATGAAAGCGTATCGAGAAGCGGATGAGATTAGCTAACATGCGCAGCTGCGAATTGAGCTAATGAGGTCTTGTTTATCGATAGAATTCAGCATTTTTTAATCATCATCCTGCAATTGTCCTCGCAATTCTTCTGAAAGCAGCAGTTGGCCGCCGACAACAACGACTTGCTCTCCGGCTTCAAGCCCCTCACTAATAAAATAGCCTTCTGGGGTTGCTGTGTATCCGCTAATCACCCGCTTACTGAATTTTCCTGCAGCGTTTTTAACGTAAACAAAAGCTTGATCGAGATACCAAAGCAGAGCCGATTTGGGCACATTGACGCCGCTTATTGCGTCCTGTTGCTCAGTCACCCACGCTGAAACGCGCATGCCAGGCTTTAAGTGCGGATCAGTGCTGGCAAAAAAATAACTTGTGCCTTGCACCGTGCTGTCAATCTGGGGAGCTGAGGAAATAAGTTTGGCAGACGTGGCTTGAGGCCGCTTGCCTGAAGAATCCACAGCGATGTCAGTCACGCCATCGGCTAATTGTTTGCCGGCCGGTAGGCTGATTTGCAATAAAACTTGTTTGCCTGTCAAAAAGGCATTGAGAGGTTTGGCATCGGCAGATAATGCCCAGTCGGTTAAGGTGCTACCCCAATCCAAGCGGGCCTCGTCAATAATGGCTTGAGCTTGTAATTGTGAGGCGTTTGCTTGCGCTTGATTGCTTTGCCATTGCGCTTGCTGCTCCTGCAGCTGTCGTTTTGCTGTCACACCTTGGTTATACAATATTTGCGCCCGAGTGATGCTTTGTTCTGATTGAGTCAGTCTGGCCTTAGTGCCTTTACCTTCCGATAGTGCTAATAAGTAGCGGTGCCGCAAAGCGATTAGCGGCTGAATATTGATGGCTTTACCGTAGGTCAATAATTCTAAATGGTGATGGGCCGCTTGAATTTCTTGGGTTTCTATTCCCGCTTTCGATTGTGCCGTGCCAGGCAAAACAACCCCCGTTACCTCTGCGTTTTTCGGTTTTGTTGGTTTGTCATCGTCGTCATCGGCAGACGAAGCAATAACCGGCAGCAGGCCTGCGACCAAAAAACAGGCGATTATCAAAGTATTCATGTGAAATAATGCGATCAACGTATGCTTAAAATGCGCAAATTATAAGAGCAGCCACAATGAACAGGGTGTTTTTTATTGTTTTTGCAAAATTGCGCGTTATGCTTGAGCCCAAAACAACCTAATAAAATAACCTTATAAAAATTGAGAGCGAACTAACGATGAGTAATTTACCCACCAATTTAAGATATGCACCGACCCACGAATGGGTGAAAGTAGAAGAAAATAATTTAGTACACGTAGGAATTACCGATTTTGCGCAACAAGAATTGGGTGATTTGGTGTTTATTGAGCTGCCGCAAGTCGGGCGTCAAGTTGATGCACAAGAACAATGCGCAGTGGTTGAGTCCGTTAAAACGGCTTCGGATTTATTTAGCCCGGTTGCCGGCGAAATTGTCGCAGTCAATAAGGCAGTGGCGGATGTGCCGGAGCAAGTTAATGAAGACCCTTACGGCAGTTGGTTATTTACGGTGAAAGCTGACAATCTAGCTGATCTCGAAAGTTTATTGGATGCCGCTGATTATCAAGCGCTGATTGATCAATAAGGATGCGTCATGGCTAATCAAAATGCCAAAGGCATTAAACGCCTTATGAACGCTTGTATATTCTCGGTGGCCGGATTTAAGGCGACCTGGACTCACGAAGAAGCGTTTAGACAAGAAGTTATCCTATTTATAGTCACCACTCCGTTGGCAATTTGGTTGGGACAATCCAACATCGAAAAACTATTGTTGGTAGGTAGTATGGTCTTAGTCATGCTGGTTGAGCTGTTAAACTCAGCAGTTGAAGCGGTGGTGGACAGGGTAGGGCTGGAACACCACGAATTATCCGGCCGAGCCAAAGACATAGGTTCGGCTGCGGTGATGATGTCCTTAGTTTGGGCAGCCGTCACCTGGTCAGTTATTTTACTTTTTTAAGAGGAACACAATGAGTGCATTGATATGCGGTTCTATGGCTTACGACACCATTATGGTGTTTCATGACCAATTCAAAAAACACATCCTGCCGGAAAAAATTCATATCCTGAATGTGTCGTTTTTGGTGCCGGTTATGCGTCGTGAATACGGCGGCTGTGCCGGTAATATCGCCTATAACCTCAATTTATTAGGCGAAGATCCGTTAATCATGGCGACAGTCGGTCATGATTTTGAGCCGTATGCGCAGTGGCTGAGCCAAAATGGACTATCTAGCGAATTTATTCATATTCTGGATGATCAATATACTGGTCAGGCTTACATCACTACTGATGAAGACGACAATCAAATCACCGCCTTTCATCCGGGCGCGATGAGTTTTTCACACCTGAATACAGTGCCTGTTAATCGGGACATTTGCATCGGCATCGTGTCGCCGGACGGCAAAGAAGGCATGCAAGCGCATGCTGAGCAGTTTGCCGAGCAAGGCATACCGTTCATTTTTGATCCAGGCCAAGGCATGCCTATGTTTGACGGCGAAGAATTGCTTAAATTTTTGGATTTGGCTACGTGGGTGACATTAAATGACTACGAATCCGAATTGATGCAGCAGCGTACCGGCTTAACGCTGGAACAAATTGCTGAGAAAGTTGAAGCATTGATTATCACCTTAGGCGCAAACGGTTCGAAAATTTATACCGAAGGTAAAACCATAGATATTCCTGCCGCTAAACCTAATGCGTTACTCGATCCTACCGGTTGTGGCGACGCCTATCGTGCTGGTTTGTTATACGGATTGACGAATGAATTAGGTTGGGAAGTCACCGGTCGTATTGCATCGCTGTTGGGCACTATCAAAATCGAACATAACGGTACGCAAAATCATGTGTTTGATCTGGACAGCTTTAAATTGCGCTACCGCGACAGCTTTGGTTCGTCGTTCTAATTTGTTCAGCGCCTTAAGAAATTTTGAAATGATGGGCTGACAGGGTACTCAATGAGCTGTTGCCGATCTCTGACTTGGTTTGTTGAGTCTGAGGTCGGCGCTACTATATTGAGTCAAAGTAGCCACTGTCAGTGAACTTACTGAGTAAGGGCAAACATTGAGCGGTTAAGCCGCAAATACCACCTGATTCCTGCCGCCACGTTTGGCTTGATACATTGCATTGTCAGCTCGACTGATAAAGCTATCTAAGGTGTCTTCAGTACACAAACTACTTATACCTAAGCTAGCCGTTACTTTAATGGCATTCATATCGTAAGCCAGCGTGTGCTGCTCAATAGATGTGCGAATGCGCTCCGCCAATAATTTGGCGCCTTCAATATCAGTGTCACTGAGTAAAATTACAAATTCCTCGCCACCAAAACGAAATACCAGATCACTACTGCGTAGATTTTCCTTAATCCATTTCGCTACAGCGGTTAGCGCGACATCACCACAAGAATGACCGTACTGATCATTAATGCTTTTAAAATGATCAATGTCTAAAAACAGCACGGATAACGCTTTGTTACCACGCATTGCCAGGCTCATTTCGCGTTTAACGGAATCATCAAAAGAGGCGCGGTTATTAGTTTGTGTAAGCGGGTCGGTATATGCCATTTTCAATGCTTGATGATACAAGGTGGCATTTTTTAATGGATAAATCAGACAACACAACAGTGACTCCAATAGTTTTAGATCAGATTCACTAAAACGATAATGACGGGTAAGTTTTAGTTCACCTAATTGTTGTTGCTCAACTTTTAACGCATAGTTGCAATAATGTTGAGTGAACACACCGTGTTTAATCTCCAGGCCAAATTCAGGATTGCTATAAACATAAGCGCTATGCGGAAGAAAATGTTCAATTTTTTTGCTGAAAATAGCCACTAACTCACTAAATTCCAGGCTTGTCTGCAATGCACTGCTAATGTCGTAATGTTGCAGGTTGACTGCTTTTGCCGCTTCAAATGAGTTATTGCTGATAACTGCCAGATTTGCTGTTTTCTTTGCCATGATCGACTCCTCGTGATCTAAAACTCTATATCTGCAATTACTAAAGCCAATAGTGTGCCAATTTTTATAATGTTATTAAAAACAATAAGATATGTTCTATGTTTTGCCGTAATAGTTGGCTGAGTCATAAATTTGGCGCGAATAAGTGGCAAAGAGTTGCCGATTTCGGAGTCTTTAGATATTAAGGGCTGCAATAAATTACCAGCTCAGATAATCAGCGTTAAAAGCTGCAGTACGGCTGTCTAACTCTGCTGTAAATCGGTAAAATGCCGGTTTAATCTATATATTGCCTACGGACATCATGCGTACCTCTCAATTTCCTCTTAGTACCGTTAAAGAAACTCCCGCCGATGCTGAAATAGCCAGCCATCAATTGATGATTCGCGCAGGGCTTATCCGCAAACTGGCCGCAGGTCTTTATACCTGGCTGCCTTTGGGGCTGCGGGTCATGCGCAAGGTGGAAAAAATCACTCGCGAGGAAATGGAAAGGGCTGGGGCGTTGGAAGTATTGATGCCGGCATTGCAACCCGCCGAGTTGTGGCAGGAAACCGGCCGATGGGAAAAATACGGCCCAGAGTTAGCACGCTTAAAAGATCGTCATGATCGGGATTTTTGCTTAGGCCCTACTCACGAAGAAATTATCACCGATTTGGCACGTAACGAGCTGAAAAGCTACAAGCAATTGCCGATTACCTATTACCAAATTCAAAGTAAGTTTCGTGACGAAATTCGTCCACGCTTCGGGATCATGCGGTCGCGCGAATTCGTGATGAAAGATGCCTATTCCTTCCATCTCGATCAGGCCTCGTTGCAAGAAACCTATGACGTGATGTACACGGCCTACACCAATATCTTCAATAGACTGGGGTTGAATTTTCGCGCGGTGATTGCCGACTCAGGCTCTATCGGCGGCGCGGTGTCGCATGAGTTTCATGTGTTGGCAGATTCTGGGGAAGATGCCATCGCCTTTTCAACAGAAAGCGAATACGCGGCTAATGTCGAAAAAGCTGAAGCAGTTGCTCCAGCGGGCATTCGTCCTCAGCCAACCGCTCAATTGACGTTGGTCGACACGCCCGACCAACACAGTATTGAAGATGTGAGTCGGTTTTTTGACGTATCTGCCAGTCAATGTCTTAAAACGCTGATTGTTAAAGGCGAAGACGATACCTTAGTGGCGCTGCTGCTAAGGGGCGACCACGACTTAAATGAGATTAAAGCGGAAAAAATAGCAGGCGTTTTGTCGCCACTAACCTTTGCCAGTGACGAAGAAGTGCTCAGTGCTTGTCAGTGCAAACCGGGCTCCATCGGACCTATCGGGTTGACGATCAATATCATTGCTGATCGCAGTGTCACGTTAATGGCGGATTTTGTTGCCGGCGCTAATGTCGATGGCAAACATTACACTGGTGTTAATTGGGAGCGCGATTTGAGTCTGCCGGTGCAAATCGAAGATCTGCGTACAGTTGTGGAAGGTGATGCCAGCCCTGATGGTAAAGGTCAGATTACTTTGGCGCGCGGTATTGAAGTCGGGCACATCTTTCAATTGGGCAACAAGTACAGTGAAGCGATGAATGCCGGCGTTATCAACGAAGGCGGCAAGAACCAGATTATGTTGATGGGCTGTTACGGTATCGGTATTTCCCGTGTGGTTGCGGCGGCTATTGAGCAGAATCATGATGATAAAGGCATTATCTG
The DNA here is from genome assembly GCA_030693065.1 of Methylococcaceae bacterium. Taxonomy (GTDB): domain Bacteria; phylum Pseudomonadota; class Gammaproteobacteria; order Methylococcales; family Methylomonadaceae; genus JABFRC01. Next base: position 22,153 of record JAUYBL010000029.1, on the reverse strand, counting down.
GTCCAGCAATCTGGCGCCGTTTCAAGTAGCGCTGTGCCCGATGAATATGCATAAATCTGAGCGTCTAAAAGAAGCAGCAGAACAGCTTTATAAGGATTTGCAGGCAGCCGGTTTTGACGTGTTATTTGATGATCGTAAAGTCCGTGCCGGCTTTATGTTCTCAGACATGGAATTGATCGGTATTCCGCATACCATTATTCTTGGTGATCGCGGTTTGGATGCCGGTACGATTGAATATAAGGCTAGAGTGGGTGGTGCCGAACACGAAGAAGTGCCGATGGCTGAGGTTATTGAGTTCTTAAAAGCCAAGTTGGCTTAAGGTTGTTGCAATGCATCAATCTGACGGCTGCATTCGTCAGATTGATGCGTGTTTTTGCTGATTACATTAACGGCAACAATTGATCCAAAATTTTGCCGTTGGTGACTAGAATTTGCTTGGGAAAAACACCCTTATTGCCTTTAAAGTCAGTGACGGTGGCACCTGCTTCCCGGGCAATAACAACGCCTGCAGCGATGTCATAAAGATTCAATTCTTGCTCCCAATAGGCATCGACCTGCCCATCAGCCACCAAGCAAACATCTAATGCCGCCGAGCCGAAACGCCGTTGCCCACTAGTTTTTTGTGCAATGCGGCTAAAGCGTTGCAGATTGTTGTCTTCCAGATAAGAGCGCAGGCAGGCAAAGCCGGTGGCGATCATTGAGTCACCTAAATCATCTTCTAACGATACATTAATAAGCTCGCCGTTTTTGAATGCACCTTCGCCCTTTGCAGCGCTGTAATAATCATTCAGCGCCGGGGCGTAAACAACACCGGCTACCAATTCCTGATCAATTTCCAACGCAACGCTGACGGCCCAGAAATATTGACCTTTGGAAAATGAGTGGGTGCCGTCAATAGGATCGACCACCCAACGGGCAGTTTGGTTGGCTGTTTGTCCGCTTTCTTCACCCCAAAAACCAAATTGTGGGTATTTTTTGCCTAAGGCTTCTTTTAAATAAGCTTCCACCGCAATATCGGCGGCGGTGACAAAATCACGCGGGGCTTTTTTATTGATAGTCAGGTGTTTTAAATCTTTAAAGTGCGTCAATGCGATATTGCCGGCTTCGCGAACTATCGGTTCAAGTTCTGCAAGTAAAATGGTCATGGATTTTTATGGGCCTTATAAATGACGATGCAGCTCAAGGCTGCATCGTGGGATAACATAAAGAAATTGATGGTATGACTATAAATCAAGTGCCGCGACTCGGCTTTCAATCGGTGCGGTTTTGTCAAAGTAATTGCGCAGACCATTAAAAATGGCGGTGGCTATTTTAGTTTGGTGTGCGGTATTAACCAGCTTAAGTTCTTCTGAGGGATTAGAAATAAAAGCGGTTTCGACCAAAATGGATGGAATATCCGGCGATTTTAACACCATGAAATTAGCCTTCTGCACCGAGCCGTGATGTAGTTCGCCGATGTCCTCAAAGTTTTTCAATACGTTGCCGGCTACGTTATCGCTGGCTTCTTGGGTGGCTGTTTGCGATAAATCAAGCAGCACCGATGCCAGCATTTCATCTTTATCGCTTAAACTCACGCCGCCAACTAGGTCGGAAGCATTTTCACTGTCAGCTAGCCAGCGCGCGGCTTCATTGGTGGCGCCTTTACTAGACAGAGTAAATACTGAAGCGCCTTTGACGGTTTCATTTGGATAAGCGTCAGCATGAATGGAGATAAATAAATCCGCTTTGCCTGCACGAGCAAGCTGCATTCTTTGTCTGAGACCGACATAATAATCATTCTTGCGTGTCAGCACCGCTTTCATACCCGGTTGGCTGTTGATCAGCGCCGCTAGTTTTTTAGCGATAGACAGTGTGACATGTTTTTCTTGAGTGCCGCTGGCACCCAGCGCACCGACATCTTTGCCGCCATGTCCTGCATCAATTGCGATAACAATACCTTTGGATTTTTGTGCGACAGTGGCGATAGGTTTAAGTGGGCGGGAAGCTGTTTTTATGTTGGTGGTCTGAGGTGTTTCAGTTGTTGGGCTTTTAGACAGAATGTTTACAGAAGGTATTGGATTGGCCGGTTTGTTGGCGGCGACTTTAATTTGGGCGTTGTTGTTTGCGATGCTTGTTTTGCTTAATAATTCGATAACCAATAATTTACTATCAAGCGAATTAGTGCGTAACGTTGCTGTCTTTGCATTTAAGGGGCGTTTAAGATCGATGACGACTCTTAAGTCGTTACCCTCTTTAGTGGCAAAGCGCAGTTTAGAAAACAGCGGATGATCAGCCGCAGGTTGGGGTAAAGCCCGGTTGGTTTTTGTTTTGGTGTTACGCATATCAATGACTAATCGAGGTGGATTGTTCATCAAAAATACGCGGTGTTCGGGGGAGTTGGTGACGTCAAAAGTCATGCGTGTTTGATCAGGGGTATTCCAATACCGCAAAGCACTGACATCAACTTGCTGGGTATGACCGGTCACGGAAGCAAACTGCAATCCAAGAAAAACAACGACCTTCCAGTAATGTCTCATAGCCATAACTCACATAGTGATAATTTTGTTGAGATTATAGCAGTATGTTATTGTTTTTCTAGTGCCTTATTATTTTTTATGTATAGGTATAAATACCTATAAGCTGATTTTTGTTGTTAGAAGTATTGGGTCAAAATTGATTGGTCGACAAGCTCTTGATTTAGATACGAATGGTTTGTATCGATGTAATTCGTGCTGAACTTTGAGCTTGTCGAGTGGTTAAATTATCAGAGCCATAACTTGTGGCATCAGTGCATTTTTATTCGGTTAAAGAAAAACCGATTTTAATGGTGACTTGCCAGTGAGCTACTTTGCCATCGGCAATATGACCGCGAGTTTCGACAACTTCAAACCAGCGCATGTCATGGATGGTTTTGGCAGCTTTACTTACCGCATTTTCGATGGCTTCTTGGATGCCGACGCTTGATGAGCCGGTCAGTTCGATTTTTTTATAAATATGATCAGGCATGTTGTGTTCTCCGTTGCGAGTAATAAAGGTCCAGTTCCTGTAGCCGCTGGGGTGTGCCTATATCCATCCAGAAACCGGTATGTACTTGTCCTGAAACTCCGCCGCAAGCAATCCCTTTGAGTAATAAAGGCAATAACTTATGAATGCCTGCCGGAATGTGTCTGAACAAGTCGGGATGATACAGTCCAATGCCGCTAAAGGTGAATTTATTGGTGTCGGTTGCAGTGACAAAGCCTGCGCTATCCAAGCCAAAATCACCTTCTGGATGATGGACAGGATTTTCAACCAACACCAGATGCGCAAGATTGACGGGTTGGTTTTTGAGTGTGACAAACGGAAAATCAGTGGCAATATCACCGTTGATTACTAAAAACACGTCATCTCCGAGTAACGGTAGCGCATTAATAATTCCTCCGGCAGTTTCCAGCGCTGTTGTTTCAGGCGAATAGCAGATGTTAGCGTTAAATTGCCTTCCGTCGCCCAAACGCTGTTCAAGTTGCTGACCGAGATGGGCGTGGTTGATGATAATGTCGTTAAAACCAGCGGCCACTAGTTGTTCGATGTTATGTTCAATTAACGTTTTGCCTGCTGCGGTAAGCAGTGGTTTGGGAGTGTGATCGGTCAAGGGGCGCATTCTTTCGCCGCGGCCTGCTGCAAGAATCATCGCCTTCATGATAATTGCTTGGATAAATTTAGTTGTTGGAGATAGTCGCCAAATTCGGCAAGTTCTGGATACTTTGCTGCGACTTCTATGACGTAATTGAGTGTGCGTGGAATATCTTGAAGATAGCCGGATTTGCCGTCGCGCAAATCTAAGCGGGAAAAAATACCGATAGCCTTCAAATGACGTTGCAAGCCCATTAAATCAATCCAGCGTTGGAATCGTTCTAGTCCGCAGTCGACCAATTTAGCTTGCTCAAGTCGTTGAAAATAAGCGCCCACCCATTGCTCCACAAGCGGATCAGGCCAAGCGATATAACAATCGCGTAACAACGACACTAAGTCATAGGTAATTGGGCCGATGACGGCGTCTTGAAAGTCAATCACTCCGGGTGAGTCTTGCTCGGTAGCCATTAAATTACGAGAGTGGTAGTCGCGATGAACACAAGTGACCGGTTGTTCCAGTGCCGAATCAATCAGCACGGTACGGGTTATGTTCCAGAGCTGTTCGGGCAGGGCAAGTCCGAATCTATTACCTAAAAACCATTCGGTAAAAATATCCAGCTCTCTTCCCAGCAATGGTTGGTCATAAGTGGGTAAGCCGCAACTGGTTAAAGGTGTGTTATTTTGTAATTGAAATAAGGTATCAAACGCACTTTGATACAAATTATCGGCGTTTTTTATATCCAGCTGATCTAAAAAACATTGGCAACCAAAGTCTTGCAACAGCAAAAAGCCATCATGCAGATTTTGTTGATAAATAATGGGCACATTAACTTTGGCGTGTCGAAACAGGTCGGCAACTCTTATAAAGCGCGCAACGTCTTCTTTGTCTGGTGGTGCATCCATCACAATAAAGCTGTCATCGGCCACGTTGACTCTAAAATAACGGCGAAAACTGGCGTCACTGGATGCGGGCTCAATCGTGTCGATGGCTAATGCCAGGTCATGGTTAAGCCAATGGATCATGGCCTGGGTTCTTGGGTCATCGGGTATCATAAGATTCGAAACAGATTAGTTATAAAGATGCAGACGATTTAAGGTAAAATGCGCCTCCAAGCATTTTATTCGATTTGCAAGCCACTACGCTAATAAACCCATATTATCTATGTACCGCCGCTTATTTCTGGTTTTTTTGCCCTCGCTGACCACTGTTATTGCTTCTGCTAATGATTCAGCATGGAATTGTCACCAGAGTACAGATGGCAAAGAGTGGGTATGCGTAGGGAAAGATGCCACACCCGAAAAAACCACCGATACTAAGCAGCCAGTTAAAACTGAGCCGGTTAAACAAGCCCAGCCCGCACCCGGCGAGGCTTTGCAACCAATTGTTGCCGATCCGGTTGTTACAGAGCGTCTCCAGCCCCAGCCAATTAAACAACCTGTCGTTGCAAAACCTACGACAAAAATTGTCGAGCAAGCCGAACCCGAGGAATTAATCGCGGAACCAGTGCCGACTGTACCAAAATCAATAGATGCGGTTGACGCTAAAGCCATTGAGCCCAAAGCAGAATCAACTTCTCAGCGCGATGTAAAAGAGTCCGAGCCGCTCGAAAAGCCCAGTATCGCTACCGCCAAAAAAGTGCAGCCTAAAGGTGAAAGTAATCGTCCAGGTTGGGCTTGCGGAGCCACTGGCGAAAATAAAAATTGGGACTGTAAATTAGTGGGTGCTGATCCTAAAGGTGAACCCGCGGCGGTAAAAGCTGCGGCATCATCGTCAAATGTCGGTTGGTTGGATCCTGCGTTTAGTCATCAGCAAGAGCAAATATTTTCAACACTGACATCGCAACTACCAGTTGATCCCTGGCAAAACTGTATGGCCACTAGAACAGTTGCTCCTTCTAGTTATCAGCCACGGAAAGACTTACGTGAATCGTCACCTTTAGATGTTAAGTCAGATTATGGCGAAATTTTTGATAACGAAATCAGCAGTTATTACGGCAACGTGGAAATGTCACGCGCCGATCAGCGCTCATTATCGAAAGCTGCAAACTATGACTCAGTATCAGATACGCTGGATTTACAGGGTAATGTCTATTACAGCGAAGATGAGTTAGCGCTTTATAGTGATACGGCAACATTAAAACTGGCCTCCGATCAAGCCAGATTGCGTGATGTAATGTTTATAGCTCCGAGTGCGCCGTTAAGAGGCAGGGCGGATGCGGTGTATCGAGAAAGTAAAACCTTATCGCGGTACAAAGAAGTTGCCTACACCAGTTGCCAGCCAGGCAATCAAGACTGGGTGGTACATGCCTCGGAGCTGAAAATTAATAAAACCAGTGGCATGGGCTCGGCCAAAAATTCTTGGGTTGAGTTTAAAGGCGTACCGGTGTTTTATTCACCTTATTTATCGTTCCCAACAGATAATAGGAGGTTGTCTGGTTTTCTAGCACCCTCTTTTGGTAGTACTCAGCGAAGCGGATTTAATGCTTCCATACCTTATTATTGGAATATTGCCCCGAATTATGACGCAACGTTCAAGCCGCGTTATCTTTCTAAGCGAGGCATTGTCTTAGGTGGTATTGGTCGCTATCTGACAGAAATGTCTACAGGCATTACCAGTTTGGAATACATGCCTGATGATAGTATTCGTAATAAAGCCAGATATTTGGCATCGGTTAAAAACACTACACAGTTCACCCCAAATATCAGTTCAAATATGGATTTGAACTATGTCTCAGATAAAGATTATTTTGCCGAATTAGGTAATGCGCTGAGCATCCCTAACTTCAGTTACATGAGGAGCCAGGCGGATATTGGCTATAGATCAGAACCCGCGTCTTTGGTGGCCAGAGTTGAGAATTATCAATCAATCGATAAGGCGATTACTAAACAGTCAGTACCTTATCGAAAGTTACCGCAAATAAACCTGAATTTGAATCATAGCTTTGATTCCATGCCGGTTAATACCGCATTGGGTAGTGAATATGTGTGGTTTCAACATGATTACCGTGTCAATGGTCAGCGTATGGATGTGAAGCCAACAGTCAGCTTCCCAATGCAAAATGCCAGTGCGTTCTTGATCCCCAAAATGTCATTGCAGCATACAGAATATATTTTAGGCAACCAACAGGCGCCGGGTCCAGTAACTGGGACTACTAACGCTCAGTATTTACGTAATGATGGCATAAGCTATGGCACCAGAACGTCCGACAGCATATCGCGTACCTTACCTATTTTATCTGCCGACAGCGGTCTGTACTTAGAGCGCGATCTAAATATTGGCAATAGCACCTATCTCAATACCGTTGAACCGCGCTTATTCTATTTATATACACCACGAGTCAATCAGCAAGATATCCCTGTATTTGATACCGCGCTATATGACTTTGGCTTTAACAGTTTGTTTAGAGAAAATCGCTTCAGCGGGACTGACCGCATCCAAGATGCTAATCAAGTGACTGCCGCGGTATCAACGCGCTTGGTTGATACCGCTACCGGTCGAGAAAGGCTCAAGTTAAGCGTCGGAGAAATTTTTTATTTTAGTAATCGACAAGTTATCTTGCCAGGCTACTTAGAAGAAACGAATAGCCTGTCTAATGTGGTCGCCGATCTAAATTCTCAGCTCAGTGAGCATTTCTCCGTTGAATCAGGGATGCAATGGAATCCTGATACCAGTAAAGCAGACCGGCACCGGGTAATATTGCATTACAAAAATGAACCGGGGGCTATTTTTAATGTTGGTTATCGGATTAGAGAAAATACCTTAAACCCGAACGCTGTTAATAATCTTGCGTTTCCTCAATTTAATAGCCAGACCAGTAACGCCATTAGGCAAACAGATATGTCTTTCCATTGGCCGATAGTTGATAACTGGTTTGCAGTCGGACGTTGGCAATACTCCATGCTGTATAACTCGACCCAGGAGGGCTTTTTGGGTGTGGAAAAAGAGAACTGTTGTTGGAAATTTAGCGTCATTGGGCGTCGCTATATCAACAACGCTAATGTTTTTTCCAGTGCTATTAATCCACAAGGCGATGTTCAGGGCGTAAGTCAAACCGGTATATTCTTCCAAATCGAGCTTAAAGGCTTAACTGGCCTAGGCGAAAAGCTTGACCAGTTCTTCGAACAAAATATTTCTGGATATCGGAAGTCTGAAAAATGAGTACTAAAACAATGTTGAAAAGTGTTATTGGCTGGCTGCTTATATTGCTGAGCTGGCAGTTGCAGGCGCAAGTTCTGGATACCATCGTCGCAGTTGTTGAAGACGATGTTATCCTTGAACGTGAATTACAAGACGAAGTATTGGCGGTCGTGCAACGCATCCAGGCGAGTAAGTCAGAAATTCCGCCTAACTACGTACTGCGCAAACAAGTCCTGGAAAAAATGATTGTCGACAAGCTCCAGCGGCAACTTGCGGAAAAAGCCGGTATTAATGTCAGCGAGGAAATGCTTAACAGCTCCGTTGCCGATATTGCGCAAAGAAACAACATGAGCGTGGAACAGTTCAGAGAAGAGCTGGCTAGACAAGGTATGGATTACGCGGCTTTTTTAAATAACATGCGTAATGAAATCGTTATTAATCAATTACGTGGGCGAGAAATCGGTGGCCGCATTAAAGTGACCGACCGCGAGGTTGATCATTATCTGGAAACCCAAGACAAAATCGGTGATGCCTCTATTCAGTACCATTTAGGCCACATTTTGGTCGCTGTTAAAGAGGGTGCATCTGCAAGTGAAATCCAAAAAGCCTTGGCTAAAGCTGGTGATATTGTTAACAAGCTGCGTGCTGGTGCTGATTTTACGCAAATGGCAATGACTCAATCCGATGATGCCAACGCCTTAAAAGGTGGCGATTTAGGTTGGCGAACCATGAGTGAAATGCCGACCTTGTTTGTTACTGATGCCAGCAACATGACAACAGGCGATATTGGTGGACCTATTCGTAGTCCCAGTGGTTTCCATATCATTAAAATGCTCGAGACCAAAGGCGTCGGTCAGCACACCATAGTTAAAACAAAAGTTCGGCACATCTTAATCAAAACCAACGAATTGATAGATGACGCCGAAGCGAAAAAACGCTTGTTGGCACTAAAACAACGCATCACTGATGGCGATGACTTTGCCGGCTTGGCGAGAACACATTCCGACGACAAAGGCTCAGCATTGAAAGGCGGATCACTGGATTGGGTAGGACCTAATGATCTAGTTAAGCCATTTGAAGAAGCGATGAGCAAATTGGCCATAAACGAAATTAGTGAGCCAGTGCAAACTCAGTTTGGTTGGCATTTGATTCAGGTGCTCGATCGTGAAAATAAAGACGATAGCAGCGATTACCGAAAAAATCAGGTCAGAGACGCTATCCGCAAGCGCAAAATCGAAGAAGAAACCGAACTTTGGTTACGTAAGTTACGTGACGAAGCCTATGTGGAAATTTACGAGGACAGACTTTGATTTTTTGCAGCTTAATTAAAATAATTGGCTGGAATAAACAAACGTGTCAATGCGATTAAAAAACACAATAGCGCAAGTTATTGATTCTCAAAATCTAACCGCTGAAAAGTCGACGCTCAATACCCTGGCGGGTGAACTTGGCGTCAGTACCCTTGATTGCGCGGCGGCGCTGCTCTATTTACACCAGCGCACGACAGCAGACAGCAACGAACAAGCTGAAATTACCCTCCCGCCTTCTGAGCCAAAAATTTCCCCGTTTATTAAAATGGTTCGGTATCGTTTAAACGTGGGGCTTAAGCAGCAAGTTACCTTAGATATACTTAAACAGGTGCTGGTTGAAGAATCCGGCGTCGATGTTAACAACATCAAAAATATCAGCATGCGCGAACATTACACCCTGCTGGAATTGCCTGACGCGATGCCGCCGGATATTTTTCAGCATTTAAAAACGGTGACGATCAATCAACACGAGTTGGACATAAAACGTCTGAAAGCCCGGCATAAAAAACGTGGCGGTTATCGGCATAGAAGAGTCGGTGTCAACGCCTCTTCGAGTGATGAGAAGATTTCCTAAGAAATTACCAATATGGGTTGCCGTTAATCATGCACAAAAGCATTGTTGCGCCTTTCTTCGCCAAATGTCGACATCGGCCCATGACCCGGAATAAAGGCAAACTCTTTACCCAGCGGCCATAAATTAGTACGGATTGACTCAATTAACGTATCGTAATCTCCGCCCGGAAAATCGGTGCGCCCAATTGATCCCTTAAACAACACATCACCCACCACCGCTAATTTTGCTTCGCGATTAACAAACACAATATGTCCCGGCGTGTGTCCAGGGCAGTGAAAGACGTCCAGCGTTGCGTTGCCGATATGAATGACGTCACCTTGTTTGAGCCAGCGAGAGGGGATGAAGGCGGGGCAGGGCGGAAAGCCAAACATCCGGGCTTGTTCCGGCAGCGCATCTAGCCAGAACTTATCTCCTGAATGCGGTCCGATAATAGGAATGTCATAGTGAGCCGCTAATTGCGTCGAGCCGCCGACATGGTCAAGATGACCGTGGGTCAGTAATATCGACTGCAACGACACCTGCTCTTGTTTAACGATGTCGATAAGCAAGTCAATATCGCCGCCCGGATCAACAATCGCGGCTTGTTGGGTTTGCTCGCAAATCAGCAAAGAGCAGTTTTGCTGATAAGATGTCACAGGAATAATACGAAAGCGCATAAGTGTGCAGACAAAAATTGAATTTTAACACCAAAGGGAACCTCGAAAAACCATGCACTTCGATAAACTCAGTGCGAACGGTACTTTACAAATCAATGAGTTCCGTTCGTGGTGAGCTTGTCGAACCATGAGCGGAATGGGTTTTTCGAGGTTCCCCAAAGCATAACGCTACTCTAAACGATCACCTTTTATCAAATCATCCAAACACATGACGGACATCCAATACATCAACACCCCGGAACAACTTGAGCAGTTGTGTACACAAATCAACAAAGAAACCTGGCTGGCGCTTGATACCGAATTTCTCCGCGAAAAAACCTATTACCCAAAATTCTGCTTGCTGCAAATTGCCACGCCGGATTGGGTGGCTTGCGTTGATCCTATTGCCTTGCCTAATCTTGATATGCTGTTTGCCGCCCTTTATAACCCGGCAATAGTTAAAGTGTTCCATTCCTGCCGTCAGGATCTGGAAATTTTTTATCAATTGACCGGCAAACTACCGACGCCAGTATTCGACACCCAAATCGCCGCGCCGTTACTGGGCTTTCAGGAAAACCCAGGTTATGCCATGTTGGTATCAAGCCTGTTAAATATCAACTTAGACAAAGCTCACACTCGCGCCGATTGGAGTAAACGGCCATTATCCGAAGGTGAGATTGCCTATGCTGCTGATGATGTGATTTACCTTTGCAAAATCTACCAACTAATGCAGAAGAAATTGGCCGAGTTGGGGCGCAGTGAATGGTTGAAACAAGACTTTGCTGAATTAGAAAACCCAGAACTCTACCAAGTGCGCCCCGAACAAGCCTGGTTAAAAATCAAAGGCAAAAACAAACTGACCGGTAAACAATTATCCATCATTCAAACCTTATCAGAATGGCGAGAAAAGGCTGCGCAAATTGAAAATCATCCGAAAAGTTGGCTATTGCGTGACGAAATGCTCTTTGACATTGCGAAATTACAACCAGAAACCGTTGCTGACCTGGGTAACATCCGCGGCCTAAATGAGCGAGTTAAAAACCGTTATGGTCGAGAGCTATGCCTATTGATAACCGCTGCCAAAAATCGCCCACCCATTCCACTTAATGATAAAGGGCGACCGCTCAAGAAAACCCAGCAACAAGAAGCCATCCTGGATATTCTGACCGCTTGGGTTCGCGTGCGTGCCGAAGAAAATGCCTTAAACCCAATCATCTTGGCAACGCGTAAAGATTTGGAAGAATTGCTGTTTGGCGACAACGATGAATGCCCGTTATTGCATGGTTGGCGTTATGTCATGGCAGGCCGCGAATTACTCGGTCTACTAAAAGGCGAGCTGTTATTGGGCATTGCTGAAGATAAATTGTCGATTATTGAAAAAGGCTAACTGTTTAGCGGGTAGAACATATTACCCTCTCCAGCGGGAGAGGGTAGGGTGATGGGATTTTAAAAAGCCAAATACGGCTGCAATTCATCCCGATTAAGCAACACAATCTGCTGAACCATCGCCTCGCGTTGGTAATCGTCCTTACCGATCCGCATCGATAACAACAGATAAGACAGCAAAGCCGCTCGCACCGTTGTCGAACATTTACCATCCGTCATACAAAAATCCCGCTCCACCGCCTGTTTTTGCGAATCACTCAAACCCGGATGCGGGCCGATTTCAACCGTCAATTGCCTTTCCCATAGCGCATCTACAGGGCTGGGCTGTTCCGGCTTACCTACCACCGAAGCCTGATGAATCCGCGCCAGCACAAAATCGCGACTTTTTTTCAGCTGAAAAGTGATGCCTCTACTTTCCAATGATTGCCGAAGATTGATCTACAATTACTCCACTTGTCGGCTGATGATAGATACAAGGCAATAAGTAGCAAATACTAAATGACTCTTTTCAGATAACTTTATAAAACTAGTATCAATGTCAAAAAACCAATCAAAAGAGTCTTACATTGCCCACGTCCGTACTGTGGATAAAAAACAGCAAACAGTCGCCGTCCATTTGCAGGAAGTGGCTGAGATTGCCAAAACGTTAGCCGCCAAAATCAATGTGCCTGAAGCGGGAGAGTTAATAGGGCTGTTGCACGATTTTGGTAAATACAGCGCCTCTTTTCAAAACTACATTCAATCCGGTACTGGATTACTCAATGACATGGATGCAGATTACGTTGATGCTGTTTCCCAGAAAGGCAAGATTGATCATTCAACGGCAGGCGCGCAGTTGATCTGGGAAATGCTGGCTAAATACGGTAAAAATGGCGAAGGTAGATTATGTGGTCAAATATTGGCGCTGTGCATTGCCTCACACCACAGTGGCCTGATTGACTGCCTGACACCTGATGGCACTAATGGCTTCAAAAAGCGCATAGATAAAGAAGACGACAGATCACATCTGGCCGAATGCAAACAAAATGCTGATGTCCATATTAAAGAGAAAGCCCAACATCTGGCTGACAAGCAATTAGTGTCAGCAATGCGCGGAGAACTTAAAGTATTAATCGACGGTATACAGCATGAGCAAATTAAATCTTTTTACATTGGTTTTTGGACGCGCTTTTTATTCAGTTGCCTGATCGATGCAGACCGTATCAATAGTGCTGACTTTGAAAGACCCAACAATGCGTTTTATCGCAATAAAGCCGTGTCATGGGATGTTGCTATCAATCGGCTGGAGTTGTTTTTGACCGATCAGTCAAAAACTAATAACGATATTCAGATTAACTCTATACGCCGGGCGATTTCCGATACCTGTAAAAATCGCGCTCAAGATGCTCAAGGTATTTACACACTGACCGTGCCGACGGGTGGCGGTAAAACTTATGCTAGCCTCCGTTACGCCCTACATCATGCTAACACCCACGGCTTAGAGCGGATTATCTATGTTATTCCGTACACCTCCATCATCGAACAAAATGCCGAAGCCATCAGAAAGGTAGTTGAGCAGGATGGCGATCAATATCCTTGGGTACTTGAGCATCACTCGAATTTAGAGCCGGAAAATCAAACCTGGCATAGCAAGCTGGCGGCTGAAAATTGGGATGCGCCGATTGTGTTGACCACGATGGTACAGTTTTTAGAAACATTGTTTAGCGGCGGTACGCGCGGCGTGCGTCGCCTGCATCAACTCGCCAACAGCGTCATCATTTTTGATGAAATCCAAACCCTGCCGATTAACTGCACACATTTATTTTGTAACGCCCTTAACTTTTTAAGTGCGCATACCAAAACCACAGCGGTTTTATGTACAGCAACCCAGCCTTTGCTCGATCAATTGAAGTCGCCGGAAAAAGGCCAATTGCTGATCCCCGAGAAAAATCACCTAATAGAAGATGTCAGGCAATTATTCGACCAATTAAAGCGTGTCGAAATCAGCAATAAAACTAAATCGGAAGGCTGGTCTGAAGAAGAAATAGCGGAATTGGCGTTGTCCGAATTCAAAGTGAAAGGCAATTGCTTGGTTATCGTTAACACCAAAGCATGGGCGCAAGCCCTGAATGTCAAATGTTCTGATTCCGTTGATAGGGATAGCTTGTTTCATTTAAGTACCAACCAATGTTCAGCGCACCGCAATGAACTTTTTCACAGAATGCGGGCAAGGTTAGCGGCTAAACTGCCGGTTCTTTGCTTTAGTACGCAATTAATCGAAGCCGGGGTGGATATTGATTTTACCAGTGTGATTCGCTTTCTGGCCGGATTGGATTCGATAGCCCAAGCAGCGGGGCGCTGCAATAGAAATGGCCGCTTGGATACCGCTACTGTGCATGTCGTAAATCCGGCAAAGGAAACCATTGATCAACTGATTGACATTAAAGTCGGGCGAGACAAAACCAAGCGCGTATTCAGTGAGGTTAACGATAAAGCCTTGTTAGACCCGGAAAATATGGCGCTGTATTTTAAATATTATTTTTACGAGCGCGCAGACCAAATGGCTTATCCCTTGACCGCGAAAGAAGTAGGAAGAGATGACACGCTACTCAATTTACTCAGCGACAATAAATTCAACACTGGGGTTAATGCGCCACTACACCTAAAGCAATCGTTTATGACGGCAGGCAATGCCTTTAAAGCTATTGATGCACCGACACAAGCAGTGATTGTTCCTTACCAGCAGGGCAAACACCTCATTACTGAACTGTGTGGCATTGCCAAAGAGTTTGATGCCGCCAGCTACTACACCTGTTTAAAACGAGCGCAAAAATACAGCGTTAATGTTTTTCCGAACGTGTGGAAAAAATTACTGGAACAAAGGGCAGTCTACGAAATTCAACCGGGCGAAGGTGTGTATTGCCTGGATGAACGCTATTACAGCGAAGCATTTGGTTTGTCTACTGAACCCGTTGGCAAAGCCGAAGCGACTATTTTATAGGGATAAAAAATGATGAAAAACAGCATTAGTTTTCGATTATGGGGCAAGTATGCGTTATTTACCGATCCCATCACCAAAGTGGGCGGTGAAAAATGTTCGTATCAACTGCCGACTTATGAGGCGATCAAAGGTGTGCTCAAATCCATCTATTGGAAACCGACGCTGATATGGCATGTCGATAAAGTCAGGGTCATAAAGCCGCTACGCACACAAACCAAAGGCACTAAGCCTTTAGTCTGGGGCGGTGGCAACAGTCTCGCCATTTATACGTTTTTGCGTGATGTTGAATACCAGGTTGAAGCGCATTTTGAATGGAATGAACACCGGCCCGAACTCACAGCCGATAGGATAGACGGCAAGCATTTCAGCATTCTAAAACGTACCTTGGAAAAAGGCGGCAGGCAGGATATTTTTTTAGGTACACGCGATTGTCAGGGCTATGTCGAACCTTGTGAGTTTGGTGAGGGTGAAGGCGCTTATGACGAGCTGGACGAATTAGCCTTTGGCCTGATGTTCCATAGTTTTGCCTACCCGGACGAAACCGGAATCGACGAGCTGCATAGCCAGTTTTGGCAGGCCACGCTTAAAGAAGGGATTTTGGAATTCCCCCGTCCGGAAGAATGCGAGGTACGCCGCTTTGTCCGGCCTATGAGCTCAAAGGAATTCGGGATTGGTACAAACCTGTTGGCCGTTACGGATGAAGAGGCGCAAATATGAGCTGGATGGAAAAGCTTTATCAGACCTACGAAGCCGGTGTTTTACTTGACTTGCCTCAAGAAAAATTGCCGATGCCTACCAGCCATACACTTCAAAATGCCCATATCAACATTGTGATTGATGGCGAAGGTAATTTTAAACGCGCGTCTGTGTTGGAAAAAACCCAGATTATTTTGCCTGCTACAGAAAGTTCTGCCAGCCGCAGTAGCGGTGAAGCGCCACATCCGCTTGCTGACAAATTGCAATATGTTGCCAAGGATTATGAAGATTTTGGCGGTAAGAAGAAGGCGTATTTTGAAGGCTATAAAAGGCAATTGCAGGCATGGTGCGAATCAGAACATGCGCACGAAAAGGTAAGGGCGATTTATCACTATATCGAAAAAGGTACGGTGATCAGGGATTTACTCGCCAATAACATCGTCTTTGTTGATTCCGACAATATTCTGCTAACGCAATGGAATAGTGATAATGGTGAAACGCCCCCGTTATTTAAAGTCTTACCCAAAGAAAAAGGCATGCTGGATCAAGGTTCTGCGCTGGTCTGTTGGACAGTAGAAAAGCCGTCTGATCCCAGTGCAGACACATGGAAAGATGGATCCATTCAAGCCAGCTGGATTGCCTACGACACATTAGACGGCAGCAATAAGGGCTTGTGTTATATCACCGGCCAAGAGCAAACACTCTCGACCAACCATCCTGCCAAAATTCGCCACTCAGGCGATAAAGCAAAACTGATTTCATCGAATGACACCAGCGGTTATACCTATCGAGGCCGATTTCTTGATGATGGACAAGCCAGCGCTATCGGCTTTGACGTTTCGCAAAAAGCCCATAATGGCTTGCGCTGGTTAATTTCCCGCCAAGGATTTAGAAATGGCGATCAAGCTTATGTGTCATGGGCTGTGTCAGGAAACAGCATTCCAGAGCCTTTGAAAGATGCTTACTCATTTCTTGATACGGATGACTTTGATCTGGAAGAAGTCGAAGAAAGCGAAACCCCAATAACTGCCCCCGTTCTTGATCATTCGCGAGATTTGGGCGAATCCTACGCAAGACAACTCAAAAAATACATGGCTGGCTATGCCGCAAAATTAAGCCCGAATGAGCAAATCATCATCATGGGTATCGATTCGGCGACACCGGGACGCATGGGAATTATTTATTACCGCGAACTGTTCAGTCATGACTTTCTTAACCGTTTAGAAACCTGGCATAGCCAATTTGCTTGGCCCCAACGTCATACTAAAGAAATAACCAACACCACCGGCAAAAAGCCCAAAACCAAAGTCATTTGGCCGATTAGTTCACCTGTGCCGATGGCGATAGCAAAGGCGGCATACGGTGAAAATGTAACGGATAACCTGAAGAAAAAAGTCATCGAACGGCTTATGCCTTGCATCATAGACGGGCAGCCTTTTCCCATCGATTTAGTCATGAGTTGTGTTCGCAAAGCAACGAATCGAGTTAGCTATGCCAGTGATGCTCAGTGGCTATGGGAAAAAAATTTAGGTATTGCCTGTGCGCTCTACAAAGGCTATCACCAACGACACCCGAATTTAACTCAACGAAGAGAATATGCTATGGCACTAGAAGAAAATTACCATGCGCGCGATTACCTGTTTGGTCGGCTGTTAGCCATTGCCGAACGTATAGAAGACGTGGCGTTAAGTGTAAGCGGTGAAAATCGCCCCACAACTGCTGCACGCTTAATGCAACGTTTTGCTGATCGCCCTTTTGAAACCTGGCGCACGATTGAATTAGCGTTACAGCCTTACATGCAGCGCTTGCGTGTGTCGCGAGCCGGATTTCTAACCAATCAATTGAAAGAGTTGGACACCGTACAAGCCATGTTTAAACACGATGACTTCACTAGCAAAGCGGCATTATCAGGTGAATTTTTATTGGGCTATCACTGCCAACGCCAAAAATTTAAAACTAAATCCGAAACCACCGACGAAACACTACAAGGAGACTCAGAATGAGTGCATTAAGCCATAAAATTGATTTT
This sequence comes from Methylococcaceae bacterium, assembly GCA_030693065.1. Lineage (GTDB taxonomy): Bacteria > Pseudomonadota > Gammaproteobacteria > Methylococcales > Methylomonadaceae > JABFRC01. The sequence goes on along the minus strand of JAUYBL010000029.1, from coordinate 4,814 downwards.
GCGATTATCTTCAGCGTTAAACATGCTAACCCCAACGGCGATCCACTTAATGGCAATCGGCCTCGCACCGATTATGAAGGTTTTGGCGAAATTACCGATGTCTGTTTAAAACGTAAACTTCGGGATCGTTTGCAAACCGCGGGCCATCCGATTTTTGTGCAATCCGACGAGAAAAAAACCGATGGTATGGTCAGCCTTAAGGCTAGAGCAGAAGCAGAAGCGCCTATTGGCTTAGGTAAAGATGCCTTCAATCCAAAGAAAAACACCAAAGATCAAACAGCTAAAAAAGTTTGTGAGCAATGGTTGGATGTACGCAGTTTTGGCCAAGTCTTCGCGTTTGGTAAAGAAGCTGATGCCGCTGGCGTTTCCATTGCCATTAGAGGCCCTGTGACCATTCAATCGGCGTTTAGTATTGAACCGGTCAGCATTACCAGCACACAGATTACCAAAAGCGTGAACAGTGAAGGCGACGGCACTAAAAAAGGCTCCGATACCATGGGCATGAAACACCGTGTGGACAGTGCTATTTATGTGGCTTATGGCGCGATGACTCCACAACTGGCCGATAAAACAGGTTTTAGTGATGACGATGCCGAAGCCATTAAGGCCATTTTGCCAAAGTTGTTTGAAGGCGATGCGTCTTCAGCCAGGCCCGAAGGTTCGATGGCGGTTAGTAAAGTTATTTGGTGGCAGCATAATTCTAAAGCGGGGCAATATTCGTCAGCTAAAGTACATGCTTTACTGTCGGAATTGATAGATGCTTCAAAAGAAAACACCCAAGAGAATAAAGGCCTAATAAACCAAATAGATAATTTGAAACCAGATTCTGAAAACGCTAAAAAATTAGAAATTGGCGATTTGAAGCCTGAAATTATTGATGGATTTTAAAGTTGGGTTTGTTGTGTTAAAAGATAAATAAACCGATGTCTAGCGCCTGCCGGGCCTTAAAACCGGGCAGGTCTATTGCAGCAACCCGGTACTTAAAGGAGATATTATGCCAACGCTTGATTTATCCACGCTGCCCGCCAATGCTCAGCAAACGTTGCTCGATTTCTATGAGTTTCTTCAAAAAAAGCATGCTAATAAATCAGTAAATCCTGTGGCGTCTACAAGTCATCAACAGCCACGCCAAGCCGATTTCAAAACCATTATTATGAGCATACCTAAAATGGACGGCATTGCGTTTGAGCGGCATGGGCTTGATCAGGAATCATGACATTAGAACCCATCTACCTATCACGCCTGCAGCATTATCTCTATTGCCCGCGCCAATTTGCCTTAATTGAACTGGAAAATATCTGGGCCGAAAACCAATTTACGGCGGAAGGTCAGGTATTGCATCAGCGGGTCAATCAGGCCGATCAACAAAAGCGTGGTGATGTACGTACGGTGTGGGCATCGCGATTGGCTAATGAGGCGTTGGGCATTGAAGGGGTTGCCGATGTGGTGGAATATCATCGGCAAGCCGATGGCACCGAAATCCCTTTTCCCATCGAATACAAACGCGGCAAACCCAAAGCGCACCGCGCCGATGAGGTGCAGTTGTGCGCACAGGCACTTTGTCTGGAGGACATGCACGGTGTCGCGGTACTGGAAGGCGCATTGTTTTATGGCGAAGTACGTCGTCGGCATCCGGTACTTTTTGATACTGAACTACGCGCCTTAACGTTACAAACCATCTTGGCTTGCCGAGACATCGTGCAAACCAACACCACCCCTCATGCCATCTACCAAGCCAAAAAATGCAACGGTTGTTCGCTAATCGACCAATGCCATCCCAAAGATTTTGGTAAATCGGCGTCCGCCTGGTTGGCTCAGCAATTATCAACTTCGCAATTAACGCAGGACAATGAATAAAGCTGAACCGTTCGTCCTGAGTTTGTCGAAGGAAGAATGGTTCAGCCTTCATGGTTCGACAGGCTCACCATGAACGGCCTGGATATAATACCAATCCCAATAAGTACTCATGTTATCCCTTCTCCAATGGGAGAAGGTTAGGTTGAGGGTTAAAAATAAAAACTTATTGGGATTGGTATAACCTGATTTGCCAAAATTTAAGGATTAAACATGCGCCCATTACGCAACGTTATTTATGTGCAAACGCAAAACTCTTGGCTGCATAAAGACAATGAAAACCTGGTGTTAAAAGTGGATAAGGAAACCAAAGCCCGCGTGCCCATCCATAAATTGCAGGGTTTGGTGTGTTTTGGGCAGGTGACTATTTCGCCTTATCTGATGGCGCATTGTGCGGAAAACGGCGTCACCATTACCTTTTTAAACATGTTCGGTAAATTTCTGGCGCGGGTAGAAGGCCCGATCAGCGGCAATGTATTGTTACGCAGAACGCAGCATATCACCGGGCATAACGTGGAAAAGAGTGTCGCCATTGCCCAAACCATGTTGACCGGCAAGCTCTATAACCAGCGCTATGTGATTAGGCGATATTTACGTGATCACAGTGAAAAAATCACTGATGCTAAAGTGCTTACCGATTTGCAAACCGCTGACAAACGTCTGACCCGATGTTTAACGCAGCTTACTGATTGCAAAACTATCGACACCTTGATGGGGCGCGAAGGCGAGGCGGCGCAAGTCTACTTTGGCGTGTTTAATCATTTGATACGCCAAGCTGATTTCGAGTTTGATACCCGCAGGCGCAGGCCGCCAACTGATCCCGTTAATGCCTTACTGTCATTTTGCTACACCTTACTTACTCATGATTGCCGTTCTGCGCTGGAAACGACCGGGCTTGATCCGGCCAGTGGCTTTTTGCATCAATTGCGTAGTGGCAGACCGTCATTAGCGTTAGATATGGCAGAAGAATTTAGGCCAATGATTGACCGGTTTGTATTGTCGCTGATTAATAAACGGCAGTTGGTAGCTAAAGATTTTGAAACCTGGCCCAACGGATCGGTGACATTAAAAGATGAGTCCCGGAAAATCTTGTTGGCGGCCTGGCAAGACCGAAAACAAGACACTTTATTGCATCCATGGTTTGAAGAAACCGTACCGATCGGATTATTGCCTTGGTTACAAGCGCAAGTTCTGGCTAGATTTTTACGGGGTGACTGCGACAGCTACGTACCTTTTTTATGGAAATAGAGTGGAGGTTTTCAGATGATGATATTAGTGACTTATGACGTCAGTTTTAAAAGCGAAACCGGACCAAAGCGTTTACGAAGAATGGCCAAGTTATGTCTTATCTACGGCCAACGCGTGCAGTACTCAGTGTTTGAAATTGAAGTGGATATAGCGCAATGGACGCAATTAAAAAATGACTTAATTAATGTCATGGATGAAGAGTTGGATAGCCTAAGGTTTTACTACTTGGGTAATAACTGGGAGCGTCGTGTTGAACATATCGGCGCTAAAGCCGTATTAGATTTAAACGGCTTGTTATTACTGTAATGCGAACCCTAAGCGAGCATAAAAACAGCACTATTTTTTGTTATCTTTAACATATTGATTTAACTTGATTTTTATTTAAACAAAATTGTAATTTATAATGCGCTTTGCAGATGTTTTGATTGGTTCGCAAGTTATTGGTCATTTGGCTAATAAATTCAACCAGTTACGCATACGCAGTCGCGCCCCCCGCGGGCGCGTGGATTGAAACCCCGACGTAGATCCTGAGCTGTTAGCAACCCTGGTCGCGCCCCCCGCGGGCGCGTGGATTGAAACCATGGAACACCGGCTAATTTAGCAGCTTCGGGTGTCGCGCCCCCCGCGGGCGCGTGGATTGAAACACAGACATTGAATTAAAAAACCCAGATAAATTAGTCGCGCCCCCCGCGGGCGCGTGGATTGAAACAACATAACGCTTTGTGACTCCACCGATAACGCGGTCGCGCCCCCCGCGGGCGCGTGGATTGAAACACATCCGGTATCGCCACAAATGTGGTCATCTGGGTCGCGCCCCCCGCGGGCGCGTGGATTGAAACAGCAACCCTAAGCTCTTCTGCTTGAGTCATTGCCGTCGCGCCCCCCGCGGGCGCGTGGATTGAAACCCTGCCCACACTTACCAACCCGGAGATTGACATGTCGCGCCCCCCGCGGGCGCGTGGATTGAAACTGCGCGGATCTGTTTAACAAAATCCCATTGCGGTCGCGCCCCCCGCGGGCGCGTGGATTGAAACAGCTTACTGTTGAGTAGATTTACCGCCGCCTCGTCGCGCCCCCCGCGGGCGCGTGGATTGAAACAAAGTCTTTTGCTGTGTCGCTTGATGCCAACTTGTCGCGCCCCCCGCGGGCGCGTGGATTGAAACACAGGCACATTAAACGCGCTACAAAGCTTGTTGTCGCGCCCCCCGCGGGCGCGTGGATTGAAACGCGCGCGGATAGTCTCTGGGGCGGACTATATTGTCGCGCCCCCCGCGGGCGCGTGGATTGAAACCCGCGTAACGATTACCCACACAAACTAATAAAGTCGCGCCCCCCGCGGGCGCGTGGATTGAAACGCTCTGTGACAACAACATCGGATAATGCCGGACTGTCGCGCCCCCCGCGGGCGCGTGGATTGAAACACCCAGTATTCAGAGTGCCGGAGCTTAAACTCGTCGCGCCCCCCGCGGGCGCGTGGATTGAAACATGCAGGGGCGCGTCAATGGTTGAGTTACGGTGTCGCGCCCCCCGCGGGCGCGTGGATTGAAACAACCAGCGGATCTTCCGCGCCTGGGTACTCATGTCGCGCCCCCCGCGGGCGCGTGGATTGAAACATTCATCAACTGGACAATCTCAGAGCGCAAGGAGTCGCGCCCCCCGCGGGCGCGTGGATTGAAACACGCTGCTGACGGCAGGTTTTCACCTGATCATCG
>JAUYBL010000013.1 GCA_030693065.1 Methylococcaceae bacterium | reverse complement strand
AGCGGGAGAAGGCTGGGATGAGGGGAATCTAAGTGATTGATTTTAATCTCCTCACCCCAACCCTCTCCAGCAGGAGAGGGCGTAAAATAGTTTTGTAACTCATTGATTCTAAATTGTAAAAAAGTTGTGTAGATACTTATGCCTTAGAAGAGCACTGCTAACCTGTGAGGCTGTCTGACAAGATCCAGCCTGTTCATAACCCGACTTTTGCCGATTTCACCAGAGGTGACAGAGCTTTGATTTCGCTTGAGATGATCGAATAAAGCTCCGACGTCCATTTTGGAAGTTGTTTGGAGTCGGCATTCAAAGGGTATGTCCTGGGGTTGCGCGGGGCAATGACGATTTTCATGTTTTCGGTACCCACTTGCGCAGCTAGGACGAAAAGCTCTTCTATCGCTTCATCTCCCATGGCTAGGCAACCGATCGAAGCGGCTCTACCATGGATGAAAATATCCGAACCAAGATTGATGCGCCCGTCTTGCCAAGCATGGAACAGGTCGAATTCGTTGGGGTAGTTTATTTTCATTGACAAGTGGAAATGACTATTGGGATTCAGCGCTTCGATGCGGTAAATACCTTCCGGCACCTGCATGTCGCCTTGTCGCAATTTGGGTCCGGCCACGCCGCTGGCAGCCTGAATGGCATAGTCGCGGATGAAGCGAAACTCACCACTGTCTCTGGCCCAGAGCTCCAGTTTCTTTTCCTGTTTAAAGGCAATGAAGGCAACTTCCCGCGGAGGATAAGTTACCTTTGCCTTGGCGAAATATGGGTTAAGTTTGCGTGTCGCGTTGTCGCCGTAAATTTGTAGAATATCTTCCACGGTCCATTGACCGGGCAACTTGGGAGGTGGTGGTATGTAATGGTTTTTTGGGGCGGACTGGGTTTGAGATTTGATAGCGGTGCTGGCCGTTGCAGTGACAGGCTTGTGCTCGGAGCAAGAGCAGAGCAAAACTGTCAAAACTATGCAGGCAAGGATTTTGGCTGTTGATTTCATAAGGTGCGCAGGAAATAAAAAGGGAATCGGCATAGTGTAGGTAAATCCGCCATAGGTCTGCAAGCTAGAGGCCTTTATAGCCGAAACGAGTTTGATTGATCGTTTATACATGACGTCTAGTCAGAGTAATACCAATCCCAATAAGTTTTTATTTTGAAACCCTCATCCTAACCTTCTCCTTTATGCCCTATGGGTACGTTGGAGAAGGGATAGCATGTGAACTTATTGTGATTGGTATAACTCACCGTCGAAGAATACCAAAATCGTCCAGTATGAATTGCAAGCCAGGTTATTCTGCGTAGTGAACTATGCTTAGGTGAATTTTTACCATCGGCCTTGTTTAAAACGGGGATCTAGCTCATGCCGACCTGCCAAGATTTTACTCTGCTTCGTTTGGCCTGATTTGGTAAGGTTTTCTCTGGCGGCGCTGGCTATAGTAAAATGTGGACGATGGAGTGGGCATAAAACTGATTATGGCCGCCAACTGAGAATCGGGCTTCTATCTAGCATCCCAAACGAGATGCCCTTGGGGCGCAGGTACCTCAAGCTTTTAATCTATACACCTAATTTGGATACGAGATGACTCGATGAAAATGGCCACTTATTTTGGTGCAGTCAAATTGCTTTGCTTCTGGCTGCCCGCTGCTACCATGGCTGTGGTGGTAGTAACACAAGCCAATCCCAACGCAACCTTTGTCAGTCAAGATATGCTGCCTTATGGATTCGCCATGACGCCCTTGCAAGAGGTCAACGAAGTCGATCCGCGCAAGGCCATTACACTGGAGCCGGTCGGCTTGGGCACACGCTTGTCGAAGGTCGAACTACTCGACGACACAGGAAAAGTCCTATTTGAAGCGAAGGATCAAACCAGCATTAGCCTGCCCGCCCCGCTAGCCTTCGGAAGGCATCATACGATTAAGGTGACGGCAGAGCGAGCCTGGTTTGGACAATCCGAGAGCCACGAAGTTAACTTTACAACAGTCGCCATGCCGAAGTTGGAAGGGCCCATGCTGACAATGTTGGGTCTGGATGCATCGGTGAACCTACATTTCGACCGGCCAGTGGGTGAAGTGCAAGCCACGGGCGACTTGATATTGAAAGCGGAAGCCGACGCTACCGGCCAGAACATCCGGCTACTTGCCAGTGCTTATGAGCAAGATCACAAGTATGCCGTTCAGTTGAACTATAAAACCACTACGGGCGTTCCCCTGCCGCCGCTAAACCTGGAATTAACGACCCCGCCCGCCCTTGTCGCCGAGACCAATGTCCGAGGGTTGACTAATCTAGGCTTGATGCTGCCGCTGCAGGTAACCTTCAGCGAACCGTTGGCTGATCGGGACAATGCTATGAGTAATCTCCAGGTGCGAACCAACGATGGCCAAGCCATCACTGGAAAATGGCGTTGGATTGGGCCGCGTCATCTTAAATTTACCCCCCATCCTGCATGGCCGTCTTCAAGCACCATTGAAGTCATCGCCAATGAGCAAAATTTAAAAAGCGCGCAGGGAGGGACGCTGAAGCAAGCTCTGGTCGAGCAATTCAACACTGGGACGGATCGAAAGCTTTTCGTTTACCTGGACAGCCAACGTGTAGATGCGGTGGAAAATGGTAAAGTGATCCGCACTTTCAAGGTCAGCACGGGCAAAAGCAAAACCCCCACAGTGACGGGTTCTTTTTATATCTATGACCGTTACCGTCGCAAGAGAATGCGTAGCGACGTCGGTAAGGGGAAGCCCGGTTTCTATGAAGTGGAAGATGTCCCGTATACACAGTTCTTCCATAAAGACTTTGCCTTCCATGGCGCATTTTGGCACAACAATTTTGGCCAGCCTGCCAGTCATGGCTGTGTCAATATGGCCACTAAAGAGCAAAACAAACGTTGGCCCAATGTCTCTGAAGATGCTGGATGGCTTTATCAGTGGGCGGCGTTGGGTCTGCCAGTGACCGTGACGTATGAGACCGTGCCCAAGCCGATGCTGGTCAGCCGTGTTCAGACCAAAGAAAGTAAAAGCTTGAATCAGGAGGCCCGCGCCGAAATGGCCACTAAGCAAGAGCTTTCCGGTAGAGTAGTGGTTCAGAGGTAGGTAAGTATCAAGCACCTATACCCAAGAAACCATTCAGAAATAACTAATACCAATCCCAATAAGTTCACATGCTATCCCTTGCCAACGGGAGAAGGGATAGCATGTGGGTTTCAAAATAAAAACTTATGGATTTATTATCATCAGACATAAAACTCAGTTTGATCGCACAATTACTCCACTGTAACCGATTTTGCTAAATTTCTAGGTTGGTCTACATCGGTGCCTTTTAACACCGCAACATGGTAGGACAGTAATTGCAAAGGTATCGTGTAGACAATAGGTGCAATTTCATTTTCAACTTGTGGCACTTTAATAATCTGGACATTTACATCATTGGATGATGCTAGCGTTTCGTCCATAAAAACGATCAGCTGTCCGCCTCTGGCACTGACTTCCTGCATATTTGATTTCAATTTTTCCAATAAACTATTATTTGGCGCCACAACGATTACCGGCATGTCCGCATCAATTAACGCCAATGGACCATGCTTTAGCTCACCGGCGGGATAAGCTTCGGCATGAATATAAGAAATTTCCTTTAACTTTAACGCACCTTCCATTGCAATCGGGTATTGAGTGCCTCTGCCCAAAAACAATGCATGCTGCTTTTCGGCAAATTGTTCAGCCAAAATGCTAATTTGTTCATCAAGTTGTAAAACCTTTTCAACTTTACCGGGCAAAGCAAACAACTCAGAAGTGATTTTTTGCTCTTGCAATTCTGTTAATTGGAATCTTCTGCCCAAAGCGATGACCAGCATCATCAATGTGACCAGTTGGGTAGTAAATGCTTTGGTTGATGCCACACCGATTTCTGGGCCGGCGCGCGTTAACAACGCTAAATCAGATTCTCTAATCAATGAGCTTTCCGGCACATTGCATATCGCCAATGAATACTTACCTCCCAGTTTTTTTGCTTCTTGCAATGCCGCCAAAGTATCAGCAGTTTCGCCCGATTGCGACAATGTGACTATCAGCGTATCAGGTGCTAATACCGGGTTTCTGTATCGAAATTCACTAGCCACTTCAATATTACACGGTACACCAGCGAGTTGTTCAAACCAATATCGGGCAACCAATCCGGCATGATAACTGGTGCCGCAAGCCAAGATTTGCACTGATTTAACGTTGTCAAAAACTTCAGTCGCGTTATGTCCGAAAGCATTTTCAAGCAATCTGTTATTAATAAATCTACCTTCTAATGCCTGCGAAATCGCAAATGGCTGTTCGTAGATTTCTTTCAACATATAATGCCGATATGCGCCTTTATCTACTGAATCGGCTTTTAATTGGCTTTCCTTAATTGGGCGATTTACCTGGTTGTCATTAATATCGTAAATAACCAGCCCATCTATTGTGATGGCGGCTATATCGCCATCTTCTAAAAAAATAAAACGCTGCGTTACAGGCAGTAAAGCAGCAATATCAGAAGCAATAAAATATTCACCTATTCCAACGCCAATCACTAGCGGACTACCTTTTCTACAGGCAATTAGCGTATTGGGGCTGTCGATACTCATTACCCCCAAGGCATAAGCACCTTCCAATTTTTTTATTGTTTTCTTTACGGCATTTAATAGGTTATCAGTTGAATTCAGAGCGCCATAAATTTCGTGAACAATAACTTCTGTATCTGTTTCAGAAGTAAAGATATACCCATTTTGTAATTGGTCAGACCTTAGCGTGTCATGATTTTCAATAATGCCGTTGTGGACTACCGCTACTTTATTGCGGCAAATGTGCGGATGAGCATTAGCTGTACTAGGCTTACCGTGTGTAGCCCAGCGAGTATGCGCAATCCCTATGTTGCCGACAATAGGTTCAGCTTCCAGCATCATTTCAAGACCTTTTACTTTACCTAAAGCTCTTTTTCGGTGAATTTTTTGATCATCAATAACGGCCAACCCTGCAGAGTCATAGCCTCGATATTCAAGTCGTTTCAGGCCTTCTAACAAAATAGGCACAACGTTACGTTGCGCGATTCCACCTACAATTCCACACATATTATTTTTCCTGTTTAACCGGTCTTTGCCATCCATCAATAGAAATCTGCTTTACCCTACTTAAGGTAAGCCGATTCTCAGGACTATCTTTTGTAATCGTCGAACCCGCGCCAATAGTAGCATTTTTACCTATAGTTACTGGAGCCACTAATTGGCTATCTGAACCAATAAAAGCACCATCCCCAATAACAGTTCTGAACTTGTTTGCACCATCATAATTACATGTAATTGTGCCAGCACCGATATTAACTTTGCTACCGACAGTAGTGTCACCAATATAGCTTAAATGATTTATTTTACTGCCGTGCGCAACCGAGGATTTTTTGATTTCTACAAAATTTCCTATATGAACATGATCAGCTAATACTGTTTCTGGCCGAAGACGGGCATAAGGACCAATCCTACTTCCTTCACCAATCTCAGCGTTTTCTATTACACAATTCGCAAAAATTTCAACATTATCGCCAATGACGGAGTTTATTATCAGCGAATTCGGACCGATTCTAACGTTATTACCAATACTATTATTGCCTTCAAAAATGACATTAACGTCACAGACTATATCTTGGCCAAAATTTTCAATTGTCCCCCTCAGATCGAAGCGGGATGGATCAATTAGCGTAACACCCTGCTCCATCAACAATTTAGCCTGCTCCAATTGATAGACACGCTCAAGATGACTAAGCTGTAACCGGTTATTAACACCCAATACTTCATCTGTGGTTTCAGGCTGACTGGTAACAACATCGACCCCATCAGCCACAGCCATTTCGATAATATCAGTCAAATAAAATTCGCCTTGAGCATTGTCGTTTGTAAGCTGTCCCAGCCATTTTCTTAACTGTCCACCAAATACAGCCAGAATACCCGTATTAACTTCAGAAATTTCTTTTTCATCAGCCGATGCGTCTTTTTCCTCAACAATTTTTTTAACCTTACCTTGTGCATCTCTAACTATTCGACCATAACCACTCGGATTATCTAGCTTTACTGTTAACAATGCTAAAGAGTGTTCTTCAACATTTGCCAGCAATTTATAAATAGATGATTTTTTTAATAACGGTACGTCCCCATAAAGGATAAGTACTTTGTCATTATCTGCAAACTGATCGCTGACTTGCTGAACAGCGTGACCAGTGCCTAATTGTTGTTTTTGCTCTATCCAGCTAGCTTCCAGATGCTTCAGGGTTTCCCTTACCTGCTCCGCACCATGTCCATATACTATAGATATATTATTGTTATCCAACGTCCTGCTCATATCGTAGACATGTTGCAACAATGTTTTATTGGCAATTTTATGGAGAATTTTAGGTAATTGAGAGCGCATTCGGGTACCTTTTCCCGCTGCAAGAATAATCGTTGTTATATTCATTTTCACATCCGTAAACAAAAAAAAGCCTGACAGCGAATGAACACTATCAGGCTTTAAAATCTTGGACTGGGCCAAAGTTACAGCTATTCGCCGCGCTTTCTAAACCTATCCAACGTTCTCAGCTGCATTACAGCTTCAAGTAATTGAGCCTGCGCAGTTGCATAATCTATTTTACCGGTCTTATCAGCTAAATCTTCTTCCGCTCTTGCTTTAGCTTCAAGTGCAGCAGCTTCATCAATATCTTTAGCCCTTATAGCACTATCAGCCAAAACAGTAACTATATGTGGCTGCACTTCAATCATGCCGCCTGATATATAAAAAGGGTAACTTTCTTTATCACTGACTTTGACCCGAACTTCTCCCGGTCTTAATCTTGATATTAATGGAGCATGACGTGGTGAAATACCAACTTCACCTAGCTCAGCTGGTGCAAATACCATCTCAGCTAATCCTGAAAATATTTCTTTTTCAGCGCTCACAATATCTACATGTACGGTCATGGTCATAATATTACCTATGATTTTTGTAGCTTATTTCAGTCCCTTTGCCTTCTCGAGGGCTTCATCAATGGTACCAACCATATAGAAAGCTTGCTCAGGAATAGCATCGTATTCACCGGCAATAATACCTTTGAAACCTGCAATAGTATCTTTCAATGAAACATATTTTCCAGGTGAACCGGTAAAAACTTCTGCAACAAAGAAAGGTTGTGATAAAAACCGTTGCATTTTACGAGCCCTAGATACAGTCAATTTATCTTCTTCAGATAATTCATCCATACCTAGAATTGCAATAATATCTCTAAGTTCCTTATACCGCTGAAGGATACCTTGCACATTTCGAGCAACATCATAATGCTCTTGACCAATTACGAGAGGATCTAACTGACGACTTGTAGAGTCTAAAGGATCAATCGCAGGGTAAATACCTAATTCTGCAATTTGTCTTGACAATACAACTGTAGCATCTAAGTGAGCAAAAGTAGTCGCTGGAGAAGGATCTGTCAGGTCATCAGCGGGAACATAAACAGCTTGAATTGATGTAATCGAACCTGTTTTGGTAGACGTAATACGCTCTTGCAGAACACCCATTTCTTCAGCTAATGTAGGTTGGTATCCCACAGCAGAAGGCATACGACCTAATAAAGCCGAAACTTCGGTTCCTGCCAGTGTATAGCGATAAATATTATCAACGAAGAATAAAACATCTCGACCTTCGTCACGAAAATATTCAGCCATTGTTAAACCGGTTAACGCTACTCGTAATCTGTTTCCTGGTGGCTCGTTCATTTGACCGTAAACCAAGGATACTTTGTCAATAACATTTGAATCAGTCATTTCGTGATAGAAGTCGTTACCTTCACGAGTACGTTCACCAACTCCGGCAAATACCGAGTAACCACTATGTTCAATAGCAATGTTACGAATCAATTCCATCATGTTGACAGTTTTGCCAACGCCAGCACCGCCAAACAAACCGACTTTTCCACCTTTAGTAAACGGGCAAACCAAGTCAATAACTTTAATACCAGTTTCCAACAGTTCATTAGCAGCAGCTTGATCAGCATAACTTGGGGCTTCTCTATGTATTCCCCACTTAACTTTTTCACCAATTGGGCCTTTCTCGTCAATCGGCTGCCCTAAAACATTCATAATCCGTCCAAGAGTTTCTTGACCCACTGGAACAGATATAGGTGCATTGGTATTACTAACAGATAAGCCACGGCTCAGGCCATCGGTACTACCCATTGCTATTGTTCTAACTACTCCGTCACCTAACTGCTGCTGAACTTCCAGCACCAATTCATTACTTTCAACGTTTAAAGCGTCATAAACTTTGGGCAGATCCTCACGTGAAAATTCCACGTCAACGACTGCACCTATAATTTGAACGATTTTACCCGAACTCATTGCGTTGTCCTCTAAAATTATGTTGATTGCTTGGGCTTAAACAGCGGCGGCACCGGCAACTATTTCTGAAATTTCTTGTGTGATAGCTGCTTGTCTGGCCTTGTTATATACAAGCTGCAACTCACTAATTAAGTTACCCGCATTATCCGAAGCACTCTTCATTGCAACCATTCTAGCAGCCTGCTCACATGCGTTATTTTCAACCAAGCCTTGGTAAACAATAGATTCGATATAGCGAACTAAAAGATAATCTAAAACCTCTTTAGCATCGGGTTCATAAATATAATCCCAATGAGTATTTAGTTTTTCTTCGGTTTCATTATCGACGACTGGAAGCAGTTGTTGAATAGTTGGTCGCTGTGTCATCGTATTCACAAAATCATTGTTTGCTATATACAGTTGGTCAATTTGACCGTTATTGTATGCATCCAACATTTTTTTTATGATTCCGACTATATCCTGCAAATGAGGAGCATCGCCCAACTTGCTAACTTGTCCGACTAAATTGGTTTTCAGGCTGCTAAAAAAACTAAACGCCTTAGTGCCGACAGTACAGACATCAACCTCTATTCCGTCTTTTTCCCATTGAACCAAGCTGCTTATTGTTTTTCTAAACAAATTTGAATTTAGACCTCCACACAAACCACGATCAGAACTAATAATAATCAACCCGACTCTTTTAGTTTCTCGACTAATTAAAAACGGGTGTTTATATTCAGGGTTTGCATGAGCAAGATGCTTTATTATTTGCCCTATTTTTTTCGAATATGGGCGAGTGGCCTGCATTCTGTCTTTTGTCTTACGCATTTTACTGGCAGCAACCATTTCCATGGCTCGGGTGATCTTTTGAGTATTCTTTATACTACTGATCTTTGTGCGTATTTCTTTACCAACAGCCATGTGAAGACCCTATTACCAGCTATGTGTTTTAATGAAACTTTCAATTGCAGCTTTAATTCCGCCGCTAATCTCATTATTAAAATCACCAGTTGAATTAATTGTTTCCATCAACTGAGAGTGCTCTGACTTCATGTAGGATTGCAAGGCAGATTCAAAATCTAGCACCTTGTTTACTTCAATGTTGTCGAGATACCCTTCATTCGCTGCAAACAAAGACACTGCCATCTGCGCAACTGACATGGGGGAATATTGATTTTGCTTCATCAATTCTGTAACACGCTGCCCGCGCTCAATTTGCTTACGTGTACTTTCGTCCAAATCCGATGCAAATTGTGCAAAAGCCGCTAATTCACGGTATTGAGCCAAATCAAGCCGAGTTCCGCCACCTAATTTTTTAATAATCTTAGTTTGCGCGGCGCCACCTACTCGAGAAACAGACAAACCTGCATTTACTGCGGGTCGAATACCTGCATTGAATAAGTTACTTTCCAAGAAGATCTGACCATCAGTAATTGAAATTACGTTGGTTGGAACGAATGCAGAAACGTCACCACCTTGAGTTTCAATTATAGGAAGAGCTGTTAACGAACCAGTTTTGCCCTTAACCTTACCGCCAGTCAATTTTTCCACTTCGTCTGCATTGATTCGTGAAGCTCTTTCAAGTAAACGAGAATGCAAATAGAAAACATCACCAGGATAGGCTTCACGACCCGGCGGTCTACGAAGTAACAATGAAACTTGGCGATACGCCCATGCTTGCTTTGTTAAATCGTCATAGATAATTAATGCATCTTCGCCGCGATCCCTAAAGAACTCGCCCATTGAACATCCTGTATAAGGTGCAATGAACTGAAGCGCTGCCGACTCGGATGCAGATGCTGCAACGATGATTGTATGTGCCAACGCACCATGTTCTTCTAACTTGCGTACAACATTAGCAATCGATGATCGTTTTTGACCTATAGCCACATAGATACATTTAATACCTGTACCTTTTTGATTAATGATTGCATCAATTGCAATAGCTGTTTTGCCTGTTTGTCTGTCACCGATGATCAACTCACGTTGTCCACGGCCTACAGGAATCATTGCATCAATTGACTTTAGTCCTAGTTGAACTGGTTGATCAACAGATTGACGAGCAATTACACCTGGCGCAATTTTTTCAATTGGAGAGGTTTCCGTTGTTTCGATCGGTCCTTTGCCATCAATCGGGTTACCTAGGGCATCAACAACACGACCTAACAATGCTTCGCCCACAGGAACTTCTAAAATCTTGCCGGTGCATTTTACGGTGTCGCCTTCAGAAATATGCTGATAGGCGCCTAATACAACCGCGCCTACTGAATCTCTTTCTAGGTTAAGAGCCATGCCGAAAGTATTGCCTGGAAACTCCAGCATCTCTCCTTGCATTGCTTGTGAAAGACCATGCACTCTAACGATACCATCAGTTACACTGACGACAGTACCTTCTGTGTGCGCTTCAGCACTCAAGTCAAAGTTTTCGATCTTCTTTTTTATCAGATCACTTATTTCAGATGGGTTTAATTGCATGTGCTTTTTCTCACTCTCACTGTAGAGCCTTTTGCATGTGTTGAAGCTGGCCTTTAATTGAACCGTCAATCACACGGTCGCCTGCCCGTACTAAAACGCCACCAATTAATGAAGCGTCCACTGTTACTTTGATATTTACTTTCTTGCTCAAACTTTTTTCTAAAGCATTTATTAGATGCTGTTCAACATCATCCGTAAATGGATAAGCCGTTTGAACATCAACATCTATATAACCTTCGTATTCTGCCTTATAAGCTTCAAAAATTTCTGCAACAGAATGCACCAGAACTAATCGCTTATTGTGAATGAGCAATTCGAGAAGGTTTTCGCCTTCCTTATCAAGTTGTCCATCGCTAATACTCAATATAAGCTTGGAAACCTGTTGGTTACTAAACTTTGGATTATTAACTATGCCAGAAATACTTTCATCACTAAGAACAGCCCCTATAAAGGCCAAAGTTTCTGACCATTTACTAATAGTATTGGTCTCTTTGGCTCTTTTAAACACGGCAGCCGCATAAGGTCTTGCCAATGTTGCCAGTTCGCTCATTCTCTTAACCTAATTGATTAGAAACTTTACTGATAATATCCTGGTGCTTACCTTGATCAATCTCAGCACCTAGAATCTGCTCTGCGGCTTTCAACGCTAACGAGACAACTTCATGTCGCAACACTTCTTTAGCTTGCTGACGCTCTTGTTCAATTTGTGCTATTGCAGCTACGATCAAACGCTCGCCTTCTTTTTTGGCTGTGTCTTTTGATTCTTCTACAATTTCATTTGCACGTTTTTGAGCAAGTGTAACAATTTCTGAAGATTGTTCCTTAGCTTCCTTCAAAACTTTTTTTGCTTTTTTCTCAGCCAAAAGTATTTCTTCATGGCCTTTTTCTGCAGCAGCCAATCCTTCAGCAATTTTCTTTTTACGTTCTTCCAAAGAGTCAAATAAAGGCGGCCAAATGTACTTCATGGTAAACCAGACCAGAAGTGCAAAGGTAATCATTTGCCCAATCAGAGTAGCATTGATACTCACGATGCGTTCCTCTTGTTGCTATTATAAAAATTAGACAGTTAAATTAAATCTTAACCCGCAGCTGCAGCCTGAACAGCAGACAAAAATGGGTTTGCAAATGTAAAAAACAAAGCCAAACCAACACCGATCATTGTTACTGCATCAAGCAACCCGGCAACAACAAACATTTTTACTTGCAACATAGGCACTAATTCTGGCTGACGAGCCGCACCTTCAAGAAACTTTCCACCCAACAGGCCAAAACCTATCGCTGTTCCTAATGCACCTAAACCCAAAACCAAACCTACTGCAATAGCAGTCAAACCTTGCACATCAGCAATCAATCGTGCGATTTCCATAATACCCCCAATCGTGTGTAGTTAAGTTATAAAAAATTGAACAAAATCAATGATCTTCGTGCGCCATACTTAAATAGACAACAGTTAAGACCATAAAAATGAATGCTTGAAGAGTAATAATTAAAATGTGAAATATAGCCCATGGAAAACTCAACACAGGCTGAATATACCAAGGCAACAAAGCTATCAAAATAAATATTAATTCACCAGCATACAAATTACCAAAAAGCCGCAATGCCAAAGAGATTGGCTTTGCTATTTCCTCAACAAGCTTTAATAAAAGATTAAATGGCAATAACCAAGGACCAAATGGCTGAAACATTAACTCTTTAGCAAAACCCACAGGACCTTTAATTTTTATGCTGTAAAAAATAATTAGAAAGAATACAGATATAGACATTGCAAAAGTTGCATTCAAATCAGTACTAGGTACAACCCGAAGATAATCTATACCCATTAACGATCCAATCAATGGCAATAAATCAACAGGGAACATATCCATGAAATTCCATAGAAAAACCCAGCAAAAAATTGTAAGTGCCAAAGGAGCTATTAACTTACTATTTCCATGAAAGCTATCTTTAACTTGCGTATCAATAAATTCGATTAGCATTTCTGCAAAATTCTGAGCCAAGCCAGGCACCCCAGATGTTGCTTTTTCCGCGGCTGTCTTAAAAAACCAAACGAACAATCCACCCAATACGGCAGAAAAAAACAAGGTATCAAGATGTAAAGACCAAAAGCCTTCTCCAACTCTTAACGGTGTAAGATGATGAATTATATAGCCGGTTGCACCTTCGGCAGCATGAGCTTCACTAGCCATTTTTCCTCGCTTAATTACAATTAAATTTATTACCGCATTAGCAGCGCGAACCAAAAAACCGACAATGCCATTAGATAACTAAGCATTAACGGTAATATCTTTAGACCTGGAACTTGAAAAATCATCACAAAAAGCGCCGCAGTCAAAATCAATTTACCTGCTTCTGCAGTATAAAATGATCTTACAATTTTTTTAACTTGCAGCCCTTCTTTGCTGCGCACTTTGAAAGCAAAATAGAGGTTTGGGAAAAACGCCGCCGCACCACCTAAAGCTGCTGAAACACCATTCTCAATACCTGACAGCAATGACACTGACACTGTTGTCAAAAGTATTATTAATGCTTGGTAAGCTATGATTTTTTCAACAATCAAATATTCTTTATTTGCCATACGCCAAAGCCTGTGGATTATATATATCGCCCCCCATTAAATCAAGGATGAATAGCCCCAGATGGCAATGTTCAGACTCACGAACTTAGGTTCCTGAACAATTTATTATTTAATTTGCCCGATTATGCCATCCAACTCTTCTAAGGTTGAATAAGCAATAATTAACTTTCCTGCCCCATTTTCCTTGTGTTCTATTAACACTTTTGCGCCCAGCTTTGCTCCCAGGTCTTCCTGCAAGCGCAGCGTATCTTTATCAAGAATTTTAATCTTTTTTTCTTTCGGCACTTCCTGCAATTCTTTTACCAAACGTTCTGTAGCTCTCACTGTTAAAGCCGATTTGACTATTTTGTGGGCAACCGCAACTTGCACAGATCCCTCCAATGTCAGTATCGCTCGAGCATGCCCCATCTCAATCTGTTTGTTAATTAAGAGATTTTTCACCTCTGCCTGCAAGTCCATCAACCTTAACAGGTTTGTCACGGTAACTCTGGATTTACCAACCGCCTCCGCAATTTGCTGATGCGTCATTGCAAACTCGTCGAGTAACCGCCTCAAAGCTTCAGCTTCTTCCAAAGGATTTAGATCTTCCCTTTGGATATTTTCAATCAATGCGATTGCCATTGTGGTTCGATCATCTATCTCCTTGACGATCACCGGTATTTGTTGCAATCCAGCTAATTGAGCAGCACGCCACCGGCGCTCTCCTGCAACTATTTCATATTTATCAAGGCTAATTTTGCGCACAACAATGGGCTGAATGACTCCTTGCGCTTTTATCGACTCTGCAAGCTCTTGCAATCTATCTGGATCAATATCTTTACGTGGCTGGTACTTACCTCGCTGCATATACTCAATTGGCAATGTTTGCAGTTGCTGCTCTTTATCCTCAAATAAGCTAACAGAGCCCAACAATGCATCCAGCCCACGATTCAAACCACGTTTTTTTTCAGCCATTACCTAACTTTCTCTTTTACAATCAATTTGTTAACCATAGCGGTAAACCGATTTTCACTACTCACGAATAATTGACTCAAACTCGTCAAATAATTGCAGTAATCTTTCAGCTTCTTCAAGAAGAACCAAGTTATCTCTTTTTACATCTTCGATTAACACTCGCACAACCGAAGACAATGCCCCTATATCTAAGCTCGCAGCCTGCATATTAGGGAGCTCTTCTATCTGCCTTACTCGTTTTCGACTATTTTCGGCAACGCTCTGAAATTTTTTCAGCTCATTAGCCACTAAGTCGGATGCTGTGGTATCTGCCTTTATTCCTACGCCAGTATTTGAAGCTCCTTGAGATTCAGTATGTCGCTCACTTTCACTCTCAGAACCGACTACTAGCCCATGCTCATCTTTATCCGCCCCATCTGCCAACAGAGCCTCAAGACCTCTCCCCAGCCCTCGTTTTTTCAAATTCATATTAATTATTTTTTTCTTTCCTAATCATCTCTCCAGCTAAAGCAATATAGGCCATCGCTCCTCGAGAGGATTTATCGTAGCTAATCACCGGCAAGCCATGACTAGGTGCTTCCGCCAAGCGTATATTTCTAGGGATACAAGTTCTAAATACTTTATCGCCAAAATACCTAATCAACTGTTCAGAGACATCTTTTGTCAGCCGGTTTCTGTCATCAAACATAGTCCGCAAAATACCTTCTAAGTGCAGCCCCGGATTCACGCTATCTTGAATATTTTTCAGCGTACTCATCAACGCCGACAAACCTTCCAGCGCGTAGTATTCACACTGCATAGGAATCAACAAACTATTAGCAGCCACCATGGCATTCAAAGTAAGCATATTCAATGACGGTGGACAATCTATCAGAATGTATTCGTACTGCGACCTTATCGGTACCAAAGCGTCAGCAAGACGAGACTCCTTTCGATCTACCTGCATCAATTGCACTTCTGCAGCCGTCAAATCAGAATTGCCCGGTATGATTGAAAAACCAATTTCCGGCAGATTTATCACAGCCTCAGAAACTGGCACATCTTCCATCAAAATGTCATAGCTGGAATATTTCAGATCTTCTTTTTCCACACCACAGCCCATAGCCGCATTACCCTGCGGGTCAAGATCAATAAGCAACACACGGCGCTTGGCCGCCGCCAGCGAAGCAGCCAGATTAACGCTAGTTGTGGTTTTCCCTACACCGCCTTTCTGGTTAGTTACGGCAATTATTTTTCCCACTATCTTTCGACCTCTTCAATCGCTTCAATTCTGACCAAACATCTGTTTGCATCTACACCGGGCACCTGCAAGGAAATTACTGATGCTTTTTCACCCAACTGCGCCAGCTCAATATCGGGCATTTGCCCCTTCATAGCCAACAACACCCCGGTTTTATTTACCAAGTGTTTAGTCATTGCAATTATTTCTTCTAAACTGGCAAATGCCCTGGTAAGAACAATATCAAAAGCTTTCCCAGGTGAGTAAGTCTCTACCCGACTGTGGCAAACAGTGACATTTTTAAGCTTTAGCTCTAACACTGCCTGCTGTACAAACCGAGTCTTCTTGGCATTACTGTCCAATAATGTAAATTCGTTTTCTGTGAGACAGATAGCTAACGGAACCCCCGGCAAACCAGCACCGGTTCCTATATCTATCACCCTCTTACCTTCAATATATGGCAGCACAGCCAAACTATCCAACAAATGCAGACGCACCATTTCGGCCTTATTAAGAATGGCGGTCAAGTTATAAGCTTTATTCCACTTTTCAATCAAATCGATAAATTTAAGCAGCTGCTGCACTTTGTCTTCAGACAATTCCAAGCCCAGCTCATCAAGCCCAGCCAATAAAATCTTGCGGCATTCATCCATTAGGCAGTTTTCTTTTTAAGGTAAACCAACAATAAGGAAATAGCTGCCGGAGTCATTCCAGGAATTCTTGATGCCTGCCCCAATGTCTCTGGTCGCTGGTTTTTAAGCTTTTCACTGACTTCATTAGATAGGCCAGGCACACCTTTATAATCAATAGTCTCAGGCAAACGCAGATGGTCATAACGTAAGGCTTTGTCTATTTCTGTTTGCTGCCTGACTATATAACCCGCATATTTGGCCTGAATTTCAACCTGTTCAGCGACCTGCTCATTGATACTTAGATCCTCTTCAAGAAACAATAGCAAGCGTTGCACATCAACTTCGGGACGGCGTAACAACTCCATCAAACTAGCTTCTTTTAACAAAGGCTTGCCCCAATTCGCTTCAACTTGAATCGCTTGCTCAGTATCTGCACGGACCCATTTTTTCTTGAACGTCTCCTGCAAGTCGGCAATAGCGGCGCGTTTATTCTCAAAAGCATGCCAGCGCTCGTCATTAACCAGCCCCAACTCACGCCCCTTTTCGGTTAAACGCAAGTCCGCATTATCCTCACGCAACAGCAGCCGATATTCTGCTCGGCTGGTAAACATACGATATGGTTCTTGTGTTCCGCGGGTAATCAAATCATCAATCATTACGCCAATATAAGCTTCATCACGCGCAGGGCACCAAGCCTCTAACTCTTGTACTTTTCGAGCCGCATTCATTCCAGCAATCAAACCTTGCGCAGCCGCTTCTTCATAACCGGTTGTGCCATTAATTTGGCCTGCGAAAAATAATCCATCCATGTGTTTAGTTTCCAGCGACATTTTCAAATCCCGGGGGTCGAAAAAGTCATATTCAATGGCGTAACCCGGACGCACAATCTCGGCATTCTCAAAACCCAGCATGGAACGAACAAACTGATACTGCACATCAAACGGCAAACTGGTAGAAATACCGTTGGGATAGATTTCATGGGTATTCAAGCCTTCCGGCTCAACAAAAATCTGATGTGAGTCGCGATCAGCAAACCTCACAACCTTATCCTCAATGGATGGGCAATATCGAGGACCTATACCTTCGATAACGCCGGAATACAATGGCGATCTGTCCAGGCCAGCCCGAATAATGTCGTGTGTTTGGTTGTTAGTGCGGGTGATATGGCATGGAATCTGCTGCGGATGCTGCTCGCGTTTACCTAAAAATGAAAATACCGGTACGGGGGCGTCACCATGCTGCTCTTCCAGTTTGCTAAAATCGATCGTACGACCATCAATTCGCGGCGGCGTACCGGTTTTTAATCGATCTATACGAAACGGCATTTCACGTAATCGTTCGGCTAACGCAACCGATGCTGAATCTCCGGCACGCCCGCCACTGTAATTTTCCAAACCGATATGAATTTTGCCAGCCAAAAAGGTTCCTGTAGTCAGCACAACTGCTTTTGCTGAAAAATCCAAGCCCATCTGAGTTTTTACGCCGACCACCTTGCCGCCTTCAACAATCAAGTCCGCCACAGTTTGCTGAAACAACGACAAATTGGGCTGATTCTCCAGCACTGTTCTTATGGCTTGTTTGTAGAGTTGGCGATCCGCTTGCGCACGTGTCGCCCTGACAGCAGGCCCCTTACTGGCATTTAGAGTGCGAAACTGTATGCCGCCAAGATCAATGGCATGCGCCATCACCCCACCTAAGGCATCGATCTCTTTAACCAAATGGCCTTTGCCAATACCGCCTATCGCAGGATTACAACTCATCTGCCCAAGCGTATCGATATTCTGCGTCAACAACAGCGTTCTCGCGCCTAAACGCGCAGAGGCCAGTGCGGCTTCTGTGCCGGCATGACCGCCACCTACGACAATCACATCAAAATTTTTCTTAAATTTCACAGGCGTTACTTATCTCTGAAGTGCTATATTAGCAAGTGATTAAACACGAACTTTAATTCTTTAATACAAGAGGTAAAACATGAAAAAACGTAAAACGCTGGCTAAAGCAACAGCCATTCCACTTCAAAATCCGGTTGCTAAATTTGCTCATACATTTAACAAATCGCTTAGCTTTCGTGACAAAAGCAAATATTTTCGCAATGCAAAACATAGGAAGCAGGAGGCTTCTTCAGTGGTTTTAACTAAAATTACTGAAAAAGCCCCCTGCTTTAAACTCGCTTCGCTTTATTACAACAGTTTTTTCAAAGCCTCATCGCTCAGCGCTTGCCAGTGACGGAGTAACACTGAATCAGTTGGCTTTGGTGACAAATCCGCCTCAGCTACCGCACGAATATGCGCAAAATAATGGCGTTTTAAAACTGAATCTTCGGGTATTTTTACAACTGTTTGAGAAATTGACGGCTCTGCAGCTACTGGCGTCTCAATAGCAAGCTCAGGCTGTTTGACTTCTTGCGCTGGCTGCGCAACTTCTTCTTTACGACGCTGACCTTCAAGTAGCTGATTTAACAAATGCTTGTCGTTTAACACCTGTTCAAGCTTATCAGTCAATACTGCCTCGTAATGTCTCTTTAATGTTGCATCAGAAGGCTTAGTTGGCAAAGACTCTTCAAGCAAGGTTTGAATTTGAGAAAAATAATGTCTTTTTAATACTGAATCTTCAGGCAGTAACGAATAATTTGGCGTTATCAAACTTGCCTGCAACTCTGGTTCAACTGCATTGATAACCGGAGCGATGACTACTGGTGCTTCGTTTTGCAGAGCTATGACAGGTTGAACACCCTCAGCTTCAGCCGCATCAGTTTCAACCTCAATTTTAGGCTCAACGGCGGCGACGGCGACCTCTGGCTGCCGGGTAGTGGTTTCTGCAGCTTTCGGTGGTTGTTTAAGCGCGTCATCTGAAGCTTTTTTTTGTGTCTTTAAAAAAACCGCTGTGGCTATTAAAAGAATAATAATTACTGTGATTTCTAACATTACGTTGTTCTCTCGTTAAATAAATTTTCAGTTACCGGCCTGACTGGCACATTTAATACATAACTTGGTAAAAGGCACTGCTTTTAAACGCTCAGGATTAATTGCCTCACCACATGTCGCACAAAAACCATATTCACCCTTGTCTATACGCACTATGGCTTGCTGGATTTGTTCAATTTCAACTCTGGCAGCATTACCTAAGTAATCCAGCACTTCGTCATTTTCAACTTGCGATGCCTGCTCTTCAAAGTTTTTTGCTAACGGCTCATCAGGATGCTTAACTTCATCGGTAATTTTTACCAGTCGATCGCCAAGCTCTTCTAGCATCTCAATTAACTGACCACGCACCTGTTTATATTCATTCATATCAATACTACTCATATATGTTAGCTAACCTGTTCAATTTAGTGGCTTCTCCTATACTCATCCCATTCCTACCCACTGCCGACCAAATTTAAATTTCATGCACAACGACCTGGACCAACTCTTACAAACCGCTAACCAGATCATCCTTGGCAAACCCCGTCAAATACGTCTGGCAGTATGCTGTTTACTGGCCCAAGGCCATCTTCTGATTGAAGATATTCCCGGCGTTGGCAAAACCACATTGTCGCATACGCTGGCAAAACTACTGGGATTAAATTACCAGCGCATTCAATTTACCAGTGATATTTTACCCGCTGATATTATTGGCGCATCGATTTTTAATGCACAAACTCATAGCTTTAGTTTTCATCCAGGGGCAATTTTTAATCAAATGGTGTTGGCTGATGAAATTAATCGCGCAACACCCAAAGCGCAAAGCGCGCTACTAGAGGCTATGGAAGAACATCAAGTCACGGTTGAAGGCAAAACTTATCCTCTGCCAGCACCATTTTTTGTCATCGCCACGCAAAATCCTTCGCATCAAATTGGTACTTTTCCGCTGCCTGAATCGCAATTGGACCGGTTTTTAATGCGCATTGAACTCGGTTATCCCGACCACCGCGCTGAAAAAGCCTTATTAAGCGGACAACGTCGACATGATCTAATTGATTCACTGCCGGTAAAACTTCCTCCAGAACGATTACAACAGCTTCAAAAAGCCGTTACGAGGGTGCATGCATCAGATGCCTTATTGGACTATTGCCTGGCCATTATCAATTACACCCGCAGCTCTCCGGATTATCACTGCGGTCTGTCGCCAAGAGCAGGACTTGCGCTGCTTACCGCCGCCAAAGCCTGGGCTTTCATGAATCAGCGCGATGCAGTTATCCCCGAAGATGTGCAAGCCGTGCTCGCCGCGGTAGCAGGACACAGGTTACGTTCAGGCAATACCAATTCAGAAGCTATCGTCCAACCTATTTTAAGTAACGTTGCAGTCCTTTGAGCTCACTTACCTTAAAAGAACGCTTTAGTCTCAGCCGCTTTTCAAGCGGCGAGAAAGCCACCGATGAACCGATAACCTTAAACCAGCGCCGAATTTTTATTTTACCCACTGATCGTGGCTTGGGATTTGTGATCCTGCTTGCTCTGCTGCTGTTGATCGCCTTTGTTTACAACAACAATCTGGCCTATTTATTGGTATTTTTATTAGCCAGCATTTTCTTTATCACCATCTTGCACAGTTACCGGTCGCTATCAGGTTTAGTGTTACGATCAGGGCAAAGCAAGCCAGTATTTGTCGGACAAGCCGCTGGTTTTAACATTCACATCGACAACTCAACCAGCAAAGACCGCCTGCAATTAAAAATTAATTTACTGCAAGCAACTGAAACCATCAGCCTATCAGCTCACAGTCAAACACAAATCACACTCCACTCTGCTACTTACAAACGCGGCTGGCAAGAAGCAGGCACGCTCACTATCTCCAGCACTTATCCGTTAGGTTTATTCCGTGCCTGGTCGCCATTACGTTTTAATCTCAACGTGTTGGTTTACCCCAAACCTGCTGCCGCAGAAATTCCTTTTCCAGAATCACATGCTTCTCAATCCGAACAAGGCGTAACCAGTAAAGGCAACGACGATTTTTTCGGTTTACAAAGCTATCAACCCGGCGATGCCATTAAGCACATACACTGGAAGTCTTATGCAAAAGGCCTAGGAGTGTTCAGTAAACAATACGATGGCGAAAGTTCCTCGCAAATCTGGCTGGATTATATTCAAACGCCCGGGCACGGCATTGAAGAACGCTTAAGCCAATTGTGCCGCTGGCTGATTGATGCTGAGCAAGCCGGAATCAATTATGGTTTTTCTATACCTGGACTAAAGCTAGAACCCGCAAATGGCCAGCATCATTATCAAAAATGCTTGGAAGCATTGGCGCTATTTGAAACATTATGAGCATCAATAAAAATATTTTAATTTTCTTGCTGACGGCTATCGGTCTAATAGTTCTTCCGCATATTGAAAATCTTCCGCCCTCGGTTACTGGCTATTTTTACTTACTGTTGAGTTGGCGTTTTCTAGGTGTTTGGAAACCGCAGTGGCTGCCATCAAAACTGATGTTGTTATTGCTTACCGTTATCGGTATTGCCATTTTGTATGGCCTGCATGAAGGCATATTCGGTCGAGATGCCGGCACCCGACTGTTTGTAACGGCCTTGGGACTAAAACTGCTGGAAATCAAATCCGAACGCGACCTTTACCTGATCGTATTTTTGGCATTTATCGTTGCCACCTCTCTGTTTTTGTACCAACAAAGCATATTCATGGCGGCTTACATCCTGGTGGTCTGCTGCGTTCTGTTAGGAACCTTGGTTTGCATCAACAGCAACCGCTCACAAACCTGGCAATCATTAAAGACGGCAAGCGAAATAGTTGCGCAGGCTATTCCCATGACCATTGTGATATTCATCTTATTTCCTCGGGTTGAAGCCCCAAAGTGGATGTATTTTAACGACAAGCATCAAGCCAGAACCGGCCTAAGTGACAATATGGAACCCGGCGCCATCAGTAACCTAGCGATGTCTGATGAATTAGTGTTCCGGGTACAATTTACCGGAGCCATACCTCCATCCGCCCAACGATATTGGCGCGGCCCCGTGCTAACTCATACCGACGGCAAACGCTGGACGCAAAACAGAAATGGCTTAAGCCAAAAAATAGACCAGCCAACATTCACCGGCAACGCCTACCAATACACACTATTAATGGAGCCCCAGGATAAAAACTGGGTATTTGCGCTGGATTTGCCCGCCGAGGTTGCCGCCCCGCTGCGCCGCAACAGCCATTATCAGCTAGTGACATCTGCCAACCCGGATAAACGCACGGAATACCACATCACTTCATATCCGACCTACAACACCGGCACCATCACCAAAGATGAATACCAAGAAGCCACGCAATTGCCAGGCCCGGCTTCCGCCAACGTTACCCAACTGGTGCAACGCTTACATGGTTTTGATAGATCCCCCGACATTTTCATTAACCAGCTATTAAACCATTTCAAAACTGAAGATTTTTACTACACCCTGACCCCGCCATTAATGCAAGAAAACCCCATCGAACAGTTTCTTTTTGAGTCTCACCGGGGCTTTTGCGAGCATTACGCAACCGCTTTCGTCTATTTAATGCGCGTCGCCCACATCCCCGCGCGCGTGGTCACCGGCTATCAGGGCGGCGAACTCAATCAGATCGGCAATTTTTTAGACATAAAACAAGCCTATGCGCACGCCTGGGCTGAAGTTTGGCTGGATCAACGCGGCTGGGTAAGAGTCGACCCTACCGCCGCGATCGCCCCGGAGCGAATCGAACAAAACATCAATATCGATCAACAAATCGCCAGAGGCATTATCAGCTTTACGCCTAACACGGCATTGGCGGCGGTTGACTGGCTTAAAAACGCCCGGCAACTGTGGGGCAATGTCGATTATCAATGGCAACGCTGGGTCATCAATTACGACAACAAAAATCAAAGTCAGTTTTTATCGTCACTTGGGATTAGCGATCTAAAGACCATGATTTACTGGATGGCGGACATCATCGGCGTGATAACAGCAGTGCTTTGCTGGCTACTGCTACGAAACCCTAGCAAAACTGTCGATCCAGCCGTTCTGGCTTATCAACGTTTTTGTAAAAAGCTAGCCAAGAATGGCTTAATAAAAAAGCCGGGCGAAGGTGCTAAAGACTTTGCCTTCAGAGCCAAGCGACAGTTACCAGAACAGGCCACCGGTATCGAACACATCACTCAACTATTTATCAAGTTGCACTATGGAAAACAACACGGAAAGAATGATTTGCAGCAACTCAACAGAATGGTTGCGGCATTTAAAGGTAAAAGATAATGGTAAACCTACAATCTATCGTGGACACTAAACCATCATTTTCGAGCAACAAAATCGTTATTTATTGGCTTTATCAACTTCGTATTTATAGTCGTCGTAACGCGTGTTTGATCTGTTTAGGCACTGACTACCGGCATCTTGGTCGGCAACTTTAATGCATTGATTGCGTTGATAAGCCTGACCCGTAGCGAAAATCTGTTCGGAAGTACATCCTGAAAAAAGCGATACACTCAAAATATTGACGAATAAAAACACCCATTTTCGATTCACAAATAGTCCTCCATAAAAATACACAAAACCAGCTTATTAAATGCGCTAGTAAACAAGCCGCCGCGCAACCAGATGCACGTAACGCCCCATATCGCGATACGTTGGCATTCGGCAATGGCGATATTCCAGTGCAAACAATTGCTCACTCGAACTATTGTCCAGAACTTCTTTAGTCATATAGTCGTTAAACACGCGAATGCCGGTATGCGTGATTATCTCAAAACCTTGCTGCTCAAGAAAATCGACAACATCATGCGGATATTGCGGATTGGGCGGCGTGAGCTTTGCCCCTTTACCTAAATAACTGTCATTAAGTAACTGTTCAAGGCGCCAGCCACCTTTGAGAGCGTTGGTGTAAACCATGGCATTGCGGTTATAAAACAGCAGCGACAAATGCCCACCAGGTTTAACTTGATTGGCAATGACTTGCAGAGTCGGCAACGGCTCGGCCAACCATTCCAGCACCGCGTGACACAACACCAGATCAAACTCTGGAAGCTGCGGTGCCAGATGTTGCGCCGCTTGATGGTGAAACTCAGCACTCAATCCCGCATTGGTAAACTCATGCTGCGCGCGGGCAAGCATTTTTTCTGATACATCGCACAGCGTCAGTTGATGCCCTCGCTCGGCAAGCCATTGACTGATTTGCGCAAAGCCGCAACCGGCATCCCATACAGCTAAAGGCTCGGGCGCTTGATAAAGCGCATCCAAATCTTCTTTAAGCAATTTAAGCCGCCACTCACCCTTGGTGGTATCGTAAATTTTTTGCTCGAATTTATGAATCAGGGTGTCGAAGTTGCGGTCTTGCGGTGATTTCATTGGTGCTGCGGTATTCACTTAAAAGGTGACGGAGAATCGAGTAAACCGTTCGTGGTGAGCCTTGTCGAACCATAAACGGCTAAAACTGGTTTTATTGTACTTTTTCCACGTCAAACACCGTGCCCCGCACGGCAATCACTTTGACCTTGGAGTTTATATCGCAGTCTTTGCCACGCACTTTCCAAATAGAATCATCGACTTTAATTTTGCCCTGACCATTTATGATGGGCTCATACAAATTGAAAATCCGGCCAATATATTGTGCGCCGCGTTGATTCAATAATGGATGATCCGTTTCAATCGGATGTTTTTTTACATAAAACTTCCAGACGCTGATGGTGACAATGGACATCACCGAGAACACAAATAACTGCGTATTCAAATTAACTGAAGGGACTAGCCAAACCAACGCGCCGGTAACAAATCCCGATACCGCCATCCACAAAAAGAAAAATCCGGGGGTTAAGATTTCAACCACCAGTAGCACCAATGCGATCACCCACCAATGCCAAAATACAAAATCCAATTCAGTCATGGCTTAGCCTTTTTTGGAAATGGCTTCTTTGGTTAACTCGGCAATACCGCCAATTGCGCCAATCACGCTGGAAGCATCCAACGGCATAAAAATCAGCTTGCTGTTGTCCGCCGAAGCGATGCTTTTTATCGATTCAATATATTTTTGTGCGACAAAATAATTGATGGCCTGGATATCACCTTTGCTGATGGCTTCGGAAACCATTAACGTCGCTTTAGCTTCGGCTTCAGCCAAGCGTTCACGGGCATCCGCATCACGATAAGACGCTTCTTTACGGCCTTCCGCTTCCAAAATGGCCGCTTGCTGCGCGCCTTCTGCCCGTAATATTTCTGATTGCCGCAAACCTTCCGCTTCCAAAATAGACGCGCGTTTCAGGCGCTCGGCTTTCATTTGTCGGCCCATGGCTTCGACTAAATCTTTAGGAGGAGCAATGTCTTTGATTTCAATCCGCGTGGCTTTAATACCCCACGGCGTGGTGGCATCATCAACTACATTCAACAACCTGGCGTTAATGTCGTCACGGCGCGATAGCAATTCGTCTAAATCCATGGAACCCATCACCGTCCTTATATTGGTCATTACCAGATTTAAGATGGCCCAATCCAGTTTACTGACTTCATAAGCGGCTTTAGCGGCGTCCATTACTTGATAAAACACCACGCCATCTACCGTGACCATTGCATTATCTTTGGTAATGACTTCCTGTGAAGGCACATCCATTACCTGTTCCATCATCACCATTTGCCGACCGATACGATCAATCACCGGCATGATGATATTTAACCCCGGCGTTAACGTGTGCGTATATTTGCCAAAGCGTTCTACCGTATATTCCATACCCTGCGGCACAGCTTTCACACTCATTAAGACGAGCACCACGGCAAATACCAGAATCGTTATAAAAAATGCACCCATAAATCCCCCTAAGGTTTGGATTGAATAGTGACTTAACTTGACAGCACCAATATCGCGTTAAACTGCAAACGGCAATAGACAGTAAATGCTACGTAAAATCGCATTAAGTTAAGGTGTTAAATAAAGTAAAATCATCAGCCTGACTCGTGGCGCATTAACTGCACCACCGGCTTATCATAGATCAAACAGTAAATAGGGGAGTAGATATAAATGGTAGCGCAAGCAATAAATCTGGGCATTTTGACAGCGATGTTTTTTATCGCCGGTATGATAAAGCCGAAATGGCCGTTATTTTTTATGGAAAAACCAAACCGGTTTTTAATTTTGGTGATTTCGACCATTTTATTCATGATCTCAGCCACCATGTACGGCGAAGGCCATCGTCAAGAAAAGAACGAAAAAGCTACCAAAGAAGCCTTTACCCAGCCGCAAGCTCCCGTGCCAGTACCTGTGCCCAAAGCCCCCGAAGCAACGCAACCCGCCGCTCCAAACAAAACTGCCCCATGAGCGAACTGGACATTCTTGGCCTGGTTGCGTCTTGCTTTACCTCGTCGTCTTTTGCACCGCAAATATGGCGAACCTGGAAAACCCGCGACGTCAGCAGCATGTCACTATCGACCTATCTGATTCTGACTATCGGCGTGTCCTTATGGCTGCTGTACGGCGTACTTAAAGGCGACCTACCGCTGATCGTCGCCAATACCACCATGGTAATGATGACCGGCACAATTACGCTGATGATTGTGTTTTTTAATAAGCGTTAAGAGCTCAAAGTAAAATCCCTAGCCACACCCGTTAAGTCGATCATGCACTGCTTAACGGGTGAATCCGATTTCGGGAAGCTACCCTTAGCACCGCTAATACTGCCCCATATTTTCAACCCGAAACACCTGATCCGGTTCTATTTTGCGAGTAGATTCGATATAAAGCATCATCCAGAATCTACCATCATCTTGCGGGGTCAGCATTAACGGCTTGCCGTACTGCTTATGCTCGGCGTTGATTTTTTCCAAAGTCTCACCGTAATTGATGATATGCCCGCCCTTAGTCTCTACCAGCAACACACCGTCACCGTGATGGCGATCGTTCACTCCCACAATAAAATCAGGAAAATAACGATCGCCATCCGGCATAACAATACCCACTGACCACGGTTTACGTGGCTCATTGCGGTGCCACCACGCTACCGTATTACTAATATCTGCATCCAACAAAGCAGCAAAACGGCGTTCGGTGTCGTTAAGATCTTGCGGCATTACGCCATACACATTAAGCCGAGAGCGGCTAATGCACTCCGGCGCTTCAATAAATGGCGGCAATACAGCGGCATCAAAAACTTGCTTAAAACGGGCGGCACAGACGCGGGAAGCATCGCGCACCAAGCGCGGAAAAGTCGCCAAAATCAAATTCAGAGCGCGCGCCAGTTCCTGCTCGCTTAGTTCCATGCCTTGATGCTCGTTATATTCGGAATGCAATCGCGCCAATAACAACGGATGCAGATCGCGTGGATCGATAAACTCAGCATCAAACAACACTTTTTGCGCTCGCCGGGCAATGTCAGCATTTGATAAACGAGCTTGAATGCTATCGACCGTTTCATCAGGCTTACCAAAAATATCGTCGACGGTGGTACGAGTGATTTTCAGATTTTTTCGTAACCCGGCATTCAAAACCTGCGCACTCAAATCAATACGCTTAGCGATACATTGCACCAGCTCATCGGTACTGAGTGGCAAACGTTCGGTTTTAAAGCGATTTGGTAAGCCTTCGCGCAACGCAAACCGGCTATTACCAACCAACGCGGGACGATAAGGCGCCGGTTGGCCTGGCTCGTTAATATGCGGCGCTATTTGCGGCATCAACCAATCCTCAAGAATAGGTAAGGTTGAACCTGACAAATAAGAAATTTGCGATTGATCACTATCGCTTCCGGCGTCTGCCGGTTGCCAATCCGGCGCAACATAAGGTTGCGGCAATAACGAGGTTTGTCCATTAACGGCAACCTGCACTTCGGTCTGGCCACCGACTTTCACGACCATCGTATAAGGCGTGATCTCCGACATCTGTGTGGCAATCGCATTAATTTTTGCGCCAGCGCCAATCAAACCGCCCTGACTTTCCGAGTCAGCTAAAAATACATAACCAAAGCGCAATACCTCCGGCAAGGTTTTACTAATCGCCATCGGTTGCAATCGCGGAGGCACCCGCAAAATACGCCCGACGACTTGAATGCCAAAATCGGTGCTTTTAGTGCCGCGTAACGACACCAACGTAAAGGCGCGCGGCGCATCAAAGCCCAACGCGGCCGCGACTTTAAAAATCAATACTTCCTTGCTTTCATCGCGCGCCACCGCCAGTAAATCATCGTTAGGGTCATCGGCGGTGTACCAGGCAATCGCCTCTTCCGGCACACCCAAGTTCAGCAAGCGCTGTTTAGTTTCTGCAATGGCTGTCTCGCCTGCTTTGCCGGTATTACCGACTTGCACCAGCATCAACGGCGTTAACCGGATTTTAGCTTCAGACAATTGCGCCTTGATGGCTTGATGGGTGCGCCAGCCGTCTTCCAGCGCCGTCGCCGACAAATCAACCAGCTCTTTTTGATCATCCGGCACCAGATAAGCAATCGACTTTACTGCTTCTTTAATCAAGCCGGCATCAACGGCATTTTGCCGCGATACTTGAATGCGATGCACCATTGCCAAGCCGGCGGCTTTTTTAAACTTCTCGACATCGGCATCATCCGGCGTAGCGGTAATCAGCAAGGAAAATTCCGGCCGCATCACTTCCCGGTAAAAATTGACCGTTTCCGTGGCTTTGGTAAAACTATGGTGTGCCTCATCCACCACCACACCAATCCGAAACCCGGCCTCGCGCAATTCCGGGATAAACTCATCCAGCGATAATGACAAATCGCCACTGCTCCTAAGCTTTCGGGTTTCCGCGTTGCGCGCGGCAACCGATGCCCAAGTAGTAACAAACACATCGCCGCTACTGGCCGAATAACTTTTACGATCACAACTCAAATCGCGGATTTTTAGGCCGTTAAAATCTCGCTTTAACGCGCTTTTGGCTTGCTCAACCAAACCTGCAAACGGGGTAAACCAAAACCAGATAATCTTGGCATTATCGCGATGATCAGGCCTGGCAAAGCTTTCGGCAATCAAGCCAGCCATTAAAGTTTTACCGGCACCGGTTGGCGCCTCTAATAACACGCAACCGTTAAAAGCGCTGATAGCTCGTTCGCTGGTAACGTCGTCAACCTGTTGCAACTGGTTTTCCGCATAACGAAAAATCTCCAGTGCGTTTTTAACCGCATCGTTTTGGTACCCTTTTGGCGCAACACTCATGCCTTACTCCCAGTGCCAAAGCGATCCACCAGAAACTGCGGAATCGGCAAAAAGCTTAATCGAGCATCCTCAAAATGTTGCCTCAATAAGCCCGGTTGCCAGGCGTAAACCACCAATGTCAACGCGCTGACAAGCACAGTATTTAGCGCTTGCAAAACGGCGTCGTTAATCTTTGGCAGATATAAAACCGTGCTGTTTTCCAGGTCGGCTTGTTGAATCAGCGCATCGGCCACAAACGGCGACAAGCTTTCGGCATGAATCAACTGCAAGGCGGTCCAAATAGCTTCATGTTGAATGCTGCTGAATAGGGTTTCGGCGGGCAGGCGGTGAGTGCGAAGGTAGGCAAAGCCACCGCCCAATCCAGCAACGACTTCGCCTTTTTTATTCGTGTAGCCTTGTATCACGCGTCTTACCCGTTCAGCGCAGACATCGCGGCACAGATTTTTATTTGAAAATCCCCCCTGCCCCCCTTTTTCAAAGGGGGGCGTTTTTGTCTCTTCATTGGCGTCAGGATTATGTGTTTTTCCCTTTGTAATCGCGTCATCTGCTTCGTTATTTGCAATAACACTATCTACTCCCCCCTTTGCAAAAGGGGGGTTGGGGGGGATTTGCTCTTCAGTCGCCTCGGTGCTGGACACCAAAATAAAACGACGGTTGCCACCGTCTTCGGCGTTGAGTTTCATCACGGCGTGAGCGGTAGTGCCGCTACCGGCGAAGAAATCCAGCACGATGTCGTCGGGTTGGGTGGCGATGCGTAGAATGCGCTCAATCAGACGAATAGGTTTCGGCGTAGAAAACACGGAAGCGGTATCTTCAAACTGCATGACTTCCTGAACTTCTTTCTTAGCATCTTGCGTATGACCCACTTCTTCATATTTCCATAGAGTTTGAGGAACCACGCCTTGTTTAACATCTGTAAGAAAACGTTTTAAGCGAGGAACTCCATTTCCATCTTTTCCCCACCAAATTCGATCATCTGCATTAAGTTCATCTAGTCGCTTCTTAGAAAAACGCCAATAATTGCCTGGAGGCGGACCATTTATGATTCTCCCCGAAGGACACGTTATGGGATATGTGCCTTCGCTATAAAAATTTCTTGCGGAGCAATCACCTGATGTCCAAGCTCCTCGAGAATCTTTATCTGGATTTTTATATGCTTTATCTTGCGCTTCCGATCTTGGTATAGCGTTTGGTCGCCAAACATCACGATTGATCGCATAAACCAACACATATTCGTGATCGTCTGAAAAGTGCATGGCAGTGTTTTTTGGTGAAAAAACCTTTTGCCAAATGACTGTGGCAATAAAATTCCGCTCCCCGAACACCTGATTCATCAATGGCGCAAGATTAAACACCTCGTTGTCATCAATCGAAACAAAGATCACTCCATCCTCTGCCAATAAATCCCGCGCCAATTGCAAGCGTCGGTACATAAATTCGAGCCACTTGGAATGCCGGTAAGCATCTTCCTTGTCGACAAAATGGTCGTTGTAGATAAAATCGCGATTGCCGGTGTTGTAAGGGGGGTCGATGTAAATGCATTTGATCTTACCGGCATGAGTCATGCGCAGATAGCGTAAGGCGTCAAAGTTATCGCCTTCGATAATCAAATTGCGATAAGGCGCCTCGCCACAAGACAAGGCGGGATCAAAATCCAGCGCAACAAAATCATCATTTACCGCTTTTTCGTGCTCAATCTCTTTACGCTCCCACACCAAGCCAAAGCGAGGCCGCCGGTCGCGCAAGCGAAGTTCGCGAAGCAATTCTTCGCGGCTGTAATCGTCGTAGTTATCGGCCATGTTTAATCCTTTACGCCGTTAAAGCATAGAAACACAAAGTGCTGGGGTGGTTAATTGCTAACAGTCATAGAAATTCTTGCTGGCAAGATTACTCGAAGTAACCGGTAAAATTTCAGGCAATAAAAAAGGGCTTGGTTAAAAACCTAAGCCCTTATTTTTTATGGTGCCTCGGGCCGGAGTCGAACCGGCACGTCCTTACGAACGAGGGATTTTAAGTCCCTTGCGTCTACCAATTTCGCCACCGAGGCATTGTAATCATTGGTGAGGTGCGCATTATATAGCATCAAAAAAAATAAACTAGACCTAGACTGTTTTTTTTGAGGAGCACAGCTACCAATTCACTCACTTATTTGCGCTAAACAAGCAGACATCAAAATAGCAATGAGACAATTTTCATCGACTGCCCTACCTTAACTTGCATAACCAATGGTTATTCTTTGCAATTATGCCTGGTAAATATCGCACTAAAACTGGCTTATTCGCATGACCGAGCATTCTTGCTTATCAGATTACCTATCGAAAATTTCTTCAAAAAAATCACATGACCTTATAAGCATAAATACCTACGTTCTTATACGAATATATTAAATATATTTTTGCTTTAAGCTGATTTTCATTATTTTTTTAATTTTTAAAGGTTATTAAAGATTACAGAACCACCATAAACTTAACATCTCAATGTCTTCAATGATTTGCAAGAATAACCGGCCAACCGCAGCTCCAGGAGATACAACAAATTTACCGGTATCAAACTGACCTCTTCTAGCTGATGATCCTCTCCAATAAACCAACCAGATGCGGCCTTGTCTTTTGGCTTCAAAGCTCATCGTTCGGCTTAAACAAATGCAGTAATTTCAAGAATAAATTACAATGTTCAGTTGTTTTTACATTACCTATTGCCTGAAATAAGACATTGAAGACTTATAATCCTTACATCGTAATAAAGACGATTACAAGTTCATACAGAACTAATCAAAGCAAAAAACAATACCAAAATCATCCAAGTTTTCGAATTCAGAGTCTCAAAGATAAACTAAGCGACTTAGTTATTGGCACTGGCTCGTTCACTTCAAGACAAAAAATCTTTGCACATCTCATGGCCTGGAGCACCGTAGTTACTAACCTAAACTGGGCCATCCAAGGCGAACCTGCCCTCTATCCCAAAGATCAACATGTCAAACGATTGGCAGAAGTAGAAATCATCGAATGAGCAACTCACAAACAGCGATCAATCCTCACGCTCCGCAACCTACATCACTTGCAGCACTGGGTAGAAGTCTCTGGCATAACCGCCAGCTGATCGCGCAAATGACCAAACGCGAAGTCTTAGGCCGTTATAAAGGATCGGCAATGGGTTTAGCCTGGTCCTTTTTTAACCCGGTGCTGATGCTTACCGTATATACCTTTGTATTCTCAGTCATTTTCAAGTCCCGCTGGGGTGTTGATAGTGAAGAGAGCAAAGCCCAGTTCGCGGTAGTGCTGTTTGTCGGTATGATTGTGCATGGCCTATTTGCTGAGGTTTTAAATCGCGCGCCCAGCTTGATTCTTAGCAATGCTAATTACGTCAAAAAAGTCGTTTTTCCACTAGAAATACTCCCTGTTATCAGCATGGGTGCAGCTCTATTTCACAGCCTAATCAGCTTAGGTGTGTTGCTAATCGCCTTTGCTATCTTCAACAGTTATGTGCACTGGACCGCTATCTTTACACCGCTGGTGTTGCTGCCACTCATCATTCTTACCCTTGGACTTGGCTGGATACTGGCTTCCTTGGGCGTATTCCTGCGCGATGTTGGACAAACAATCGGCATCATCACAACGGTTATGATGTTCCTGGCGCCTGTTTTTTTTCCTGTGACAGCGCTACCAGAAGAATTCCGTCCTTGGCTAATGGCCAACCCCCTCACCTTTATTATCGAACAGGCACGGGAAGTGCTGATATGGGGGCGCCAGCCAGATTGGCTTGGCCTGGGCATTTACACATTCACTGCCACGACAATCGCTTGGATAGGTTACGCTTGGTTTCAAAAAACCAGAAAAGGGTTTGCTGATGTCCTCTGATGATATTGCCATTCGCGTCCAAAACCTCAGTAAATGCTACCAAATTTACGACACCCCACGCGACCGGCTCAAACAGTTTGTCGCTCCTCGCTTACAGAGACTTGTCGGGGTAACACCTAGGCAATACTTTAATGAGTTTTGGGCGCTTAAGGATATTTCATTCGAAGTAAAAAAAGGCGAAACCGTAGGTATAATCGGTCGCAATGGCAGCGGCAAATCAACTTTGTTGCAAATGATCTGCGGCACACTGCACCCGACGGGCGGCAGCATTCAAACTAGTGGCCGCATCGCGGCATTGCTGGAGCTGGGTTCGGGCTTTAACCCCGAATTTACTGGCCGCGAAAATGTGTATATGAACGCTGCAGTGCTGGGACTAAGCAAAGAAGAAACCGATGCACGTTTCAATGAAATCGTTGCTTTTGCAGATATTGAACAATTTATCGAACGACCTGTTAAGACCTATTCGAGCGGTATGGTCGTGAGACTGGCCTTTGCAGTAGCGATTAACGTCGAGCCACAAGTACTGGTTATTGATGAGGCACTTGCAGTTGGCGATGCAGCTTTTCAGCGTAAATGTATGCGTAGGATAGATGAACTAAATCAATCAGGAGTAACGCTGCTCTTTGTTAGCCACGACACAGACACAGTAAAAAAAATTTGTAACGCGGCTATTTATTTAAGCCAAGGCGCGATGCGCAACTACGGCAGTGCAAAAGATGTTTGCATTGAGTATGAGAGGGATTTGTTTGGTGCGTCCAAAGGCAAAAACAAACTCAATACATCTAATCAAAAGCTCGATGATGAACCTGCTCAACTTGATCCTGAGCTTCTTGCAAGCAGCGAAAAAATTTATGGCGATGGTCGTGTTTCCATTTTAGACATTACCTTGACCAACAAGTCACAGCAAAAACTGAATGTTATGAATGCGGGAATGGAGTTCGTGATTTCATATCGGGTTTGCTTTGCAGGGTTTGTCGCCAAACCTGTTTTTGGCATAATGATAACGAACCGCGAAGGAATATGCATATTTGGCACCAACACTGCTGATCAAGCACTTTATCAGCGAGATTATGCTCCGGGCGACGAACTGCAAATAAAGTTCAACCTTACCAATAACCTTGGCCCCGGAATTTATTACCTAACATGTGGGGTTCATTCCGGTGACCATGCAGATGGCCTTGTTTTCCTCCAGCGTCGAATGGACACCTTATTGTTCAAAAGTCTCGGCCGTGATGGTGAAACTGTTGGCGGTTCCGCGCAGCTCTA
Organism: Methylococcaceae bacterium; assembly: GCA_030693065.1. Taxonomy (GTDB): domain Bacteria; phylum Pseudomonadota; class Gammaproteobacteria; order Methylococcales; family Methylomonadaceae; genus JABFRC01. Next base: position 176,519 of record JAUYBL010000013.1, on the reverse strand, counting down.
CCCAAAAATTGAATTCTCTATTTCCGAAGCCGCTTTATGAATCGTAAACACAGTATTAAAAAAACCCCGCCGCCTGCGGCCACCTTTGTACATTCACTTTTCCGTTCCGGAAGCACTTTTTTTTATAATGCACTTAAGCTTAGCGGCCTTTATCACGTATATCACGAACCGATGCATGAGGTTATTGCCTCTCTCCCTACTGAACTGAATAACCTTACGGGGCAAAAGGAGCAGTTAAAAGCACTACTAAGGCATAACTTCCTTTCGGGCGGGTATTTTGACGAATACACCCATTTGTTGCCAGCCATCAAAAAGACCTTTAACCCAAAGCTAAGTTTTGATTTGTTCTTTATGGACGCACATGATAAATCAGCCGAGTTAAAAACATATATCGATACCTTGATTGAAGGTAGTCATAGAAAACCGGTGCTTCAATGCACCAGAACTGTGGGAAGAGTTAAATGGATCAAGGCTAACTACCAATCAAAACACATATTTTTACTCAGAAATCCATGGGATCAATGGTATTCATACAAAGTTGACAACTACATTTCAGCAACGCCTAGACTCATCTATTCCCAACCAAATCTTCCTGCAGTTCTAAAGGAAGTGATGGACTCTCGGGATTTGTTGTGTTTGCCGGGAGATGACAACAAGACAAAACTAATTTACAGCTACGCTCACCCAATATCACCTGAAGCCGATTATTGCCTCTTTTTTGGCCTATGGCTTTACGCTTATATTACAGGGCGTAAAGATTGCGATGTTGTAGTCGACATGGATGAGGTCAGCTCGAACATAAATTATCGGGAACAGATACTGCAGAAACTTGCTCATATAGATTTGTCGTCTATCGATTTAAGTGATGCCAACCTACATCGCGCAATTTTTACTGAGCGAGAACGCAGCTTTTATCAAATCATTGAAGGTCAGGTACTGGAAATATTTCGAAAGCACGATATTGACGCTGAGTGCTTGCTGGCAGCACGCGAGTATCTTGACCAGCGACGTGCTGTAGCCTTTGTAATTGGATTGAACGAAGAAGAAGGTATTCCCAGTACGTTAGAGGATGCAGCAAGAATGAGGGAGGTATTGCTATCTAGCAGCCGACTCTCTGCTGAGGCTATTTACAACCTCAACGGTGTGGTGGCTGAGCGTGATGAGCAAATCGCCAACGTCAACCAAACCCTGGCTGAACGCGATGAGCAAATCGCCAACGCCAACCAAACCCTGGCCGAACGCGATGAGCAAATCGCCAACGTCAACCAAACCCTGGCTGAACGCGATGAGCAAATCGCCAACGTCAACCAAACTCTGGCTGAACGCGATGAGCATATCGCCAACGTCAACCAAACCCTAGCCGAACGCGATGAACAAATCGCCAACGCCAACCAAACTCTGGCTGAACGCGATGAGCAAATCGCCAATGTCAACCAAACCCTGGCCGAACGCGATGAGCATATCGCCAACGTCAACCAAGCCTTAGCAGAACGCGATGAGCAATTCGGCAGTCTGAATCAAACGGTGACTGAACTCAATGAACAGGTCACCAACATTAACCAGGCCCTAGCCGAGCGCGATGAACAAATCTCTAACTTCAACAAGGCCATAGCAGAGCGAGATAGGCAGATTGATGATCTGAATCAAACTTTGGCTGAACACGACGGGCATATCGCTACCCTTTCGGACGAAACAGTTAGAAGAGGTGAATGGGCCTTGCGATTAGACCTAGAACTCAAGGAAGAACGCACCCGATTACTGATAATTACCAAAAGCAATTCTTGGCGACTCACTTTGCCGCTACGCGAAGCGCGGCGATGGGTTTCAACGCCAAAGCAACAAACAAAACGCTACGTAACGGAAACTCTTCGGATAATTAAGCCTATCTATCAAGCGCTTCCACTGGACTACCAAACAAAAGCGTTACATCGAAACTTCCTTGCAAAATATTTTCCAGGAATTCTATTAAGAAGCGGTAGCCATCAAACAACTATTCCGGTGTTGAGTATCCCGACATCAAATACACACAAAGACACAACTCACGAAATCTCGGAGCAAGACTCAGCATTCTCTTCCGACTATGCTAGCTCTATAGTGATACCTCTATCAAAAAATCCGCTAGTTTCTGTCATTATTCCAATCTACGGAAAGGTCGATTACACTTTACGCTGCCTAGCTTCAATTGCGATAAATCTTCCGCAGAGCAGTTTCGAAATCATCGTCGTAGATGATTGCTCACCTGATAATTCAGCGAATATATTGAGCAACGTAAACGGCATCCGTCTAATATGCAACGAACAAAATCAAGGTTTCATTCGTTCTTGCAACGTCGGGGCTAATGCGGCCAACGGCGAATATCTTTACTTCCTGAATAATGACACTGAAGTTACTTTGGGCTGGATGGATGAACTGGTGCGAACCTTCCAAGAATTCCCGAAAACCGGATTAGTAGGCTCCAAGCTGATTTATCCAGATGGCAGATTACAAGAAGCTGGAGGCATAATCTGGCAAGATGGCAGCGCTTGGAACTTTGGGCGGTTCCAAGACCCACTCCTTCCCATTTATAACTATGCCAGAGAAGTAGATTATTGCTCAGGTGCATCCATCATGGTTCCCAAGGTGTTGTTTACAGAATTGGGTGGTTTTGACGAACAATATTTACCTGCCTACTGCGAAGATTCAGACCTTGCATTAAAAATCCGAGCCCGTGACTATCGTGTGATTTATCAACCGTTGTCTACAGTGATTCATTATGAGGGAGTGACGTCAGGCACCGACACATCACAAGGCACAAAAGCCTATCAAATTGAAAACAGCAAAAAACTCTTTGATCGTTGGAAAGAGCACCTACAAACCCATCAACCTGCCGGCATGGATGCAGATAATGCCAAAGATCGTCGGGCAACACGACGCGCTCTGGTGATTGATCACTGTACCCCCACTCCGAACCAGGATGCAGGCTCCATTACAGTACTCAACTTAATACTGTTGCTACGTGAGATGGATTTTCAGGTGACATTTATCCCTGAAGACAACTTTCTCTATATGCCTGAATACACTACGGAACTGCAACGAGCTGGTATTGAGGTGTTGTACGCACCTTTTGTCACTAACGTTGAACAGCACGTAAAAGATTGCGGCGACCGCTATGACTTAGCATTCCTGTTCCGCCCAGGAGTGGTGACGCGCCACTTAAAAATGATTCGCAAGTTTTGCCCCAAAGCCAAAGTGCTCTATCACACGGTAGACTTGCACTTTTTGCGAATGTCACGCGAAGCAGAGCTTCAATCAGATAAAGTCAAACAAAAAGAAGCTGACAAAATGAAACAGTGCGAGCTGGCAGCCATCCGTGCATCCGACGCTTCAATTGTGCATAGCACCGCCGAGTTTGAACTTCTGCACGCTGAATTGCCTGATGCCATACTTCATGTATTCCCATTGATTATGAATGTGCAGGGGACGAGTATATCTTTTTCAGAGCGCAGAGACATTGTTTTTGTAGGCGGCTATCAGCACACTCCGAACGTCGATGCGGTGCATTATTTCGTCACAGAAGTAATGCCCTTGCTACGCAAACAGCTACCTGGTGTCCGCTTCTATGCTGTTGGCAGCAAGCCGCCCGCCGATATACAAGCATTGGCATCGGAAGACATCATAATCACAGGTTTTGTCGAAGACCTGACGCCACTGCTTGACAAAATGCGTGTCTCGGTTGCCCCGCTGCGCTTCGGTGCGGGCATTAAAGGTAAAATCGGATCAGCGATAGCCGTAGGTTTACCGGTTGTCGCCACACCGCTGGCTGCAGAAGGTATGTTGTTAACCGATGGTGAAAATATTTTGGTTGCAGAGGGGGCTAAAGCATTAGCCGATGCTGTTGTAAAAATTTATCAAGATGAAGTCCTATGGGAGAAAATCAGCCAAAATGGATTAACTTTTGCGGAAAACTCTTGGGGAGCTGAGGCGGCATTCAGAATATTGGCTGATATTCTCTCTGGATTGAGTATCAAGGTTATTCGAAATAATAAGCCATTAACTCTTTATGCTCCCGATTCTAATGTACTAACCGATGTCGACAAGAAAACGCAGCAATCCTCAACTAACAATATTGACGAAGCCTACCAAAAAAAAATTCAGCAGGAGTTAGCAATATACGAAAAACAAGTAAACGTTCACGACCTTCCAGATATTTATCATTATTGGTCTAATAAATACTTGGCACCAATATTCAAAGACGCTGGATTTAGTACGATAGCCCAGTTTTTCTCTTCTAATTTATTTGAAGCAAAAAATCGAACCGGTAGCGCAATTGCGACCTTTATAAGTGTTGGTGCGGGGAATTGCGATTTGGAAGTGTCCGTCGCAAAGAATTTAGTCAATTCTGGTTTTAATGACTTTATTCTTGAGTGTCTTGAAATCAATCCAGTGATGCTTGATCGTGGTAAAGAGATTGCCAAAGAAAACGGTGTGCTAGACAACATGAGTTTTGTGGAGGCCGATTTCAATACTTGGGTTGCAAGAAAAAAATATGATGGCGTCATTGCCAACCAGTCTCTGCATCATGTAACACGACTCGAACACTTGTTTGACCAAATTAGTAATGCTCTTCATGCCAATGGTAGTTTTATAATTAGCGACATGATTGGGCGAAATGGTCATCAGCGTTGGCCAGAATCTTTAAAAATCGTCAATAAGTTTTGGAAAGAGTTGCCAGAGAGTTATAAATTTAACGTGCTACTAAATAGGCTTGAGAAAAAATACGACAATTGGGATTGCAGTAAAGAGGGTTTTGAAGGAGTTCGAGCACAAGATGTTCTGCCTTTGCTATTACAGCGATTCCAGTGCGAAAAATTCATCGGTTTTGGAAGTGCAATAGATATTTTTGTGGATCGATGCTTTGGTCACAATTTCAATCGAGAATCCGAATGGGACAGAGATTTTATCGATAGAGTGCATACAGAAGATGAAGCTGGTCTTGCCAACGGCACATTAACGCCAACTCATATGATGGCAATTTTCGTTAAAAAATTACATTGCACTCCGTATTATTCCCGTGAAATTGATCCAACTCGTTCTGTCAGAGTGGAATGAGTACCAATAAACTCCTTACTAGCGCTCAGTTAGTGGATATTTTCAGCAGACCATCTTCTAATGAATAGTTGGTGTTCACAAATTTCAGTGAGTATGTTTATGCATCTTCGGAGTATGGTCACCTAATGATACGTGCAATTATTTTTTAAATTGTCCAAATACACTGCCCTTAAAAAACATGTCTTTGAGCATGATCAAATCGGATTTTTTGAGTTGCCATTCATTTATGAGTCAGGAGGTTTCACTACATGCCCCTAGAAAAAAACTTACTGAGCATTGTTGTTCCTGTATATAACGAGGAAGAATCAATCAATGAAACAGTAAATCGGCTTCAAAAGTTGCGAGACAATCTCGCTCATGAAATTGATGTCGAGTTGGTTTTTGTAGATGATGGCTCTAAGGATGGATCATTATTTTATTTGCGAAGCGTTGCCGAGCAAAATCCTAACGTGAAGGTAATTTCTTTTAGTCGCAATTTTGGTCATCAAATTGCTATAACAGCAGGAATTGACTTGGTGGAAGGCGACTATGTAGCAGTAATAGATGCTGATCTACAAGACCCGCCAGAACTGATTGCAGATATGTACCGGATGGCATTGACCGGATTCGATGTTGTGTATGGCAAACGTCGGAGCCGTGCTGGCGAAACTATATTTAAGAAGGCAACTGCAGCGACTTTCTACCGCCTGTTAAATTATATGTGCGAAATTGATATTCCCCCTGATACCGGAGATTTTCGCTTGATGTCTCGCAAAGTTGTAGAGTCATTCAAGCAACTTCGCGAACGTCATCGCTTCGTGCGTGGCATGGTACCTTGGCTTGGCTATAGAGCGACACCATTAGAATATGACCGTGCAGAACGTTTTGCTGGGGAGACAAAATATCCATTTAGAAAAATGATGGCATTTGCGATAAACGCGATCTTGTCTTTTTCTAGCAAGCCACTGACCATGGCGATACACTTTGGTTTGCTGACGATATTTGCAGGACTTGCTGGAGGAGCTTATATGTTGTATTTGAAGTTTTTTACAAACACACTTGTACCAGGATTAACTGCAGTATTGCTATCTATCGTCTTGTTTAGTGGAGTGCAAATCCTATTGATTGGCGTTATAGGAGAATACATCGCTCGCATATTTGAAGAAATTAAGGATAGGCCGCTTTATCTAATTAATGAAACCATCAATCTATAAAGCGCCGCTACGTTATTTTTTTGCTGTTGTCTGTGGCTATTGCATAGATTTTTCGATATATGCAGCCTTGGTTATGTATGACCTATCTATTTATTGGGCCAATGCTGCAGGTTTTTCTGTAGGGGTAATTGTAAATCTCCTGCTTATTCGAAGGTTTGTTTTCACAAATAGCCGTTTTAAGTTGAGTACGGATTTACCGCTAACATTTGCAGTAAATGGGGCAATGCTAGGAATTGGGATGGGTTTGTTGTGGCTGTTAGTTAATTCATTCTCAATAAATCCATACGGAGCAAAATTACTGGCTAACGGTATAACTTTCATGCTGAATTTTGTAATTCGTGCTGTTTTTTTTAGGAAAAAATAAGATGTTTTCTAGTTTATCGAAAATAACATTAGCAAAGGCGGCATTGTTTCAAGATGCGCCAGTCTATGTGCAATTTTATGTCACCGCCCGCTGCAATTTGACCTGTGAACAATGCAATATCATCTATGCAAACTCTGATGTGCGAGAGTGCACTCTTGATGAAATTAAGCGCATTGCAGACAATTTTGCCAAGATGGGTGTAGCCATTGTTTTACTAACCGGCGGAGAACCCTTCGCTCGCAAAGACTTACCTGAAATCATCCAAGCTTTTGAATCTCGTGGCGTCCATGTGCGTATGCAAACCAACGGATACGCATCTGAAGAACAGATAGCGCGAGCTGTAGAGGCCGGTGGCAAGGATATATCGATTTCTTTGGATTCGTTACAACCCGCGATGCAGGATAAAATCAACGGGGATTTTAACAAATCTTGGCACCAGGCATTGAAGGCTATGGCGCTATTCACAAAATACCTGCCTATTGAGGGTAGTTTTGCATCGTTGGGATGTGTGTTACAGCCCCAAAATATGGGCGATATTGAAGATGTTGTCCGATTCGGGTCCGCAATTTCTTGGTTTGCATCGTTAGTTCCTGTGCATGTCAGCGATTATGCTCATCCTCGTGGATTTCGCACCTTTGATCAGTCATTGCGCTTTAAAACAGATGAGCTGCCGGTCGTAGATGCTGTTATCGAACGCGTAAGAAAAATGCGCAAAGAGGGCTTCTTGTTATTTGATAGTGATCAGTATTTGGACGACATTAAGCGGTTTGTTCGTGATGAGGCGATTACTTGGCGCAGCCATAACAACAATGTTTGTGATACACCCAATCTCTATTTCGCGCTACTACCCAATGGCGAGTTTGCACCTTGTTGCGATCACCGGCTAGGTAACAGTTACCCTGCCTATGAAAGCAACTTCCCCAAAACATATCGTAACAAAGCATGGCGCGAGGAAGTTGCTCAGGTAACTCGTGCGTGTGATGGTTGCATGTATGGCAGTTATCCAGAAATGACTATTTCTATGCGTTATATGGCGGCCAAATTACAACGAGTGGGTACCTTCCTCACATCACCACCAGAAAAAAACTGGCCGTTGACTTATGAGCAGTTACTTGAATTGGCGGAAAAAATCCGTAGCGAACCTCGTGAACGCCCGCAATCACGCCAAAATACTAGTAAAAGAATTGAGATTGTAAATGGCTAAAAAAATTAAATTCGAGAGTTTTAAATACCGGTTTCTCATCGCTGCGCAAGCCACATCTTATCAAGCCGAAAACATAAACCATCCAAGTTGGAATGATTTCGTGCGAAGCATCGAATTTAGCTACGAGAAAGCAGAAGCACACATTGCATGGCAACTTCCCAGTCCTGGCCACCTAAAATTCCCCTTGGATGAAGCCCGCTTTTATTTACGCGGCGATAGTGAAAAGGAAGTCGTTTACCAGCAAGAAACCGGCCTTATAAACTCTGAAGACCCAATCAAGATTAAAAACGATATTTATTTTAAGGAAATCGTTATGCGTGTGGCTGAATCAGCGGGTTATAAAAAAAAGGATAACGTCCAAACTCTTCACGATGAACGAATACAAGTTGAGCGTGAATTTCACGATGCATGGGCTGATAGCGAAGACGTTGAGAACATCGATGTACGTGCAGCCAATGAAGCCTGCACTTCCCCTGAAATGCGCTACATCACTCAGCGTCTCGGCAATTTAAAAGGCAAACGTTTGCTGGATGTTGGCTGCGGTCTTGGAGAAGCCAGTGTTTATTTCGCTATATTGGGTGCAGAAGTGACATCGTCAGATCTTTCACAAGGTATGTTGGATGCAACCAGTCGACTAGCAAAGGCGAATAACGTTAACGTTAAACAACACGTTGCATCCGCCGAAGACATGCAGTTGCCGCCAGACGCTAAATTTGACATTATTTATGCGGGAAATTTGCTGCACCATGTTGATATTAAAGAAACAATTACCCGCATTAAACCTCATCTTGCTGCTGACGGAATGTTTGTAACATGGGATCCCCTTGCTTATAACCCCGCTATAAATGCTTATCGTGCAATAGCGACCGATGTCCGCACACCCGATGAACACCCATTAAAATGGAATGACATTAAGCTATTTCACGAAAATTTTAAAAACGTTGAAACAAAATACTTTTGGTTATCCACACTAATTATTTTCGTCATTATGGTTCTGGCTCAGCGCCGTAACCCGAACAAAGAAAGGTTTTGGAAGGTTGTCGTCCATGAAGGTGAAAAATGGCGTTGGCTTTATACCCCTTTAGAAAAATTGGATCGTCTTTTACTGTGGCTTATACCACCGTTGCGTCTGCTTTGTTGGAATGTAGTGATTATCTGTAAGGCTTAAGCTTCAGTTATATGACTAATAAAATCTTAGTTTTCAATAAATTGCATAACTCAAAAATCCAAGTACCTTTGGTTTTCTTGATTGTTGTAATTGCCGCTGCATGGCGTTATTGGCCATTGATGCCAAATGTGTTTTTTGGAGATGATTTATTCACACTCTTGTCGTTAAAGGATGGACAATGCGGCGGTACCCCATCTCAACTGCTCACAACGACTTGCCAGGACAAGTTCCGCCCTGTTGCATTTGGTTTTGAATTTTTGCTTCTAAATTTGTTTGATACCGCAATTACTCATTACTTGGCGGTGAATATCTTGTTGCATGCTGTAAGTGCAACTCTAGTTTTTGTAATTGCCTATCGTTTAAGTAAAAATAGTTTGCTTGTAGCATTAAGCATTGCCATCGCATTTGCCACTTCGCGATTTGCTGTCTATCAAGTGACTCAAATGGTTGGGGGGGCGGTCGAGGGAGTCGCTCTGATATTATTTCTCGGGGTAATTTATGCCATAATTCGTGCCGATAATCGTCAGAAAAACCCTGCCTGGTGGGGCTGGATTGGTATTTTACTTTCGTTTTTCCTGATTCATTGCCATGAACGTTACATCGTTATTTTTGCCTGGCTTGGAGCTGCTTTTGTTTTTCTACCAAATTTTCAAGTATTACCGAAAAAACAAATCTTAGCTCTTGTATCAGCCTGCGTGGCTATTCCTGTTTTTAATGTTGCTTACAAAATTGCAATATTACATACACCATTTTTGTTGGGAACAGATGGTACTCAAATAGCTTTCGATTTCGGAAGAACACTGGCGCATTTAAGTCAGGCTATTGTCTCAATAGCCGGGTTTAATGAAGGACCAGAATATCTTGTAGCCGTTAAGCTGACTTCATTACCTTGGTATCCTGCATGGATACTAGCGTCAACGCTCGCAATTACACTTTTTTTGTCTATTTTCCTGGGTGTAAGCGCAACTCTTTATAAGCAAAATCAACCAATATCAACTCCCGTTTGGACATTGATTCGATGGCCGATTCTATTGATTGCATTGGCTCTTTTATTGTTAATACCCCCCATTTCAACAATCAGACTCGAACAGCGTTGGCTACTTAGCCCGTTTATTTTGATGCTGCTTGTCAGTGCATGGGCGGTTGGCCAACATAAAAACAAGGATAACTTTCCAATTCAGCTACTGATTGTAATTCTCGCTGCGTCATCAATTCTAATTGATTCTGTTATTTTTAAGCATTTTAACCAAGTGTTCTTTGTTTCATCCGCACGCTTCGCTGAGATGGCCAAGCGGGATATTGTTGATAAATACCCAGGACAATTATGGGATATAGATTTAGCGTCTCAGCCTAATGATTGCGTGTGGTCACTTCAAAATGGTGGCTTTTTTCGCATTTATGGTGGACAGGCACGTAAAGTCAAATGTGTCACGCTAAACGACATCACAAAAGAGGCAAAATATGACTCCAGTTTACGTGTATTCTCTGAGCGATCTTCTGGGCAGCTTTCAGATATAACCAATGAGTGGCAGTCGCGTTTACAATCCCAACTCGGTAAGGTTTCTTTTGATTTTATAAAAGCTTTTCCAAATGGGAATATTAACAATTCAGCCAAAGTTGGCACTCCTACTGGAAGCGGGGTTCTTGTTTTGGATTGGCCTTCTGTGTTTGGAATTGAAAATACTATGACAGTCATTTCGGGCTTCTCATACCGATTTGATAATGTATTGATCGAACCAGGCACACAGTTGCGTTTTGGTTTAAGCATGATTTATCCTGCAGAACCAGCAAGAGCCGTGGTGTATGTAGCTAATAACGGTACGGCTAAGCAAGAGATCCTTTTTTCGCGCGAAATGAGTCCACCTCTGATGGGAGAGAAGCTTAATTTTTCTCCGATTTCATTATCTTTGGCTGCATATACAGGTAAACGAATCTCGCTGGTGTTTGCTGCAGAGCCAACTGGCAGCAATACTAGTGGTCAGTGGCTTGGATATTCAAACCCACGGCTTTTTTTACCAGCTGATAATTGAGAATTTGCTGCCATTGTTAACATATCAGATGGTTTGAAGAACTTTAGAGCAATTAAAGCTTGTCGATTATTACTTATTCAAAAGTTAGTCGTTTAGTTATCTGCTTTAGCTGATGTAAATCGGATTCTATTGGAAATTTCTAAATTTTATGGAGAAACTATGAAAGAATGCAGCAAGTCCATACAGCGACGACTCGCCGACTCAAACTTTTTGCGGAAATATTTCGTCAATGACGGCCTAGATATTGGGGGGAAACCCGATCCATTGCTGCTGTACAAAGAACTTTTCCCACTCATAAAAAGCATAAAAACATGGGACTGGGAAGATGGCGACGCCCAATTTCTCAATGGGGTTGAGGAAGGCTCTCTCGATTTTGTGCACAGCAGTCATTGTCTGGAGCATCTAGTAGACCCCGCCGAGGGATTGCGCAACTGGTTCCGTGTAGTGCGCGAAGGTGGCTATTTGGTAATCACCGTGCCGGATGAGGACTTGTACGAGCAAGGGATATTTCCCAGCACCTTTAACCGTGACCACAAGTGGACATTCACAATTTTCAAGACGAAATCGTGGAGTAACCGTTCTATAAATCTACTAGATATAGTTCGCGAACTTGGGTCAGCCGCGGAAGTAGTCAGGATCGAGCAGCTTTCTGCAAATTATCGCTTTGACCTACCTCGCTTCGATCAGACCCTGACTCCCGTTGCAGAGTGTGGTATTGAGCTGGTCATTCGCAAGCGCCAGGCAGTTGAGGTTGAGGTCGGTGGGCGATGGCTGAGATCAACACAGCAACCAGAGCGAGAGGTGCGATTGCATCTTAACCAATACAAGGATGATATGCAGATGATGAAACAGTCTAATGAGGGGCGTACTCCATTCGACAATGATTCAACATTATAAGGTGGAATCAGCAACATGATTATTCGCGCTCGAGCCCCTCTTCGCCTTGGTCTCGCCGGTGGCGGCACTGATGTTTCACCGTATTGCGATATTCACGGCGGCTTCGTGCTCAACGCCACAATCGACCGCTATGCCTATGCGGTTATCAAGACTCTGGATGAGCCAGTTATTCGTTTTGTTGCTACCGATCAACAGTCCGAAAAGGTGAAAGCACTTGCCGAGCCGTTAGCGTTAAACGGCAAGCTCGATCTTCATAAAGCCGTTTATAACCATATGATTAAACATTACAACGGAGGAGAACCTATTCCTTTGGAACTCAGTACATTTTGCGATGCACCAGCAGGCTCTGGTCTGGGTTCGTCATCCACATTGGTAGTGGTAATGATTCGCTGCTTTGCTGAGTTTCTTAATCTTCCTCTGGATGATTACACCATTGCCCATTTGGCATTTAAGATAGAGCGCTTGGATTGCGCCTTACAAGGTGGCAGGCAAGATCAGTATTCCGCAACCTTTGGTGGCTTCAATTTCATGGAGTTCTATGCTGACGATCGCGCAGTAATCAATCCATTGCGCATTAAGAACTGGATTATCTGCGAATTGGAAGCATCCCTGCTGTTGTTTTACACCGGCGTTTCGCGTGAGTCCGCTAAGATTATTGCCGACCAAAGCACTAACATACAATCAGGTTCCGAAGAGGCTTTGGAAGCAATGCATGGTATTAAGCGCGAAGCACTGATTATGAAAGAGTGTCTACTCAGAGGCGATTTTGATGGAATAGTTGACTCTATGCGACAAGGATGGAGTAATAAGAAACGTTCGGCTAAAACAGTCTCTAATCTGCACATTGATGAAATTTATAATGCAGCTATTGATGCAGGCGCATTGGCGGGAAAAGTTTCTGGCGCAGGCGGAGGCGGCTTTATGATGTTTTTTATGCCACCTGAAAAGCGTATGGATATTACTAGAGCACTAAGAAAGTTTAATGGCCAGCTGAGTAACTGCCACTTCACCAAATATGGCTCGCAGGCATGGAGAGTTGGATGAAGAATTATATTTCTGCACAGGTTGCTGAGGCGCAGCGAGTGATGTCCGCCATGCTGGCTGATGATGCGCTGTTGTTACAGGTAAAGCAGTCTGCGCAAGCATGCATCTCTTGCTTGCAAGCAGGAGGTAAGATACTGCTTGCAGGCAACGGCGGCAGTGCTGCCGACGCTCAACACATTGCCGGTGAATTCGTCAGCCGGTTTGAATTTGATCGCCCAGCTTTGGCCGCTATTGCCTTAACCTGCGACACCTCAATTTTAACGAGCATTGGTAACGATTACGGGTTTGAAAAGCTGTTTGCCCGTCAAGTGCAGGCTCATGGTAAAAAAGGCGATGTGTTCATTGGTTATTCTACCTCGGGCACATCTCAGAATGTGCTACTTGCCTTGGAAGAAGCCCGTACACGCGGGTTAATAAGCATTGGACTGACTGGCAATCGTGGCGGCCCCATGAAAAAGCTTTGTGACCATCTGATTGAAGTACCTTCTGACGATACCCCAAAAATTCAGGAGGGGCATTTGGTAATTGGTCATATTTTGTGTGGTTTAGTCGAACAATCTTTATTTAAGAGACCAAGTTGATGGAGGCCATTGTGCTTGCTGGCGGCTTCGGCACACGACTTCGTGAGGTTGTCCCTGACCTGCCAAAACCAATGGCACCTATTGCCGGACGTCCGTTCATGGAGTTGTTGCTTTCCACACTTGCCCGGAAAGGTTTCAAACGGATTATGCTTTCCCTTGGTTTTATGGCTGAGAAAGTTATCGCGCATTTTGGTGACCGTTATTTGGGTATGGAGCTAGTGTATGAAGTGGAGTCCCAGCCATTGGGTACAGGCGGAGCAATTCGCGCAGCCTTACCCCATTGCTTAACCGATCATGTTTTCATATTTAACGGCGACACCTACCTTGATATCGAGGCTGAAGAATTGGAACAATTATGGCGAGCAAGACGCCATCCGACCATCGTGGTTCGTGAGGTTTCCGACACAACACGTTTCGGTAGAGTGGAGATGCATGACGGGGCAATCACCGCCTTCCTTGAGAAAGGAATGGAGGGCCCCGGCTTAATCAATGCCGGCTGCTATATTTTGCCAAAACATGCACTTGATGAATTTACTTTGGGTCAGCCTTTTTCCATTGAGACCGAGTTTTTTATAAAACATCTGCAACAAATCCGGTTCGATGGATTCATCACGCATGGCCGTTTTCTTGATATCGGCGTGCCAGATGACTATGCATTAGCACAAACAGAACTTTTAGGATTGTAACTAGTCTGTGGTAAGTGCGCTTTTTCTTGATCGTGACGGGGTCATTAACCATGACGCAGGTTACACATCGAGCACAGAAAAATTTCGATTCATTGATGGCATTTTCGATCTCTGCCGGGCGGCTAAACGCTCTGGCTATCTTTTGATCGTAGTAACTAATCAGGCGGGAATCGGACGAGGCTATTACTCAAAACAAGACTTTTTCACACTGACAGAATGGATGTGTAAGCAATTTGAGCTCGAAGATGCGCCAATCACTGACTTTTTCTATTGCCCATATCATCCTGAGCACGGTATCGGGCATTACAAGAAAGACTCGTTTGATCGTAAACCCAATCCCGGAATGTTATTGCGTGCAGCAGAAAAATTCGGGCTCGACCTGGAACATTCGATTATGATCGGAGATAAAGATTCAGACATGCAGGCGGCCAAAAATGCGGGTATCGGGATAAGATGCCATTATTTGACAGATGATGGGCAAGAGAAACTTCTGTCCAATGCAGCAACACACAAAATTCACTCGTTAAAGGAAGGCATCTCGTTGTGGAAGGAATCGGCAGTCACGAGGATAAACGACGTTTGAGTAACTCAAGATCAAAAGTTACTGTAGTAATCGTCAATTGGAACGGTAAACAATTTCTTGAGCAATGCATAACTGCATTGATGGCTCAGACAATCCAGCCGCACGAGATCATTCTAGTAGACAACGCAAGTACCGATGAATCGGTTGAAATCGCGCGGCAATTCCCCTTCGTGCGGTTGATAGAGCAGAATGACAATAGCGGTTTTGCGCGCGCCAACAACTTGGCAATCAACGCAGCATCGACCGAGTCTAAATGGATTGCATTACTAAACCCTGATGCGTTCGCGGAACCTCGCTGGCTGGAAGCACTGTTAATTGCCACGGAAAATAATCCGGCGTTCGACATGTTCGCCAGCAAACTGGTAAATTCAAGCAATCCAGAGATAATGGATGGCGCCGGTGATGCTTACCATATAAGCGGCTTGGTCTGGCGCATGTGGCATGGCGCATCTGTTACGACTGCACCGGAAAGTGAGCGTGAAGTATTTTCACCCTGCGCGGCGGCAGCTCTTTATCGACATAGCGCTTTGCGTGAAATCGGTGGCTTCGACGAAGACTATTTCTGCTATGTGGAAGATGTAGATCTCGGTTTTCGTTTGCGGCTAGCGGGATATCGCTGTCTATATGTGCCCCAGTCAGTAGCACAACATGTCGGATCAGGCACAACTGGTGGACAACACAGCGACTTTTCTGTGTATCATGGACATCGTAATTTGGTGTGGACCTTCGTAAAAGATATGCCGGGAATCTTATTTTGGTTGTTGCTACCATTACATTTAGCGTTGAATCTAGTGAGCATTATTTGGTTCGCAATGCATGGTCAAGGCAGTGTGCTTTGGAGGGCTAAACGGGATGCAATATTGGGCTTGCCGAAAATGTGGTGCAAGCGTCAACTTATTCAAAGCGCAAGGGTTGCTTCAATTGCTGAAATTTGGCAACAGTTAGATAAGCGGATAATTAAATCAAAACTGGGCATAAAAACAAAATGAGTGCTGTCATCTCAACAATCATCGTCAATTACAACGCTGGTAAGTTGCTGCGTAGTTGTGTCGATTCGTTGCTGAATTGTCCATTAGACATCGAAATAATCGTGGTTGATAACGCATCAACCGACAACAGTTTAAATTCCTTGATGGGCTTACCTTGCGTACAAATAATTAGAAACTCAGCCAACGTTGGTTTCGCTGCGGCTTGTAATAAGGGAACTGCTTGTGCTTCCGCTCCATTCCTGCTGTTTCTTAATCCAGACTGCTCATTCAAACCGGAAGCTTTGGTGCAATTGTTGAATGCCTTCGGAAACAATGCCCGAGCTGGTGATGCCTTAGTGGGTATGGCAGGGGGCTTGCTTGTTAATCCGGACGGCACCGAACAAGCTGGTGGCCGCAGGGCTGTTCCCACCCCGTGGCGTTCTTTTGTGCGCGCATTTGGATTAGCGCGTTTTTCGGACCGTTGGCCACGTTTATTTTTTGATTTTAACTTGCACAAACAACCTTTACCAGACCACGCCATCGAAGTGGAAGCAATTTCTGGTGCTTGTATGATGGTTAAACGTGAAGCAATGCTGGATGTTGGCGAATGGGACGAAAGTTATTTTTTACATTGCGAAGATCTGGACTGGTGTATGCGCTTCCGCCAAAAAGGCTGGACGATTCTGTTCGTCCCGTCAGCACAAATCACCCATGCATTGGGGATATGCGGTAGAAGTCGGCCGGTTTTTGTCGAATGGCACAAGCATAAGGGAATGCAGCGGTTTTACCGTAAGTTTTTTCGCCATCAATATCCTGGAGCATTGATGTGGCTAGTTGGTATTGGGGTATGGCTACGATTTTTCTTAGTAGCCACTTACTACTCGGCCAGACATGTCGGCCGTGCATTAAAACTTAAGTGGTAGCAGATGACTGCGTTTATTTTTCCCCTAGTTAAGCGCCTTATCAATTTTCTAAAAACAATAATCCGGTGAGCGAATCCAGGCAGAAGCCTTTCTCGGAGGTTAAAGAACTTCCACAAAACCGTATAGGTATCCTTGGCGCAACCAGTTTGGTTGGGACATGCCTACTGCCGCTGTTGAATGAGACCGGTTGGCTGATAACTGCATGTTCAAGGAGTACCGATGAACAGCCTGGCAAGGGACTGCAATGGCAACGATTGCCAATGCCTGAATCAATTTCACTGTCGCCAGCCCTCCAAAAGTCAGCAGATGTCATCCCCAATTGGATTTGCCTAGCGCCCATCTGGGTGTTACCTGATTATTTTAGTTTTTTTGAAGTTCATGGTGCGCGTCGGGTCGTCGTACTATCGTCTACCAGCCGTTTTACCAAGAATGAATCCACTGATCCAGAAGAACAAGCCACTGCTCTCCAGATTGCAAATGCAGAAGCCCGTGTGCAAGAGTGGGCAGAGAGGACTTGTGTGGAATGGGTGATTCTGCGCCCCACGCTGATTTATGGTTTTGGACAAGACAAAAATATTGCCGAGATAACACGCTTCATCCGTCGTTTTGGTTTCTTTCCTTTGTTTGGCAAAGCAAGCGGCCTTCGCCAGCCTATCCACGCTGCAGATGTCGCGAGTGCGTGTCTGGCGACTATAGAGGCATCTTGTCCAGTAAATAGGGCCTATAACATTTCCGGCGGCGAGACACTCAGTTATCGCAACATGGTTACCCGAGTATTTATATCACTTAACCGCCGCCCGCGTTTGCTGACAGTGCCGTTGTGGACTTTCCGTTTAGCAGTAACTTTGCTGCGCTACTTGCCGCGATATCAAAATTGGTCTGCTGCCATGGCCGAGCGCATGAATCAGGATTTGGTGTTTGACCACACCGAAGCAGCACGAGACTTCGCTTTTAAACCAAGATCTTTTGTGCTGCCGACAGAGGATTTGCCATCTTGACTAATATATGGAAACCCTTTGACAAAAGAATTAGAGCGTCTTCTCCAGAAGTTCCAATTGCAAGCCTGACACCTTGGCCGTCCATAACTCCGGATTCAAAGGAAAGTCAATGATCGCTCCGGTACGCCGGTAACCTCGTCGCTCATAAAAGGCAATCAGTTCGTGCCGAGAGGTAATCACCGCCATGACAAATGTGCTCACTGACCAAATTTGCTGAGCGGCCAGTTCAGCAGCAAATAGCAATTGCTTACCTATCCCGCGCCCTTGTAAGGCCGGCCTAACTGCCAGCATTCCGAAATAAACCTTTTCTTGTTTTTTTTGCAGATGTATTGATCCGATCAGTTGTTCGCTATTTTTACACAGCAGAATCATTGAATCATCACTTGCTAACAAACGTGCGAGCTCTGCCGTGTTTGTTCGGTATCCATCTAACAAGTCGGCTTCGGTGGTCCACCCTTGTTTGCTGGCTTCGCCCCGATAAGCCGAATTTATTAAGGCGGCAAGCTGCTCCGCATCTTGTGGCTCAGCTTTGATAAAAGACAATTTCAGCGTCATTAATTAATAAAAAACTGAATCCGCAGCTTTCTTAATTGCTATGGTCATGGACGACTTTATTTCGGCCGGTTTCTTTTGCCTTATACAGTGCAGTGTCAGCACGGACGATAAAACTTTCTGCATCATCGCCCGCTTGCAATTGAGCAATGCCAATTGAAAGGGTAATTGTGTTCAAGGGCTGGCTATTGTCTTTGCGTTTTAAGCGGCTACTTTCCATGGAGCTTCGAATGATTTCGGAAATTTCTATGGCTTTTTCCTTAGTGGTATTCGGCATAATAATGGCCAATTCTTCGCCGCCATATCTGGCCACATGATGGTGATCTTCGGCATGTTTTTTCATTAATGCCGCAACGTATTTGATCACGTTATCACCAACGGTGTGGCCGTAGGTATCATTGACTCGCTTAAAATGATCAATATCGAGCATCGACAAACACGTCATATGGGATTCAGAACCATCAATGATTTCAGCCAATGTCTGGTCAAAAGCGCGACGATTTAATAAGCCGGTTAATCCGTCGGTAACTGCCGCTTGGCGAACTTGGGCCAATTCTAAACGCAACTGTTGCATTTCTTTATTGGCATCATTGAGTTTTGTTTGCATCAAGTGACTCGTTTCAGCGAGAGACTTGGTTTCTTGAATGATCTCTTGCAAAACAGTTTTTATATCAGTTGCCTCAGAGATATTTTCCAGAACCAGTGTTTTTTTCTGAAAACTATCGTTAGTTTCTTCTGCTTTATGACAAGTGTCGTTAATAGAGCTGGTGGCTTGCGCAATTACTTTTTGAATTTGGTCATTAATTTTTTCAAATGACTCAAGAGAGGCGTTACAAACATGTTTTTTGTAGAGCTCAATACTGGTTTCACTATCAAAGGCCTTCTGCTCGCTAATCATGGAATTAACAAGTTCAGTTAATTTAGCGTTGTTACCAGCAACATAGTCATACCAAATGGCGTAATTAATAGGATTAGCGCCAACGTTGTGGCGCACCATAAGGGGGATAATTTCTTTCAGATAGGCTGCATTTACTGACGGTGAAAAGTCGTAACAAGGTATAAAAGAGGTGTTTTCTGTCATTTGATTTTGTCCTAACGATTCAAAAAATAAATATAACCAATTGTTTTATTGCATACTTAAATGTCAATCTTCATATTCTGAAAAATCTAAATCCCATAGAGTTCACACAGAAAACAATAATGGCCAACTCACTATGAATGTAATCGACCGTTATTTCCATTCATAGTGAGTCTAGATACAATTCGCTGCTGCCATCAAGATCACCAGTCTGGCTGTAAAGCATTGGTCTTCCATGATTGACCCGAGCTGCGCCAAGCACTTCACAGATGGCAATGACGTGATCGCCGGCTTCGGTAAAGTGACTGACCTGACAATCAAAATATGCCAGACTTGCCAACAAAATCGGCGCGCCGGTTTTATCTTGATGCCACTGAAAATCTGCCATTTTGTCTTTGCCAGACTGACCAAAATGTTCAGCTAAAACTATCTGAGTTTCCGCTAATACATTCACTGTGCAGATTTTTCCAGCCTTAAGCAGCTGGTAAGAATAATGCTTGGGGTTGATGCTAAACGCCAGCAGTGGTGGCGTGTGTGATACTTGCATTACCCACGCAGCAGTAAAGGCATTCTGCCGTTCATCGTCACGCACACCAATCACATAAACGCCGTGAGTAAGTGATTTAAATACGTCATCGATATTTTTGATCATAGTTAATGCACTAGTTTAATCCGCATGGATAAATCGATAGCATTGATGTTTTTAGTCAACGCGCCGATGGAAATGTAATCAACGCCGGTTTCAGCAACAGCTCGTATGTTGTCGAGGTCAATATTGCCTGAGGCTTCAAGCTCTATCTCTCCGTGGTCTAATTGAACCGCTATGCGCATTTCTTCAAGGCTAAAATTATCGAGCATAATCCGATCGGGCTTGGCTGCGATGGCTTCTTTAAATTCTAACAAAGATTCTACTTCAACTTCTACCGCAACTGAGGTTAACGCTCTAGCTGCCTGTATTGCTTGAGCTATTGAACCGGCGGCGATGATATGATTTTCTTTAATCAATACACCATCATATAAGCCAATGCGATGGTTGTAACAACCGCCGCAAGCAACGGCATATTTTTGCGCTTGCCTTAGACCGGGAATTGTTTTGCGAGTATCCAAAACTTTACAGCCCGTACCTGCAACTGCCTGGGCATAGGCTCTAGCAACAGTTGCTGTAGCGGACAATGTTTGCAATAAATTAAGCGCAGTACGCTCGCCTGTTAGCAATCCACGAGCCGGACCTTTGATTCGGCATAAACTAGAACCTGCATTAACAGTGCACCCCTCATCCACCAACCAGTCAACAACAATATTCGCGTCTAACACCTTAAATACATTATCAAACCAGGTTTGCCCGCATAACACCATGTTTTCTCGACTAATGACTTCGGCTTCTGCGGTCATGGTGGAGGGAATAATGGCGGCGGTTATATCACCGTTACCGATGTCCTCTGCAAGAAAGGCTTGGATTTGAGTTATGAGTGTAGTCATGGTGCTAAATTTGCAATGATACGTTCAGTAAAAGGTTGTTGATTAACGGTAATAAGGCTGGCTTTGGCTGTGTGTAATTGCTCGGCTAACTCGGCCATCCCACACTCTAATAATTTTTCCCCGCCTTTATCCAGAAACAATAATCGTTGTAAGTCCTGGCTTTTCCAAGCCAGCTTACCCCAATGTTTGCAGGAATCAGTAACAAACACCAGCCAACTGCCTTCCGGTAATTGCTTGATGAGCTCCATAAAGGGTTCGATGTCTGCAACCAACAGTTTTGTTAAGCTATCTTCAGGGGTGTTGCCAATCACCTCGTTGGAGGTCGACTTTTTATCCAGTACCAATACATGCAGCACCGCAAGTTCCTTAAAAAAACGGCCACGTTCAACTTTATCATGGGCAATTTGTTTAAGGCCGTGACGCAATGCTTTAATCAGGCCTGGCAATAGATTAAGTATGCGTTGTCTCGCCGGTTCGTCATTGGGTAACGATACACTGAAAATAAGATCGTCCAGAGTCTGTAAATACTTTTGCCATATCTCAGGCTGTTCTTGTTTGTGCTGGTAAGCTGCTAACAACACCTGTAACCAGGCCTGTCTCAGGAAATCGCTAATGGCAGCTGGCAAGATTTTATTGTTTAACCTATCAGCAATAATCATGGCTACTTCGGCGTTATCCTTAAGCGGCATTTCCGATTGCTGCATCAGCTCCAGGTAATGCGCCTCGTAACGCTGTGCGCGATGTTGTTGAGCATTTAGGTAAGTAGAAAAATTATTATCTACGTTCACCCAGCTAGCTATGTCAAACCCACTATCTGTGGTCATTTTGTCTGCCACATCAGCTATTTGCTCAATTATGGCTTGTCCAGCTGACGAATCTTCATTGACCAAACTGCCAGTAGCAATAAGTTTGTCTAGCAATTGCCTGATCGGGCTTTGAGGCTCGACCAACACATCTGGCTGAAGCAATGCCACACCTGCCACTGGCATTTGTAATCGCACAATCGCTGACTTTACTGAACTGGGTAGCGTCTCTTCCTGGCCTATTTTTGCAAAAATCAACGCTACAAAATCCAGAATATCTTGATCAGATTGGCTCAGCTGTCGAGCTTCACCACTAAAGTTGAGGGCTTCCAGCTTGTGAAGCAATCGGTGTTTTAACGACGCGTCAACTTGCATTACATGCTTAAGACCTTCATAGGACAATACCTGCAGCGCATTTATGAGTTCAAACTGTTCATAAATAGGACTTCCGGTATCTACCAGTAGATCGAACGCAGAAGGCGACTGCGCAGAACGCCAGTATTGAAGCTTTTGTCGGAGTG
Organism: Methylococcaceae bacterium; assembly: GCA_030693065.1. Lineage (GTDB taxonomy): Bacteria > Pseudomonadota > Gammaproteobacteria > Methylococcales > Methylomonadaceae > JABFRC01. The sequence goes on along the minus strand of JAUYBL010000013.1, from coordinate 154,359 downwards.
GTTCAAAGACGTCATTGGCAATCTTGAAATTGCCGGGAATAGTGTCCGGACTGATTTCTGAACGGATATTTTCAAAAATGGCGACTTGTTCCTTCGTAGTAATCGAGTAATTTTTCAGCAGCTCCCGGTAAATAAAACCCAGCTGACTAAAAACGTTGGCGTCAAAAACGTTATACAACGCAAGTCGATATTCAGTGTTTAATTTTAGCGGCTTGAATACTTCGAATAAAATTCGTAGCAGGTTTTCTGGGGAAGCTGGATTCTGCGCAGAGGAAATGACTTTTTTACCCAACAGGCTGGCTAATTGTTGATTAAACAGGCTCAGCTCTTCGATAAATATGTGCTCGCAGTTGCGAATAATTTGGCTTACGGCGTAATCTTCTTTAACAAACTCATCATCCAGCAATTTGGCAGCGCTCCACTGTACCTGACTGGTTGTTTTACTTAGGGTTTGTTGCTGCAACTCGTCAAATGCGACGCTGATCTTTTGCAGATATTGCTGCCTGATATCCTGTTGCGCGCCACGCAGATAATCAGTAATTTTTTTGTATTGGTCCTTAGAAAGCTTGTCTCGCTCTTTACCCAACTGCAAACCAAATTCAAAATCAAGTCGTGTACTGCAGCCGTCCAGATAGGTGGCAAAATACTGCAGAAATGCCGCCTTAATTTTGTTTATTTGTGCATTGTTTACTTTTGGCTGAATATCCATTGTTATTTAGTATTGCAGTTGCAGCGATTTAAAATTTAATCTTATCGATTTAATTAGCTAATAATAGACGATTTGAAGTAAATCAAATTTCTTTAGGCTTTGACTGTTTACTCATGAACATTATCCAACACTGGCTGACCAATATTACCCTCATCCCTTCCCCCAATTGTGATCACCGGCCAGACCCCGATGATATTTCCTTGACAGTCATTCATTGCATTAGCCTACCGCCCGGGGAATTTGGCCATCACTATATCGATCAATTGTTTTGCAATCAGCTCAATGACGACGATCACCCTTACTTCAAGGACATTTGCCAACTGAAAGTGTCGGCGCACTTACTGATTAGGCGCAACGGAGACTTTGTGCAATACGTACCTTTTGATCAGCGAGCGTGGCATGCCGGACAATCGCATTACCAGGGACGTGAGAGTTGTAACGACTTTTCCATTGGCATAGAGCTGGAGGGCACTGAACACACTCCCTATACCGATCAGCAATATTATCGGTTGGCCGAGGTGATAAAAGTTTTACTCGACCAGTATCCAACTTTGTCAAAACAACGTATTGTTGGTCATAGCGATATTGCGCCTGGACGAAAAACAGACCCCGGCGCATCGTTTGACTGGCCAAAATTATTCAGCTTATTGAGTTGAGCGAGACAAATCGTTTGGTCTAGGATGCGTCAACCCGAAAGACTCTATCAACATAAGCACAACACCCAAAGTAATTGCAGAATCGGCGATGTTAAATGCCGGCCAATGCCAGTCATCAACATACACATCGAGAAAATCAATCACGTAGCCATATGCTAACCGGTCAATTAAATTGCCGACTGCACCACCAAGCACTAAGGCTAACGCCACTGCAAGCAAGGTCTCATGTGATTTTAACCGCGCGATCCAAACAGTGATGACCACGCTGATAACCAATGCAAGTCCAGCAAAAAACCATCGCTGCCAACCGCCCGCTTCACTTAAAAAACTGAACGCTGCCCCGGTATTGTGGACATAAGTTAGGTTGAAATACGGCACTATTGGAATCGATTGATAGAGTTGCATGGTGTTATCAACCAATAACTTAGTCCCCTGATCTAAAGCTAACGCCAGCACCGACAACCATAACCATTTCAACATACTCAACTCACGCATAATGTCTTTGCTCGCCATCGCCTTCAATGTTATCTATGCAACGCCCACAAAGTTCCGGATGGTCTTCGTGGGTACCAACATCAGGACGTTGATGCCAGCAACGAACACATTTAGCATGCTCAGACACGATAATTTTCACTTTAACGCCTTCAACTTCTGTTGCCACCGCATCGTTTGGGGTGCTATCGGCACCAAAAGCAGTTGCCTTTGATGTGATGAAAATAAACCGCAACTCATCACCAAGTAAAGATAACGCCTGCAAAAATTCAGGACTGCAATACAGTTCCACTTCCGCGTTAAGTGAGGCACCTATATCGCCTTTAGCCCGACTTTTTTCCAGTTCTTTACTGACCGCGGTGCGTACCACCATTAATTTTTGCCAAACATCACGATTTAATACCGCTTCAGCATCCAGCTCAACTAAATCCTGATACCACGTAGCTAAAAATACCGACTCGCTACGCTCACCCGGCAAGTATTGCCAGATTTCATCGGCGGTATAGCTGATGATTGGCGCCAGCCAGCGGGTTAAGGCCTCAAGCACATGATACATAGCAGTTTGCGCAGAACGCCGGGCCAAGCCATCGGCTTTGGCGGTGTATTGGCGATCTTTAATAATATCCAGATAAAAACCGCCCAAATCGATCACGCAAAAATGATGTACTTTCTGGTAAATGTGCTGGAACTGATAGCTTTCATAGGCGATTTTAACTTCTTCTTGCAGCGTAAAGGCCCGATCGACAATCCAGCGGTCCAGTGCCAATAAATCGTTGCTGGCAATCAAATCTTGTGCCGGATCAAAATCATCCAGATTGGACAGCAAAAAGCGTGCGGTATTTCTCAAGCGCCTATAGCCATCAGAGGTACGATTAAGAATTTCACTGGATACGGTCATTTCGCCGCGATAATCGGTGGATGCAACCCATAAGCGCAACACATCAGCACCCAAATCCTTCATCACCGACTGTGGTGCAATGACGTTACCTTTGGATTTGGACATTTTCTTGCCTTCCGCATCCACGGTAAAGCCATGCGTTAGCACCGCTTTGTATGGCGCAACATCATTCATCGCAACAGATGCCAATAACGACGATTGAAACCAGCCGCGATGCTGATCTGAACCTTCCAGATATAAATCTGCGGGGAATGCTAACTCCTCGCGTTTAGCCAGCACACAGGCATGAGTAACACCGGAGTCAAACCACACATCCAAGGTGTCGGTCATTTTGTCGTAGTATTCAGTATCACCGCCCAGCAATTCGGCACTATCCAAATCAAACCAGGCATCTATGCCTTGCTGCTCGATACGTTTAGCAACTTGCTCGGTCAATTCGGCAGTACGCGGGTGTAATTCACCGGTTTCTTTATTTACAAAGAAAGTAATCGGCACCCCCCAAGTACGTTGCCTGGACACACACCAGTCAGGGCGTCCTTCCATCATGCCTTCTATCCGCGCCAGGCCCCAATCAGGAATCCAGGTAACGCGTTTAACTTCTTCAAGTGCCAGCTCACGCAAATGATTTTTATCCATTGAGATAAACCACTGCGGTGTCGCTCTAAAAATGATGGGCGTTTTATGCCGCCAGCAATGCGGATAACTATGCAAAATAGCATGATGGTGGAGTAACTGCCCTTTGCTTTCCAGCACTTCCAACACATGCGCATTGGCATTAAAAACGTGTTCTCCAGCAAAAAATTCAGTGCCCGGCAAAAATACGCCATCGCCGCCCACTGGATTATCCACCGGCAAGCCGTATTTCATCCCAACGACGTAATCGTCCTGACCATGGCCTGGCGCTGTATGCACAGCACCGGTACCGGCTTCGGTTGTGACGTGATCGCCTAAGATAATAGGCACCTGCCGCTCATAGAATGGGTGTTGCAGCACCTGCTTTTCCAACGCTGACCCTTTGCAATAAGCGATAACATGGTAATCCTCGATGCCGAAGCGTAATAGAGCATCTTTTAACAATGCTTCTGCAACTACTAATCGCTCAGTCGGACATTGCACCACTACATATTCTAACTCTGGATTGAGAGCCACCCCTTGGTTAGCTGGCAAGGTCCACGGAGTAGTGGTCCAAATGACTACTGATAAAATCCCATGGCCTTCATGCTCGGGCACATGGTGACAACAAGCCATGAACGCAGCCTCGTCCTGTACTTGAAAACGCACATCAATTGCTGGTGAATGTTTGTCTTCATATTCAACTTCAGCCTCAGCCAATGCCGAACCACAATCAGTACACCAATGCACAGGCTTAGCGCCTTTTGTTAAATGACCTTTTTGGGCAATTTTGCCTAAAGACCTAACTATGTCAGCCTCAAAGGCATAATCCATAGTCAAATACGGTTGTTGCCAATCGCCCTGTATTCCGAGCCGAACAAACGCCTCTTTTTGTAAATTAACTTGCTTACCCGCATATTCACGACAGGCTTTTCGAAATACTGCCGGAGAGACTTTAACCCCTGCCTTGCCGATCTTTTTTTCTACTTGTAATTCAATAGGCAGCCCGTGGCAATCCCAACCAGGCACATAAGGTGCATCAAAACCACTGAGGGTTTTTGATTTAATGATGATGTCCTTTAATACTTTATTGACAGCATGACCGATATGAATTTCGCCATTAGCGTAAGGAGGGCCATCATGCAAAATAAATTTTGGCCGCCCCGCAAAGGCTGTCCTAATTTTTTTATATAGCTCGACTTCCTGCCATTTTTTCAGTCGCTCTGGCTCCCGCTGGGCCAGATTGCCTTTCATAGGAAATGCAGTGTTGGGTAAATTGAGTGTTTTTTTATAATCCATTGTCATGACACAAACTCGGCAAAAATCTTTTTAGTTTCAACCACATCTTTTACGATTTGGGCTTTAAGTTGATCCAGTGACGGAAAACGCATTTCATCCCTGATCTTTTGTTTAAAATGGACTTGCACATAACGCCCATAAATATCTTTATCAAAATCAAATAAGTGCGTTTCCAATATCACTTTTGAACTGCCATTGACCGTGGGCCGGGTGCCCACATTAGCAATACCTTTAAATTCTTTATTATCTATACCTGTCATAGTGACAGCAAACACACCGTCAACAGGGGCATTTTTTCTGAACATTCTTATATTAGCGGTGGGAAAACCGATAGTGCGCCCGAGTTTATCGCCATGCACCACCCGGCCGCAAACAGAATAGCATTGTCCTAATAATCGTTCGGCATTTAACAAATCACCAGAGCAAAGGGCGTCTCGGATTAGAGTGCTACTTATCCGCAGATCACCTAATTGAAAAGAACCGGTGTCTTCCACAGTAAATCCATACTGCTGCCCCTTTTCTTTAAGCAAAGCAAAATTACCTCGCCGCGCTTTTCCAAAATGAAAATCATCGCCAATAACTAGATGCTTTACATGCAATTTCTTTATTAATACCTGATCAATAAACTGCTCGGCATCAACATTGGCAAAATCGCGATTGAATCGGACGACTAATAAATCGTCGACAGGGAGTTGGTTAAACTGGAGCACTTTTTCTCGCAATCGCATCAATCGCGAAGGCGCATTGTCTGCAAGAAAATATTCCAGCGGTTGCGGTTCAAAGATCATCACAACGACTGGCAAACCTAAAGCTTTGCCGCGCTCAGCTAATTTGTCTATCACCACCCTGTGCCCAAGGTGAACGCCATCAAAATTGCCAATTGTTAATACACAGCCATTTTTGAATGGTTCTAGTTGTGATAAACCTCTTATTAAACGCATCTACTTTGGTTAATTACAAAAAGCTTATTCTACCATGACCAACTTTGGCTTGAATTCAAAACATCAACCTCTTAACAAAGGATAATCAATGTTTAAGCGCATAAAAAAAGCCCGACGATTTCTCGTCGGGCTTTTCTATTGCTCCAAAGAGCAATAGAGAATTATTTCAGCTGTGATTTCTTGAACAGGTTGTCCAATTTGCTGTTAGTGTCTTGCGCGTACTGAGCTGCACGGTTAGCAGCAGATTCAGCAGCAGCCGCTTTAGCAGAAGCATCAGCAGCAGCGCTTTGAGCATTTTGAGCATCAGCAGAAGCTTGTGCAACAGAAGTTTTCAAGCCATCAATTTGTGATTGCAGATTTTCGATGTCTGAAGTGCTGGCACAACCAACAACCAAACTTGCAACTAAAGCGACCATCGATAATTTAATTACTTTTTTCATATTATTTTTCCTTACTTAAGAGTTATTACAACAAAAAAATGAAACACCGACTGAATTTTGCACGTTTTTCAATGCACTTTCCAGTTTTATTTTATCCTTACTACCGTTCCGGTATCAACCCATTGACTTAAATGATCGATCTGCGGGTTAGTTAAAGCAATGCAACCATGCGTCCAATCGAATGCTTTATGGACATCTAAATTACCGCGACCTAGACCGTGTATCCCAATCTGACCGCCTAATGGCGTGTTTTGAGGGGGTATCTGATGAGCATGATCAGCTGTCACAATGCGACCATAAGTCTCTTGATCAATTAACCCTTCCCGCAATGCGTTTTCGGCATCGTTTGCAGAGGGATAAGTTAAACCAAAAAACTTACGAAATTTACTTTTTTCACCAACCCAGCCAATACGGTACTCTCCAAAAGGCGTGATGTTATCGCCCCTTCTGTGCTTAAGGCCCGCGCCACCTCTACCAATTGCTATTTCATCAATAACATCCAAGGTTTGCTCGCCTCTCTTGACTTCAATTTTTTTGGCATGTGTGTCTATTAATAACCACACATCCTGATTCGCGACAGTAAGACTAGAAAATACCCCTAAGCCAACCAATAAACAAACTCTTAACATAAACGCTCTACACTCATTAAAGATTTTGATGTACTTTAAGACCACGTAATTGACGCCAAGGACCACTCATGCAAATTAAAACCATCACAACTAGCCCTTATAACGATCAAAATCCGGGAACATCAGGGCTTCGAAAAAAAGTAAAAGTCTTTCAACAACCCAATTACCTGGAAAACTTTGTTCAAGCGATTTTCGACTCACTACCAGACCGTATCGGCAAAACATTAGTACTAGGCGGAGATGGTCGCTATTTTAATCTTAGCGCCATACAAACCATCATCAAGATAGCAGCTGCCAATGGCTTTAGCGGACTTATTATAGGCCAAGGCGGCTTACTGTCTACCCCAGCGGCATCTAACTTAATACGCAAATACAATGCGTTTGGTGGCTTGATACTTTCTGCCAGTCATAACCCGGGCGGACCCGATGAAGATTTTGGCATTAAGTACAACGCTGGCAATGGCGGCCCCGCCCCAGAAAAAGATACCGTACAATTTTATCAGCGCAGCCAAGTTATTGACCGCTATTACATTGCTGGCATTGATGATGTTGATCTGGACAAAATTGGTGCTCTGCAAATAGGCGATTTCAAAATCACTATTATCGACCCGGTTACGGATTATGCTGAATTGATGCAGTCGATTTTCGACTTCGACCTACTCAAACAAAGCATCAGTTCAGGCTACATTACCCTTCTTTTTGACGCCATGCACGCAATTACAGGGCCTTACGCCAAAAGGATCTTGGTAGACATACTTGGGGCGTCACCTGAATCGGTAATTAATGCAGTGCCACTAGAAGATTTTGGCGGCCACCATCCCGACCCCAATCTAGCCCACGCGCACGAACTGGCAGCCAAAATGTTCAGCGCAGACGCCCCAACTTTTGGCGCAGCATCTGATGGTGACGGTGACCGCAACATGATTACTGGCAGTCAGATTTTTGTAACACCTAGTGACAGCCTGGCAATCATGGCCGCCAATGCCCAACTAATCCCGGCATACGCTAAAGGTTTAAATGGCGTCGCACGGTCAATGCCGACCAGCCAGGCTGTCGATCGCGTTGCCGCTCACTACAAAATCCCCTGTTATGAAACCCCCACCGGTTGGAAATTTTTCGGCAATCTAATGGATGCGGGCAAAATCACACTATGCGGCGAAGAAAGTTTTGGCACAGGCTCGACTCACGTTAGAGAAAAAGACGGCTTATGGGCAATACTGTTCTGGCTCAATTTAATTGCCCGTAAACGTCAACCGGTTGCCGATATTGTCCATGAACATTGGCAAAAGTTCGGCCGGGACATTTACTGCAGACATGATTATGAAGCTATAGATAACGACACCGCTAATGGCATTATTGGGCATCTACGCGATCAATTATCTACGTTGCCCGGCCAAACTTTCGGTGAATACATTGTTAAATATGCTGACGAATTCAGCTACCACGACTCTGTTGACGGCAGTATTAGTAAAAACCAAGGCATACGCATCGGTTTTGAAGACGGCTCGCGAATTGTTTTTCGACTATCCGGTACCGGCACAGTCGGCGCCACTTTAAGAATTTACTTAGAAAAATTTGAACCCGATCCAGCTCAACACGACCAAGACGCTGGAATTGCCCTAGCAGAACTCATTGAGCTCGCCGAGCACTTCTGCCAAGTAAAACAACGCACTGGCCGCAACGAACCCAACGTTATCACCTGAAAATAAGGAAAGCGTCCACCAGCCGATGATGGACGCTTTCCGTTATATTTCAATGTCATGAGCAATACCATGCATAGTGCAAATCAGCAATACTCCGGCGGCAATTAAAGCAATTTGCTGCAACGAAGTTTTCATATCGGTTTTTTTGTGTAGTGACGGTATTAAATCGGCAACAGCAATGTAGATAAAACTCGATGCTGCCAGTGCCAAAAAATACGGCAAACTGTTGTGCAAATCTTCCAGACTAAAATACGCCAATACGCCGCCCAACACCGTACCCAAACTTGCCAGTATATTGTAAAACAGCGCCTTACTTCTTGAATAGCCGCTTTGCAATAAAATCGCAAAATCTCCCACTTCTTGTGGAATTTCATGCGCAGCAACCGCCAGACTAGTGACAATACCCAATTTAACATCGGTTAAAAATGCCGCCGCAATCAGCACCCCATCGACAAAATTATGCATGCTGTCGCCCAAAATAATCAGCGACCCAGCTGATTTGGCAGTGGCATGTGCGTGACTATGACCATGGCCGTCATGTTCATCACCGTGAGCCTCACACTCACCAAAGTGACAGTGCCGCCAAATTAGTAATTTTTCCAGCACGAAAAAACCCAAAATACCTGCCAAAACGGTGCCTGATAACGCCTGAAACTGTGCTGGCTCGACCGCTGCAAATGCCTCAGGAATCAAGCCCCAAAAGGCAACGGCTAATAACGCGCCTATGGCAAAACTAATACCATGCGGCAACACAGTGTTTCTATGTCGCTCTGGCAATAACAAAAAAACAGCGGCTGCCATGACGCTTAAAATACCGCCGATAGCAGTAAAAATGATGATCAGTACCAATAAATTCACTAAGTTATTCTCTCCATATCAGGGTCGCCATTCGGCCTGTCTGTTGATCGCGACGGTATGAGTAAAAACGTTGCGCATCGGTCACGGTACAAAATTCGCCGCCAAATACTTTATTCACTCCCAGCGAGGCCAATTCAATTCTGGCTAATTGATAAATATCGGCAAGCCATTTGCCATTATTTTGCTGGATGAAAGCATCATCGAACGCCCCAGCTTTTTGTACAAATGCTTCTCGAACTTCTGCGCCCACTTCAAAACAGTCAGGGCCAATAGCGGGACCCAGCCACACTAAATAATCGCCAGCCCCCATCGCAGCAAGTGTGTTACTGATAATTCCGCTCAACAGCCCTCGCCAACCGGCATGAATAGCGCCGACACAATCACCACTAGCAGAACACACCAACACCGGCAAACAGTCCGCCGTCATTATCGTACACACCACTCCGGGCTCACGCGTGTAACTGGCATCAGCTTGCTCTAAGGTCGTGCGTTGATCCGCTTGAATCACACGATTGCTATGGATTTGTTCCATCCATACCGGTTTAGCCGGGAGCGTCAGCATATCTTTAATAATTTGCCGATTTTGTTTAACCCGACCAATGTCATCGCCGACATGTAATGCCGGATTTAGACTGTCGTAAGGCGGCAAACTGACGCCGCCGGTACGCAAGGTAGTCGCAGCACGAACTCCCTCGGGTGCAGGCCAATCGGGTGTAAGCGAATGTTTACTCTTGCTCATTGTCCGCTAATGCATCCAACAAACGCTGCATATCTTCCGGCATCGGCACTTCCCATTCCAAGTATTCGTCGGTAACAGGATGCTGTAAACCTAGTTTTGCTGCGTGCAAAGCCTGCCGCTTAAAGCTACGCAATTCTTTTTCCAGACGCTCGCTACAACCCGCAGGCATTTGAAAGCGCCCACCATAGACTTGGTCACCCAATAACGGAAAACGAATATGCGCCATGTGGACCCTAATTTGATGAGTACGCCCGGTTTCTAATTTGACCCGAATCAAGGTATGTCGGGTATAGCGTTGTACTACACGGTAATGGGTCACCGATTCTCGGCCGGACTCCCTGACCACATAACGCAGCCGATCACTCGGATGCCGACCGATCGGCTCATCAACAGTACCACCGGCCGTCATACGCCCACGGCTTATTGCGAGATATTCACGCGTAATGTCCCGAGCCTGCAACTGTTGCGTTAAGCTATTGTGGGCCTGCAACGTCTTTGCCACCATAAGTAATCCGCTGGTTTCCTTGTCGATTCGATGCACTATGCCGCCTCGGGGCAATGTTTCCAACGAAGCGTCATGATTCAGTAAAGCATTCAGCAACGTGCCATGCCAGTTTCCTATGGCCGGATGCACTACTAGGCCCGCCGGCTTGTTTACGATCAGCAAACTTTCATCCTCAAAGACAATGTCTAAAGGAATCTCTTCAGCTTCACACTCAATCACCACTTCTGCTTCAGCATCTAGGGAAATATGCTCGCCCCCCTCAAGCTTATCCTTAGCCTTGAGCGCCACGCCATTTACCTGCACCCGACCAGCTTTGATCCAAATCTGTAATTTACTGCGCGAATAGTCCGCAAACAGCTCCGCCAGCGCTTGATCCAAACGCATGCCGGCCATCTCATAAGGCACTTCGGCCATTAGTCTTGTCATAACAAGCTCTTCTGATTAACTTACGGTTAAGTTATACTCGCCTATAGCAACCGCCTAACTCATAGCGCAGTTATATCCAACGAGAAAAACCCACAATGTTACAACGTGTCATTAGCACTATGCGATTTAATTTAATTAAATTTTTATTCATCTGCTGCTTAGGTTTATCTCTGCAAGGCTGCGAAACTCTTAAAAGCTTATCGTCTTTCGCAGGTTCAGATTCTGAATCAGAGGATGAATACGTCGGCTGGAATGCAGAAAAATTTCGCACTGAAGCCAAAATAGCCCTGGACGCCGGCAGCTACGACAAGGCAATCAAAATCTACGAAGCGTTAAGCGCACGTTACCCTTTTGGTGATGAATCAGCTCAAACCCAGCTTGATGTCGCTTATGCTTATTATAAAAATAATGATCCCGAAGCCGCGATTTCTGCCGCCGACCGCTTCATTAAAATCAACCCGCGTAGCGACAGTGTCGACTATGCCTATTATTTAAAAGGCCTAGTCAACTACAACCGTGACATCGGCTTTATCGATCGATTTCTGCCCACGGACGCCTCCCAACGCGACCCAGGCAATGCTCGGCAAGCTCTCGAAAATTTTTCCGAACTAATACGCCGTTTTCCGCGCAGCAAATATGTTGCTGACTCACAATTACGCATGATCGCTCTAAACAACAATCTTGCGATGTATGAGGTCCATGTGGCGCGGTTTTACATGAAACGCAAAGCGTATGTCGCTGCCGCCAATCGGGCTAAAACGGTAGTTGAAAAATACCAACGCACTCCGGCAGTCCCTTATGCACTAGAAGTTATGAAGGACGCCTACACGCAACTTGATCAGCCGGATTTAGCTCAAGATGTCGCTCGAGTTTACGATCTCAACTTCCCTAATGGCCCGCCTGTGCCTGAACACAAAGACGCCACTTTCTCGCACAAAGTATGGGACTTTATCGGTTTGGAAAAATAATACCAATCCCAATAAGTTTTTATTTGAAACCCTCATCCTAACCTTCTCCCGTTGGAGAAGGGATAGCATGTAAACTTATTGTGAATGGTATAACCGTACTTTTTTTAAAATCTTAGATTCAAATAAAAAGGGCGGGGCCTCTTATGAGATCCCGCCCTTTTTTGCACAATTAAAAATCCTTAGCCTTTGACTTTCTTTTCCAGCTGAGCCTGGGTTAAATGCCTGACATCCTCACCCTTGACCATATAAATCAAATGCTCGCAGATATAGCGAGCGTGATCGCCGATTCTTTCCAAGGCGCGCACTGTCCAAAGTATGTCCAAAGTACGCGTAATGTTACGAGGATCTTCCATCATCTGAGTAATCAGCTGTCTTAAGATACTGGCGTATTCTTTATCAACATTTTCATCACGGCCGGTAATCTCGGTAATGGTGTCAATGTTCATCCTAGCGAAGGCATCCAAGGCCTCATGCAACATCTCTTTAACCAAATCGGCCATGTGCTGCAATTCGTAATAATCATCACGCTTGCCTATTGAGTCTGACAGATGGATAGCCATATTGGCGATGCGCTCAGCCAAATCGCCGACGCGCTCTAACTCGTTAATCACCTTGATGACAGTCAGCAATAGTCGCAAATCAAATGCGGCGGGTTGCCTTAACGCCAAAATCTGGCAACTTTCCAGGTCGATAGCCATCTCCAGAGCGTCAACTTGATTATCTTGCTTGATAACCTGTTCTGCCAGCTCTACATCGCCATTAGTAAAGGCTTTAACTGCCAGCTCGATCTGTTGTTCAACCAGACCGCCCATGGTTAATACTTTGTTACGTAAATCTTCCAGCTCTTTATTGAACTGTTCAGAAATATGATGACCTATTTTGCTATTGTCCATGCGTGCTCCTAATTAACCGTAGCGTCCGGTGATGTAATCTTCTGTTTGTTTTTTCACGGGCTTGGTAAACAACTGGCTCGTCGCACCCATTTCAATCAGTTCGCCCATATACATAAACGCCGTGTAATCAGATACACGGGCCGCTTGCTGCATATTGTGGGTAACAATAACGATGGTGTATTTCTCTTTGAGTTCGTTGATCAATTCTTCAATTTTTAGTGTTGAAATTGGATCCAATGCCGATGCCGGCTCATCCAACAACAATACTTCAGGTTCTATCGCAATGGCCCGGGCAATCACCAAGCGCTGCTGCTGACCGCCTGATAAGCCTAAGGCATTGTCATGTAAGCGATCTTTCACCTCATCCCAGAGCGCCGCGCCACGCAAAGCATTTTCAACCGTTTCTTCGAGTATGCGTTTGTCATTGATGCCCTGAATCCGTAGCCCGTAACAAACATTTTCAAAAATAGATTTAGGGAATGGATTGGGTTTTTGAAACACCATGCCGACGCGTCTACGTAGCGCTGCGACATTGACCGATTTGTCATAGATATTTTCGTTATCCAGCAAAATTTGGCCTTCGATAGTGACGTTATCAACCAGGTCATTCATCCGGTTGATGCAACGCAATAAGGTAGATTTGCCGCAACCGCTGGGGCCGATATAGGCAGTCACCTTTTTCTTGGGCATTTCCATATTAATGCTGTGCAAGGCCTGTTTTTGACCGTAAAAAAGCTGGAGATTTTCCACTTTGATACAAACTTCGGTCTGCTCATCGTGAGTCGTTCTACCTTGCAAAACAGAACTCATGTCTATCGCATGTGTAGGGGTGTGTTGTGCTGTCATGTATTAACCTTCCAATGCCCGGTATTTTTCTCTCAGATGATTCCTGATCAATATCGCCGCCAAATTCAGCCCGATAATCACCAGCACCAACAATAACGAAGTCGCGTAAACCAACGGTCTTGCCGCTTCAACATTAGGGCTTTGAAAGCCCACATCATAAATATGAAATCCTAAATGCATGAATTTTCTGTCCAAATGCAAAAAGGGATAATTGCCATCTAAGGGCAGCGTAGGCGCTAACTTGACTACGCCCACCAGCATTAACGGCGCCACCTCACCGGCCGCTCTAGCAACAGCTAAAATCAACCCGGTCATCATCGCCGGACTGGCCATTGGCAGTACTGTGCGCCACAGTGTTTCAAGCTTAGTAGCACCTAATGCCAAACTACCTTCGCGTATGGCTTTAGGAATACGTGCGAGTCCTTCTTCGGTAGAAACAATCACTACCGGCAAGGTCAACAACGCCAAGGTGATGGATGCCCATAGCAAGCCTGGTGTACCAAACACTGGCGCAGGCGCTGACTCAGGATAAAACAAGCGATCAATATTGCCGCCCAAAATATAAACAAAAAAGCCCAGACCAAATACGCCGTAAACAATAGACGGTACCCCGGCCAAATTATTGACGGCAATCCTGATTAGCCGGGTGGTAAAGCCCTGTTTGGCGTATTCGCGCAAATAAACCGCCGCTACCACACCAAATGGCGTGACGATTACTGACATCATCATCACCATCATTACGGTGCCAAAGATAGCCGGAAAAATACCGCCTTCGGTATTGGCTTCACGCGGATCATCCGTCAAAAATTCAAATAATTTGGCGCCATAATGAACCGCTTTATCAAAAAAGCTCATGGTATTAGGCTGGTAAACCCTGACGACCTTGGACAGAGATATTTCTACCTCGGCACCATCTTGGGTTTTAGCAACTAAGCTGTCGCGCCTGATTTGCTGATAAAGCGCCGCTAACTGAGCCTGATATTGCTTATAGTCAACATCCAGCGCCGCTTTTTTGTCGTTAAGACGTTTTTCTTGGCTGTCATCCCAGCGGTTTTTAAGCTGCAAACTCTTTTGCTCAAGTCGCAATTGCTCTAATGCGTAGTTAATCGCACCCACTTCCTTTTTTTCCAGATGCGCAATATCGTGATAAAGAGCCAACACACCGGCAATTTTGCTCTGCAACACGACCCAGGCTTCCTGACCGCTAGCAATGACTTGACCATTCTCTTTGACCGCCGCCAGCTCGCCATAAAAATTACCCCATTCACGGCGCTCAACCACCACCAAATTAGCGGGGGCCTCTTGTGATTTTATTTGCCTCTCTTGTATCCAGCGAAAATCACCCCCGGTAACATCCCGGTTGCCGGTTTTAACTAAATACTGCACCAGCGTTTCTTCCGTGTCGGCCATGGTAATCCCGCTGGATTTAGCCATTGCTGCCGGCGTAATACTGCTATCAACATGCTCACCGATGATGGTTTTGACCTGTCCTTCATCCTGATAGGTAAATTGGATCACTTGTCCAGGCCAGAAATGGCCAATACCTCGCGCAACGATTAAACCCAGTACACCAACTACCATAATGAGACACACGCTCACTGCAGCTGCATTTAGCCATATCCAAGGGGCACCGCTCTTAAACCATAGTTTCATCATAATGAACTGTATTTTTCGCGTAGACGCTGACGAATGACTTCAGCCAACGTGTTGAAAATAAAGGTGAATACAAACAACACCAAGGCAGCTAAAAACAATATTCGATAATGGGTGCTGTCGACTTCCGATTCAGGCATCTCAACGGCAATATTGGCCGCTAACGTTCGCAAGCCTTGGAAAACGCTCAAATCCATCACCGGCGTATTGCCTGTCGCCATCAACACAATCATGGTTTCGCCAACGGCGCGACCGAAACCAATCATTACCGCAGAAAAAATCCCCGGACTGGCGGTTAACAACACCACCCGACTCATAGTTTGCCAAGGCGTCGCCCCCAATGCCAACGATCCAACCGTCAAATGTTTGGGTACGCTAAAAATGGCATCTTCGGCAATCGAAAAAATCGTCGGAATTACCGCAAATCCCATCGCAACCCCGACCACCAGGGCATTACGTTGATCATAACCAATGCCAAGTTCGGATTTAAACCAGTCGCGCAAACTGCCGTTAAACAGCCATGTTTCCAGAGGAACGCTGACGGAAAAAGCAAACCAGCCACTGAGTAAAATCACCGGGATAAGAAAAGCTGCGCCCCAACCTTCGGGTATTTTTTGTGCCAGTTTTTTGGGTAAATGCAACCAGGCATAGGCAAACAGCATCACGCCCAGCGGCAATATCATCAGTAACGCAAATACGCCGCCAAGGTGAGCTTCCATGAATGGCGCTAACCAAAGACCGGCTAAAAAACCCAAAATCACGGTAGGTAATGCGCCCATAATTTCGATTGTCGGCTTAACATAAATACGCATGCCCGGCGCCATGAAATACGCTGTGTAAATAGCCCCCATCAACGCCAAAGGAATCGCCACCCACATGGCATAAAATGCGGCTTTGAGCGTACCAAACACCAATGGCGTTAAGCTGTATTTAGGCTCAAAATCGTTGCTGGCGGAGGAAGATTGCCAAATATAATCCGGTTTGGGATAGCTCTCGTACCAAACTTCTTGCCACAATGACTTGATAGATACCTCAGGATGTTCGTTATCTACTCGCCAAAAGTGCATTTGCCCATCAGCTAACTCAACCAATAAACCGTTCGCACGCGGCGATAACACCGCAGCGACTGGCTGAGCTTGTCCGATTTGCTGCTTAATCAATTGCCTTTCTGCCGTGGAATGGTAAATGCCCAGCACACCATCGGCATCAATGGCCATAAACCCTTTTCGACGCTGCTCCGCATTAATAGTCACGACAGCTTTGTCAGACACTTTAAATGCTCTGATTTTTTCCATGGTACGATGATTCAGCTTATCTCTGATCATGCTCCATTGCGATACCTGACCAGTAGAATCACCAATCAGCAACGAAAGGTCGCCATTTAAGAAACTAACACTGGTGATTGTTTGTCCAGCTGTGACGACATTTTGTTCTTGCCTGAGCAATGGACTGCTCTTATTGCTGATGTCGATATAACTTAAGCGCCCATCAGCACTTAATAAATAAAGATTGGCTTCATCCTTATCAACCAGAATGGTCTCAACATTTTCCGCCGACACCTCCAGCACTGCATCAGTACGTGTCAATGCGGCTTCATCGGCAAACAACGATTGCTCTTTGGCAAAGTTAACCAAGCGAATTTTTCCGGCCGATTTAACAATGACTGTCGACGCATCACTACCGATCTTAACGGCTATTTTTTCAAGCGCCGCACCGGTTGTATCAATCACCAAAGGCGTTTCGCCCAAAGGATATTTAAGAGACGGCGTGATTAGACGCTTATTGTCCGGGTAAGTTGCTTTGTATTGATGCTTAACAACAATAGCTCGGCCATCCGACAACCCATAAATTACTGCACCTTCATTGATCGGACTGCCCTGAGAAAAGCTGGTAATTTTAACGCCTTCTGGAATAGCAATGGCCTGCGTCAGCACCACTTTGCCAGTCGCCACTTCAAAAAACACTACCTGCCCGCTTTCGGTAAACCTGGCGGCAACTTCGTTTTGCTCCTCCATTTCCAGCAGTATGGTTTTACCCAACGCCTGTTCAGGTGCGGCATAGTGATCAACTGGTTCGACACTTGCCGAAATAAACAGCGGATAAACCACATACAGCAAATAAAAGAATATCAATACAATGGCTACGATTACGCCAAGACCTCCAGCCACAACGCCATAGCGGGCTAGCTTGTCTTTAAGCAATCGCCATTGCTCATAAGCCGGGGAAATCTGTATTGAAGCGGGCTTTTTTGTGTTTTTGTTTATTTCAGGCATGCTCAAAACTCATAAAGCACAGGGCGAGGAAGATAAATCCGCCTCGCCCTGTGCTTTTTTATTGGGATAAAGTTACTTCAGATTAGCCAGTACCTTTTCAACTACTTTGGCCGGTAAAGGAATATAACCATCTTTAATTACAACTTGTTGACCGGTCTTAGAAAGCACCATTTTTATGAACTCTCCGTCCAACGGTGACAACTGTTGGTTAGGCTTTTTGTTCACGTAAACATACAAGTAACGTGTCAATGGATAAGTACCATTGATAGCATTAGCAGGTGTTGCTTCAACAAAAGTGGTGCTGCCTTTTTTAGCCAGCGGTACCATTTTAATGCCTGATGTTGAATAACCCATACCTGAATAGCCAATACCGTTAACTGAAGTAGTTACCGACTGTACTACAGAGGCAGAGCCGGGCTGCTCGTTGACGTTACTTTTGAAGTCACCTTTACATAAAGCGTGTTCTTTAAAGTACCCATAAGTACCGGAGACCGAGTTACGTCCATAAAGCTGAATGCTTTTCGCACCCCACGCAGCAACACCGGCATCACCCCAGTTTTCAATATCCTTGTCCCCACCACATTTACGCGTTGATGAGAAAATTCCATCCACTTGCTCAATGGTCAAGCCTTTTACGGGATTATCCTTATTAACCATTACCACCAGCGCATCGATAGCTACAGGTATAGCGGTTGGCTTATAGCCATATTTGCTTTCGAAGGCTTCAACTTCGTTATCGGTCATTTCTCGGCTCATTGGGCCCAAATTTGAAGTACCTTCAGTAAGTGCCGGTGGCGCGGTTGAAGATCCAGCCGCCTGAATCTGCACATTAACGTTAGGGTAAAGACGATTGAACTCTTCTGCCCACAAAGTCATCAAATTAGCCAGCGTATCGGAACCGACACTAGACAAGTTACCAGACACACCGCTGGCTTTTTGATATGCAGGCAGATTCGCATCAACCTCTGCAGCAGCATAGGCTGCCCCATTGATCAAGTTAGCAGCGGCAAATCCCATTGCAGTAAGCAGGGACTTTGTTTTGTTTGATAATTGCATTATTCACTCCAGAGTTGATTTTAACTATCGCTATTATCATAAAGCAAGATGACAGAATTATGACAAAAACAAAACCTGTTTGACAGTAGATAGCGTTTGCGTCCAAAAGTATTACGTCACATAATCCGATTACAGGTTGTCATAAAACCTTAACTTAGCCTTGCTATTTTGGGGATTTCGCTAACCGCCAGCCATTATTCAGGTACCTAGATGCCGCTATCTTTTGAATTCCCCAGCCACCTGACTGCTGAAGCATTTATTGTCCAGTTGGGCAATAAAACCAATCTACAGTTACTGTCCCGGCATGACTGCCATAGAACTTATTACGACAGTTTTGACTGGCGCTTGTATTCGGCTGGTATTAGCTGTGAATTGACCCAGTCAAAAACTCCATCATTGCTGGCTTTAATCGATTTGGCTGATGGCTGCAACCTTGTCAATACAGAACTTGCCGGCGTACCGGTATTTGCAAAAGATTTCCCTGACGACACCTGGCAACAGCATTTAGCGCCTATTCTGGAAATGCGCGCTTTACTACCGCTTTGCAAGCTTAACTTTAAAAGCATTCAACTTAATATTCTTAACGATGATCAAAAAATAGTCGTTCGCTTAGTTATTGAAGACTACGAACAACTTACCGACCGTTTACTTGTGTATCCAGTTAAAGGCTACGACAAAGCCAGCGAACATCTCATTGAAACACTTATCAGCCCGCCGTTTGAGTTAATACCTTTAAAACAATCTCTACTGCCTACGGCATTGCAGCTTAATGGCCGAAAAGCTTACGATTACTCATCAAAACTCAACATCGATTTAGCCCCTGAGTTACGTGCTGACATTGCTTGCAAATACCTCTACAGCCACCTACTCAACACCATAAAGGCTAATGAAAAAGGTGTGATTGCCGATCTTGACAGCGAGTTTCTGCATGATTTTAGAGTCGCTGTCAGAAGAACCCGGTCTGGCTTAAGCCAACTCAAAGGCGTGTTACCCAACAATATTAGTGCTCGTTTTAGTGACTTTTTCTCTTGGCTGGGACAAATAACCGGCCCCACCCGCGACCTGGATGTACACCTGTTAAATTTTGAGCATTATAAAAAAAGCCTACCTGAGTCTATTCGTGAAGACCTTAATCCTTTGCATGATTTCTTACTCGGTACTCAAAAAAAAACCCATCAAGAACTGGCAAAAAAACTGCGTTCTGACAAATATATAAACACTCTGGCGGACTGGGAACTTTATCTAAAAGAACCCTCAAATAAACAACTAACAGAAGCCAATGCGCAACTCAACATCAAAGAATTGGCAGACCACAGAATCTGGAAAATGTTTAACCGCGTATTAAAAGAAGGCCAGGACATTACTCGATACTCGCCGCCAGAAGACTTACATGAATTAAGAAAAACCTGTAAAAAGCTGCGTTATCTACTGGAGTTTTTCCAATCGCTGTACCCGGAAGAACAAATAAAATACCTCATTAAAAACCTAAAAAACCTGCAAGAGGTACTGGGAGATTTTCAGGATTATTCTGTGCAAGAAAGCAATCTACGCGTATTTAGCGAAGAAATGATCACCTTAAATACGCCTGCCAATACCTTTATGGCCATGGGTGTACTTATTCAAGAACTGGATACTCGCAAATATCATGCTCGCAGACACTTTACCGCCCGATTTTCCGAATTTGCCAGCACACAAACCCAGCAGGCTTTTGCCACATTATTCGCAACCAACAAACCCCACAGGAAACACCTATGAAAGTATTGGCGGTTTACAGCATTAAAGGCGGCGTCGGCAAAACCTCAAGCGCCGTTAATCTGGCACACATCGCCGCCAATGCAGGCTATAAAACCTTAGTCTGGGATTTGGACCCACAAGGAGCGAGCAGTTATTACTTTCGCATCAAGCCCAAAATCAAAGGCGGCAGCAAAGATTTAATCGCCGGTAAACGCGAGCTAGATGATCTGATTAAAGGCACCGACTTTGATAATCTGGATTTACTGCCAGCTGACTTTTCATTCAGAAACTTGGATTTAGTACTGGATGCCAGCAAAAAACCCACCCGGCAATTAAAAAAACTCATCAAGCCACTGGCTGGCGACTATGATTTTGTTTTTTTAGATTGCCCGCCGAATATCTCGCTGCTTTCCGAAGCGGTGTTTGAAGCGGCCGACATGCTGTTATCGCCCATCATCCCGACCACACTGTCACTGCGAACCTTGGATCAACTCAGTGTCTTTATCCACGAACATGACCTGCACGATTTAACGGTACTGCCGTTTTTTTCCATGGTCGATCGACGCAAAAAAATGCACCGCGACATCATGCTCAGCTTGGTAGAAAAATACCCAACCATATTAAACACCGCCATTCCCTATGCCAGCGACATTGAGCGTATGGGCCTGGAACGCATGCCCTTGGGCGGCTTTACCAAAAAAAGCGCCTCACTCACTGCCTATCACCAACTATGGCAAGAAGTATTGGCTCGCCTTAGCATTGAAAGCCACTAATAATTATTATCCGCTCACTCTATTCACCAGCGCTTAAGCTGGAAAGTGTAACGCTAGTATTGGTAGCCGGTAATTTTGGCTTAAACTAACGTATCAATACCTTAGGGAACCTCGAAAAACCCTGCACTTCGATAAACTCAGTACCCACAGGGCATAAATGCGAACGGTGTTTTATAAATTAATAAATTCCGTTCGTGGTCGACTGCATGGAGAGCCTGCCCCGTTTCATGGGGCATGCAGTAGGTACGACTCCAAGGATGGAGGAGGTAGAGCAACGCAAGGAGCAGTTGCCGAGAGCTTGTCGAACCATGAACGGAGTGGGTTTTTCGAGGCTCCCCTTAAATGAAAAGAGTCAATAATGGGAATTACCAAACACATTTTTATACTGTCGATGGCATTGTCTTACTCAGCTAATGCCGCAGTCTTCAAGTGCGAACTGGCGTCAGGCAAAGTTATCTATCAAGCTTCACCCTGCCCAAAGACCGCCGCGTCCCAGAATATTGTCGAAATAAAACTAATCGATCCGCAACGCGCTGAAGAAGCCAAAGCAAAATTACAGGCGTGGAAGGAAGAGCAAGCCATCAAAGAAGCTGCACGCAATGAATTAGAAAAACAAAGAAAAATCGAGTCGGATCGCCAAGAAAGTTTGGTGTTGCAACGACGCACCGTCATTGCTGAAGAGCAACAAGCGCTTGCCGCACAACAACGTCAAAATGCCATTCCAATAGAAGCTGCACCAGCGTTTAACCAGTGGTATTGGTCAAATTCACCATACCGCGAAAACAACCGTAAGCCGCATTATTCGCCCCAGCCAGAGCAAATACTCTCTCCCCCAACGCCTGACCAGAATCATAACGAGGCAAAAATTGGCTTTTCCGGTCAAAGGCATCGAAAGCCAAAATAACAGGCTTGATCAAGAGCTTCTTAACGAATGGCTCGACTCTTAAAAAAATTGCATGGACAAATCAGAATTACGTCTGGTGCCCTGCCTCAACACCATAGGGAACCTCGAAAAACCATGCCCTTCGATAAACTCAGTACCCACAGGTCATAAATGCGAACGGTACTTTACAAATCAATATGTTCCGTTCGTGGTCGACTGCAAGGAGAGCCTGCCCCGTTTCATCGGGCATGCAGAAGGTAGGGCAACGCAGGAGCAGTTGCCGAGAGCTTGTCGAACCATGAGCGGAATGGGTTTTTCGAGGTTCCCCATAGCTTCTTATGGATTTACTTTAATTAATGATGGCTTGGTTGTACGAAAAATTGACACCCAATTATTTATAATAAGACCAGTTATCGTTCAGAGGCGTGATGCCGACTGCCGACAGGAAATTTTATCGGCAATAGCTCTCTATTCGATTTTTGACAGTATTTTGGAATTCTTACTATTACGAAATATCAACGGTTTTTCGTTGGCAGAATCGGCACTGGCTTTTGCTGAATCAATGGCTTCTTGAACAACTTCACGCCTTGGAGACTTACTGCAGACCGGGTCGGTGCTGTACATGTCGCCGGTTAACAAATAAGCTTGGCAGCGGCAGCCGCCAAAGTCTTTTTCTTTTTCATCGCAGCTGCGACAAGGCTCCTGCATCCATTCAAAGCCTCTGAAAAAATTGAAGGCTTTGGATTCATTCCAGATTTCCTCAATGCTGAAATCTTTGACATTCGGGCAATCCAGGCCCGGCAAGTCACGCGCGGAATGGCAAGGTAGGGCAACGCCGTCCGGTGCAATCGTCAAGAATGTGGTTCCCCAGCCGTTCATACAGGCTTTGGGGCGGTCTTCATATAGATCCGGCACGACGTAATAAATCTTCATTTTACCGGCAACTTTTTCTTTGAAGGCTTGGGCGAGAGCTTCGGCTTCCTCGAATTGTTCTTTGGTGGGCAGCAATAAATCGCGGTTGGCATGCGCCCAGCCGTAATATTGGGTATTCGCCAATTCCAGGTAATCCGCACCCAATTCCTCAGCCATCGCCAATATTTCCGGCATTTGGTGGATGTTTTCGCGGTGAATGACCACGCATAACACCATCGGATAGCCGTGTTTTTTAACCAGATGTGCGACTTCTTTTTTGGTTTGAAAAGACGCTGTGCCGGCGATATGGTCGTTTAATTCCTGGGTGCTGGCCTGGATACTGACTTGAATATGATCAAGCCCCGCTTCTTTCAGCTGGATGATTCTTTCTTCCGTCAGACCGTAGCCGGAGGTGATCAGGTTGGAGTAATAACCCAAGTCTTTGGCATGTTTGACCAATTCCGCCAAGTCTATACGCGTTAAGGGTTCGCCGCCGGAAAAACCCAGTTGCACTGCGCCCATTTTGCGGGCTTGCGTGAGTACGCGCTTCCAGTCCTCGGTATCTAATTCCGATTGATAATTCGCATAATCAATCGGGTTCGAGCAATAAGGGCACTGTAACGGGCAGGCGTAGGTGAGCTCAGCCAGTAACCAGCGCGGCGAGGTGATGTTAATGTTGTTGGATCCAGCCATTTTTTAAAGCGACCTCTAAGAAAGCGGTAATGTCGTTGGTGAGCCCGGAGGTGGCAAATTTCTCTTCCAGATCGCTGACGATTTGCGCGAGTTTACGGCTGCCGTCACACAGTTTTAAGATTTCTGCCGAGCTTTGATTGAGCTCGACCATGCCTTCAGGATAGAGAATCACGTCTTTTTGCTGGGCTTCTTCCCATTGCAGGCGGTGCATCGGGGAAAATTTGATGAGCTGGTCTGGGTTAATGGTCATTATGGGTAGATTAAATGTTATGACAGTAAATTAGAAAATTCCTCAACTGCAACTTGCATAGTGCGTGCCGGCTGTTTTTGATGTTGGCTAATAGCCAAGTAGTCGTTTTCAATTTGGTGTAAAACTAAGGCATCAAAGTATTGTTCTCCGCAAAATGCACATTCCAAACAGGGAACGTTATCGACCACTAGCATTTGTTGATCCTTTTGGTAAATGTAGCGTGTGTTTTTGTCGATAAGGTGTTTGTGTCCACAAAATACGCATTGTTCTGACATATCAATTACCTCTCTCGAAAGGGTTTTTAAACTTGGGTGGCATCGGAATGTAAACGGTAATGATAACCAATGTTTCTCCCATCGTTCCACACACTACATGTATCGGAATGCCGTTTTCGGTGAATCCGGCAACCAAACAACTAATTCCTCGTCCAGTGTCAGCATAGTGTTCGATAACAATACCATTAAGCAAAGCTTGCTTCACTTCGATCAAACTTAAATTGTCGTTTTGCCGCTCTTGGTCACCATGTTTTGAATAGCGATAGTTGTTATTTTGAGCGGCTTGCTTTATCCAATCTATTGTAAACATTTGACCAGATATCTACGACTGAGTTGTTAGATTAGCCATCAGCCACTATTTCTCGATATTAAAATAAGGCGGTTGCTTGACAATGTAAGCTAAATACATCGCGTCGGCCATGGTCCAGAGTACATCCAGTTTGAATTTAAGGATTTCCACCATGCGATCTTGTTGCTCGCGGGTTTTGTACCAGTCCAGGGTAATCGCCAAGCCATGTTCAACATCGCGACGAGCTTCGGTCAGACGTTTACGGAAATAGCTATAACCTTCTTTATCGACCCAGGGATAATGTTCTGGCCAGTTATCCAGGCGTTGTTGGTGAATTTTTGGTGCAAACAGTTCAGTCAATGACGAGCTGGCGGCTTCATGCCATTCTGCGCGGCGGGCAAAATTAACGTACGCATCGACTGCAAAACGCACACCCGGCAGCACATGCTTTAATGAGGTGATGTCTTCGCGTGTTAAACCGACTGCTATGCCCAATTGTATCCAAGCCTCAATACCGCCTGGATCGCCAGGGTGGCCGTCGTGATCTAAGATGCGCTGAATCCATTTGGCTCGAGTTTCACGATCCGGGCAGTTGGCTAAAATGTTGGCATCCTTGATAGGAATGCATACCTGGTAATAAAAGCGATTAGCGACCCAGCCTTGGATTTGTTCTTTGGTGAGTTTTCCTTCATTCATCAATGTGTGGTAAGGATGATGAATGTGGTAATACTTTTCCATGCCGCGCAATGCAGCTTCAAATTCTTCTTTAGTCCAAGGGGTGTTATCAGGTGTGCTCATGGGATGTCCTTTACAAATCAATTTCTAAACCGTCGTAAGCGACTTCAATGCCGGCAGCATTGAGTATTTTGCGCTGCTCGGAATCATCGTCCAAAATTGGATTGGTGTTGTTGATATGAATCAATATCTTGCGTGCATTAGGAACGCCGTTAAGAACTTCAATCATGCCGCCTTCGCCCGATTGCGGCAAATGGCCGATTTCACGAGCGCGTTTTTGACTGATGCCCATAGTGACCATTTCATCATCGGTCCAGAAGGTGCCGTCGACCAATAAGCAATCAACGTCTTGCATGGCGGCCATGACATGCGGTTCTATTTCACCCAGGCCGGGTGAATAAAACACTTTTTTGCCGGTGGATATTTGTTCGATGATGACGCCGATGTTGTCGCCTTCATGCGGGTCATGGCGATGCGGCGAATAGGGCGGCGCTTTGCTTTTTAACGCTTGAGTATAAAAGCGTAAATCATCGATGGCTGGAATAGTAAAGCTGCTGCCATCAACCGGCACTGGGTGATGATTGACCGTGCAATAGTCTTTAAGCATGTTAAACAGCGGAAAGCCTGTGGTCAGATCTTGTCTCACCATCTCTGTGCAGTAAATATCCAGCGGTTTGCCTTCACGCAACATTAACAAGCCGGTGGTGTGGTCAATCTGGCTGTCGATGAGCATGATGGCTTTAATGCCGGTATCGCGAATGCCGTCTTTAGGCTGAATGGCCGGAAAGGCTTCCAGTTGCGCGCGAATATCTGGGGAGGTATTAAATAGTAGCCAGTTTTTATTGTCGGTACTGACAGCAATTGATGATTGAGTGCGGGCTGTACCACGCATTTCACCGTGACGTATGCGATGGCAATTATGGCAGTTACAGTTCCATTGCGGAAAGCCGCCACCTGCGCCTGAACCTAGTACTCTAATTTTCATTTAGTTATTCCGAAAGAATGGGTGGCGGAATGATAAGGGAATATTTTTTTTCCGGCAAAAAAAAGGGGCCTTTGACAGCCCCTTTTCTTAATCTTGACCGCAGAAATTAACGGTTATAGATGTACATTGTTACTTCAAAACCGAAACGCAGGTCAGTGTAGCTTGGTGTTTCCCATTTCATAAATAAAACCTCCAGAAGTACTTTTTGAGTTATGTGCCAGCTTGATCAAGTAAGCCGCTTGTGAGTATACGATGAAGTTTTTTCTAACGCAACTTTTGACCCGCTTGACCAGTAATCCGAGGGATGTTTTTTTAGTTTGAAAAGAGTATTATCAAAATTCACTTAAAAATAATAAGACATAAATGATGTGAATCATGAGGGGGTATTATGGGTGGAGTAATTGAATTGTTTGTGATTATGCTAATTGTCGCTGCAGCCGCTTTCGCGCCGTTAGGGTATTTTATTTATAAATTCACACAAAATAATGCTGAGCCGTTTGGTGATATTGAGCCACATGGCGACAGTCCGTCATTAGTTAATGACTTGGCTGAAAAGGCTATCCAAACTATTAAAGGGTTAATTGCTAAAAAACAATAAATAGTTCGCATAATCACTTTAATAAAATAAACCTCCGGAAGACTACGTTTTCTGGAGGTTTTTTGTTTTAGGACTTTAGCTATTTGCTACCACATGTTGGGCAGTTGGCATTTTTCCTGAATTTCATAGTGTTCCATTCCATACTCAGGCCATCCAGCAGCAATAATCTACCGATCAATGACTCTCCAGTCCCAATGATTAGCTTGATAGCTTCTAATGCCTGAACGCTACCAACAATACCGGTGATTGGAGCCATCACGCCATTAGTAGCGCAATTTTGTAACTCCTCACCATCATTGCTGTATAGACAGTTATAACAAGGACTATCGTTGATACCGGGAGTAAATACCGAAACCTGGCCTTCAAAACGTATCGCGGCTCCCGAGACTAAGTGCTTTTGGTATTTTACGCAGGCGCTATTGACGGCAAATCGCGTAGTAAAATTATCGCTGCAATCCAACACTACGTCAGCTTTACGGACTTCCGTATCTAACTCATCACCGGCTAACTTTTGCTTAATGACATGGACCGCAATGTCGGGATTAAGATCGTTAAG
This sequence comes from Methylococcaceae bacterium, assembly GCA_030693065.1. Taxonomy (GTDB): domain Bacteria; phylum Pseudomonadota; class Gammaproteobacteria; order Methylococcales; family Methylomonadaceae; genus JABFRC01. The sequence continues at coordinate 127,080 of JAUYBL010000013.1, read as the reverse complement.
CGTTTGAGCGGTTGAAATCGCTTTATTAACCCCTATATCGTCATTGCAATGAGCAATCTGTCTTTGCAGATTTGATAGATCGACGATGTCATGATCAGCAATGCTGATATCTCCTACACCCGCGGCAGCAAGGTACATCGCAGCGGGCGAGCCTAGACCGCCGGCCCCAATGATCAGCACCTTGGCAGCGAGTAACTTAAGTTGTCCCTCAATATCGCATTGAGGCAGCATGATTTGTCGGCTGTAGCGTAAAAGCTGGTTGTCATTCATAAGCGTGGTGATAGCGGTGGCGGGCCGGAATGATGCCAAAGATCTTGACAGACTGCAAAAGCTGTTTATTATTAGCACTCGATGCTAGTGAGTGCTAATAACACGTCTAACCTTTAAATATTAAACTTAGGAGAAAGTAAATGAGTATACGTCCGTTACATGACAGAGTAATTGTCAAACGCGTTGAAGAAGAAACCACCAGTGCTGGCGGTATCGTTTTACCTGGTTCTGCAGCTGAAAAACCTAGCCAAGGTAATGTAGTGGCAATTGGTACCGGTAAGCCATTAGATAACGGCCAAGTGCGCCCACTGGATGTTAAAGTTGGCGACAAAGTATTGTTTGGCAAATACGCGGGTAACGAAGTTAAAGTTGATGGTGAAGACCTGATTGTTCTTCGTGAAGATGACATCGTTGCGGTTCTTGGCTAAATCTTCTTTTCCACTAATCACATTCAACCTATTCAAGGAATAAAAAATGGCAGCAAAAGACGTATTATTTGGTGATGACGCACGAGTTCGCTTGGCGCGTGGTGTAAACATTTTGGCAAACGCAGTAAAAGTAACGCTGGGTCCTAAAGGCCGTAACGCCATCTTAGACAAAAGTTTTGGCGCACCGACCATTACTAAAGACGGTGTATCCGTTGCAAAAGAAATCGAATTAAAAGACAAATTCGAAAACATGGGCGCGCAATTAGTTAAAGAAGTTTCTTCAAAAACTTCTGATGTTGCCGGCGACGGAACGACTACTGCAACAGTATTGGCGCAATCTATCGTCAACGAAGGCTTAAAAGCCGTCGCTGCTGGTATGAACCCAATGGACTTAAAGCGCGGCATTGATTTGGCTGTGACTAAAGTAGTTGAAGCGATTGTGGCTTCTGCAACGCCTTGCACAGACAACAAAGCTATCGCTCAAGTTGGTACTATCTCTGCAAACTCAGATGTATCAGTCGGCAAAATCATCGCAGAAGCGATGGAAAAAGTTGGCAAAGAAGGCGTTATCACAGTTGAAGAAGGTTCAGGCCTTGATAACCAACTGGATGTTGTTGAAGGTATGCAATTTGACCGTGGCTACTTGTCACCGTACTTCATCAACAAACAAGACAACATGAGCGTCGAACTCGACAATCCGTTGATCCTGATTTACGACAAGAAAATCTCCAACATTCGTGAATTATTACCAGTTCTGGAAGCCGTTGCTAAGTCTGGTCGTCCATTACTGATTATTGCTGAAGATGTTGAAGGCGAAGCCTTAGCAACTTTGGTTGTTAATACTATCCGCGGCATCGTTAAAGTTGCAGCTGTTAAGGCACCTGGTTTTGGTGATCGTCGTAAAGCGATCCTGGAAGACATCGCTGTATTAACTGGCAGCACCGTTATTGCCGAAGAAGTTGGCTTGAGCTTAGAAAAAGCTGAGTTGGCGCAATTAGGTACTGCAAAACGCGTTCAAATCACTAAAGAAAACACCACTCTTATTGACGGTGCAGGTTCTGAAGAGCAAATCAAAAGCCGCGTTGCGCAAATTCGCGCACAAGCTGATGAAGCAACTTCTGACTACGACAAAGAAAAACTGCAAGAACGTCTGGCCAAATTGGCTGGCGGTGTTGCCGTAATCAAAGTCGGCGCGGCGACTGAAATTGAAATGAAAGAAAAGAAAGCACGCGTAGAAGATGCGCTGCATTCAACTCGCGCTGCTGTTGAAGAAGGCGTAGTTGCTGGCGGTGGTACTGCTTTGGTTCGCGCATTGTCTGCCTTGGTAGGATTGGAAGGTATCAATCACGACCAAAATGTCGGTATCAACATCTTGCGTCGTGCAATCGAAGAGCCTCTGCGTCAAATCGTTGCTAATGCAGGCGATGAGCCTTCAGTAGTATTCAACGAAGTGGTTAAAGGCACTGGTAACTACGGTTACAACGCAGCAACTGGTGTTTACGGCGACATGATCGAATTCGGTATTCTTGATCCTGCCAAAGTAACTCGCACAGCATTGCAAAACGCTGCATCAGTTGCTGGTTTATTGCTGACTACTGAAGTGATGATTGCTGATGCACCAAGCGATGAAAAAGGCGCTGGCTTCTCTGATCCACACGGCGGCATGGGAGGCATGGGTGGAATGGGCGGCATGATGTAATCATGCAGCCTTAAAGCCAAGTTGCTTTAAGCAAAAAGCCCCGATTGTTGAAAAACAACCGGGGCTTTTTTATGGGCACAATTCTTATTGGGAGCGACGTAGGCGTCGCTCCCACCACCTTTTTTTACAACCCTTCCCATGGCGTATACAAACCGTCCACATTAACGCCAAACATATCCAACACCCTGCCAACGGTCTCATTGACCATGCCCATCATAGAATCGGATTTACTGTAAAACGCTGGCATCGGCGGAAACATAATGCCACCCATTTCGGTTACGCTGAGCATATTTTTAATATGTACCAAGTTTAAAGGTGTTTCCCGCGGCATAACGACCAAACGACGACGTTCTTTCAAGACCACATCGGCAGAACGCGAAATTAAATTGTCCCCAAAGCCATGCGCGACCGCTGATAGCGTTTTCATCGAACAAGGCGCGATAATCATGCCCTCAGTTTTAAAGCCGCCGCTGGAAATGCTCGCGGCAATATCATTAACGCCATGGGTCACATCTGCCAGCGCCGCCAAATCGGAGCGCTTCATGTCCATTTCGTGTTTCAAGTTAACGACGCCAGCAGAAGAAATCACCAAATGCGTTTCCCATTCCGGCTGAGCCTGTAAAACTTGCAGCATTCTTACTGCGTAAACCGCGCCGGTCGCGCCGGTTACACCAATAATCAGCCGTTTTTTCTTAAGCCCTTCAGAGGAATTGTTCATTATTTTTTAAACAGAAAGTCTATTAACCATCGTATCCGTGGCATTCACCAAGGCATCAATCATCTCGTCACCTTGAGCAATATGCCCTGCAGTTGCCAAAACAACAAATTCTGCATTCGGCAAAGTTTTATGCAGACTAAAGCCAGCTTCCATAGGACAGACCAAATCTTGTCGACCGTGAATAATAATGGCAGGCAGGTTGGATAGCTGTTTGCTGTTATCCAGAATTTGGTTTTCGGCGATAAAGTACCCATGCTTGGCAAAATGCAATTCCATGCGCACTTGTTTGATCATGTCTTCAGTGATCAACGTATCGGTGGAAGCAGGCAGGTAAAGATTACCCAAGGCCACTTGTGCGCCCCAGGCCATCCAAGCATTAGCTGCACGCTGTTGCAACGCAATGTCATCATGCCAAACGGTAGAAAATAATCCCGCCAATAAGTTATCACGCCAGTGTACCGGGATGCTTTCAACCAATTGCTGCCAAAGCTCAGGATAAATCAGCCCGGCGCCATTACCCAGAAACCAGTTCATATCCTGTTGCCGCGCCAAAAAGGTGCCGCGCAGAATCATAGCCAACACTTTGTCTTGATGTTTCTGGGCGTACAGCAGCGCCAGCGCTGCGCCCCAGGAGCCGCCAAATAACAGCCATTGTTTGATGGCTAGCTGTTCGCGAATGCGCTCCATATCATCAATTAAATCCTGAGTGGTGTTATGTTCCAGCTCACCAAAAGGCAGCGACTTACCGCAGCCGCGTTGATCAAACAAAATAATGTGATAGTGCTCGGGATTAAAAAATCGCCGATGATCGGGCTTGGTGCCGGAGCACGGTCCGCCATGCAAAAAAATGACCGGAATGCCATCAGGATTACCGCTTTGCTCAACATAAACCAAATGTTGGCTGCCGGTTTCCAGCATAAAGGTGTGGAAGGGAAGGATTTCAGGGTAGAGGGTTTTCACGGGCTAAATTGGTTTAAATTCGATTAAGGAAATATCTTTAATAATCCGATAGTGTTTTGTATTGGCGTTGCGTAGGCTGGGTAGAGGCGCTAGCCGAAACCCAGCGCTTAAGGTATCTGATGCTCCATGTTGGGTTTCGCGGTGCTCTACCCAACCTACATCAACATTAAGAAAATCGGCTCTTTCTTAGGTTTTGTAGGTAATCTTCGACAGAGTCGATATCGTCACGGTCTGCCCAAATGCCGAACAAGCTATCTTTTTTATCCGGTACCAGCGGTTGGGCCGATTCTTCATAGGGAACAAGCTTTGCACAAGGTTTGCACAAGGTTTGCCGCGGAAGGTAATAACAACGTCTTCTCCGCGACTAACTACGTCAAGTAGTTCTTTTGAATGCATTCTCAAATCTTTTGCAGTTGCTTTCATAGTTACTTCCGTCTTAATGTTTTATTTTCGAAGTATGAACTTGAGGGTTTTTGTCGTCAATGAAGTTACTTTCCGGCACAAAAAAGGAGGGGATTGACGTCCACCATTACGCCTTTCAGGTTTCATAGTGATAACGGCAGGCAATGATGGTTAAGTGCTGATCATTTACCGCATAAACTAGCCGATTGGATTCGTCAATTCGTCGAGACCAAAAGCCCGATAAGTTTTCTCTTAGTGCTTCCGGTTTGCCTATGCCTTCAAAGGGTACTCTTTTGGTGTCAGCAATAAGGGCATTGATGCGTTTTAATGTTTTTTTATCCTGACCTTGCCAGTATAAATAGTCTGACCATGCAGCATCCGTCCAGGCTAACTGTCTAGTCATCAATGGTTTCTCGTTCTTTACTGTTGCCGGTTTTATATTGTTCTATAGATTGGGCCAGGTGGGCCGCATTAGCTGGGGATTTTAGTAAATGTACAGTTTCCATTAGGCTGTTGTAATAGTCCATGGACATAACCACCGCATTGTCAGCATCGCGACGAGTAATGACAGTGCAATCGGCATCATTCACCACACTATCCAACACTGATTTCAAACTGTTTCTTGCTTGGGTAAAAGAAATTATACGCATCACACACCTCTTATGTACTTTAAGCGGTACAAGTCTACGGTAAAAAGAGTTGCCATTCAAATTGGAGTGTTTTGGCAGTGTAGGCTGGGTAGAGGCGGTAGCCGAAACCCAGCACTTAAGGTATTTGGAGCTCCATGTTGGGTTTCGCGGTGCTCTACCCAGCCTACACGGGCTAAGGATTTACCTTTTTTTTCAGGCACAAAAAAAGGAGGGGTTTAACGCCCTCCTTTTTGTTGGTTTAGTTAAGTATTTAAACTTAGAACTTGAAACCTACAGAACCGCCCAATGTGAAGCCGTCGGTGTCAGCGCCGTCAATATCATCAAAAGAGTGATGATAACGACCGTCTGCACCGATTACGATTCCTTTAAATAATTCATAATCTGCACCCGCGCCGAACTGCATGCCAGTGTTCAGTACTGTAATTGCTGAAGATGGCGGGCTGATAATGTTGATGTCTAAACCAGCTGGAATCAACCATGGTCTAAATTTGCTGCCGTGCAAAAATCTAACTTTCGGAGATGCACTAATTCTTAATTGATTGACGTCTGCTAGTTGAGATGTGCCATTGGCATTGGCACCCAAGCCATTAGGCTTGCTTTGACCTATTTGAGCATATTCAACGCCGAGTTCAAGAGCGAAAGAGGTATTTTTCATCAAGCCGAACAGGTCATTGTTTACATTGAAATCGATTGCGCCGCCATAATAATGGGCATCTTGATCGGTACTAAAGGTTGGATTTACAGCACCTAAAGTCGAAGTAGTACTATCACGATTGTCATTAAAATGCATCCAGCCGCCACGAACAGCGAACAAATGATCTTTTGCTGCTTCAGCAGGTTTAGCTTTAACTGATTGTGCCCACTCATCCAATTCTTGAACTTTAGCTGCTTCAGCAGAAGGACGATTTTGTGAGGCTCTTAAGCTGCTTAATTCAGCTTGCATAGCTTGCAATTGCGCTTCTAAAGCATCAACACGGCTGTTGGTTGATGGTGCGGCGTAGGCTTCAGAAGCTGGCGCTTTAGCTTTGGATTTAGCCATTGCTTGTGGAGATGCTAATGCACCTACCATTGCTACAGTTGCGGTAGCGATAACGCCCCATTGCATATTAGTTTTTTTCATAGTGCCTCCATTGAGGTTGTTATTTTACAAATTTTTGCTTTTACACAACAAAGCGATTTTACGGGGCTAATGGTAGCAGCAAAAACCGATTCCAACAAGATTTTAGATTAATTTTTTATCACTAATAAATTGATTCATATCAATAGCTTAAGATGCGAATGTGATTTATTTTTTAGTTTGTATCAAATAAACAACAGCTTTTTATAGGGTTTTTATTTTAACCACAGAGCACAATTCGCCTCAAAAAGGGGCTTTCGTGGTAAGTTATTGCCGGTGCCGTTCATTTCTTTGTTTTTAATTGGTTTTCACTTTAATTATTCATGATTTCTGACATTACTATCATCGGCGGCGGCGTTATCGGCCTATTAACAGCGCGAGAATTTGTTAAAGCGGGTGCCACGGTTACCGTTATTGAAAAAAATCAACTTGGTCAAGAGTCGTCCTGGGCCGGTGGCGGCATTTTGTTGCCGCTGTATCCATGGCGGCAACCTCAAGCTATTACCCGCCTGGTAATGCAAAGTCTAAAGCTGTATCCGGAACTAGCCGCACAACTACTGAACGAGACCGGCGAAGATCCGGAATGGACAGCATGCGGTTTGTTGATAACTAAAAATCCGGATGTGATGGCCGCAATTGATTGGTGCTGCAACAATCACGTTACATTTTTCCCATCGATGCCTGATGGAGCTAATGCGCTGCAAACCAGCCCGGAACACCCGTTGTGGCTACCGAATATCGCGCAAATCCGCAATCCCAGGTTAGTTAAGTCTTTAAGATTAGATTTACTCGCTAAAGGCGTCACTTTGCAGGAGCATTGCTCTTTATCGGACATTACGATTGAGCAAAACCGAGTAACTGCACTGAACACCAGCGCCGGGCACATTGCAGTCAACGAGTTAGTGATTACGGCCGGCGCATGGACAGGACAATTATTTCAGCAGTTTTTCCCGGCGACCACCGTTAAAGCCCCCAACATTGCACCAGTCAAAGGACAAATGCTGTTGTTTGAAGCCTTACCCGACACCTTGCCCTACATGGTGCTGGATGGCGATCAATATTTAATTCCGCGCCGCGACGGTAAAATTTTGGCTGGCAGCACGGTTGAAACCGATGATTTTAATAAAACCATCACGCCCAAATCGCGCGATAAGCTAAGCCACTTTGCTATTGAACTGCTGCCGACCTTAAAGAACTTCCCAATTATCCGGCATTGGGCTGGATTAAGGCCCGGCACGGAACAAGGCATACCTTATATATCCAAGCATCCTGATATAAGTAACGTAAGTATCAATGCCGGACATTTTAGAAATGGCTTGGCGATGGGGCCCGCGTCCGCACAATTACTGGTTGATTTGGTATTGAATCGCCGGACAGTGATTGCGCCTGGGCCGTATCAATTAACCAGTCAGCATTAGTCATGGACTCGACATTAGATTTACACAAACCAAGAAAACATCTATGAATCTCTACCCTTTACTTCGACCTTTACTGTTTTCGCTTGATCCTGAAACCGCTCACCACGTCACGCTCAGCGCGCTAAATGCGGTGGAAAAGATCGGCTTGAGCAAGCTCGTTTACCCGGAAGTTGCTGAACAACCCATTAAGGTGATGGGGCTGGAGTTCAAAAATCAGGTGGGCTTAGCGGCAGGTTTAGATAAAAACGGCGATTATATTGATGCGTTGGCCGCGCTGGGATTTGGTTTTATTGAAATTGGCACCGTTACGCCGCGCCCACAGCCGGGCAACCCTAAGCCGCGATTATTTCGTTTGCCGGAATATCAGGCCATCATCAATCGTATGGGGTTTAATAATCTGGGTGTGGAGCACTTGTTAACGCAGGTAAAGCAAAGTCATTACTCCGGCATTTTGGGGATCAATATCGGCAAAAATTTTGATACGCCAATTGAGCAAGCAAGCGAGGATTATTTAATCGGTTTGCGTAAGGCTTATCCTTTTGCCAGTTACATTACTATCAATATTTCCTCGCCTAACACTAAAAACTTGCGCCAACTGCAACAAGGCGACGAGATTAAAACGCTGCTGTCGCTATTAAAAGATGAGCAAGTAAAACTACAGCAACAACACAATAAATACGTGCCGCTGGTGTTAAAAATCGCCCCGGATTTAACCGGCGATGAAATTAGCCATATCTCCACGCTGTTGTTGGAATTTGAAATTGACGGCGTGATTGCCACCAACACGACGATTGCCCGAGATAAAATCGCAGATCATCCACTTGCCCAAGAAGCCGGAGGTTTAAGCGGTGCGCCGGTTAAAGAGGCCGCAACCGCTGTTGTTCGGGGATTGGCGGCGGAGTTGAATGGCCGTTGTGCCATTATTGCTGCTGGCGGGATATTAAGCGCTGCTGATGCACAAGAAAAAATTCAAGCCGGTGCCAGTCTGGTGCAAATATACAGCGGCTTAATTTATCAGGGGCCGCAATTAGTCGCGGATATTGGTCGCGAACTAAGTAAGGGCCACTGATTATCAACATTTAAGCAGTTGGCCCGAGATTGCATCGGTTTTTGATTTGGCAGATCATGTGAAGCTCAAATTATTGGAAAGATATTATGGCAACAGGCAATAACAGACCCACCTCCCCGCATCTGCAAGTTTATCGGCTGCCGCTAACCGGGATAATCTCCATTACACATCGCATGACTGGCGTGTTTTTGTCCGGTGGGCTGGTGTTATTTGTCGGCATAGTTGCCGCAATCGCCGCCGGTAGCGATATTTACGAGCGATTGCAGGCAATTTTGCAGTGGTGGCCGGTGCTGGTGGTGTACTGGGGTTTTGTTTACGCGTTATTTTTTCATTTGTGTCATGGCATTCGCCACCTGTTTTGGGACGCGGGTTATGGTTTTGATCAAGAGCGTATGAATCGCTATGCGCTGATTGAATTGGCGGCTTCGTTAGCGCTGACCTTGATAACGTTGATATTTGTTTAGCAGGCAACTTATGGATTACAGAGCACCTTTAGCTAAGGCGCGGGGCTTAGGCTCCGCAAAATCAGGCACGCATCACTGGTGGATGCAGCGCGTAACAGCAGTGATGTTGATACCGTTATCATTTTGGTTGGTGTTGTTTCTTAACTTAACGTTTACCGCCTCTTACGCACAAACTGTTGCCTGGCTGGCCAGCCCTATCAATAGCATTGCCATGATTACCTGGATACTGATGGTCTGCTATCACGCGGCACTAGGGTTACAGGTGGTGATTGAAGATTACGTGGCTGCCAGCGGGGTTAAAATTGTCACAATCTGGCTGGTGAATTTAACGATGTTGTTACTGGCTGTGACAGCGTTACTTGGCATATTTCGCATTACATTATTAGGGTAAAGCATGGCTGCTTATAACATTATTGAACACGAATACGATGTGGTCGTGGTGGGCGCCGGTGGCGCGGGGTTGCGGGCTACTTTGGGAATGGCCGAAAGGGGTTTGAGCACCGCGTGTATTAGCAAAGTATTTCCTACTCGCAGTCATACAGTCGCGGCGCAGGGCGGTATCAGTGCGGCGTTAGCCAATATGGGCGAAGACGACTGGCGTTTTCACATGTATGACACAGTCAAAGGTTCGGATTGGCTGGGCGATCAAGATGCCATTGAATACATGTGCCGCGAAGCCATCCCTGCTGTTATCGAGTTAGAACATTATGGCGTGCCGTTTTCCAGAACAGCGGACGGAAAAATATATCAACGCGCTTTTGGCGGCATGACCACGCATTATGGCAAAGGCACTGCACAACGCACTTGCGCGGCCGCGGATAAAACCGGTCATGCGATTTTGCATACCTTGTATCAGCAAGCCTTAAAGCATAAGGCCGAGTTTTTTGTCGAATACATCGTGCTGGATTTAATTATGCAGGATGGTGAATGTCGCGGAGTGCTGGCGTGGTGTTTGGATGATGGTTCACTGCATTTATTTAAGGCACATGTCACCGTGTTGGCGACCGGCGGTTATGGTCGAACTTTCTTTTCTTGTACCTCTGCACATACGGTCACTGGCGATGGCAATGCGATGGTTTTACGCGCAGGTTTGCCGTTACAGGATATGGAATTTGTCCAGTTTCACCCCACCGGTATTTACGGCGCAGGTTGTTTGATTACCGAAGGGGTTCGTGGTGAGGGCGGTTATTTAACCAATTCCGAAGGCGAGCGCTTTATGGAACGATATGCCCCGTCAGCAAAAGATCTGGCATCTCGCGATGTGGTTAGTCGTGCGATGACTATCGAGATTAACGAAGGTCGTGGGGTCGGCAAATTAAAAGATCACATCCATTTACATATTGAGCATTTGGATCCGGCTATCATTCACGAACGCTTACCAGGTATTGCCGAAACCTCGAAAATTTTTGCCGGTGTTGACGTAACGCGTGAACCGATTCCGGTGTTGCCGACTGTGCATTACAACATGGGCGGTATCCCAACTAATTACAAAGCAGAAGTGGTCACGTTAGCAGGTGATAATCCGGATACTGTCGTACCCGGCTTGATGGCTATCGGCGAAGCGGCTTGTGTTTCTGTACATGGCGCTAATCGGCTAGGTTCAAACTCATTGCTGGATTTAGTGGTATTTGGGCGCTCGGCGGCAATTCGCTGTGCTGAATTGATTAAACCCCGAACTGCCCACAAACCACTGGCAAAGTCAGCTTGCAATCAGGCGCTGGCTCGTTTTGACGACATTCGTCATGCCGGTGGCAACCTTAGTACCGCCGATATTCGTTTGGCTATGCAAAAAACCATGCAAGCGAAAGCCGCGGTATTTAGAACTCAAACCACGCTCGATGAAGGCATCGAAGCCATTGCAAAAGTACGTGCGTCTTTTGCTGAAGTGGGCGTTAAGGATAAATCGTTGATCTGGAATACTGATCTGGTAGAAACCCTGGAGCTGGATAATCTGCTGGCTCAAGCGGTGGTGACGATGACTGCTGCAGGTAATCGTCAAGAAAGCCGAGGTGGTCATGCCCGGGAAGATTATCCAGCAAGGAATGATAACGAGTGGTTAAAACATACGCTGACGTGGTTGATTGACGATAAAGTTAATATCGACTATCGGCCAGTGCATTTGTACACCTTAACCGATGAAGTTGACGCTATTCCACCCAAAGAACGCGTCTATTAGACACTTTTACATTTCATATAAATGGATTAAGCAATGGCTGGCACGGCGGCAATTAAAAAAGCGGTTACCTGTGAAAACTGTAGTTTGGACAATTTATGTATTCCTAAGGGTTTAAGTCAAACCGAAGTTGAATCCTTAGGCGAAATAGTCAATCGCAATACCATACGCCAAAAAGGCGAGGCGTTATATCACGCAGGTACTGCTTTTAAGGGCATCATTGCATTACGTTCCGGTAGCGCAAAATTATTGGGTGTTGACCGTAATGGCAATGAGATTGTGGTGGATTTTATGCTGCCGGGTGAATTACTCGGGTTTGACGGTCTGTCTACGCAATTTCATCAATGCACGGCCATTGCCTTGGAAACCGTCAATTATTGCCGCTTACCCGCGCAACAAATCGAGTTACTGGCGGGTACTATTCCCAGCTTAAGTCAGATTTTATTGCAACGCTCCGGAGAGCAGTTTGACGCTCAAATTCAACGCATGATGCTTATGCGCCGAACCGCTGAAGAACGTGTCGCGTGTTTTATTGTGCAAGTGTCAGAACGTCTTAAAGCGCGCGGCTATGCCGAGCTGGAGTTTCGCTTGAGTATGTCGCGCGAGGACATAGGTAGTTATTTATGCATTGCGCATGAAACGGTCAGCCGCATCATGCATCACTTTCAGACGCTGGGCTTGATCGAAGTCCGATCCAGGCAGCTAAAAATAGTCAATAAAAAAGGGCTGCTTGCTCTTTATTCAGAATAATGAACAAATCAGCCCAGTATTGGGAGGGTGTTTAGAAATGACTACAGAACAATCTGTAGTTTAATAGCTTTACAACAACTTACGGTTACCGCAAAACAACGTTACTTATTTTCTGAAACGTGCTGTTTGTAGCTAGGATCTTCTGCGATCGCTTTTGACGCGCTTTCATACTTGTCATGCTCACTGCTTTTGATAGTTACGACTAAGGCAACTGCTGCCAAAATTATGCCGCCTATATAAAGCCAGAAATTGTCTTTTTCTTGTACTTCGCTCATGAAAAATCTCCTCGTTATTTTTGTTTGAATTGTTGCTTTGCGTTAAAGCGCGGCCATTAAATCAAAATCAAAAATAATAAAATTGAGCTGGATCAATAAAAACTAAAAGCTCAGATGAGATTGCAACCTTAAGAAAGTAAAAAGCTTATTTTGCGGGCAATTGATTAATTTATGTTAGCCCAGGAACAGGACTGACGTTTACGCTGAACAGATATCCTTTGTTGAGGCAGTGATCCAGCCACTTTTGCAAAAAATAGTTTAAGCGCCATTTGTAATTCATGATCTCGCGACTGGGGCCGGCATCTTTAAAGACATGAGCCACTTCGCCTCGAATATGGTCGCTTAGCACTTCGGCCAATTGTGCATCCTGATATATACGAATTTTAACGGCTGGCGCAAACAGCGCTTTTAAATCGCCACTGAAGCAATGGCTGAGTTCAACTGTTATCGTGTAAGGTGTTTTCTCAATGATACTAATGTGAAGTGCTGCGTGATGAGGTGCAAGCCCGATGGCGCTATCGACGACAGAAGTTAATTCGGGGATTAAGCGAAAAAGCTTTAGATAATTAGATGCACAAACCTGTTCTAGGCAGATTGATTTGTTGACCGGATTGACTAAGGCCATGTCTATAGTCAGTTTTCGCTGTAACTGGCATAAGCGCTGGCTGTTTCCCATAAGGTTACTTGAGCTACATTAAAGCCAGATTTCTTTAGATGTTGGTATAACATTTTGCTTAAAACTTCCGCGGTGGGATGTTCGTCAAGGGCTAAAAAGCGCTCCTTGTTTTCAATGAGCATTGGAATGATCGGATCATCTTTATGTAGCAGAAAGTTATGATCAAGATGTTGATCAACATAGCTTTCAACGCAGTCTCGAATATCGGCAAAATCACATACCATCCCTTGCTCATTTAACTGCTCGTGCCGAATAGCGATTGAAGCTTTAACGCTGTGACCATGTAAATTGCGGCATTTGCCTGCATGATTCATCAGGCGGTGACCATAGCAAAAGTAGACTTCTTTGGTAATTGTGAACATGGTGGGAATGTGAAAATTAGACTTGGTGATATATAAGATTAATTGCCTTTGATGCTCTTGATAGAGGCTGCAATTTCGTAACTGCCATCCTCGTTTTGAGAGCTTCTTACAACTTCTATAAAAGCGGTCATAGGTGGCGTAATGGAGTTTTTTGTCAGTACATTTATTTCCATCGCCTTACCGGCATCAAACGCTTGGTTGGCGGTAAAGGATACACCGGCCCCACTGATTGAAGTGCAATGCCCCCGGTGTGATTCATCTGAATTGGCCAGCCGATAGGTGACTTCGCAGTCTATTTCCATGCGAATATAATTGCGCTTCTCATCGTAATCCAACATGTTACGTCCTCTCTAGGTTATTTTGGCAAGTGAATAAAGCGTTTGAAGTGTACTATAAAAAACTCAAACCGGAAGTGGCGTTTGCTCTCTCAGGCTGGATATTACGTAGAATTTATGTGAAAGTGCAGGCCGTTACGCCTTAAAAAAAACTTCAAATAATAGAACTTTCGAGTGTTACCCAATGACTAAAGCAATTGTTTTGACCGGCATTACCACCACAGGCACACCCCATTTAGGCAATTACGTTGGCGCGATCAGACCTGCTATTGCGGCTAGCAAGGATGCAAACGTATCGCCGTTTTACTTTTTGGCTGATTACCATGCATTAATCAAATGCCAGGAACCTGAAAGAGTCAGGCAATCAAGCCTGGAGATTGCCGCGACGTGGCTGGCTTTGGGATTAGATACATCTAACGCCGTGTTTTACCGGCAATCGGATGTGCCGGAAATCATGGAATTAACCTGGATGCTGACGTGTGTTACCGCGAAAGGCTTAATGAACAGGGCGCATGCCTACAAAGCGGCGGTTGCCGAGAATGAAGAAAATGGCGATGCGACAGCGGGTAATGATCCAGATAAGGGCATTAACATGGGATTATTCAGTTATCCGATACTGATGGCCGCTGATATATTGATGTTCAATGCCAATAAGGTACCGGTTGGTAAAGATCAGATCCAGCACATAGAAATGGCCAGGGATATTGCAGGGCGTTTTAATCACATTTACGGCGAACATTTTGCTCTGCCGGAAGCGGTAGTCGACGAAAACGGTGCGACGTTAGCCGGACTTGATGGTCGCAAGATGAGTAAAAGTTATAACAACACCATTCCGTTGTTTGAGCCCGAAAAGAAACTGCGCAAGCTGATTAATAAAATCAAAACTAATTCGCTTGAGCCTGGCGAACCTAAAGAGACTGAAGGCTGTACTTTATTTAGTATTTACCAGGCATTCGCAACGCCAGTGCAAGTCGCGGAAATACGCCGTCATTATGCCGAAGGTATTGCCTGGGGGGAAATGAAGCAGGTATTGTTTGAACATATCAATCAACAGATAACGCCTGCCAGAGAGCGTTACGATGCGTTGATGCAAGCACCTGAACATATAGAAGAACAATTGCAGGAAGGCGCCCAGAAAGCCCGGGCAGTAAGCGCCCCGTTTCTTAAAGAATTGCGTAAAGCGGTCGGGATTTCGGCGATTACAGTGTAGGTTTGCTGGATATAGGTGCGACGAATTTGCAGCCGCACCTATATCAATTGCCCTAGCGAATAAGCGCCAACATAAGTTGTTATAAAGTAGATTAACGACATGACTAGGCTGGCAGGTGTATTTATAGCTAGCGTTTGCTTAAGGATATAAGCGATTATTAAAAACTCCCAAAATACTATCCCACCAAATACATAGTAGCTCAGCAAGTCATCAGTCACAGTAAGCCAAGCAAATACAGGCGCACCAAATATAGAAGCGACATTTTCTGAGAACAATAATGCCGAAGATATTTCTATATAAGCGTACAGAGATTTATTAAGCACTAATATCAGCGCAATAAATATCAGCGTGAGCATTGTCTCTATGCTGATTTCAAAAAATGCTTCTACTGGATTGTCGACCATATTAGTCTGCATAAAATATTCGACAATAAAATAAAACAGTAGATTTCCTTTTAAAAAATCGACCGATCTGGGCAACTCAAATGGGTTGCCCTTTAACCAACATAATGGGAGATATTGTTTTAATATTTCCATGAATCTTGTCATGGCGCTAGATACGCAAGCTTAAAAGCTACTTATCTTGTCGCTATTATCAGAGCTCTATTCGTTGTAGATACTGAAATTATCATTTAACTCTTGCACCAAATCTTTGGTTTTATCAGATAACTGAGTCAATCTTGCCTTGGTTTTCTTATTCCAGCCGATGGGATCACTGACAGGTAGCAACGTCCGCCAAAAGGTAATATTTTGCTCAAAGGCATTGGCTAGGTTTTCCAGCAAATTCAATTTCTTTTGTTGGTTGTGAAGTTGATTGATGATGACTTTGGCTTGAAGCTTGCTGATAGCCAGATGAAGCGGAACCATAATCGCAATTAATAAAAGTATCACAGCAGGTCCAATAATAGGATCAAGCAAAGATCCCAAAATTATGCCGGTTTCTATTTCCGCGAAAATAGCCAGCGTTGCGAAAAAGCCCAAGATAATGAAGCTAGAGAATGCTGAGCGCTCTTTCCAAAGCTCAATTGCTTTTTTGAGCTCCGGCATAATCACGGTATCAATTTCTTGAATGTTTTTTTCTATAGTATCCAACACTCTGTATGAACGGTCGTTTTCGACATTGGAAACGCGTCGGTCAATAGCGGAAAAATCTCCTTGATTTTGCGTGCTTACACCTGTCGCTTGATTAGGCAAGATGATAATTTGTCCGGTATAAAGGCCATGTTCGGCAAGCTTTCTTTGCCAGGATGACAAAATCTCGCTATTTCGTGACGCCGTTAGTGCCGCGGTAGCGTCATCAATTAAATATATAAACTTGTTGGAATCTTGATTAGCAACAATGTAAGCCACCAATTCATCAAGTGCAGGCGATGCTGAATCAAAAATATCCGTAAAAACCAATACCAAATCGGACTGCGCAATCACATGCTGAGTTAGCATGGATGTTACGGGGCTGGTAGGTGCGCCACTTAAGCTAGGCGTATCAACAATAAGTTTGTTTTTAACTCGACTGCTGTTTATTGTTTTTAATTCCAAATAAGCGTTGATGCGGCTGCCTTCGCCTTTTTGTAACTGTTCAATTTTGCGGCTGATTTTATAAAACGGATAACGATGATCAACATCCAAGGCTGTGCCAGGTAAGGTTGCCGTATTAGCTTGTGGACTATGCGAGAGTACCGTAAATTTTTGGTTCGATGCTTGTATGCTAGAGAGCAATTGCTCAGTACCCAAATAATTGTTTAAAAACTTTGGCTTAGCGGCTGAATTACCAGAGACCAGACTAATAACCGGCCACCATGACCCCTTGCTGGCAGTGGTATCATCCGCATCCAAAAAGCCAAAATCGTATTCAATTTGGTCAAGTTCATGAAAAAGCTTTGCCGCTTTAAGCAATACTGGATTATCGCTGGCAAATTGTTTTTCAAGGTTAAGCAAGTATTTGCTGGTGGTCTTTTCAGTCATTAGAGGGGCACCGTAATTGTTAATGGCAGGACGCGAACTTTCGAGAGTATACACCCGGATTAAGACCGGTCAATATTGGACATACTTAGCATTGAGTATTTATTGGTTGGCAGTTTTTGTGCTCAAGCACGCTGAGGTTATAGTATATTGATGGTTATTTACTTGGTCTGACAACAGGCACTTAGATTTAAATTAAAGAGGATTAGAACGTTGGTGAGTCATCGAAGTTTGATCGTAGTTTTATTTGCGATGCTATTACCGGGGTGTGGTTGGCTATGGGGTAGTTACGGCGTCAAAGGTCAATCCCGAGAAGAATTTGAACGTTATGTGGAAAATGTTTTTAGGTTGCAAAACAGCTTAACCAGTGAAGTGATGATGCTGCAGGATACTGAAGAATTTAAAAATCCTGAGCAGTTACTTCAAGCTGAGCAACATATGCGGCGGCAGTGCGCTGCATTAAACGAATATGTTGCCCGCGATGTTGATGGTCAAAGTAGCGGATTTTTATTGCGGCGGCGTGTTGAAAAAACAGCTGCCGAATGTGAACGGGCAGCAAAAGACCTTAGAGAGCTTATAGAGCCCGGTTCAACGTCAACTAATCAAAAAAACTAAGCTCGAATATTGTCTGGAACCAAAATAGTATTTTGTGGTGGTTTACTGTTATCTAATTCAGGGTAATCCAAGGTGTAATGCAACCCTCTACTTTCTTTGCGATGTTGCGCGCATCGTATGATTAACTCAGCGACAATTAATAGATTACGCAATTCCAGCAAATCACTGGTTACCCGGAAATGACGATAATATTCAGTTATTTCTTTTTTCAGTAACTCCACACGATTCATTGCTCTGTGCAGGCGCTTGTCGGTACGGACAATGCCCACGTAATCCCACATAAATTGGCGCAATTCGTGCCAATTATGGGCCACCACTACCTCTTCGTCCGAATCGCTGACTTGTGATTCATCCCAATCAGGTAATGCCGGAATGGCCGGAATAGTGTTGAGTGTTTGCAAAATATCTTCACTGGCCCGCTCAGCAAAAACTAAACACTCAAGTAACGAGTTACTGGCCATCCGATTGGCGCCATGCAACCCGGTACAAGCCACTTCGCCAACTGCGTAAAGTTGAGCAATGTCTGTTCTCGCAAAGCTGTCGGTGATGACGCCGCCACAGGTGTAATGGGCTGCCGGCACTACCGGAATGGGCTGTTGAGTTATATCGATACCGACATCAAGACATTGCTGGTAAATAGTCGGAAAGTGCTCGCGAATAAATTCGGCGGGTTTGTGGCTAATGTCTAGGTAAACACAATCGATGCCCCGCTTTTTTATTTCGTGATCAATAGCCCGAGCAACGATGTCTCTTGGTGCCAGTTCGCCACGCGGATCAAAATTTTGCATGAACGAACTACCATCCGGCAAAATTAACTTGCCGCCCTCGCCTCTAACTGCTTCGCTGATCAGGAATGACTGGGCGCTGGGATGATACAGACAGGTGGGGTGAAATTGCATGAACTCCATGTTGCTGACCCGGCAACCGGCGCGCCAGGCTAAAGCGATGCCATCTCCGGTTGAGCTTTGAGGGTTGGTGCTGTAAAGATATACCTTACTGGCGCCACCAGTGGCGAGTACGACGATGCCTGCGGGCATGGTTTTGACGATTTGTTGTTTTGAATCGAGAACATAAGCGCCAACAACACGTTTGCCTTGTTGATTGTCGTTAGATCGAGTAATCAATTCGACAACATTGTGATGTTCTAACAAATCAATATTAGGATGTTCTTGCGCCCGCTCAATAAGCGACAGCGACACTGCTTTGCCGGTGGCATCGGCATTATGAACAACCCGGCGATGCGAATGCCCACCCTCCCGGTTCAAGTGCAGCTTGATTTCTCCAGAAGGTGATTTTTCCTCTGTAAAAACCACCCCTTGTTGCTGTAACCAATCGATGGATTTTTTCCCATGCGTGACTGTTAGCCTGACAATTTCTGGATCACACAGCCCGGCACCCGCGTCTAAAGTATCGTCAATGTGAGATTCGATAGAATCATCTGCATCGAACACGGCGGATATGCCTCCCTGCGCGTAATACGTACTGCCGGCAGTGAGTGCAAACTTTGACAATACGGCAATGCGCATGGCTTGATCAGCAAGTTTAAGTGCTAAACTCAGGCCGGCACCGCCACTGCCAATGATAAGTACATCATAAGATTGAGAAGAAGGCATTACATCGGGATGGTTAAGTTGGAAACAGGGTGATATTGTTAGCTTGCTGAAAATGACTTACATGCCATTCGTTATGGATAATAAAGCTTTTTAGTATGTTGGCAATTTTTTTATTGGACGCGTGCGCGGTTACCCCGCATTGCTATCGATGTTTACTAATGGAGTGATTTATGTTTAAAAAGTTGGCTTGGTTTTGGTTTTTGACGCTGCTGTTTTCTCAAAACGTATTAGCGCAATTACCAGACTTTACCGAAATGGTAAAAGCAAATGGCAAAGCTGTTGTTAATATCAGCACCACCCAGAAAGCTTCAGCTGAAGCGACGGCGGCTATACCAGAAGAACAGCAAATACCCGAAGGTTTACCGCCGGAAATGGAAGAGTTGTTCAAGCGCTTCTTTAATGGTCAAGGCCAAGGTGGCGATGCGCCACGCGACACTCAGTCATTGGGTTCCGGATTTATTATTTCGCAGGATGGTTATATTTTGACTAATCATCATGTCGTCAAGGATGCAGATGAAATAGTAGTAAAGCTAACTGATCGTCGTGAATTGGTAGCCAAGCTCGTAGGTTCTGATGCGCGGACGGATGTTGCTTTATTGAAGGTTGATGCCAGCGATTTACCTGTTGTGGTAATCGGGGCGCCAGAAAAATTACAAGTCGGCGAATGGGTGTTGGCAATCGGCTCGCCGTTTGGCTTTGAACAATCTGTAACAGCCGGCATAGTTAGCGCCAAGGGCCGCAGCCTGCCTGGCGGCAATTATGTGCCGTTTATTCAGACCGATGTCGCCATTAATCCAGGTAATTCAGGTGGGCCATTGTTCAATATGGATGGCAAAGTTGTTGGTATAAACTCACAAATCTATAGCCGCAGCGGTGGTTTTATGGGGCTTTCATTTTCCATCCCTGTGGATGTGGTAATGAATGTTGTTGAGCAAATTAAAACCAAGGGTAAGGCATCACATGGCTGGCTAGGTGTGCAGATACAAGATGTTACCAGGCAGCTGGCAGAATCTTTTGGCATGAAAAAACCCCAAGGTGCGTTGGTCGCTAAAATTATCCCAGGTAGTCCGGCTGAAAAATCTGATTTGCAGATTGGCGACGTTATTACTGAATTTAATGGCCAAGCCATAGATAAATCAAGTGATTTGCCGCCACTGGTAGGTTTAACACCGATTGATGAAACCGCGAAATTGACCGTTATTCGACAAGGTGAAGTCAAAACAGTGACATTTAAAGTTGGCTTATTACCAGAAGAAGTAAACCAAATTGCAGAAAATAAAACGGCTCCCCAGCAAAAAGCTACCGATCGATTAGGTCTGATTGTTTCTAACCTAACGGATGAGCAAAGAGAAGTTTTACAAGGCCTTAAAACTGGTGTCCTGGTGCAGGAAGTCGGTAAGGGTGCAGCTAAGGAAGCGGGTATTCAGCGTGGTGATGTAGTGCTGCGAATTCAGAATAATGTCGTCCGTGATGTAGCTGATTTTGATAAGATAGTAAAAGAACTTCCTGTGGGTAAATCAATTGCTTTGTTAATTCAACGGCAAGGTAGCCCCATCTTTTTAGCCCTAAAATTAGATAAGTAACACGTGGATTTAAAACATATAAGAAATTTCTCCATTATTGCCCATATTGATCATGGCAAATCGACACTTGCAGACCGCTTCATTCAAATTTGCGGAGGTTTAAGTAACCGGGAGATGTCGGCGCAAGTGCTCGATTCCATGGATATTGAAAAAGAGCGAGGTATTACCATTAAAGCCCAGAGTGTAACGCTGGATTTTAAAGCCAAGGATGGCGAAACCTATCAGCTCAATTTTATCGATACCCCTGGGCATGTGGATTTTTCTTATGAAGTCTCCCGATCATTAGCCGCCTGCGAAGGTGCGCTATTGGTTGTGGACGCTGCTCAAGGTGTTGAAGCGCAAAGTGTTGCTAATTGTTACACCGCGATAGAACAAGGTTTAGAAGTAGTGCCGGTACTCAACAAGATTGATCTACCTTCGGCTGAACCTGAGCGCGTGATGACGGAGATAGAGGAAGTTATTGGTATTCCGGCTGATGAGGCGTTGATGATCAGCGCTAAAACCGGCTTAGGTGTACAAGATGTATTGGAACAGCTGGTTGTTAAAGTTCCGCCACCACAAGGCAATATTGATGGGCCGCTACAGGCGCTGATAATTGACTCCTGGTTTGATAGTTATTTGGGCGTAGTATCTTTAGTCCGGATTATGCATGGCAGTATCCGCAGAAAACAAAAGATCACCATTATGTCTACCGGTCGGTCCTTTATCGCCGAAAAAGTGGGCGTATTTACACCTAAACGGTTGGAGAGAGATATTTTAAATACCGGCGAAGTTGGCTTTGTAGTCGCTGGTATAAAAGATATTTTTGGCGCACCGGTTGGCGATACCATCACTTGGACAGATAACCCTGCCACCGAACAACTTACCGGATTCCAACGAGTACAACCCAGAGTGTTTGCCGGACTCTATCCGGTCAGCTCCGATAATTATGAAGATTTGCGTGAGGCGTTAAATAAATTAAACCTCAATGACGCAGCCTTGCAGTTTGAACCGGAAACCTCACAGGCGCTTGGCTTTGGTTTTCGTTGCGGATTCTTGGGCATGTTACACATGGAGATCGTCCAGGAACGTCTGGAAAGAGAATACGATGTTGACCTGATTACTACCGCACCCACGGTAGTTTATGAAGTAATCACGCAAAATGATCAGGTATTGATGGTTGATAATCCCGCCAAACTTCCGGATGCCGGAATTATTAAGGAAATCAGAGAACCTATCATTCGAGCGAATATTCTGGTGCCGGAAGCTTATTTGGGTGGTGTTATCACGCTTTGCATCGAAAAGCGCGGCGTCCAAAAAGACATGCAATATGTCGGTCGACAAGTGTCTTTACATTACGAGATGCCACTCAGTGAAGTCGTGTTGGACTTTTTTGATCGCTTAAAGTCAGTCAGTCGTGGTTTTGCTTCGTTTGATTACGAATTTTTACGTTTTCAACCTGCAGCCTTGGTAAAGCTTGATGTACTCATTAATGCCGAAAAAGTAGATGCGCTGTCGATCATAGTGCATCGTGATTTAAGCCATAACCGAGGTCGTGATCTGGTCGAGAAAATGAAAGACCTGATACCACGACAAATGTATGAAGTAGCAATACAAGCAGCTATCGGCTCGAAAGTGATTGCCCGCTCAACTGTTAAGGCTATGCGGAAAAACGTTATTGCCAAGTGTTATGGTGGTGACATCAGTCGTAAGAAAAAACTGCTTGAAAAACAAAAAGCCGGTAAAAAACGCATGAAACAGGTTGGCAATATCGAGATACCTCAAGAAGCCTTCTTGGCAGTTTTACAAATTAACAAGGAATAAGACAAAGGGCGATTTATTCGCCCTTTCTGCCAAATACATTCCATACTTCCTCATTCTTTTTTAAATACAATTTCTATGGACGTTGATTTTTCTTTTTTTCTGTTAGTTGCCTCAGTGGTTACCGGCATTATTTGGGGCGGATACTTGCTACTGCTGAAATCCAAAGGTGAAACCTTTGACGAAAAAAATGAACCTGTTTTGGTTGAATATGCCAGGTCATTTTTCCCTATCGTACTCATTGTGTTGTTACTAAGATCATTCTTAGCCGAGCCGTTTCGAATTCCTTCCGGTTCAATGATGCCCACCTTGTTGGTTGGGGATTTTATATTGGTGAATAAATTCACTTATGGCATCCGTCTGCCAGTGATCAATAAAAAAATTATTGAGCTGAACGAACCTCAGCGCGGTGACATTGTGGTGTTTCGTTACCCTAAAGATCCCGCAGTGGACTACATCAAGCGTGTGATTGGCCTGCCCGGTGACAAAATCTCTTACCACAATAAAAAACTAACCATCAACGGCACAGCTATTGAGCAAGTATCGTTGGGACGTTATGAAGGTGTCGGCCAAGGTCAAGATATGACTGGCGCTGAAAATTTGTTGGAAAATTTAACCGGTATCGAGCACAGCATTTTAATCAGAAATGGCGCACCCACGGTTGAATTTGATTATATCGTTCCGCAAGGCAATTACTTTGCGATGGGCGATAACCGCGACAACAGCAATGATAGCCGCTACTGGGGGCCCGTTCCTGAGGAAAATCTGGTCGGCAAGGCCTTTTTTATCTGGATGAGTTGGGATTGGCAGCATAAGGGTGTGGGCTTTGATCGGATTGGCACGGTTTTGAAATAAACTACACTTGTTGTTTATTCATCATTTCTGGAGCCGATCATGAACGTAACGGTTAAAAGCCAACAAGGTTTAACCTTGATTTCCATTCTGTTTATTTTGGGGCTGATCGCTTTTTTTACCTTGCTCACACTTAAAGTAGTTCCGATTTATATGGATCACGCAAAAGTGGTCAGTGCACTTAAAGCTGTCGAGCAAACCCCCGGTATTGAGACTAAAAGTGAACATGAGGTTAGAGATAGCTTAAACAAACGTTTTAACTTGAATTATGTCTACGATGTCACTCAAGATGATATTAAAGTCGTTAAGCACGGTAACTACCTGAAAGTGACTATTGAATATGAAACAGTGCAAAAAATTGCCGGTAACTTGAGCGTATTGGCTGAATTTAATGATTCCTTTGAGGTTGGGCAGGAGTGACAAAAAATCCAGACGTCTTATCTAAACGATTAGGCCTGCGTTTTAATGATCCGCAACTGTTTATCAGCGCACTGACGCATCGTAGCGTAGGGTCTAAAAATAATGAGCGCTTAGAATTTTTAGGTGACTCTATTCTAGGATTTGTGATCGCCCATCAATTATATGATGCCTTTCCTTCCGCACCGGAAG
The DNA here is from genome assembly GCA_030693065.1 of Methylococcaceae bacterium. GTDB lineage: Bacteria > Pseudomonadota > Gammaproteobacteria > Methylococcales > Methylomonadaceae > JABFRC01. Next base: position 103,074 of record JAUYBL010000013.1, on the reverse strand, counting down.
GGGTATTAAGTCGCTTGCGAGCCAGTTTAGTTAATCAAACATCACTTGCGGAACTCGCCAGGAAACATCATTTAGGAGAATATCTTCTGCTAGGTTCTGGCGAACTTAAAAGCGGTGGATTTCGCCGCGATTCTATTTTATCGGACGCGCTGGAAGCCATCATCGGCGCATTATTTATCGACCAAGGGATGGATGCCTGTCAGCAGTGGGTGGTGTCATTATTTCAAGAAAAGCTGCAAGCCTTGTCGCTTGATAACTGGAAAAAAGACCCTAAAACTCAATTGCAAGAATTGATGCAGTCTAAAAAAAATGATTTACCTGAATATACTTTGATAAGCATGTCCGGACTGGGCCATGAACAAACCTTCAAGGTCAAATGTACCGTGCCTTTGAGCGATCAATTTTTTATCGGCACTGGAGTTTCAAGAAAAAAAGCAGAACAAGCAGCGGCAGAGCAAATGCTTGAATTATTAAAAGGCGTGTAATGAATTGTGGTTTCGTAGCCCTGATAGGGCGCCCCAATGTGGGCAAATCAACACTGATGAATCATTTGCTGAAACAAAAAATCAGCATCACCTCTCGTAAACCCCAAACGACTCGACATCGTATCTTGGGTATTAACACCACCGCAGCAGGGCAAGCCATTTATATGGATACGCCTGGTATGCATGGCAATGAACAGAAAGCTCTCAATCGTTATCTAAACAGAACTGCAGAGACTACCTTACTAGGTGTTGATGTCATCGTTTGGTTGATTGACGGCCTGTCTTGGCATGAATACGACGAGATTATTTTTAAAAAGCTCGAACAGGCAGGATTGCCGGTTATCTTGGCCGCCAACAAAGTCGACAAAGTTAAAGATAAAGAAGATATTTTGACTTTTTTTTCCGAAGCTCAGCATCGCTTTCCTTTTGCTCACATGATTCCCATTTCAGCCTTGAAGAGCACCAATCTTGAAGAGCTCGAAGGCTTGATTATGGAGATGCTGCCTGAAAGTGATTTGATATACCCGGAAGATCAAATTACCGACAGACCAGAGCGATTTTTATGCGCGGAAATTGTCCGGGAAAAACTGACCAGACGATTAGGCGATGAGTTGCCTTATGCGATAACCGTCGAAATAGAACGCTACGAAGAAAAGCCCCATATCACCAAAATCTACGCCATTATTTGGGTAGAGCGGCTTGGACAAAAAACTATTGTGATTGGCGATAATGGCGAAATGCTAAAAAAAGTTGGTACTGACGCCAGACTAGATATAGAAAAATTGCTGGACAAGAAAGTCTATATCCAGCTGTGGGTCAAAGTGAAAAAAGGTTGGTCTGATAATGAACGGGCGTTACAAAGCTTAGGATTTAATGACTGAAACAGCAGTCTATTTACAACCTGCCTTTGTTCTACAGCAGCGCAATTTTCGCGAAACCAGCCTAATTATTGAGGTATTGACGCGTGACTTTGGCAGGCTTTCGGTCTTGGCAAAAGGTGTGCGAAAAGCAAAATCAAAAACTGCCGGGCTTTTACAGCCCTTTGTGCCAATATTGATTTCCTATGTTGGCAAGGCAGAACTTAAAACTCTCACCACAGTTGAAATGGCTGATTCTTTTGCTAAATTGACTGGTCTTGCGCTGTATTGTGGTTTTTATGTCAACGAGTTGATCGGTTGTTTTTTGCATAAACACGATCCGCATCCTGAAGTATTTGTTCATTACCAGTCTTGCCTGACCAGGCTAGCTCAAGAAGCAACCCTAGAGCCTGCCTTAAGAACCTTTGAATTGGATTTGCTGGAAAGTATCGGCTATGGCTTACATGCGGAGACAAACAAGTCATCTATACGCTCAGCAAGTTACTCGTTCGACAATGATCGCGGACTGGTGGCAGATACCAAAGGCTTGTTGTCAGAGAAGACTGTGCAAGCGATCCAATTAAGACAATTCAACGATTCGCAAGTGTTAAGCGAAGTCAAACTGCTGATGAGGCAAGTCATTGATACCCATCTACAAGGCAGGCAGCTGAAAAGTCGTGCCGTTATCAACAAACTTATTAAGCGATCAGAAACATGAGCACACAAAATATTCTGCTAGGCGTCAATATTGATCACATTGCCACCTTAAGGCAAGCCAGAGGTACCCGCTATCCTGATCCCATTCAAGCGGCGTTGATTGCCGAGCAAGCTGGGGCGGATGGGATTACCGCGCATTTGCGGGAAGATCGCCGCCATATTCAAGACCGTGACATTTATTTATTGCAAGACATGCTGCATACCCGGCTGAATCTGGAAATGGCAGTAACCGAAGAAATGATCGCAATCGCCCAGAAAGTAAAGCCATTCGCCTGCTGCCTGGTGCCAGAAAAGCGTGCCGAGCTAACCACTGAAGGCGGGCTTAATGTCGCTGGACAGCTATCGATTATGCAATCCGCGTGCGAAAGATTAAAAAGCTCCGGCATTGAGGTGTCATTATTTATTGATCCGGAGCAAGAACAAATTGATGCGGCGGTACAAGCGGGTGCGCCGGTAATTGAATTACACACGGGTCGCTATGCCGATGCAGAAAATGCGGCTGAGCAAGCGGAAGAGCTGGAGCGCATTCGCCAAGCGGCTTACTACGCGCACACTGCGGGCCTACAAGTTAATGCTGGACACGGGCTTAATTTTCATAATGTTGAAGCCATCTGTGCGATACCGGAAATTGTCGAGCTTAATATCGGTCATGCCATTATTGCTCAGGCCGTGTTAACAGGTCTGGCGCAGACGGTCAGTGATTTGAAGCAGCTTATGCGTAATGCCAGATTGCATAGTAGGCAGATTTAGCACAATGGCATTCGAGTTTTATCAACTCACATCTGCGGGCGACAGGGAAAGCAACCAGGATTATATGGCACATATCATCAATGATGATTATGCCTTGCTCGTGGTAGCCGATGGCTTGGGTGGTTATAGTGCCGGTGAAAAGGCGTCGCGTTTTTTTTGCCAAGGCTTGTTAGCCACGGCAGAAAGCTACAGCAAGCGTATACAGGAAAATCCAGTTGCGACTTTTGCTGCCTGGTTAGATGCGGCGATTGACGAAATGAAGTTGCTGTTTCAGGATGATAAAGTGGCTGGTAAAGCCCATACTACCTGCATTTGCCTATTTATCGATAGCCAGCGCGTATTAACTGCCCATTGTGGCGACTCGCGCATCTATCGGATGAATCCTAAGGAAATCTTGTGGCGTAGCCAAGATCATTCCATCCCACAGCAATTGCTGAACGCCGGTAAAATATCCGAAGAGGAAATGGGGCAGCATCCTGATCAAAATCAGCTAACGCGCAGCATCAATATATTGAAAAAACATCAACCTGAAATACGCGAATATCCGGCAATTCAAAAGGGTGAGACTTTTTTGTTATGTACGGATGGGTTCTGGGAGAATGTAAAACAAACCGAATTATTACAGTTAGCCCAACCCGCCAGTGGCAAAATCGCATTGGGTAAAATTGCTCAATTAACGGTATTGCGTGCGCTTGGTAGGAGCGACAACGTCACCGTGCAATGGTTACGTTGTCTTTAACGCTGAATGCTAATGCGATATGGAAAAACCATGTTTTTGCATTCGATACAGCAACGTATCTCTTGATATGCCTAACAATTTTGCAGTTTTTGCGCGATTGCCATTAGTGCGTTGCAAAGCCTGACTAATTAAATCGGCTTCCAAGGAATCCAATTGCACACCTTCGGCCGGCAAAATAAAATCGCCACCCTCCGGTAATTGACCAGTGACAGTCACACTAAATTCTGCAGGGAGATTTTCCGGTTCAATCACTTTACCCGCCAATAACACACTTAATCTTTCGCATAAATTGCGCAATTCTCGAATGTTGCCCGGCCATTTATACTGCTTTAAAACTTTGAGCGTGGCTTTACTTAGCTTAGGGACATCAATCGAATGCGCTTTAGCAAATAAATTTAAAAAATGTACCGCCAACGGCTCAATATCTTCAGTGCGCTGGGACAGTGGTGGCAGTTCTAAAGGGACGACATTTAATCTGAAATATAAATCTTGTCTAAAATCTCCCTGGCCAATTTGCTTGGTCAAATCGGAGTTGGTTGCGGCAATCACGCGAACATTTACCTTGATTGGCTTGGTTTCGCCAACTACAAGGCACTCTCCAGAATCCAGAAAGCGCAAGAATTTCGCTTGTACCCCTAGCGGTAATGAGTTGATTTCATCGAGAAATAAAGTGCCGCCGTCCGCCGCCTGCAGTAATCCTTGGGTGCTGGAACTAGCGCCGGTAAAAGCGCCTTTTTTGTGACCAAATAACTCAGACTCAATTAAGCCCTCAGGGAGAGCGGCGCAATTAACAGTAATAAAAGGCTTGTCAGAACGCGCACTGGATTTTTGAATGGCTTTGGCAAATACCTCTTTGCCGGTGCCCGTTTCACCTTTCAGTAAAACAGTGACGTCGGTTGTGGCGACAATTCGGGCACTACGAATTAGTGAATCCAGCGCGGGAGACTGACCAATAATCGATCTAAAATAAGCCATATTACTTCGCTACCTCCTGAGTATGTTGCCAACGCATCGGGTTAAGATCCGGAATTACCGCTAACAAAGCCAGTGCAATCATTAACAGACCAATGACCTGTCTAAATCGTTGTAAGCCAGAAAGTTTTGTCAGTATACCGGTCATAAAGCCAATGCCCATCACTGCCGGAATGGTGCCGAGACCGAAAAACAACATGGTTAAAGCGCTTTGTCCAACGCCTCCTGCAGTCGAGGCCAAGGCAAGAGCTGTATAGACTAAGCTGCATGGCAACCAGCCCCACACCATGCCAAATAAATAGGCCTGGGAATAGGTTTTTACCGGAATAAGCCGCCGCCCAAAAGGTTCAATTAAACGCCAAAAATGTAAGCCAATCTTTTCGATATAGGCAAATCTAGGAAACCAACCGGCAAGGTATAAACCGGCACTGGCCATGACGATCGCCGATAGTATCTGTAATACCCGATAGCCAGTAGTTTCGTCCATGCTCATTACCAGCGCGGCTTGAACAAACCCCAGTAACAGGCCCGCCAAAGTGTAGCTGGTGACTCTACCTGCGTTGTAATTAAAGACAAAGGGCAACAGGCGTTTTTTGTCGTTGCGTACTTCAGCGCTTAAACTCAGCGTTAAGGTACCGATAATCGAACCACACATGCCCACACAATGCATGCTACTTAGCAGGCCCATGGTGAATGCGACCAAGTAAGATGAGTTAAAGGCGTGGTCAAATTCCATAGTGGCTAAAGTTATCGCAGGGTTGAAGAAAAGCAAATGTAATCCAGGCTTGATGAAAGGACTATGTTATATGGCGCATTTGATTAGGTCATATAACACAGTTTAATTATCCTGCAATGCGCGACCTATTGACAATGTATTGTTAAATTTGGCTTAAAAAACCATAACAATGGCAATTTAAGTTGCCGATTTGCCCGGTTATTATTGAAACTCAGCCAAAATCTGCGCCTGAATTTTTTCTGCCATGCCTTTGCGATCATCGGCATCGCGGATTGGGCGGCCAACCACAATGTAATCGGCGCCGCTCTGAAAAGCCTTGTCTACGCTAACCACGCGTTTTTGGTCGTCGTCTTCGCGATTATCGACCGGTCGAATGCCGGGAGTGATTACCAATAAACGATGATCCAGATGTTCACGCAGCATGGGCGCTTCAAGGCCGGATGACACCACGCCATCACAGCCGATTTCCAAAGCCCGTTTGGCGCGCGATAACACCAGCTCCCGCACATCACAGCTGAAGCCCAAATCATCCAGATCGCCGCGATCCAAACTAGTTAACGCCGTGACTGCCAATACTTTGAGATTGCCTTTCTCTTTGGCGGCAGCTTCCATGATGGAATCGTTACCATGAATAGTGGCAAGGTCGACACCTTTACTACTTAATGCCCGGATGGCACGGCCGACAGTGGCGGGCACGTCAAAAAACTTTAAATCCACAAACACTTTTTTGCCACGCTGCTTAAGCCATTCGATAAAACCGAAATAATCGCCGCACATGAATAACTCCATGCCGACTTTGTAAAAAATTACCGAATCACCCAGTTCTTCAACTAACGCCTGTGCTTCAGCGATGCTGGGAACGTCCAAAGCCATAATCAGGCGTTCACGGACAGGGATAGCTTTGGTAGAGCGAATGGATTGTGGCATATGGCTGACAAAATGAAGGCTAAAAACAACGGCTATATTACCGGAACTTGATTACTCGGTGAATGTTAAAATTCGCCGCCCGACACATTACATCTATTTATGAACTCAACCCTGATTCAAATGACCCTGCTGATGGCCTGCGGTGCCGGTTGGCGCATCCTCAAGCCGGGCGGGCTGAAAGCTGAGCAAACTCGCTTGGTGTTAACCACGGTTGTGTATTATTTATTACTGCCTGCCATGGTATTGGAAGTGCTTTGGACGGCGGATATTGGCGTTCATTCGTTGCAATACACCTTGCTGGGTATTGCCAGTATTAGTTTTGCGATTGTTTGCATCTGGCTGGTGGGCGCGTTATTCAAATTTGAACATCGGCGCCTGGGCGCCATGGTTTTAGCTGCAGCATTCCCTAACGTGACTTATTTAGGCTTGCCGGTTTTGGAGCAGACTTTCGGCAGTTGGGCACGATCGGTGGCGATACAAATCGACCTGTTTGCGACCGCGCCGTTTCTGTTCACGGTGGGGATTTTGCTGGTGCGGCATTACGGCGAAGACACATCCGAAAATCCAAAATCAGTTATCGCTTTTTTGAATGCACCTCCGTTTTGGGCGGCGGGTCTGGCGGTACTATTAAATATTAATCACGTGGTTGCACCGGATTGGCTGATCGGTGCATTGCAAAAACTGGCAGGGGCAGTGGTGCCTTTGATGCTGTTCTCGCTAGGTTTAGCCTTGAGTTGGACGGCAGTCAGAGTCCGTAATATTCCCTACGTTATGCCGGTCATCGTGATAAAAATGTTGTTGATGCCTTTATTTGCCATGCTGCTGATGAGTCAACTCAGCATCACCGGCGATTACCGGGCGGCCGCAGTGCTGGATATTGCCATGCCCAGCATGGTGCTTGGAATAGTGTTTTGTGATCGTTATTATCTGGACAGCTCACTTTATGCAATGGCCGTTACCGTGACGACCGCACTTAGTTTAATCACTCTGCCCTTGTGGCATAGCCTATTGATGAAGAGTTTTACATGAATCCGACACTGGAAATTTTCTCCCAAGGCGAAGAAGTCGTTACCGGACAAGTCGTCGACAGCAATGCAGCGTGGTTGGCGCAAGAGGCTGTGCAGATAGGCTTTACAGTAACCCGGCATACCTCGGTAGGCGATAAACTGGATGATTTGGTCGCGTTGCTGCGAGAAATTTCCGGACGTGCCGACTGCTGCCTGTGTACCGGTGGTCTGGGGCCGACCACTGATGATTTAACCGCCGAAGCCGTCTCCCAAGCATTCGGCTTGCCGCTGGAATTTGACGAAACCGCGTTTGCGCAGGTTAAACATTTTTTCGATCGTCGTAATCGACACATGCCCGAGTCCAATCGCAAACAAGCCATGTTGCCGCAAGGCTCAATACGGCTGGATAACCAATGGGGCACTGCGCCGGGGTTTGCCTTGCAAGCCGGTCGCTGTTGGTTTGTGTTCATGCCCGGCGTACCTTCGGAAATGCGCAATATGTATTTGGAAAAGGTAGTGTCTACATTGACGGAACGCTTTGTATTGCAGCCGCAAACCTTGATCACCATAAAAACCATCGGTATCGGCGAGTCAGACCTGCAGCAGCGCATTAAACCGATAGCCATTCCTGATAATGTCCAACTTGGCTTTCGCGCCAGCTTGGCCGAAGTGCAAACAAAATTGTTGTTTCCGCATGATTACCCGTCAGCAGCTATTAACGATTTAGTAAATGCCATGGTCGGGCAAATAGGCGATGCAGTGTTTGCGATTAATGGCTTGGGCGCGGCTAACGGCGACTTAATTAGTTTGCTGGATCAATTAATGATAGGCGGCAAGCACACCCTGGCGGTGGTCGAAACCGTCAGTCAAGGCATGATCGCCAGTTACTGCACCGCACTGCCTTGGCTGCTGGAAGCCCGCTATCAACAAACCTCAACCATCAATAACAATGATTTTATAGCGGCTGCAAAAAACATCGCTATCGCTACACAAGCGCAAAGTGGCGCCGATTTTGTGTTGGTGCAATTGCATGATGCCGATTTAAGCGCAATTCAAGACAAGGATAGCGCCATCGTTCTATATAATGTCCTACTTACTGGACACCAGTTTCATCAAACCACACATACCGTGGCCGGTCCCGGCAAACGCAAACAACACCAGGCCGCCTTACTGGCCCTGGATTTATTAAGACGCTTTTTACAACACAAAGATCTCTGATATGCCTTTATTACGCTTAACCAATGTCTCCATCGCTTTCGGTACTCATGCTTTACTAAAGGATGCTGAATTTCAGCTTGATCCTGGCGAGAGAGTAGGATTATTGGGCCGCAACGGTGAAGGCAAATCGACCTTAATGAAAATTATCGCCGGAGATATTCTTCCCGATCATGGTGATATTTGGCGACAGCCCGAATTAAGATTGGCTTGGTTGGAACAAGCCCCGGACTTACCTGATGATGCCACCATTTACGATGCAGTCGCCGGTGGTTTAGGCGATTTGGGCAGCTGGATTACTCGCTATCATGCGCTGTCCATGACCATGTCTTACGATGATGACAAAGCCTTGCAAGAGCTTGGCGACCTGCAACACAAATTGGAAACCCACAACGGCTGGCATTTTCAGCAACGGGTTGAAACCACCCTAACCAAGCTGGATTTACCCGGCGAACTTAAAATCAGCGGTTTGTCCGGCGGTTGGAAGCGTCGAGTCGCATTGGCCCGAGCCTTGGTAATCGAGCCAGAAGTCTTATTGCTCGACGAGCCGACCAACCATCTGGACTTTGAAAGCATCGCCTGGCTGGAAGAGCAAATGCTTAATTTTCAGGGCGCGGTGTTATACGTGACGCATGATCGAGCCTTTTTACAAAAACTGGCAACACGAATTATCGATCTCGATCGCGGTAATTTAGTGTCCTGGCAAGGCACCTATGATGATTATTTGCGCCGTAAAGCCGCCGCACTTGAAGACGAAGCTAATCAAAATGCCGAATTTGATAAAAAATTGGCAGAGGAAGAAGTCTGGATTCGCCAAGGCGTTAAAGCCCGCCGCACTCGCAACGAAGGCCGCGTTAGAGCTTTGGAAAAACTGCGCGACGAACGCGCCCAGCGCCGTAATCAGCAAGGCACCAGTAAACTGACCTTGGGACGCGGTGATGCTTCCGGCAAAAAAGTTATTGAAGTCACCGACATCAGCTTTGCTTATCAAGACCGACAAATCATCAAGAAATTTTCTACGCTCATTCAACGCGGCGACAAAATCGGTTTGATCGGCCCTAACGGCGCGGGCAAATCGACGTTATTAAAACTGCTGCTTAAACAATTGGAACCCGATAGCGGTACCGTCGATCAAGGCACCAAGCTGGAAATTGCCTATTTCGACCAATTGCGCGATCAACTCGACCCGGAAATTTCTGTGGCCGACACCGTGGCTGATGGTAACGACTTTGTCGACATCGCCGGTAACCGACGTCATGTTATGTCTTATCTGGGCGACTTCTTGTTCGCCCCGGCCAGAGCGCGGTCACCGGTAAAAAGTTTATCGGGTGGTGAAAAAAACCGTTTGCTGCTGGCGCGATTATTTACTAAACCTGCCAACCTAATCGTGATGGATGAGCCCACCAATGACCTTGATTTAGAAACCCTCGAATTGCTGGAAGAAAAATTGGTCAACTACGATGGCACCTTGTTATTAGTCAGCCATGACCGCGCCTTTTTGGATAACGTCGTCACCAGCGTATTTGTGCTTGAAGGCAATGGCGAAGTACAAGAATTTATCGGCGGCTATACCGATTGGATGGCCTACAGTGAAGCTGTCAAAAAAACCGAAGCTGCAAAAAAACCGGTAGTAGAAAAGTCGGTTAAACCGACCACGTTTGTAGCGCCTGCCACGCCTAAGAAAAAACTCAGCTTTAAAGAACAACAAGAACTGGAGAAATTACCTGCATTGATTGACCAACTGGAAACCAAGCAAGCCGAGTTAACCCAGCAAATCGGTAACGCTAATTTCTACAAACAGGATCAAGCGGTAATAGCAAAAACCTTGGACGAATTAAAACAAACGGAAGAAAAGTTGGAGCAAACCTTTAAGCGTTGGGACGAGCTGGAAGCGCAGAAAAGCTAATCGTTAAATTGTAGGAGCTGGCCTTGCTTGTGAACGATTAAGGATAATCTTAAAACGTTGTAAGCTATCGCGATCACGGTCAACTTCTACCTTGTTGAGTTGAGGAAATGCACATGGGCCACGAAATCAGCACCATTGAATTCTCAGCGGAAGACTATGCAGTTTTCCAGGCTCATTTGCGGCAGGAAACAGCGTTACTCGGCAAAATGCTTAATGCCGGCAATTTCGATGATCAAGCTCATGTCACTGGATTTGAACTCGAAGCTTGGCTACTAGATCACAACCATTTTCCCGCACCTATCAACACGACTTTCCTTGAGCGTATTAACAACCCGCTGGTGGTGCCGGAATTGTCGCGATTTAACATCGAACTCAACGGCACCCCGCAGACGTTACAGCGCTGTGCTTTAAGTCGTTTGGAAACAGAGCTGAGCAATACCTGGCGGCGTTGCCTACACGTAGCACATGAGCTGGAAGCCACGCTGATAATGATCGGCACACTGCCTACCTTGCGCAATGCCGATTTATGTCTGGCCAATATTTCACCGTTCAAGCGCTATGTGGCATTGAATGAACAAGTCCTCAAGGCCCGCGATGGCCGACCAATCAAGCTGGATATTCACGGCCGCGAGCGCCTAATAGTGCTTCACGATGATGTTATGTTGGAAGCGGCAACCACCTCGTTTCAAGTCCATCTGCAAGCCCCGGCCAAACAATTTTCACGATACTTCAATGCCTCATTACTGATGTCCGCGCCGCTGGTTGCGATTGCTGCCAATTCGCCGTTTTTGTTCGAAAAATCATTGTGGGATGAAACGCGTATTCCGGTGTTCGAACAAGTCGCGAACACTGGCGATGCTGCCCAATCAGGTGCGCAACGAGTGAGCTTTGGTTCGGGATACATCTCAACCAGCCCCGAAGAATGCTTTCATGAAAACCTGGCGAGCTATCCCGTGCTGTTGCCGATTAACTTCCAAAGTGAAGCCAACGCACTGCAGCATCTGCGCTTTCACAACGGGACTATTTGGCGTTGGAACCGCCCGTTGATTGGTTTTGATGCCAGCGGTGCAGCGCATTTACGTGTCGAGCACCGCGTCATGCCTGCGGGTCCCAGTATTATCGATATGATTGCCAATGCGGCTTTGTATCTGGGGGCTACTTGTTTTCTGGCCAACTTAACAGCGCCACCGGAAGCAGATTTATCTTTCGAAGCCGCACGGGATAATTTTTATCTGGCTGCGCAGCATGAGCTGGATGCTCAGCTACAGTGGTTGGATGGAAAGCAATATAACGTCCGCGATTTATTACTGGACGAACTGCTGCCCATGGCAGCGGAAGGCTTGAAAATGTTAGGAATTGCACAGAAAGACAGTCATCGCTATCTTGGCGTCTTACGTTCACGAGCACGCACCGGCCAAAACGGGGCTGCCTGGCAACGGACTTATATTGATGCCCATGGCCGCGATTTTTTTCGTCTCACTGCCGCCTATCTGGAACATCAATATAGCGGCATGCCGGTACACGAATGGGCTATTTAAAATTGGAAACACTATGCTGAAAGTAATCGATCATTTCCCTGACGGCTTTTTGGATATTGACGCCCGGCATCTGCACAGCCTCTTGCCGCAACCCACACTGATGCACTTAGCCGGACGACAGCAGCCCGCTCTGTTTGTAGCCATCTTGTTGCATGGCAATGAAGACACCGGCCTGAAAGCCATTCAGCAAGTACTAAAAAAATATGCCAAAAGGGAACTGCCGCGCGCCTTATCCATTTTTGTCGGCAACGTCACCGCGGCTCGCGAAGGCTTGCGCAGATTGGACGGCCAAGCTGATTTCAACCGCATCTGGCCCGGCACCGAACACGATGCGCCGGAACAACAGGCCATGGCCAATGCGGTAATCAACGAAATGCAGCAGCGCGGCGTATTTGCCAGCATCGACATTCATAACAACACCGGCCTTAATCCGAATTACGCTTGCGTCAACACGCTCGACCAGCGCTTTCTGCATCTAGCGACCTTGTTTTCGCGCATCGCGGTGTACTTCATTCGGCCCAAAGGTACGCAATCCGCAGCATTCGCCAAACTATGCCCCGCTATTGCAATTGAATGCAGCAAGCCTGGTAACTCAGAAGGTATCGCACACGCCGTCGATCTAGTGGATGCCTGCCTACACTTGACCAACTTTCCCATTCAGCCACTAGCCGCGCACGATCTTGATTTATTCCACACCATCGGACTGGTCAAAATCCCCGAACATATCAGCTTTCAATTCGGTGCTGGCGATGTCGACCTTATTCTGGAACCCGCCATTGACCATCTTAATTTCACAGAAATTTCAACCGGCACGAACTTAGGCACAACTAAGCAAACCACTGTGCCGCTACAAGTGCTTGACGAAGCTGGTGACTGTGTCGCTGAACGCTTTTTTGAAGTACGCAACGGCCAACTGCTGACACGCTGCAATGTAATCCCGGCAATGCTGACCTTGGAGGAACGCATAATCCGCCAAGATTGTTTGTGTTACCTAATGGAACGCCTACCGTTGCCGACCGCGTGACAGGCCGCCGGTTTGCAACCAAAGCCGAAATCGATTATCCTACGCGCCCTCTCAAGGTATTGAGAGGATTACGGAGAGGTGGCCGAGCGGCTGAAGGCGCACGCCTGGAAAGTGTGTATACGGCAACGTATCAAGGGTTCGAATCCCTTTCTCTCCGCCAATTAAGCATCCAGCGAGGTGCAAAGAACATCTAAAACCCGCAAGTTATCTAGCTTAGCGGGTTTTTTATTGTCCAGCATAGTGCAATAAGATTCATTGACATACCGCTATGATTGACGGTAACTTTGACAGTAACAGAGCTACCGTCACGAGGTGTTACCGTCATGCCCCTATCAGATACCGCAATAAAGAACGCTAAACCTAGAGATGGTAAGTCTTACAAGCTATCAGATGAAAAAGGCTTATATCTACTTGTTACCGTCAATGGCGGTAAGTGGTGGCGATTTGACTATCGATTTGACGGTAACCGTAAAACATTATCGATGGGCACTTATCCCGATACCACCTTAAAGCAGGCCAGAGAAAAAAGGGACGCTGCACGAAAGCAAATTGCAGACGGCATAGACCCTGGCTTAACTCGCAAGATCGAGAAAGCAGGCAGTATAGAAAACACCCTTGCCGCCGTGTCTTTGGAATTTATCGAAGCCAAGCGTAACAAATGGAGCGCCAGCCATGCCGCACATGTTCAACAATGTTTTGAACGTGATGTTTTTCCCTGGATTGGTAACAGACCACTTAAAGACTTATCCGCCGTTGAAGTGTTGATTACCTTGCGCCGCATTGTTGACCGTGGGTCACTGGAAACCGCCGCCAGAACTAAGCAATTTATAGGGCAGGCTATCCGCTACGGTATCGCCACTGGACGCGCTGAACGAGATGTTACCGCCGATTTGCGTGGTGCTTTACCTTCACCAAATAAAGGCCACTTTCCCGCCATAACAGAAGCCAAGCCACTAGCACAGCTGCTACGTGATATTGATGCCTATACCGGTAATTTTGTTGTTAGAACCGCGTTACAGCTTCAACCCTTAATATTCGCTAGACCTGCCAACCTTGCGGCGGCTGAGTGGTCAGAATTCGACCTTGACGCCGCTGAATGGCGTATCGCCGCCGATAAAATGAAAATGAAGGAAGTGCACATAGTCCCGCTTAGTAAACAGGCAATAGCATTGCTTAGGGATATTTACCCGCTAACAGGCTCAAGCCGCTATGTATTCGCCAGCAACCAAGGCAAGGCAGGCAATGAGCCGCATATTAGCCGTGAGTCTATCGGGGCGGCTATTCGGCGCATGGGCTACCAAGGACAGCACACCGCGCACGGATTTAGAACTACCGCCTCAACGATGTTGCACGAACAAGGTTTTCATTCGGATATGATCGAGCGCCAGCTTTCGCACGGTGAACGCAATAGAGTAAAAGCCGCCTACAATCGAGCGCAACACCTGCCAGAGCGCGTAAAGATGCTACAAGCCTGGGCTGATTACTTGGACGGGCTAAAGGCTGGCGCTCAGGTGATAGCGTTTAGGAAGCAAGGTTGATCAGTATCGGCAATTGTTGCCGGTCAAATCGAGGAAAGTTGAATTATTTTTAATTTGATGCTGAAAAACACAAAACAAATACAAAACAGGTAACGCCTTGAATTTGCTTGTTTTTTTTTCTTCTAATGCAGGATATTCGCATTTTGTTGTGAGCTTATCAAAAATGACAAGATGCCACCGATGAAAAAAGCCTAGATATAGTATGTTACATTGTATTACCCACTAAATAGCGGGCACAAAAAATCACCTGTAATGTTTTCGACGACGGTTGCAGGTGATTTATATATTTTTTCCTAGGTCAGCATTTGACATGCTTTTTTTATTACTGCTAAGCCATAACAGTTAGTTATCGTAAAGCAGTTGCTAATGTATCGGTAATTTATTACTAAAGCAATGCTTTTGTTTACAAAAGTAAACTGTATTGAATTTTACTGAACTTATCGGAATAAATAAAGCGTGTTGAGTGCTCTTAATCGAGACAACACCATGTCACAAGAAAAAACTGTTTTAAAACAACCCTATCAATTGCCAGAGATCGGCTTTATTAAGTTGCCGCAAGTCCTGGAAGTCATCCCCGTTAGCCGCTCAACGTTCCTGAATAAAATTAAGTCAGGTGAATACCCGGCGGCAATTAAATTGTCTGAAAGATCGGTGGCGTGGCGAGTGTCAGATATTCGTGCCCTTGTTGAAAAACTAAGCGCATAAAAAAACCGACACAACTCAATTGATTGTGCCGGTCATGCAATCCGTTTGCCTAATCGTCATGGCTATTATAGCGGATTACATCCCCGGCCATAGGGGAATAAAGAAATGAATACTCAAACGATACCTTCGCAATCGGTAAAGCCAAAAAGCGCGATACCTGCAAAAGTCACAGAACCAAAGCTTGTCGAGGTTCATGGCCAAAGTTTAACTACTACCAGCATGACTATTGCCGAGAGTTGCGGTGTTAGCCATGCTGCCGTTATTAAGCTTACTCGTAGGTTCCAAAATGACATGAAAGATGTTGGAAGGGTTAGATTTGAAATCCGACCCTTTGAGACAAAAGGAGGTGTTCAGGAGATGGAAATAGCGCTGATTGATTACTATGCCGCAACGTTATTACTTACCCACATGCGAAGCAGTGTGATCGTTAGCAAGTTTAAAAAAGCACTGGTTCAGGAGTTTAAGCGAATAAAGCATATTCTTAATGAACCTGGGCGCAATGTTGAGCTGCAACACAAACGCGATACCGGTAGAGAAATGGCTGACGCTGTTAAATTCATTCGTGAGCTGCAAGGCAAGGCCAGCAATCAAAAAGATTATAGTAATGAACACCTATTCTGTAATCGAGCCTTAACGGGGCGCTGGGAGTCGATAATTGAATCAGAGCTTGATAGCTATGACTTGCGGCTATTGGGAGCCATACGCACGCACAATTCGTTATTGATTGGTTTATACCCGGTTCAAAAAGACCGTAGAACGCTGTTAGATAATTTTGTTGCTAAGTACAAGGCCAAACATCCGCGCCCGGTTACGTTGGTAGGTGGCTAATGGCTAAATCAATCAAGAGAAAGCAGTTTATAGCCCAGGATGTAGAAATGATTAGATCAGCCGCTTATTCTGACCTAAGCGGCAATGCCGTTAAATTGCTCGTATTGATGCAAACACATTGGCGCATGTATGAACCTATCGCCTATGGCGTTACAGAAGCTCAGAAGCGTATAGGTTGCAGCAGGGGCAAGGCTCACGAAGCATTAAGAGAATTAGAGTCTCACGGCTTTATCAAGTTAATGCTCGAAGGTCACTTCTATAAGCAAATGGCCCGAAAGTGGCGTATTACGTATCGTGAATTTAACGACCAAAAAGCAACTAACGACTGGCAAAACTGGAAACCTGAAAATTGATTTGCTTGTTCATAATATGAACGACTCATGCCGTATGCTGAACGACTTATGCCGCATACTGAACAGGTGTTCATAATATGAACAGGATTTACCATAAATCAATAACTTAGCTTTCGTGATTTTGGCCTTTGGTGTTCAGTATGTGGCATGTACCTATTATTTACCATCCACTATGGTTTTATAAAGCATGATTTAGACAACAAACAAGATGCCCAAAGCACGGCGGCATTTTTTCAGAAACAAATTAAAGCGAAGACAAAATGAACAATAAAATAATTGAGTTTCAAAAGATCGTAAACGAGACCGACAGCCCGGCGCTGATACTTATCAAGAATGCTATTGATAACTTAAGCAATGATGATACGAACGCCCTATTTCATTAGAGAATTGAAGGCGCTGGAACTGCTAAGTGATTCTTGCCAGTCCTTACATTCGGCTTGCGTGAACCTTGGCATAGGTGACGAAGATTAACATCCTCAATTTGAGGTTAGGATTATGAGCGGTAAAACGGAAGGAAGAATACCGTTTTGAATAATCATTGAGCGTTACCAAATCGCAACTCCGAGTTTCGATTTGAATAATCATTGTGAGCAAGCAAAACCAGCACTAGCGAGAGATACAGGCCAGCCGTGAGCACTTCAAAACATAACTCCGAGTTAGCCTTTAACCACTTCAAATACGCCACCAATGGCGCTTTTAATCAATCTAAAGTAGGTAAAGGTAGGTAATAAAGCAGCGCGTTATCAGCCAATAAAATCAGATTGTTACGCTTACAAACTCAAACCCATACCAACACACAAGAAAAGTATTATCGTGGCGTGACGGGCTTATTTAAGGGCGATTTAACGGTGAGGTCAGGGCAAGGGTGTTCGCGCAATAACAACCATCTATCAACTAGGCTTCAATGGGTAAAAATAGCGATGTAACACCCATGGTTAATACTAGGGTGGCGGCAATTTTTAACAAAGTGTTGAATAATGCTGAAACAATCCGCTTATGAACAAAATCACTAAAGTAGTGAGATTTAGTGAAGAAATAATCACGCCATGAATAAAGTGTCGGAATCTGTCGAACCTGAACAACAAGGTTGCAATTAAATAGTGTTTAATAGCCTGGATGTTACCGGCCTGTTTTATGTGATCATTTCAGAATAAATACAGAAGAAATATTTAATTAAGAGATGATTATTAACAGGCTGGGCAGAACGGCATTTTTAATAAATACAGGGGCAGTGGGTTTGTTATGACGGTAACTTTGACGGTAACAATGAAAAGTAAATTACTTAATCGCTTTATATTAAAGGCGTGTAGCCATTTGTTCTATTGTCTTTCTCGCATCCAGCGAGGTGCAAAGAACATTAAAAACCCGCAAGTTATTTGGCTTCGCGGGTTTTTTATTGTCCAGCCGGATGTAAGCACAACAACTGGTAAATAAGAACTTACACTTAAGATACCTCGAAAACCCATTACGATCATAGTTCAACAAGTGCCCGTCGCACCTATCAGGCTGCTTTATTAGCAGCCGTTAGCACTGTCGAAATATTATCGAATGACAATTGCTAATCATTAGGCAAAAAAAACCGGAAGCCGACAAGCGCCGACTTCCGGTTTTTAATCTGAAAACTACTTGATAATACTAATACCTTTTAGCAAATTAAGTGCTTCGTATAGAGCGTAGTCTTTCAACTCAAGTGGCTCGTCTTTTTTATCCTTGTCATCTTGTGAATTTTTCTTGGCATCTTCAGCTTTATTGCCGTTTTGTAAATGACGGGATAAATCGGCTTCTTTGATAGGTGTAAATTCACTGCCCTTATCAAGGGATTCCAATTTAACGCGAGCTACTGTTACATCCGGCTCAATACCTTGGGCTTGAATAGATCGTCCTGAAGGCGTGAAGTAGCGAGCGGTCGTCAATTTAACTGCCGCGCCGTTGCTTGTTGGAAGGATGGTTTGCACTGAACCTTTACCAAACGATTTCTCACCCATAATGACGGCACGTTTTTGGTCTTGTAACGCACCTGCAACAATTTCCGATGCAGAGGCAGAACCAGCATTAATAAGTACGACAATCGGGGCACCATTTAATAAATCATCAGGAGCCGCATTGAAGCGCATTTCTGAGTTGGCAATACGGCCTTCGGTGTAAACAATCAGGCCGCTTTTAATAAATGCGTCGCTGACTTCAACGGCTGCATTCAGAACACCACCGGGGTTGTTTCTTAAATCCAGCACTAGACCTTTTAAGTCGCCACCATTTTCTTTCTTGAGAGCAGCAAGGGATTCTTTAAGACCTTCGCCGGTACCAGATTGAAAACTGCTGATGCGTAGGTAACCGTAGCCTTTTTCCAACAAGCGATTTTTTACGCTTTTAACTTTTATTATGTCGCGAACTAAAGTGATTTTAAGCGGGGCTTCTGCACCTTCGCGAACGATAGTTAAGACAATTTTGCTCCCAGGCTCACCACGCATCAGTTTGACAGCATCGGTTAAGCTCATGCCTTTTACCGGTTGCTCATCAAGCTTGACAATTAAATCGCCAGTTTTAAGTCCTGCTCGTTGCGCTGGGGTGTCGTCGATAGGAGAAACAACCTTGATAAAGCCGTTTTCCATGGTAACTTCTATGCCTAAGCCGCCAAATTGACCGGTAGTTCCTTCTTTTAATTCCTGATATTCGTCAGCCGCTAAATAAGCAGAATGTGGATCCAAGCCACTTAGCATGCCTCGAATTGCGTCTTCCAAAAGTTTTTTGTCAGACACAGGCTCGACATAATCTTGCTTGATACGACCAAAAATTTCGGTAAAAGTGCGAAGGTCTTCATAAGGGAGCACTTCCGTGTCAGTTACGGCAGCACCATTATTTTTTTCTGCAAAGACGCTCCCGCAGAGGCCGATGATGACTCCAAAGGTTATCCCTAAGGACAAAATAAATATATTTTTCTTTTTCAACATGTAATTTAAAACTCCAAACAATCAATTTTTAAAAGTAACTAACGCACTTCATTTCTATTGCACCCGGTCCTTTATTGTCGACACCATGCAATAGGATCAACCGGCTTACCTTTTTTACGTATCCCAAAATACAATCCCGATTTGCCATTGCCACCACTTTGTCCAGCAGCGGCAATCACTTCACCGGCATCAACCTTCTCGCCTTTATGTTTATAAAGACTCTGATTAAATGCGTAAAGCGTCATATAGCCTTCGCCATGGTTCACAATCATTAGCCACCCATAGCCTTTTAGCCAATCAGCATACACCACCGCACCATTCGTGACTGCGCGTATATCGGCTCCTTCTTTAGCGTCAATTAACACGCCATCTGCCCATGCCCCCCCATCGGCATTGCCAAATTTGTTGCGCAATTGGCCTGTCACTGGCCAAGGTAACGTTCCTTTTAGCTCGGAAAAATAACCTTTGATTACGGGGAAACTCGCCTCAGAGTCAGAGCCTTTGACGCTTGCACTAATTACTGTCTGATGGTTGAGTTGTTCTTCTACACGTTCAACGGCAACCTCAGCGTCACCGGTGCTTAGTTGCAAAGAAGCAATGAGATTTTTAAGTTTACTTTCGCTTTCTTTCAAACGATTTAGTTGTTGTTCATTGGCAAAATAATCATCGCCTAATTGATTCAACAATCTTGCTCGATTTTCTCTAGCATTATCTGCGTTAATGCGTTCTGCTCTTTGTTGTTCCAAATCCTTTTCTAGCAGCGACGTTTCTTCCTGCTGCCGCTGTTCCAGGCTAGCTAATTGTGTCATTGAATCGTTAGCATGACTTAGCTTTGATACTCTCGCGGCATTGAGGTAATCATAATAGACCAACATTCGGCTTGATAACGCCGGATCTTTTTGATTTAACAACAATTTCAATTTTTCTTGCTGCCCCATGGCATGGGCGGCTTTAATTTGTCCGGCCAGCTCTTTGCTTTGTTTAGCGACTTCATTTTGCAGCAGCGTCATTTCTTTACGAATCTTACTTAAGTTATTTTGCTTCAGTTCGACTTGTTTTTCTAACGTTCGTAATAGCGCTGCAGTTCGTCCATAAAGTTTTTCAATTTCTGCCAATTGTTCATTAACACTGGAATGATCGGTCACATTGGCGCTGCCAGGCGTCAAATAAAAACTTAGTAAAAAGCAATAAATTATCTTTTTGATCATTCACGGTTTTGCGCTGTGATAAGTGATCTACCCGTCATTTCAGGCGGTTGTTTGAGCCCCAGTATTGCCAACATGGTTGGTGCAATATCCGACAAACTACCTTTATCCTGCAATTGACCATCTCCGCATACATAGACTAGAGGCACTGGATTGGTGGTATGGGCGGTGTGTGGCTCACCGGTAATCTTGTCACGCATTTGCTCGATATTGCCATGATCAGCCGTTAATAACATTCTGCCACCAACCTTGTTAAGTGCATCAACAATACGTTGTAAGGCAGCATCAACCGCTTCGACTGCTAAAATAGCTGCATCCAGGACACCGGTATGACCGACCATATCACAGTTGGCATAGTTGCAAATGATGACGTCGTACTTGCCGCCGATAATAGCTTCGACTAAATGATCGGTGACTTCGACGGAACTCATTTCCGGTTGCAGGTCATAAGTTCTGACTTTTGGCGAAGGCACCAGAATCCTGTCTTCTCCGGGAAATGGAGCGTCTATACCGCCATTAAGAAAGAATGTTACATGGGCATATTTTTCAGTTTCGGCCAATCTTAATTGAGTCATTCCCAACGATGAAAGATACTCACCAAGACCGTTTTTTATATCAATTGATGGAAAGGCAACATCGTAATCAAATTCATGATGATATTCAGTGAGGGTGCAAAAGTAGCCAGTGTGCGCCGCCCAACCTCTATCAAATGAATCAAAATCTGTAGCAGTAATGGCTTGGGAGATTTCACGAGCGCGATCTGCGCGAAAATTCATAAATACCACAGAATCGTCCTGATCCAACGCTAACGCATGACCTTCATCAGTCAAAATGGCTGTCGGCAGAACGAATTCATCTGTTTCGCCCCGGCTATAGGCATCTTCTAAGGCCTGTGTTGCAGATTCAGCATAAAAATCTGCCTTGCCTTGTGCGATCAAATCATAGCCTCGCTTAACACGATCCCAACGATTGTCTCTGTCCATCGCATAAAATCGTCCAACAAGAGACGCAAATCGCCCGACGCCGAGAGCTGCAAATTTCGCCTCTAGCAGAGCAATGGACGTTGCCGCACTCTTGGGCGGCACATCTCTACCATCAAGAAAAGCATGCAGATAAATTTTTTCTAGGCCTTTTTTGGCCGCTAACTCAATCAATGCGATTATTTGGTCTTCATGACTATGAACACCACCTGGCGATAACAAACCTAAGATATGTAGAGCCTTTTTGTTTATTTTGGCTCTGTCTATAGCGCGGCAAAGTACTGGGTTGGCAAAAAAACTACCGTCTCTAATAGCGTCATTAACTTTTGAAAAATCCTGAGGAACATACCTGCCTGTACCAATGTGTATATGCCCAACTTCAGAGTTACCCATTTGATTTGCTGGCAAGCCAACAACATGCCCAGAACAATCTAAAAAAGTCATGGGGTACTCTTTTTGGAATTTATCCCAGCAAGGTGTTTTAGCTAAAGCAATCGCGTTGTAATCAGGATCAGATGAATAGCCGAATCCATCAAGTATCAATAGCACTAAAGGCTTAGGCCGATTCAACAGCATTTATTATTCTCCAAGTTTAAATTTATCATAATCTAGATGATCGTGACCAAACGGCCGACATATTCTCACACCCAAATGATTCAAAATAATGTATCATTTATTTAGTTTTAGAGTTTTTTTTACGTATTTTTGCACCGACACTCAAGCAACAGTTATATTAAACACGTTTAACATAGTTGTGTATAAATAATTGTCCGCACTCCATCATTAACTTCCCGGCCTTGTAAATCAAGTCATCAAGCACTCTATGGAAAGTAAGCACGAACATACTTTGTATGCCGATAGCGACATCATCAAAGCCGCTCAACGCCTAAAAGCCATGTCTCACCCTTTACGATTGAAAATATTGTGCGTACTGGGAAATGAGTCCATCTGTGTACAAGATATAGTGGAGTTGGTAGGCACTAGCCAAAGCAATATCTCTCAGCATCTATCAATACTCAGGGAAAAAAACATTATTGGTTCTAAAAAAGATGCCAACCGTGTCTACTACTTTATCGACGACGCTCGTGTTATTCAGCTGATCAAAATGATGCAAGAAGTATTTTGCACACAACATTAACCTTATTATTAATCACAATACAATCGACTCATGGACCGTTACCTGGAATTTATCTTAAACCATTACTGGCTATCAATTGCCTTCGCGGTTGTTACTTTTCTTTTAATCCAAGAATTTTTTGATACTACTTTCAAAAAATTTACTGGTATTTCACCATTACTAGCCGTAGCCAAGATGAACGATAGTGAAACTGTGGTGATAGACGTACGCGAACCGCACGAGTTTATTCACAACCACATTGAACAAGCTATCAATACCCCATTGAGCAAACTTGCCGATCACCTTGGAAAGCTGGAATCTCATAAAAAAGATGCTATTTTAATCGCTTGCCAATCAGGCACTCGTTCTGCAGCTGCAGCAAAAATTCTAGCCAAGGCAGGATTTGAGCAAATTTTTGTCATTACCGGTGGCATGCAAGCCTGGGAAAATGACTACAAATTGCCAATAAAAGTAAGCAGCAAAAACAAACCTTCTTTATAAACCTTAAATCCGAGCAAAAAACATCATGGCCGAAGAAAACACTCCAGTAGAAAAACAATTCTCCATTCAAAAAATCTACACCAAAGACCTATCGTTTGAAACACCAAACTCCCCAAAAACCTTTACTTTAAAATGGGAACCGGCTGTCGATTTCAACTTAGGCACGCATGTTGAAACATTAGAAAATTCCTTATATGAAGTCATTTTGACCGTCACAATCACCGTTAAAAGTGCAGATACAACAGCTTATTTAGTTGAAGTCAAACAAGCCGGCATTTTCTCTTTAGGTGGATTTACTGAACAGGAGCTAGGCCCCATGTTAGGTAGCTTTTGCCCTAATATACTTTTCCCTTACGCCAGAGAAACTGTTTCTGACATCGTTGCCAGAGGTGGATTTCCACAAATGCTGTTAGCCCCTGTCAATTTTGATGCGCTTTATGCCCAACACCTGCAACAAGGACAGCAAGCAGGCAGCTCAGAAACCATCAACTAAATAGCATAATGAGCCAAAAAATATCCGTACTGGGCGCTGGCTCCTGGGGGACAGCTTTAGCAATGCTGGCAGCCAGAAATGGCTGTCAGACTATGTTATGGGGACATAAACCCGAGCATATAGCCGCGCTAAAGACTGACCGCGAGAACAAACAATATTTACCCGGCTTAGCTTTTTCTGAAAACCTGTCGGTTACTTCTGATTTGGCTGAAGCCGCATCTTTTAGTGACTTAGTCCTGGTTTCAGTTCCCAGCAGAGCCTTTAAAGATACCTTAGTCAAGCTCAAGCCACTAACCAACAGTAATGTACAGATTGCCTGGGCAACCAAAGGATTCAATCCGGAAAATGGAAGTTTATTGCATGAAGTGGTAAATGAAGTTTTTTCTACTCAGACTCCAGCCGCCTTTCTCTCAGGTCCCAGTTTTGCTCGTGAAGTGGCTGCCGATTTACCTACTGCAATAACCATCGCGTCCGCACAACCGCAATTTGCCAGCCAGTTAGCAGAAATCCTCCATAGCGGTCGGTTCCGGGCTTACACCAATTCGGACTTAATAGGCGTAGAAGTAGGCGGAGCAGTAAAAAACGTCATGGCTATTGCAGCCGGTATTGCTGACGGCTTGGGTTTTGGCGCTAACACTCGCGCAGCATTGATCACCCGTGGCCTGAATGAAATTATTCGGTTAGGGATTGAGCTGGGCGGCAAACAAGAAACGTTCATGGGGTTGGCTGGCTTAGGCGATCTACTTTTGACATGCACTGACAATCAGTCCCGGAACCGTCGTTTTGGGCTGGCGTTAGGTCAAGGTAAAGATAGAATCACCGCTTCACAAGAAATCGGGCAGGAAATTGAAGGTGTCTCCGCGGCGAAAGAAACCTTTCTATTGGCACAAAAGCATGGCATTGACATGCCAATTACAGAACAGACTTATAAAGTTTTGTATGAGGGCCTTCCCCCCTTGACGGCGGTTGAAAATCTGTTGGCCCGCGACCAGAAATCTGAATCCTAAAATAGGTTAATTGTCCGGGAAGACAATCAACAACCCAATACCAATCCCAATTAGTTCACATGCTATTCCTTCTCCAACGGGAGAAGGTTAGGATGAGGGTTTTAAATATAAACTTGTTGGGATTGGTATAATCTCCTTGCTATTCAATAAACCTAAAAAAACTTAAGCGGCGTTTGTTAAACACCACTTAACTTTCAACACCTTCAGCTACTTAAGCGCTGCGCCTGCAAAAGCAAATTGTCGCCATGCTTCGTACAAAATAATGGCAACCGTATTAGACAGATTCAAACTGCGGCTATCAACTTTCATTGGTAGATATAAACATCTTTCAGCGCCAAGCTCAGCAAGCAGAATAGCAGGAAGACCGCGAGTTTCTGGCCCGAATAAAAAAGCATCACCGGATTCAAATTTAACATCACTGTAAATCCGCTTACCTTTTGTGGTTAGCGCAAATAGACGTTTTGGCTGCACTTGATTAACAAAATCAGCCAGTGTTTCATGCTCTATTACCGATACCCACTCATGGTAATCTAATCCGGCGCGGCGTAATTTCTTATCATCCAAATCAAATCCGAGCGGCTTTATTAAGTGCAGTTGCATCCCTGCATTAGCGCACAAGCGAATTATATTACCGGTATTAGCTGGAATTTCCGGCTCAAAGAGGACTATATGAAACATCGACAAAGCTAGTTGCCAGGATTAACCGGTGTCAACTTCCAAATATCATTGCTGTATTCAGTAATCGTTCTATCGGTTGAAAACTTGCCGCTGTTGGCGCAATTCAGAATACTCATTCTGGTCCACAATTCTTTATCTTTATATGCCGCTTCAACACGTCTTTGAGCATCAACAAAACCACGAAAATCAGCAATAGTCATCCAAGGATCATGGGGGCTTTTTATTGATTCCACAATGCAATCAAAAATACCTGGTTCGAACTGATTAAAATGCCCACACTCCAGTAACTTAAGGACTCTCTGCAAATCTTCATCTTGTTCAATGAACGAAAGAGGATTGTAATGATGACGTAAATCTTCAACCTGCTCTTCAGTCAAACCGAACAAAAAGAAGTTATCGTCACCCACTTCTTCACGTATCTCGATATTAGCACCGTCAAGCGTACCTATCGTTAACGCGCCATTCATCATGAATTTCATATTGCCGGTGCCTGAGGCTTCTTTACCCGCAGTAGAAATCTGCTCAGATAAATCAGCGCCTGGACAAATTTTTTCCATTGCCGACACACGATAATTTGGCAAGAAAATCAATTTCAGCTTAGAGCCAACGTCAGGATCATTATCAATGACCGAAGCAACATTATTGATTAACTTGATAATTCGTTTTGCCATGAAATAGCCTGGTGCAGCTTTGCCACCAATCAATACACAGCGCTCGGTCCAATTTGCCGTATCACCACGCTTAATGCGATCATAAAGGTGAATAACATGCAGAACGTTCAACAGTTGCCGTTTATATTCATGAATACGTTTAACCTGAACATCAAACAAAGCATTCACATTCAAGTCCATATCATGTTCTTGCTTTTTGAAGTCCACCAATTTCTGCTTGGCACTTTGTTTAATATCGTTCCAGCGTTTGCGAAACGCCGGATCATCAGCGAAAGGCTCTAATTTTTTCAACTGTGACAAATCAGTTACCCACTCGTCTCCGATAGTTTTTGTAATTAACGCCGCCAAATCGGGATTACAAGCAGCTAACCAACGACGCGGCGTAACGCCATTGGTTTTATTATTAAATTTGCCTGGCCAAAATTCGTAAAAATCTCGAAACAACCCTTGTTGCAATAATTTAGAGTGTAATGCCGCCACGCCATTAACAGAATAACTACCTACAATAGCTAAATAGGCCATACGTACCTGCTGCTCATGCCCTTCTTCAATCAGCGACATGCGCGCCAATCTGTCTTTATCTCCAGGCCAATGAGCAGAAACCTCTGCCAGAAAATGGGCATTGATAGCAAAAATAATCTCTATCAATCTAGGTAACAGTTGTTTGAACAAACTAACAGACCAACGCTCCAACGCCTCAGGCAATAGCGTGTGATTGGTATAGGCCATCGTGCTGCGGGTGATATTCCAGGCGTCATGCCAAGCAAGCCCGTGTACATCTATCAACAAACGCATCAATTCGGCAACGGCGATACTTGGATGCGTGTCATTTAATTGAAAACAATTCTTCGCGGCAAACTCAGAAAAATCATCGCCATGACGTCCCACCCAACTGGCGATCACATCCTGTAAACTTGCTGACGCGAGCAAATACTGCTGCTTAAGCCGCAGTGCTTTGCCGTTTTCGTTAGCATCGTTGGGGTAAAGAACCATTGAGATATTTTCAGCAGTGTTTTTTGCTGCCACAGCTTCTGCATAATCACCCGCATTAAATTCTTGTAAATCGAATTCTTCAGTAGCTGTCGCCTTCCACAACCGCAGGGTATTGACGGTACCATTCTGGTATCCAGGCACCGGGGTATCAAAAGGCACCGCTAACACATCATGGGTATCGACCCAGGACACACGCTCCTTGCCTCGTTCATCAATATGAGTTTCAGTGCGACCGCCAAATTTAATCCGATGTGCATACTCGGAACGTTCAATTTCCCAGACATTGCCATTACGTAGCCAATGATCGGGTTTTTCCACTTGCTCACCGTTGACAATCACCTGGGAAAACATCCCGTACTCATAACGCAATCCATAGCCTGTGACCGGCAGTTGCAAGGTTGCGCAACTATCAATAAAGCAAGCCGCTAATCGACCTAAACCGCCATTACCTAAGCCCGCATCAGGCTCACAATCAACCAATTCCTCAAGCTCAAGACCCAAATCATACATAGCTTTAGAAGCCACATCGTCAATGCCTAAATTAAGCATCGCGTTACTCAAACTGCGGCCCATTAGAAATTCCATCGACAAATAGTAGGCTTTCCTGCAGTCCGTTTCCTTATAAGAGTTATAGGTTTTTTTCCAGCGCTCTATCAACCGATCACTGACCGCGAGAGATAAAGCTTCATAAGCGTAATGCGGAGATCGACAATTTTCGTCACGACCTAAGCGATGTCCGTAATAACGTTTAAAATCGGTTACTACGTTCTTCTTATCCATGCCCAAATTGGGCAATGAGGTAATAGTGGATTTTGGCTGACTGGTTTTGAACTTTCTATTTGGCATGTTCTAAATATTCCCAACAAATAACTTAAGCTTGGATGGTAACTATTTTTACATGGTTAGACAAAACATTCTGCACATGCATAGCAGATCAAAGGTGAATTTCTATGCCTGACAGAATGTACTGACAAAATTGTCATCTATGTAAGTGTCAGCTTTTTTTACACTTCATCCTTCAAATAATATCTAGTACTTGCCCACCATTTTGTAAAAAATACCGCTACAGCTCTTATAAATGCTCATTCGGACCTTTATTAGCTCTACTCAAAATCTCAATATCAAAAAACCATATACCCAAAAAATATCAATAAAAGCGCCAAAAGTGTCATGTTTTTTTACACATTTAGAATCAAGCAATTCAGCAAAAAAATATCTTATTGATTTATAATGAATTAATAGCAAAAATTAAATTGGTGTTAATTTTGCTAGTTATTTAAGACTAATTTTCAGATTTAACTGACCTGCAGTCCGCCACAAGCTAATCACAAAAAACTTCACTTAAACTTCAACAAGGTAAATATTTATGAAAAAACTATTGGGCTCCATTCTATTTTTTGCGGCACTGTCGACGGGAGCAGCTAATGCTGCAGTAACGACTCATCAATTTACAGGCAATTTTACTACCGGTAACGATGTCTTTACATACGCTTTTACAATAACTGAAGACACTCTCGCTACATTTGAAACCTTCGGCTATGCCGGCGGCACTTTGGCAAATGGAGCAACTGTTGCTGACGGCGGCTTTGATCCAACACTAACGTTGTTTGGCTCAACGTTTGAAACCCTGGTCATAAGCGACGACGGCGATGCCGTAGAAGATCGCGAAAGTGCATCATCAGAATTCAGCTGGGATGACTTAATTACATTAACGTTGGCACCGGGCAACTACACCATTGCCTTAACTCAATTTGATAACAATTGGAATACTGGTACTAATTCATGGACCAACTTTGCTGCTGAATCATTTATTGATGCTGCTAATAACCAAAGAACCAGCGCCTACGCATTACAAGTAACGCTGGAACCTTCACCAGTCCCAGTTCCCGCTGCAATATGGCTGTTCGGTTCTGGCTTGTTCGGTTTGCTATGGAGCGCAAAACGTAAACAAGTAATCTAGGCAACAAATCGTTTTAGCTCTAAAACTAAAAACCCGGTTGGAAAATATATTTCCAACCGGGTTTTTTATTGCCTGAAAAAAATCAATTTAGGTAACTTCTAAAAATTGCACTCCGACAAGCTCAGTGCGAACGGTGGCTTAAGTAAATCAGTAACTTATCCGTTCGTGCTGAGCTTGTCGAAGCATGAGCGGATAATTTTTAGAGATCCCCTGCATATGATTAACAGCATCTTTTTACGCCATGCCATTTTTCATCTTGCCATTGTTTAAAAAAATCTTTTTTACTTAATGGCCTATCACAAGCATGCAGGCAATCGACATTATGATGGTGTGCATAATGCTCTAAATATCGCTCATACGCATCATCACCAGAAAGCCGCCTCAGTAGTCGCCACGCCGCTTTAATCTTACTTAGCATCAATCACGCACCCACTCTTCAATGAGTCTACTTGAACTGTACGGGACTTCAGCCAAAGGCGGCACCGATTTTCCAGCTAAATAACGATAACTCACTCGCAACATATCAAACACGATTAACCATAACAACGTGACAAAAAACAAGGTTAGCCATGCGTCCAGTTGCAAGTTAAATATTAATTGAGGAGCGATTTTGGCTTTTTCAGGGCTAAAACTGCCTGTCGCCAATTTAGTGGCAAGATCTTCAGCTCCGGCAAAAAAACCGATCCGCACATCATCACTGGCAATTTTTTCCCACGCTGCGCTACTGGTAATAACAACCAACCAAAGTAAAGGCACACCCGTTACCCAGACATATTTAAACTTATCCGATTTAACCAGAATCCCTGTTGCTACACACAATGCAATCGCTGCCAACAATTGGTTGGCAATACCAAATAATGGCCACAAAATATTAACGCCGCCATTGGGATCAATCACTCCGATATAAAGGAAGTAGCCCCAGCCACCGACCACTAATGCACTGGTAAACACAACCGACGGCGTCCAGGAGGTTTCGCCCATTTTCGGCCAGAAATTACCTAACATGTCTTGCAACATAAATCGGCCAACACGCGTCCCGGCATCCAGCGTGGTAAGGATAAAGATCGCTTCAAACATAATGGCAAAGTGATACCACAACGCCAACAACTTCTCACCAAAGGCACTGCCAAAAATACTGGCCATACCGACCGCCAACGATGGCGCGCCGCCGGTACGGGCAAACAATGTCGACTCCCCCATTTGGTTTGCCAACAACTGCATCTGCTCTACTGTTACCGGAAAGCCCCAGGAAGAGATTTTTGCTACCGCATCAGCTTCAGCCAATCCCACCACACCAGCTGGGCTGTTAATCGCAAAAAATACGCCTGGATCGAGGACGGTTGCTGCAATCATAGCCATCAATGCAACAAAGGACTCAAGCAGCATAGCACCATAGCCAATCATGCGAATATCACGCTCATTGATTAATAGCTTAGGCGTGGTACCGGAAGCGATCAGCGAATGAAACCCGGAAATAGCCCCGCAAGCTATAGTGATAAATACAAATGGAAAGAGCTTGCCGCCAAAAATAGGCCCAGTACCGTCAATAAATTGCGTCATCGCAGGCATTTTTACTTCCGGTTGCAAAATGATAATGGCTACCGCTAACAGAGTAATGGTGCCAACTTTGATATAGGTCGATAAGTAATCGCGCGGCGCCAGCAATAACCAAACTGGTAAAATCGCTGCCGCAAAGCCGTAAGTCATCACGCACCAGGCTAATGTTAATCCTTCATGATCAAAGATCACTCGCATGACAGGATTATTATCAATCCAGCCACCTGCGACTACCGATAATAATAATAAAGCCACGCCCAACGCTGATGCTTCTAGTACCTGCCCTGGACGAAAATAGCGCATGTAAAACCCAACGATCATCGCAATAGGAATGGTCGCAGCGACTGTTGCCGTGGCCCATGGGCTATGTTTCATGGCATTAACGACCACCAAGCCCAGTACCGCTATCAGAATAATCATGATGCTGAAGGTACCGACTAATGCGGCCGTGCCGCCTAGGGGACCTAATTCGTCGCGCGCCATTTGTCCCAAGCTTTTGGCATCACGCCGGGTAGACAAAAACAGCGTCACCATATCTTGAACGCAACCGCCCAATACCGCGCCGAATAAGATCCACAAAGTGCCGGGTAAATAACCAAATTGTGCTGCCAATGTTGGCCCAACTAATGGCCCGGGGCCTGCAATCGCTGCAAAATGATGCCCGAATACAATCCAGCGATTGGTTGGGACAAAATCTTTGCCGTTATCTAAGCGCTCTGCAGGCGTTGCTCGAGTGTCATCGACCGTTAGCACTTGTGCGGCAATCCAGGATGCATAAAATCGATAGGCAATGCTATAAACAGACAATGCCGCCGCCACAAACCACAAGGCATTGATGTGCTCACCGCGATTCAGGGCAATCCCTGAAACAGCAGCAACACCCAAGAAAGTGATAAGTATCCAGATTATTTTTGTTAGTAAAGTATGCATGATCAGGCTGGCTCCTGTTGTTTGCCAATTCAAGGCATTATCTGAAAATTCAATGGCTATGTCATAGCCTGATAGATCTTTTGGAAAAACACTGATATAGCCAGTGCAATATTTAAAACTTCACTGGTTATTGAGAAAACAGTTCGCAGTTTTTCTGCCAACCCAATTGAAAGGCGCGTGACGATTTTTAGTTGTTACAAAAAAATATCACTTTGCTGGATAACTTTTGAAAACTTGCTGATTGTGTTTATTATCGAAACTGACCACGTTATAGGCTTCAGCTACAGAGTCCATTTCCATGCCGGGGCTGCCATTCACCATTCCAGGCACTGTGATTCCAGTCACCTTGGGTTTTAGTTTTAATAGCGTTGCAATATCACTGGCCGGCACATGACCTTCTATCACGTATCCATTAATAATCGCAGTATGACAAGAAGCCAGCTCAGCACTAATGCGGTACTTGTCTTTAAGAGCTTGAACATCATTAGTGACAATGTCCTTAACTTTGAAGCCTTCTTTTTGCAAATGATCTAACCATTTGCCGCAACAACCACAGGTAGGGCTACGATAAACCGTAATCTCTTTGGCATTGGCATCCTCGGCGTTCACTTCCCCATGACCCGTCAGTAACAAGCTCAGCACTAATAAATTTTTCGTTATATTCATCGTCATTACCTTTGCAAACCGATTTTTAAGAAAGGTGATAGGCTGGACTATATTGCCGTACTGCATCAACCATAGCTTTAACATGCTCTGGGTTAATGTCGGGCAAAATGCCATGCCCAAGGTTGAACACATGGCCAGAACCCTGCCCGTATTTAGCTAAAACAGTTTTTACTTTTTCTGTAATCACTTCAGGATTGGCATATAAAGCGACCGGATCCATATTGCCTTGTAGTGCAACCTTGTTACCAACACGAACGCGTGCTTGGTGAATATCGGTTTGCCAATCTAGCCCCAAGGCATCGTAACCGGCATCAGCCATAAGTTCCAGCCACAAGCCACCGCCTTTAGTGAACAAAATAGTGGGGATTTGTTGCCCATCCACCTGCGTGTTGAGCAATGCTCTCACTTGTTTAGCGTAATAAAGAGAAAACTCACTGTAATCTTCAGTGCTCAACATGCCGCCCCAGGTATCAAACAACATAACGGCCTGAGCGCCAGCCGCGATTTGTGCATTTAAATATGACGCCACCGACTGCGCAAGCTTATCCAGCATGACATGCATCAGCTTAGGCTCGTTATACATCATGGCTTTTACTTTTTGAAAACTCTTGCTGCTGCCACCTTCGACCATATACGTTGCAAGCGTCCAAGGGCTGCCGGAAAAACCGATTAGCGGCACACTGCCTTGCAGATTCTTTCTGATCAACCTAACGGCATCCATGACGTAGCGAAGTTCATTTTCCGGATCCGGGATAGGGAGCTTATCAACATCCGCTGCAGTTCTGACCGGATTGGTAAATTTTGGCCCTTCATTCTCAGAAAAATATAAGCCCAAGCCCATCGCATCAGGCACGGTCAAAATATCTGAAAATAAAATCGCGGCATCAAAGCCATAGCGTCTTAATGGTTGCAAGGTCACTTCGCAAGCCAACTCCGGATTTGTACACAAATCCAGAAAACTACCCGCTTGTTCTCTGACTTTACGGTACTCAGGCAAATACCGGCCCGCCTGACGCATCATCCATACAGGCGTGCGATCAACAGGCTGTTTTAGTAAAGTTTTAATGAAAATATCGTTTTTAAGTGAGGACATGGATTGGATCGCCTTAAGTGTTGCGAATCGTATATAAAAATCAAAGGTCGAGTAAGAACTCGTTGTTTCAGTATGTTGTTACCGGGATCCGGATTTTCTTGCTAGAGCATTACGAAATTCCGGCGGTAATGTCTGACGAGCCTTGTTAGCCGTAGCGGCGCTATCAAATGAACCGTAGAACAAAACAAATTTTTCTTGTCCGCCAACTATTGATTTAGTTACTCGAAAACCTGGACGTAAAGCCGGATATTTATTCTGAATATCATCTATGGATGATTGTTTTGATAACACCATCAATTGCAATGTGTATTCGCCAGCTATAACTTTTTCGACTTCCGGTTTTTTATCCAGATGCTCTGACACTTCCGTCGCTTTTTTGACTACAGATACGGTTTCTTTAGGAATCGGCTTGGCCGATTCAATATTGTTTTTTGTAGCATCTGCCACGGGAGGGGTTAACAGTGGCTCAGTTTTATTTTCAACAATTTGCTGGCTGTTTTGCGATTCAATGTCCACCGTAACTAAAGGTTCTGAGGGCTCAATAAGCTCTTCGAGCACAGGCACTTCTATTTTTGTTGTTAGTGATGGTAATTCGGGCTGAGGCGTTATTGGCTGTAAAACTGGCGATATTGCAGCAACAGGTTGCTCGACAACTGGCACAGGGAGAGATTTATTTTCGGTATTAACGGGATTAAAATACTGCACAGCCAACACTGTCGAAACCAGAGCGGCAACAGCAACAACCATCCACCATTTACCCTGGGTATTCTGTTGAACATTAGACAAAACAGGTATTTGCTCAATAATTTTACCGGGAATACCATGCGTTTCTCGATAAACCGTTGCTATTAAATGTTCGTTAACCGCATCAAAGGACACTGGCGTCCAAGGTTGGCTAGAAAGGGCCAGTAAAAACTCGCCACATTGTTTTTCAGAAAGAGGTGGAATCTCAATAACATGACAATCGTCCAACACCCTATCGGACTTGCTCTGCACATGCAACTCGTCATGAGTGAGTACAAAAACCACTCGCAATACAGGATGTGCTGCTGCAAATTGAACAATAGTTGTGATCAACCCCGGTACTAACGTGCCGGCATCATCAATAATCAATACACACTTTTTGTTGGTTGACGCTTGCAAACCGTTCAGCCCGATCTGCGCCAGCTGCTCTTGAATAACTTCAAAACTTAATCCGGCGTTACCTTGCAAATGACAATATAGCCAAGACTGATTTTCACGTTCCTGTAATATCTTAAGCAGCGTAGTTTTACCAATACCTTCGGGACCACATACGACCAATGGCTGGGGTAAATTGGTCAATAAATGAATCAATAATTCCAGTTTCTGGGTACGCTCTTGTGAAATCAGCGTCAGTGCCGCCGTATTTTGGTTAACCGGCTTTTTTTTCACACTGATAGTGAAAGAATCATTCTCTAGCATAGTGCTTAAGCGTCAACTCCAATAGTTCACGAGGCACAGAAACAGGTAGCGTAGCCTCGCCAATATGCTTTAAAAGAATTAATCTGATTTGCCCATCGACATTTTTTTTGTCCACCGCCATCAGCTCGATAAAGCGGTCTGCGTCTAGCTCTTCTGGAGGTAAGACCGGTAACCGGGCTTTTTTAAACAGCGTAATAATTCTGTCTACATCATTATCATTCAGCCAGCCTTTACGTCTGGACAAATCCGCTGCCTGACACGTACCAATAGCCACGGCTTCACCATGCAGATATGCTCCGTAGCCCATGCCGGTTTCAATGGCATGGCCAAAGGTATGACCTAAATTTAACGTCGCCCTGACACCTGTTTCAGTTTCGTCCTCAGCCACTACTTGCGCTTTGTTTATACAGGACCGCTCAATTGCAAACGCCAGCGCTTGTTTATCCCTGGTCAGCAATGCGTCGATATTTAATTCCAACCACTCAAAAAATTCGACATCACTGATCAGGCCATATTTAATCACTTCTGCCAAACCCGCTGACAGTTGGCGGTCATCTAAAGTATCCAACACATCGGCATCGGCAAGCACCGCTTGTGGCTGGTAAAAAGCACCGATCATATTCTTGCCTAAAGGATGATTTACGCCGGTTTTGCCGCCAACGGAAGAATCCACCTGGGCCAATAAAGTCGTTGGGATTTGTACAAAAGCAATGCCACGCTGGTAACAGGCCGCAGCAAAACCGCCCATGTCACCAATCACCCCGCCGCCCAAGGCAATCAAGGTCGCGTTGCGGCTAAATTTGCTACTTAGTAACTTGTCAAAAATCTTATTTACAAAATCCAGGGTTTTAAATTGTTCGCCATCAGGCAATATGACAGTTTCAACACTGTACCCCGCTAGATTTTTTAAAATCTTGTCCAAATATAACGGTGCAATGGTCTCATTAGTAACGACCAGAACCTGCTTGGATTTGATATGCTGAGCTAGTAAACCGGCTTGATCCAGTAAACCGGAGCCAATGTAAATAGGGTAGCTACGCTCACCCAGCTGTACCTGTAATGTTTTCATTTGCTACCGATAATCAGATCTGTATGCTTCTAAAATGCGATTTACCACTTCCTTACTCGGCAGCGTACCAGTATCAACCTTAAAGTCTGCGCAAGATAAATACAGCGGTTCGCGTTCGGCAAACAACGCTTCCAAGCGCGATCTGGGGTTATCTGTTTGTAGCAACGGTCTTTGCGTATCGCGCCGGGTGCGCTCCAGAATTCTATCTATCGCGCATTGTAAATAAACCACGAAGCCATTGCTTTTGAGCGCTTTGCGATTGTCTTCCCGGAGCACGGCACCACCGCCTGTTGCCAAGACGATGCCATCCATTTGCGTTAATTGCTCAAGCATTTTCTGCTCTCTATCTCTAAAGCCTTGCTCGCCTTCAAATTCAAAAATGGTTGGAATGTCAACACCGGTGCGTTCTTCAATCGCCTTATCGCTGTCATAAAAGGGCACCGTTAACGCTTTTGCCAACTGCCGGCCTATGGTGGTCTTTCCGGCACCCATGAGGCCAATTAAATAAATGTTCTCTGTTTGCGCCATGAGCTACTCTGTTTTTGAGGTTAAAAACAATAAAAAAGGGGGCATTATGCCCCCTTTTGCCTTTAAGTAGAAGCCGTCAATTACTGGCGGCGTTGTCGGTGACAATCTTAGGCGTAATAAAGATGAGTAGTTCTGTTTTCTCATCTACATTATGCTTTTTCGTAAATAAGAAACCTATCCCAGGCAAATCCGCCAAAAAAGGCACTTTATTATTGAGCTCAGACTTGGTCCCTTCAAACACCCCGCCCAATACTACCGTCTCACCATCCATAATATGAACATTGGTTTGAATCTCCCGCTTTACTAAGGGCGGAGTACCATTAACAGCTTTAGCAAAATCCGGCTCATCTTTATTAATCTTTAACGCCATCACAACACTTCCACTAGGCGTTATTTGGGGTGTTACTTCTAACTCTAATAACGCCTCTTTAAATTGAATATTTGGTCCTGAATTCGCGCTATTAGCTTGGTAAGGAACATCAAAACCTTGCTTGATGCTCGCCAGACAGCGATCCGAAGTCATTACCCTTGGGTTAGAAACTATCTCCCCTTTACCTTCATCTTGCAACGCAGACAACTCAAGATTAAGCACATAATCGGCGCCCCTGGCGAGAGTCATACCTAGGGCTCCGTATGGATTAGAAGCCGCCAAATCAACTAAAGCATCATTTAATACCGCGGTGCCATTAACACTACCTACCGTTCCTGGCGTCCCTACCGATCCCAATCCTGATGGCGAGTTACCGAAATTAACACTCTTACCTGCCACGCCGAATCTAGTCCCTAACTCTTTTAGAAACGAACTACTCGCAATGACAATTCTTGACTCGATCATTACCTGTCGAACAGGCACATCTAACTTGCGAATAAGTTTTTTAATTTCTTCTAAACGTTTAGCTGTTTCACGCACGATTAAAGTATTGGTTCTGGCATCGACAATTGCCGAGCCTCTTGGCGACAACATTCTAATCTGATCGTTTCCGCCACCAGAATTGCCTGCTCCAGAGTTTTGGCCTTGTCCGGATTGCCCGCCACCTAATGAACCAGCATTGGAACTTGAGGAGCCTCCGCTCATTGATGAACTTGAAGACGAACCGGAACTGCCCCCAGTCGAACTACAGCTTCCAAACGCACCGGTATCACGGCCATTCAATAAGTTCCTGAAACTCTCGGCTTTAGCGTAATTAATTTTTACGTATTCAGTAACTAACGGGTCTAACTGTTCAACCACTTTTTCGGTTTCTTCTTGTTTCTTTTTGTATTCTTTAATCTTATCCAACGGTGAAATCAAAGTAACATTGCCGCTTTCAAATTTACCTAACTCCTTAGTCATCATGATGAAATCCAGCGCTTCATCCCAAGGCACGTCATCTAATTTTAAAGTAATGGTACCGGACACATCATCGCCGGCCACCACGTTTTGACCGGTAAATTCAGCAAGAATTGCTATCACGCTGCGTATTTCAATCTCCTGAAAATTCAATGACAAGCGGTTACCCGTGTATTTAACCCGTGATCTGTCTAATGCGTCTTTTTCTTCATTGCTTAAGGGCCTAAATTCCACGGTTAGCAGTCCATCAGACTGAAATACCGAATAGTCATATAGGTTGTTTTGCATAGCAACCGTCATAGTAGTTTCCTTGTTGCTGGAAACCGTATCGATAAATTTAACAGGTGTTGCAAACTCTGACACATCCAGCCTTCTGGACATATTGGCTGACAGCTGGGTATTTAAGAAATTGATAATTACCTTGCCGCCTTCTTCCTTAGAATTAATAATGGTATTGGGGTTAGCAAGGTTGACTAATATGCGCCCCTCACCTTTTTCACCCCGCTTAAAATCAAAGCCGCTAATAGCCTGTGACGGTAATAATGCAGCAGCGACATTGTTAGCAGATTTAGCACTAGTCGACGAGATTTGAGCCACAGGTGCAGGCTTAGCTACCGGAGGCAATGGCTTTATTGCGGCATTAGTAACGCCAGGAACCACAGCCTTGGCACGTGTTAGTGTCAATAGCACTTTGTTGCCATCTACCTGAGTTTCAAACGGCGTTGTTTCCAGCAAATTAACAACGACACGCACTCTTCCTGCGGCTTCTACTACGTAAATACTGTTTACCGCGCCTTGGTTAACTGAATACATTTTTTTCGGTAAGGCACTTTTGGTGTCTTGAAAATCCAGTGCTATTCGTGCCGGATTGTCCGTTTTGAATATTTTTGGCGCAGTAGCCGGACCGGTCATTTCTAATTGCACCTGAAGTTTGTCGCCTGCCTGACTGGCAAAATCTATGCCTGACAATGCCAAGTCACCGGCATTGACCAAAGACGAGTGCAACAGCCAAACCACCACCCCTAAGCCGATGCGCCTCCATAAATAATGCCCCATGTTGTTCACCCTAATGTCGATTTGCTTGTTTGTCATGTGTTATTCCTCAAAATCCCCGCGCGGGGCACTAATCATTCGGTCAGCACTAATGATGCTTGCTGTTCGCGCCAAGTGCCCGGCTTATCTGGCACAATTTCCATCAATTCAATTTTATCGGCACTGATACGGATAATTTTGCCGTAGTTTTTACCAATATAGTTGCCTAGCTTTACTCGGTAAATTGTCTTGTCATCCGCTTTTACTAAGCCCCACAAGTCCTTATCCATTACCACGGAGCCAACCATTTTCAAAACTTCCAACGGAAAAGACTCCAGCTCTTCCTTACGCCTGGTGGTATCAGGCTTTATACCGCTACCAGTGGCAGCTGCAGCCTGTTCTGTTTGTTCTGGTTGCGCCAAAGGCCGAAACGGGTCACGCAGATCTTCGGCTTTGAATACGAACGGTTCGATGACTTTAATCTCTGGCAACGGCTTAATAGGGGATTTGGGCCTGGATTTAACATCTGCGACGAATTGTTTCAAATCAGTAATGTCATCGTTAGTACAGCCAGCCAATAAAGCAAACAGCACGATGCAAATTAATTGATAAACCAACAGGCGATTCAAAGGGGTTTTATTTTGAGCCATTAGCTTTCCCTCTTTTTCTCTTAGACCCTGCATCTGAAGCTGTAGGATCGCCACCTTCGTTATAGGTTTTGACCGTAGCATTCATCACCATCTCACCAGCTTTAATATCTTTGCTGTCTTTTGCTTGTGGCACAATATTGACATCATGCACGGTGACAATTCTGGGTAGCGATGCCAACCCACTGACAAATAACCCCAACTCTTCATATTTGCCGATTACTTGTATATTGATGGGTAATTCTGAATAAAAATCTTTGCGCACCGGCGCGCCGGGCTTGAACAATTTAAACTCCAAACCACTGGCCAACCCTGTTTGTGAAATATCGACCAGCAAGCTGGCAACTTCTTCCTCAGTAGGCATTTGCCTTATCATTTCATCCAGTTCAGCCTCAATTTGTGTAAGCTGATCTTTATAATCCTGCAAATTGACGGCTTTCTTTTGTTTGGTTTCAAATGATTGTTTAAGATCTTGCTCTTGCTTTTCAATAGCTGCCAAAGCATCCAACTGGTCCAAGGTGTCATAGTAGACAACACCTCCGGCTGTCAGCACAGAGACAATTACGATCGCCGCCGCTTTGATGGGTAAAGGCCAGGACCCGGCTTGATTTAAGTCCCAATTAATTTCTGACAAATTCATTTGCTACCTCCATTAGCAACATTTGTGTTTTTATTACCTTGCTTAGCATGCAGGGTAAAATCACTGAGTTGTTCTAGGTTAGCTTTATCAGGTGTCTGAATCACACTAAGAGACGGAGCTTGCAGCCATTGAGATGCTTCAATGGAACGCATAAATGCGGAAACGCGGGCATTCGATTGTGATTTGCCTTCAAAGGTAATATCCGCAGCAACTTGGCTAAATTTACTAAGAAACACACCGTCTGGGGTAACCCTGGGCAGCTCGTCAAATAAATGCACTATTTCCGGTCGACTTTCTTGCAGCTTCTGAATCAACTCGATTTTGGCGAGCAATTTAGATTTTTTTTCTTCAATACTTTTTATTTCAACGATTTTTGTATCCACCAAGGCTATTTCATCTTGTAGAAATTTATTTCGTTGTTGTTGATATTCCTGTAATCCAGCAATATACAAATGCACAACAACAAAAATCAGCAGGGTCACTAAAACACCTGCCGCCATCGCATTTAAAAACTCGCGTT
The DNA here is from genome assembly GCA_030693065.1 of Methylococcaceae bacterium. GTDB lineage: Bacteria > Pseudomonadota > Gammaproteobacteria > Methylococcales > Methylomonadaceae > JABFRC01. The sequence goes on along the minus strand of JAUYBL010000013.1, from coordinate 62,769 downwards.
TTTGCAACGCCCGCCGTTCTTCACGCCACGGTAGTAAATTGATTTTTGCCATTAATCGAAACTCCTCAATGCCAACCCGCAAGCGATCATCATTGCAGGCGCATCATTGCTTAACAGCTGAGGTTTAACCCTGCTGGATAACGCCATATTAATAAATGGATTTGCTACATAGGTGGGCACCCCCATGACTTGCTCAACCAGCTTTTCTATTCCGGGAATTGACGCACAACCGCCCGCCAGCACAACACTATCGATACGCCGATTGGCACTTGAAGAAACAAAAAACTGCATTGAGCGCTGAATCTGCTGAACCATTGCTCGCTTAAAGGGGTCTAATACATCGGTGTTGTAATTGTCTGGCAATCCACCATGTTTTTTTGCCAAGCCCGCTTCTTCATAAGTCAATCCATAGCGGCGTTGAATTTCTTCTGTTAGCTGTTTACCGCCAAAGCCTTGCTCTCGAGTATAAACAGTACGCAGGTTATACAATACATTGAGAGTGGTCATTGTGGCGCCGGTATCGACAATGGCAACAGTTTGCCCTTCAATGGCATCCGGTAACTGGTCGGCAAGCAAGGTAAATGCATTTTCAATTGCAAATGCTTCAACATCCACAACTCGCGCTTTTAGTCCGGCTTTGGTCAGCGCTTCCACACGATCATTGACATTTTCTTTGCGAGAGGCGGCAAATAACACATCAACAAGTTCCGGATTATTCTCGTTTTCATGCTGAACTTCAAAATCAAAACTCACGTCATCAAGAGAGTATGGTACGTATTGATCAGCCTCAACCATGATTTGCTCTTCTAATTCATCATCAGAAAGGGCAGACGGCATGGTAATCATTTTGGTCATGACTGAAGAACCGGCAACTGCGACAGCGGCTTGTTTAAGCTTAGTTCCTGACTGCTTGACAGCAATTTTAATGGTTTCTGCGATCACATCGACATTTGCGATGTTTTTATCTATGACGGCATCTTGCGGCAAAGGTGCCACGGAATAACTTTCCACTCGATAGCGAGCACCAACCTTGCTCAATTCAAGTAGTTTTACAGCCGCAGTACTTATATCTATACCAAGTACTGCGCTCTGTTTTTGATTAAACCAACTCATACCTACATCCTTAAAAAACCGATGATTTTGTGATTGTCGCGCTATTGAGAACTACCTTCTGAACGCACCAATCAATGTAGGCAAAAGTATAGTAGTGTTTTTTTTTTTAGCCCCTAAAATGTCCATCTTGTTTTTGTGAACTCTTAGTGATCGCATTCAAAATCAGCCACTTTCCTCACATCATGCTTTTATTCTCTATGCTTAACAGGTGTTTTTCGTAAACAGTTTTGGGATTTCTAGTGGCCAAAAAATCGTTAGTTGGACAAATCATCAAATGGCTTAGCGTTATTTTTCTGTTCTTAGGCATAGTCATAGTCACAACTGGCTATTTTTTATATCGTCATTTAGCATCCGACTTGCCAGATATTAAATCCTTGCATCATGTTCAATACCAAATTCCATTAAGTATTTATAGTAGGGATAAGTTGCTGATCGCTCAGTTTGGGGAGAAAAAACGCATACCTTTCACAATGGCTCAGGTGCCTGAACAGCTAGTGAAAGCCTTTCTTGCAGCAGAAGATGACAGCTTTTTCGAGCATCCAGGGGTTGATATCAATGGCTTATTAAGAGCGGGGCTCCAGCTTGCTTTAACCGGAAAAAAAATGCAGGGCGGCAGCACTATCACCATGCAAGTAACCCGAAACTTTTTGCTGAATAACGAAAAAACTTACACCCGTAAGCTGAAAGAAATCATTCTGGCTTTAAAAATAGAGCGTGAATATTCAAAACAAAAAATCCTTGAGCTTTATTTGAATCAAATTTTCATGGGGCATAGAGCTTACGGTATTGCCGCCGCCGCCCAAGTTTATTATGACAAATCCTTAGCGAAATTATCGCTTGCTGAACAAGCCATGATTGCCGGATTACCAAAAGCACCCTCTTTGTACAACCCCATCACCAATGAGTCGCGTGCACTGCAACGCCGCAATTATGTGTTGCGGCGAATGTTTGAACTTAACTACATTTCTCAGCAAGCCTATGAAGAGGCTCAGTCGCAACCCTCCACAGCCAAACTGCAACCTGTAACACCAGATTTGCTTGCACCTTATTTGGCTGAGATGGTGCGCCAGAAAATGGTGGAGCAATTTGGCGACCAGGCCTACACTGCTGGCTTTAAGGTCTACACGACAATACAGGGAACACTGCAAAATGCAGCAAACCAAGCCCTTATGAACACTCTACATAGCTACGATGAACGCCATGGTTATCGAGATAAAGCCGCCAATACTCTCAATAACGCTCAAATAACACAGTTACCAATCATTGGTGATACTGTTCCTGCCGTGGTTATGCAAGTCAACAACAGTGCCGCGATTGTTAGACTTCAAAATAACCAGATCGTAAAAATACCACCCGAAAATATTCGTTGGACTAACAGATCATTAAGCTCTGTATTGAAATCGGCCGCCGTCATCCGGGTTCGTCAATTATCCAACCAGAGCTGGACACTAGCGCAAGTACCGGCTGTTGAAGGTGCTTTTGTTTCACTAAATCCAAGTACCGGGGCTATTTTGGCACTGACAGGCGGCTTTGATTTTTCCCGTAATAAATACAACCGAGTAACCCAATCTAAACGTCAACCTGGTTCTGGCTTTAAACCCATCATTTATACCACTGCATTAGAAGAGGGTTACACCCCAGCTTCTCTGATTAACGACGCCCCTATTGTTATTGATGTTCCAGGCCAAGAAAATGAATGGCGCCCTGAAAATTACAGTAAGAGATTTTATGGCCCCACAAGTTTGAGAGAGGCGATAACGCATTCAAGGAACATCATTTCCATACGTTTATTGCAACAAATTGGCATTGAAAAGGCAGTCGCAACAGCTCAGCGATTTGGCTTTAACGAACAGCAGCTCCCTAAAACTCTTTCTCTCGCATTAGGAAGCGGCGATGCCACACCTCTGCAGATGGCGCGCGTCTATGCAACCTTTGCCAATGGCGGCTTTCTAGTGAGCCCATATTATATTGAGCGCATTGAGTCCAACGATGGGGAAGTTGTGTATCAGGCTAAACCAAAACTTGCATGCCCCGAATGTAACGATGATGAGCTAACAAAAAAAATCTATGCGCCAAGAATTATCGCGCCAAGAATCAATTTCCTGATGAATTCATTATTACGGGATGTGGTACAGCGCGGCACCGCGATGGCTGCCAAAGAACTTGGCAGACTTGACTTAGCAGGTAAAACAGGCACAACCAATGAACAACGTGATGCTTGGTTTAATGGCTATACAAGTAGCAACGTAGCGACAGCATGGGTTGGATTTGATGACTTTTCACCGCTAGGGAATCTTGAAACAGGCGGGGTAACTGCCTTACCTATGTGGATTGAATTTATGAGAACGGCGTTGGCAGGTTCGCCGGAAAAGCCCCTAGAGGCATCTCCTGGCATTATTAAGGCCTATATCAACCCTAATACGGGATTATTAACACCGACATCAAACAAAAGTGGCAAATGGGAGTATTTTCAAGAGGAAAATGCTCCGGCCAGTGCATCATCTAATCATTTAGAAATTGGAAATGATTCTCCTAAACTAATAACCACCGAAGAATTATTTTAGGTTAATGCAAACTCTCCTCAATTTCCAAATGCCGCGACGTATGGAGCCGGCAACACAAATTCCGGCTTCATCACTTCCAATAATTAATCTAGCTTACCGTGACACTGTTTATATTTCTTGCCTGAGCCGCAAGGACAAGGATCATTTCTACCCACTTTTATGGCATCACGAGCAATAGGTGCTGAAGGATCAACTTGATCTTCAATGAGTTCTTGCTCTTGGGTATTGAACGCGGTAGCTTCAGCGTGTTCAAAATGCATTTCAGTGGGTACCTGCCTCTGCTGATCTATGGCTTGAACATCTTCTTCTTGCCTAACTTGAACCTTCGACAAAATACCAATAACTTCATGCTTAATATGCTCTAAAAGAGTAGTGAACATGGAAAAGGCTTCACGTTTATATTCTTGCTTAGGATCCTTTTGCGCATAGCCTCTTAAGTGAATACCTTGACGTAAATAATCCATAGCAGCCAGATGTTCTTTCCAACTGTTATCCAGCACTTGCAACATAACTGATTTTTCGAAATGCCTCAGAATATCACTGGTAATCTGCTTCTCTTTATCAGCGTGGCTTTGCTCAAGCAATCCTATAATGCGCTTGCGTAAAGCTTCTTCGTGCAAGCTTTTGTCTTCATCAAGCATTTCACGAACCGGAATCAGCACATTAAAATCTTCATGTAGTTGATTTTCAAGGCCTTTAATATTCCATTGTTCTACCATTGATTTAGCTGGTATATGTTGATCAATCACTTGATTAACAACATCCTCACGAATGGCCTTAATAATGTCGGATATGTCTTCAGCCGCCATTAACTCATTACGCTGAGCGTAAACAACCTTACGTTGATCATTGGCAACATCATCATAAGCAAGGATTTCTTTACGTATATCGAAGTTGCGATTTTCGACTTTACGTTGCGCATTTTCAATTGCGCGAGTAACCCAAGGATGTTCAATAGCTTCACCATCGCCCATACCTAATTTTTGCATTAATCCAGCAACACGATCGGATGCAAATATACGCATCAGATCATCTTGCAATGACAAATAAAACCGTGTTGAACCTGGATCGCCTTGCCGCCCAGAGCGTCCTCTTAACTGGTTATCTATTCGTCGAGATTCATGGCGCTCTGAACCTATGACATGCAATCCACCACTGGCAAGTACTTGTTCATGTCTATCCAACCAAGCACCGCGAACTTGTTTCTTTTCAGCATCGCCGGCATCCGGTCCTAACGCTGATAGCTCGGCTTCTAAATTACCTCCGAGAACAATATCTGTTCCACGTCCAGCCATATTAGTAGCAATGGTAACCGCGCCTGGCATACCTGCTTGTTCGATGATATGCGCTTCGCGTTCATGCTGTTTAGCATTCAGAACTTCATGCTTGATACCCAATTGTTTCAATAATGCGGACAGACGTTCTGAGTTCTCAATTGACGTAGTACCAACTAAAACCGGCTGCCCACGACTAACACAATCTTTTATGTCATTGGCGACAGCATTGTATTTTTCATCCGCTGTCAAATAGACCAAATCACCCAAGTCTTTACGTACCAATGGCCTATGAGTAGGAATAACAACGACTTCCAATCCATATATCTTGTTTAACTCAAATGCTTCGGTATCTGCGGTCCCTGTCATGCCTGACAGTTTTTCGTACAACCGAAAATAATTTTGAAACGTTATCGAAGCTAGCGTTTGGTTTTCATTATGAATAGTGGCGCCTTCTTTGGCTTCGATAGCTTGATGTAAGCCTTCAGACCAACGACGACCGGGCATAATTCGACCAGTAAACTCATCTACTATGATGACTTCATCGTTTGCCACGATGTAATCAACATCTTTTTTAAACAACAAATGAGCACGCAATGAAGCGTTCAGATAATGCATTAACCGAATACTCGATGCGTCATACAAACTGCTGCCTTCTGGCATCAGTCCGTGCTCAACCATCAATTCTTCGACATGCTCATGCCCAGCTTCGGTCAAATAGACCTGGCGTGCTTTTTCATCAACAGAAAAATCTCCTGGGCCATCTTCATTTTCTTGTTTGGTCAAAAACGCAATTATGTTGTTGGTTTTGACATAGACCTCTGTGCTTTCTTCTGTGGGGCCCGAGATAATAAGAGGTGTCCTAGCCTCATCAATTAAAATTGAATCAACCTCGTCTACTACTGCAAAATAAAGATCTCGTTGGACTTTTTGATCCAAACTAAAAGCCATATTGTCACGTAAATAATCAAAGCCAAACTCGTTATTGGTTCCGTAAGTTATATCGGCTGCATACGCTTCTCGCCTTTCACTAGTATCGAGCTGACTAACAATTACACCGGTACTTAACCCTAAAAAGCCATAAAGCTTGCCCATCCATTCGGAATCACGCTTAGCTAGGTAATCATTGACGGTAACGACATGAACACCGCGCCCTGGCAGCGCGTTCAAATAAGCAGCGAGCGTGGCCATTAAAGTTTTACCTTCGCCCGTCTTCATTTCAGCAATTTTACCGTCATGAAGTATCATGCCACCAATCAATTGCACGTCGAAGTGGCGCATACCAAAGACCCTGGTAGATGCTTCTCTAACCGTCGCAAAAGCCTCGGGTATCAACTTATCGATTTTTTCACCTTGTGCTAGTCGGTTACGAAACTCCTGAGTCTTAGCTTTTAATGCATCATCCGATAATTTCTCATATTCGGTAGCGAGTGCATTAACCTTTTTAACCAAGGTTCTTTTTTTCTTTACCAGCCTGTCATTACGGCTCCCTACAACAAATCTGACCAGTTTCCCCAACATGTTTTTTTCCGGTGTTATTAATGGATGAGTAAATCAAAGTTCGCGATTATATACCTTGGATAGCTTTAATTACAGATAAAACACCCGCCGACACAAGGCATTCTGGCTTAAGCCAAGTTCAGTTATAGTTATGAACAACGTTGTAACTAGCATAATCAAAATGACTTCACACTAGCTTTACAGGAATAAAATTGACTTAGCCAGGATGTACGCAATACAATGTGCCTAGCTTGAAATTGATTTACCGTTATGCTTATCTCTACGAGAGTTCTATGTTGTACTTGTTCGTCCTGTTTATCATAAGTAATTTTCAAATTTCCCAGCTCCATCAGCCTAAACAGGCTTACTACATTACAACTAACTTTTAGGATTACAAAATGGCTACCGGCACAGTTAAATGGTTTAACGCTGAAAAAGGTTTTGGTTTTATTCAGCAAGAAAATGGACCAGATGTTTTCGTTCATTTCCGCAACATCAACAGCTCTGGTTTCAAATCTCTTGATGAAGGACAAAAAGTCCAATTCAATGTAACTCAAGGCCAAAAAGGCCCACAAGCAGAAGAAGTTACATTGATCTAAGGATTGAATATTTAGCCGCAACCTACAATTCGTAGGTTGCGGCTTTTTTATGCCTAGTATTTTCTAAACTTCATTACCGCCTTTGACAAATCGACTTACCTGATCGGCCAATATTTTTACTTTTTGCAGGCAAAAATCAAAATTTCGTCATCAAGCAAATCACTTCTTGCCACCCAAGCCCACTGTTAACCATGATAAAAAAACATAACGCATTCAAACCCGCGTTGTTATTTCCAAATAACGCTCTCGCTTATGTTTACAGTCAAATAGAACTACAAAGACAACTGCTTCACCCTGTTCGAAATGCTTTGCCCTCTATTCTTTCAATGCATGTACTGCATTGCATTATCAAGAAAAAGGAATTAATCGTCTTCACCGATACTGCCTCGTGGGCATCTCAATTACGCTTTTATCACGACGCAATGATTGCCTCAATTGCACTACTTACAAGGGAGTCCGTCAATGCACTGCAAATTAGAGTCATGCCGGTCTTAACTGGGATTAAGTCAAGACAAGCACCCTCCCCAATTATCCCGTCAACAGAAAAAATTATGCTCATCAGAAGCACAGGAATGATGTCCTCTGATGAGCATTTGAAACAGGCTTTAATAAAGCTCAGTACAACTTTGCAACGATTAGCTGATAAGAATTAAGCTTTACTATGCCGCAGAACGCACGCTTTGAGCAGAACGCATAAATGAAATGGGAGCATCTTCCTCTTTTTCAAAGGTTACCATTTCCCAGGCATCCTTATCATTTAACAACGTACGCAATAACTTGTTGTTAAGCCCATGCCCTGATTTATAGCCAGTAAATTCTCCAATTAAGCTATACCCTAAAAGATACAGATCACCAATAGCATCGAGTATTTTGTGCTTCACAAATTCGTCGGCACTGCGTAAACCGTCCTCATTAAGTACTTTGTCGTCATCGACAACAATGGCATTATCAAGACTTCCGCCCAAAGCAAGATTATTTTTCCGCAGCATTTCAATATCTTTCATAAAGCCAAATGTCCTGGCTCTGCTCACTTCTTTAACAAAAGTCGTAGAAGAAAAGTCCATAGTGGCGGTTTTTACATGCTCGTCAAATGCGGGGTGTTCAAAATCAATGGTAAAGGTAACCTTAAAACCTTCAAAAGGCTCAAATGCCGCCCATTTATCGCCTTCTTCAACCCGAATACTTCGTTTAATGCGAATATACTGCTTAGGACTATCTTGTTCCTCAACGCCAGCAGACTGCAATAAAAATACAAACGGCCCAGCACTTCCATCCATAATTGGAACTTCCGCCGCACTCACGTCAATAATCGCATTATCAATGCCTAATCCTGCTAATGCAGAAAGCAAATGCTCCACTGTAGAAATCTTAACATCGCCAGCCACCAGTGTTGTCGATAAGACCGTTTCACCGACATTTTCCGGCGTCGCATCAATAGTGACCGGTTGTGCTAAATCCACTCTACGAAATTTAATACCGGTATTCGCTTCGGCTGGACGCAACGTCAGATAGACCTTTTCACCGGTATGAAGACCCACGCCTGTGGCCCTGATAGTGTTTTTTAATGTTCGCTGTTTAATCATAAGGTCAATAATGCCAAATAAAGAGGGCAGAAAATTGGCAAGTTTAACACAAGCCAATTTATACCCTATGGATAGAACATCAAACTTTAATCAGCCTGCCGTCTTAGGAATGCTGGAATATCCAAATAATCCAGATCTACATCTTTTTTAAGCTGTGCGCCAAACCGCGTTTCTCTATTTTCGGCTTTATTACGCATGACTGTTGGCGTATCAAATCCGCCATAGTTAACTTCGCCTGCGACGTTTTGATTAAGGCCAGCTACAGATGATTTGGGCGCCATTTTAATAACTTTGGATGGCAAGCCCATCCCTGTCGCTACAACAGTCACTTTGATTTCGTCACCCAACTCAGGATTAATGGCTGTACCGATTTTGATAACAGCGTCCTCTGATGCAAACTCATGGACAATGTTGCCTACTTCATTAAATTCGGCAATACCCATATCCGATGCAGAAATATTCACCAAAATTCCTCGCGCGCCCTGCAAATTGATGTCTTCCAACAGTGGGCAAGCAATTGCTTTTTCAGCAGCTTCGCGGGCTCTGTGTTCACCGGTTGCAGAACCAATACCCATAATCGCTGCTCCCATTCCTGACATTACAGTCCTAACGTCGGCGAAATCGACATTGATCATACCAGGATGAACAATCAGTTCGGTAATACCTTGTACCGCATCCAATAACACGTCATTTGCGGCTTTGAACGCATTCATCAATGACACATTGTTACCCAATACTGGCAACAATTTTTGATTAGGAATAGTGATCAACGAATCGACATATTTTTCAAGTTCGGCAATGCCCTGCTCAGCAATCGCCATTTTCTTTTTACCTTCAAATAAAAACGGCTTTGTGACAACGGCAACAGTCAAAATCCCCATGCCGCGAGCAATTTCGGCAATAACAGGAATAGCACCGGTACCGGTGCCGCCGCCCATACCTGCAGTCAGGAAAACCATATCAGCTCCTTCCAGCACCTCTCTAATGCGGTCTTTATTTTCGCCAGCAGCTTGGCGGCCCACTTCCGGATTAGTACCTGCTCCCAGACCCTTTGTCAATTCAAGACCTAGCTGAATGATGGTGCCAACGCCTAATTTTCTTAGCGCTTGGGCATCTGTATTGGCACAGATAAACTCAACGCCTTCAATGTTGCTGCCAACCATGTGACTAACTGCATTACCACCACCACCACCAACGCCGATCACCTTAATTACTGCATTTTCAGTACACATATCCATCAATTCATATTTCATTTTCGCTGCTCCTTTGAAGCTCTGAACACAATTAAAAATTACCTTGAAACCAATTTTTCATTTTAGAAAACACACTTGGACCATCAAGATCAAGGCCTTTACCAACTCCTTGATGATCTTTGCCATACATTAACAATCCCACACCCGTCGAATGAATTGGATTTTTTACCACCTCGGTTAAGCCGGTAACATTTTGTGGAACACCCACTCGCACAGGCATATGAAATATTTCTTCTGCCAACTCAATTAGCCCCATCACCTTGGCGCTTCCCCCCGTCAAAACAACACCGGCGGCAATTAATTCTTCATAACCACTTCGTCTTAATTCCGATTGCACCAGCAACATTAACTCTTCATAGCGTGGCTCAATAATCTCAGCTAAATTTTGCGTTGATATTTTGCGTGGAGCGCGATCGCCAATACTTGGTACTTCTATAGTCTCGTCTACATTCGCCAATTGCGTTAAAGCACAGGCATGTTTACGTTTAATATCTTCCGCATTAAGCGTGGGTGTTCGTAATGCCACTGCAATATCATTGGTTACTTGGTCACCAGCGATAGGGATCACAGCCGTATGTTTGATTGCGCCCTCAACAAAGATGGCAATATCAGTCGTGCCACCGCCAATATCGATTAAACAAACGCCTAATTCTTTTTCATCTTCAGTCAATACTGAATTACATGACGCCAATTGCTCCAAGACAATATCATCGACTTCCAGGCCGCAACGACGAATACACTTAACAATATTTTGCGAAGCACTAACGCTGCTGGTGACCATGTGTACTTTGGCCTCTAGGCGAATGCCGGACATTCCTATCGGCTCTTTGATGCCTTCCTGCAAATCGATCACGAATTCCTGCGGCAATATATGCAGAATTTTCTGGTCAGCAGGAATCGCCACCGCCCGCGCCGAATCAATCACCCGATCTATATCGTACTGGGTAACCTCTTTGTCTTTAATCGCGACAATTCCGTGCGAATTAAGACTTCTGATGTGGCTACCGGCGATACCCGCGTACACCGACTTAATCTGACAGCCCGCCATTAGTTCGGCTTCTTCAATCGCTCGCTGAATGGATTGGACGGTTGACTCCAAATTAACAACAACGCCTTTCTTCAGGCCTCGCGAAGGTGTGGAACCAATACCTATCACTTCGATCCCGCCATCACTGGTAAGCTCACCCACGATAGCCGCGACCTTCGATGTCCCTATATCTAATCCGACTATTAAATTACGCTCAGTTTTTTTTGCCATTTTGTTTACTCTGACTCGCCTTTATAAGTTACCCGTCTGTTTTGCTTTGTGGGTTGGCAATCGCTTTCCAGTCAATCGGTTCTGCCTCTGGCTTCCAAGAAACCGCATAACCATTGGGATACCTCAAATCGACTACGGCAATTGCATCAACCCGCTCTTGTCCTAATGCATCCAGCGTTTTTAAAAACCGCTGTAAATTTTTTAACTGCTCTTGCCTGCCCAACAATATTTCCATACCGGTGGTTAATTTAATCTTCCATGCCCATCGATCGTTGACGCTAAATTCTGCTAATTCCAATGCTTTATCAGCCAGCGCTGTCTTAACCCCTTTCATAATCTCGAGCACTTTAACCTGTTGCTGATCAGGGCCGTACACCAGAAGCAGTGAACTAAAAGGCTCGATGCTTTTCGGTTCAATAATTTGCCCCTTTGTATCCACTAGGCTGTTTTTCCGCCAGCGCACATAAGGCTTTTTCTCCCGTACTTTAATATCAATTGCATCTGGCCAGACACGCTTAACGGTCACGCTTTCCACCCAGGTCAAATTACCAACCGCTTGTTGTATCGCCTGCATATCCGCATCAAAAAAACCCACACTTACCAACGGTAACAAAGCGTTTTTGACATCTTCTTTGCCCAAATACTGAAAACTGCCCTCGGTCCTCACGTATTTAATGGGCTTGGACTTCAACACATGCTGTTTGATGCCGAATGACAATCCAGCCAACACCAACACCGCAACAACTAATTTTGTTCCTTGCATCAACAATCAACCGATCACATCAGTTCCGGTCGAAACTGGTTTCTAAAACATGCCAAACCAAATCATCAAAGGAAATGCCTGCCTGTTTTGCCGCCATTGGCACCAGGCTATGATCAGTCATACCTGGCACAGTGTTTATTTCTATCAACTGATATTGTCCGGCTTCATTCAAAAACACATCAACTCTAGCCCAACCTCTCACGCCGACCGCTTCACTTGCCACTACTGCTAAGTCTTGTAATTGCTGTTCTTGATCCTGCGCCAATCCACACGGACAATGGTACTGCGTGGTCGTCGCCTGGTATTTGGCTTCATAATCGTAAAAAGCATTGGGAGTTTCCAAACGAATAACCGGCAACGCCTGACCATTCAATACTGCCACTGTGTACTCTTTGCCAGTCACCCAAGCTTCAGCATAAACATCGCATTTATAGTTGGATGCCAGTTTTAATGCCTGCGCCAATTCTTCCCGATTATGTGCTTTACTCATGCCTATGCTGGATCCTTCCTGCGCCGGTTTAACGATCACGGGAAAACCAAGTTTCTCAATACACTCATCCAGATCCTGCTCATTTTTCAGCAGATACCATAATGGCGTCGTCAATCCATACCCTTGCCAGCACAACTTGGTCCGTAACTTATCCATACTCAGTGCAGACGCCAATACGCCGCTACCTGTATAAGGAATACCTAAAACCTCTAAGACCGCCTGCAGGACACCATCTTCACCACCACGCCCGTGGATGATGTTAAATACTCTATCTACTTCAAGACCTGCCAAGGTATCGATCGAACTACCCGTAACATCAACGGCAATAGCATCAACGCCTTTGCGTTTTAATGCAGCATAAACAGCCGCGCCACTTCTCAATGAGACTTCCCGTTCCGCCGCTTGCCCGCCCATTAACACAGCAACTCGGCCAAATGCTTGCGGATCTGTTATTGCTGTCATTCTGCTTCACCTACCATGCATACCTCAGTTTGTAACTTGATACCTTGCTGTTCTTCAACTTGCTGCTGAACGTATGTAATTAACGATTCAATATCCGCAGCAGTTGCTTTGCCTGTGTTGACAATAAAATTGGCATGTTTCTCGGAAACGCATGCGCCGCCAATGACATAGCCTTTTAAACCGCTTTGTTCAATCAGTCTTGCCGCGAAATCATCCGGTGGATTTCTAAATACTGATCCACAACTGGGCTGATTTGTTGGCTGTGTTTTGGCGCGATGCTCTAATAATTTTTTAATTTTTTGCTGGCTAGCAACAACATCACCCGCTTCTAGCGATAACGTTGCTGCTAAAAACCATTCACCATCGGCACCTTTAACTGATCGATAGCCAACGGTAAATTGCTCGGGTTGTCGTTGTTTAACTTGCCCATCAACATCAATCGTTTCTACATTCTTAACAATGCCCCAAGTCTCACCACCAAACGCGCCTGCGTTCATTTTTAAGGCGCCTCCCATGGTACCGGGAATACCTGCTAAAAATTCGGCTCCGCTCAGGCCATTTTCACCACAAAATCGCGCCACATGCGCACACGGGACACCGGCTTCGACATAAACCAATCCATCTCCGAGTAGTCGCATTTCCTTTAGCCTGCCTTTGGTATTAATCACCGTGCCAGAAATCCCACCATCCCTGACTAACAAATTACTACCTAAACCCATCCAAAAAACCGGCTCTGCTGCCGACAAGGTTTTTATAAAATCACATAAATCTTGTCGATCTGCGGGGATGTACATGCGCTCAGCGGGCCCACCGACACGCCAGCTGGTATATTTCGCCAGTGGCTCGTTAAATAACAAGCTGCCCTTCATTTCTGCTGTCGATTAACAAATGCTTTGCCCAATAATTCCGGCAAGTTTGTTGATATTTGCCCCACATTGCCAGCACCCATGGTCAACACCACGTCGTTGGCACTCACTAAACCAGCCAATATGTCCGGCAATTCCTCATAATTTTCAACAAATACCTGATCGACTTGGCCACGGAGACGAATTGCACGGCTTAATGCCCGGCCATCGGCACCTGGAATAACAGCTTCTCCAGCTGAATACACATCCAACAAAATCAGCAAATCGACTGTCGATAATACTTGTACAAAATCTTCAAATAAATCACGGGTACGGGTGTATCGATGCGGTTGAAAAATAACCACTTTACGCTTATCCGGCCAAGCTTGACGTAAAGCTTCAAGAGTTGCAGCCACTTCCCGCGGATGATGACCGTAATCATCAACTAGTGGCAATTCGCCTAGCCCAGAAAGACTCATTGTGGTGCTTTGAAAGCGCCGTCCGACACCTTTAAATGCCCCTAAACTTTTAATAATCGCCTCATCGGCAACACCCAACCGAGTTGCTACAGCTATAGCAGCCAAGGCATTCAGCATGTTATGCCAGCCCGGCATATTCAAGGTCACTTGCAATTCTGGATAATCGCCGCGTCTCAAAACAGTGAATGACGTCTGCATACCTTGCTGTTTAATGCCTATAGCGCGTATATCGGCATTTTCATCAACGCCATAGGTCGTGACCGGCTTGGAAATCTGCGGCAAAATTTCCCGCACACCTTCATCATCAAGACACAACACCGCCAGTCCATAAAAAGGCAAGTGATGTAAAAATTCAATAAACGTATCTTTTAAGCGCTGATAACTGCCTTGATATGTCGCCATGTGGTCTTGGTCGATATTGGTGACTATTGCCATCATCGGCTGTAGATACAAAAACGATGCATCACTTTCATCGGCTTCAGCGACCAAATAATGCCCTAAGCCTAATTTGGCATTGGTGCCTGCGCTGTTCAAGCGTCCGCCAATCACGAAGGTGGGATCAAGTCCACCTTCGGCTAATATGCTTGCAGTTAAACTGGTCGTCGTCGTTTTGCCATGGGTACCGGCTACAGCTATCCCGAACCTGAAACGCATCAATTCCGCCAACATTTCTGCCCGAGGGATTACCGGAATTCTCTTGATATAAGCCTCATCGACCTCTTCATTGCTGCGATCAATGGCACTGGACACCACCACGACATCAACACCGGCAATATTTCTCCGCTGGTGACCAATATTGATAACCACACCTAAATCCGCCAGCCTTTGCGTCACTGCGCTGGTCTTGATGTCTGAACCTGACACCTGATAACCCAAATTCGATAACACTTCAGCAATACCGCTCATGCCGGTACCGCCTATACCAACAAAATGAATTCGCTCAATATTTCCCAAAACGTCGGTTGGCAATTGAATGTTTGGAAAGGTCATACACCCACCTCTGCCATGCAATAATTCGCGACTACATCTGTCGCATCTAATCGAGCGTATTTTTTTGCTGCTTCACTCATTACTGTCAACTGCTTACTTACCTGGATGATATGTTCTGCCAACGAAGTGGCACTCAACTCGTTTTGTTTTAGCAACACCGCTGCCCCCACATCTGTTAACACTTTGGCATTTGCAGTTTGGTGATCATCTATCGCTCCGGGCAGCGGTATAAAAATGGCAGGTACGCCTGCAGCCGCCACTTCGCTGACAGTCATCGCACCCGCACGACAAACCACTAAGTCTGCCCATCGATAAGCGGGTGCCATTTCTTTTATAAAGTCATTAACTTCTGCAGTAAGGCCATGGGAAAGATAATTTTGTTGAACTTGATCACGCATCGCCGCACCCGTTTGATGCAAAACACGTACAGGCTGTTTTAACTCGGCTATCGCTATTGGCACTACTTCGTTCAAAATCTGCGCGCCCTGACTCCCGCCAACAACCAGTACATGTAAATCATCCGCACTTTGCCTACCGACACTATTAAGTTCCTGCAAAAACTGCTGCCTTAGCGGATTACCAGTACATTTGGCATTGAGCTGTTGTTTAAAACTGCCGGGGAAAGCCTCCAGCACTTGGTTGGCAATCTTCGCCAGCAGTCGATTCGTCGTACCCGGCACTCGATTTTGTTCATGAATAATCAAAGGAATGCCTAGCAATTTCGCCATTAATCCGCCTGGACCCGCAACAAAGCCACCCATGCCCAGCACCACATCGGGCTTGCGCCTCCGTAATACTCCCAATGCCTGCCAACACGCCTTGAGCAACATTAACAACGCTACTAATTTTGACGTAAGCCCTTTGCCGCGAACACCGGCAACAGATAGCCAGTCAATATCAATATTGTTTTCCGGCACGACCCGGCTTTCCAGCCCCTTTTGAGTACCCAACCAGCTAACTTGCCAGCCCTTTTCGATTAACTTGTTGGCAACGGCTAGCGCAGGAAATACATGTCCACCAGTGCCACCCGCCATAATGACAATACGTTTAACCATGTTGGCCGACCTTTGAATGCCAGGCGTGATGATTAGACCGTAAAGGCTCGGAACGCGATGCAACTTGTGCCCCTGAATTTATTCCGGCAATTTCGGTTTGTACCCTAAACAATAAGGCAACGGCACAACACATAATCATCATACTGCCGCCTCCGTAGCTCATTAAAGGTAGAGTCAAGCCTTTGGTAGGCAAAATGCCCATATTAACGCCCATATTGACAAAGGTCTGAAAGCCAAACCAAATGCTCAATCCATACGCAACAAACGCAGAAAATTTTTGACCTGCTTGCTCTGCAGCCATAGCGATACTAAAGCTTCGCCATATCAACACCGCGAATAACGCAATGACCGTGATCACACCTAACAAGCCCAATTCCTCAGCAATAACCGAAAACAAAAAGTCGGTATGCGCTTCAGGCAAATAAAACAGCTTTTGCACACCACTACCTAAACCAACGCCAAACCACTCACCTCGACCAAAAGAAATAAGCGCTTGCACCAATTGAAATCCAGAATCCAGGTGATGCTCCCAAGGCTTCAAAAAACTCACTACGCGCAGCCAACGATAAGGTGAAAAGTACACCAACATCATCGCCATTAAGGCCAGAACACCCAGTAATATGATGTATTGAGATAGCCTGGCGCCAGCAAGAAACATGATGCCCATTGCGATCATCAAAATGACTACCGACGATCCAAAATCCGGCTCCATAAGCAGCAAAACACTTGCTACAGAAAAAAGCCCTAAGGGTTTCAGCAGACCATAGGCCGAATCCTTTACTGAATCTTCATGTCTAGTGACATACCCTGCCATATAAATAACTGAAAAGAATTTGACCACTTCAGAAACTTGTATCCTGAATCCAGCTATCGATAGCCAACGTTTACTGCCATTAACTTCAATGCCTAAGCCGGGTATTAATACCGCTACCAAAAAGCACAGTCCTATCAAAAATAATGTCGGGCCATACTGCTCCCAAAAGCGCATAGGCACCAATGCGACTCCAGAGCCTAACAACAAGCCCAGACCAATATGGAGCAACTGTCTAGCGGGGTAATACATACTGTCATCAGCTATTTTCACGCCCAAATGTAATGATGCGGATACCACCATCACGTAGCCAATCATTAGTAAACTGACACACACAGCTAGCAATAACGTATCAAAATAAAATTGACCGATGCGTATCTGTGCCGATTTCATGCTCACTCCTTCGCCCATAGTTAAGTTCAGGCCACCAATGCCAATACAGCTTTAGTAAATTTATCGCCGCGGTCTTGATAATTTTTGTACTGATCCAGGCTGGCACAGGCAGGCGATAACAAAACACTTTCGCCGGCCTTAGCAAGACGGGCCGCAATCTGCACGGCTTCATTCATATCTGAGGCAAAGTAGGCTGGTACAGAGCCATCTAATGCCTTTTCTATTAACCCGGCATCTTTTCCCATTAAAACCACACTTTTGGCTTTTTCCTTAATTGCCGGGCTTAACTCTGCCATGTCAGCACCTTTGGCATCACCCCCAGCAATTAAAATTACTTTTTGTTCGTAACCTTGTAAGGCAGCTACGCAGGCACCAATATTGGTTGCTTTAGAATCATTCACCCAATTAACACCACGTATTTGCGCAACCCGCTGCATTCTATGCGCCAAGCCTTTAAATTTTCGTAATGCCGCGCACATGGCTTGCGTGTCCAAGCCGACAGCGACACCCAACGCCAACGCAGCCAAAGCATTTGCAGCATTATGTCTACCTTCGAGCGGCAACGCCGACAAGGGCATCAAAATTTCGGATCCATGCATTAAATATTCTGTATCGTCGGTTTTTTGCAGGTAAAAATCCGCTTTAGTTTTGATTGAGAAGGTCAAAATTTCCCTACCTTCTTTGCGCATGCCATCAACCACTGCATCATCTATATTGATGACCATTAGGCCTGTGCCATTGAATATTTTTTGCTTTTCCGCAGCATATTCAGCCATATCGGCATGCCGATCCAAGTGATCAGCCGACACATTTAGCACGGTTGCGGCTGCAGCATTTAATAACCGGGTCCGCTCCAATTGAAAACTGGACAACTCCAACACATACAATTCCACCGTTTCCGCCAACAAATCCAAAGCCGGTGTGCCTAAATTACCACCCACAGCAACACGCTTTCCTGCAGCCTTGGCCATGTCTCCAAGCATTGTCGTTACAGTGCTTTTACCGTTAGATCCAGTTATTGCGACTATGGGTACGTCAACGGCCAAAGCGAATAAATCTATATCGCTGACAACTTTTGCACCATTGGCAACTGCTTTAATAATGGCCTTATGATTCAGTGCGATTCCTGGACTGACTATCAGATGGGTTGCAACATTGAATGCATATTCATCAAAACCGCCTGTAAATAGAGGAATATCCGGATATTGCTCCAACAACACTTCGGCACCTGGCGGTTTGTCACGGCTGTCGGTGATAGCGAATTTAAATTCCATTTTTTGTAAAAATCTCGCAACCGAAATACCCGTGACTCCCAACCCGACCACAAGCACTTTGGATGTAAGGACGTCCAAATCAAAATGCTCTGCTAACGCTGCGGTGATTCGTGTTTTATTCATGTTTATCTCAGCTTCAAGGTTGCCAAGCCGATCAATATCAAAATGAACGTAATTATCCAAAAACGCACAATAACTCTTGGTTCTGGCCACCCTTTCAATTCAAAATGATGATGAATGGGAGCCATGCGAAAGACTCGTTTACCGGTCATTTTGAATGACGCTACCTGAATAATGACTGACACGGTTTCCATCACAAACACGCCACCCATAATAACCAGCACGATTTCCTGCCTGACCAATACTGCCAACACACCCAGAGCAGCACCCAATGCCAAGGCACCGACATCGCCCATAAATACCATTGCTGGGTATGCGTTAAACCATAAAAAGCCTAACCCGGCACCAACCAACGCGGCGCAAAAGACGATCAATTCACCGGAATTCGGCAGATAGGGAATCGCCAAATATTCAGAAAACGCTACGTGCCCAGACAAATAGGCAAAAATCCCCAAGCCGCCTGCCACCATCACCGTCGGCATGATCGCTAAACCATCTAAACCGTCAGTAAGATTAACTGCGTTACTGGTGCCGACAATCACAAAGTAAGTCATTACGATGTAAAACCAGCCCATGTTCAGCACCACATCTTTAAAGAAGGGCACGATAAATTGCGTTTCTGCCGGCAAAATGGCAGTGTTGTATAAAAAAATGGCTGCAGCCAGCGCAATGACTGACTGCCAAAAATACTTGGCTTTAGCCGATAAGCCATCACTATTGTTTTTGATCACTTTACGATAATCGTCAATAAACCCGATCACGCCATGCCCCAAAGTCACTAACAAAATCACCCAGACATAACGGTTAGTTAAATCTGCCCACAACAAAGTGCTAAAGGCGATAGCCACTAAAATTAGGGTTCCACCCATAGTGGGGGTGCCTTTTTTCTCGTAATGCGACTCAGGGCCTAACTCTCGAATGCTTTGCCCAATCTTGTTACGACTAAGCTTACGGATCATCACTGGACCGATGATAAAACTAATGACTAACGAAGTAAGGGCTCCAAGAATCGCGCGAAAAGTCAGGTAATGAAACACCCTAAATCCACCCTCGAAAGTCATCAAATAATCTGCAAAATAAAGAAGCATCCGCTAAGTTCCTGTTGTCTCAAGCAACATTGCCACCACATTTTCCATGCGTTGCGCTCTTGAGCCTTTGATTAAAATGGCTTCACCGCCCGTAAGTTCATTTTTAAGGGCCTCTATTAATTCATTTTGTGTTGCAAAAAAAAGTCCATTTTGCCCAAATGCCTGTACGGTATTGCGTGCATCGGCTCCCACTGCCATTAATCGCACTATGCCTTTTGCCTTGATGAGCTCGCCAAGGCCTTGATGTATTTTGGCGCTATCAGGGCCTTGTTCGCCAAACGCGCCCAAGATCAACCAAGGCTGACCAGGGCAATTGATTAACACATCAAGCCCGGCTTCCAGCGATGCTGCATTTGCGTTATAAGTATCATCAATAACAATATTGCCACGCTGCCCAATTAGTGGCTGCAGTCGGCCTTTTACCGGCTGTAGGCTTTCCAAGCCCTGCTTAATTTGATCCAGCTCTATATTTAATGCAATGGCGCTGGCCGCGGCTGCTAAGGCATTAATCACATTGTGCCGACCAGCTAGTCTTAAATTTATTTCTATACCGCCGTTGGCAGTAAGAAGTTCAAAACAAGTAGCAAACCGAGCCCTCTTTACTGTGGTTTCGATGTTTGCATTCGCCAAAATCTCCAGCTTCACGCTCTTTGCTGTTACATCCGCGTCTTGATGAACCCCAAACGTAATTGCTTTTCTTGCGCCAACCACTGACTTCCAGTAATCAAAAAAAGCATCATCACAATTAATAATCGCTGTGCCTGTTTGCTTTAGAGCCTGATAAATCTCCCCTTTACTCTTGGCTACGCCCTCAAGGTTGCCAAATCCTTCGAGATGCGCAGGACCAGCATTTGTAATCACAGCGACATCCGCTTGTGCAAAGCGGCTGGTATAAGCAATCTCACCCGGATGATTGGCGCCCATTTCAATCACGCCATATCGATGCTGTTCATTTAACCGCAATAATGTCAAAGGCACGCCGATGTCGTTGTTCAAATTGCCCTGTGTGTAAAGCACATTGGAGTTAACGCTTAAAATCGCAGCCACCATCTCTTTGACGGTTGTTTTGCCGTTACTGCCAGTAATGCCTACGACACCGATTTTACCTATTTCGGCCAGCCTGGAGCGCCATGCACCCGCCAACTCGGCCAGCGCTAAACGAGTGTCATCGACAACGATGTACGAAACATTTGCGCCGATATTAGTTGCGCCGCTTTGATTAACAATGGCCGCAGCTGCGCCAGCTTGTATCGCTTGTGCTACAAACGCATTGCCATCAAAGTTTTCACCTTTAATAGCGACATACAGTTGACCCGATTGAATAGAACGGGTATCAATACTCACCGAACTGACAGCAACATCTTCACCAATCAAATCACCATGCACCGCCTTGGCACATTCACTTAGCATCATTTGCACTGCGCCCCCCGTATCAATTTGCGGACCTCATCTGTAATGCCTCAATTGCCACCCGACTATCAGAGAAAGGTGTTCGTACTCCTTCAATTTCTTGGTATTGCTCGTGGCCTTTGCCCGCAATCACAATACAATCGTGCAAAGCCGCGGTTTTTATCGCTTTATATATGGCTTGCTCTCTGTTGCGAATTACTTCAATTTTCGCTGAACTACTCTCTGCCAGTATGTCATTGACAATGTCCTGACCATTCTCGTAACGAGGATTGTCGTCAGTAACTAGCACATTATCGGCCCAAGTTTCTGCACTGGCTCTCATCAGAGGTCGTTTACCTGCATCTCTATTTCCGCCACAACCGAACACCACCCACAATGCACCTTTACTGTGCTGCTTTGCACAGGACAGCACTTTATCTAAAGCATCCGGGGTATGGGCATAGTCAACAAAGACTAAGGGACCGGCACTGTCACCAACACGTTCCATGCGACCCACAACAGGTTTAATATTCGCAAGCTTTGCTGTTGCGCCCCCCAGTGTCTGGCCTAATGCCAGCATGACTGTCAACACAGCCAACACGTTTTCGACATTAAAATCGCCATAAAGCGGAACGTTAACTGTTTGACGTTCGATTAACGACGAATGTTGCCGTTGCCAACTGACAGTAAATTCAATTCCATCATCTTTATGCAGAATGTTGCTGGCAACAATATGTTCATTAACAACACGCGGAATTCGATTAGCTAATTTGCTTGAAACGTCGCTGGATTCCTGAGCCAATTTTCTTTCGGTACTAAACGCCCACAAACGAGCATCCATGGGCACTGCCGAAATAATTTTCTGACTATAAGCATCATCCAGATTGACCACTGCAAATTCCAAAGCGGTAGCGCTGAGAATTTTTAACTTCGCGTCAACATAGGCTTCCATAGTCTCGTGATAATCCAAATGATCACGACTAATATTGGTAAACACCGCGCCTCTGAACCGAACACTATTTACTCTTCCTTGTTGCAACCCGTGAGACGACACCTCCATTGCCACCGTCCGCTTGCCCTGCTTTAACAATTCTGCCAGTATTTTTTGCACTTCCAGTGCATCGGGTGTGGTGTTGAGAGTCTCATTTAGCCCGCCCCACTCACCCCAACCCAAGGTACCGATGATTCCGCAATATTCCAGTACTTGCGATAAAAACTGGCTGCAGGAGGTTTTACCGTTGGTTCCAGTAATGCCTATCACATCAAGCTTTGTCGAAGGATCCTGATAAAACCTCGCGGCTATTGCCCCCAATTTAGCGGCTAGTCCTTCGACAGCAATAACCGGAACCTGGGTAACTTTAGAAGCCTCTGCCAACTGCGCGCCATTTGCTGCCGGATCATACAGCACGGCACTTGCACCACTATTCAACGCCTGACTAAGATGTTCCAAGCCATGTAATTTGGCACCCGCCAAGGCAATAAATACATTACCCGCTGCAACTTTGCGGCTATCCAATGCTAAGCCAGTAATACCTATGTCTAGTGTGTAACTAGCATCAACAGGGATATTAAGATCAGCTAATAATTCATTTAGCGTCATAACAAGCCCATTAATTGCTTTTGCCCGTTAACAAAATTGGCATCGTGCCTTCTTGATCAGGCGCGATATCAAGCACTCTTAATGTGCCAGCCATCACTTTGGAGAACACTGGTGCCGACACCAACCCGCCGTAATACTGTCCGGCCGATGGTTCGTCAATCATCACCACAATAATCACGCGCGGATCGCTAGCGGGTGCCAGGCCTGCAAAAACAGAAAAATAACTTTTCTCAATATAACCACCCGCACCGGCTTTTTTGACTGTACCGGTTTTGCCTGCTACGCGATAACCGTCAACTCTTGCTTCATAGGCTGTGCCATCTTTCATAATGACGGTTTCCATCATGGCTCGAACTTTTTTAGCATTTTTGGCGGAAAAAACTCGTTTTGCGTCAGGATCTTCGTCTCGTTTTAACAAACTAACCGAATGTAAAATTCCGTCATCAGCCAACACTGTGTAAGCCCTTGCCAGCTGTAACGCAGAAGCATTCAGGCTATAGCCAAACGACAATGTTGCTTTAGTAAAATCATCCCAGCGTTGATGTGCCAGTAAACTACCGCTTGCTTCCCCAGGAAAGCCCGCCCCGGCCGCAACGCCAAAGCCCAACTGATGATAAACCCCCCAAAAATGCTCAGCCGGCATGCGCAACGCCATCTGACTGACAGCGACATTGCTTGATTTTTTTAGTACATGTGTCAGATCCATTGACCCGTAATTATGAACATCCTTAACTACGTGTCTGCCGACTTGCAAAAAACCATGTGTATCAAAAATCTCATTGGGCCTGACGTAACCACCATCTAAGGCTGCTAACACAACGAATGGCTTTACCGTGGAGCCGGGCTCAAAAACGTCGGTCATCGCCCTATTTCTGTATAAACTTTCCTTGATATTTTTACGGGTATTGGGATTAAACGATGGCTGGCTGACTGCCGCCAGAACCTCACCATTTTTGGCATCCAATACCACTAATGTGCCTGACTTAGCTTTATTGGCATCCACTGCCAATTGCAACTCTCGGTAAGCAAGATATTGAATGCGCTGATCAATACTCAATTCCAGGTTTTTACCTGGCACTGGTTCCTTAATATTCTCAACGTCTTCAATAATTTGACGTTGCCCATCCCTTATTACCCGCTTACTGCCTGGAATACCTTTTAGCAATTTTTCGTACCCGGCTTCCAAGCCTTCTTGGCCAACGTCATCGCCATTGGTAAAACCTACCAAATGCGCTGATATTTCTCCGGCAGGATAATAACGCTTGAATTCCCTATCAAACCCTACCCCAATTAGCTTCAGCCCTTTAACTTGCTCAGCAATCTGCGGGCTAATTCTGCGGACTATGTAGGCGAATTGTCTGTGCGTGTCATCTTTAAGAAGATCGCTGACTTTGCCTGCTTCCAGCCCAAGAATAGTTTCCATCTGGGCGACTTTTAAAATTTTCTCTTGCTGCAGCCGTTGCCGCAGAGCTGCTTTTTGTTCTTCCGTTAAGCTTTTATGCTGCTCCTTAGCTAGTGCTTTTTCAGCCGCCGCCTGTTCTTCTTTAGTTATGCCTTTAAGCTGTAAAGGATTAATCCATACAGATTGCACCGGTGAACTAATTGCTAAAGGCTCGCCATTTCTATCCTTAATCATGCCCCGATATGCAGATACCACGACTTCGTCTACATATCGAATTTCACCTTCATGCTGAAGAAATTGCGTATTAAACACTTGCAAATGGACAGCTCGCCCTACCAGAATGACCATGCAGATCATCATGAATCCGATTACAAACTTTCTCCTGCCGCTAAAATCTTCTGCCCGCCGTGGCCTGTTATGCTTGCCATGAAAACTTATCATTTACGGTTTGATATAAATAATTTTGTCCCGCTGAGGTACTATTAATTTCAATTTATCGCGAGCTACTTGCTCAAGCTGATTTTCTTCAGTTAACGTAGTCAACTCCAATTGCAACTGCCCCCACTCCACTTCATACTGATCTAGCGCGGCTTCCTGTTTTTGAATCTCAATAAACATCAGCCTGGCGTTATATTTGAAATAGATAACAGCGATTGCCGAGGCGATTAATCCCAATAACAGCCCCATAAAAATCAACGCCTTAACCTTAACCACTTACACCTCGACTGAAGAGGCCGAGATCTTCTCCGCCACCCGCAACACCGCACTTCTTGAGCGAGGATTTAATGTAACTTCCTGTACAGTGGCTTTTAGTGCCTTATCTATTTTTTTTAGCAGGCCGCGTTCAATGTCAACTTCTTTAATTGGCAGTCTTCCGAGAACATGCTTGGCCCCAGATTCATGCCGAATAAATCGTTTAACGATTCTGTCTTCAAGCGAATGAAACGAAATTACCACCAATCGCCCACCTGGCTTTAAGACGTTTACAGCTTGCTGCAAGACGTCTTTTAATTCTTCTAATTCCCTGTTGATTTCTATCCGTATCGCCTGAAAGCTACGTGTAGCCGGATGTTTATGTTTTTCTTTAATTGGCACAGCATCTTCAATCAGCTTTGCCAATTGCAGAGTTGTCGTGATAGGCGTTTCTACTCTCTTTTCAAGAATGGCACGCGCTATACGTCTTGCGAACCGTTCTTCCCCATACTCAAACAAAACTTTCACAAGCGTGGCCTCATCAACATTCGCCAGCCACTCGGCCGCCGAAACGCCTACTTGCGTGTCCATTCGCATGTCCAACAAACCATCCCGTAAAAAGCTAAATCCGCGTTCCGGGTTATCAAGCTGAGGAGATGAAACGCCAAGATCTAACAAAATGCCGTCAATTTTTCCTGACAAATCTTGGGAGGCTACAAATTCTTCTAACTTTGAAAACCAATTGTGTTTTAGCTGGAAACGCGGATCCTCTCCTATCGCTTGCGCGTAGTCAGAATTTATAGCTTCAATATCTCTATCGAAAGCCAGCAATCTGCCCTCCGGACCCAACTGATTCAAAATCTCTCGACTGTGGCCGCCCCGCCCAAACGTACCATCAAGATAAATACCGTTTTTTTTAAGAGCTAACTGCTGCAATACTTCAGAGAGCATAACTGGCACATGTTCCACCTTCCAATCTCCCCGTCTTAAAATGATAAAGAGCCTAGCTCTTCCAATCCTTCATTATCGTCACCAGTCATCCACTCAGCTTCTTTGGTTGCCCAAGCGTCTTCATTCCATAATTCGAACTTATTGAGCTGCCCAATCAAAACAATTTTTTTATCGATACCTGCGAATTTGCGTAATTTTTCCGGCAACAACAAGCGCCCTTGGCTATCCAACTCGCACTCCGTCGCATTACCAATAAGGAATCGTCTTAACTTGCCAGCCATCTTATTCAAGGTAGGTAATTTACTGATTGTTTGCTCTAGCTTCTCCCATTCAGGCAAAGGATAAAGCCACAAACAACCATTTTCGCCAGCGCAGCGATCATCAACCGCAACAGTCAATACCATTTGGCCGTCACAGCACTCTTGCAATTCTTCTCGGTAACGAGTTGGAATCGCAAGCCGACTTTTAACGTCCAGATTGATTGAACTAATGCCTCGAAACAAAACCTACCTCATAATTTCTTAAAAAACCACTCTTCACCACTTTTTACCACTCGACTGCACTATAGATTCCTGCTTGTGCTTAGTCAAGAATGATTTAATTTAGATTCTTTCTTTTTTCACAATGACTTACAGCGTGACTAAGGAACAATTAACCCAAAGATATTAAGGCAAAATAAATACCATTCTTTATCAGAAAGTTAATTGAATTTGTTGAGGAAACACATGAATACAACTACACATCAAACATTAGAAAATGCTAATGCTTTTTATGATAATCGATCTTAAAAACGAGGTAATTTGTTTGAACTTTGTTTCGGAAAAAAATGAAGCATCGAGAGAGGAAATACTTCAGTTTTTGAGACACAGGGGCATCCTTTTACTACAACCGACAAATATTGTTTACAGATTGATGGGGTAATATTTCAAACCAATACTTTCCTTTATACGAGTTAGTAGGCACTACAGGTTGTGATTGTGTCAGCCAGGTAACTTTACAGATCGCTTTGCCCGCCGCTTTTGCAACCAGCGAATCACGCCTGTTACATACAAAACCGGACAAGCTAAACCAACTATAAATACCAGAATCCGTCCCGTCCAACCAAAAGCATGACCACTATGCAGTGGCCATTGCCAGTCCAGAAATACATCGCCAGCACTACCAGTGCCTCTATCGTAAACTTTGAGTATTTCGCCGCTGTATTGGTCGACAGCAAAATCGCGATACCCAGTAAACCGGCTTATTTCGGTGACATCGCGCTTCATTACCGTATAAACATCTTGTCCGTTTTTCGGCGCGTTAAGCATCCATAGTTTACCGACGGGGGAGCATCCCTGCACAATAGCTTCCACTTCTCCGACACTAATTGCCTGTTGGCCCGCTTGCGGAGGGCTGCTATGAATCTCGGCCGGAACAGTGCTATAGGCATCAGGACGGTCGATAGAAGTGAACAGCTTGAGCAGCACGTTCACCCGGTCGGGCAGCACCATGTAAATCCCTGAAAACAACACCGGCAGCAACCCAATAGTCAAATAAAAACCGATAATTTTATGCAGGTCGAAGTTAAATCGCACGGCACTGGCATTGGGCTTGAAGCTTAACGCTTGTTTGAATTTCCCGGTCAGCGGCCACCAGACGATCAGCCCGGTCAACACCGAAATAATCGACAGCGCCGCTAAAATGCCGTTGATAATGCCGCCGGTTTTGCCCAACAACAAACACCAATGCAACTGCATGATGAAGCTAACCAAAGGCCGCCCCCAATATTTATCCTTGGGATGCCAAAGCTGCAAGCCTTTAACCTGCATCGTATACGGATCGACAAAAATGTAATAGCCATCGCCTTTCTTATTGGCTTGGCTTTCGTCCTTAACAAAATACAGCAGTTTATAGGTAACATCCGCTTCGCGAGGGTAATAAACCTTAAAAAAAACACTGCCTTGCGGCTTGGCCGTTTCAGCCGCGGCAACAATGTCCCCTAAAGCATGCAATCTTTCCTGACTTTCCGGCGGAGTCGAGACAATAGCCAGCTCTGGATTCAAAACTTCCTGCATTTCCTGATAAAACACCAGAATGCCGCCGGTCAAGCCAACTACAGCTAAGATTGCACCAACAATTAACCCTAAATAAAGATGCACATCTAACCATAGTTTTCGCCGGGCCTTTAACCTAGCTAAGCGCCCGACATTGGAATTCGGTACAGTAATCTCAATACTATCCCGCAAAGTATTAATAAATTGCTTCATGGCTATCAACTGTGTGAATTGGGTTAGCTTGCATAGGACGCAACTCTTCATACCGAAGTTAACACTCCAAATATGGGGGACACCTAATGCGCTTTTCTTCATCTATAGAATCCGATGTCACATTACCGCGTTAGCGATTATGTGACATTCCGAGGCAAACGCTTACCTAAGCTCCTAAAACTCGACCTTCACCGAGCCCATAAAAGACCTTGGTGTACCCCAAGTCGCACGAGTTTGGAGCGTTGGGGCAGTGGAGAGAATAAAACCATCGTGGGTATATTCCTTATCCATCAAGTTAATCACGTTCAATTGCAGCGTTACGTTAGTTTTAGCGATTTTTCGTGTATAGCTCGCCAACAGATCGACCACACCATACCCTGCAAAATTGAAGTCATTTTTATCAAAGGTTGCTTTTCTTGAACTGTATAGCTCCATACCTGCACCCACTTTAAAACCTCGCAAGTAATCCTGCTGAAAGTCATAAGTGGTCCACAAAGTGGAGGTGTGTTTGGGGATACCGCGAAAATTGCTTCCGACGGGGATGCTGTTTCGATTATTTTCTTTGAGTACCTCAGTATCGGTATAGGCATAAGTGGAAATGGCATTCCATCCAGGTAGTATTTCACCTTTAATATCCACTTCTACACCGCGACTGCGCGCCTCACCAGTAGCGACACTGAAGGTTGGATTTATTGGATCGGGCGTAGGGATATTCTGCTTAGTTAAATCGTAATAAGCGATGGTGCTGCTTAATCGATCATCGAAAAATGCGGTTTTAAAACCCACTTCCCATTGTTGGGCGGTTTGGGGCGGCAAAAATTTATTGCCTTGCCCGATGCCGTTGGTAGCACCAAAATTTTCCACATAATTGCCGTAAAGACTTAACCAATTTAACGGCTGCCAAAGAACACCTACTTGAGGAGTAACTGCATCGGCTTTTTGTCCGAGCTTCTTTGTAAGAACATTGTATTGTTCGACGTTTTGATAACGGAAACCACCCAACACATGAACGTTATAAGGCAATTTAATTTGATCTTGAAGATAGATGCCATACAAATCAGTTGATGTATGAAACGATTGACCACCACGAGTCGCCGGATTGATAGGAGGATTACCGGTGTGGATAGGATTATAGATGTCAATGGTACTTGGCACGGTGCTGCTATAACCAACAGTGTTTTCATCTTGAAGATAATAATCTCCACCAGCTAACAAGGTATGCTTTAATCCCCAAGTATCAAAATGGCCGGTCAAATTTGTTGTTGTAAAATAACTTTCGTTACTAAAAAAATCGCTGGTGAGTAGCTGTCTATTCAAGGTGCGCTGATCAGCTTGTAAGGCTCCAGGTATCAATGCCGTTCTAGTTCTATCTAACAAATTGATGCCGAGCTGCTCGGTTAATATCCAGTCGTCATTGAATTTGTGATTTACGCTGAAACCGACAAATTTATTCTCGACAGGATTTGGATTCCGCTCCATCAAGTTTCTTTCACGAGGAATATCAGCCAAACGAGGATTAATCCAAGTACCATCCGCTCTTTTTCCATCAATGATTAACGGCCTGGAATGTAGATCATAATTATTGTTTTCGTGCCGGTATTCCATCTCCAAGAGTGCTTGCGTCTGTGAACTAATATTCCATTGCAAAACCGGCGCGACGAATACTCTTTCGTTATCTACTAACTCGCGAAAAGAACCACTGTTTTCATAGGAGACATTCATTCGGTACAACAGATCCTTGTTATCAGTTATAGGCCCCGTCGCGTCAATGATGGTGCGGTAGAAATCAAAAGAACCAAATTGCTGTTGCAGTGAGTAATACGCCGTATCCAATGGCTTTTTTGTGACTACGTTAACCATACCTCCAGGTTCGACGCGCCCGTACAGCATGGCCGCCGGTCCTTTAAGTATTTCCAAGCTTTGTACATTCGCCATGGCGCGTGTTCCGTCAGCGCCGCCGCCTGTATCAATACGCATGCCGTTACGGAAGTAATTAAAATTGAAAAAACCACGCATGGTAATTTGATCAGAAAGTCCACCAGCACCCTGACCGGTAGTGACACCGCTGACATATTTAGCGGCCTGATCAACCCTGATGGCCTGCTGATCATCTAATACGGCCTTTGGAATCACCTGAACGTTTAACGGTGTTTCCATGATGGGTGTGTCGGTTTTGGTGGCGAAAGTGGTATTAGGTACTGAATAATCTTTGTTATAGGGATCGTTAGGATCGTATTGCCTTTCCCCCGAAACCGTTACAGCCGTTAGTGTTGCCGAATCGGCCGCCTTAGAATCTGGGATCTTCTCCAACGTCACACTATTATCCCCAGTCACCCGATAAACCAGCCCAGTGCCTTGCAGCAATTTCTCGAGCGCCTGTTGCGGGGTATAAGAACCGCTGACCGCATTCGCGCGAACATCTTTCGCCAATCCCGCAGGAAAACCGACTTGCCAGTCGCTGGTAGCGATAAAGGTATTGAGAGCATTTGCCAACGGCTGGGCGGGGATGTTGAAGTTCTGTTTGGCACCTTGTGGCGTTGAGGATTTTTGGGCGCCTGTGTCGGCTGAAAATGCCGGTAATGACGTACCGAGTGCGGGCAACGCCAATGCTATCGCAAGGGTCAGTTTGCACAGATCGCAAGGTATATGTTGTTGCGCGTGAGTCATGGAGTCTCCTTAGTCTAGTGTGGTTAGCCGGCGTGTTGCAGCAGGCTTGGATAACTAGACGTATCAGGAACGGGAACACACACTTGCGAAGGACATTTTTTTCACTTTCCTGTGAAATTCATTCAACCAATGACTATTTAGCCTTTCAACACCGTCAAATACGGCGACAAATTAATCACTCGCGCTCCGGCAATTTCGGCCAAGCTGCGGATAATAGCGGCGGTATCTTCCAGTTTGTAATTGCCGGTAATACGCGTTTGGCCGAGTTTGGCGTTGGCGATAACAATGGCACCGGGATGGTAGCGGTCGAGTTCGGCGATCACTTCAGCTAAAGGTTGATCCTGAAAAATCAAGCGCCCCTTTAGCCAAGCGAAAGTGCGGCTGGTATCGATTTGGGAAATGGCGGCAACACTTTGATAAGCAATATCGGTGTGCTGTCTGGCGGTGAGCTGGCGACTGTCTCCCCGCTGGGAAGTACAAATGACGATACCACTTTCAACATCGACTTGCGTAACATCGCCGGTTTTTACCGTAAAGCGGGTGCCGACTACTCGCACGCTGCCTTGTGCTGTCGTCACTATAAATGGCCGGGCTTTGTCGGGCTGCACTTCAAAATAGGCTTCGCCGCTTAACAGTGTCACCCCGCGCCGGTCACCGGCATAATCAAACGTCACTGCCGAATCTGTATTCAATATAAGTGTCGAGCCGTCAGCAAGCATCTCCCGACGCTGTTCACCCGTACTAGTAACAAGGTCGGCTTGCCAATAGTCAACCCAGCCAGCGGCCATCAGCACCCAACCGCTCATCAATACAACGCAAGCCGCCGCGGCCCAGCGTTGCAAGTGCAGTTTTCTTTTTGCTGGTTGCAGAGGGATTGCTGCGTAATGACCCAAAGCGGTGTTCAATGCTGGTGCTTGCCACAGCTGGACAACTTTATCGTAAGCAGCTTGATGATTCGGATTGGCAGCCAGCCATTCTGTAAACTCGATCCGGTCGCGCTGTGTAGATTTGCTGTCCTGCAATCGGGCAAACCACGCTATTGCTTGATCTTGCGTGGTGCCTAATGAGGTAACGTTCGATTCCGGTTTAGAATATAAAGACATGGGCCGTAAATAATTAATTTTGCAGAATGCTATCAGCATAAGACGTGTGATGGACGCTACCCCACACTTTAAAATGGCGACCCGTCTCGTGCAGCTAATAAGTGACCCAGAGCAACATGGATATTTTTTTCCACAGCACTGCGGGAAATACCGAAATGCCCGGCGATGCGCTCATAAGACCAATGATGAAATTTGTGCAGCACCAGAATTTGCCGCCGACGTTCCGATAAGCCGTTAAGCGCTTCAAGCATAATATCAACTTGTTGGCGGTCGTCAGCTTGCTGCTCAGGTGT
Source organism: Methylococcaceae bacterium (assembly GCA_030693065.1). Lineage (GTDB taxonomy): Bacteria > Pseudomonadota > Gammaproteobacteria > Methylococcales > Methylomonadaceae > JABFRC01. The sequence goes on along the minus strand of JAUYBL010000013.1, from coordinate 30,511 downwards.
GGGGGTATTGGCGGGAAGCCGGTCAATGAGTGTTTCAAGCTCTTCATTATCTTTTGACGGATAATCGCCGCGCTGACGAACTTGCTCTTTACGTAAATGATCCAACGCCAAATTGCGGGCAATTTGGTAAAGAAACGGGCGTGGATAGCTTATTTCTTGGGTTTCTGCCGCATGCAGCATTTTTAAGTACGCTTCATGCGCTAAATCTTCTGCCGTTTGCGGGCAACCGACAATGCCGAAAATGGTGTGAATTAACGATTGCCGATGATTCAAAAACAAATCGTTAAAAGTAAGAGCAATGCTGTTCATGGCTTTGGTTTGCTGACAGATTGAGATGAGCCTGTTTAATAGATCTCAATAATTAAGCAATAACCAAGCCAAACACTATGTAATTGATTTGTAATGGAACTTATTATTCGCTAATCATAAGCAAACTCACTGCAACAACGGCTTTAATTGCGGCCAAATTTTTTCAACAATGGCGGCTTGCGCCTTGGCATTAGGATGTAAACCATCTGCTTGCATCAGGTCATTGATCAACGCCACATCCTCAAGAATAAACGGCACGTAGGCAATTTTTAAGTCTTTAGCCAGGCTCGGGTAAATATCGTAAAACATATCCGTGTAACGTTTGCCGTAGTTGGGCGGTATTCTCATACTGAGTAGCAGTACTTTCGCCCCGGCTTTTTGGGCGCGGCTTACCAGCTCGGCAAGGTTGCTTTTAATCAGTGTGGGCGCTAAGCCGCGCAAGCCATCGTTGGCGCCAAGCTCAATGATGACAATCTCCGGATGATGCCGCTGCAAGGCTGGGTTAATACGCGCCAAGCCACCGGCAGTGGTATCGCCACTGATGCTTTCATTATGGACACTGTAAGGCGGGTTATGCGTTTGCAATTGGTTGCGCAACAAAGCCACCCAGCCTTGACTGACTTCAATTCCGTAACCGGCACTGATACTATCTCCCAGCACCACAATCGACTTGGCACTTGTGGGCATCGACATTAACGCAATTATTAAGGCACTTAAAATTCGGCTCATTATGGAAACTCACACTGAAATTATTGTAACAAAGGACTTGGGCAAATCTGTGGCGACTGCCGAAGGGGATCTGCATATCTTGGCAGCGGTAGATTTGATTATCAAATCCGGCGAAAGCATCGCCATTGTCGGCGAGTCCGGTTCCGGTAAATCGACCTTACTAAGCTTGCTGGCGGGCTTGGATACGCCCACTTCAGGACAGGTATTACTGGCTGGAAAATCATTAACCGACATGACCGAAGACGGTCGCGCCGCGATTCGTAATGACTTGATCGGCTTTGTGTTCCAGTCATTTCAATTATTGCCAGGGCTCACCGCCCTGGAAAACGTCATGCTGCCGTTGGAATTAAGCGGCAATGCCAACGCTAAAACCTTGGCCGCCAATTTATTGGCTAGGGTGGGCTTGTCGCACCGCTTAACCCACACGCCCAAACAACTTTCCGGCGGCGAACAACAACGTGTCGCCTTAGCCCGTGCTTTTGTGACCCGTCCGGCAATTTTGTTTGCTGATGAACCCACCGGTAATTTAGACAGCAAAACCGGCGCGCACATTATCGAATTATTGTTTGAGCTGAATCTGGAAAATCAAACTACGTTGATTTTGGTGACTCACGATCCGTCGCTGGCCGCGCGTTGCCAACGTACTATCCGGTTGAATGCGGGGCGGCTGATATGAACCGTTTCAATTTGGCCATCCGTTTACTCTGGCGAGACGGTCGCGCCGGTGAGTTAACCATTTTGGTGCTGGCCTTAATCATTGCCGTGACCAGCTCAACCGCCATCACGCTATTTGCCGATCGTCTGCAGCGCACCATGACTAACCAAGCCGCAGAGTTTTTAGCCGCCGATTTAGTCGTGGAAAGCAGCAGCGCTATACCCGAGGCATGGCAGGCCAAAGCGTCCGAATTGCAATTGGCACAGGCACAAACGGTCGAGTTTCCTAGCGTATTGATTGAACACGAAGAACTGCTGTTAGCCAGCATTAAGGCGGTAACCTCCAATTACCCCCTGCGCGGGTATTTAAAAACCACGACTGCCGATTATTCGACTGAAATTACCGTCAATAAAGGCCCGGAGCCGGGCACGGTATGGGTGGAAAAACGCATTTTACCGGCGCTTAAAATCAATATCGGCGACAAGCTGACCGTCGGCGAAAAGGCCTTAACCATCACGCAAATCATTACTTACGAGCCGGATAAGCGCGGTGATTTTTACAGCTTCTCGCCGCGGGTGATGATCAATCAAGCTGACTTGCAGGCCACCGGCGTGCTACAGCCGGGCACGCGAGTAAAAAACTTCTACCAGTTCAGCGGCGAAACCGAAGCGCTAAGCCAGTATAAACAATGGCTAAAACCTCAGATAACACCCGCGCAACGGTTGATGGACATTCATGACGACCGGCCGGAATTGGGCTCTGCATTAAGCAGGGCGGAACGTTATCTCGGTCTATCCAGCATCGTAGTAATCATTATTGCCGGCGTTGCCATCGCCATGGCAACGCGGCGTTATACCGAACGCCACTTCAATACCACCGCTATCTTGCGCTGTTTGGGATGCAAGCAAAACGACATCCTCTGGCTGTATGGCGGTCAATTTGTGTTGCTGGGTTTAAGCGCCAGCGCAGTGGGCTGTTTACTGGGCTGGGGCGCGCAAGAAGCGCTATTTTATTTGCTGAAAGATTTGCTGCCGAAGCAATTGGCGCAGCCCGGCTTACTGGCAACTTTCATCGGCTTTATTATCGGCATGGTAACGTTGCTGGGCTTTGCGGTACCACCGCTGTTGCGGCTTAAACAAGTGTCACCGTTGCGGGTATTACGCCGAGAACTAGAGCCGCTACCGAGCAGCGCTTGGCTGATTTACGGCTTGGCCTTAGCGGTGATTGGCGGGTTGATTTGGCGCTATACCGGCGATCTAAAAATGACTGCCACTATTATCGGTGTTGGCGTGTTGGCGCTGTTTGTATTGGGCGGGCTGATTGCCGCCTTGTTGTTATGGTCTCGCAAACTACTGCCGCATTTAAACCTAACCTGGCGTTTTGCATTGCAAGGCTTATCAAGAAATTACGGCGCCAGCCTCAGCCAGATACTGGCGTTCAGCATCACCTTGGTAGCCATGGTGTTAAGTTTTACCGTGCGTAATGATTTACTCACCGACTGGCAAAACCAATTGCCGCAAAATGCCCCGAACCATTTCGCGCTGAATATTTTCCCCGAGCAACAAGCGGCTTTTCATGAGGAACTGCAACAGCAGCAGATAACCGGCAGCCAGTTTTATCCGGTGGTGCGCGGTCGCTTGGTCGATATTAACAACGCGCCGGTACAGCAACGCGTCAGCAAAGACACCCAGGGTGAAAATGCTACCCGCCGTGAGTTGAGCCTGACTTGGACCACCGCCCTACCGGAAGACAACAAAATCATTGACGGTCAATGGTGGCAAGCGTCGCAAACCGGGCAAGTGTCAGTGGAAGCAAAACTGGCCGATAGCTTAAAAATTAAAGTCGGTGACCAGCTGAAATTCACAATAGGCAGTGAGCAGGTTCAAGCCACGGTAGCGAATATCAGGTCGTTGCAGTGGGATACCATGAAGCCGAATTTTTATATGATCTTTTCCCCCGGCACACTGGACGCGTATCCCGCGACTTATCTCACCAGTTTCTATCTGCCCGATGCACAAAAGAATCTGCTGAATACGCTGGTAAAAAAATATCCCAACACCACCGTGCTGGAAGTCGATTTAATCCTCAAACAGTTCAAAACCATTCTGGAGCAATTGACCCAGGCCATCACTTATTTGCTGTACTTTGCGCTGGCTGCCGGATTTACCGTGTTGTTTGCAGCTGTCTATGCCACATTGGATAGCCGCATTCAGGAAGGTGCGCTGATGAGAACGCTGGGGTCGACCAGGGGCTTTTTAACCAAGGTGCATGTCATTGAATTCGCCCTGTTAGGCTTGATTTCAGGCCTGTTAGCCACCATTTTATCCGAAGTGATTTTATTTGCGCTGTATACCCAAGTGATGAACCTGAACTACCGACCGTCACCCGGCTTGTGGCTAGTCGTTCCGTCGATTGGTGCTTTGGCTGTGGGTTTAGCTGGATGTTGGGGCGTGCGAGATGTATTAAACAAACCGCCGCTTAATGTGTTAAGAAATCTGTGATCTGTATTTAACAGCCTGTATTCATATTTTATTAATATAGCGTCAATTATATTGACCTTAAACAAAACACAGAGGAACCGAAAATGAAGAAATTAGCTCTAAGTATCGTCATCATCAGTAGCGCCTTGGCTTCCGGCTGTTACAGCTACGGTGGTTGGGAGCCGACGGTTGACCCTTACAACGACCCCAATGCCTATCGGATTAACCAAGACACCGCAGAATGTAAACAACTGGCAAGCCAGGCTTCCGGCGGCACCACTAAAGAAACCGCCATCGGTGCGGGCACAGGTGCGTTGCTGGGCGCTGCAGGCGGTGCTGTAGTCGGCGCATTTACCGGCAATCCTGGAGCGGGTGCGGCAATCGGCGCGGCGGCCGGTGGTCTAGGCGGCGGTGCCAAACAAGGTTTTAGTTCCGAAGACAAATATAAAAATGCCTTCAATTCTTGCATGAGAGGCCGTGGACACCGTCCGCTTTAATGCTCTTTTTAAGTATGTTTTAAGGCTGACACAGCAATGTGTCGGCCTTTTTACCGATATAGTTCAGCGTTAAAACTTGTGAATCCAGCCAGTAAAGAATGCATAGGTTCGACGTCCATTTTGCAAATTATCGATATGTGACCCAGTCGCTTTACTGGTGAAGATGGGGCAGACTTCAAAATGATGGCGATCCTTGCCAACGGTGCTTTATAAAAACGCATGATGAGCTTGTCAAACCACCCACTGATCGATTTTTGAAACTACTAAGCGATTGATCTCGGTTGCTTCGAGAATACCAAGCCCAATTAGTTATTAATACCAATCCCAACAAATTTATATTTAAAACCCTCATCCTAACCTTCTCTCGTTGGAGAAGGAATAGTATGTGAACTAATTGGGATTGGTATAACTCATCATTTTCAATTCAATAGTTAAGCCGTTCGTGGCGACATAGAATAATTGACGGATTAATTAAAAATATATTGGGATTGGTATTAGATGGACAATAAACAGGGGCGCACAGTGCGCCCCAGAAAATAGGATTTAAGGATTTAAGGATTTACAAAATATGCGACGAGGGCAAGAATTACCGCTACCCCCACAAGAATGGCGACCACTTTTACGGTGTTGTTGGCTGGCACTGTCTGGGGGTTTTCCTCAATAATTTCCACCCCGTCTATGTATGCGTTGACCGCTTTGTATTTGCCGCGATTGTCTTTAACGACTTGGTAATGAATGACGTCGCCGGTGACTGGCCGTCGACTGGTACCTTTTAATGCAGAAATGTGTATAAAAATATCTTTGCCTCCGCCGTCAGGGACGATAAAACCAAATCCGCGATCTTCCTTCCAAGTTTTTAACACTCCTGTAATCATCGTTTTTGTCATAATTTTCCGTGTTGTTTTTTATGTTGGTGTAAATATGGCGTTAATCTTTTTTAATGATGACTTTGTCGTCGATAACCAGCTCGGAGATACCGCCTAACGATGCCAGCAGGGTACAAGATGCTTTTTTAAAGCCGCCGGTTTTGGCATTTTCACCTTCCCAAATCAACGTTACGTAGGTTTCTTTATCGCTTTTGGTTTCTTTCGGGAAGAACACTTGTTCACCGGTTTCTTTCTTTATCGCTTTGGGGCATTTGTCGGTCGCCATAGTTTGGATGGCAACATAGTTTCTAATCATGGATCCGGCTTCTATCTCTTCGATAGTTTGCGTTTTGTTAGAGCCGACCATCGCAAAACCGATTACAAAAACGCCAACAACGGCAATAATTAATTTGGTTGTATTAGACATTTGAAACCTCTTGTTAGTGTTATTTCAACCAACCACTGATAACAATTTACCAATAATTGGATATTTTTAGGTCAAGCTGCAGACCCTTATTTTTGCGGCAATTGGGATTCTATGCGAATTAAACTCCCTCAACAATGAAATCAGCTGAAGTTGTCAGAATCCTCAGTTGCTTTCAAAATTCAATGCCTTGTTCGGCTTTAATACCTTTTTCAAAGGCGTGTTTGATTTTGGTCATTTCCGTGACGGTATCGGCTACGGCAATAACCTCCGGCGCCGCATTACGGCCGGTTAAAATTAAATGCATCCAGGATGGTTTTTCATTGCTTATAAATTCGGCAATTTCTTCGCCGCTTATCCAGTTATAACCACAGCAATAGTTAATCTCATCAAGCAATACCACGTCGAATTCTTGGGAAAGAATTTTTTGTTTACATAATTCCCAAATCTCTCGACTGGTTTTAATATCCTGTTCAGGATTTTTAGTATCCCAAGTAAAACCATCCCCTAAGGCATGCCATTCGATATTGTCAAAACGGGTAGCAGCGCGTTGTTCGCCAGTTTGCCATTGGCCCTTGATGAATTGAATCACGCAGACTTTCATATCCCAACCGGCCGCACGAAACACCATGCCAAAGGCGCTGGAAGATTTACCTTTACCACTGCCGGTGTTGACTACAACCAAGCCCTGCCGTCTTTCTCTTGATTTCATAATTCTTTATTAAATGACTTTGCCATGCTGAGCCGGGACATCACGTTGTTGCACTCCGGTGTAGAGTTGACGTGGACGACCAATCTTCTGGTTAGGGTCGGCAATCATTTCATCCCAGTGAGCAACCCAACCTATCGATCGGCCCATGGCAAAAATGGCAGTAAACATGTTGCTGGGAATGCCTAAGGCATGCAGCACGATGCCGGAATAAAAATCGACATTGGGATAAAGCTTTTTCTCAATGAAGTACTCATCTTCAAGCGCTATTCGCTCAAGCTCCAAGGCCAATTCAAAGATTTTGTCATCGTGCAGACCCAATTCGGTTAACACTTCATGACAGGTTGCACGCATAAGTTTGGCGCGAGGGTCATAGTTTTTATAAACCCGGTGACCAAAACCCATCAAACGAAATGGGTCATTTTTATCTTTGGCCTTTTTGATGTACTCGCCAATTCGCGAGACATCGCCAATTTCTTCCAGCATGTGCAGCACCGCCTCATTGGCACCGCCATGCGCAGCGCCCCAAAGGCAAGCAATACCCGAGGTAATGCAGGCATAAGGATTTGCGCCACTGGAGCCGGCCAGGCGCACGGTTGAAGTCGAGGCGTTTTGCTCATGATCCGCATGCAGAATCAAAATCCTGTCCAGTGCTCTAACCAAGACCGGATTAGGTACGAAATCGTCACACGGCGTACCCAGCATCATACGCATGAAATTTTCGACATAGCTGAGTTTATTTTGCGGATACATAAACGGCAGCCCGGTACTGTATTTATGGCACATCGCCACAATAGTCGGTACTTTGGCAATCAGCCGGATAGCGCTGATGTCACGATCTTCTTTAGACTTAATATCCAGCGCGTCATGATAAAACGCCGACAACGCACCCACTACGCCCACCATAATGGCCATCGGATGGGCATCGCGACGGAAGCCTTTAAAAAAGTTGGTCAGCTGATCATGCACCATGGTGTGCATGGTAATGGTGCCTTCAAACTTCTGCATTTCTTGGTTGGTAGGCAGCTCGCCATTTAGCAGCAAATAGCAGACTTCTAGGAAGGTACATTTTTCAGCTAATTGCTCAATCGGATAGCCGCGATACAACAATATGCCGGCTTCACCATCAATATAAGTAATAGCGGAGCTACAGCTGGCGGTAGAGTTAAAGCCCGGGTCATAGGTAAACATGCCGGTTTTTTTGTACAGATCTTGAACGTCAATAACATCAGGACCAATAGTTCCCGATAATACTGGGAGCTCAGAGATGGCTTGTGCGTTCTCATTTAAGATAATAGTGCGTGGTTTGGTCATGGCTTTTTCTCGATGGTTAGACACAATGACATGCAACGGTATCAGTAAGCTGGGTAACGCTAGAGGCGGTCTTACAATGTAATAGCTGCTGGCTTTTAAAAAAAGGCTAGCAGCTATGCCGAAACGGGTTATTTGCAGAATGCTGCCTGTGTTAGGCAGCATTCTTTTTTTACTTTATTTTAAGCTTTACGGGCGTTGGCAACGGCATGTTTTGCTAACTCAGTTACCTTGGCCCAATCTTTAGCTTTTACTACGTCAGCGGGAGCCAACCAAGAGCCACCGACACAAGCGACGTTACTCAAACTTAAATATGCTTGGTAATTTTCTGGTGAAATACCGCCGGTCGGACAGAAAGTTACTTGCGGAATAGGCCCGGCAATCGCTTTCAACATCGGGATGCCGCCTGCCGCTTCAGCTGGGAAAAACTTGAAATGATCCAAGCCGTATTCCATACCCAACAGCAGCTCCGAGATAGTCGCTACACCTGGAATCAAAGCGATAGAGCTTTGTTTGGCTGCCGCCAGTAATGTTGGCGTTAAGCCCGGGCTAATGGCGAATACCGCACCTGCTGCTTCCGCGGCTTTAAGTTGCTCAGGCGTGGTGATGGTGCCCACACCAACCACCGCGTCTTTGACTTCTTGACTGATCAAGCGAATAGCCTCTAATGCGACGGGCGTGCGTAGAGTAATTTCCAACACTCTAACACCGCCAGCGACCAAGGCTTTAGCCAATGGCACGGCATCATCCAAATTTTGAATCACCATCACCGGCATCACCGGGCTGGTATTTAATACGTCTTTAGGTTGAATTTTCCAATTAGTTTGTGTCATTTTTATACCAAAATAAGTGTTAAGAAAATCGAGCTACGTGTTAATTAGTCGTCAATGAACAGATTGATAGCGCCGGTTTCAGCAGAAGATGCGCCTAGACGGAAGCCACTGAACAATTCGCGGCCCATGCCATGATGGTGCGCTGTCGAGTTGTTAGTGTCAGGTGTGCGGGCATTAAATTCGGCTTCATCGACCAGCACATTAACCTGCCCTGTTTGGGTGTCCAGTCGAATGATGTCGCCGTTACGGACACGGTTAAGCGGCCCACCTTCGGCACATTCAGGACACATATGAATTGCCGACGGCACTTTGCCGGAAGCGCCGGACATACGGCCATCGGTTAATAGCGCCACGTTGAAGCCTCGGTCTTGCAATACGCTTAACGGCGGTGTCAGTTTGTGTAATTCCGGCATGCCGTTAGATTTAGGTCCTTGAAAGCGCAATACCACAATCACATTTTTTTCCATCTCACCACGTTTAAAGGCGGCAACTACATCGTCTTGGTCATCAAAAACCATCGCGGGGGCTTCCACAACTTGATGTTGCTCAGACACTGCTGAAATTTTCGATATGCCGCGTCCTAAATTGCCATGCATCACATGCAAGCCACCACCGGTTGCAAATGGCTTGGCGACACTGGCAATGACTTGACTGTCCAGTGACGATGGCGGGCAAATTTCCCATGTCAATTTGCCATCACGTATTTTAGGTTCTTGTACGTAGCTGCGCATGCCGCGTTGATCGGCAACGGTCAGAATATCTTCGTGTAGCAAGCCGTTATCTAACAGCTCGGCAATTAAGACACCCATGCCGCCTGCCGCTTGGAAGTGGTTAACATCGGCGGAACCATTCGGGTAAATACGAGTAAGCAACGGTATCGCGTGGGATAAATTATCAAAATCATCCCAATTAATAGTAATACCAGCAGCTCTGGCGATAGCAACTAAATGGATAGTGTGGTTAGTAGAACCGCCGGTTGCCAGCAAACCGATGATGGCATTGACGATAGCTTTTTCGTCAATCATGTGTCCGATCGGGCGAAAATCATTACCTAATGATGTGAACTTCAGCACTTGCGCCGCGGCGGCTTTGGTAAGTTCGTCACGCAGCGGTGTGTAAGGATTGATAAATGAGCTCCCAGGTAAATGCAGCCCCATGATTTCAACCATCATCTGGTTACTATTAGCTGTACCGTAAAAAGTACAGGTACCCGGACCGTGATATGACTTGGACTCGGAATCTAACAATTCCTCACGGCCAATTTTACCTTCTGCAAAGAGCTGGCGAGTCCGTGATTTTTCTTTGTTAGTAATACCGCTGGTCATTGGCCCGGCAGGTACAAATACACCGGGCAGATGGCCAAAACTTAACGCGCCAATTAATAAACCAGGCACGATTTTGTCGCAGACACCCAAATAAAGCGCAGCATCAAACATGTTATGGCTCAAACCGATTGCGGTAGACATGGCAATCACATCGCGGCTAAACAAGGATAATTCCATACCGGGCTGGCCTTGGGTGATACCGTCACACATAGCCGGGACGCCACCTGCAAACTGAGCAACACCACCCGCTTCGGCGATGGCAGTTTTAATCAGTGCCGGAAAATCTTTATAGGGCTCATGCGCAGACAGCATGTCGTTGTATGAAGAGATAATGCCAACATCGGGTTTAATATGCCCCGCCAAATCGACTTTTTCGGTTGAACTGCAGGCAGCAAAACCATGTGCTAAATTACCGCACGCCAGCTCGCCACGATGCGGGCCTTTTTTTACTGCGGCATCGATTCTTGCTAAATAGGCAGCGCGGCCTACTCTGCTGCGCTCGATAATGTCGTTGGTTACTTGTTCTACGATAGGATGCATGTGTTTTCTCCTCAATGCTGCTCTAAGTGTCCGCTACCAATAGCTAGCGGCACCCGGTTTTTATAGTTTGTAATTATTCTTCCCAGGTTCTGCCGTCGCGAGCCAATAAAGCATCAGCCGCGCTAGGCCCCCAGGTACCGGCGGGATATGATTTGGGTTTATCGCTCAACTTCGACCAAGCTTTTAATATTGAATCCACCCAAGTCCAAGCTTGCTCAGTCTCATCTCTACTGATGAACAAGGTAGTATTGCCTCGCAAGGCTTCCAATAACAGGCGTTCATAGCCTCCGAAAACACGCTTGTTTTTAAAGGCATCAAAAAAGCTTAAATCCAGTTTGGTTTGCTGCAGCTTTATCGAGCCGTCAATGCCGGGAACTTTATTCAGCATTTCTATTTCAACGCCTTCTTTGGGTTGTAAATGAATAATCAGCTTGTTGGGCGGAAGCGAACTAAAACTGTCTTTAAAAATGTTATGCGGCAGTTGCTTGAAATTAACAACAATTTCCGTGCGTTTGTAGCTTAAACGCTTGCCGGTGCGCAGGTAAAACGGTACGCCTGCCCAACGCCAATTATCAATATCGACACGCATAGCCACAAAGCTTTCGGAGGTACTCTCGGTATTAGCGCCTTCTTCTTCAAGATAACCCGGCACCGGATTACCTTTTATATAGCCTGCTGAGTATTGACCACGGACAGTTGTGTTAGCGACGTTATCACTTGTAATCGGACGCAGTGCCTGTAGTACTTTAATTTTTTCGCTATGGATATTTTTGGCATCCAGACTAGCAGGCGGTTCCATTGCAATAAAGGTCAATATTTGCAACAAATGGTTTTGCAGCATGTCACGAAGTTGACCTGCCTTATCAAAGTAATCCCAACGACCTTCAATACCGACTTCTTCAGCAACGGTAATTTGAATGTGATCGATAGTGTTGTGGTTCCAATTGGTGGTGAAGATAGAATTGGCAAATCGTAGCGCCAATAGATTTAATACCGTTTCTTTGCCTAAGTAATGATCAATTCGGTAGGTTTGCTCATCACTGAAGACTTCACCAACAGTGTCATTGATTTCCCTAGAAGAGGCCAAATCATGACCAATCGGCTTCTCCATGACAATGCGAGTTTCTTTGGTGACCAATTTGGCGTTGCTCAGTCCTTGGCAAACATTTTTGAATAATGACGGCGGAATAGCCAGGTAATTGACAGTCACTCTATTTTTTTGATCGAGTACATCCGACAATTTTTTAAAATCATCTAAATTGCTGATGTCGATTTGCACATAAGCAAGCCGCGAGGAGAATTTTTTCCATACGTCATCATCAACCGGCCTGGGTAAAAACTCTTGTAAGCTTTTATGCGTGACTTCAATGAATCCAGCACTATCCTGGGCAATTCTGTCTACACCAATGACATGGGTATCGGGCTCAAGTAAGTTAGCTTCTTCCAATTTATACAAAGAAATCAGCAGCATCCGCCGGGATAAATCCCCCAACGCTCCAAAAAGAACCAGGTCACAAGGTTTATATGTTGTTTTATCGTTCATGGCTGTATTGCTTAAGTTAAAGTTTATAGACCACTGCCAGCATCGTCCTTAAGCTGCAAACAAGTCGGGCATTATCGCAGAATTTCGCATAAGACGCTTTTTTGGATGTATTACCATCATAAAGATGGCAGAAAATGATACACGGCAGTTATAACCAACCTTTGCGTTTAAAGAACCAGTATGGCGCGATACCAGCCAAAAACATTGCCCCTATAGCCAATGGGTACGCATAAGGAACATCAAGTTCCGGCATGTATTTAAAATTCATGCCGTAAATACTGGCAACTAAGGTTGGCGGCAGAAAAACTACCGCAGCAATGGAAAAAATCTTGATAATTTTATTCTGGGCAATGTTAATGAATCCTTGCGTAGAATCCATTAAGAAGTTGATTTTATCGAACAAAAAAGTCGTATGTGACATCAACGTATCAACGTCGCGCATAATTTCCCGAGCAGTTTCTTGTAGCTCAGGATAACTACGCAAATGCCTCTGTAAAAAAGAGATGGAACGTTGCGTATCCATTAAGCACAAGCGCACCTTACCGTTGCTGTCTTCAAGCTTAGCTAATCGATCGATGGCATCTTCAAGATCGGAATCGATTTCCTCCAAAACAAGATAACTAACCTCTTCTAATTTTCGATGAATATCTTCCAGCGCGTCGGCAAGATTTTCGACTTTTTGCTCGAACATGATCACCAGCAGTTCCTGCGGTGAATCAACGCGCACCTGACCGCGCCGGATACGCATTCGTAACAGCCTAAAATCTGCCAATTCTCCTTCCCGTAAAGTAATCAGTCGATCAGTTTGCAAAATGAAAGCAACTGTTGCGGTACTGTGCCGACCTTCGCTTTGCGCAAGAAATAAGGAGCGAACATGTATGCCGGTGCTATCAGTAAAATAACGCGCTGAAGATTCAATTTCTTCCACGTCATCAGCTTCAGGCAGTGTTGCATGCAAAAAAGCCTGCAACTGAGATCGCTCATCATCGCTAGGCTCATGAGCGTCAATCCAGGCAGCTTCTGCCACAGCTTGCTTTATTTGATCTTCGGGGGGTTTATATTCTTTGAGTGTATCGTTATTAATATTGAATAATCTCAACATTAATGGACCTTCCTGTTGTCTGATGGGATCGATAACACCAATTTATCATGAAAATATGTCAAAAAGCTTTTCATCTGCCTTTAGTGTTTTGATATTCCTGCCAACGTAACGCCTCCCACTCCCTTAGCAGATTGATAACCCGATCTTTGTGCGCCACATCAACAATTGCTTCACCGTAAGGTTGCCACCTATTTAAGTCACTGAAAAAAACACTTTCAGACCTAAAATCAAACAAGGTGCGGACACCATCCTGCTTAACGTGAGCAATTAACGTGGGCTGTGATAATGAGCCTACCAACTGAAATACTACCTTATCTTTGTTTTTCCATTGATTGGGTAATCCCAACGCTGAACGGACCACAAGCTCGGCAACATCAACCTGCCCCATGGGTTCTTCAACAACAATATTAGGGTCATTACTAATTAAAGGAATTTGTGTTTGCGTATCGTTTATGGCGTGCCCATGCCCTAGAAAACCATCGTCAAATAAAGACTCACCATGGTCACCCAAAATAACAATAGTAGTTTGTTCAAATAGGTTTTTGGCTTTTAGTGCTTCGACAACTTGCCCAACCGCCCAGTCTGCGCTGGCTATCGCGTTCCAATATGTTCTTGCCACCCAGTCTCGATTATCCATGTTAATTTCTGACCGTGGAATCAAATCATCAACCAGGTTTTTTGCCATCTTGGGATGGGTATAAGGAAAATGAGCCGCTTGGAAATTGAGATAGACGAACTGCGGCAAACTGAAATCTAACTGGCTTAGACGAGTTTGAAACTGTGCAACAACACGCTCCTCGCTAAGCCTTAAACTACCTTGTTCTTTACTTGGAAACACCCGATCTTCAATTGCAGTGCGGGCATCAAAGTAATAGACATCGTTATTTTTCATACCGACTTCGGTCGCAACATCCCCAAAGGATTCGTCCTGACCGGAAACAATCGACGCCTGATACCCCACCGATTGCAGAAAATTTATCAAATAAGTTTTAGTAGGATCACTTACCAAGCCTCGGTTAAAAATAGCCTTTATAGATGTTGTGGTATAACCGGTATGACTATACGCATGCTTTACTGAAACGCCATGGATAGCCAAATTGCGAATAGCAGGTGCAACATATTGCCCATTAAGTTGTTGATTTAATAAATCTGCCCGGGCACTTTCCAGCACAATCAAAATAATGTGCTTACCCGATTTTTTTGGTATCTCAGAAAATCTATCTGACTGTGGCTTAGGTTCAATCGCATCGCCTAAAAAGCCATCTTCATCCACACCATTATTAGGAATATCCAATGCACCTGGATATATTGCCGCATTCCAAACCGCTTTATCTTTTGGATAATTAAAACTGCCATATCCATCAAAATCAATATCTGACAATTTATCTAAACCATTACTAATTAGTTTATAAGATAATTTCTTCTCCAGACCATATCTTAAAAAGTCGTCATTTGAAACAAAATAAGTGATAACAGGTGTGGCAATAATAAAAAAAATAAATATCTTTGAATAAGCGCTATGCTGTATATCTATTTCTGAAAGCCTAATAATAATTTTATGACTTTTTATATTTTTTATAATAACAACTAATGCAATTACACATACGATAGCGATAGCGATAAATAAGGAAATTTCTTTACTGGCATAAACTAAGGCCTCCATTAGGCTACCACCACCAAGATTCTTGATAATTTGTAAATTAACAGTATCGCTGAAATACGATAAAACCTTAAATTTCAAGGCCAGAAACATACCTACCAACAAAACAACAACCGCAGTAAAATTATAATATATCGTTAAACCATATTTATTTAATCTATCCGCGATAAAAAACCAAAAACTAGCAATCATTCCAAACAGTGATAAATCAAAGCATAAGGACACGACTATAAAACACACACGTTCAACAAAAGTTTTGTAAGCGAAGGGCTGTAAAAATCCGCCACTAAATATGTCGTACTTATAATTTAATAACGTCAGCTCAAATATTTGAATAATAACTACTGCTAGGATAACAGTTGCTAATCGACGGTAGCGCCATATTAAATCTGCAGGGTGCCTTAGTAGCTTCCATTTTGTTACCTCAATCACCGCGCCCCTTTCCCCCATAGCACTACTTCCATCGTATGCAACATAATTGATAAGTCGAGAAAAATGCTGTAATTTTTTACGTAATACAAGTCATATTGCAGCTTTTGAATAGTATCGAGTTCATCAGCGCCATAGGGATGGCATAATTGCGCCCAGCCGGTAATACCAGGCTTAACGCGATGCCGCTCACGATAATAAGGAATTCTTTCGTCAAACCCTTTAACGAACTCAGGGCGTTCAGGACGAGGACCGACAAAACTCATTTCACCCTTGATCACATTGAAAATCTGAGGCAATTCATCAATTCGGCATTTTCGGATAATGCTGCCCACGCGAGTGATTCGATTATCTTGTTGCTGTGCCCATTGCGCGCCGTTTTTTTCCGCATCAGTACGCATACTTCTGAATTTCAGTACATCAAAACGCTTATTACCCTCTCCGACGCGTACTTGCCGATATAACACTGGATCCTTAAAGCCACTTTCTATCCATATAGCCAGCGCCGTTAATACCATAAATGGCCAAGCCACCATCAGTAATATCAGACTGGAAATAACATCAAAAACTCTTTTCTCCAGCGCTCTAAAACCACCTTGTGCAAAGCCATCACAAAATAGCAGCCAGCTGGGATAAACGTCTTCCAGCGAAATAATCCCTTTTTCACGCTCATAAAAAGTAATTGTATCCATGATGGTCGTTCCGGACATTTTGCAATCCAGCAAGTCATCAACAGGCATGCCCCGACGCTTGTCGTCCAGAGCAATAACAATTTCATCAATCCGATGTTGCTCAACAATATCACTTAGCTTATTAGTTAAAGGAATTGTTAGGTGATCCTCAATCATAGATTCTTCATCTGGCAATACAATAAATCCGGCAATAGTAAAACCTTTATAAATGAAGGATTCATTCAATGAAATAAGACTGTGAGCTTTTTTTCCTCCACCTATTATTAACACTCTCTTTTTTAAATTTTCAATATTAACTAATCGGTAAAACAAAAATCGGGTCAACATCAAACCGGTAAATGCAAAACCAATTGCATAAAGCAATACACTTCTGCCTATAAGAAAAGTAGGTAGAAAATAATAAATACTAACAATTACAAATAGCGTCAGTAAAAAACTGACAAATGTTCTAGCTAATAAATTGTAATCTTCCCAACTCAATGTTCTTCTATATAAGCCTAATCCTGAGCAAGTTAGTGTCAGTACCACTGAAAATACAGCACTTGCTATCAGCATGTCCTGTTGTGTATACCAGGATTCAGCGGCTAAAAACCGAACGTTGCTGCCAAAATACATAGCTGCAAAAAAAATAATAAACTCAATGAATACCAGCCATAAATAGGCTCTTGATATATAGTGTCGGAAAATACGTATCATATTATTTCTCTGCGTTTATAACTCAACCAATGAAATTTGGCTGTTTAATATCTCAATATAATTTTTTATCACGTAACATTTTTTCCACATGATTAACAGGAATAGCATAAGTAATGCCGCTTGGTTTAGTTATCGCTGTTTCTTTACTTTCTTGTATAAATACTTTGTTAATAACACCAATAACCTCGCCTGATTCAGTATCGTACAATGGACTACCGCTGTTACCAGGATAAGCGGTAGCATCCAATTGAAATACCGGATAAGGATCCTGCAAGCGTTTTAGTAACTTCTCGTTGAGCTTATCAGTCCTAATCAAGGGGATGGCAACTGGAGTAATAGCTGAAATAATCCCTCTATGCGTCACGGGATGAAGCCCTAATACCATCCCGATGGGATACCCGGTAAAAGCGTAGAGCTGGCCTTCTCTTACCGAAGAGACATTACCCAATTTGAAAGGCGGTAAACGCCCTTCGGATAATTTCAGCACTGCCAAATCATGCTCTTTGTCCACTGCAATTTCTGTCGCGGTAACAATTTTTTCATCTGTGCCATTTCGATAAAATATTGCCAGCTCTTCCAGGTGGTCCCTATCTAAAGCCTCAGGAATAACATGCGCATTGGTAACCACCACTTCGCCATTGCCAACAACAAAACCAGTCCCAAGAAATAATGCACGCGGACTGCGTTTAGGCATAAATGTACCAATACCAACAACACTGGGTTTTACTTTTTCTACGGTATCGGCAAGCGTAACTTGGGCATTAACATTTTCTTCGAAGCTAATAAGACAAAAGGCAATTGCAGAAATTCTTGTGTATTGATTGAAAAAAAACCGACATTTTTGACTGTTTCCCATACTCATTGACTTACCTCGTCCTTTACACTGCTTTCATAGTAAACATATCAGTTGTTGTATGCTTCGATAATACTAGCAGTAATTTTGCCATCCACATTTTAACTTTCTTGAATATAAACTACTACGATACCAGCACACTAAGTGGTACCTCGAAAAACCCTGCACTTCGATAAACTCAGTGCGAACGGCATTATATAAATCAATGACTTCCGTTCGTGGAGAGTTTGTCTAACCATGAACGGAATGGGTTTTTCGAGGCTCCCTAAGGTCTTAACGGGGCCTGTCTGGGTAATTCCCGCACTGCAAGAAAAACTATAAGGAAAAACAATAGGCTTAGCCTAGGCGCATCAAAAGGGCTAGCAACCAATCCTACGGTAAAAAATCCAGTTAAAGATGCTAATAAAACGACTGCAAGACTATCGGCAGAAAGTGTTTTACAGAGCGTGACCACTGCCTTAATAGTTAGCAGTAAAAAAGTAATTATCCCCAACCAACCTTGATCAAATAGTAGCTGCACCCACAAGTTATCAACATTACCGGACTGATGATCATCGGTAATAAAAAACCAAAAGTCGCTACCTTGACTAAAATCGCCATTGGCAAGAAGGTTGTGACCTGATGTGTCCAGCAATTTGATGTTATCAACATCAACCGACCTTTTTTTATTGGCATTCACCAATGCCAGCTGAACGGGCCGCCAGCTCAGACGCCCATCTTCTGTTAACTCGCCACTATCAATAGTCTGTTTAATATTTTCCCAGCGTCCGGGTATGGACTTGTTTGTTAACACATTGCCAATACATCGAAATGAATATAACAAAGATTTCTCACAGATCGGGACACTAACAGATACGCTATCAAAATCACTACGTAAGTCGGCGACCAATGTGTACTGCGTGTGTGGTGTAAGTTGAATATATTGCCCTAGATAAAGAGAACCGCCGGCACTAAGCTTTAGGTAATTATTATCACGCTCGGTTTCTATTTGATACGTTGCCAATGGCTTATCAGCGATGGTCATTAAGTAATAAGTTCGGGGATAACTTCCCAAGCCCATGCCAAACAGATCCGTAGCGATTGTGTCATCACGCAATTGCAAGATCTCTTGCCAATGCGTGATGCGCGTTTGCATGTCCTTGCTGATGGAACTTAATCTTTGCTGCCATAAATCACCTTGCACAATCGGCATAGAAACTATCGGTACAATAATTAGTAACAGCGCTGGCACAATAATCTTTCCGGCAATTCCGCCTTGTCTGCGTTTAAAATTAATGATTAAGCCAATAATCAACACAAAGATAGAGACGACAAAGGCCAGATAAGCTCCTCGGGAAAAAGTTATGAGTAGCGTATAAATCCCAGCAATTAAGAAGAACCCACCCATAATATTTATTATCAGCGATGACTCAAACATCAATAGCGTAATGAAGGGTAAAACCAAAGCAAGATAAGCGTCTATATGCCCACCACCTGTATGCATACTGGAAAACAAAGCAGTGATGCGATAATCGGTGGCAAAATTAATTAATCCAGGAAACAAAATTCTTTCCAATATTGAGATGCCAATAACACCGCTAAGCCCTGCCAGCACGCCATAGACAAAATAGTTTTTGGCTTGCGGATAATCTTGAATCGCACGCCTTAACAACGGCAATAGCAACAACGCCCACACCACACCTTTTGCAACGCGTAGGCTGTTGTAGTTACTGTAATAACTGGTAAAGGTATTGGCATCTATCGGCGCTAATGGCAGTAACCCCCTCAACAAACTAATCGTAAAAACAAAAATAAATGCCCACAACACTAAGCGAGTGGAATTAGTAAATAAAGGCGTTGCCAATTGTTTAGGCATACGCCAGAAATAAACAGCTAAGGTTGTCAACACCAACAAATCAAATTCATCGAAAAAGAATCTACCTGTCCATGGGGCAAAATCTAATATGGGTAACAGCGCGGGGATAGCAATTAGCCAAGCCATAGGAAAGCGCCATAACAGATAGCTATAAACGCAAAAAAATCCGGCCAGCCATATTGCGCCAACAGGATAAGTCACCAATGCATCAGCAATAATGGCTATCAATCCGATTGCAAATACTCTGCCTTTTGGGTCAATTTCATAAGAAATTTTGCGGTTAAGCGGCGGTAGTTCAACGTAAGATTCAGCCATCTCAGCCTCAACATGCGCCTGCTGACTTGGTCCCCGCATTAGTCGCCGCATAAACAAATAGCTACCAACTGCGGCCGCGAATGCAATAAATATATCAGTAGGATCTGGATGTTTGTCCGCGAGAAAAAGCTTACCTGCTTCCAAAATGACCGCCAAAAATGCAGCTGTTAAACCGACCCAAAACCAATGTATTTTTTTTGTTGAATCGGTTGTTAAAGACCACGCCCAATAAATTAAACCAATCGGCAGATACGTTCCGATATTGCTTAATAAACTGACCAACGCCACTGTTTCAGTGGTGTAGTAAAAGTAGTAGAGCGGAAGAAAATTTGTCTCTGCCAATTTTGCTAGGGCCTGATCAACGGTCAGCCACTCTCCATGAGTAAAGCCGTTAACAATGAGCACCAACGCAATATAAGGCAGTAACGATAGCAGCAGGGTCGGCCTAATACGACTCACCCAGTCAGCAAAATGTTGCTTGCTCAAAAACTGCCACAGCAGGGTGCCCGCCATCACGCCTAGCATACGGGTGAATACCGAGATGCCCTGCGCAACCCCTGAGACCATAAAAAGCTGCACAATTTCGATGAAAAATCCTAAAAAGAACCCCGTTAATGCAGCGGTAAGCAATTTGTGAGGGAAATATGGATGTAGCGCTATTAGTCCACCAAGTGGAATTAACACCAGCACTTCGACCAATAATTTCACTAAACACCGAGGCATATCTTCGGCGCATGCCTCCATTGACAAAATCAACGCATCATTACTTGTAGCAAGCTTTACTTCCAACTCAGCTTGCCCTGTAACGAAATCATAAGGAAAAAAGCTTAAAGCTAGATAAATCAACACATAGAAAGTAATGGCGGCATTAATCGACAAAAAGCCGCCCGACATCATGCGTTGATATAATTTCATCAAATACCGACCAAAACCATGCCAAAGCCCGACACCCAAAAGTGTACCTAGTGTTTCAGCAATTAAATCATTAACTGATACAGTTCGAGGTGGAAAAAATAGCTGGGTAAATTCAATGGCAACAGCGAGTGCCAAACAAAAGCACAGGACAAATAATGTTGCAAAGCTGCGGGCAACAGGATGATTGAGACGACTAAAACTACCTAAAGACAAAAATGCCAAGGGAATGTAAAGCAAGATATTAGCTACCCAGTCGGCCCGGGAGGCCATACCCAAGCTAAGAAACCGAATATGCGTAAACTGATTAATTGCCTCATCAAGAGGCATGGGCTTGTAGTCCAATGGGACCAGACTACCGTAGATAACAAACAGACAATATAACAATGCAGCCGGGGGGAAATGTTTTGTCATTGTTATTCCAGATTGAAAAACACCGCTGATTTAAAGCGTTTGCAGGAAGCTTTATCGAATGATTTAAATCACACGTATTTGAAGGCAGGAACTAGGCATAGCCGCCAGGGTTTTTACTCTGCCAACGCCAAGCATCGGCAACCATATCATCTAAGGTTTTTTCCGCCTGCCAGTGTATCTCCTTCAAGGCCAGCTCAGGATTTGCGTAGCATTCTGCTAAATCTCCAGCTCGTCTAGGCGAAATTTTATAAGGCACCTTGTGACCGGTGACTTTTTCAAAAGTGTTGATAATTTCCAATACGCTACAACCTCTACCGACCCCTAAGTTGTAAGCTTTACAACCACCCTGCTGGAAGCCTTCGCCTGTTAGCGCGGCAATGGCTTTGATATGTCCTTTTACCAAATCAACGACATGTATGTAATCGCGAATACCGGTACCGTCTCGAGTAGGATAATCATCACCAAACACCGACAACTGTTGCAGCTTACCAATGGCAACTTGCGACACATAAGGCATTAAATTGTTAGGAATGCCATTGGGATCTTCACCGATCAAGCCGCTTTCATGGGCGCCGATGGGGTTGAAATAGCGTAATAAAGCAATTTTCCATGGTGATGCTGACTTGGTAATGCTATCTGCCGTCGATAAATCTCTTAATATATCTTCAATCATGGCCTTGGATCGACCATAAGGATTGATTGGACCCAGAGGAAAATGTTCCGAATATTGGGCGGAATCTGATTCGCCATACACTGTGGCAGATGAACTAAAAACCAACTGTTTAACATTCGCCTCGCGCATTGCTTCCAGCAATACTAAGGTGCCGTAGACATTATTGTGGTAATAATTGAGTGGTTGCTCGCAAGATTCGCCCACCGCTTTCAGTCCAGCAAAATGAATTACCGTACTGATTTCATGCTTTCTAAACAACTCTGTTAAGACTTGTTTAGCACGAATATCGCCTTGATAAAAAGTCACCTCTTTACCGGTAATTTGCCGCACCCTATTTAAGGATTCAATTTTGCTGTTAGCAAGATTATCAATCACCACAACGTTAAAACCAGCATCCAACAATTCAACGCAGGCATGACTGCCGATATAGCCTGCACCACCTGTTACCAATATAGTTTGACCGCTCATAGTTACTCTACTCAATGATTTTTAATTTTACTAAGTACACGCGACGGCTATCCGTTCTAATTACCTCAAAACGCAGGTTATCTACAACCAAGCTTTCACCTTTTGTAGGCATATGCTCAAGCTGACTAACAATAAAGCCGCCGATAGTGTCATATTCATCAGTTGCCAAGGCGGTACCGAAATGTTCATCAAATTCGTCCATAGGGGTCAAGGCTTTGATCATGAATTCGTTCTCGCTACGTTGAAAAATGTAGCCTTCATCTTCATGATCATCATGCTCATCCTCAATATCACCAACGATTTGCTCTAACACATCTTCGATGGTGACTAAACCCGCTGCTTGACCGTATTCATCGACCACCACTGCCATATGATTACCATTGGTACGCAGCTCTTTAAGCAACACATTGAGGCGCTTACTTTCCGGCACAATAACAGCCGGCCGCATGATTTCTTCAACGGTTAGAGTTTTACTATCGAACACTTTCGCAAGTAAGTCTTTTGCCAACAGTATGCCGACTACCTTGCTACGATCGCCGTCAATAACAGGGTAACGTGAATGACCAAACTCGGTCACCAGCGGCATGATGGTTTCCAGCTCGGCATCTCTGGGCAAAACCACCATTTGGATACGCGGGATCATAATATCTCTGACCCGCATCTGGGATACTTGCAAGACACCTTCAATCATTGCTAAGGCATCGGTATCGAGCAGTCGTTTTTCGCGGGCTTCGCGCAAAATTTCGAGTAAATCCTCCAGGTCTTGTGGCTCCCCTGTGAGCAAATGGCTGATTTTATCGACCCAGCTTCTTTGCGGGGAGTGTCTACTGGGGGGCTGTTCGTCGCTCATACTTCTGTAACCTCTGTATAGGGATTTTTAATATTTAATGTGTTCAGGATAGCTATTTCTAGCGCTTCCATCTGTTCGGCATCGCTGTCATCGATATGATCGTAACCCAGCAAATGTAGTACACCATGCACAATGATGTGTGCCCAATGATCGATCAGTGCTTTATGTTGTTGCAGAGCTTCTCGTTCCAAAACAGGGGCACACACTACCAGGTCACCTAGCAAATCCAATTCCACGCCATCTGGCAATTCAATCGGAAAACTTAAAATATTGGTGGGGCCTTGTTTGTGCCGGTATTGTTGATTAAGTTCCGCACTTTGTTGCTCGTCAACAATTCGAATAACTAACTCGGCATCCTTACGATAATCAGCCAGTGCCGCGTCGACCCAACTTTGAAATTGTTCCTTTGTGGGTTGGCCTTCCGAGTGAAAAACGTCCTGTATTTCTAGTTGATTCATTGTTTGATTTGATTTTTTTGTTCGTAGGCTTCGTAAGCTAAAACGATACGCTGAACTAATGGATGCCTAACCACATCGCGCACACCAAAAAAAGTGAAGCTAATACCTTCAACTTCTTTTAAAACCTCCAGAACATGCCGCAAACCAGACATTTTTTCTGAGGGTAAATCAATTTGCGTAACATCGCCGGTGACGACAGCAGTAGAGCCAAAACCTACCCGAGTTAGAAACATTTTAATTTGCTCAACGGTGGTATTTTGCGCTTCATCCAAGATAATAAAGGCATCATTCAAGGTACGTCCACGCATAAATGCCAGCGGCGCGACTTCGATAACACCTTTTTCAAGCATTTTTTCCACACGCTCAAAACCGAGCATTTCATAGAGAGCATCGTACAAAGGTCGTAAGTAGGGATCGACCTTCTGCGCCATATCGCCGGGTAAAAAACCTAGTTTTTCTCCGGCTTCTACCGCTGGCCTGACCAAAATAATTTTACTGACCTTTTCATTTTGTAAGGCTTCTATGGCACAAGCGACAGCTAGATAAGTCTTGCCGGTACCGGCTGGCCCGACACCAAAGTTGATGTCATGAGTCATGATTTTGCGTAAATAGCCTTGCTGATTGGCGCCACGTCCACGGATCATGCCGCGCTTAGTCTTGATAGCGACAGCAGGTACCTCAGCGTTATCGACACTGACAAGCACTTGGTCTATTGAGGCATCCTGCATAGCCAAGTGAATTAATTCAGAGGTAATAGATTCGTTCGCAGTGTTTTCAAATAGTTTATGCATGACTGCGCAGGCGGCCTGCACCGAACCTTCTAGGCCGGTCACTTTAAATTGATTGCCGCGATTGGCAATTTCAACTTGCAAGCGGGATTCAATCTGCCGTAAATGCGCATCAAATTGGCCACAAAAATCAGCTAATCTGTCGTTATCTGCTGGCGTTAAGGTAATTTCCTGTGAAATCATGAAAGACATTTAGTTAGTAGCAAGAATTTTATCGACGGCCGACTCAACCATTCGACCGCGTAAAGAATTTGGTAGGGCTTCAGCAATCAACACATCAACAAATTGCCCAGCCAAACGAGGATGGCCAATAAAATTTACCACGCGGTTATTCTCAGTTCGTCCTTGCATTTGCAACGGATTTTTCCGAGACGGCCCCTCTACCAGAACGGTTTGCACAGTACCGATCATGCTTTGCGATATAGCCGTCGCCATCTCATTGATACGTTGCTGAAAGCGATCCAAACGCTGTTTTTTAACGTCTGCAGGTACATCATCCGGTAATTCTGCGGCGGGCGTACCGGGGCGTTGGCTATAAATAAAGCTAAATGACAAATCAAAGCCGATTTCTTCGATAAACGACATGGTTTGCTCAAATTCAGCATCGGTTTCACCAGGAAAACCAATAATAAAATCCGATGACAGCGCTATATTGGGCCGCACTTGCCGGAGCTTACGAATAGTTTCGATGTAATAGGCCCGATTATGACCTCGCTTCATCATTTGTAGCACGTGATCACTGCCGCTTTGAACCGGCAAATGTAGATGGTTGACTAGCTGCGGGATTTCCGCAAACGCCTCAATCACATCATCAGTAAATTCGATAGGGTGTGAGGTGGTAAAACGAATGCGATCAATACCGTCGACCGCCGCAACGTAATGCAGTAACAATGAAAAGTTGGCAATATCGCCATCACTCATCACGCCCCGGTAAGCATTAACGTTTTGTCCGAGTAAGTTGACTTCCCGCACGCCTTGTTTTGCCAAAGAGGTTATTTCGGCAATTACATCGTCTAAAGGCCGACTAATTTCTTCGCCTCGAGTGTAAGGCACTACGCAGAATGTGCAGTATTTACTGCAACCTTCCATTATTGACACAAACGCTTTTGGCCCTTCAGCCCGAGGTTCGGGCAGCGCATCAAATTTTTCAATCTCGGGAAATGACACATCAACTTGCGGCTTGTGCTGACTACGCGCAGCATCCAGCAACTGCGGCAAACGATGCAAGGTCTGCGGACCAAACACAATATCTACAAAGGGCGCACGTTTTTGCAGCGCATCGCCTTCTTGACTGGCGACACACCCACCAACACCGATAATTACATCGGGACGCTTGTCTTTAATACGACGCCACTTACCTAGGGCTGAAAACACCTTTTCTTGTGCTTTTTCGCGAATTGAACAGGTATTTAACAACAAGACATCTGCTTGTTTAGGGTCGTCGATCAACTCAAAACCATGGGAAGCCTGAAGTACATCGCGCATTTTGTCAGAGTCGTATTCATTCATCTGACAGCCATTGGTTTGAATATAAAGTTTTTGTGCCATTTTCTTCCTAAGCAATCATCTAAAAATAACCGGGCCGGTACTATTTTACAAGACTATAACCATTGACCGTAATCGATAAAAAACACCGAAAAACCACCCATCATTCAGTAACTGGTAGCCATTATAACCTGAACACAACCGCAGCAAACAATGAGGCCCATATTCCACAGCAAAATCCCCTTAAGTTTTAATAAAAATCCCATTTTCGGGTTAAAGCCGTTGGAAGTTCTTGTTAGTCGTTGTTTAAGCTGCAATAAGCAAAAAGTTATACCCTTAAAAATAAAAAAGCGGCCTTTCGGCCGCCAATACTTTTGTCACTCGTTAACTTTTGACTTCTTCATATTGCTGACGATAGTTGTGCCCGTAAAATATCTCTGTGACTTCTTTGCGAAGCTTTTGCTCGATTTCAACTTTTTGCTCAGCCGTGAGATTGCTTTCTTTTTCAAATAAATAATTTTCGAGCTCGGTTTCTTTGAGCATCATTTTGGTATGAAAGATATTTTCTTGATAGACATTCACGTCGATCATTTGATAGCTATCTTGGGTATCAAGGGCGATGTAATCTTGAATCGAAGTAATTTTATGATCGATATAATGTTTTTTACCGGAGATGTCACGAGTAAAGCCACGTACCCGGTAATCCATCGTCACAACATCAGACTCAAAACTATGAATTAAATAATTAAGCGCTTTTAACGGTGAAATGCGTCCGCAAGTTGATACATCAATATCAGCACGGAAGGTACTAATACCATTATCAGGGTGGCTTTCAGGATAGGTATGTACAGTAATATGGCTTTTGTCCAAGTGCGCAAGCACAGTTTCCGGCAACGGCCCTGGCGATTGGCTATTCATACTGATAGGCGGTAAATCATGACCTTCCGAAATCAACATGGTGACACTGGCACCCTGAGGCTCGTAATCTTGATGGGCAATATTAAGAATTTGCGCACCGATAATTTCGGCGACATCTTTAAGAATTTGCGTAAGCTTATCAGCGTTGTAAGCTTCATCGATATACTCTATATAAGCGTTCTGCTGCTCCGCTGGCGCATAACAAATATCATAGATATTGAAACTGAGAGACTTTGTTAAATTATTAAAGCCGTGTAGTTGCAATTTATTAGTCAAAACATTAAACCTCGATCACTTCAAAATCGTGAGTAATTTCCACCCCCGATTTAGCCAACATAATAGAAGCAGAACAATACTTTTCTGCCGACAATTTTACCGCACGCTCAACCGTTGCTGGTTTTAAATCGCGCCCGGTGACAATAAAATGCAGATGAATTTTACTAAATACACTTGGTACCGCATCAACTCGCTCTGCTGTGAGCTCCGTCACGCAATTTACAATCTCATTCCTGCCTTTTTGCAGAATTTGCACAACATCAAACGATGAACAACCGCCCAGCCCTAATAAAATCATTTCCATAGGCCGCATACCGACGTTGCGGCCCCCATGATCTGGCGGCCCATCCATCACTACGGCATGGCCACTACCTGATTCGCCGACAAACATCACGCCATCTACCCATTTGACAGTTGCTTGCATTTGTTTTTTCCTATTTAAAAATGGGACATAGGGTAGCATATTAATAATTATTGACGGAGCAGCCTTATTGATTTTTTAACTATAATCACCATATTGGCGATAATGACTACTGGATAACTAAAAATCATGAACCTATTCTCGCAAGAAAATTCTCATAAAGAAGCCCTGGAACAATTTTTAACCTTCTGCCACAAGAAAGCATATCCGTCTAAAGTTACAATTATTCGATCGGGGGACACTGCTGATAATCTCTACTTTATTGTCGATGGCTCCGTTACTATCTGCGCGGAAGACACCAATGGACAACATGAACTGGTTCTTGCCTATCTTAATAAAAACGATTTTATTGGCGAAATTGGCGTTTTTAAGGGTGCCGAAATCCGCAAAGTCAGTGTCAAAACCCGCGAAGCATGTCATTTGGCACAGATCAGCTACGATCGTTTCCGGCAATTGCTAAAAAAAGAACTTTTACCTTACGCGCCTGAACTGCTATTTATGCTCGGTGAACAATTGGCAACCCGGTTGCTGTTAACCAGCCGAAACTTATGCGACCTGGCTTTTATGGATGTGGAAGGCCGTATTGCAAGAACACTGTTAGACCTATGCAAACAACCTGATGCGATGACCCATCCCGACGGCATGCAATTGCATATCTCCCGTCAGGAAATCAGCCGAATTGTCGGCTGCTCAAGAGAAATGGCTGGTCGTGTCTTAAAAGAACTGGAAGACAAAGGCTTAATTACCGCGCATGGTAAAACTATTGTGGTTTTTGGCACGCGATAGCCAATTAAGATCCACCCAAGCTTTTAACAAGTATATTTTATTAAATCAGCGCGTTACTAATCAAAAACGGGGGGACGATTCTGTTTTGAAAGAGCTCTGCGTGCTATTGGTCGTTTTGTATTAACGGCAGTTGGTATTCTAAGTAATAGTTGTATTGCTGTCGCAGGTGATATTTCACAGCTTTAGACTTTAGCAGCTGGGCCTTGCATCTATAAGCAAGCGGTTACTGGTCACAGCCATGGTGGATGGGCTGGTAGCTGTTGTCGTTTTGGTTCAGGTTAGTGCGATTTAACTGGCGTTGACCGAGAATGTTACTAGCAATAACGGCCATAACATCAATTGCAGTAATCGAACCATTTGTTGGTTTGAATAGTCCAGAGCGTTTGGTTTTGCTAGGCGGACTGCTGTCATTACTTTAGATTAAATGTTGGGTTGCGAAAAACATGCAACCCACAAGGCTTATTTCTTTTCTTTTTTATAACCTACAAAACCATTTGTACGCCAATCGGCCAAATCTCCTACTTTCTCAAGATATTCTTTAATTTGAGTATTATTGCTTCGGCCTAATAAATTAATCATTCTGACATTGAGCGGTGAACACGTTTTTGCCTCATATAATCCAAAACCAAAATCAAGGCTATTTAGAACTTCCTTGTCAAGCTGACCAATTATTGATTTGTTGAAATAAATTACACCATCTTTATTAAAAAAATATGCTCCATCCTTTGCTTTTACTCGCATTCTAATATTTTCAAACCAACCTTCTTTTGCAGGCTTGGAATTAAGTATAAGTTGGGGAAAATCGTCCTTGCGCATCAAAAAACTATCTGATTTATTTTTTAAGTCTTTAATCTTAATTGGCAAATACGTGTCGTCACCAAAAAAGAAAAAGTAAACCTTCAACATATCACTACGATTACAAGCCAATGTACTTCCAGATATGCTAAGCAAGGTAATAAATAAAATTAATGACTTAAATATTATCATCAGTAATTTGTCCTGCTTGGCAAACCAAGCTCTTGTCTAATTGGATTTTCATTGGCATTGACATTATTCATTCTATTTGGCCCATCATCTTCAATGCCAGTCGCCGCATGACCTATCTCATGTCCCAAGATTGATTCCGTAGGGGCACGTTGAGGGCCTTCGTTTGTAGTCAACCTTGGATGATATGTAGGATCAACAATAATAGTTTTACTTACTTCATGATAAAAAGCTTTATCAGGCTTAAATCCAGGAATTTTGTAAGGAAATTTGTTAGTAATGAGATAAGTGTCTGGTGAGTTTTCTAAAATTTCACATAGTTGACGACCTTTCTCAGTTGTTTTTATTTTATTGTAGGTATTCTGTAGGACTTGAACGGCTTTATCAGGGCCATCGAAATCAACAACTAGACCAGATGGATCAACCCACCTTAAAGGATTGTTTTCAACATACGTATAAGTATTCAATCCCCCACTCAACCCAATCGGATCACTGGCAATATACCGGCCAGTGCTGGGATCGTAATCCCGGAAGTAGTTGTAGTGCAAGCTGGTTTCTTGGTCGTAATACTGGCCGGGGAATCTCAGGTTGTATTCGAATGTGTTGCCGTCGCCGTCGGGGTCTTCGTTGGGCAGGGTGATGCCGAAGGCATCGGCGGTGTCCCAGCGCCAGACGGGGGTGTTGGCATTGTTCAGGATGACTCGGGGCGCATTGAGGTGGTCGGCCTGGATGAAGTACACATGGATTTGCTGGGGCGCCGGAGCAGACTTGACTACCGCTACCGGGGTGTCGCCCATCCAGACGGTTTCTTGTTTTAGGCTGTTGTTTTTGTCGTATTCACCGATCAGGTGTCCGGCGTGGTCATAGACAAAGCGGTAGGGGCCGTTCGCGAGAGTCGTACCGTTTTTAAGGATGCGCTCGCCCAGGCCGTTATCGGTGTAGGTATAATTTTGTCCGCCGCTGGCGGCTTTAGATAATCGCCCCGCGGCATTCCAGGTGAAGGTCGTGGCGGCGGCGCTGGTGAGATTGCCTGCGGCATCGTAGCTGTAGGTTTTAGCAGCCGGGCCTTGGACAGTAAGTAGGCGGTTACTGCTGGGGGCAATGGCATAGGTATCTACACAAGTTTTTGGCCCCTTCTCCAGCGGGAGAAGGTTGGGATGAGGGGAATCTAAGTGATTGATTTTAATCTCCTCACCCCAACCCTCTCGGCAATTGCTCCTGCATTGCCCTATTACCTGCATCCATGCAGGCATCC
>JAUYBL010000008.1 GCA_030693065.1 Methylococcaceae bacterium | reverse complement strand
GTGTTAGAAGCTGTGCATAAACTCAACAACAGACCAAGGAAGTGTCTGGGCTTCAAGACGCCTTACGAGGTGTTTCGCGAACTATCCGGCATGGACGCTGAAAAATTGGTGGGTTATGCACTTATTACTTGAATTCACGTTCCATAATATACAAATATGATCGATTTATCCGAGATTATAGGATTCGACTGGGACGAAGGTAAAAGCCGTAAAAACAGCAAACACGGAGTATCGACAGCAGAATCCGAGCAGGTATTCTTTAATGTACCTTTGCTTTTGTTGGCAGATGTCAAACACAGCCAAGCGGAGCCCAAGTTTCATGCATTAGGCAAGCCTCATCAGGATCGGTTTTACACATCACGTTTACTTTGCGTCATCAATATACCCATATTCGCGTGATCTCGGCGAGAGATATGCATAAAAAGGAGCGCAACATTTATGAGCAAGCATCTTAAAACTATTCCAAAATTTGCCAGTGAAGTTGAAGAACGGCAGTTCTGGGAAACGCATGATTCAACTGATTTTTTGGATTGGGGCAATGCGCAATCAGTGGTTCTCGTCAATCTCAAACCAACCACCAAAACCATTTCTCTGCGCCTGCCACAACACCTGCTAGATTCAATTAAAGCAGCGGCCAATGCCCAAAGTGGGCCTTAAGGTGGCTTCTAAAAACGATAAGGTGACTAATGCTTGCCACCCACTTATAATTTTAAAAGGGAGGTTCAGTAGTCAAAAATCCTTTTTGCACTTAATCTACAAAAGAGGGCTAAAAAGCCTTTACACGTTTAATATTTTTATCAGCATTAATGGTTTGTCACTACAAATACAATTTATCTTTGAGGGATAGCATATGAGTACAATGATTGCCGAGCTTTACGATGCGCTTAAAGAAGCTGGTGCCTCTGAAGAAAAAAGCAAGAGCAGCTGCTAAAACAATGGCTGATTACGATAGTCGATTTAATAAAATAGATCAGGATCTGGCTTTGTTAAAAGCCGAGATTACCGTCTTGAAATGGATGCTAGGTTTTCTTGTAGCAGGTATGGTTTCTTTGCTTTTCAAAGCATTTACAGCCTAAATCTCCGTTCGCCAGTTGTTATAGAACTCTAATACGAAATAAGCATCAGGCTAAAACCAGGGTTGAACAATTCGTTTACCTCGTCACTAATTTTGTTCTTCAGTAGAACGCTATAGTGCTAGCTCAAAACTTGTGTAGAGATAATGACTGGGTTGTCTGTGCTAAATTTTTTTAGGAAATCGACAGCTTTTAAATGTTTTGTATGTTGATTACTGTCGTTAGTATCAAGAAAAGCGTACACAAATATATTTGTGTCAATAAAGGTATGGATTGATTAGGGAAACCTGAGTAGGTTCAAAATGACGGGTATTGCGTGTTGCAACAGTCAAATTATGTTCCAGAGCGGTAGCTGCAATCATTAAATCCGCACTGGTATGACCGAGTTCTCCGCTCAACTTTCCCCAACGTCGTGCAATACTGACGGACAGAGGCAAAATGCGTTGTTCATACTTGAGTAAAATAGTATCTAACCAGCGCTCTAAATCCTCAGCAAATTCCGGATTATTCCGTCTTTGCTGACTAATGCCTCGTTCAACTTCGCCCAGGGTAACAACACTGAGATAAACGTCTGCTGATTGAATGCTATGCAGCCATTTTTCCAGATTGGGATCACGCTGCTTGCGTCGAATTGCGGACAGAATATCGGTATCTAACAGATAAGGCATTATTCAAAATCCCTTAGCTGAACATCCATGCGTTCAAATTCACCGTCATCAGTAGGCATACTGAGTAAGTGATCGATAAAGGAAGGCGATTGAGCGGCATCAAAACGTTGGAATTTTTCAAACTCTTCGATAGATAATACGACTGCCGCAGGGACGCCACGACGAGTAACTACCTGTGCCTTACCTTTTTGCGCGGCATCGACCACGGAACTGAATTTGTTTTTGGCATCTTGTAATGACCATTGTTCGATTTGCATACATAACCTCTTTTAGCTAGACAGTTAAGCTAGCTTGATTATACAAGCGAGTCACTATTTTTGAGTAAAGATTTTTCTGGATGTCCTACCCAAAAATCCTCAAAAATTTAGCGACGGTTAATTTGGATTGGGGCAATGCGCAATCGGTGGTTCTCGTCAATCTCAAACCAACCACCAAAACCATTTCTCTGCGCCTGCCACAACACCTGCTGGATTCAATTAAAGCAGCGGCCAATGCCCGAGATGTACCTTACCAATCCTTAATCAAGATTTGGTTGCAGGAAAAAGCGCAAGGCCAATCCTGATCACAGTTGGTTAGCTTTGTATTTAACTATCCGTGACCGATAAAGAATTGGTGAAAAGTCTTGTTTGCTTAGTTGAAGATAACTTAAGGCAGTGGCGCTGGAAACAGCAAACGTGGGGGAATTTCTCTCTACTCTGCACGATTAATTTCCAAAAGTTGCTGTTTTAACCACTCGGTCAAATCACTGACTTCAGTCCAGTCAAAAATTGCTTCTGCCATATCTTCCAGCTTTTCAATGGGTAATGTTTGCAATATCACTAGCGCAGCAGAGTATCTGATAATCCTCAAGACAATGCTGGGCTATTGTGAGGTCCCAATTGATCAATGCAGGTGTTTTGCCAAAATTGATCACTTATGTTTCTCCATCAAATAGGCGCCACGGTCTTTTTTATTCTGATCACTTTTATAATAATTTTCATCATAGCTGCTCAGCCCTGTTGAGATTAACTCCTGCCAATGTTCAGTAATATATTCGTCTGTGTACATTGTTTTGGTATCAGAATTTGTCTCTGAAGTTTTAATTATTTTTACGCCTTCATGTTGTAAATGTTCCAAAAACCATACAATTTTTTGAGCAATCTGTTCATT
This sequence comes from Methylococcaceae bacterium, assembly GCA_030693065.1. Taxonomy (GTDB): domain Bacteria; phylum Pseudomonadota; class Gammaproteobacteria; order Methylococcales; family Methylomonadaceae; genus JABFRC01. The sequence continues at coordinate 53,716 of JAUYBL010000008.1, read as the reverse complement.
GGGTATTTCAATAAATAGTTTCATACTTGCCAACGCGCGCTTATAAATTCTGCATTATCACGATAGTAATCTAATTAGTCATATTTGTTGGATGCCAGTGACTATGCATATCGAAGCGGACGAGATGTCGAAGTGCGCTCGGCTTATTTCCAAGCTAAAATTTTTCGTCCATTCTTCGACTGGCTTCACCACAATAGTGATAGAAAGATAGATGAACGGAAAAGTTCTCTCTGAGGAAAATAAGGAATAAATCTAACCTAATCATAGTAATAACCATTTTTTCGCTTCGGCTCCGCTTAGCGAACGTCTACGAACTACTTTACTTAATGGCACTGACGCTAAAAAGAGCAAACTTGGCAAAGTTTATCTCTACTCTGCACGATTAATTTCTAAAAGTTGCTGTCTTAACCACTCGGTTAAATCACTAACGTCAGTCCAGTCAAAAATTGCTTCTGCCATATTTTCCAGCTTTTCAACGGGTAATGTTTGCAATATCACTAGCGATTGGTCGAGTTCGGGATGGATGCCAAATTTGCGTCTTAATAACCGCGATACAAAAGCAATGCATTCTTCTTGTCGGCCTTCTTGACGACCTTCTTGACGGCCTTCTTGGCGACCCTCTTGACGACCTTCTTGTTTTAGTATTTGTGCCAGCCCCATGATTTCACCTTCTTTGTTTAGGTAATGTGTTTGGAATTCGATGATTTCCTGCTCACTAAGATCGGCATAAAAATCGATAAAGTCAATATATTTGCGTTGCTTGTTAAGATTCGGCTCAATTTGCAACAAGCCCAATTGTGCCGCTAAATAGATTTGTAGCCGCTCATTTTTAGGGTAGTGCATATTGGGCAGGTTTAGCCTGGCGATTATATTGTTGCTGTCTTTGTAATCATTGGCGGATAAGCGTTTTAAGTCACAGGATAGGTATCGAAACTCTAAGTAGCTGTGTCTATCGCCACCGAGTTGTAAGCTTGTTTTCGGCGTTCCAGGATTTAAAAAAATGACTACCGGAATAACTCGATCGGTTTCCATAAGCTCTGCCAGGTCTAAACAATAATGCGCAAGGCGATAAATTGAAAAACGATTAGCTTGAGTTTCTTCTTCAAGGACAAAGAGAATGGCTTCGCGATTTCCATTCGGCCATTCTACTAATAAGGGCACGTCAAGCTCACGGAAGCGATCACCCAATCTATCTTTTAACTGTTCCTGGCGTATCGGAATAATCCTCGCTAGTTTTAAATCTTCCCCGGTTTCTTCCTGAGCGAAAAATGCCAAGGCTTCACGTGGATAATCCAAGATTAAATTTTTAAAGTTTTGATCATGCATGTTCAAATTGAGGGGACCTCTAAAAATTGCACTTCGACAAGCTCAGTACCCATAGGGCATAAATGCGAACGGTGGTTTATTTAAATCAAAAACTTATCCGTTCGTGCTGAGCCTGTCGAAGCATGAATGGATAATTTTTAGAGGTTCCCTTGAAAGATCGTAAGGTTGACGCTTAAAACTAACCCCCAAAATAGTTAATTGCGCCAATCAACGGCGTGCGGGGGTTTGATGATACTTTCACTGAGATTTTATCGAGCAATGGCAAAAAGCGGCCTTTGGCTTTAAACGCTTCGATAAAGCCACCTTTTTGTAAAGCGGGTAATATTTTTGGTGCAATGCCGCCACCTATAAAAACTCCGCCTATCGCCAGTGACTTTAATGCCAAGTTACCTGTTTCTGCGCCGTATAGTTCTACAAACAGCCTGACTACTTCTGCACACAACGCATCTTCTCCCACTAGGCCCAGTTGAGAAATAACGGCATTTCTATCAACTTTACTATCTAGTTCCGGCACATCAAGACAATGCGGGGCAAAACCATGGCCGCAAAGAAAATCGTACAAATGGCTAAAACCAATGCCCGATAAGATGCGTTCGTAACTGACATGATCTGGGTAACTTTTTCTAAGATACTCTAACAACTGATCTTGCTGGACGTTTTGCGCGGCAAAATCACTGTGGCCGCCTTCGGTTGCGATAGGATGATGTTTATACCCATCCCAATACAAAATTGCTTCACCCAAGCCAGTTCCAGCAGCGATTACTGCGATATTGCCTGCTTGAACTTGTGCATTGGGATTTAACTCTATCAGCTCTTGCGCCGGCAAATACAACATGCCCAGCGCCATGGCTTCCAGATCATTAAGCAGTTTCACTTTACTCGTAGCCAATTTTAATTTCAGCGCTTCCCCGTCCAGCAACCACGGTAAATTAGTGGTTTGGCAGCGTTGATTAACAACCGGACCAGCAACACCAAAACACGCAGAACTGATCGTCACATCCGCAGGTAAAAAGGCCGTCAGAATGTCGTCAAATTCTGGAAATTGTTGGCTTGGGTAGGTTTCTTCTTTTATGCACGCCTGGGTGCCGTCGGCATTGTTTGTCAGTAGCGTTAATACTGTTTTGGTTCCGCCTATATCGCCAGCTAATATCACGATCTACCTCGTTAATTATTAAGTAAATGGTTTAAAGCATCGAGGATGCCGTTGGCAACTTGGTGCGGCGGTAATCGGTAAAAAGCCTGCCAAGCTAACGATGCACTCTCTTCATAGTTTTCTTCATGTTCAGGGTGCGATTGTAACCAACTAATCCTAACGGCATGGCCAATAATGATGTCAGCAACTAAATTATCATCAATATGCAGCGACGGAGTTTCACGAAAAATAGATGCCATGGCTTTTAAAGCCTCAACCGTTAACTGCCGATACACCGGCGCTTGAATTTTGTTAAGCAAATGGTTGACGTGCAATTTAAAACTTTGCTCACCTGCTGTCGACTGCGACAAGGTGGTCTCACTGTCCAGGCGATTTTTACTGTTGAGTTTGTCGCCAATCGTTAAGCCTGTGCAATGGTGCAAAATACCCCAGACATTGGCATAAAACGCATCATTTTCCCTACCGACACTGCCTTGCTGTTCGCGCCAGCCATACCAATCATTGATGTCTATCTGGTCTTTGGGATCCATACTTGTTGAGAAGCGCGCACTGGTTAATTCTCGACAACTGGCTTCATTTAGAGGGCCTTCAATATGCAGCATCTCCGCCAAATCCAATTGATTTTCGGTGTTGCTGTAGTCTTCCAGGGTTTCTTTTACTTTTATGGATAATTGATACGGCGGTAAGGAAAGGATTTCGTTAAACGCTTGATCCAAGGTACTGCAACCTGACTCACGTTGTTGTCTGACGGTGAGCAATTGCAGGATATGACCGACGCGCACCGTATGCATATCGGCAAACAGCTCAGGATTGGACTTGATTAACATGCCTAAATACAGCACCAATTCTTGAACAATGATGTGTTCGCTGGCATCGTTATTATTATAAGTGCGGATGATGTGCAAAATTTCCGAGGAATCGGCAGGGCGCGTCAATGTTGCTCTGCCACTGTAGGCACGACCCAAGGTCAGTGCATGTTGCCGAACCAAAATCTCGGTAGCGGCCTGTTCCAGATTGATGTCGTATTTACCCAGTAAGCCGGCACATCGTCTAACAACAAACCAAATATGCTGATCACCAGCCCGCTCATAGACTTCTTCCAGTAAACCACGCACACAACTGGCGGTACCGTCTTTCGCTAAGCCGGTGTCGTAATCCAGACCATGACGAAGGCTCAATAAGCTTAATACTTCCAGTTGTGCATAGAGGTTGGCGTTGGTTTTTAGTTGTTTGATAAGATCATCATCGCTACCGATTTCCCACTTTGTAATTCGATAGGTGTCGATTGGCTTAGGTATCGCGGTGGTGCTTGGCAAAACATTAAAAAAGGGTCGCTCTGATTCCTGCCAAGACGCTTTGGAAAATTGAAAATCATGCAAATAATTAATTTTTTCGTAGCTTGCAGACTCGGCAAAACCCAACAGCGTCCCAAGTTGTAAGGCAATCCCTTGCGTCGCGCCTTGCTGTAGCTCTTTGATAAATTCAATGAGTATTTCTCGCTGATTGGCCAGCATATTGTGCTTGATGGTTATCACCACTAACGGATTACCCGGTCTATCCCAATGCCTGTAGATATAGGCAAATTCCAAGCGTAGACGCTGAATCAGCAAGCGGTTATCCATCGCCAGATAAAAGCCTTTTTGATTAAGGCACTGGGGTAAAAACAGCAGCCGCTCACCAGCTAACACATACATTTTGGATGTTGCCAAGGTTCGTAACTGACGCATGGGTCGTCCCGTCAAACCGATAAGATCGTTTCGGCCGACATGGGTGTAAGCCTCAGCTAATTCACTGGCCTCTCTAATCTGTATGGGTGCTATTTCTGCTAATGTCTGCGTATGAATTTCGTAGTTCTTCAAGCTGTTTTGTACGGCTTCGTCCTGAGCCAATAACTGAATTTGCAGTCGGCAATCTTGGGAGTGTTTAACAACTTTGTAGCGGCCTAATGGATCAATATCATCGATTTCAAGTAAACCATCTTGAATAAGACTGCCGAGGATAAAAAGGCTTTGTGCCCACACCAGCGGAATGTTTTCATTCGGCACCCGTTGCTGGCTATGCGGATTGGCTTTTTCTGCGGCAATTAAATCAATAGGCACTAAATACAACTCAGGCAATAGCTGTTGGCCATTGTGTTCAACCAGCAAGCTTTCCAATTTTGCGCGATAGCTTTGGGCGGCGGCAACATCACCAGTAAACAAGCTATTCAGCAGTAAATAGGTAAAAAATAATGGCCATTCACATTCAATATCAGTGAATTGCTTTAGCTCATGCGGGTCGTAATACATACGATGACTATCTTCTATAGCCGTTTGGTGACCATCCAACAAAAAGCGTTTACAGCCATAACGGCCTTCAAGTTTCTCGCAAATAATCGCTTCTGTTTTCGCTCGAATCGCCTGATTATCAACTGCAAAGGCCGGAAATCCGGTAATACTTAGCACGGCCGCATCGGCCTCTTTAGAAATGGATTCTCTGGGTAACAGCGATTCCAGGGTAATGCGTGTGCGGGCAATATCGTCACTGATCACATGCACCACAGATGCTTGTCCGCCCTCTTTACCAAATAAATTAAATCCGGACAATGCCTCCAGCGCGGCCTTTGCCATGCCGATGGAACTGGCATTTAACTCAGCAATGCCGTGATTGGTTTTATGGCCACGCTCCCAGATGCCATAGTCGGGCGTCCGGTAAGTGCGGCTGACGTAATGCACCAAATTCTGCACGAAATTGACTTCATCGATGGTAAAAACGATGCGCAATCCAGAGGCTGTCATTTGCGCCAACATCAATAAAAATAATGACGTCGCATCCAACTGCAAATGTCCCCATTCATCATCACCCACCACCACTGCACCGGTTTTAGTGTCGTATTTGGCATGTAAAGCATCCAGCGGATTTTGCGACTGCTTGAATTTTTCAACCTTTGCGGCCTGGCGCATCATCGCTGTCAGCAGACCCCGCATCAGTTTAACTACGCTTTGTTCAAGAAGATAAGCGCGGTCGTTGCTATCACCTGTCCGTCGATAAGCCAGCGCCAGCCCCCATGCAGAAAGAATGCTGTAAACGTTATCTCTCACCCAGGCATCGGTGTAATTACCGTGCACAGTGACAGCAGTGCTGGCCGGTAATAAGCCGGTCACCCAATGCTGGCGGCTTAAAATAATGTCTTGCACTTGCTGAAAATAGGCCTCTAATGGGTCGTTCTGAGTTGGTTTCATGGTCAATTAAGGCGACGTTGATGAGTAAATTATTAGGCTTGCTTTAAGCATATTGGGCTAAATCTACAGTAGCACAGCAATTGTTGAGCCAATAATGTTACACATTAAGTATAGGGAACCTCGAAAAACCATGCACTTCGATAAACTCAGTACCCACAGGGCATAAATGCGAACGGTACATTACAAATCAATGAGTTCCGTTCGTGGTGAGCTTGTCGAACCATGATCGGAATGTGTTTTTCGAGGCTCCCTATAATCAACAAGGCGACATGATTTACAAAAGCTCGCACCAATTTGAAACAAAAGACCACTTTGATGCACCAAAAACACCCACTGCAGTATTGCTAAATTTGAAATAAATAGATGTTAATGACACGCTCTATCCGTCTGTGCAGCCCATCCAAGTGATTAAATTCTTAAACGGGAAGCGGTAAAAATTGCACTTCGACAAGCTCAGTGCGAACGGTTTTATAATTAATTCATCAACTTATTCATTCGTGCGACTCTTTCGGCTGAGCTCAGGAAAGTCTTGTCGAAGCATGAGCTAAGGAATGATAAAGGAGCCAAAAATATAAAAGTGGTTCGCTTATTGCTTGGCTCTAAAGCAAATACATTACCCTTATCAATTCAGGAGCAACAATGAGTACGATTCATCTTATCGGCGGTGAAAAAGGCGGTGTCGGCAAATCTGTGGTGGCGCGAGTGCTGGCTCAGTACATGATTGGCAACAAAATCCCCTTTATTGGTTTTGATACCGACCGTTCGCATGGTTCATTGCTACGTTTTTACTCAGACTATGCATCGCCCACCATCATCGATAATTACGAAAGTCTGGACGCCATTGTAGAAACAGCCGCCGAGAACCCTGAGCATAGGATTCTGGTTGATCTGGCCGCCCAAACCCATCATCCGCTGGCAAAGTGGCTGGATGAATCAGGTGTGCTGGACTTGGCCGAAGACTTAGGCATTTCTCTGACCTACTGGAATGTGATGGACTCCGGTAAAGATTGCGTAGATTTGCTTGATAAGCTGCTTGATCAGTATGGCTCTCGCTTAAATTACATTCTGGTACTTAACCAACTACGCGATGATAAATTTTCGATTTTAGAATCCTCAGGCGTTAAAGACCGTGCCTTGGCGCTAAACGCCAAAGTGATTAACTTGAAGCGACTGCATGCACCGGTCATGACCAAAATTGACGCGAATAGCTCAAGCTTTTGGGCCGCCCAAAATAAAGACTATGAAAACTTGAATGCGTTAGGCTTGCTGGAACGGCAACGCGTAAAAGTGTGGTTAAGACATGCTTACGATCAGCTGCAATGGGTGGGTCTTTGAAACCGGTAGCACTGACACGGATCAGCAAACCGCAATGAAACTGCAAGTCAGTTGCGATCTGCATTTTCAGATCGAGGATCCCACCGCATTAATTTTAATGCTGCGACCATTAAGCGCCGCTCAGCAACGCATTACCAAAGCCAGTTACATTGTTGAGCCCGGCGTCCCCATCACTGAAAACAAAGACAGTGTCGGCAATTTCTGTCAGCGCCTGGTGGCACCGCCAGGCGAGTTTATTGTTCATACTGCGTTTGAGGTCATCACCCCCGACAATATTGATACCGCACCCGGCGCTAATTTTGTGGAAATCCAGAACCTGCCGAACCAGATTCTGCCGTATCTGTTACCCAGCCGTTATTGTGAATCGGATCGGTTTGGTGATCTAGCGCGCGAGATCGTTGCCGATGCCCTGCCCGGTTACGATCAAGTCAGCCAAATTAATGACTGGGTACAACGCAACATTAATTACATTCCCGGTTCCAGCGATTTACCACTCTCCGCCATTGATATTAACAACCGCGGCTATGGTGTCTGCAGAGATTTGGCGCAACTGGCCATCACCTTATGTCGAAGTATCAGCATTCCGGCGCGGCTGGTAGTGGGATATTTGTATCAGCTTGAACCAATGGACTTGCATGCATGGTTTGAAGCGTATATCGGCGGACGCTGGTATACGTTTGATCCCACCCAAAGCGGGCCTCGCGGTGGCAGAGTGATTGTGGCCTTTGGTCGCGACGCCGCTGATGTGTCGATATTTCACCAGTTTGGCGTAGGCTGCGTTTTGAATAGTATGGATGTGCGGGTTAATTTGCTGAGCAAGCCGTCCAACTCTTTGCAAGTTCTTTAGTGCTGTAGGTGCGGGCCTTACAACTAATCAAACTTCAATTCAATTCGCGTACCTACCCGTTCATTAAAAGGTCTGAGCTGCAAACGCGCTTTGTGTAGATCGGCGATTTCTTTAACAATCGCCAAACCTAAACCACAACCGACTCCGGAAGTGCCGGGAATGCGATAAAAACGCTCAAATATACGTTGGCGTTCAGACTCGGGAATGCCTGGTCCATCATCTTCTACAATCAAGCATGGTGTCGGATTTCGTTCCAGCTTGATCAGAATATTGCCATGTTCATGGCCGTAGGTAATGGCGTTGTCGAGCAGATTAGCCAGCAGTTCTCTCAGCAAAATGGCATCGCCTTTGATAATCAGCGCCGGCTCGTCACTTTCGAAACCAAGCTCAATATTACGCTGTAAGGCTTTGGGCACAAACTCCATGCACGTGCTGCGGGCCAGCTCCACTAGATCCACCGGCACTAATTCATAATCGCCTTCGATAGGTTCGGAGCGGGCTAAAACCAATAGCTGCGACGTCAGGTGCGCCATGCGATCAGCGCTGTTTTGAATCTGCTCTAATGCCGGCTGCATGGCCTCGACATTTTGCTCACGCAACGCCCGCGCGGCTTGCAACTTTAGACCCGCCAAAGGGGTACGCAATTGATGGGCGGCGTTGGCGATAAAGCGTTGTTGACTGGCAATACCATGGGCCAAGCGCTGTAACAACTCATTGATGGTGTTGGTCAAGACTTGCACTTCTTGGTAGACGTGTCGTTCTGGAATCGGCCGCAAGTCGCGTGGACTACGTTGGGCAATTTCATTGGCTACCAGTTGCAATGGCTGCAAACCGCGTTTTATACCGCGCAACAAAAATAAGCCAACAACCAACACCAATATCAATTGCGGCACCAAGTCAGCCAAGAGAATGTCGATCATCATCGCGCGGCGTTTGTTGACTGTCTCTGCCACATGCACAAATATTTTTTCGGCACCCGGTTCGGTGGGCAGCATCATCGACACCACTCGCACCGGTTCGCCATACATTGTTTCATCTAAAAAAACGGCGCGCGTCCAATCGGTATCGTCGTCAAAGGGCTCCGGTACAAATTTATCACCCGCTATTACGCCTTGTTGTGCGGAGATAATTTTGAAATAGGTTTTATCTGATTCGTCCCATTTAAAAATTTCCAGCGCTTCAGGCGGCAGATCGACCACCACCTTACCCGCATCCAGCTTGATTTCTTGGGTTAAGGATCGAGCAGAATCCAGCAGCCAGCGGTCATAGGCATTATCGACGTAATGCAAGGTGACGAAATACGACACCACGGTTTCCAAGGCCATAAAAATAATCAGCGGTATCGCTAGCCGCAATAAAATGACGCTTTTAAGACTACGGGGGTTATTCATCGCTTGCCTCCAGTAAGTAACCTAAACCACGCACGGTGCGAATCACCACACCATAAGGTTCCAGCCTTTTGCGTAATCGATGAATGTAAATTTCTACCGCATTATCGGTCAGTGCATCATCATCGACAGATAAGCGCTGGGCAATGCGATCTTTACTAACGACTTTGCCCGCCTGCAATAATAAAATCTCCAACACGCCATATTCTCTGGCCGATAGCGTTAGCGGTTGATCATCGACTGATAAGCGATGATTACGAGGCTCTAAGGTTAATCGCCCTAAAACTATCGCATCATTAAAGCCGCCGTAACAACGGCGAATCAGCCCATGAATCCGAGCTTCCAACTCTTTGAGTTCAAAGGGTTTACTCATGTAATCATCGGCACCTTGTTCAATGCCGATAATGCGATCGTTAACACTGTCGCGAGCGGTCAAAATCATGATCGGCAATGGCACTTTACGGTGCCGGAGTTTGCGCAGCAATTCCAGTCCGTCCATATCCGGCAGCCCCAAATCCAACACAATCAGATCAAAATCCTGAGCTGTCAGTAGCTGCTGGGCATAGTTTCCGCTGGTTGCAACAGTAACGACATACCCTGAACCGCTGAGTGTATGGGTCAAGCCATCAGCAAGAACGGCGTCATCTTCTATTAATAAAATTCTCATGGTTTACAAAAAATAAGGTGAAAGCTTTCTGAAAGGTTCACAGGCTAGGATGTAAATTCAGAAGTAGCCTGACGGTTAAATTAAGCATAACACGCGCCTAAACCATTAAGTATGGTCAGGTTCGTCACTAACAAAAAGGAAGTATTACTATGATCGATAAACATGCTCACTATTATTTTCGTCATTTAAAAAATGATCTGCCGTCCGGGTTAACTTTACGATGATGACAGTTTGGAACCCATTGAAGACTTTCTATATTTTCGAGCCTAACTTAGAACCACACCACTTATGAAAACATTATCAAAACAGAGCAATCAGCAAACATCTGCGTCGGAAAGCGGACAGGGCATGCTGCGGGATATTCTGCAACGCTTGAAGGAGTTCAATACTTTCTGGGATAGCCGTTTCGAGGATTTAACGCGCGACACCTGGATGAAAACGACTTATCGCGATTTCAGCGCCGGCCTGATCGTTGCTATGACAGCAATACCGATGGCGATGGGCTTTGCAATGGCGATGGGACTGCGGCCGGAACAAGGCATTATTGCCGGTGCCCTTGCCTGTATCATAGGCCGCACCTGGGGCGGCTCTAAATATCAGGTTTACGGACCGACGGCCGCTTTTATCCCGATTATCGCCGGACTCATGGCTAAATATGGCGAAGCTGGCGGCGGCACTTTTTCCCAGGCCCATGGTTTCCTGGTACTGGTGTCTTTAATTGCCGGTGTTGTCTTGATGTTGATGGGGATTTTTGGGCTAGGCAAGTATGCCAAATTAGTACCCAATTCCATTGTCGTTGGCTTCACTGCCGGTATCGCAGTTGTGATTGCCCTGACCAATCTGGAATCGATTTTAGGTATTGAAAGTTTCAAGGATTTATTAGGCGAGGATGAAGATCTCACTGGGGGGATCATAAGTAACATTGTCACAGCCTATGGCAATATCGATAAAATCAATATTTGGTCGGTGACGCTGGGCGTAATGACATTTGTACTGACTAAATTTCTGTTACGCATTTCGATATTCATTCCGGCACCGTTACTGGCTATTGCAGCCTCCACGGCATTGGCGGCCACAGTAATGGCAGGTAAAGGCGTTGTGCTGGTACGGGATGTTTACGGTTCTATTCCGAATAATTTTTTCGTCTTTACTCCGCCAGTAATACCTGTTTTGGATTTAGCCTTATCGTTAGATATTGTTTATTATGTGGCCGCGATTGTGTTTGTTTCGGGTATCGAAAGCTTGTTATGTTCCTCAATGGCTGATCGACTGGCGGACAACCGCGGGACGCCCTTCAATCCTAATAAAGAATTTTGGGGGCAAGGTTTAGTGCAAATCATCACCCCGATGGTCAACGGATTTCCTTGTACCGGTGCCTTAGCGCGAACGGCAACCAGTATCAAAGCCGGTGCCGTAACGCCGCTGGCGGGTTACTTTAAAGGCATATTAAAATTGACCTTGGCGTATTACATTGCCAGCTATTTAGAAATGGTACCGATGGCCTGCATCGGCGGTATCTTATTGTGGGTGTCCACCAATATGATCAAGGTTTCCGAGATTAAAGAAGTACTTAGTCACAATAAATTTCACGCTACTTTAATGGTATTTACTGCAGTGATGGTGCCTGTTACCGACTTTCTAACCGGTGTACTTTCCGCATTGATTATCTATTTCGTCACCCGGAGATTTTTCGATAAACCTCATCATGAAAAACATGTAGTTGAACCAGTGACTTCGGCTGCCAAACAAGAACGCCTGGCGATGGCGGGCGGTTTCTATAACGTTACTGTACCGTTAGCGCTGAATCATGAAGATGCCGCTTTGTTACGTTACGCCGCCAGACTCGCCAGTTTAGGCATAGGCAAAGAATTTAACTTCTTACACGTTATCACCGCGCAAGATAAGAAAGACAACCCCACGCCAGCAAGGCTCTTGAAGAAGCGGATGGAAGAAGAGGTAAAACGCTACTTTAATGGCGACGCGAAGCTCAATTTCCAAGCCATCGAAGGCACCAGCAGGATGGATGAATTGGTGCAGTTTTCTGAGGAAACTAAATCGGATCTTATTTTGCTGGGTCACCGCATCCATAGAGAAGATCAACGCTCGTTGGCTCGTCATCTAGCAATGATCACAAGTTGCTCGGTGTGGATGGTGCCAGAGGATTACAAGGCTGAAATAACTAAGATTATGGTACCCGTGGATTTTTCGGAGCCATCAGCAGACTGTTTAAGCCAAGCCGTAGAAGTTGCTCGTCTTAATAATCTGTCCGAATGTTTGGCTTTACATGTCTTCTTCGATCCATCGGTCATTCGTTACGAAGAGCATGATGAAATTATCCTTGGCCAAGAAGAAGAGGCGTTTGATAAATTTATTGCGCCTATCGATACCAACGGAATTACCGTGAAACCACTATTCGAAGAAAGCAGTAATGTCGTTCATGCTGTGTTGCGTCAGGCTGAAGAAAATAATGTCGACCTTATCGTGCTCAGCACTCGTGGACGGAGTCAAGCCGCTACCATTCTTTTAGGCAGCGTTACCTCGCAAATCATGAGCGAATCAAAGATTCCGGTATTGGTAGTTAAACATTTCGGCGATCAAATGGCTGTGATGGAAGCCTTGCTAACCAGCAGATTCTGGAAGAAACCAGAAGCTAAAATGAATTAGAAAACCTTGTGTAGGGGCGAATGAATTCGCCCCTACACATCTAGCTTCAAAAATTATAGCCGTTATTTTTAGTAAAATCCTCACCGTCCTACCGATACGGGATAATGATTTACCATTAGAAATCATTGAACTCCATGGTAAGAAAAATCACCCCATATAGGCCGGTTAAATGACCGAGCGACTGATTAATAACCACGGTAATCGACATGACTGAGTCTGAAAAAATAATTCACCAAACACTTCCATCAGGCATTCTTGCCAACCTGAAATTCGATATTCCAGCCAGTATTGCCGTTTTCCTGATCTCCATTCCTTTGTCGTTAGGCATTGCTCTGGCATCTGGTGCGCCGCTACTGTCCGGTTTAATCACCGGCATTATCGGGGGAATTATTGTTGCCCCAATAAGCAAATCACCGATGGGTATTAGCGGCACCGCTGCCGGTTTATCGACGCTGGCATTGTCAATTATTCAAACGTATGGCTTCAGCACTTTTTTATTAATCCTGGTTCTGGCGGGGTTAATACAAATTATTATGGGATTGGTTCATGCCGGGGTGATTGCCTATTACTTCCCGTCATCAGTCATCAATGGCATGCTGGCAGGTATCGGCATTATTTTGATTCTTAAACAAATTCCGCATGCGTTAGGTTATGACCGCGATTACGAAGGCGATTTTGGTTTTATGCAGTCCGATAGTTATTCGTCACTGACAGAATTGGGGCACATGCTGGATTTTGTTTCTCCTGGTGCCATTTTGATTTCGTTGGTCTCGCTAGTCATCTTACTTGCATGGGAAAGGCCCATGATTCAAAAGCTGGGGGTGTCGCAATTTTTTAAAAGCATATTACTGGTGGTCATGACCGGGATATTACTCAACCACTTCCTGCAACAGTTTTATCCTGAGTTAGCGCTAAAAGAAACTCACCTGGTTAATCTGCCACAAATACAATCACCTGCTGACTTATTCAGCCAAATTCAACTGCCGGACTTTTCGCAAGTGACTAACCCGGCCATTTACCTATCGGCGTTAACGTTAGCGCTGGTGGCTAGCTTACAAACGTTGCTGACCGTGGAAGCGGTTGACTCACTTGATCCTTACAAACGAGTGACGCCCACCAGCCGTGAATTGATAGCCCAAGGCATCGGCAATACCTGCTGCGGACTACTCGGCGGCCTGCCATTAACCCAGGTGATTGTGCGTAGTTCGATCAATATCCAATCCGGTGCTAAAACCAAAACCTCGGCGGTTGCTCAAGGGCTAAGCTTGCTGTTGGCCATCGCGTTTATCCCTTCGCTGCTTAGCCAAATCCCGTTAGCCAGTTTGGCTGCAGTGTTGTTGATCGTCGGTGAACGGCTGGCTAATCCAACCATTTTTAAGACCATGTACAAATCAGGGATGTATCACTTCATCCCCTTTGTAGCGACTATCCTCGGGCTGATTTTTACCAATATGTTGATTGGTCTGGCGATTGGGCTATCCGCCGCATTGTTTTCAATTTTGTTGGAAAACTATAAAACCGGTTTTTATTTCAATGAATTGCATTGGGGTAACAAAACCATTATTCGTCTGTCCGAACACGTTTCTTTTCTTAATAAAGCCAACATTTTAAGAACGCTGCGGCACTTACCCGATAATTCAGAGGTCGTCATTGATGCCACACGGGCAAAATACATCGACTATGACGTGTATCAAATTATTCAGAATTTCAAAATCAAAGCCGATCGCAGAAATATCAAGTTGACCATTGAGAACTTACGCGGCTACGGCCCTCTGCCACCGTTAAGCAATGCCAGACCGCCTACTTATGACACCCAAAAAGCACTCAAACCAACAGACGTTCTCCAGCTGTTAAAAGAAGGCAATGCGCGCTTTATCAATGCCTTGGAATCCAATCGCAACTTACTGGAGCAAGTCAACGATACCCGTACTGATCAGTTTCCTATTGCCATTATTTTAAGCTGCATGGACTCGCGCACGTCGGTGGAGTTGATTTTTGACCAGGGCTTGGGAGATATTTTCAGCACTCGCGTAGCCGGTAACATTGTCAATGACGACATTCTCGGCAGCATGGAATATGCCTGTAAGGTGGCTGGTTCCAAACTGATTGTTGTTTTAGGACACTCGCATTGTGGTGCGATCAAAGGCGCATGCGCGCATGTTGAGCTTGATCACTTAACCGGCTTATTGGATAAAATTCAGCCAGCCGTCCATGCGGTCAGCATCGAAGAATCAAAAATTGTGACTGCGGAAGACAAAAAATTGGTACAAAAAGTCGCCGACAAAAACGTGCAATTAACTGTTCAGCAAATTCGTGAAAAAAGTCATTTATTAGCTGAGTTGGCAGACAGTGGCGAGATTGCGATTGTTGGCGGCATGTACGATATTGAAACCGGCAAAGTGCAGTTTTTTGATGAGGTTTAGACAAGTATTAAGCAACTCGAAAAATCCTCTCCGTTCGTGGTGAGCTTGTCGAACCATGATCGTAAAGGATTTTATAAACCAACGTTTGCATTCATACCCTTTCGGCACTGAGCGTAGTCGAATCCAATCGCCGGGATGGCCTGTTGCTACGATAATTATCTGCACAAAAAAAGGCATCCAAATGGATGCCTTTTTTACATTCAATGCCGATTAAACGCCATTCGGAAAATCGTAGCTGTAATGCTTGCGCAATGGTTTAACCACTTCCCATTGGCTATCCAGTCCTTTATGAAAAGAAACCAAATCACCCGCAACAATACGCACCGGCTCACCACCGGCTGGAGTAACGAGAATCTCGCCTTCCAACAAATAGGCAGTTTCAGTTTCGTCGAAATCGATAGGGAATTTAGAAATTTCTTTTTCCCAGATAGCCCACTTGGCAACGCCTAATTCTTTTAGACGGTCTTCGCTAGGATTGTGTTCAATAGTAATTTTGCTCATGTTTTTCCTTTAATTAACAACTTACGAGCCGCGGATTTTAGCATTGTTGCTTTCAAGCAGCTATGCGAAGGTTGAGCACTCCATAGTCGATTAACGATCTTATTTCGGTAAAATCGCCTAACAGTACCGATATTCTTACCCAGGAAAATTTTCCATGAACTATGCAAACATGTTGGCCGTGGCTTTGGCAGAAGCGCAAACCGGCTTTGATGAAGGCGGCGTGCCGGTCGGCGCTGCGCTGTTTGATGCTGGCGGCAAGTTGCTAGGCCGCGGTCGCAATCGCCGGGTGCAGGATAACGACCCTTCCGTCCACGGCGAAACCGATGCCTTTCGCAAAGCGGGCCGGCAAACCAATTATCGCGACAAGATTCTGGTGACGACACTGGCACCCTGCTGGTATTGCTCAGGATTAATTCGGCAATTCAACATCGGCACCGTCGTGGTCGGTGAATCTGCCAATTTCGAAGGTCATCTCGATTGGCTGAAAGAGGCTGGCGTTAAGGTCATCGAATTAAACGACCCCGCTTGTACCGCACTAATGCGACGTTTTATCAAGCAATCGCCGCAAATCTGGTTTGAAGATATTGGCGAAAGCAAATAGCCCCAGATGCTTTGCGCTAAACCTAAAAGCCCGTCATATTAGCTGGGATAGGAGCATACGCTATCAAAGCAAGCTATCGACGCATCTCAGAGCGCGTAGTGAATCACTGCCGAAATGATGGCTTCGAGGGGATTACCAATTAGCTGAAGCCTGGATAATCAGGTGGTTTTTTATTCATGCGGGTAAAACATTCCTCTCAATTTTGTTGAATCAACGCTAAGATCTTCAACAGAATTTTGCATTCAATATTAAGCGCTCCAGATCCGGTAGTGCCAATTTACAAAATACCCAGCATCCAGGACAAGAGTATGGTTAAGAACAATGAGGACATTCAATGCGAACAACCCAAATTATAACCGGGTGGCTTTTTATAACTATCGCCTTACTGTGCTACGGGACTCTATTTAACAGCCCAAACAATGACTGGTTTTTTGGACTTTGCGCGGGCACCAGTTTTTTGTTTGGCGGCACTGTCTTCACGACTGTTGCTATAAAAAATTATAAAGGCGGCTTCCGTTTTCCGGCCGGAATTCTCATGCTCATGGTCGCCATAGTATTGATATGGTCTACTTATAATTCTTATCAAAAAGCGCAAATGGAGTTTTTTAAAATCGGGCTAAGTATTACCTCGACTTGCGTGATTTTAGGTTTGATATTGGTTTGGTTCGGACATAAACGTCATAAAAAAATACAGGCATTATTAGCTATCCGGACAGCAGAGGCCCATCTTGCAGCGGCAAATAAGACTGTCAATGCAGCGCCAATCAGTGAGGGCGGCTCAGCCGACAACTTGCCAGGACAATCGTCATCCCCGCTCTATCCGCCCATGACGCTCTGGAGAACATATCTCCTTCTGATATTCAGTGGAGCCCTATATTCGATTTTTTTAGCATACCGGACCCTTAAAGACTTGCACACTATGGGTGAAAAGCACCCTCATCCCAAACGCGACGCCATCGGAATTATTATTCCGTTCTACGGCCTCTTAGTGTTTATCAACATGGCGAACAGCATTGCCAAGCTAGCCAAAAGCAACAACATTAACTTCAAAATAACACCCATTTTATTGTCTGGATTATTAGTATTGGCCGGCTTAGCGAGTGTATTTATGCCAACGTTTTTATACCCGCTAACCCTCTCTATCACAGCAATACCCTGGCTGTTATTACATAATCAAATAAATTGTCTTCGTTTGACACAGTCGGCAGATTGGCGCCAACCGGTAAACAGTATCACCTGGATGCAACGCAGCGTGTTGATTGCCGGAATACCGTTGACCGCACTGATATTTTTCTTCTCAACTAAGACAGCGTTCCATTATTACGCAGCTGATAGGCTTGCACTCGGCCAACCTGTTTCCGGGCAACCCCAAATCTACCAACTGAAAATACCGGATACGGATTGGCGAATAATGCCTCCCGGAACGCTTGATAAAGACACCGACTTGGAATTAGTCAATAATCCGACGAATGAGTGGGTTGTCGTCCGTATCCGGGCTAATCAACGACAAACATTAGATAATTTTGTCGATCAACGCAGAGAAATAGTTGCTTCGAGTTGGAAAGATTTTAAGGTTGTGGAGACCCGTACATTAGATTCCGGCGCCTATTTAACCCCGCTTTCCTTTGCACATTACAAAGAAAATAAGAACATCGTGAATTTAAGCCAATCGCTCTTTATCGCAACGGTCGTAACACCTGCACAAGTTATCGAAGTGATCGGACAAGGATCAAAAAACGCGGAGAGTACAGCGCTACAGCTAGTAAAAAGTTTTCAATTAAATACTAAGGAAGGTAAACAATGAAAATATTTAGCTGCTTAATTGTTTCTTTACTGCTGATTTCCTCCGCTCATGCAGCTGACAAACAGGGTCGAGTGCTCAACTTAGCGGGTAATGCTCCCAATCTAGTTCGCTGGTCCCCGGTAAAACCACACCACTCTTATCAAGAGCAGTTACCGCAGCCAGACAAAATTGCTGAATTCGAAAAACTTGGTTACGGCAGCGCTACCTTAAGCGAACAACACCAAATCATGTTGAGGACTGACAAAACCGTTGAGGAGACTGTCACCAATTCCCAGTTATATATTAATTCTAACGGTATCGAAAATGCCGGAAATAACGGTTTTTGGATCGATACAAACAATCAACAAGTGGAAATTAAAGAGGCTTACGTTTTGCAACCTGACGGCGCCATAGTTCAGGCCGATCCTGGAACCATTCAGGTTAATAGTGATAATTCGCCAAATATTTTTAACGATCTTAGTTATGTGACGGTACCTTTTTCCCAATTAAAACCAGGGAGTATCTCCATCCTGGTTTACAAAATCGTCTCTTATCACGATAAATTACCGTTACCTTGGTCTCGATTGTTATATCCGGCCAATTTTGGTCATATCGAGAGCTTTCAAGCCCGGATAAATTGGGCCGATGATAAGCAGAAACCAGTCTGGCAAACTGATTATGCCAAGCTGGACTGCAAGGAAGGCCCACTCAGCCTGACTTGCACCACGAAAGAAGCAAGCGCACCGATTCCAACCGATAAAGGTATGCCTTCGATTTATGACGTTTTACCTGTGTTGGTATTGGCTACACCGGCAAACTGGGCGGAGATTTCTGACAGCATGCAAACGCTTACCGAACCGGCATTATCAAAAAGCGAAAAAATTAAAGACTTGGCGGAAGACTTGATCAAAGGTACAACCAAACCTGAAGAAAAAATGAGTCTGCTGAAGGCTTTCGTCTCACGCGAAATCCGTTATGTCGGCATCGAACATGGTCATAACGGCGTCGTACCAAGACCTACTTTAACCACATTGGAACGCCGCTTCGGTGTCTGCAAGGACAAAACCATGCTCTTCGTTGATTTGGGTAGGCAAGTAGGCCTGGATGCCTATCCGGTACTCACTTCGACAAAGCGTCAGTCGCTTACCAAGCTGCTGCTGCCTTCTTCAAACTATTTCAATCATATGATCGCCTGTGTGAAATTAACTCCGGACAAAGAATCTTGTGTGGATTTGACTGATCCCGAAACTTCCGCAGAACACCTACCCTATTCCCTACATGATGCGGTAAGTTTGAAGATCGGCCGGGCGACCGTTGCGCCGGGCAATCTGGCCGCCGAACCTTATACTTGGGTAGTAGAGATTAAAGCAGACAATCGTCTTACAGAAGATGGTGTCATCGTCGAAACTCTAGAGAGAAGTTATAACTCGCACTGGGCGGCCGGGTTGCGTTACACCCTGGCATCCAAATCCCAAGCCGACCGGGATCGTTGGCTGTTGGAGGATTACCGGTCTGTGATGAGCGATAAGGTGACTCCCACCGTTCGATTGCAGGGACTGGATCAGCCTAATTCACTTGTGGTTATGACCTCTACTACAGAATTCCGCAACGCTTTTAACCCCTCTCAATTAACCAACTTTAGCGAACTTGACCCATGGTTAAGGGACATTGTAAAAAGCTCAAAAACCACCAATAGCCATTATCCCTATACATTCCAAGGGCTCAATTACCAAAGCCAGCTGACCTATGAGTTAAATCAAGGAAAACGCATTAACAATCTTGGGCCCGCAGTGGATTACGACTCAGCTTGGGGGAGTTTTCACCGCTATTATCGCAAAACCGATACTAGCGTCACTGCTTTCACGGAACTGAAAATGTCTCGTGCAGTGATACCTGTAGAGAAAATTGTTGAATTTAACCGCTTCCTCGATTTATCCAGCCAGGAAACACGAATATGGTTTAGCGTTCAATAATCGAGGGCTGAAAGCATTGCGATCGAACCGGTTTCATCAACATTAATTGTTATCCTGAAATTAAGAAGAAGGGGACAAAATATCCCCTTCTACATAAAAATTGTTAGCTACGTATGAGCCTCACCCTTGTCATCGGTAACAAAAACTATTCTTCCTGGTCGTTACGGCCTTGGTTATTCTTGAAATATCACGACATTGCTTTTGAAGAAATTAGAATCCCGCTGTATCGAGAGGATTCCAAACCAAAACTTCTCAGCTATTCACCGGCAGGCAAAGTACCAACGTTGCTGGATGGCGATATTAAAATATGGGATTCACTGGCGATTCTGGAATATCTGGCTGAGCGTTTCCCGCACACCCAAGGCTGGCCTGAAGATATTGCCGAAAGAGCCCTGGCACGTTCACTGGCCGCTGAAATGCACTCCGGGTTTACCGCATTGCGCATCCACTGCGGTATGAACTGCCGCCGAACACCAGCGGCTAAACAATTACCCGATGCTGTCTATGCCGACATCGAACGCATCAGCCAAATCTGGCAACAATGTCGTCAGCAACACAGCACTGAAGGACCATGGCTCTTTGGCCGATTTAGTATTGTCGATGCGATGTTTACCCCCGTCGCATTGCGTTTTTATAGCTACCAATTGGCCACCAATCCCGAAGCGCAGACCTATATCAATACCGTGCTGGAAAACCCTGCCGTAAAAGCATGGATAGACGCCGGCAAACTGGAATCTGAAATCATCCCCGAATTCGAATAAGCCCAAACTACAGGAAAACAAACATGCTTGACCATATACGCCTATTAAGTCGCTACAACCAATGGATGAACGACAAGCTTTACAGCACCGCAACGCAATTGCCTGCTGATGAACTTGCCAAAGATCGCGGCGCATTTTTCGGCTCGCTATTGGGCACTTTGAACCACCTCATGGTTGCCGACATCGTTTGGTTAAAGCGTTTTTCTAACCACCCCGCGCAACATTCAGCTTTGGATGAGATCCGCGCAACACCCCAGCCGGAAGCCCTGGCGCAAATATTAATTGCTGATTTTTCAGCATTAACTGAGCAGCGTCGAGAGTTGGACAAGACAATAATCGCTTGGTGCGAACAGCTGGAACCTGCTGATCTTGGCTATACGCTGTCTTACGAAAACATGAAAGGCGAAGCACAAAGCAAAAACTTCGGCAGCCTGATGCTGCACTTGTTTAATCACCAAACCCATCACCGAGGCCAAGCGACAACACTATTGTCACAACAAGGCTTGGATGTGGGTGTGACGGATTTGCTGGAACTAATTGATAGCCAGTTAGATTAAGTAAAATACTGAATTGCGAAAGCATGGCAGATCCCAACCCTGCTAGGGATCTGCCATGCTGGCCATTAAGGCTGATTGTCTTGACTTTCACCAGCCAGCATTTGCTTAGCTAATTGATTGCCGGCTTCAACCAAGGGATGAATGACAAAATTCGCACCTAAATTTTTGAATTTTACTTCTTCATCGGCGTGGTAACAAATTGTGCCGATCTGGCCGTTAAACCCGCGTTTTTTAAGTCGACTGATGGCAATACATCTGGCTTCAAATGTCGGCACGGTAATAACGACACCTTTGACTCTTTCCAACGGCAGACCACTCCACAACTCGCTATCCTCGACATCGCCATAAACTACCCGTTTACCGGATGACCTAAGGCTCTCCAGAACAGTAGGATCGGCATCCAAGCCAACGACTCGCTGGTCTTGTTCAGATAATGCCCGATAGGTGGCAACTCCGGTACGTCCCATACCGATCACCAGCCACTCCGCAACGCCGAAGCTTTCCGGCAAGCGATCCGGGTGGCCGGACTTTTTTTCAAAACGCACCAACACCGGCTCAGCCCATGAAAACAAGCGGTGAGAAAAACGATTCAATGGCGCGGCAACCGCCAACGACCCAGCGACGGCTAGGCTGATAATCGATTGCCATTCCACCGCCAGCAACTTGGCTTGCACCACCGCGCCAGTAGTAATCAGCGCAAATTCGCTATAGGTCATTAATGCCAGCGAGGAAATAAAAGCCGTACGCGCACGCAGGCCGGCCAGCACAAACAACCCAAAGAACAACACCCCTTGCAACGGCAACAATGCCAACAGCTCTAATGCATTGAGCGCCTGCTCGCGGCTTGGCAAATCAGTCAGGCCAATTTGCAGAAAAAAGGCCACCAGAAACAACTCCTTTAGCCCCCAGAGTCGATCGGCAAGTTCATTAATCTTGGGATGAGAGGCCAGCATTACGCCGGTCAATAATGCGCCAATATCGGCGGCGATACCGACACTTTCCGCCAATACGCCACCCGCCAACGCCAACGAAACGCCCAACAGCATGATTAGTTCAGAGCTACGGCTAGACGACAGCATGCGATGGGCCAACGGCCGCAACAAAGGTAATAAAAACAGCGCCAATGCCCAGGGCGTCGGTTGTTTGCCATCCGCAAATGCCAATAGTGCGATGGCAATAATGTCCTGCAGAATAAGAATACTCAGGACATCCCGACCATGCAATGACGATAGTTCGCCGCTGTCTTCCAATACCTTGATAGCCAATACAGTGCTGGAAAAAGCCAAACTGACGCCCAATACCAAACCACCAGTGACGCGTTTATCCAGCCAGAAAAACACCAATGCTGAAATCAAGGCCATCAATAATAAATGCAGGCCACCGACACTTAACACTTCACGTCGTATCAACGAACTGGGCTTAAGCTTTAAGCCAACCGAAAACAGCAGCAATTGAATACCAATATCGGCCAAATGCCCAAGATCCGGCAACGCCACAATACCCAATCCATGCAAAATATAACCCGCGACCAAATACCCCACCAATGGCGGAAGAAACAGGCGACTGGCTACCAAGCCCGCCAGATAAGCTGTACTGATCCAGACTACTTCCATCATATTTATTAATTCAAAATTTGTTAAACCCAGTTTGATCGTAACCGGTTTTGAGGACTTTTCGGGTATTTTTTACAGATGGTAAAGTACATCAGGGGCATTTACGTAGGGTAAGGCAGGCTGATTACGATAAGGAGGTGGAGAAAATAAACCTGTATTTAGCCTTCCCTAACAACTCCACGCTCCGATTCCTTCTTCGCCACCTTATCCCGCAAATACACAGGCATAGCCTGGTCGACATCGACGGCTTGACCTTGGCTGAAGCCCCAAGCGCCAAGCTTAGCTATGCTGGCGGCTCTGGGTAAAGCATCGCTGTGGTAGTCTGTGACTAGACCATTCAGCCGGGCAAGGAGTTGTTGATGATAAACGCCCCAGCCCGAGCCGACGCCGACACCGGATAATTCCGGAAAAACAATATTTTCAGCGCGGGTGACGGCCTCCTCTCCAAGCAATTCGGCATAGCCTTCGGCATTGCGCTGATAGACGCCCCAGAAAATCTCCCCCATGCGCGCATCCATCGCCACATAAGCGACGTTATCGAGTTGTTGATCAAAAAAATCCTGGGCAATGGCAGCTAATGTGGAGACCGGCACTACCGGTAAATCGGCACCGAAGGCGATGCCTTGTATGACACTGGTGGCAATACGCACACCGGTGAAGGAGCCGGGGCCACGACTGAAAGCCAGTGCATCAAGTTGCTGCGGCGTTAATCCGGCCTCGGCCAATAACGAATCGATCATCGGCAAGATCAGTTTGGTGTGTTTTTGGGGGGCCAATTCAAAGCGTTCCACGATAACGCCATCAATAAATAAAGCTGCCGAGCAGGCTTCTGAAGATGTTTCTACGGCTAATAATTTCATTTTGTAAATATCCTGGAATTGCTGTGCTTCGACCGTTCGACTAGCTCAGGGTCAGCACGAACGGTTTTTTATTTTTATTTAATTGCTTTGCTGACAGATTCTGAACCAGCGGCTTTACTATCACTTTGAAAAAACGCCTGCACGTCTTCAATGTTCCGGGTGCGCTTCATCGCCGGGACGCTGTCCAAAAATATCTGTCCGTAAGAGCGTTTTAATAAACGCGGATCGCAGACCATCAGCACGCCGCGATCGGTAACATCGCGAATCAAGCGTCCTATGCCTTGCCGCAGAGCAATCACCGCGGTCGGCAATTGGTAGGTAAAGAAAGGATTACGTCCCTGTTTGGTCATGGCTTCCATGCGCGCTTTGAGTACCGGATCGCCAGGCGATGCGAACGGGAGTTTGTCGATAATCACGCAAGATAAGGCTTCGCCTCTAACATCGACACCTTCCCAAAAACTGGAGGTGCCCAGCAACACGGCATTGCCCGCGTCCTTAAACTGATCCAGCAATACGCCTTTGGGTCGGCTGCCTTGAATCAGCAAGGGGTAGTCGATTTTATCGCGCAATAATGCCGCCGCTTCCTGCAATGCGCGATGGCTGGTAAACAAAAAGAATGCTCTGCCCTTGCTGGCTTGCAAGACCGGTAAGGCGAATTCAACGATACGTGGAATAAAATCAGGATCGTTAGGTTGCGGCAGGCCTTTCGGGTGATAGAACAAGGACTGATTAGCAAAATCGAACGGACTGCCCCAGCTGGCGGTGGCGGCATTGCCCAGACCTAAATTATTGGCAAAATGATCGAAACGATTACCGACGCTTAAAGTCGCTGAGGTAAAAATCCAGGTGGCCTTATGCTGCGCCATAAACGCGCGAAATTCGCCGGCAATGTCCAGCGGTGTCCGGCTTAAGCTGAAGGTGTTTTTATAGGTTTCGTACCAGCGTATCCATTTGCCGCTGTTGTCTTCGAGGATCACTTTTAGCTGCTGCACCAGCTCGTCAGCACGTTTAAAGCAGGTTTCCAGCCCCTTGGTTTTAACCGAGGCCAGCTCCAGTTGATCGCTTACCCGCTGCAACTGGTCTTTGACTGCAACCATGCCTGCAGCCAACTTGGGATTATTATCAATGTCCTGCCAGTCGCCACGTCTAAGCTCTATACCAAAAGCCAAACGCAGGTCTTTGACTTCATGCTCCAGATCTTCGCAAGCGGTGCGCAAGGCTGGAATATCCGTCGCATCCTTGAAGTATTCCATCAATGAATCTTTGGCCAAATCATTCAATTGCTTGGCGCTGACGGTAATGCCTAAAAAATTGGATGCGGTATCGGCCAATTGATGCGCTTCATCGATAATCACCACTTCAGCATTGGGCAATAACTCGCCGAAACCGTTATCGCGAATCGACCAATCTGCGCATAGCAAATGATGATTAACCACCAGAATTTCGGATTCTTGGGCTTTCTTTCTGGCCTTAACCAGAAAACATTCGGCAAAGTCCGGGCAATCTTGCCCCAGGCAATTGTCGATACTGGAGGTGGCTTGATACCAGACGGGATCGGCCTCAGCGACATCAGACATTTCCGAGACATCGCCGGTTTTGGTGCGCTTGGCCCAGGAACTGATTTTGGCCAGTGAGGCTGCGTCTTCCTTGCTAAAACCCAGCGATGAGGTCATCGAATTGGTTAGCCGATAAGTGCATAAATAGTTAGCACGACCTTTTAACAAGGCGGCCAAAAACGGCGTTTTCATGGCCTTGCGAATGACTGGCAAGTCTTTGTTAAACAGCTGGTCTTGAAGGTTTTTGGTGCCGGTTGAGATAATGACTTTTTTGCCGGACTGAATGGCAGGCACCAGATAAGCAAAGGTTTTACCGGTGCCGGTGCCTGCTTCCGCGATCAAGTTTTCATTATCGTCAATGGCCTTGGCAATCGCCTCCGCCATTTCCAGCTGTGCGGCTCGCGGTTGATAGCCGGAAATCACCTGCGCCAACGCGCCATTGTCACCAAAAAATTGTTTTGTATCTGTCACATCAATAGATAAAGTTACTACGCTAAACCGCAACGTAAAAGCCAAGAGCAGCGTTGTTCAAAAGGTCGTCAATCTTACCAGTCAATAATCGTTTTTTATAAAAATTAAGCATCAAACGTAAATTGCGATACAGTGCATTACTTGCTCAAAATACCAACTCAAGAGGTAAACAAATGAATATCCAACCCAGACTCCAGATCTTGCTTGCCTTACTGGTGGTCGCTTTTTTTAGCACCACAGTTAGCGCAGCCGACTTTGATCGTGCAGCCATCGAAACTTTGCTAGCTCAAGCAACTAAAGAACATCAAGCAGACTTGCGCCGTAAAGATTTAAGAAATTTGGATTTATCAGGATTAGATTTTCGCCATGCCGATTTATGGGGGGCCGACTTACGCAATGCCAATTTCAGCAATAGCAATTTATCGGGATTGATTTTGGACTTAACGGTGATGTCCAATATCAATTTATCAGGCGCAAATCTTAGCAACAGCAGCATTTTTGGCGTACACATGGGCGGCGCCAACTTAAGCAATGCCAACTTAAGCGGCAGTCGATTTATCGCCAATCTGGACCGCGCCAACCTAAGTAATGCCAACATCAGCAATGCCAATTGGGGCGTGGATATGAAAAACCAGCCGATGGGTTTGATGCGTGTTAGTTTGAATCACGCCAATCTATCGGGTGCTAATCTGACCAATGCTAATCTTAATCGCGCGTTGTTAAGGCTCGCCAATCTCTCCAATAGCACGTTAAAAAATACCGTATTTGCCCATTCTGATATGACGGGTGCCAATTTAACTGGCGCAGACTTGTCAGGCGCGGACTTATCCGGCTGTAACCTTGAAAGCACCGATTTTAGCAATAGCGACTTACAAGGCACCCGCTTTGCCGGGGTTAAAAACAAATCCCAACTCAAAGGCCTGGATTCCAGCAAGCATATTGATTCGGCTATTTTCGAATAAACCCAAAAACTCGGGGCACAAAAAAAGGGGCATGATAAAAATCATGCCCCTTTTTATTTTATGGCGATGGGCTAGGGATTCGAACCCCAGGAACCTTACGGTTCAACGGTTTTCAAGACCGCCGCTTTCGACCACTCAGCCAGCCCACCTTTAACTTGCAATCCCTTTAGCAGTAAACTCTTGTCCTCAAGAGCCGTGCATTGTATAGAGTGAATCGCATTTTTGCAACATTAACCTTCCGCTTAATCTTATAAATGCTGTATCAACACATCAGCAAATTCACTGCATTTTACTTCGGTAGAACCTTCCATTAACCGCGCGAAGTCATAAGTGACGTGTTTACCGGCAATCGCCGCGTCCATAGCGTTGATAATGGCATTGGCGGCTTCGGTCCAGCCTAAGTAGCGCAACATCATTTCACCCGACAAAATTAACGAACCCGGATTTACCTTATCCAACCCTGCATATTTAGGCGCGGTGCCATGGGTAGCCTCAAATACTGCGGTGCCGGTTTGATAATTGATATTGCCACCTGGCGCAATACCGATGCCGCCGACTTGTGCGGCCAACGCGTCGGATAAATAGTCACCGTTAAGATTGAGCGTGGCGATTACATCGAAATCTTCCGGGCGAGTCAGCACTTGCTGTAGGGCAATATCGGCAATGGCATCTTTAATTAAAATACGGCCTTGTGCCAATGCGGCTGCCTGCTCTTGATCTGCCGCCGCCTGACCCAAGCTGGTGCGGGTTCTTTTCCATTGTGACCAAGTGTATGTTTGCTCAGGATAATCAGCCTCCGCCAGTGCGTAAGCCCAATTCCGAAAAGCACCTTCAGTGTATTTCATGATATTGCCTTTGTGGACAATCGTCAGGCTTTTGCGCTGATTAGTAATGGCATATTCAATTGCCGCGCGAATCAATCGCTCCGTGCCTTGTTGCGATACCGGCTTAATGCCAATACCGGAACTTTCCGGAAAGCGGATTTTCGCGTATTGAGTGGGGAAGTTAAGTTGCAACAATTGCAGGAAGCGCAAATTGTCCGGGCTGCCTTGCTCAAATTCAATGCCCGCATAAATGTCTTCGGTATTTTCGCGAAATATCACCATATCGACGGCATCCGGCCTTTTGACTGGTGACGGCACGCCCTTAAACCAACGCACCGGTCGCAAGCATACGTATAAATCCAACAGTTGCCGCAGAGCAACATTAAGCGAACGAATGCCGCCGCCCACGGGTGTGGTTAATGGGCCTTTGATGGATACCAAATATTCGCGACAGGCGTTAACCGTTTCGTCGGGCAACCAGGTATTAAATAATCGATGAGCTTTTTCACCAGCGAATACTTCCAGCCAGTGGATTTTTCGGGTGCCGCCATAGACCTTAGCAACTGCCGCATCTAATACTCTGACAGTGGCCCGCCATATATCAGGGCCGGTGCCATCGCCTTCTACGTAAGGAATGATCGGATAATCTGGAACAATCAATTTACCGTTGCTAAAACTAATACGACTGGCATTTGAGGGCGGGACGCGGTGATTCATAACAAGCTCCTAAAGGTATTGGAAACTGGCAACTTTGCATAACAAACACTCAATAATTTACAGCACACCTATAACTCTTAACACTTAAAAGCGCTGTCTTTGAGAACATTCTTTATTTAGAAACGCTGTGTTAACGGTTGCCGGTAGATAAGCACAGCCGTAAAGCCTTATAATTCCTGACTTGGGACAAAATCCATAACCCATGAATCTTTTAATTATTTTTTAAAGCTGGAGATTTCAATGCATAACGTGACGTTAATAAAAGGTGATGGAATTGGTCCTTCGATTATGGATGAGGCAGTTAAAGTAATCGACGCATCAGGTGTGAAAATTCACTGGGAAGAAGCTTATGCGGGTATGGCTGCTTTTGAAAAATTTGGCACGCCGCTGCCTGATGAAACGATGGCATCGATTGATAAAACGCGCTTGGCGTTTAAAGGCCCATTAACTACTGGTGTGGGCGGCACTGGTTTTAGAAGTATCAACGTGGCATTGCGTCAAAAGTATGATTTATACGCCAACGTCCGCCCAGCCAAGAGCTGGCCTGGTGTTAAAACCCGTTATGAAGATGTCGATATTGTTATCGTTCGGGAAAACACTGAAGGACTTTATGCTGGTTTAGAGCATTATCTGACACCGAAAAAAGACATTGCCGAAAGTTTGGCAGTCGTCACCAGAACTGGCTCTGAAAGAATCATCGAATATGCATTTCAATACGCGCGTGATAATCAGCGTAAAAAAGTCACCGTCTGTCACAAAGCCAATATTTTAAAATACAGCCAAGGCTTATTTTTAGATGTGGCCAGAGAAATTGCGCCTAAATATCCGGACATCCAATACGATGAAAAGATTATTGATGCCGCTTGTATGCACATGGTAATGAACCCGCATCAATTTGATGTCGTGGTATGTACCAATATGTTTGGCGATATTTTGTCGGATTTAACTGCTGGTTTAGTCGGTGGCTTAGGATTGATTCCTGGCGCTAATATCGGCAAAGATGCGGCACTTTTTGAAGCCGTACATGGCAGTGCGCCTGATATTGCCGGAAAAAATCTCGCTAACCCGACTGCGGTGATTATGGCCGGGGTGATGCTGTTACATCATTTGGGCGAGCATGACGCGGCTGACAGAGTGCAAAAAGCTGTCGAAAAAGTAGTCAATGAAGGTGTTTTTGTGACACCTGACATTAACCCACAGTCCCAAGCAGGCACTGTAGAAATGGGTAATGCTATTGTTGCTGCTTTGCAGTAAAACTTAAACGCTTCGACAGGCTCAGCTCGAACGGAACATACTGTTCAGCTGTCCATAGACCACCCTAGTGGTGGAGCCTGTCGAAGGATTTAATTAGTTTATCGCAAGCATATTATCCAACGCGTGAATAGCATACTTAGCATCTTCCGCAGGCACTGAAATCTGATTAACGACATGTCCTGCCACCAAATTTTCCAGCACCCAGGCTAAATGCTGTGGATCAGTTCTAAACATAGTCGAGCACATGCACAAGGTTGGCGACATAAAATGCACGTTTTTACCTTGGCCTTTACATTCTTCATGCAAGCGATTAACCAAGTTTAATTCAGTTGCCACCAGCCAGCGACTATTGGCTTCTGACTCGCGTACTGTCTTTAAAATATATTCAGTTGAGCCAACATAGTCGGCTTTTTGCACCACTTCAAAGCAAGCTTCCGGATGTGAAATTACCTTAGTTTCCGGAAAACGTTGCTTAAAGTTGTCAATTTGCTCAGGTTGAAAGACTTGATGCACAGAACAATAACCACTCCAAAGAATGATTTTTGCTTTGCGAATCTCATCTTCCGTTAAGCCACCCATCGGCTTGGTGAAATCCCATACAACCATTTCATCAAGCGGAATACCCATGCGGTACCCGGTATTGCGGCCCAAATGTTGATCAGGAAAAAACAAAATCTTTGCCCGCTTAGCGAAGCTCCATTCCAGGATTTTTTGAGCATTAGATGAAGTACAGACAATGCCTTCATGTTTGCCGCAAAAGGCTTTAAGGTCGGCCGCGGAATTAATGTAAGTGACCGGAGTAACTTCATTTTCCACATCAAGCACCTGCGCCAATTCATTCCAGCATTTTTGCACTTTGATCAGATTGGCCATATCAGCCATGGAGCAACCGGCGGCCATGTCAGGCAAAATGGCGATTTGGTCAGGACGAGACAAAATATCCGCCACTTCCGCCATAAAATGCACGCCGCAAAACACGATGTATTCAGCGTCAGATTCAGCGGCGTTGCGAGATAACTTTAAAGAATCGCCGGAAAAATCGGCATGTTTAAACACTTCATCACGCTGATAATGGTGACCCAGTATCACGCAACGTTTGCCCAGCTTAGCTTTGGCAGCAACAATGCGAGCATCGCATTCTTCATCAGTGAGTAATGCGTAATCTTGGATAGGTAAGGCGGTAGCAGTCATGTTTTATCAAAAAGACAGTAGATTAAAGATTGGAGTTCATCTTTTAAGAGTTATTTGCCCAAATAAATCGAGCTAATTATGGAGCGGTAATTTGTACAACGGCAGCATTAAAAAGTATGCCACTAGCAACCAGCATACCCAAAATAATAACAAGGGCAATGCCAATTATTTTAAGAATCTTTATTAAAGTCTTATCGGACTTTATCCAAGACAGCGCATCGACTTGTTTTTCTTCGTTCATTGTTGAATCAGTAAACTTTAGGCTTATTAATTCACCGCGGCTATGCCGCTAAAACTCGCCTTAAAACGAGTTTTAGCGGCAATCAGGACTTTCCTTAAAGCTTTGCCAAGACTGCGGCGACTGTTTCACCCATCGCTGCAGGCGTTGGACAGATAGTGACACCAAGCTCTTTTAGAATAGCCACTTTTTCTGCAGCGCTTTCTCCGGCTGAAGAGATAATCGCCCCGGCATGACCCATGCGACGACCTTCAGGTGCAGTTAATCCAGCAATATAAGCAATCAACGGTTTGGTCATGTGCTCTTTCGCATACAAACCAGCTTCCACTTCTTGTGGCCCACCGATTTCGCCGATCATGATCACAACTTTAGTTTCTGGGTCTTGCTCAAATATTTCCAGAATGTCGCGATGTGAACTGCCGTTAATCGGATCGCCACCGATGCCGACAGACGTAGATACGCCAATACCCAAGGCTTTCATTTGATCGGCAGCTTCATAACCCAAGGTACCGGAACGACCAACGATGCCGACATTACCTTGCTTATAAATGTGCCCCGGCATAATGCCCAACATCGCGCGCCCTGGACTGATGGTACCGGCGCAGTTTGGACCAGTTAACACCATTCTTTCTTCTTTTGGGAAGCGACGCAGAAAGGTTTTTACTTTCATCATGTCTTGCGTTGGGATACCGTCGGTGACGGCAACGCAATATTTAATACCTGCATCGGCCGCTTCCATGATGGAATCTGCAGCAAATGCTGGTGGCACAAAAATGATGCTGGCTTCAGCACCGACTTCATTTACGGCTTCTTTGACGGTATTAAAAACCGGTCTATCCAAATGTGTTTGGCCGCCTTTGCCGGGCGTGATGCCGCCAACGACATTGGAGCCGTAGTTGATCATGTCTTGAGCATGGAAACTACCGATTTTGCCGGTAAAGCCTTGAACAATAATGCGCGTTGTTTCGTTAATTAAAATAGCCATTCGTTATCCCCTTAGCGTTCGTTTGCAACAACTTCATTACGTGCTTTAACCGCTTTTTCAGCAGCTTCAGCCAATGTATCTGCCGTAATGATGGGTAAGCCGCTTTCAGCAATAATGCGTCGGCCTTCTTCAACGTTGGTGCCTGATAATCTAACGATTAACGGGATTTTCATGTCGATTTTCTTGACTGCTTCAACCACACCTTCGGCAATCCAATCGCAACGATTAATACCGGCAAAGATGTTAACCAGCATGGCTTTAACGCCTTTGTCCGCCAAAACCAAACGGAAGGCTTTTTCAGTACGTTCAGCCGACGCGCCGCCGCCGACATCCAAAAAGTTGGCAGGTTCGCCGCCGGCCAGTTTAATCATGTCCATGGTCGCCATCGCCAAGCCCGCGCCGTTGATCATGCAGCCGATGTCACCATCTAAACCGACATAGCTTAAGCCGCGATCACCCGCTGCAGTTTCGCGCGGATCTTCCTGGGTTTTATCACGCAATTCGGCAACTTTGTGTTGGCGGAATAAAGCGTTATCGTCGAAGCCCATTTTGGCATCCAACGCGATTAGCTCATTGTTGCCATTAATCACCAGCGGGTTAATTTCCAGCATGGAGGCATCAAGATCACGCAGGGCACGATAACAACCTTTAATGGTTTTAACGGCCTGACTGATCAAGGCAGCATCCAAACCTAAGGCAAATGCCATTTCTCTAGCTTGATAATCCTGCAAACCTACCGCAGGCGAGATGTAGATTTTGGTAAGCGCGTCGGGATTGTTGGCAGCCAGATCTTCAATTTCCATACCGCCTTGGGCAGAACCGACCATGACAATGCGCTCTGAGCTACGATCCACCAAAAAACTGAAATACAGTTCCTTAACGATATTGGTGCCCGCTTCAATATAAAGTCTACCGCAGACTTTGCCGGCCGGACCGGTTTGATGTGTGACCAGTTTTCTTCCCAGCAACGCTTCGGCAGCCGCTTCAACTTCATCATGGGTAAGGCAAATCTTGATACCGCCCGCTTTACCGCGCGCACCTGAATGAATTTGGGCTTTTACTGCCCAGACATTGCCGCCGATCTCTCTGGCACGTTGTACCGCTTCTTCCGGGCTATAGGCCAGACCGCCTTCGGCGATTTTGACGCCGTAGCCAGCTAAAAGTTCTTTGGCTTGATACTCATGAATATCCACAGCAGATCTCTCTTAAAGTTGTTATTTCGTTTTTGCAGCAATCGCTTCTGCTGCTCTCACCACGTTATTGGCCATTCTTTCGGAAGCCGCATCAATCAGGCGACCATCCAGTGCAGCGGCGCCTTTACCTTGCGCGGCGGCTTCTTTAAGCGCTACCAAAATGCGTTTGGCTTTATCAACTTCAGCCGCTGGTGGCGTAAATACTTCGTTAGCCAGTTCAACCTGAGAAGGATGAATCGCCCATTTGCCTTCACAGCCCAACGCAGCCGCTCTTCTTGCCGCCAATCTAAAGCCATCCGGATCTTTAAAGTCGCCAAATGGACCATCGATAGGACGCAAGCCGTAAGCGCGGCAAGCAACGGTCATGCGACTGATGGCAGCATGCCATTGGTCACCAGGGTAATCAGGATTTAAACCGCCGATATTGGTAGTTCTGGCACGATTGCTGGCCGCATAATCTGCAACACCAAAATGCAATGCTTCAAGACGACCGGATGCACCGTTGCGAGCAATATCTTCAACATTGGCCATGCCCAGAGCAGTTTCGATCAGCGCTTCAATACCGATTTTGTGTTTCAGGCCTTGTTGCATTTCCAATTGATTGAGCATCGCTTCAACCATATAAACATCGCCATATACGCCGACTTTAGGAATCAAAACGGTTTCTAATTTTTCACCACACTGCTCGACCAAATCAACCACGTCGCGCACCATGTATTGAGTATCCAAACCATTAATACGCACAGAAATGGTAATGCCATGGCCTTTCCAGTCCAGATCATTGATCGCTTGAATAACGTTTTTTCTGGCGGTTAATTTGTCATCTGGAGCAACCGCATCTTCCAAGTCCAGAAAAATGAAATCCACGCCGCTTTTTAATGCTTTTTCAAACATTTCAGGGCTAGATCCGGGAACAGCCAATTCGCAACGTTGCACGCGCTGAACCGACGCTGTGTAGAGAGTATGACTCATTGATACCTTCCTAAAGATTGTAGTGAGCGCTGCTTGTCAGCACTAAAACGGTTATCTCCAGCCTAAACCAGACATAAATCAACCGGGCATTTTACTTTTAGAGAATTCAAAGTCAATTTATAACACGTCTGCTCAGTCTTGGCGCGCCGCAAACCTTGCCGATTTCGGGTGGCTATGTCATTATTGCCGCCTTTTTTGGGGTTTGGCATCCAAACCGTCCATCTTAAAAAACACCCACTTTCATTCAATTCCTAAACAAAGAGGCAACCCCATGGCTGGTCGTAACCACCTATTCATACCTGGCCCAACTAATGTGCCGCACGAAGTGCTCAGTGCCATGCATATTCCTATGGAAGATCATCGTTCACCGGTATTTCCTAAGCTGCTGACACCTCTTTTACAGGACTTGAAAAAAGTCTTCAAAACTGAAACTGGGCAAGCGTTTATCTTTCCTGCAACAGGTACTGCAGGCTGGGAAGTTGCGCTGACCAACACCTTAAATCCTGGTGATAAAGTGCTTATTTACCGTTTTGGTCAATTCAGCCACTTATGGGCTGAAATGGCTAAACGTCTGGGATTTGATGTGGAAATTCATCAAGAAACTTGGGGCAAAGGCATCCCTTTAGACAAAATCGAAGCGCGTTTAAAAGAAGACACCCAACACGAGATCAAAGCTGTTTTGGCAACACACAACGAAACTGCTACCGGCGTCACCAGTGACATTGGCGGCGTGCGCAAGGCATTGAATGCAGCAAACCACCCTGCTCTGCTGTTCGTTGACGGAGTTAGTTCTATTGCCAGCATTGATTTTCGTATGGACGAATGGGGTGTTGACGGTGCCATCAGTGGTTCACAAAAAGGCTTTATGTTGCCGGCCGGCGGCGCGTTTTTGGCATTTAGTCAAAAAGCATTGCAAGCGGCGGAAACCAGTACTTATCCGCGTTGCTTTTTGGATTTGAAAGACCAAGTCAATGCCAACAAAGACGGCTACACGCCTTACACCCCTAACTTGCCGTTGTTATACGGTCTACGCAAATCATTGGATTTGTTATTAGAAGAAGGTTTGGAAAATGTTTATGCCCGCCACTTTCGACTAGCTGAAGGCGTTCGTAAAGCCGTTGCCGCTTGGGGTTTAACTCAGTGCGCACAACCTGGTTTTGAGTCAAACACAGTGACGGCTATCGTTGTGCCGGAAGGCAAAGATGCCAAGACAGTTATCAGCATCGCTTTTAACAAATACAACATCTCACTAGGTGCTGGTTTGTCTGAAGTTGCTGGCAAAGTATTTCGCATCGGCCATGTCGGCGATATGAATGATGTTTCTTTGCTGGGCGCTATTGCCGGTGTAGAAATGGCGTTGCTGGACAGCGGCATTGACATCAAGCCAGGCAGCGGCGTTGCGGCAGCGATTGAATACTATCGCGCTACTGCAAAATAGTAAGCACTAAGCCGCAAGATAAGGCCCAGGGCGAAAAGGCTTAGCTTTTTTGCCCTGGGCCTTTTTTATTTATCGTAGGATGGGTAGAGTGATAACGAAACCCATCATAAATCTACACATGGAGAAACTCCCCCATGAGCAAACCTAAAGTTTTTATCACCCGCCGTTGGCCTGCCGCAGTTGAAGCCAAACTCAAAACTCTTTATGACGTCACGCTTAATGAAGACGACCGCCCATTGACGGCGGCTGAACTCAAACACGCCCTACAAAATTATGACGCTGTGTGCCCTACGGTATGTGATGCGCTTACCGCCGATGTCATCAACGTTGAAGACAAACGCTGCAAAATTCTCGGCAATTTCGGCGTCGGTTACAACCACATTGATGTTGACGCCGCCAAGCAGCAAGGCTTAATCATCACTAATACCCCCGGCGTGTTAACCCACAGCACGGCCGATGTCGCGATGACTTTACTATTGATGTCAGCACGACGCGGTGCCGAAGGTGATCGTTTGGTACGCGCGCAAAAATGGACCGGCTGGTGCCCGACACACATGCTGAGCACCGATGTTACCGGCGCCACGCTAGGACTGATCGGCTTTGGCCGCATCGCCCAAGCCATGGCCAAAAAAGCCCACCACGGTTTCGGGATGAAAATTGTTTACTTCAACCCCAGCCCGGCCAATGAGTACGTGGTTGAAGACCTTAACGCTACCCGCTGCCAATCGGTTGAAGACCTGCTGCAAACGGCTGACTTTGTCTCGCTGCATTGTCCCGGAGGCGCAGCCACCAAACATCTGATTAATGCCGAACGACTCAAGCTAATGAAACCGACCGCCCACCTGATCAATACCGCTCGCGGTGATGTGGTAGACAGTGAAGCATTGATTGAGGCACTTAAAAACAGCACCATCCGCGGTGCCGGACTTGATGTTTATGAAGGCGAACCGAACGTTGCGCAAGGCTTTTTATCACTGGAGAATGTCACCCTGCTGCCGCACCTGGGCAGCGGCACATTGGGTACGCGTATTGCCATGGGTGAAAAAGTATTGGCCAATCTTGCTGCGTTCTTTGCCGGTGAACCGTTACCTGATCGGGTGATTTAGGCAATAACGACGGGAAGCACTTATGCCGAGTCATTCTTGTTGGGTTTCGCGTTGCTCTACCCAACCTACAAAACTAATGGCTGTCCATTAGCAACTCACGCCCTTCACCTTGTATCAGCAACGTAATTTCGACATCGGGCTTTGGCAAAAATCCTTGGCCCATTTCTGACCATTCAATAAAACACACGCAGTCTTGCGCTAAATAATCGCGGATGCCGATCCATTCAAGTTCTTCCGGATCTGCCACGCGATACAAATCAAAATGAAAGATTTTGCGATCTTGCACTTGGTATTCTTCGACCAAATTGTAAGTCGGGCTTTTAACCACACCGGTGTGACCCGCCGCCCTTAAAAAACCGCGTACTAAGGTGGTTTTACCGGCCCCCAGCTCGCCGTGTAAAAACACTAAACATTTTGACGGTAACTTTGCCCACAACTCGCACCCGAACTGTTCCGTAGCTGCGGTATCTTCTAAAAATCGTTTCATCAATTAACCAAAATCCTAAGATAAGACATTAAATCGCTGGCCAGCAGACCGCGCTCGCCGCCATGCTGTGCCGCTTTATCAGCCGCTAGACCGTGAATATAAACCCCTTGTTGCGCCGCCTGTTGTAACGACAAGCCTTGTGCCAGCAAGCCGCCAATCACGCCAGCCAATACGTCGCCCATGCCGCCTGAGGCCATGCCCGGATTGCCGGTGTTGGCAACGGATAAACCATCTTCTGAGGCAATCACTGTGCCCGCACCTTTAACAATGGCGATACTGCCGTATTTCGCTTGAATGGCTAGCGCCGCGGTAAATCTATCTTGCTGAATGTCTGCTGTCGAGCAGCTTAGCAAGCGCGCCGCTTCGCCGGGATGCGGTGTCAGCACCCGGTTGTGATGATGCACCGGCAAAGCAGCTAATAAATTAAGACCATCGGCATCAATCACAACCGGCTTTTCGATGTTTATGACCAGATCAAACAAGTCTAAAGCCCAGTCTCCCTGCCCTAACCCCGGCCCCAACACAATAACGTCGGCTTTTTCCAGCAACGGCAATAATTGCTCGGCACTTTCCACGCCATGACACATCAATTCCGGCCGGTTCAAATTCATCAACCCTGCATGTTCTGCGCGCGTCGCCACACTGACCAGCCCGGCGCCAACGCGTAGCGCCGCTTCGCCCGCCATTCTAGCCGCGCCTGAATAGCCTTTATCTCCGCCGATAATCAACACATGACCGTTATGGCCTTTGTGCGCACAACGCTTACGTGGCGGCATAGGCTGATAAACAACGCGTGCCGCAGTGGCGTTAACCTGGTCAAAAACCGCATCCGGCACAGCTAATGAGGCAAACTCGATTTCACCGCAATAATCAGCCGCCAGGCCGGTAAACAAGCCTTGCTTTAGCGCGATAAAAGTCACCGTAACATCGGCAATGACAGCATTGCCTAAGACATTGCCGGTATCGGCATGCAAGCCGGAAGGAATATCCACCGCCACTACTTTGGCTTGCTGGTTATTGATAACTAAAATAGCGTCGACATAAAGCCCTGTGACAGGCCTGTCCAAACCTGTACCAAGCATTGCATCGACAACAACTTCAGTATTAATTACCAACTCTGCTTTAAAAGACAGCACCCTACCGTCAACCTCAAGATATTGTTGCCAAGCAGTACGAGCATCACCTTTAAGTTGCTCAGGGTCTGACACTGCATAAACACAAACGCTGTAACCGGCAATTAAAGCCAATCGCGCGACGATATAACCATCACCAGCATTATTACCGGCACCGCAAAAAACCGCTATTGAACGCGCCTGCGGCCAGTGTTGTTGCAGAGATTGAAATAACGCCTTCCCCGCCCGACTCATCAACGTAATGCCCGGAATGCCGTATTCTTCAATAGTAAGGCGATCCAGCTCCCTGGCTTGCGCAGCTCTGTAGAGTTTTATCGGTAGTTGTTGCATGGTATGGTTATCGCTTATTTACTTGAGCCAGCATTATATTCCTGTCACCCGCTATGGACACCCACAACGATCAGACACTGCAAGCTTTAGCTTTGCAAATTAAGCAATGGGGGCTGGAACTCGGCTTTCAGCAAGTGGGTATTACCGATACGGATTTATCGGAAGCGGAAGGTTATTTGGAGCACTGGTTAGATAATAACTTTCATGGTGACATGGACTACATGCAGCGTCATGGCCTTAAGCGCAGCCGCCCTGCACTATTGCATCCCGGCACGGTCAGGGTGATTTCCGTGCGCATGGATTACCAATCGGACAGCAAGCCGGCTATGGAACAAGCCTTGATGAAGCCTGCTGAGGCCTACATTTCCCGTTATGCGCTGGGCCGCGATTATCACAAACTGATGCGTAACCGCTTACAAAAGTTGGCGGAAAAAATAGCAGCTGATGTCGGCCCATTTGGCTATCGAGCTTTTGTTGATAGTGCGCCGGTACTGGAGAAAGCGCTGGCTGAAAAAGCGGGCTTAGGCTGGATCGGCAAGCATTCCAACGTCATCAACCGTAAAGCCGGTTCGTGGTTTTTTTTGGGGGAAATTTATACCGACCTGCCGCTGCCGATCGATGAACCAGCAAGCAACCATTGCGGTGGTTGCATGGCCTGCCTGGATATTTGCCCGACTCAGGCCATTGTTGCGCCGTATCAAGTCGATGCCAGGCGCTGCGTGTCTTATCTGACGATTGAACTGCATGGCAGCATCCCTGAAGACTTACGACCGCTAATTGGCAATCGTATTTACGGTTGTGATGATTGCCAACTGGCCTGTCCATGGAACCGCTTTGCCAAGCCGACTGCCGAAGGCGATTTTCATCCACGACATCGACTCAATAGCCAGCAATTGCTGGATTTATTTGCCTGGACTGAAAGTGAGTTTTTAGCTAAAACCGAAGGCTCGGCAATTCGGCGGATCGGTTATGAGCGTTGGTTAAGAAATATTGCTGTCGCCTTGGGTAATGCGCCAACATCAACATTCATTATTGACGCATTAACCGACAAACTCGAACACCCTTCTGATCTCGTTAAAGAACATGTGCAATGGGCCTTAGCGAGACAGCGACAAGCTTAAATCTACAGCGCCGCTAACATTGCTTAAGCCCAACCAGAGTCGTCGCTGTCGTCCTGAAAAGTGTCGCTATCATCTTGAAAGTTGTAGTCGTCATTGCTGGCGACATGATCATTATTCTGGTTGTTGTCGTGCTGATCATTGTCGTTGTGGCTGTTATCGGCTAGCTGTTTGGCATCGTCGCCATAATAATTGTTGATAACGGTCTGCTCGGGCGCATGTTCACCAAAGCCTTGTTGCCCAAAGCCGCCGGAATGATGCCCCAACAAACTGCCTATGCCTTGAAATAAAAACGACCCAGCAACTACGCCAGCGGCAGTTGTCGCAACATTACCCAAAAAACTGCTTGAGCCGCCACCAAATGCAGGCGCCGCTGGCTGAGCTTGTGGAGCCTCTCTTGGAATTTGATAGTTATTAGCGCCAGGCACCGGACCCGCTTTGCTCGCCTGCGCCCAAGGGTCGTTGGAGAGAAAAGTGTTTTTCTGTGCTGTCTGGGTAGTTTGCAACTGGTACTGTAATTCATCAATGCGGGCTTTAGCGCTATTGAGCGCCTGCTCCAGCAACATGGTCCGCTGCACCAATAAATACGCGGCATCCGGTTGACGAGCGGCCGCTTCGTTAATCAATGCTTGGGCTTCTTCATCCTTAGCGGCTAATTTAACTTCGCTTAATTGTTTAAGTAGTTGATTAAGTTGATCGCGTTCTTGTGAATTCATAGTAATAGCTCCAGTTTTGAAATGAATATGAACAAATTTACCGGCCTCAACAGGTTCACAGATGGCCTTATGATTTACACAGCAACAACACTGCCGCCGTCATTTCTGACACTGGCAATCACAAAGCTCAATTTATCAATGTCCGAGAATTTTTCTTTAGCTTCCGCGACCAAGCTTTCGGCCAAATCTTGATTGGCTACCGCGCAAAAGCCAGTCGGTCCCCATGAGGTTTGGCCGATAGCAAACGCGCCCTGTTGTTCAAACCAGCGCATAGCATCTGCGACTTCAGGACTGGCGAATACACCGCCCTGAGCAATGGCAAAATGCTCACCGACCGATTTTTGCAATTGGCTAATAACATCGCCGAATTGCTTGAGATCATATTCCGCCAATGCCGGTAAACCCTGCATCAACAGCAGATAACACAAGCGCGCTGCCTCCAATTGAGAAAAAGGTGGCAGCGCCGCAAAGGCCTGTATTTCTTGCTGGCCGTGCAACCCTTGGCCGCGCTCATCGAAAACCAGGATAAATCGCCAATCATCCGGCACCGGCAGGCGCGATAGTACTGGCGGGGTAATAGTATTCTCACCTCGGCCGCCATCAACCACCAGCCCGCCCTGCTCAAATACGCCAATACCAATGCCCGAGCGCCGGCCACGATAAGTAAGTGCGGCAATATC
Organism: Methylococcaceae bacterium; assembly: GCA_030693065.1. Taxonomy (GTDB): domain Bacteria; phylum Pseudomonadota; class Gammaproteobacteria; order Methylococcales; family Methylomonadaceae; genus JABFRC01. Next base: position 12,672 of record JAUYBL010000008.1, on the reverse strand, counting down.
CCTGATATTCAAGTCCAAACCGTAATAAGCATTCAAGCCAGCGCCGATAGCTAATGACATTTGCGTCCCCGAGCCCAGACCAACGTGCTCAGGAATGGCGGCTTCAATATCAATATGTAGTTGGTCAGAGACATTTAGCGCATCGCACAACAAGGTCAGGCATTTTTCTGCTCGTTGTGCTGACGGCCCGCTAATGCAGCGTTGTTCGGCCGCAGTCATGGTGAGCCGGGTATTGATTTCATTGAGGGCGACGCCAATACTACCGAAATGTCGGCCCAAGGAGCCGCTTAAATCGATAAAGCCCATGTGCAATCTAGCCGGGGCGGTAACAGAAACTTTAGAATATTCGACTATCAAGGTAGTGTGTGTGGTGACGCGAAAAGAGCCTGAAGTATACATCAACCGCCTAGTCGCGGCTAACCATGCGGGCTAACTCAGCTAAATCATTGATAAGCAAATCGCACTGTGCTGCCGCCTGCAGGTCAATCGGCAACACTGAAGGAATATAAACAGAAAATGCACCAGAACTTACTGCTGCCGCAATGCCAGCGGGTGAGTCTTCGAGCACCAGACAGCGTTTAATATCCACATGTAAACAGTCGGCCGTCGCTAAGAAAATATCCGGTGCAGGTTTGCCGCGCAGCACATCGTCGCGAGTCACTATTACAGAAAACACCTCGTCGATACCCGCTAATTCAAGGCATTCCAGAGCATTAATCTCCGGACTATTGGTAGCCAATGCAAAGGGTAGCGATTGTTGTTGGATGAGTGTTAACAATTCGGCAAAACCAGTTTTAACAGCAATCCCATTGCTGGTCACATGGTCACGCCAGCTGCTCGCACTTAGCCGGTTAAAGCTATCCAGATCAAAATCGGCACCGCACTTTGCCAATAGGCATCGCTCAACATCAGCATAATGCAAGCCAGATAATGACTGCCAAAACTGCTTATCCAACTCAAGTCCAATCAGCTGAGCCGCTTGTTGCCAAGCCTTGTTGTAAGTGCTCTCGGTATCCAGCACCAAGCCATCCATATCAAAAATGACCGCTGCAAAGTCAGTTAATTTAATCACTGTACGACCTTAATAAACTCGCCCCGCGCTTCCCGATTTGAGCCCACGATAATACGTTTGCGACCTTGCGATGACTGCTCCAACATGCCGGACACTTGCACCGTTTCACCGCGCAGCGCCTGGCCGGTGTAAGTAGCGGTAAAGCTGATGATTGAATCAATGTGCTCATGATCTATTTTGAATTCAGCCGGATAATCAAAACCGTAAGTGTCGTCAATCACCTGACATTGCAAGTTGATCGGCCCGATTTTTTGATAATCATCAGGGGCACCAACTGCCTGGTCGTTAATAAAATTCAAATCGAATTTTCTGCCGTTGATAATGGCTTTATTGGCTTTACGCTGCTCATGCCAGACGTATTCTGCAAAACTTAAATCGCAATCACGACGCAGGTAGGATTGTTGCCAATCTTGCTCGGTTAAGTATTGCAGTTGCCCCAACGTAATCAACTTAGCCGTCACTGCCCGGCAATGATGAAAAACCTCGCGTCCATAACACACCACATCAATATCCGAGCCATGCTGCTGTACGCCAATCAGCAATGATCCGGTAATGCCGACATTGGCTAAATCCAAACCATGTTGCTGAAACAACTTAGTCAAGCTAAGTAGATCTTGCTCAACGGCATCATGATTATCTGCGTTTAACAACTGCTGCAAGCGGTGTTTGGGTCGATGGTGCTTAATAATTTTTGGCTGGGCCACGGCATGTAAGCTGGCATCCAGGATGGGTGAAAAATGCAAATAATGGGGATGATGTTGCTTAAGAAAATCGTTGGCGACATCCGTATCCACCTTACGCCAACCTTGTTGATGCGGCACATAACGCAAGAAACACAGCACCTTATCGTGTTCCATACTCTGCCCGACTACGGCAAAAATCAACCCTTCGGCGGTCTCAATAAAATCTTTGGCAAAAAACATGTGCAGTCGCTCGTTTATATAAAATTCTGCGTAACCATTCAGTCTTTAATCTGAGTGAGGCTATGCGTTTATTGTGTAGGGTGGATAAGCAACGCGCATCGACCGCATTTGCCGGATGCGCTAGCGCTTATCCAGCCTACGCATGACGGCTCGATCAAGAGACTGAATAGATAAATTCTGCCTGATTTTAACACGCCACCGGTTTAATTAAGGTTCAGCAAACTATGCTAATCTGCGACAACTTTCAAATACATGAGGCCAACGTCATGGACACACTCAATCAAATCTCTACAACCCTGGCATTAACCATGGGCTTGGCTTGGGCTAGCGGCATCAACTTATATGCGACGTTATTTACTCTGGGTTATCTGGCCAACACCGGCAACATCACCCTACCCCCGGATTTACAGATTGTTGCCGATCCGATGGTCATGGGTGCAGCTGGCATCATGTATTGCATTGAATTTTTCGCCGACAAAGTGCCTGGCGTCGATACCGGCTGGGATACTATCCACACCTTTATCCGCATTCCCGCCGGGGCAATGCTGGCGGCTGGTGCAGTTGGGGAATTAAACCCAGTAGTGGAATTGGCTGCCGCAATCATGGGCGGCGGCATGGCAGCTACCTCACATGCGACCAAAGCAGGTTCACGGGTTTTAATCAACACTTCGCCTGAACCATTCAGCAATTGGTTTGCATCGGTGGGCGAAGATATTGCTGTCGTCACCGGAGTGTGGGCCTGCATCAATCACCCATTTCTGTTTTTAATCGCTCTGGCGTTATTTATCGCCCTAGCCATCTGGTTGTTGCCACGCATCTGGGGCGGCATAAAAAAAGTCTTTCGATTCATTGGTAAGCTCTTCGGACAACAGGATTACACCCCGCCAAGACTTAATCCACCCCAATAAAAGGTTGACTGAGTACAGATAATCGAGTTTAATGGCGCTCTTTTTGCAGGTATGCCCAGGTAGCTCAGTCGGTAGAGCAGAGGACTGAAAATCCTCGTGTCGACGGTTCGATTCCGCCCCTGGGCACCACCTCAAAAAACACCGCTTTAAATGCCCAGGTAGCTCAGTCGGTAGAGCAGAGGACTGAAAATCCTCGTGTCGACGGTTCGATTCCGCCCCTGGGCACCATGAATTCCTTAAAAAAGCCGACTTCTAAGTCGGTTTTTTTATGCCTGACGGTTTTTGCCTGGATTATTTCCTGTACCCAGAATCACTTTTATCGACATCAACAATTTTGACTTGATACACAAAGCTAAATTCTTGCCCAAAAATTGTAATTGCTTTGCAAACAGTCGTCAAAACGCACAAACTTAGTGCGAATAGCACCTTTATGGTGCAATATCTGTTTTGGTTTTGATAGCTATTTAGGTAGCTCTAAAAATGCCCTCTCCTTTTGTTGATTCATCGCTTATTTAACGCCACTTTGTATCGTATTGACCTAAAGATAAGGACGACACTAAAGTTGGCCCGCAATCTGCTAGTTTCACGAGTAAGTCTACTTCATCTCATCTACCTCCATACAGGCTATGCATAAACGCATTCTTGATCACTTAAACTCTGCCATTTTGCTATTTGATAGCGAGTTGACGCTGATTTATATAAACACCGCTGGGGAAGTGTTGTTTGCAGACAGTGCGCACCATCTATTGGGTTTATCTGCTGCAGAGATATTCAAAGTGTCTGAGCCAATGTTGCTGGTTAACATTCAACAATGTGCGGCAAGCTTAGAACCGATGATGGCAAGCGCAATGATGCTTAACCGCACCAGTCAGAGCGTCACTATTAACCTGAGCGCAACACCGTTACTGAAGGATGATAAATTCGATGAATTACTGGTCGAGTTTCAACAAGTCGACAATCATTTACGCATTTCCAAAGAAGAGCGATTACTCAGCCAACAAAATACCGCTCGCCTACTGGTCCGCGGCCTGGCGCATGAAATAAAAAACCCATTGGGTGGTCTACGCGGCGCGGCGCAGTTGTTAGACATGGAATTAGATAGCCAGGAACTTAAGGAATACACCCGCATCATTATTGCCGAATCGGATCGTTTGCAAAGCCTGATGGATAAAATGCTGGGCTCCAACAAATTGCCCAACAAAAAAGCACTCAATATTCACGAAGTATTGGAGCGGGTAAGACAATTGGTTCAAGCAGAAGCCAGCGGCACGTTGACCATAAAATCAGACTACGATCCGAGTATTCCTGAGATACAGGGCGATAAAGATCAACTGATTCAAGCTATCTTAAACATCGTCAGAAATGCCGTACAGGCAACCAACGGCAAAGGCAATATCGTCATTAAAACCCGCATTCAACGCCACCTGACCATCGGTCGTAAACGCTACAAACTGGTGATCAAATGTGACGTGATTGACGATGGCCCAGGTATTGATGCCGACATGATTACGCAAATTTTTTATCCCATGATTACCAGTCGCGCGGAAGGCACAGGCTTGGGCTTATCGATTGCCCAATCGCTCATTAACCAACATGGCGGCTTGATTGAGTGCAGCAGCGAGCCTGGCAACACCGTGTTTTCAATCTTTTTACCTGTGGAGATCGGCTGTGAATAAGCCTGATAGAGTATGGATCACCGACGACGACCAATCCATTCGCTGGGTGGTTGAAAAAGCCTTACAAAAGGCCGGCATTGTTACCCGCAGCTTTGCCGATGCCGAGTTACTTTTAAATGCCTTAAAAACCGATTGCCCAGACGTGTTGATTACCGACATTCGTATGCCCGGCATGGATGGCCTAAAACTTTTGGATAGATTGCAACAAACTCACCCGGAGTTACCGGTGATTGTGATGACGGCACATTCTGATCTGGAAAGCGCCGTCTCTGCCTTTCATGGCGGTGCATTTGAATACCTACCAAAACCGTTTGATATAAAAGAGATTGTCGAACTGGCACACCGTGCTTGCGACCATGGGCGGCAACTGCAAGAAACCCAACAACAAACATCAACGGTTGAAAGCACGCCGGAAATCATCGGCGAAGCACCGGCCATGCAAGAAGTATTTCGCGCCATTGGCAGGTTGGCAAGGTCGCATATTACTGTACTAATCAATGGCGAATCCGGTACCGGCAAGGAATTGGTCGCCAAAGCTTTACATCGGCACAGCCCCAGAGCGGGCAATCCCTTTATCGCTTTAAATATGGCGGCCATTCCTAAAGACTTGATGGAATCCGAATTGTTCGGTCACGAAAAAGGCGCCTTTACCGGCGCCCAAGCCCGTCGCGCCGGTCGCTTTGAACAAGCCAACGGTGGCACGCTGTTTCTGGATGAAATAGGCGACATGCCTTATGAACTGCAAACTCGTTTATTGCGCGTACTGGCCGATGGCGAGTTTTACCCGGTCGGCGCCCACCTGCCTATTAAAGTCGACGTGCGCATTATTGCTGCCACCCATCAAAATCTTGAAACACTGGTGATGCAAGGCAGCTTTAGAGAAGATTTGTTTCATCGCCTTAATGTCATCCGTATCCATATCCCTTCCCTGCGTGAACGTAAGCAAGACATCCCTTTGCTACTAAAGCATTTTTTGCAACAAGCGGCTATTGAATTGGGTAGTGAAGTCAAAATCCTTAAGCCCGAAGCGGAAGCGTTTCTAGCCTCTTTAGATTGGCCCGGTAACGTCAGACAACTGGAAAACAGTTGCCGCTGGTTAACGGTAATGGCATCAGGTCGGGAAATACATCTGCACGATTTACCGCCCGAACTAATCAACACGCCCGCCGATAAAAACGCAGCCAGCAACGACTGGCAAGTCACGTTAAGAAACTGGATAGATCAACAATTACAACAAACCCAAACCGGCAACCAGAGCGAGGTTGCAAAACACACCATACCGTTGGTAGAAGGCATCTTAATCAAAGCAGCTTTGGATTTTACCCATGGCAAACGCCATGAGGCCGCTATATTACTAGGCTACGGCAGAAACACCTTGACTAGAAAGATTCAGGAATTGGGGCTGGATGAAGGATAAAAATAAAATCATTCCGTTCGTGGTGAGCCTGTCGAACCATGAACGGAACATTCCTTAATGATTTGCAAAAGTTATTCTTGATCAAGCTCTAAAGCTTCAACAGACAATATATTACTCAGGCTCGCAAAATTACTAAGAGATAGCGTTTCCGCGCGTGCTGTTGGATCAATCCCCAGTTTGGCAATATCTTGTTCATCAATGAGTTTTTTTAACGAATTCCGCAATGTTTTGCGTCGTTGCGAAAAAGCCTGGGTGACGACCTTGTTAAGCTTAGCGACATCATCAACTTGCACAGGCGGTTGGTTATGTGGAACTAACCTTATAATTGCCGACGTAACTTGCGGCACCGGATCAAAGCTTTCTGGTGGCACTTCAAACAACATTTCCGTCGCGCAGTAATACTGCATCATCACACTGAGTCGACCATATTTTTTACTGCCCGGCGCTGCGCAGATTCGATCGACAACTTCTTTTTGCAACATGAAATGCATATCTTCAATAATTGCTGCGTTATCGAGCAAATGAAACATTAACGGCGTTGATATGTTGTAAGGCAAATTGCCGATGACACGCAGTTTTTCGTTACGGTTAATCAGTGTCGAAAAATCAAAACGCAACGCATCGCCACTATGAATTTGCAAACGCGGCTGCTCGTTAAACTTTTGTTTAAGTAGCGCCACCAAATCCCTATCCAATTCCACAACATCCAGCTGCACTCCTTCGCCAAGCAGCGGGACGGTTAAAGCCCCCTGCCCTGGACCAATCTCAACCCAGTGTTCATTAGGTTGAGCCTGTATGCTGGAAATAATGTTGTAAATAATATTGTGGTCATGCAAAAAATTCTGACCAAAGCGTTTGCGAGGCGTGTGCGACATATTAATGCGTAGTTGATGAAGTCATAGTCAATGCAGTTTGCAATGCGTACTGCAGGCTGCTGATACTGGCTTTACCAGTACCTGCGAGATCAAGTGCCGTGCCGTGGTCCACTGATGTTCGGACAATTGGCAATCCTAAGGTGATATTAACCGCTTGCCCAAACCCCATGTGCTTAAGCACCGGCAGCCCTTGATCGTGATACATAGCCAACACCGCATCGGCAGCATCCAGATATTTACTGGTAAACAAGGTATCTGCCGGCAATGGCCCTTGTAAATCCAAACCTTGCTTGCGAAAGCTTTCCAGCACGGGTTCGATAATTTCGATTTCTTCTCGCCCCAAATGCCCGCCTTCACCAGCATGAGGATTAAGGCCACATACGAGTATTTTAGGTTCGGCAATGCCAAAACGTGTCCGTAAATCATGATCCAGTGTACGAATAACGGCCCTTAAGCGCGCATGCGTGATCGCACCGCTAACTTCGGATAAAGGCAGGTGCGTCGTCACCAAGGCAACACGCAGACCGGGTGTTGCCAGCATCATCACGGGATGTCCACCAGTCAACTCAGCAATAAACTCGGTATGCCCGCTAAAAGTAAAACCGGCATCGTTAATAATACCTTTATGCACAGGCCCGGTAACCATGCCGTTAAACACTCCATCTAAACAGCCTTTTGTAGCTTTAGTTAGCGTTTTTAATACATAACGACTATTAGCAACATTAAGCCGACCGGCACAAACAGGCTCAGCCAATTCAACAGGCAACACCATCAGTACACCACTCTGCTGTGGACTAGCAGGCAAGTTACCATCAAATATTTTGATTTGAAGAGGAAGACCCAATTGCTCGGCGCGCTGTTGCAGCAGTTGCGGACTAGCAATGACCACGCACTCGCAAGGCAAGGTTTGTTGCGCCAGCTGAATACAAAGATCCGGGCCAATACCAGCAGGTTCACCTGCTGTTAGCGCAATACGAGGTATAAATGGAATTAATTCGGCCATAAAGAAAAACTCTTAATTCTGAAGCTTTCCAGCATACAAAAAAATCCCGAAATTGAAATAACAAATTCATCCAATTCGGTATTATGTAATTTATTCGCTGATTGATTTGGGTAAATGCTTTTACCGGCTTAAAGATGCGTTTACCATTTTGCACAGACAATGCAAAAACACCCATCGCCTATTAGTTAAACAAGGCAGATAAATTTTTCTTTATTGATTGGTTTGCGAAAATATTTTTAGAAATTGGCTGAAAGCCATAATCGAGTGGGGTGAACGACGGGGCTCGAACCCGCGACAACAGGAATCACAATCCTGTACTCTACCAACTGAGCTACGCTCACCAGAATATTTTTTAACGAGGAACAACAATGGTGCGCTTGGCAGGACTCGAACCTGCGACCCCCGGCTTAGAAGGCCGGTGCTCTATCCGGTTGAGCTACAAGCGCTTGTGGTCGGGATAGAGGGATTCGAACCCCCGACATCCTGCTCCCAAAGCAGGCGCGCTACCAGACTGCGCTATATCCCGATACTCTTTATGATGCTTGCAAGTTGCTAAGCCGTCCTGAAGAGCTGCAAATTCTAGCTATCGAGACGGCATGTGTCAACAATTTTTATACCATTTGCAGTATATTTATAATTTTTCCTGAAATTTCAAGCGCTTCAACGTAGCTGAATAATTTTAAAATCGGTTTTTAGTTTACCCCATTGCTTATCAGCCGTAACAACGGGAAGATTTTTAATACCGGCCAATGCCAAGCAGGCACGATCCCCCAGTGACAAACCAAACTCCTTCGTAGTCATTCTTAACAGTCCTGTTTTCCAGGCTTGTGCATCATCTAATGATTCAACGTTTAAGTCTAAATTAGCCATCACCGATTTTACTGATGACTCTGGTATCCCCGCCTCAAGCAATTTACCGACAACCTCAGCATAGTTAACAGTGGACATCAGCCCTTACCTTCTGCAAGTATTACACCCACTTTTTCACTGCCATTTTCATCTTGGAGATAGGCAAGTACAGCAGACGCATCTAAAACAACCATCTTAGTCATTAGCTTCTGCTCTTCGCTCTTCAACCAATTGATCAGCTAAAGAAATATCGCTCACACAGGCTTTGACAATATCCTTAGCCTGTTTCAGACGCTGCTTTCTGGTTGCAATATGCAGTTCACCATCATGGTAAGTCAAAACCACCTGATCCCCAGAATGTATATCCATTTTTCGACGTATTTCTGCAGGAATAACAATGCGGCCGCCCGCCGAGACTTGAGTTATTAATGATGACATAATTTAACCCCATGGTATTTTTACAATTTAATGGTAAATATTATCACCAATGACATTGGCTGCACCTCTCCGAATCTTCCCGCTCAGTGCTGACTTCAACCGACCTGCAAAGTGTTTCATCAGGAATCGCTGGTCCATCATGCTTAAACATCCCAATCAAATCGCCTAAATTGCCCCCGTTCTTTTAGGGGTTGCCTTAAGCATTACCCTAATGTCCGAAGAAACCAACGTTTTTTCCCACCGGAATATTTTCACCTATTAACTCTTTTTCAAATCCCGATAGAACTTTTCATGCGGCCCAACGGCTTCCAGATAGATCAGGCGAACGGCCTCATCTAGCGTGTAACCCAATAAATACAATTGTCCTGCACTGTGAAACTTAAACACGTATAACGCCGATAAATCACCTTTTTTGCGTTCCCCAATTTCTGGTTTTTGCCTAACCTCATCAACTGCTGCATCCACATCGGCAGCGATATTGTCGTGTAGTTTTTGTATTGCCTTGAAAAGCGCCTGGTTTATAGGACTGTCCACGTCATACACGGAGGCTTCGAGACACAAACGGTTCAGCCTGCTCTCGCGGTTCGGCTATCGAAGCCAATGATTCTGCGACGAAACTAACGGGTAAATCGGGATTATCAAGAGCTGCACGACCTACCCGCGCCCAAAACTCGATTTGCCTGGCGATAGAGCGATGCTCCAATGCCGCATCTTGCTTGGCTTGTTCGTATAGATCCTGATTGATACGTATTGAGGTGCTTACTGACATGTTGAAACCTCCTATTTAAGTTACTACCTTTGTAGTCATTTTAGCGCGTAATCCGCAAAAGCAAACATTATCTATAGGAGCAACCGGATCCCTCAATCAATACGATGCTGTTTATACGATGTATTGACAAAATTTGTCACAAAAAGACAAAAACATCCTTTAGTTACAAGCAATGCGTAGGGTGGGCAATGCTGTTTTGCCCACCAGCAACACTAAAACGTGAGCAAAACAGCATCGCCTAATGCGCCTACTGTTGGTGCCAACCCACCTAATAACTCTTTGATAATACAAGATTAACTTGATAATCAAGCAAAAAATCCGTAACGACTTAATGCTTTTTTAAGCTACAAAACTAACACTTGGCACGCCCCCTGCTTTAACTATTGTGCACACTCATTATTGATCTTGTGCAGATCACTTTTCCCACTCAAATAAAGGAAAAAACAATGAACATACAACTAAACAGACCACAACAAGGTTTCACCTTAATCGAATTAATGATCGTTGTGGCGATTATCGGTATCTTGGCGGCTGTGGCCATTCCGGCTTATCAGGATTACACCATTAAATCACAAGCAACTGCTGCATTGGCTGAAATAACTCCTGCAAAAACCCAATTCGAGGTTATGACCAATCAAGGCACAGCTCCTAGTACAACTGTTGCGAATGCAGGCTATATTGGTGTACCAGCTTCAACCACCTACTGCGGCGTTGCAGTGACCCCATGGGCAGTAGGTACTGCGGGTACACTTGTATGTACTATCGGCTCAGGTACTGGAACAGTAAACGGCACAATAAACGGCAACACAATCACATGGAGTCGTGATGACGACGGTGCTTGGACTTGTGTGACAAATATTGCTCTTGAAAAACACCGCCCTGGTTCATGTGCAGCAGCAGCAGCAGCACCAGCACCAGCACCAGCACCAGCACCAGCACCAGCACCAGCACCATGAGTATAAACTTGTAACCAGCTAGGTAGTGTGGGTAACGCTTTTCTGCCCACACTACACATAAAGAATGACAACCAGACCATCCAATCCTTCACTGGGTTGGGTGGTTTTTTTATGTTTTAAACATCCTTAATTGTATTTTGACTTACGATGATTTCGCGCAATCGCACATTAGTAGTTTCTCGCTTTTTGGGCTGTGTTTGCGCCGCACTCTACGGGCTAATAGCGCCTTGGTATTTACTCGAGTTCACCGGCCCTCTTTACGATAGCGCCAGAGTTCTGGAGCTAATACTGCTCATCCCGATTGTGGCTCTAGTTATCGTTATTCCAACTTGGCGACACCAAGCCCTAATGGTGTTTGCCTCAATCCCGAATACTATAAAAATTGGGCTTAGAGCGTTTTTAATCCTTGCGCTAACAAGCAGTCTGTTCGCCCAATTTCCAGAAAAATCCTTACAAGAAATTAGCCTATTTCTGTTGTTGTTCATGTTCGGCATCATCTGTCAGTTTCTGACCAGCAATAACAAAACATTAATGGATCGTTTATTTATAGCGACAACCTTATTGGGCGCTTTACTGTTTATTTGCCATTTTGTTATTTGCTATCTAGCAGCAGTTGTTACAAATGTTTCGTTTTCATGGATTTCTCCATTTGTCAGTTTTAGTAATGTACGATTTTTTAGTCAGTATCAAGCTTACACGCTGCCAATTTTGGTTATTCCACTGGTTGCATTCAATCTCCCGCTTCGCTGGCGCACAGTAACGCTTATCCTTTTAGCCTTTTGGTGGGCATTGCATTTTGCCACTGGCACTCGCTCGGTTTGGGTTGCTCTGATCATTACAACTCTATTTTTGCTTATATTTTTAAAAGATCAGGCGCGTCAGTGGTTGATATGGCAGTTGGCAGGAATGCTGATTGGAGGGATTTTGTATTTGGCATTCGATTATTTAACATTGGACAACAGTCTTTATGGTCTAGGCAGTATCACCAAGAGAGGGTTAGATGATAATGGCCGTTGGCCCTTGTGGTTAAATGCTTTTGAAATGATTAAAAACCATCCTTTATTAGGTATTGGTCCGATGCATTTTGCCTTCAATAATTTCACTATTGCCGCACATCCTCATAACTCTACTCTGCACATTGCCGCAGAATACGGCTTGCCTGCCGTATTGATAGCCGTTTATTTAGTGGTTGCCTTACTCAAGAAGGCTGTAGCGTGGTGTATTAAGCCAACTTACAGCGAAAACCCGCAGATCAACATTGCTTTAACAGCCTCGCTCGTTTGTGGCTTATGTGATTCACTATTAAGCGGCAATATTATTATGCCGCACAGTCAGATGATGCTGTTTATGATTGGCGGTTGGCTGATCGGTCGTAACCAAACGATGGCGGCAAAAACTACTGGAGTAAACTCTTCTCAAGCTAATTGGAAAAGCTTAGTTTTAGTTGCGGTGGTTTCTGCATTGATAATTATCCAATTAAATGGCATTCAAAATTATTACGCATTTATGAAGCAATCAAACTTTTCGGTACCTGAGTATGCTCATCCAAGGTTCTGGAATAATGGTCATTGGCCCGTTGACGAAATAAAAATTATCCCTCAAGTAAGCCCATAGCACTATTGGGAACCTCGCCCCCCCTCTGTTCCATAAGTATCTACACAACTTTTTTACAATTTAGAATCAATGAGTTACAAAACTATTTTACGCCCTCTCCTGCTGGAGAGGGTTGGGGTGAGGAGATTAAAATCAATCACTTAGATTCCCCTCATCCCAGCCTTCTCCCGCT
>JAUYBL010000004.1 GCA_030693065.1 Methylococcaceae bacterium | reverse complement strand
CGCTGTTTGCGATGGAAAAATGCAATCGGTCGATGCCGATAGCGTAACGTCATTGCTGCGATGTTTAGCCACCTTGTCGTGGATAAACGATATTGGAGCAGGACAGCCGGGGCTTGCGTAGCAATCTAACCGTCGCTAAGTGTTGATGATTTCACGCAGGAGCAAGGAAATTACCCTTCAAAACTTAGCGACTCGCTTGTTATTAAAACTATTCCGAATCTTGATCAGCTGCAATTGCTAGCATTATCTGATGACGATAATTTATTTAATAGAACAAAAAAAAGATCTCAACATCAATCATTCCAGCAGTGTAAACAGCAACTCATCGCGAAAAGAGAGCGTTGAGTTTTTGATCGCAAGTTTAAGAAAAAGCCCTGATTGGCATCAAGATGCCAATCAGGAAGTCATTGATGCAATTTCCTGATTAGCTAGATGCTTCAGCCAAGTCCGAGTTATAGACGTAGACTGACTAAAAGCTAACCTACGATGAGCCTGCCATGTCGATCAATCGCATTCAGTTTTAGCCAGGACTATCGATGCCTGACTTTCTCAAACACCTTGGTACCGAAGCACAATGTGAAGCTGCCCTGGAGCAAGCACGCTGGCCGCAAGGCTTTGTTTGCCCTTGTTGTCGCGCAACCGGCGCTAGTGTGTTCATCGTTGGGTCACACAAAATGTTTCAGTGCCGGGCCTGTCGCCATCAAACCTCGCTGACTGCTGGCACGCTCTTTCAGAGCACCAAACTGCCGTTGACCACTTGGTTTTTAGCGATTTATCTCATCAGTCAGGAGAAAACCTGCTTATCAGCACTGGCATTGAAACGGTATTTAGGTATCCGATACCCCACAGCTTGGTTTATTCAGCACAAACTGATGCAAGCGATGTCCGAACGTGAAACAACCTATACCCTCACGGGTCACGTCCAAGTTGACGATGCTTATCTCGGTGGCGAACTGAGCGGTGGCAAGGCGGGACGGGGATCCGAAAACAAAGTGCCGTTTGTTGCCGCCGTGTCATTGGACGACAAGGGGCATCCTTTGCGTATCAAACTAACCCCGGTCAGTGGTTTTACTCTCAAGGCTATTTCAAGTTGGGCTAACGCTAATCTGGCACCCAATTGCTCGGTCAGTTCCGACGGTCTGGCTTGTTTTACGGCGGTGACAGAGGCAGGTTGCCAACATCATCCCATTGTTGCTGGTGGACGCAAGCCTAAAGAACTTCCCGAGTTTCTTTGGATTAATACCAATCCCAATAAGTTTTTATTTTGAAACCCTCATCCTAACCTTCTCCTTTATGCCCTATGGGTACGTTGGAGAAGGGATAGCATGTGAACTTATTGTGATTGGTATAACACCATCTTGGGCAATCTCAAGACCAGTCTGGGCGGTTCGTATCATGCCTTTGATTTTACTAAATGCGCCTCACGCTATTTGGCAGCGTTCGCCTATCGATTCAACCGTCGCTTCCAGCTCGACACACTGCCAACCAGGTTGCTGGTCGCGGCCTTTGCCATTAGGCCTCGTCCGGCTAACTGGCTGCGGCTGTCTGAAGCATCTAGCGAAAATAGCCGAACAGATTAAATAGCAAGGCGGCGACTATGTGTTTAGCCTGAAAGGCGACCAGGGCAACCTGCATGACAATGTACTTCCCCTTTTTATCTCGTCGTTAGCGCAGCCAGTGGCTTCGGTCAGTTACGAAGGTGGGCAGAGCCGGATCGAAACCCGCACTGTTCGAGCGACTGCAGATATTGCCTGGCTACAAGAGCGGCATGACTGGCAAGGCTTACAAAGCAATCGCCGTCACCGGCAAGCGGGAAATCGGTGACCGAGTGACTGAGTGACCGAGGAAATGCGCTACTTCATCAGCAGTCTTGATGCCCATGATCCGAAGCGATTGGAGTGTGTAGTACGGGCGCATTTGGCAATTGAAAATAATGCTTGATATTGCCTTTGATGAGGACAGCAATCGAACTTGGAAAGGGCACAGTGCTGCGAATCTGGCTGTTATCCGACATATCGACCTGAAGCTGATCAAAGCTGAAAAAACTTCTAAGGTGGGTGTGAAAATCAAGCGCTTAAAGGCAGGGATAACGATTATTTACTCCGTATCATCGGTGTAATTTAAGAACGATTGCCCTGTATTTACTGCGTACTTTAGACGCACTGCCATTAAGTTAAGCGTTATGCCATGAAATATCAGCTTGTCGAACGGGGCTGAGCAGTTTCCGTGAGTAATTTAAAATAAACTCCAAACGCTTGAACTTAATTGCCCCCATTTTTGTAAAACCGTGACATTAAAGCCATGGTCTGACGGTTTTATTTTATAATTCCCGCCCACCTCGCTTGGCGGGTTTATAAATGCAATTATTCTTTATTTTCCAATTAGTTAGAATCATGAAAAAACTGTTTAACAAAAGCTTTGTCACTAATTTTATTTCGGTGCTGATTATTGCTACGGGTTACTTATGCCCTGTACAGCAGGAACTGATTAAGTCCATCGGCTTTTTTGCATTGTCTGGGGCCATTACCAACTGGCTGGCGATTTATATGCTGTTTGAAAAAGTGCCTTTGCTATACGGTTCCGGCGTGATTCCCAATCGTTTTGAAGAGTTTAAACTTTCCATCAAGCAATTGATGATGGCGCAGTTTTTTACCGTAGAAAATATTGAATAATTTATCGAAACTGAAGAGCAGCAAGGCAGTAAGGTGCTGGATCTTGAGCCGTTGTTGAATGCGGTCGATTACGAGCGGATTTATCAAGGCTTAGTGTCGTCGATCATGAATTCTTCCTTCGGCGGCATGTTAATGATGATGGGCGGGGAAGAGGCATTGGTGCCATTAAAAGAACCGTTTACTGAAAAAATGCGCGGTACTTTGCATGACATGGTTGAGTCTGACCGTTTTAAAGCGGCGCTGCAGCAAGGTTTAGATGCCAATAAAATCAGTGAGGATATTGTCGGAAAAATTGAAACCGTGATTGATAAACGCCTGAGCGAATTAACTCCGCAATTGGTTAAAGAAATGGTGCTGCTGATTATCAGCGAACATCTGGGCTGGCTGGTGGTATGGGGCGGTATTTTCGGCGGCCTGATGGGCGCAGTGTTTGCGTTTGCCTGATGCCTGCGGTCTGTTTAGCGTTTGATGAGTTTGGCAGCGAGGAAGGCGCGCCGCTGATCATACTGCATGGCTTTTTCGCGTCCTCCCGTAACTGGCGGCAGGTTGCGGAAAAGCTGGCCGTTAACTTTCGTGTTTATGTGCTGGATATGCGCAATCACGGCGCTTCCGTACATCACTCGGAAATGGATTATCCTGCAATGGCAGAAGATGTGCGCCAGTTTATCAACCATCGTGGCTTGGCTAAAGCCAGTCTGCTGGGGCATAGCATGGGCGGCAAGGTGGCAATGTGGATTGCGCTTAATACGCCAGAGCTGGTAGATAAATTGCTGGTGGTTGATATTGCCCCGGTGAGCTATCAGCATAGTTTTGATGATTTGATTAATGCGTTAAAAGCGCTGCCTTTAGATCAAATCAGTAACCGGAAGCAGGCAGAGCTGTGGCTGACCGAGGCAATTCCAGACCTTAGTTACCGGCAGTTTTTGTTGCAGAACTTGATTCTTAAAGATGGGGAATATCAGTGGCGTGTTGATTTGGATATTTTCTACCGGACCGCGGATAACATTATCGGCTTTCCTGATGTACGGCACTTGCCGCCGTATATCGGCGATACATTATTTATAGCCGGGGCAGAGTCTAATTACATTAAACATGATGCGATTAGCGCGCTGTTTCCACTGTCGTTGGTGAAAGCAGTTGAAGGTGCCGGGCATTGGGTGCATGTGCAACAACCGGGCGAATTTATCGCCGTTGTCGAAGAATTTCTTCGTTAACGCTAAAAAAAAGCCTGCAACGGCCGATAGCAGTTGCAGGTTTATAGTTTTTTGGCGACGACAATGAAAGCTCCAATTTTCACACTTTTAATACTGCTGAGTAGTAACAGCTTTGCCGATTATTATCAGGCACCTATGCAGGAAGCCAATTGGCAAGTTGATCGCACGAAAAACACCTGCTTTTTAAGGCAAGCAATTTCTCAATATGGTGTTGCCGAGTTTGTACAGCGGGCAGGGCAGCCGCTACGGTTTTCTGTGCAAGAGCAGCGCCGCAAGCCTTTGGTGATGCAGGCCAGCTTAAAAGCGATGCCCGCACCGTGGATGCACGATCAGACATCGTCTTTTGATCATCAGGTTTATTCGGATTCATCAACCGACCTTGCCGCCTATGGCAGATTATCCGTTTATGGACCGGCTGCTGAAACTATGATTGATGCTTTGTTGCAAGGCCAATATCCAACGTTTATTTACCACAGGGATGCTCCGGTGCTGAACATGGAAGAAACGCGGGTGGCGGTGTCGGCGATACACTTTAGCGAACGGTATCAAGAATTTGCCGACTGTCGGAATAATTTACAGACCGGGCAGGCTATTAGTCAGCCGGTATCGGCAAAGACCAAGAAAATCTTTAAGTCCAAAAAGAAAGCCTCGCAAAATAAACCAGCACCCGCTGCAGCAAATACTAATGGTCAAAGTGCCTCTACTACTCAGCCGGTAAAACCAAGCTGATTTAATCGGCAGGTTGACCAAAAGGTTCTACTAATTTTAAAAAGCCCCGCGCCCGCGTATTAAACAGCCTTAACGCCAACGCCGATAAGGCCCGCCATAATAGCCACCCCAATAATATGGGCTGTAACCAAAATACGGGCTATAGCCAAAGCCGCCCCATGCGCCAGGCCCATAACATTCGGTATTGGATTCCACCGGCCACAAATAAATGACATTGGACGCCAAGACCGGCAAACGTAGTTCTTTTTTGCCGATCAATCTGGCTTCATCCCCCTTCAAAATCCCAGCAACGGTGATTTCCGAGTTTTTGGTGTACACGGCAGGATCGATGAATTCAGCAGTTTTAATAATAAAACGCCCTTGGCTGGGCTTATCGAGCCGTGGCCGACCGTAATGATTCAGCGGATAAGACAGCACCTGCACGATACTGCTGGTCTGTTCGTTTTCCACATCAACAATCACGCCGCCCCAACGTACCTGCGCTGATTGATAACTACCGATTGCTTGAACTGCCTGCGGGTAAGAAATATCCACTAGTGGAGGATTATCAATAGCTGGCGGTAAATTTGAGCAAGCTGTCAAAATCAGTAACAAAGAATAGGTAAACCATTTCATTGCAGTCTCCTTAATGGATCAGATTAAACACTCGCCGATAGTTCTAAACCTCAGCGACTCTTGATGTCTCGCCTTCAACTTGCTGATAGCAAAGTATACAATGGCAAACTTTACTCTCTTTTTGTTCGTATATCATGGCCAGCGCTTCCCAAAGCTCCTCCCCCCTTTCCAAAAAACTGCTTAACTCTAATATCCGTTATGAATGCGGTGATAACGCCTATGAACGGGGCATGCAGTACTATGAAAAAGGCAAAGTGCTTGATGTTGTTGTGCAAAATGAAGGCGCGCTTTTTGTACAACTAAACGCCACGGTGAAAGGCACTGGTGCAATACCTTACAAGCAGAATATCCGCATTACCTGGAGTCCTGGTTTCAGGGCTACCGAGATTAACGGCTCCTGTACTTGCCCGATGGGTTACAACTGTAAACATATCGCGGCAGTTTGTATGGCTTTTCAAAAAGCCGATTTGCCGGACACTAAAAAAGCCCCCGCGGGCCCTAATTGTCTTGATTGGCTAAGCAATCTTAATGCGCCTGTAGTGGAACTACCTGATCCCTATCAGGAATTTATCGCTTATGTTTTAAAACCCGGCAAAACCGCGCATGAACTTAATGTCGAGTTTCTGATCACCAAAGAAAAAAAATCCGGAGGCCTTGGCAAAGGCCGTAAAACTACGCTGAACAATCTGCGCTATAGCTATAACTATCTTAATTACGCGCAGCCGGAAGATGGAGAAATTGCCAAGCTTTTGTCAGCGCTGACATTATCATTCATCGGAGACCCGATACTTAGCGGCGCTACCGGGCATATTGTGTTGACGAAAATGCTGCAAACCGGTCGGCTATTTTTGCAAGACACCGAACATTTGCCATTAACCAGCGGCGAGCCGCGCGAACTCAGCCTGGCTTGGCAAGCATTAGATACCGATGCCTTCCAACTGCATGTTGGTGTTGAGCCTGCAGCCAAGCTGATCATGACTGAACCAGCGCTTTATTTGGATGTGTCGGCCGGGACATTAGGCCAAGTTAATACGCATCAGCTTTCTTTAGCACAACTTAATAAATTGCTCACTGCGCCACAGGTGCCGACCGAATACGCAGAGGAATTCAGTCTGCGCTTAACCCTTGAATATCCTGAGCTGCCGCTGCCGCCGCCTAAAAAAGTTGAGCTGAAGGACGTTGAACATTTGACGCCCACACCTTGCTTGTCGTTATTTGGCACCAAGCTATCCGATCAGCATTACAACCACTTTATCCAGGTTAGCTTCAACTACGGTGATTGGTATCTGAGCGCTTATGCGCCAGACCAACAGACAGTAATTAAAACTGAACAGGGCCTTGTTCGTATTCATCGTGATCTGGATGCTGAACAAGAAGCGGTTAAATTTTTGGCCAGTGTTGGCTTTGCTTCAGTACCGCAACCGCCGTCGGCTAATCGTGAATTAATACTCATCAGCCCAGGTAATTCAGCCATTGAGTCTGCTACACGATGGAGCGAATTTCTGCAAAATACCCTGCCGCAATTGCAAGAGCAAGGCTGGGTTTGCAACTTTGAAGACAGCTTTTTACTGAATTTTCAAAGCGCGCAAAATTGGGATGCAGAAATCAGTGACAGCCAGAATGACTGGTTTGAGATGCGCTTTACCGTTGAAGTTAATGGTCAAGCCCTGCCGTTATTACCCTTACTGATGCCCGTGCTGGAGCACTACGATCCGGAAAATCTACCCGAATTTTTAAGCATACCACTGGCAGATCACAGCTACCTGAATTTACCCAGCGATAAACTCAAGCCCTTTCTAGCAGTGTTGATGGAGCTGTTCAACACCAGCAGTCTCGATAAAAACGGCAACCTGAAACTGTCGCGATTTAATATCGCCAGTTTGGCTGATTTGGAAAGCCACAGTTACGGCTTGTTTTCGATTCGCGGTGGTAAAGAGCTGCGCGAGCTGGCGCAAAAAATAAAAGATTTCAGCGGCATTACCACTGCTGACCTACCGCTTAACTTTAATGCCACGCTGCGTAATTACCAACAACAAGGGCTGAACTGGTTGCAGTTTCTACGTGAATACCAGTTCGGCGGCATTTTGGCCGATGACATGGGCTTGGGTAAAACTATCCAAACCCTCGCCCATTTATTGCTGGAAAAACAAAGCGGGCGCATGACTTCACCGTGTTTGATTATCGCCCCCACCAGCTTGATGAGTAACTGGCGCCGTGAAGCCGAACGATTTACACCTGAATTAAAAGTGCTGATTTTGCAAGGCGCAGAACGCAAACTACTTTTTGATCAAATCAACGAATATGATCTGGTGTTAACCACCTATCCGCTCCTGCCCAGAGATGAAGACATCCTGTTGGAGCATCGCTATCACTACCTGATTCTGGACGAAGCGCAGACCGTTAAAAACCCGCTAGCCAAAGCCGCGCAAATCGTGCGCCGTATCAATGCTAGTAACAGGCTGTGTTTGACCGGCACGCCGATGGAAAATCATCTGGGCGAGTTGTGGGCACAATTCGACTTTTTGATGCCCGGTTTTCTTGGTGACAATGCCCACTTTAAGAAACTTTATCGCACCCCAATTGAGCTGCATGGCGATAACGAACAACGCTCGAGACTGATTCGCCGCATCGCGCCGTTCATGCTGCGCCGCACTAAACAGGAAGTGGTTACAGAGTTGCCGGCCAAAACCGAAATCATCCGTTCGGTGCCGTTGCACGAAAAACAAGCGGCGTTATATGAAAGCATACGCCTGACCATGGAGAAAAAAGTCCGCGATGCCATTGCCCAAAAAGGCCTGGCGCGTAGCCATATCACCATTCTTGATGCCTTGTTAAAACTGCGACAAACCTGCTGCGACCCGCGCACACTGGCTCTTAAAGAAGCACAAAAAATTCACCAATCCGCCAAACTCGATTTGTTAATGGACATGCTCCCGGAACAACTGGAAGAAGGCCGACGCATTCTGGTGTTTTCTGCGTTCACGCGCATGATCGCGATCATTGAAGAAGAATTAAACAAACGCCATATCGGTTACAGCAAACTGACCGGACAAACCCGCAAACGCGACGAAGCCATCGAAATGTTCAAAAGCGGCGAGGTTAATGTGTTTTTAATTAGCCTAAAAGCTGGCGGCGTCGGTTTAAACCTGACCGAAGCCGACACCGTAATCATCTACGACCCCTGGTGGAACCCGGCTGCAGAAAGCCAAGCCACCGACCGCGCGCATCGCATCGGCCAAGACAAGCCGGTATTCGTCTACAAACTCATCACCGAAAACACGGTAGAAGAAAAAATCCTCGCCATGCAGGACAGAAAACGCGCCTTGGCCAATGGTATCTACGGAGAAGGCGATAAAGACGACACCTTAAAACTCACCGCCGATGATTTGACGGCGTTGTTTGATCCTTTGTAGGCGACATTTTGGGCTCCGCCACTGCCATTAAGTTAAGCCGTTCGTGGTGAGCCCTTCGGCTACGCTCAGGAGAGCCTTGTCGAACTATGAGTGGATTAACTTGTGGGCGTTGGATTTTCCGATCACCCTTCGATAGGCTTCACCACAAGGGTGATCTATGGACAGGCGAACGGATAAATCCTTAACTTAATGGCAATGACGAGCTCCGAGGGAATCAGATTAACTGGCTTTTGAACCTTTACTCTGTAAATGGATTCAGTAAGCGAACGCCGGTATTGTTAAAATCTTTCGTGTTTCGAGTAACAACAGTCAGGTCGTAGATTATTCCGGTTGCGGCAATTAATTTATCTAAGGCATGTTCCGGTTCAGGAACGCGCAATTTCCCCCAAAGTAAGGCGATTTCGCCGTCAATGCTAAGAATGTTATTTTGATACTCATCCAGAAGGGTATTAAGCCAGTCTTCCAGAAGTTTGCCTTGACTGGCGTCGCCGCGATGAAAAATCAAATCAACGCCTCGGCGTAACTCGCCGATGGTAATTGCTGATATATAAAGAGGGGCATTATCTTGAATGGCGGCATCGAAAAATTGGCGGACGCCAGGATTGGCCTTGTTGCCTTTCCTGATTTCGCTGATGATATTGGTATCAATCAAATACATTGGCTTCGCCGGCGTCGTTGTTGATGCGCTGAAAATCCTCGTCGGTTCCCACGGCGGGTATGCTTGATAATACTTCAGCAAAGGATTTACGCTTTGGCTTCATCAACACTTCAGCCAGAATAGCGCGATGTTCGGCCTCAGTAGAACGCTGATGCTCGACTGCCCTTGCTTTGAGGGCGTTGATGATTGATTCATCCAGATTTCTAACAACTAGACTAGGCATAGTAGGCTCCAAGGTATGAGTGCAATCAATGCTAGCATTTTATTTAGTGTGCTCAAACCATGTCTTGTTTTTTTGTTGCCAGTGGCTTTGTTTCTGCTGTTAACTAAGAAATATTCAGTTCTATCTTTTATTCTGACAGTTCGCAGGCAAGGCCTGCTCTTACTTTATGAAATTCTCCATCATTATTCCCACATTTAACGAAGCAGCCAACATTCACGCCTGCTTGTCGGCGCTGCAAGTTTTGCGCAACGATGCCGAATTGATTGTCGTCGATGGCGGCAGTAGCGATAACACCCGAGCGATTGCTGCCAATCTGGCTGACCACATTTTAATTGCCCCGCAAGGTCGAGCTCATCAAATGAATCACGGGGCAGGGCACGCGCAAGGTGACATTTTGTTATTCCTGCATGCCGATACTTTTTTGCCCGACAACGCCTTAGCGCTAATTTCACAGAATATTGACATTAATCACCAATGGGGAAGATTTGATATTCATCTGCAAGGCGGACATTTTATGTTGAAAATAATTGCACAGCTGATGAACTGGCGTTCGCGTTTAACCGGCATTGCCACCGGCGATCAGGCGATTTTTGTTACGCGCGAGGCGTTTGCTGCTGCTGGACACTACCCGGACATCGCCTTGATGGAAGACATCGCGCTATGCAAAAAACTAAAAGCCATTTTTCCGCCGGTATGTCTAAAAGCCAAAGTGATTAGTTCCGGTCGACGTTGGGAACAATTAGGCGTATATAAAACGATACTGTTGATGTGGAGTTTACGCCTGCGTTACTGGTGCGGCGCTGATCCGCAAACATTAGCGAGTCTTTATCGAGGAGGTAAGTTTTGGCAACGTTAATTCGACTTGGCGCATCACTTGGGATTTTTGCGCTGATGGTTACTTGGGAAGCAATCAGCCCCCGAAGAGCCCAACAGATCAGCCGCAAACAGCGCTGGCCGGTAAATTTGGGTTTGGCCGCATTCAATATGCTGATCATGCGCTTGACTGTCGGTAGCCTGGCTTATTTAAGTGCTGTCGATGCCGCCGAACGCGGTTTCGGTTTGCTAAATTGGCTGGCAGCGCCGGAATGGCTGGCGATTACTGTAACCTTATTGGCGCTGGATTTTGCCATTTACCTGCAACATATTCTTTCGCATAAATGGCCTCTATTGTGGAGGTTGCACCAAGTCCATCATACCGACCTGGAGTTTGACGCCACCACCGCAGTGCGCTTTCATCCGTTGGAAATCCTGCTGTCCATGTTTTACAAAGTGCTGTGGATTTATTTACTGGGCGCTAATCCGTGGGCGGTGATTGCTTTTGAAATTATCCTGAATGGCGCGGCCACTTTTAACCACAGCAATATCAATATTTCACCGACAATTGATAAAAAACTGCGCTGGCTGATCATTACCCCAGATATGCATCGCATTCATCATTCCACCATTCAAAGTGAAACCGACAGCAACTACGGCTTTTCCATTTCCTGCTGGGATCGGTTATGCAGAACTTATGTCGCGGAACCTCAACACGGTCAAGTCACTATGGCGATCGGCTTGCAGCCCTTTCGCAAAGCGTCTGAGTTAAGTTTTTGGCGGTTATTGTTGTTGCCTTTCAGTACCCCCGGGCACCGCTAATACAAACCTTAGAGGTTCTGCCTTATCAAACTGCCTGCTTTAAGGATTCTGCTGCATATGAATGGGCATTGCCGAGGATACTTGGCCGGATTGAATGGTTTTTAAGCCGCGCTGAGCCATCATTAAGCCCATCGCAATCACTAAAATTCCGGAAACCCTTACTAGCTGTCGCATCACCGCTGCTGATAACAGGCTGGCGAACAGTCCGAAACCCAATAATGGCACCAACGTGCCCAAGCCGAACATCAGCAGGATCATCGCGCCTTGTTTGGGATCGCCGCTACCGGCGGCCATCACATACATGGCTTGTAAAGGGCCGCAACCCAGTAATAGTCCGGTCAATAAACCGGTACGCAACGGGCTGCGACGGCGGCGCAATTCACCCGTCACTTGCCGATTGACTGAGGACGGCAAGCGCAGTGTGAAACGGCGTAGCCAAGAAAAAACATTGAGCATTTTCAGACCGTATAGCAACAAAAATACACTAGCCGCCAATGCCGCAATACCACGTATTTGAGGAGTAATGGCGATAGTCGCACCTAGTAAACCGAAGCCCGCGCCCAGCGTTGTATACGACAAAGTTTTACCGAACGCATAACTCATATGCCCCAAAATCTGACGGGCTTTGGAGAGGGTGGCATCGGTATACCCCACCACGAAGCCGCCACACATACCGATGCAGTGAAAGCCGGTCAAAAAACCGATAGTGAATAACAGTGCATAGCTCATCTGCGGTTTGATTTGCTGCATCACATTCGGCATCAGGCTTTTACCCCAAAATGCTACCCCGCCGACCACTGCCAGCAACAGCATGAATATGAGTGCCTGCCAGAATTTTCTGGCTTTTGCCGGGGCCGCATCGACAATGCCATAGCCCTTGGCTTCGATACTTTGGCGGATAGTTGGTTCATTTACCTGCGTATCGTCATAGCGGACACCGACTGTTTGCAGACGATAGCTGGCGTCGACTTTATCAATACCCGGTAACGCTTTAACGGTTTCATTGATGATTTCCTCGCAACCGTTGCAGTGCATACCCGTTACTTTTATCTGTATTTGAATGATCGCCATAGTCTGCCTCTTACTTTGCGTTTAACTCAGGGTTATTCAATTAAAAAATCACGCATCATGCCCATGTCTTCATGCTCGAGATTGTGACAGTGGTACATGAACAAACCTTTGAAATCCTGGAATGGTTTGATGACCTTCACGCTTTCACCGGGCATTACCAGTAAGGTGTCTTTTAAACCACCTTCGATAAAACCGTCTTTAACGCTAGCGTAATCTTCGCCTCCGCTCATTTCCAAAGTGCGGCTGATGATTTGGAAGGACTGACCGTGCATATGGATCGGATGCGCCATCGACATCATCATACCCATGCCACCACCCATGCCTCCCATCATTCCCATACCGCCCATTTGCTGGTCGCCGCCGTGCTTCATACCGCCCATCATGCCCATGCCACCATGACCGCCATGGGTGTGGAAAATTTCCATCAGTTGCAGCGTGTTAAATGGGATGCGTTCGCTGGGCAGTACATCGTTATAGGCATACGGACGACCATTCAACCGCATCGCCATCGGGCCTTCGGAAATGGCTATCGGCACCGGTTTGATGGGATTAGCGGTATCGCTGATTTGGTAATGCTTATAAGTTGACAGCTTACCCGGCAATGCGGGACTGTCGCTGACCTGCCGAGTCACCTTAACGCTGAAGATTGGATAATCGCTGCCTACCGGCAACGTCTTGCCGTGCATACCCCCCATGCCACCCCCCATCATACGCTCGGCCATTTTCGGCAATACGCCGGAAAAAGAACGGCTACGCATTACTAACTGAGAGCCGATATTTCGCCCGCTGAAATCCGCCCATACATCCAAACGCTCGCCGGGGGCCAGCATTACGTAAGGTTTGTGGACAGGTGTTTCCAGCAAACCGCCGTCGGTGCCGATGACAGTGATAGGTGAATTATCCTCCCAGGCCAGCTTGTAAATACGTGCCGTTGAGCCGTTGAGGATCCGGAATCGGTAGGCTCGACTAGCAACGTCGAGACTAAAATCGGGGCGGCCGTTAACCAATATCCGGTCGCCGTAAAAGCCCATCATACGGTCGCGCATATGGCCCGCGTAGATAAGTTGGTTTTGTGCATCGAACAATTTATCTTGAATGACAATGGGAATTTCATACTCGCCGTCAGGCAATTCCAAGCGGCGTTCTTCCTCGTCGTTAACAAGTATCGCGCCAACCAAGCCATGATAAACCTGGCTGGCGGTAGCATTGTGAGGATGCGGGTGGTAAATGTTCATGCTGGCACGATTGAGCATTTCGAACTCGTAGACAAAGGATTGGCCTTTGTCGATCGCGTACAGTGGATGGCCATCCATCAGTGCCGGCACATGCAGACCATGCCAGTGGGTAATGGTGGGCTCATCAAGCTCGCTACTCAGATTGATGCGAATTTTTTGACCTTTTTCAAAGCGCAGCACCGGGCCGAGGTAGGAGCCTGGGATTTCTGTCAAAGTATTGGCCGGTCCTTTGACCAGTTTGGCAAAATACTGCTGAACCCGAGTAGGTTGACCGGGCAGTATCGACACCGTCGATGGTTTGCACAGCAAGTCGATTTCTACATCGGCATGGAAATTAGGCGAGGCTTTATTAGGTGCCATTTTCGGCATCTCACCCATACCTTCCATCGCCTGTAACCAACTTGGCAATACTGCATAAGCTAATAATCCGGCACCAGTTTGTGCAAAAAAGCGACGACGTGATGGGTTGATTATATGTTTCATACCTTCTCCTCGACCTTGATAGGTTCTTTATAATAATGAGCAATTGTTTGACGGAGATTTACGGATCATCCGCAACTTTTGCCCCAAAACCGCCGACACTCATCGCGATCTATTAATTTTTCGCGGTAAAAATGGCAGTATCAGTTTTATGTATCCAACTGCCAATCCGTAGCACTCCCCATAACAGCACTAAACTTGCAACCGCCCAACCGGGGTTTTGCGGATTTAACAACCATTGCTTGGCGGTAATCAGTAATTCCATAGTCACAGCCTGATACAACACATAGCCTGCTACCAACACAACTAACGCCCCAAAGCTTGGACGCAGTAGTTCCGGTTTTACATAGCCCGACAGTAAACCGCCAATGGCGCTGCCGACAATTGCACCGCAAGTAACAGTAACGGTCAGGTGTAGATCTAACCCGACATGCAGGCTGTAGCCAGTCAAACCTGCGAGTGCGTTCATGGCAATCACTAGCAGCGATGTACCGACTGCGCCCTGCATTGGCAAACCTACCAATAAGGTTAAGGCCGGAACGATCAAAAAACCGCCGCCGATACCGACCATGCCAGTCAGCGCACCAACGAAAAAGCCATCAAATAGCACTCGTAAATATGGCACTCGTAATGGGCAAACTCTTAGCGGCTCGGTTGCTAAGGCATGTGTTGTCTGTGGTTTACTGCCGCGCAGCATTAGCAAGCCGGTCGACAGACTAATCAAGCCAAACAGCGCCATCAACAGATCAGCTGGGAAATGCGATGCCAACCGTCCGCCGCCAAATGCTCCAAGCATTCCCGCCAAGCCGAAAAACATCCCGCTTTTCCAGCATACTGAACTGCGCCGCGCATGTGGAATCAACGCCATTAAGCTGGAAATACCGACCACTACAAACGAGGTCACAATCGCCATTTTCGGCTCAACATGCAAAACATAAACCAGCATCGGTACGGTTAAAATCGAACCGCCGCCGCCGAGCAATCCCAGCAGCAAGCCGATAACTATCGACAAGGCCAGAGCTAAGATCATGACTACTGCTCTCCCGTCATGCCGCAGGACTGATTAGCAGGCAAGGCTTGGTCGATAAACTTGGGATAAGCCAGCTTCAAATCCTGCATGATGGCGATAAATTCAGCGCGCGAACGTCCGCCGCCCAGTCGTGTATTCTTGGCGATTTCCTGTTTGATAGTGGAAACAGTATTGCCGTGGTAATCGTGTCCGGGATAGACCAGCGTATCCGGCGGCAATGTGAATAATTTGCCGGTGACACTGTCGTAAAGTTGACCTGCATCGCCTTCTTGAAAATCGGAGCGGCCACTGCCACCGATTAATAACGCATCGCCGGTAAATACGCGGTCCGCCATTACATAACTGACGCAACCGCTGGTATGGCCGGGGGTATGCCGCACTTCAAACTCCAAATTGCCGATTTGCAACAACACGCCGTCGGTAACCATTAAGTCCGCGCACAGCGCGCCTGCATCCCGATGTACCACGCTTTTGCTGCCCAATTTCTCGCGCAGCAAGCCTGCGCCGGTAATATGATCAGCGTGCACATGGGTTTCCATGGTGTAAATCAGCTTAAGATTTAAGGTGTGCAGCAATTCAACGTAGTCGTTAATTTCTGAAGCTACCGGATCGATTAAGCAAGCGCGATGCGTGCGCTCGCAACCTAATAGATAGCTGTAAGTAGACGTTTCTGTTTCAAAAAGCTGTCTGAAAATCATGATTTTTCCCTGCTTAAATAGAAGTATTTAGTGATAGTTAATGTAATTATTCAGCGAGTTTCTTTGTAGGGCAGAATCAATGCTCTATTACCGGGTGGGAGCGACGCCCACGTCGCGATTTGAAGACTTCGGTCGCGACGTGGGCGTCGCTCCCACAGGATACTTTCACAGTAATCAACTGATGCTGAATAGTTATATCAATCTCAATAAGTTTTTATTTGAAACCCTCATCCTAACCTTCTCCCGTTGGAGAAGGGATAGTGTGCGAACTTATTGGGATTGGTATTACTAGTTAATAAACTTACATCACAATCTGTGCCAAGCGCTCATGGTTGATAACGAACTGTTTTTTAACGATTATATATTTTTAGAGATTAAGTTATTCGTTTCAGAGTGAAACAATGAAACGCATGTGTTACATTTGCAACATCTTTGAAACTTACCTCCAACAATATCATGAGCCAATCATCACCGTTTTTTAACCGCTGGCTGAGCCAGATCGGCCCTGATCAAGTGGTTGCTGTACTCACCGACTTAGTGGATGCCGGTGCGGTATTCGCTGTGGATTCTGAAGGTAAAGTTCTGTTCTGGAGTAAAGGCGCAGAGAAGCTGTTTAATCTGTCTGCAGAATCGGTGCTTGGCCAAGGTTGTGCGCAAGCGCTGGGTTGCACCGATCGCGATCCGTGTGGGCTGGCTGAACAAGGTGAGATTAAGGCGCAGATGGTGCAATTGCAAAGGCCGGGCGGTGCGATTACGTGCTATCGCACCGCTCGTGCATTCTTTGATGGAGACGGCCAATTCGCAGGCGCATTGGAGTTTCTCCAGCCGCAAGCGGCCACTGCGCCAGTCATTAGCAAACAAAATGACAGTGAAACGTTTCATGGCATTTTGTCGCGCGATCCGGCGATGAAAGAGGCGATAAAAATTATTCGCAATGTCTCGGAAACCGAAGCGACGGTGTTGATCCGTGGTGAATCCGGCACCGGTAAAGAGCTGGTTGCTCATGCATTGCATATGGAAAGCCAGCGCCGTGAACGGCCGTTTTTAGCGATCAATTGCGCAGCTCTGACACCCAGTTTGCTGGAAAGTGAACTGTTCGGTCACGTCAAAGGTGCGTTTACCGGCGCCATTCGAGAACATGCCGGTCTGTTTAAACGTGCGAGTGGCGGCACTTTGTTCCTTGATGAAGTCGCCGAATTACCGCTTGAGCTGCAAGCCAAGCTATTGCGGGTGCTCCAGGAGCAAACGTTTATCCCGGTCGGCGGCGATGCGCCGATCTCTGTCGACGTGCGCATCATCGCGGCCACCCATCGTTCGTTACGCGAAGAAGTTAAAGCCGGACGCTTTCGCGAAGATTTGATGTATAGACTCAGAGTGGTGCCGGTGTTTCTGCCGCCACTGCGCGAACGGCGTCTGGATGTGAGTTTGCTGCTCTGGCACAGCATCAAACAACACAATCTCCAAGGTCCGCGCCACATCGACAGCATCGCACCGGAAGCTATGCGGCGTTTGCTCGATTACGGTTGGCCGGGCAATATCAGGGAATTGAAAAATGTCGTTGAATACGCCTTCGCAGTTGGGCGAGGCAATGAGTTAAGCCTGGATGATTTACCGCCGGAATTCCGCGAAACCCCAGCGCCAGATCTCTTGCAAACGCCGTTACGCAATCGCGCAAGGCATGCAGATGAAGAAGAATTGATCCGCGAAGCTCTTCGGCTGGCAGATGGTCATATGGACACCGCCGCTCGCCATGCCGGCATGAGCCGCGCTACGTTTTGGCGCAAGCGGAAGAAGTATCTGATTGATTAACTGTGATTATTAAGAATCAACTTGTCATCATAAAAACTGACTTCACCCGTTGCAATATCATGAACGCCGATTTTCGGTTTTTTCATTAAAAGCAGGTGAGCAAGCTTGTCAACTTGGCCTCAAATAATCTCGCAGGGATTTAAAACTCATGATGGGTAACGCACTCTTTTAATGGGAGGAGCCTTATCAATATTCAAGAGAGTTAGTCCAGGGGCTATGTAAAGCGCACATCAGTCGCGTACCGCGTGTTGAATGCCTTGCCAGGCGACTTCGATCATCAATTCGATTTCCTGTTCAGTGATCACATAGGGCGGCATGAAATAGATGACATTGCCCAATGGCCGTAATAACACGCCGCGACCGAGCGCATACTGATAAACCCTTAAACCTCGCCGTTGCTGCCACGGGTAAGCTTCACGGGTTTGTTTGTTTTTGACCAGCTCAATGGCGACGATCATGCCGGTTTGCCGGACTTCGGCGACGTTGGGATGATCCTTGAAGCGTTCGACTGCTTTGGCCATGACAGCCGCCAACCGGCGATTTTTGCCGAGTACATCCTGCTGCTGAAACAGGCCGATAGTTGCCAATGCCGCCCGGCAA
Source organism: Methylococcaceae bacterium (assembly GCA_030693065.1). Classification (GTDB taxonomy): domain Bacteria; phylum Pseudomonadota; class Gammaproteobacteria; order Methylococcales; family Methylomonadaceae; genus JABFRC01. The sequence goes on along the minus strand of JAUYBL010000004.1, from coordinate 22,175 downwards.
CCCAGCGCATTGCCGGTGTAGCTGTGCGAGTGCAAAAACGCGGAGAGGTTTTGGTAATCGTCGTAAAACGCCCGATAAACCGTGTCGCTGGTCAACACCGCCGACAAGGGCAAATAGCCGCCGGTCAGTCCTTTGGAAAGACAGATGAAATCCGGGCTGATGGCCGCCTGTTCGCAGGCGAACAAGGTGCCGGTGCGGCCAAATCCCACCGCTATCTCGTCGGCAATCAGATGCACGCCGTATCGGTCGCAAGCCTCGCGCAGCATGGTCAAATAGACAGGGTGATACATGCGCATGCTGCCGGCGCATTGCACCAGTGGCTCGACGATCACCGCACATGCCGAATCGGCGTGTTTCGCCAAAGCTTGCTCCATGTCAGCGAAACGGCGGATTGAATAATCCTGCCAGGTTTCTCCGCTTTCACGATGGTAGCAATCCGGCCCTGGTACCGTGATGACTTCCATCAATAGCGGCGCATAGGTTTCCTTGTAAAGCGCAACATTACCGACCGCCAGCGCGCCCAGCGTTTCGCCGTGGTAACTGTTTTCCAGGGTAATGAATTTGGTTTTTTGAGTTTTACCGAGATTCCGCCAGTAATGAAAACTCATCTTCAGCGCCACTTCGACGGCTGACGAACCGTTATCGGCATAGAAACATTTATCCAGTCCCAGTGGCGTGATTTCAACCAGTTTTTCGGCTAAAGTCACCGCTGCTTCATGTGTGAAACCACCTAGAATCACATGTTCCAGTGTATCGAGTTGTTGCTTGATGGCCTGATTGATGACCGGATTGGCATGTCCGAAAATATTCACCCACCAGGAACTTATCGCATCCAGATAACGATTGCCCTCGAAATCTTCCAGCCAGACGCCTTGGCCGGATTTGATCGGGATCAACGGCACTGATTCGTGATCCTTCATCTGACTGCAAGGATGCCAGAGCACCTTCAAATCGCGTTGCACTATCGTTTGATTTTTCATAAGTGACCACCGAAGCCTGTTTGAAAATTAATAAACCGAACCTTAATCTATCCGAAGTATTCAACTTAATTACGTTCAACTTGAGAAACATCTCTCACCGCACCTTTGGCGGCCGATGTGGTCATGGCCGCATAAGCTCTTAGTGCTGGGGACACATGGCGTTCACGTTTGACCGGCTTCCAGGCTTGCAGGTCTTTGGCTGCCATTAGCACACGGCGCCGCTCCAATTCTTCTATGGTCACTGCCAAGTGAATACGGCGGTTGGGAATGTCGATCTCGATAGTGTCACCTTCTTCCACCAAGCCAATCGCTCCGCCTTCAGCGGCCTCAGGTGAGGCATGGCCGATAGAAAGCCCCGATGTGCCGCCGGAGAATCGTCCGTCCGTCAGCAGCGCGCAGGCTTTGCCCAGTCCCTTGGATTTGAGATAGCTAGTCGGGTACAGCATTTCCTGCATACCGGGGCCGCCCTTGGGGCCTTCGTAACGGATAACGACTACATCACCAGCGACGATCTGATCAGCCAGAATGCATGCCACGGCGTCGTCCTGGCTTTCGAAAATTCGCGCGCGACCGGTGAAAGTGAGGATGCTGTCGTCTACACCGGCAGTTTTAACAATACAGCCTTCCAGCGCAATGTTGCCGTAGAGCACGGCCAAACCGCCATCCTGCGAGTAAGCGTGTTCTTTATCACGGATGCAGCCCTCAGCGCGGTTGTCGTCCAGACTTGGGTAGCGCATGGCTTGCGAGAAGGCGACGGTGGTTCGGATGCCGCCGGGTGCGGCGCGGTAGAAATCTTTTACCGCCTCATCTTGGCTGCGCAGAATATCCCACTGCTCAAGTGCGACCGCCATGCTCGGCGCATGCACCGTCGGCACATCGCGGTTGATCAGGTCTGCGCGATCCAGCTCGCCCAGAATACCCATTACCCCACCGGCGCGATGCACGTCTTCCATGTGGTAAAGCTGTGTAGCGGGCGCCACCTTGCTCAAGCACGGCACGCGACGAGAAATGACATCGATGTCGGCCATGGTGAAATCCACTCCTGCCTCATGGGCTGCGGCCAGCAGATGCAGCACGGTATTGGTGGAGCCGCCCATGGCCACATCCAGACTTATGGCGTTTTGGAAGGCATCGAAGCTGGCGATGGAACGTGGCAGAACCAAGCTATCGTCCTGTTCATAATAACGTTTGCTCAGTTCGACAATGGTACGACCCGCACGCAGAAACAGCTGTTTTCTATCTGCATGGGTAGCAACGAGGCTGCCGTTACCTGGCAACGATAGTCCCAGCGCTTCGGTCAGACAGTTCATGGAGTTGGCGGTAAACATACCTGAGCAGGAGCCGCAGGTCGGACAGGCGGAGCGCTCGATATTCGCCACATCCGCATCGCTCACCTGGTCGTCGGCGGCTTCCACCATGGCATCGACCAAATCCAACGCGCGTTCCTGTCCATGCCAGTTGACCTTGCCGGCTTCCATCGGTCCACCGGACACGAATATTGTCGGGATGTTAAGACGTAGCGCAGCCATCAGCATGCCCGGGGTGATCTTGTCACAGTTGGAAATGCACACCAGCGCATCGGCACAGTGGGCATTGACCATATATTCCACACTGTCAGCGATCAGCTCGCGGCTAGGCAGTGAATACAGCATGCCGGAATGGCCCATGGCGATACCGTCGTCCACGGCGATAGTGTTGAATTCTTTCGCTACACCGCCCGCTTGTTCAATTTCTCTGGCGACAAGTTGCCCCATATCCTTTAAATGAACGTGGCCCGGTACGAACTGCGTAAAGGAGTTGGCAATGGCAATGATCGGTTTGGAAAAATCCTCATCCTTCATGCCGGTGGCGCGCCAAAGTGCGCGTGCGCCGGCCATGTTGCGGCCCTGGGTGGTGGTGCGGGAACGGTATTGTGGCATGGTATACCTCGTGGATTATGAAACTATTACAGAGAGAACTCAGCGTGAATTTAACGGGTTCATTTAAACTTTTGCCACCTTTCGCGAATATAGCCCAAGGCTTCCTGAATATTCAGATCACGGGTTGCTCCGCCAGTCCTCACGAAAAATTTTGGCGTATTGCCTTGATCTAAAAACACCGGCTTTGCCGAGGGCGAAATGATAAGCCGACAGACGTCTTTATTATCAATAACGTGGAATAAAATATGTACAAAGCCACATAGATCAGCACCGATATTTGTAGAAATGACAGTCATCACCGCTTGTTCAAATCCATCCTGACCGGGCTTTTTCAGCGTTTGATAATCTTTTTCCAGCCCTATAACATCGCCATTATCAGCAACGCCAATCAGTAACGTTCCGCCTTTAGGGCTGTTCAAAAATCCCGCCAGCGTTTTTAAAACGACGCCTTCGAGCGTCCTATTGATGCGATTTTCAACCATGTCCCAGCGCAACGACGATTTGAACTCCAAATAAGGGCCTTCGCCTTGTTTGATAATTGAAGCTAAGTCCTTATCCAGTTCCGTTTTCAAGTAATCTATATCTAGCAAGCGTTTATGCATAAACTTGTATAGGATCAGAGTTAACAGCCCAAGCATCGCGCCGATTTCCGCATAAAAAATAATCAATGCAAAATTATCGTGAGAACTTTTCCCCGTGAGCATGTCTTGAATCTGACGAAATATATAGCCGATTGACGATACCGGATCGGCACCTGGTTCACGGGCGCTGATATAGTCGTAACTGGGCGCCAGTATAAAAACACCGATTAATGCCCCGGTTACAGCAGCGATGATATAAAAGCTTGCGTGTTGTCGCCAAATCGACAGCATTATTAAAAAGAATCTTTTCATTGGTTCCTAATCTCTCTGAATAAAGGGTTTTTCTCGGATTGGTTATTAGCTTCTACCTGCCGTCATACCCAAATCGACACGGCTGTGGCAGAGCAAAGTACCGATGACGAAAGCGAGATCGATCAGCGACACCTGCTAGCCGCTGATTGCGCGCACTTCCCCTAGCTGTAAGTCGCCCGAGGTGGGCAAGGGGTTTCAGCACCTCTGTCATGCTCATGAGTCCCTCGCTAAATGGTTTTAGTTCAGCGCGTCATGAATTTACATGCGCACACTGAGTTCGTGCAGTTGTTAGGTAGTCAGGCGTTGCAAGCGCTCTTGTACTGTCCGACCCAGCTACGCTAGACACAGTACGTTGCTGCGCGGTATTTCCATCTGCACACCTACCGACCGGTCGGAGTGATTGCCGCTGATGGTCTGGTCGAAAGCGCCATCGAAGGCAAGTGCAGATGGACTCATAGTCGCGTCCATCCTGGAAACAACACGATCAAACCGTTGGCAATAAACTGCACTGCCATGGCGGCCAGCAGAAGTCCCATAATCCGGGTTGCTATGTTTATGCCAGCCGTACCTAAACGCTTTCCTAAAGGCACTGCCAAACTTAAAATTATCCACACAACACCTGCTAAAAAAATAGATCCTAAGCTAATGATTAGTTTATCTGCCCAATAGCTCATCTGCTCGGCATTGACGATGACCAGGCTGATTGCACCGGGCCCTGCCAGCAAGGGAATCGCTAAAGGCACCACGGCTATACCTTCTTTGTCTTCCGCTTCCAGCGCTTCTGCATGGGTATGTATAGCCGGACTTATTTTGGCTTGAAACATTGAAATCGCAATCAGCAGCACTAACAGGCCGCTGGCAATGCGGAAGGCGGGCATACCAATACCAAAAAACTGCAATAGTAAATTACCGCCCCAGAGCGAAATTATTAATATAACGCCAACGGCAATTGACGTTTTGGCGGCTATATGGCGCATTTCGCCTGTTGATTTATGAGCGGTCATAGTCAGGTAAATCGGGATGGCACCTAGGGGATTTAGAATTGCAAACATTCCGACGAGATCTTTAAATAGTTCAGTCCAATTGAGTAAATGTGGCATAGCGATTAAGTGTTTTAAATGATTGCTCTGATTGAAAAAATTAGTTTGCTGGAAAAATTGGTTGCGTATAGGCCAGCAGCCGGAATGACATGAATATCAGATATGTAAATACCTATGGCATTAGGTGAAAAAATAAAGGGTCGCGCTTAGCGAACTGATGATAAGTGCAATACGGATTCCAATTATGATTTTAGATGATTCCTCCAACTCGATCCGTCGTTCTCGCGCTGTGGTGACTACGCGTCGCGCGGCTCTATGCGCCTTGCGCGAAAGATGCCACGATAGGCCAATAGCCACTGTCAAGCTGCTCCAGAAAAAAATAATTTCAGCTGTTCTTTTATGTAGATGAAAAACCTCCTCAAGGATATGACCAGTTATCGATTCAAAAAGCTCAAACAGCAAATGCAAACCATGCCCGAGCACCGCCAGAGCATGTCCGAGCAGCGACAAAAGAGCATCGCCAAACAGGAATAAAGCGGGGATGCCCAATATGATAGAAACAGTCACATTACCAAGAAAGCTATTCAAGGCGCTGGCCTGAGCCGTCAGCCATGTGATGAACAATGCAAATTTTTTCATGATGTTTTCCTCGCAATTTGGCATTTAACGGATTAATGAGACGATCGCAAAAAATCATAAAAAGTAAAGCATAAGGCAGATAGAGAAGACCAAACTGTTCCCGATGCGGCACAAAGGCAAAGGCTAGTGTTTATGATACAAAAGTGCCGTGACAACTCTTTCCATCGCCATGCAACGCGACTCCTTAACCAAGATATTCACGCCTTACTTAAGCCGTGAAAGCAAGGTTTCCACCAAAGCGCGCTCGTCAGCTGAATGATGAGCGCCTTCCCCAAAACTTTCTGCAGCAAGGCGTGCCAGATCGCCTAACGCGAAAAGCTCCACGACGCCCGCTGCGCGCGCGGCCTGATCGGCCCAGGCGTGCCAGGTGTCTGCGTCGTCTTGCCAACGCCGGTATCAGTACCGGTCACAAATAATCCCCGGTTAATAAGTTTAGCCATTAGAAATCAACTGCTTGTGGTTGGGAGGTCAGTGAATTAAACCGTTCGTCTTTAACGCGGCATGAATATCATCAACGCTATATTGGTCGACATTAAACGCAGCATCAACTAGCGTCGACTTAGCATCCAGGCATATGCACAACAAACCGGCATTTTTGATTGCGGCTAGTAAATCGTCATTATTCTGTTCCAGAATGGTAACGGCATGCCCGGTATTGAACAGTTTGCGTTCCAAGTGGTAAGCCACTTGTTGGGTGTTGCTGCCATTCAAGGCAATGATTGCCGCCGTTTGTGCAAAGCGGGTGCCGCGATCTTGTGCAGTGACCGGCGACCAGTGTTCTTCGCTGGCGTCACCGGTGATCATACCGGCGCCCACCGTAACGTTACTGAGACGGTCGATCATGATGAATGCACCCGTGCCTTTGTTGCGTTGGTAGGGGTCAAACACCATCGGGGCATTCAGTGCAACGGTGCAGTGGCCGATTTCGTTAAGTTTTAGCTCGCTGGCATCGTGGTGCTCCAGCGTATTGACGTCGATGCGGTGATGCAGCGTCGATACCGAGCCGGAGACGCTACACGTCCCCAGCTTGATCACATATTGCCGCCCCGGCATCATTGCTTGCTCAGTCATCCAGACCAGGGTGGCCTTGAATTTATCGGCCACAGTCGCTGAATTGGCTTGATTACCGATAATCATGTCGCCGCGGCTGACGTCTATTTCGTCTTCCAGTATTAAGGTCACCGCCATTGCAGCAAACGCAAGATCTAACTCGCCGTCATAAGTGACAATGGATTTGATTTTGCTGGATTTGCCGGACGGCAAGGCGGTAATCAGATCGCCTTTGTGAAACACGCCGGAGGCAACCGTGCCGCAAAATCCGCGAAAATCCAGATTGGGGCGGTTGACGTATTGCACCGGAAATCGGGCGTCGGAAAAGTTGTGATCATCGGCAATTTCGATGCTGTTGAGCCGCTCCATCATTGGCATGCCGGTAAACCAGGGCATGTTGGCACTTGGGTTGACAACGTTGTCACCATCCAAAGCCGACATCGGAATAAAATGCACATCGTGTAAATCCAATGTGTTGATAAACGCTAAATAATCATCCTGTATTTTGCGGAATGTTTCGTCGCTGTAACCGACCAAATCCATTTTATTGATGGCGACGATAATGTGCTTGATACCTAGTAACGAGACGATAAAACTATGACGCTTGGTTTGGGTTTGCACGCCATAACGGGCGTCTATCAGGATCACCGCTAAATCACAGGTCGAGGCGCCAGTGGCCATGTTGCGAGTATATTGCTCATGTCCCGGTGTATCGGCGATGATGAATTTGCGTTTGGAAGTCGAAAAATAACGGTAAGCGACATCGATAGTGATGCCTTGCTCACGCTCGGCCTGCAAACCGTCGACCAGCAAAGCCAGGTCAATTGTGCCCGCGCCGGTAGTGCCGGATTTGACGCTATCGGCTTGCACCGCCGCCAGTTGGTCTTCGTAAATCATTTTTGAGTCGTGCAGCAAGCGGCCGATTAATGTGCTCTTGCCATCGTCGACATTACCGCAGGTTAAAAAGCGCAACAGCTCCTTGCTTTCGTGCTGGGCTAGGTAGGCGTTAATGTCGGTACTAATGAGGTCAGATTGGTGAGACATGATTTTCTCAGTATTTTTGTTATAAACAGTCGGGTTACAAAAGGGAACCTCGAAAAACCATGCACTTCGATAAACTCAGTATCCATAGTGCATAAATGCGAACTGACCTATACAAATCAATGAGTTCCGTTCATGGTGAGCTTGTCGAACCATGATCGGAATAGGTTTTTCGAGGTTCCCAAAAGTATCAAAAATAGCCTTCACGCTTTTTCTGCTCCATCGAACCGGATTGGTCATGGTCGATCATCCGTCCTTGTCGCTCTGAGGTGGTGGCCAATAGCATTTCCTGGATGATTTCCGGCAATGTGGTGGCGGCAGATTCAACAGCGCCGGTTAATGGATAGCAGCCCAAGGTACGAAAGCGCACCATTTTCATCTGAGGATTCTCGTCCGGTTCCAGCGGCATACGCTCGTCATCGACCATAATCCAGGTGCCGTCCCGCTGAACGACGGGACGCTCTTCGGCGAAATACAATCTTGGAATGGGAATATTTTCCAGATGAATGTATTGCCAGATGTCCAGTTCAGTCCAGTTGGATAGGGGAAATACTCGGATCGACTCATCCTTGTCGATTTTGCCGTTGTAGAGATTCCACAGTTCGGGGCGCTGGTTTTTCGGGTCCCAGCTGTGGTTTTTGTCACGAAACGAATAGATGCGTTCCTTGGCACGGGATTTTTCCTCGTCGCGCCGGGCGCCGCCGAAGGCTGCATCGAAACGATATTTATCCAGCGCCTGCTTAAGCGCCTCGGTCTTCATAATGTCGGTATGGCGCTTGCTGCCATAGGTAAAGGGGTTTACGCCTTTCCTCACGCCTTCCTGGTTGGTGTGGACGATCAGTTCCAATCCCAAATCGCGTACCAGTTGGTCGCGAAACTCAATCATTTCCCGGAATTTCCAGGTGGTGTCGACGTGCAGCAGCGGAAATGGCGGCTTGCCAGGAAAGAATGCTTTCAGCGCCAGTTGCAACATGACGGCGGAATCTTTGCCGACGGAATAGAGCATCACCGGTCGCTCGAACTCTGCGGCTACCTCGCGGATGATGTGGATGCTTTCCGCTTCAAGTTGTTTTAGATGAGTCAAATGATATGAAGTCACGCAGGAAATCTCCTATTTATTGAATTTACGTTATTAACAATCAACGTATCCTCATAAAAACTGACTTCACCTGTTGTTATAACGTGTGTGCCGCCAACAATCCCTATGGCACCGGTTTCAATCATTTCTTTTAAAATCGGGCTGCGCTCCAGAATGGCCTGTACCGTCCGCTTTACATTGATGGTGGCAACTTTTTCCACAAATTTATCGTTGCCTGAATGCCGATTTTCGGTTTCGGTTTTTTCATTAAATACAGCGGGCTGAATTTTGCTTAGCAATGCCGTGAGATTACCCATTTCGATATGGTCACAAGCGCCTTTAATCGCTCCGCATTTGGTATGGCCTAATATCACGATCATTTTGGAGCCTGCTACTTTGCAGGCAAACTCCATGCTGCCAAGAATATCTTCGTTAATAATATTGCCAGCAACACGCACACTAAACACGTCGCCCAAGCCTTGGTCAAAAATCAGTTCAACCGAGGTGCGGGAGTCTATGCAGCTTAAAATAACCGCAAACGGATGTTGCCCGTCGGAGGTTTCATTGGCTTGTTCTAGCAGGTTACGGTGCGCCTTGAGGTTATTGACAAAGCGTTTATTGCCTTCTTTTAATAAGTCCAATGCCATTGCGGGAGTGATGGCGGCTTGCATTTCTTTAGTCAAAGTTTTCATTTTTTATCCCAGGAATTAATTATGTTTTAAGCCGGTTCAACAAACTTAATCGTTTTAACGACTATGTTTTTCAGTGTTGCACTACTTCTATAATTTTGTATGAATTCAGCCACATCGTAGTCAATGGATTTCGAGTTGGTACAATCAATAATCACTTTTGAATCTCTTGGGATAGCCTCCAAAGCCTGTATGATGCTGGCCTTATTGAAGAAAGAAACTTCTTCCGCCAAGACAATATGGTGTACTTCGAACCCATCCGCTCGAGTGATTGCATCGTTCATGGAATAAGCATTGAGGTAGCTATGGCGCAAGGTATAAAAAATGCCGAACACCATGCCGATAGCAATGCCTTTCAGTAAATCAGTTGCCAATATGCCAATAACAGTCGCCACAAAAGGCACAAACTGCTCCCAGCCCAATTGGTACATTTGTTTAAACAACGCCGGTTTAGCCAGCTTATAGCCCACCATAATCAAGATAGCCGCCAAGCTGGCCAGCGGGATCATATTTAGTAAACTGGCAATGGCCATCGCGCTGATTAATAAGAAGATGCCATGCAGAATTGCCGACAGTTTGGTTTTGCCGCCAAAGGCAATGTTGGCCGAACTGCGCACAATCACTTGAGTGATGGGTAACCCGCCAATCAGGCCTGAGACGATATTGCCCAATCCTTGCGCCTTCAATTCACGATTAGTAGGAGTCACTCTTTTATATGGGTCAAGCTTGTCGGTTGCCTCTACGCATAACAGCGTTTCCAGGCTGGCTACAATCGCCATGACAACCGCTGCTTTCCAAACTTCAATATGGGTTACTGCCGAAAAATCGGGAAAAGTAAATTGGCCGACAAACCCTACAAAACTATTTGCCACCGGAAGATTTACTAAATGATTTTCAGCCAGGCTAAAATTTAACAGCCCATTCTGGTAAAAATAATCCATCAGAATGCCAACAAAAACGACCACAATCGGACCTTGAATTAATTGGAACAGTTTGTGTTTTTTTATTAATAGCAACTCCCATACTATCAATATGATTATGGATATGATTGCAATCAGTGCAGCGCCCTGCGTAACCGCATCAAAAGCACTGGCAATGGATGATAAGGTATTTTCCCCGTCCATTTGAAAGAACGAAAGGTCACCTTCTGCGTCTTTGTCGTAGCCTAAAGCATGGGGAATTTGTTTTAAGATAATCAGCAGGCCGATGCCGGTCAGCATGCCTTTAATGACTGAGGAAGGAAAAAAATAGGCGATAAAGCCGGCCTTGGCGAAGCCCAGGATGAGCTGGATTATGCCGGCCAGCACTACGGCTAATAAAAAAGCCGACCAGGAACCCAGCGTTTCAATAGCGGTTATTACAATGACGGCTAACCCGGCAGCAGGGCCGCTAACCCCCAGCGGTGAACCGCTGGCACTACCCACGACAATGCCGCCGACGATGCCTGCTATGATGCCGGCGAACAAAGGCGCACCGGATGCCAGTGCAATGCCCAGGCATAAGGGAAGTGCCACAAAAAACACGACAATACTGGCAGGCAGGTCGTTTTTGAGTTCTTTAAACAATGTTTTTACATCCATACTCTTTCCCTTTTAGTTATAAAGGCGTAAATAGTAAACATCCCTGCAAAGATAGTAACACTATCTTTGCAGGTTGCAATACTCTCTGTTATGATTTTTTACACGGACATACCTTAGTTCCTGTTAAAACAATCGCTTTAATGCCTTAAATTAAGATAAAACACTAAATCCAGTGAACTATGGACATACAGTTACAAATTAAAATGAATGAGAAATTATTTCTCAGGGATCCGGAACAATCCGAACTGGGCAAAAAAATCATTCAGGAAAGCATTCAGTTAATTTATAAAAATGGTTTTGAGGCCTTTACCTTTAAAAAACTGGCCATAGATATTGGTTCGACTGAAGCCGGAATTTACCGGTATTTTGAAAACAAGCACAGGTTGCTGATCTATCTAACTGCCTGGTATTGGAGCTGGCTTGAATACCAGGTTATTTTCCAAACTAACAATATCCAAGACCCCATGGTTAAGCTCAAAATGGTGATTAAATTACTGGCGACCACAATAGAGGACGATACCAACACCCGTCATGTGGATGAAAGCATCCTTCATCAAATCATTATTACAGAAGGTACCAAAGCCTATCTGACCAAGCGCGTCTCTGAAGATAATAAAGACCAGCTGTTTAAACCGTATAAAGACCTTTGCGCCATTATTGGAAAGATGATTTTGGAGTGCAGCCCAAACTATCAATATCCAAAATCCTTGGCATCTACCATTATTGAAATGGCGCATTTCCAGAATTTTTTTATGAACAATTTACCTTCACTCACTGACTTTGCCGACAATAAGGATGAAGCAGACATTGTAAGGTTCCTGGAAGATTTGGTTTTTTCCAGTATAAAAAGGCCTAGCTGTTTGTAATACAAAAAATGCGGTTTAAAGCCTTTAGTTAATGGCGGGTCGGCTAACTCGGATGATGAATTAATTAAAGTAGTACTCTCTGTTTGATTAAAAATACTATGAATCCAGTTACGGTTGTTGCGGATGCTAAGGCCATTGGCTATGCGGCTGATTTATTAAGGCAAGGCCGTCTGGTGGCTTTTCCAACAGAGACGGTTTACGGCCTAGGCGCTGATGCCAGTAATCCCGATGCGGTAGCGAGTATATTTAAAGCCAAAGGTCGACCTGCCGATCATCCCTTAATTGTGCATATCGCTGATATTGACAGCCTTGGTGATTGGGCAAGCACAGTGCCTGAGACGGCACTAAAACTGGCGGCTCATTTATGGCCGGGTCCGTTGACGATGATATTGAACAAACAGCCACAAGTATCCTTGGCCGTTACCGGTGGACAGCAAACCGTGGGTATACGTATACCTAATCATCCGGTGGCGCTGGCTTTGTTAAAAAGCTTTGGCGGTGGCATTGCTGCACCATCTGCCAACCGATTTTGCCGCATCAGCCCGACTCAAGCGTCGCATGTCTATGAGGAGTTAGGCAATAGCGTGGGTATGATACTTGATGGCGGCGCCTGTCAGGTCGGTGTGGAATCAACCATTATTGATTTAAGCGGCGATATGCCTAGATTGCTCAGGCCCGGCCAAATTACCAGCCAGGAAATTGCGGACATTTTAAAAACCTACATTAATATTTCAACCCCCTCAAAACCGACAGAAAACCGAGCTCCAGGCATGATGGAAGTCCATTATGCCCCAAGCACGCCCGCCATGCTTTGCCGAGTAGAACAATTGCCGGACAAAATCAGACTGCTACAAACCAGTGGTAAAACGTGTGGACTGCTGAGCTGTCAGTTGGAAATATCCCCAACCAGTCAACTGCGTGTATTACGTTTACCTCAACAAGCCGCTGCCTATGCACAGCGGTTTTATGCCGCTTTACGCGAGTTGGATAGTTTGCAATTAGATTTGATTGTGGTGGAACAGCCGTTACAAACCGAACCCTGGCAGGCAATCAATGATCGCTTAAGAAAAGCGACTTCTGCCTGATCACATTCCTTGTGCAACGATTGTTGCAGCTTGTTGATCGATCTCGAGATGATTTGCTCAGTCTATTTAAAGCTTGGCAGATGAAATTTAATAATTTCAACGACTCGAAAGCCCAAATACTCACTTAGCCTCGTTAACCATCAGCATGGTTTTTTCTTCAACCTCTTTAGCAACTTCGGCTAATACCGGATCCTGAGAGAGTGCCGAAAGCATCTGCGCCGGTTTGATAAGGCCAATCTTGGTTTTGCCTTGTTCAGTAAATACCGAAATGCGACAAGGCAACGCCATATTCAGGCGCATATCGATGGACAACACTTTTGCGGCCTGACTTGGATTACAGACTTCAAAAATCTTGCATTCGTTTGCAAACGCTAGTCCTTTGCTGCGTAACGTTCCGCCCAAGTCATGAATATGCAACACCCCATAGCCATGACTTTTAACAGCTGACTCCAGGTCTGCCGATGCTTGGTCAAATGATTTATCTGTTTCAACAATGTAATACATAAAAACCTCAATTTTTGTGGCTAAAAAAATTTGTTGGATTAAAAATGACTAGCCGACAGTTAATACGGAATCTACGCAGTTAATTGACTGCGATAGTCCGGTCATTTTTAAGTGCAAAATGTCTGGCGTTATTACCTTCAATCTTGTTAATAGCTTTGATTTGTTCGGGCGATGCTTCAAAAATCGTTTTTAACACAATCCAGTTTACATTTTCACTGTAAGGCTGCGTGGTAAATAAACTTTGGTTGTTCAGTGTTTGTGCATGGAATGACCAGCATGCCCTGGCATAGCATGGCGGGCATGATCGGATAATTGCGCATCAAACCACTGATGAATAGCGGCAATCAATGTTGGTTGGCTGGCCGAATAGGTAATTTGGCCGCCATCAGCCAGTTCTTTATAGTCAATTTTAATATCCCCCTGTTTGGCTTTTTTTAATTCGGCTAAGCCGGGCATGGTGTCGCCGTGGATTTTTGCGGGGTTGGAAAAATCGCCTTGTATAAATTCATGGGAGATTTTCGATAGATGCTCACGAATTAATTTAATTTGCTCGTTATTGGCTTTGTCCTTAACGATCACTTGCTGCACACCGCCCGTATCTGTTTTGGAAAAAATATGCGTGGTTTGCTCTAAATTAAAAGGCATCACATGGCTGCCGCGTTGTGCGACTTCATCAAGTCGCACTTCATTAGCTTGTGTTACGTTGCTGGTTATTTGATAAGACGCATGGCAGGCGGTGCATTTGCTCATCGTCGCGCTCATTTGCTGCAAGGTGTGTTTAGGATCTTTTAATGATTCTGCGTCAGCGGCAATCAGGTCAAAGTCTTTATGCATTGACATGCCTAACTGCATGAATTCTTTAGGCAATACCTCATGAAGCGGATTTTCGGCTTTGTGCTTCATATCAAACCCCAATGCACGCGAATATTCAGCGACCGCCGCCATATCGTCTTTGGCAAGTGCCGATAAAATATTTTGCGTGCCTGCTAATAACTCGCGCATTTCGGTCAGCACATGATGGCGTTGTGGGGCTGTCAATCTCAGCGCTTTGCGATTATCAACTTCATCGGCAAAGGCGCTGGTTACAAAAAATGCAAATATAAAGAAAATAGCTTTATTCATGAGCTGGCCCCGCGGTAGGTTGAGTGTATTGGAAGCTGGTTAGCGATTGTAAGAATGCCAGTAAGTCGGCTTTTTCTTGCTTGGTCAGATGCAAAGGAAATACCTTGGCATCGACAAAACGGCTGCTTTCACCGCCTTTGTCGTAATGTTCAATCACTTCTTCCAAGGTTTTAATACTGCCATCATGCATATAAGGTGCGGTCAAGGCAACGTTGTGCAATGTCGGTGTTTTAAATTGTCCGATGTTGGCAGGCATTTTGGTGACAGCGTAGCGGCCTAATTCAGAACGTTGAACATCTGACCAAGCAGAGTAATCCGGTTGATCACCGCGGGCGGTTGCGGCCAACCATTCATCAAGCACCGGCTGCAATTGTTTATAACCAACACCGATGTTGTAAAAGCGGTTGTCAGTGAACAGGGCATTGTTTATGGATATTTCATGGCAGACGGCGCAATTGCCTTTACGTCTAAAAATACGTGAGCCGCGCGCGGCGCTTTCAGATATTGCTGATTGATCCATCCCAAAGTAGTAACGATCAAACGGCGAATCCCCAGCAATCAAGGTGCGCTCAAAACTGGCAATGGCTTTGCCGATGTGATCAGTAGTTAATTCTTGGGGCTGGATGTTAAAGACTCTAGTCATCAGGCTCAGGTAATTGGGATCCTGGCGAATGATTTCGAGAATGGCTTGGTGATCTTTTAGTCCGTGTTCAACCGGATTCACCATCGGCCCGAGCGCTTGGGCTTCCAGACTCTGTTCACGGCCATCCAGAAACTGGGTTTGATAAAACGCCGCGTTTAATACAGATGGCGTGTTGCGGGTGCCGGTTTGTCCGGCAACACCTTTGGCTACCGTTAAGCCGTCGGTAAAGGCTTTACCAGCTTGATGGCAACTGGCGCAACTGATTGAGCCATCAGCGCTCAAGCGTTTGTCGTTAAAAAGTAAGCGGCCTAAGGTAATTTTTTCAGTGGTTTGCGGATTATCGGCGGGGATAACTAACGCAGGCAGGCCAAGGGTGGATTCGGCCCATGTAAGTCCCGAAAAACTTAAGCCAATTAATAAGGTAAGTAAATGTCGCATGGTCGCTCCAAAAAAAACGCCAGAGGAGATTGTGAAAATCTGCGTCCTCTGGCTTAAACAAGATGTGCATGGCTGAAGATGCACACTTTAGGAGGTAATGAGTAATTAGTGTTGTTCAGGCATCTGCTGAACAATCACTACGTAAGGTTCGCCCAGTGGGTATTTATCTTCCGGTTTTTGAAAATACATCACCTTTCCATAGGTCTCATGGACGGCAGGCAAAATTTTGGCGGCTTCTTCTTGGGTTAAATCCGGAAAGGTGGCATGTGCTCTGGCCACTTCGATCTTGTGATAATGCCAATATTTTTTCTCAGCTTCCGGCAAGGTGTTGAATTGCGCGGTAGTGATGATGTATTCAAAGCCGATGGGTTTGTCTTGATCCTTCATACCGCTAGGAAACATCATGCAGACAAAGGTGCCGTCATCGTAGGCTTTGCAATGATGATGCACGATTACTTGTAACTTAGGGTCATGGACGCTGTGGGTATCCGGTATAAGATGCCTGATCGCCTGAATGTGCAAATCATTAAAGCCTAAATGATCGGGATGTTCTATTTGTCTGGGATTTAAAGCTTCGTTGTAAAGCTTTGCTTGCCCAGGCACGACAGGCGCCGGATGTCCGTGAGCGTGCGGTGCGTCTGCTACTTGTTCGGTGACGGCTGTGCCAGTGCTGGCACAGCCAACTAAAGAGAGTAAAGCGCCTGCAGTTAGTAATAGTTTTGTTTTCATCTTAAATGTCCCGTTAATGATAGTCAGTAGGCGTAGCTAACAACGTTGCAGTGTATTAACCGCTACAGTTAACTTAAAGCCAAATCCATGCCAACTCGGAAAAACAAATAAACTGTTGATTTTTAATGACTATAAAAATACTCGAATTTTATTCAAGTTTCATAAATTACCGGATGAAACAAATTTGAAACAAAATAAAGAAACAATGTGAAACGAAATACTTCAATATTGATCGAGAAAGGTAAGTAAGAAAGTCGTAACTATTCAGCGAGTTTCTTTGGAAGGCAGAAGCAATAGGTGGGAGCGACGCCCTCGTCGCGATTTGAAGCCTTAGGTCGCGACGTGGGCGTCGTTCCCACAAGACACTTTCAAAGCAATCAACTGAAGCTGAATAGTTACAGAAAGTCTTTAGTTGTCATTTTAGGCTGAGACACTATAGTTAACCGTTTTAGCGCCCCCTCACGTCAATTACTCATTCATGATTTCTGAATCGCTTTCATCGACGCAGTGTTTTTTCTTCGCAAAAGAAATAACTCGTTGCCAGGATTACCAATCCTTGACGCATACATTTATCAATTTACTGGAAGATTTCTGTTGGGTTGATTCTGTCCAGGCTTACGAAATATTCAGTCAGCGGAAAAAACGTACTCAAGATAATCAAAACGAAGCGGTTCTGGTGCGTAAGTTTCCGCTGGATTTTAATGCCGATGAAAATACTGACGATTGTCCCTTGCTCAGCACTCGGCCACTTCCCAAACATATTGAAGTTGAAAGTTCAGATGCTCAATCAAACCTTGCCATTCTTCCCGTTCATACAGAACTAGGGCCTGCGCGGGCGTTATTGTTGCAAGGCAGGTTTGATCAAGACGCATTGGAATTATTGGGGCATCTGTTGGCTTTATACCGTAATCAGCTGTTGCTGCATGATCGTAAAGAGCGCGATCAATTAACACGGTTGCCAAATCGGCAATCCTTTGAAGCGCGTTTAACCGAGGTGTGTGAGTTTTACCAAACCTTAACGATTGGTAATCAAACGGATGATAAAATCTCCTGGATTGCGATTCTTGATATTGACCACTTTAAAAATGTTAACGATACCTTTGGTCATTTGTATGGTGACGAAGTCTTATTGCATTTTAGCCAGTTGCTGGAATATAAATTTCGTCATATTGACTTCACCTTCCGGTTTGGCGGTGAAGAATTTGTGGTGATCGTCAATCGAGTCATCCGAAACGATGCTGAACATATACTCAATCGCTTTCGTCAAGAAGTTGAAAATTACGCTTTTCCTTTGGTCGGTAAGATCACCGTAAGCATTGGTGCAACTAGCATTACAAGTGGAATGTTGCCATCGACATTACTGGATAGCGCCGATAAAGCATTGTATTTCGCTAAAGAGCACGGTCGTAATCAGGTTGTGCTCTTTGAAAACATACCTCCCCCACAATCTAACAGCGATGCAAATGACGTTGAGCTGTTTTAAAACACCATAGAAGAATCAT
Organism: Methylococcaceae bacterium; assembly: GCA_030693065.1. Taxonomy (GTDB): domain Bacteria; phylum Pseudomonadota; class Gammaproteobacteria; order Methylococcales; family Methylomonadaceae; genus JABFRC01. The sequence goes on along the minus strand of JAUYBL010000004.1, from coordinate 4,377 downwards.
CATGGGCCCACATTATCTCAATCGTTTTTTTACCCCAAAATCAGTCGCTATCGTCGGGGCTTCAGCCCGTGATAACAGCGTTGGCTATCGATTGCTGCTCAATATGCAAGAAGCCGGATTTGCCGGTGGCTTGTATCCGATTAACCCTAAGCATGAACAATTACTGGGCTTAACCGCTTATCCGGATTTGATCTCATTACCGGAAACGCCGGACTTGGTGGTGATTGCCACACCAGCGGCATCGGTGCCGTCGGTGGTTCGGCAATGCGGCGAAAAGGGCGTTAAATCGGTGGTGATTATCAGTGCCGGTTTTGCTGAATTGGGCACTAACGGTGCGGGTTTACAGCAAGAAGTGCTGCAGGTTGCCAGTCATTTCGGGATTCGTATTGTCGGGCCGAATTGTCTGGGTATTATTCGGCCCAGCGGCAAACTTAACGCCACTTTTGGCGATGGCACTGTAAAAGATGGACATTTGGCCTTGCTCTCACAATCCGGCGCTATTTGCACAGCCATTTTGGATTGGGCGAAAGCGCAGGATATTGGTTTTTCTACCGTGGTATCGATGGGCGGTGCAGCTGATATAGATTTTGGTGAAGTGCTGGATTATCTGGCGACCGACAGCAAAACTACCGGTATTTTGATGTATGTCGAAGGCATCCGTGATGCCCGACGTTTTTTAAGTGGGCTTAAAGCTGCGGCGCGCTTAAAACCGGTCATTTTGATTAAATCCGGCCGACATGCGGCAGGCAGTCTGGCGGCAATGTCGCATACCGGGGCCATGGTCGGCGGCGATCATGTGTTTGATGCCGCCATCGAAAGGGCAGGGGTTGTCAGGGTTTACAGTATCAACGAACTATTTTCCGCTGCGCGCGTGCTTGCTAATAATTACGCGGTCACCGGCGACCGACTGGCGATTATTACCAACGCTGGCGGGCCGGGGGTGATGAGCACGGATCGCGCTGAAGATGTCGGGATTCAACTTGCCGAATTGAGCTCTAATAGTCTGGATCTGTTAAATGAAGTGTTACCAACGCATTGGTCGCACGCCAACCCGGTTGATATTTTGGGTGACGCGACACCGGATCGTTATCAAAAAGCGCTTAACATTTGCCTGGCTGATGACAATATTGATGGAGTATTGGTTATTTTGACGCCGCAAGCGATGACTGATCCGACCCAGGTTGCGCACTGTATTATTGAAGCGGCACAAGCCAGTAAGAAGCCGGTGCTGGCTTCCTGGACCGGCGGCGCGAAAGTGCAAGAAGGTCGTCAATTGTTTGCTGACAGCCGCGTGGCGCATTTTTCTACTCCGGAAATGGCGGTCGATGCGTTCTCATTTTTAACCCAATACAATCAAAATCAAGTATTGCTCAAACAAATTCCTCTGCCCGGTAATGAACCGCTTAAGCCGGATATTGACGGTGCCCGGTTGATTATTGAGCAAGTGCTGGCCGAAGGTCGACAAGGCTTAACGGCACAAGAAGCCAAAGCAGTTTTAACGGCGTTTAATATTCCGGTTACCCCAACTATTAAAGTACACAATGCCAAAGAGGCCATGTTGGCAGCCAGAACCTTGGGCTTTCCGGTAGTACTCAAAGTCGATATGGCCGAATTTAGTCATAAATCCGATATTGGTGGCGTTAAGCTCAATATTGGCAGTGTGCAGGATATTTCCAGTCAATTCACTGAGATGGAAATGGCGCTTAAACAAGCGCATCCTGAAGTTAAAGAAATCGCTATGACCGTAGAGCCGATGTTTCGCTCCTCAAACGGTCGCGAACTGATTATTGGCGTGGTAAGAGATCCAGTGTTTGGGCCTGCGATTAGCTTTGGTTTGGGCGGTACCTTGGTGGAGATTCTTAAGGATAATGCAGTCGCGTTGCCGCCGCTAAATGCTTACATGATCGAGCAATTGATCAGCAAAACCAAAGCGGCCAGGTATCTTAAAGCATTCCGCCAAATGCCCGCCGCCAAAACGTCGGCGTTAATTGAAGTGTTATTAAATGTATCCACGCTAGTCAGTGAACTGCCGGAAATTCTGGAGTTGGACATCAATCCGTTGATAGTCGATGACCAGGGCGCGATGGCTGTCGACGCGCGTATCAAGGCGCAAAGCACGCATCAGCTGATGCCTTATCAACACATGGCAATCCATCCGTACCCGCATGAATTAACCGAACGCTACCTCACCGCCAATGGCATTTACATCACTATCCGGCCGATTCGTCCTGAAGATGCTGTCATGGAAAAGGATTTTGTCCATCGATTATCGGAACACACCAAGTACTTCCGCTTTATGCAGGCCTTGCAGGAACTCACCCCGGAAATGGTAGTGCGCTTTACCCAAATCGATTACGATCGCGAAATGGCGTTTGTCGCCGTGGCTGATCATGAAAATTTGCCCAAAGAACTGGGGGTGGGTCGTTATCTGATGAACCCGGATGGTCAATCGGTTGAATTTGCCTTGGTAGTATCCGACGGCTGCCAGCGTATGGGCATCGGCACCCGCATTATGAAAGCACTGATGCAATCTGCTAAATCTAAGGGTGTGTCATTCTTTGAAGGTGAAGTGTTAGCCGTTAATAGCCCGATGTTGGCGCTGACCAAAAAACTGGGCTTTACAACGTCCGCTGTGCCTGATGACATCGAAGTTGTAAGGGTAGTTAAGGATTTAAGGCAGATGTAGGTTTGATGTTGACGTAGCCGTTCCCATGCTCTGCGTGGGAACGATGTAACGGCCAGTTTCAATCAATAAAGACGCCCAAACACCTCAAGGTAAGTCAGGTACAGGCGCATATCAAATTCCAGCTGGTGGTAGTCAGGTTCCATATACAAACACAATTTATAGAATGCCTTGTTGTGCTCTTTTTCTCTTAAATGTGCCAGCTCATGCACGGCGATCATGGTTAAAAATTCAATCGGTGCATTTTTGAAAACCGTGCCGATACGAATTTCATTTTTTGCCTTTAAGTTGCCGCCTTGCACTCTGGAGACAAAAGAATGCAAGCCAAGCGCGTGATGAAGCACATCAATTTTATCGTCGTAAATGATTTTACTCAGTGGGCTGGATTGCCGAAGAAATTGATTTTTAATATCCATCACATAGCTGTAAAGCGCTTTATTGGTGTTGACGTTATGTGGAGCGGGGTATTTTTTTAACAGTAACTCTCCCAATGTATCGTTACTGATATGTCGATTTACTTGGTCGGTCACGTTTGGCGAATAGCCGGATAAATAGGTTAATTTGCTCATTTACTGCAATATCAATTTGGGGTGGAATAAGCCCTTATTAATCCCAAGGTGGCTCGTTGCCGCTATAAGCTACAAAGTTTTTATCAGAGGCATAAGTTATTACGCCTGAAGTGACTATAGTGCTGACGCTGGTTTTATTGGCGACGGATGATTTTGATTTACTTGAAACTGTCGTCGGCGAAACTGCTACAGCAGTATCAGGTTGCCATTTTGCAAACAGCGTAATGTCTTTATCAGCGGGGACATACCATTTCTTACTTGTTGCATCCCATCTGGCGCCGAGCGCTTTGGCTTCATCTTTTTGAGCATAAGGGACGCTGAGATAGGTTTTCGTGTCGGGCATGTTGGTTGGAGTGGGGTAGGGTATTAGCTGGACGCCAGATTAAAAAGAACTTTAGTTCTGTGCGCTTATAAAATTTTTACTAACGTAGCTACTACAGCAATGGCAGCCATCATCATGCCGCCGAGCTTGATAATTAATCGATATTCAAGTTCACGTAGGCGCGTATCCAAATGATCCTGGGTAACTAAATGATCGTCAATAATGCGGCGATGTTCAGAAGCAAACACCTCAGCTTGCTCTTCAGTAAAACCTACACTCTTAAGCCGTTTGATAAATTCACGTGTATCAAATGTGACTATTGCCATCGACCTGTCCATTAGAAAATGTTGATTTTAATGTCATTGTGTTGGAAAGAGCCTTCCCAAGCAAGAAACTGATCATTATTCAAAATAAATAATAAAACTAAACCGATTTGCAGCCATTGTACAGTTTGTAAATCATTTGCTCATGCAATAAATACCCATCTATAACCTACTGAATAGAGAACCTAGAAAAACCCTTCACTTCGATAAACTTAATACCCACAGGGCATAAATTCGAACGGTGACTTAAAAATCAATAAGTTCCGTTCGTTGTCGACTGCAAGGAGAGCCTGCCCCGCTTCCATAGCTATCTACACAAGTTTTTGGCCCCTTCTCCAGCGGGAGAAGGTTGGGATGAGGGGAATCTAAGTGATTGATTTTAATCTCCTCACCCCAACCCTCTCCAGCAGGAGAGGGAGTAAAATGGCTTTACAACTCATTGATTCTAAATTGTAAAAAAGTTGTGTAGATACTTATGCA
>JAUYBL010000037.1 GCA_030693065.1 Methylococcaceae bacterium | reverse complement strand
GTTCCGGTACGCATCGATGCTTTCCTTATCAACGCCAGGTGCACCTTTATTGGCGGCCACACGTTTCCATGCTTCCCAGATTAACCGCTTGGGTATCTCAAAAGGTTTAGCTTGGGACGGAAGATCATCCTGTTTCACAGTGATTGGCAAAGGACACCAAGGCGCATTGGTGACACTGGACGAACGCAAATCCAAACTGCGCCTGGCGTTCCCCGTAGCGAACAAGAGTGCAGAGGCCGTGACCGCCAGCATCATCACCTTGCTGGCGGGCTTTAAAGAGTGGGTACACACGCTCACCTTCGACAACGGCAAAGAATTTAACCTAAAGGTCACAAGTGCCAAACACGAGCAGGTGGCTCATGCCATAAAATGCGCGACCTATTTTGCCAAGCCTTACCATTCCTGGGAACGCAGGCAAAATGAGAACGCCAATGGGCTGTTACACCAATACTTCCCAAAAGCCATGGGGCTGTTGGATGTGACCACCCAGCAGGTTTTAGAAGCGGTACACAAACTCAACAACAGACCAAGGAAGTGTCTGGGCTTCAAGACGCCTTACGAGGTGTTTAGCGAATTATCCGGCATGGACGCTGAAAAATTGGCGGAGTATTCGCTTATTACTTGAATTCACGCTTTTATATTTATTGAGTAGGCTCTACCTACAAAATATTGTTAACTTTTTTCCATAAAAAAACCCCCACTATTATTTCAATAGCAGGGGTTTTAAATTAGCGCTCAAATTACTTATTACATATTTTCAAGGCTAATAATCCTATCTTCTATTAAATGAAAGTAGGAATTAATGGAGCATCTACTGTTACCATTTGACGGTTGCCAGCTTCATCAGAAAAGAAAAGCAATCCAGCAAAACGACTATCTGGATCGTAAATCAAATCTGCTAAACGATAAACTTCCCATGCTGCATCAGATGCAGTTACTTGAACAGTTCTTGTTTGACCTGGTGCAAGTGGGCTGTTATCACTAACAGTTAATCCTTCTTCAGCCAACAAATCATCTGGATAGTTGCTTTGATCTTCATATACAGCAGGATCTAAGAACCGAACACCAGCAGTGTTGAACTCACCTAAACGAACAGCTGAATCACCATTGTTAGTAATAGTTAAAGTCATCTGCATTGCTCTACCAGGTACACGGTATGTAGCATCTTCAACTTTTACGCTTACAGTTCTAGCAGGCAATTCAAATGTTTTCATTCCACGCAACAAACCTGCTTGCAATGGAGTTGTTACTGGGTATTGCTCATTAGTGCTAGCCATTGACCAAGCAACAAGTGCGATAGTACCAGCAGTGAATGCAATACCAACTTTCTTATCAGTAGGTGTAATCAGAGTGCTAGCTTTTCCAGATTCAACTGCAATTGAACGTGGGATAAACAATGGTTTACGTACCCAATATGCCAACCAAGCCAAACCTATGCCATACCACAATGCGTGCCAGAAATAAGTATTGCTTAAGTTATATGTTTCCAGATCAATTGTTTCGCCAGTTAATGTTGTAACTGGGTTAACAAAATCTTTCATTGAGCCAGTTATAGTAGTCCATTTTCCTGGACCAATGATTGGACCACCACCTTGAACGTTCATCATTGCATGAACATGCCAATCGCCTGGGCGACGTGCTTTTAGAAGAACCTTAAATTCATAAGTTTCACCTAATTCAAGTGATACAGATCTTGGTACTAATTGACCACCGATCCATGAACCTTGACGTATGAATACAGCACCTGGAGTACCAATATTCAAGAACGAAACTTCTGGTTTATCAACAGTTTCAGGCCAGCCTTGAAACACATAAAATTTACCAGAGATGGTCATAGTATCGTTTACAGGAATTTCTTCCTTTGACCAGTTCAAATCGAACCAATGAATTGTACGCATCCGCATAAATGCAGCTTGGGATTTTTCACCGTGGGCTGATGCAGTCGGAGTGTAAAGCATCGCAGCTGTTATAGTAATAAGCAGCGCAACAAAGGACAATTTAGCAACCTTGTCTTTAATTATTTTCATATATCCTCCTCTATAATAGAGAATCTATAGTTTCCAGAGTATCTGGCAATTGTAATTTAACTTATGCCAGTCTTTTATGCATTACGATCAATGACCGATGGTTATTACATGTTTTCGCCGCTGACGAATTTAGTACTTGCAAACCATTGACCAAAGAAATGCCACAAAAAGTAAATAATGATACTTACGAAACCAGAGAAGAATGCAGATACTGGAGCTACGTCCTTACCAAAAGTTCTTAATGTACCTTTTTCAACCATTCTGATGTACTCTGGAGTACCTGTTCTTACATAGTTGTAGCCTTGTAAGTCAGCCAAAGTCATCATCATACCGTTGTATTCAACAGGCACGTGAAGTGGTGCAATTATTGGCCAGTTACCAGGGTAAAACAATAAACCCCAAGACAACCCACCAAGTACTGCAGTCAAAGTCATGCTACCTGAAAGCAATAAAATACCATCAAGTACAATTGCGCCTGGAATCAAGTTGGATGGGAAACAGAAATTAACTGGGAAATAAGTCCAACCCCAGAAATTAAGATACCTGTTAATCCATTCACCTAACAACAAACCTAATACGCAGACAATAGCACCAAATGGCAAACGGTAACGCCACCACAAACAAGCTTGCACTGCAGCAGGGAAGGTGATTGATACGATTGGAGCTACAGTTACCCATAGACGCCTATCTTTCCAATCAGTCCAAAAATCCCAGTCGCCACCAGTTAACATATAGTGAATGTGATAACCACCAAGTACAACAAAGAACAATGTAAACAAAATTAGCCAATCGAACGTGCGTGAAACTTTTACGGCTTCTGCGCGTGAACGTACAGCTGATTGAGATGCGCTCATTAGCTTACCTCCTAAAGGATTTAAATTATTTTTATTAATGACTATCTTCACTTTGCTGCTTCATCGTGAAAAAAGATAAAGCAGCGAGGAGATAGTAATTACAACCAAGACTTAAAATTATTAAGCTAAGTCTTTTTTCAGAAGCTTTGAAATTGCTTGAACTTCAATGTTTACCACACCCAATACACCTAAAGCAGCCCATCCAAAGAATACAAAGCCATAATGTAAAGGAGCAACAAACAACTCTTCCATAAACCAGAAAGTGTGACCCCATTCATTCAAACCAACGTTTGGAAGAATCATAAACGGTCCAATTACTGATACAAGATATTGCAAAGGCAAACCTTGTTGATATGTTGGCAATCTTGTTTTTGCATACAAGAACGATGACACACCAGTAATAATGTAGATTGGGTAGCTCAAGTAGAATTCAATAATATGACTTGGCGTAAAGTCAGTATCACGAACAATAGTTTGATGCCAAGTGCCATCTTGCTCAGTAAAGTAGCTAGCACCATAATAAATGGCCCAAGCGTAACATACCAACCAAGTCCAATGGGTAAAGTGTCTTCTTAACTCTTCTCTTGGAGTAATTGATAAAACTTTACGATCACGGGTTTTCCAGATGTAACCCCATAATACTGAAGCGGTTACTATTTCTAAAACCATTTCGATATACAGGAAGTTCATCCAGTAAGTTTCGAATTCAGGTGCGAAAGAGTCTAAGCCAGCTGACCAGCCATAAACACCCTCATACCAACGAACCCAACCGTAAAACACAATGTAGAGCAATGACCCTAAGATCAAATTTCTTTTGTTTAACAGCGGTGCTTCCGCAGCATCAGCTTTCACTGATTCAGTTGTAGCTGCCATTTCTACCTCCAAAAAATTATAAAAAAATCGGTTTAATTCAACCGAAAGTCTTTAAAGTTACTTTCCTTTTTCCTATCTCTCACCATTACATCAAATAGGCGAGAGAAACACTAAGTCTATTTAGTGAAAGTTCAGTCTACCAGCTAGGCTATTCATGTCAATATGATTTTGTTTACGCAAAGCATAATTTTTTGATTTTCTTGGCAATGCACGCCTAAAACCCTAATCAAATTAATCACAAAACGCTTATTCATACCGTATTTAATCCAAAAAATACACACCAAAACCAGACAATACCGACTCGCTATGAAATTCTTTTAATTCTGTTAAAATCATCATTTACTTTAAAAACCTGCACCAAAAACTATGAAAAAATATCCCGTTTTGCTTTTTATTTTAGGTCTTGCAGCATTAATAATGTTTCAAGGGGAAGTTGTTATGCCGCTCGTTAATAAAGTTATTCAATCTGACCTGTTTCTTGTAGAGAGCAAGGATGAGGCCAGCCAACTCCCCATATCCAACGAAATGACCAGCTTTGCATTTACCCACTGCAACAGCCATATAAAAGAAAACTCAAACCAAAACGCAATAATTTCTTTCCCTGAAAAACCAATAAATGCATGGAGTCTTGGTAATTACCAATATGTCATTAATGCCGAATACAGCATTACAATGGAAAGCCAATCTACAACAAACAAATACGCCTGCAGAATTACTTATAAAAACGGAGACTCTATTGAGGGTGCAGCAGACATAAATAACTGGTCAATTGACGGTGTTTCCGAGCTCAAAAAATAGACCAACTGAAGGAGTACGCAGCAAAATAAAAAGCCGATGCGCAACTGACTATCACTTAATCAGCTCCACATCGGCTATATATTCAAAATTTAGCACATCAAATAATCTACAAAAACTATTCAGCTCTTTACGCATTCATCCAATTTAGGCTTAAAGCAAGCCAAATAAATTTCCGAACTTAAACTTATTATTTTCCGTATTTTTTACGGAACTTATCAACTCGCCCCGCAGTATCGACAACACGCTGCTTACCTGTGTAAAAAGGATGGCATGATGAACAAACCTCTATATGCAAATCTTTACCAATCACAGAGCCAGTCTCAAATGTGTTGCCACAACCACAAGTTACAACAATCTGCTTATATTCAGGATGAATTTCTGGTTTCATATCGCCTTCACAAAACCCTTCACGGGTACATATTATTTAAGAACCCCATATAATACGTAGTGATAAAAAAAATCGCAACCAAATTTACTTGGCATTAGCACAACCACCTCAAGCACAAACTGTAAATTTAAGTAAAACTCAGCAAACTAACTTTGACTGCAAACACTCAAACGTCGCTTTCGAGCGATTTAGGTGTTCGCACGACCCCAGTGATCGCGTTGCTAAGCAACAACCTGGGTTTATTCGACACCCAAATCATCAAGTATTAGTATTATGACGCCCACCGGGAAATCGAAGTCGGTATCAAAGTGCTCAAGCAAAAACAGATTTCGAATCTCTAATATCCACTAGAAGCCAGCCCCAGACAACAAATAAGAGTTAACCGATACACATATTAGTTCGATGCTTCAGCCAAGACCAACCAAGCGCGCAGACTGGCCGAAAGCTAACTCACGAGTAGCTTTGCATGCAATCGCCTATCAATGCCTGACTTTCACAAACACTTTGGTACCGAAGCACAATGAGAAGCTGCTCTGGAGCAATCACACTGGCCGCAAGGCTTTGTCTACCCTTGCTGTCGCACATCCGGTTGTAGTGTATTTATCGCTGGGCCACAGAAAATGTTTCAATGCCGGGCGTGTCGCCACTAAAACTCGCTGACTGCAGGAAACTTGACGTTGACCACTTGGTTTTTAGCGATTTATCACATCAGCCAAGCGAAAACCGGCTTATCAGTACTGGCATTGAAACAGTATTTAGGTCCCAGATACCCCGCCGCTTTATTGATTCAACACAAGCTTGTGCAAGAAATGAAACGAGCTATGCCCTCACTAGTCCACGCTCAAGTTGACGACATGTATCTTGGCGGCGAACTAAGCAGGGACAAGCGGGTCGTGGCTTGCGAAAATAAAGTGCCATCTGTTAAGCCTATCTTTGGACGACAACGGCCATCCTTTGCGTATCAAACTCACCCCAGTCAGTGGCTTTAACCCCAAGGCTATTTCAAGCTGGACTAAAGCCAGCCTTGCGCCGAATTGCTCGGTCAGTAATGATGGCCTGGATTGTTTCACAGGCGGGTTGCCAACATCATCCCATTGTCGTAGGAGGGCGCAAGCCTAAAGAACTCCACGAGCTTCTTTGGATTAACACTATCTTGGGCAATCTCAAGACCAGTCTGGACCGTTCGTATCATGCCTTTTATTTTGCTAATATGCCTCACGTTATTTAGTACGTGAGGCATATCTATTTAATAGCCGCTTTAAAATCGATACACCGCCAACAACGTTGCTGGTGTAGCTGCCATTACCATTGAACTCGTCGGACTGACTGGCTTGGGTTAGCTGAAGTATCCAGCTAATTTGGAGGTTTAATGCGATTATGATCTGCAATTATGTCTTGATAGTGCATCACTAGCAAAACCAAGATAATCGCAGGAAGCCCAATCAAAGATGAATAAACAAAAAAGACATAATAGCCATATTGATCCACAAGCAACCCAGAAAACCCACCCAACAACTGAGCCGGCAGCGTCATCAACGAACCGAAGAGAGCATATTGCGTAGCCGTATGAGCGGTATTTGTAAGACTTGAAAGATATGCAATAAAAACAGAAGTTGCGATACCCCCACCTAAGTTATCAGCACTAATCACAGCAGCCAAGAGCAAAACGGTGGGCTTACTAACTGCTAAAACTGCAAATAGTAAGTTAGTTGATGCAACCAAAACCGCCCCAAATAACAAAGGCCGCATTATCCCGTATTTAACAACCAAGATGCCGCCCACAGCCACACCAGCTATAGTCATAAAAAAACCAAAGACTTTACTTATCTCTGCTATTTCTTTTTTACTGAACCCCAAATCAAGGTAGAAGGGGTTCGCCATTACCCCCATTGTAATATCGCTCATCTTATAAACTGCGATAAGCAGCAATATCAGTAAGCCAATTTTGCCATTTCTGATAAAAAATTCTGTAAAGGGGCTTAACAATATTTTATTGCCGCTCATTAAGAGCCGGCGCCAAAAACCAAACTGAACAACAGCCTCAGCTTCTTCTCGTATCTTTAGAGGTGGCTCTTTCAAATAAATTGTCGTAACAACCCCAACAACCATTGCTGCCGCCATCACAAAATAGGCAATCCCCCAGCTGAAATATTCGGCGATATAAAAAGCACCCGCCCCAGCTACCAGCAATGCAATTCTATACCCCAAAACATAAGTTGCAGCCATTGCACCTTGGTAAACCGTCTCGGAAGACTCTATTCTAAAAGCATCAATAGCAACATCTTGTATTGCGGAACAAAATGCCACCCACAGGCCTATAAAAGCAATTTTCTGCAATTGAGTATGTGCATCGGCATTCCCCATACCAATCAATCCAGACATAATGCCCAATTGAGCGACCAACATCCAGCTACGTCTCTTACCCAAAAGTTTTGTCAGAATAGGTAAAGAACAATTATCTACAATTGGAGCCAATAAAACTTTTATTGAGTAAACAACGCCGATCCAGCTAAAAAAACCAATGACTGAGCGCTCTACACCATCATCTCTTAGCCAAGCAGACAATGTCGAAAAAACCAGTAGATAGGGGAGTCCAGCAGAAAAACCAAGAAAAACCATGCTCAGTACGCATGGTTTAGCATAAACGCGTAAAGCATCAACCCAGCTTTTTTCAGCCGTCATTGAACTTTACCAAAGGGATGGCGCCACACCCTGGGTGCGGCGCTGGTAAGAAGCGCTAACCATTAATAAGATAATGAGTAACAATACTTGCTGCATAACCAGCAGCGATTGCTGGTGTCCATTTTAAATGGCTAAAAAACGTATATTTGTGATTAGACTGACCCATTAAAGCGACTCCGGCTGCAGAACCCACAGATAATAACGAACCACCAACTCCAGCAGTCAATGTTACTAGCAACCATTGATACAAACTCATATCAAGATTCATATTTAAAACTGCAAACATCACTGGAATGTTATCGACTATTGCAGAAATTACACCCACCAAAATATTGGCTGTTGTAGCTCCCAAACCATCATACATCGCACCAGACAACAACTCTAAGTAGCCGATATAGCCCAAGCCACCGACGGCAAACACCACGCCAAAGAAAAACAGCAAAGTATCCCATTCCGCATGGCGAACTTTATTGAATATATCAAAACCCTCTTCGCCTTCAACATAGAATTTTTTCTTCAAGAAATATCCATAAAGCATAAGCACGGAAAGGCCGACCATCATTCCCATAAATGGCGGCAGATGTAATGCTTGTTTAAAACTAACTGCAGTAACAATGGTTAATAAAAACATTCCACAAATAATAAAAGCCCCCGGCTTTAATTGAACAGCCTCTTCATTTGAAACTTTTGGCTGCTCATCTGGAACGGCAAAATACATCACCGCAGCTGGCACAGCGTAGTTAACCAGCGACGGAACAAACAACTTAAAGAAATCGAAAAACTCAGCATAACCAGCCTGCCAAACCATTAACGTAGTGATGTCGCCAAATGGACAAAACGCACCTCCGGCATTAGCGGCAACAACCAAATTAACAAATCCGATACTAACAAATTTAGGATTATCCGCACCAACCGCCATAACCACGGCACCAACCAATAAAGCAGCTGTCAAATTATCGGCTACGGCTGATAAGAAAAACGTAATAACACCGGTAATCAAAAACAGTTTTCGATAGCCAAATTGCTTTCTTACGAGCCAAGAGCGCAAAGCCTCAAACACGTTTCGTTCTGCCATAGAATTAATATAAGTCATGGCAACCAAAAGAAATAACATCAACTCTGCATATTCTTTAAGGTTGTATTCAAAAGCTTCGTGCATATCCTCAGTTGAGACACCTGCTTGCTGAGCCAAAATAGCTGCGTGCGCCCAGATGATGCCCGCTGCCAATATCACAGGCTTGGATTTACGCAAATGCGTAAATTCCTCGGTCATAACAAAGCCGTAAGCAATGATGAAAACTAAAACGGTGTAAATACCCCTTTCTGTTCCCGTCAAACCAAGACTTTCAAATCCGCCAGCCATAGCCATCTCAGGCAGCAGCAGAGAAATTAATAATATTAAGAAAAACCGCACGACAATATCCCCCTAAAATCTTCTTATAATCAAATTGATTGGATGGTACATAAACTGGGTCGCAATATTATCACCAACCAATAAATTTTGTCATTTTATGACTCCCAGTATATGATTACAGGCTGTGTTTACTCGCCTGACGGCACTTTAAGCAACCATTTATGTACCAATATAATATTATCGACCAGACCCTGGTTAATGAACGGGTAGCCCAATTTAGACGGCAAACCGAACAGTACTTAAAAGGGGAATTATCTGAAGACCAATTTCGTGCTTTACGCTTAAGAAATGGTCTTTACATTCAAACGCACGCACCCATGCTACGCATTGCCGTGCCTTATGGACTAATTAGCTCTAACCAGCTCCGAAAGCTGGCCCACATTGCCCGTACTTATGACAAAAGCTATTGTCACGTCACTACCCGGCAGAATATTCAGTTTAACTGGCCAAAATTAGAAGAAGTACCCGACATACTTGCCGAGTTAGCAGAAGTACAAATGCATGCCATACAAACCAGCGGCAATTGTATGCGCAACACAACATCTGATCATTTAGCTGGCGTTTGTGTTGATGAAATTGAAGATCCTCGTCCATACTGCGAATTAATTCGTCAATGGACAACGCTACACCCTGAATTCGATTACCTACCAAGAAAATTTAAAATAGCTGTCAGTGGTGCTCTTCATGATCGTGCGGCAACTCAATTTCATGATATTGGCTTACATTTAGTCAAAAACGATGCGGGTGAAATTGGCTTTAAAGTACTTGTTGGTGGTGGCTTAGGTAGAACTCCGATAATCGGTCAAGTAATCAAACCATTTTTAGAAAAGAAACACTTATTGTCCTATTTAGAAGCAATTCTACGTATATACAACCTGTTCGGTCGTCGCGACAACAAATATAAAGCCCGTATCAAAATCCTGGTTAAAGAGTCTGGTCTAGAAAAATTCTCCCAACTTGTTGAACAAGAGTGGTTAATTATTAGAGAAAATTTAGCACTTACCGAAGTGCAAATTGAAAACATAAAAGCTCACTTTACGACACCTCAATATGACTTTAATGCCGATGAAGATACGACTTTTGACTTGAACAAACAGCAAAATCCAGCTTTCACCACTTGGCTTAAACAGAACACAACCGATCATAAAGTATCGGGCTATAGCGCTGCTTTTGTTTCATTAAAAGCTCCAACATCCCCACCGGGCGACATTAGCGATGTTCAGTTGGATGCCGTTGCCGATTTAGCAGATCGTTATAGCTTTGGTGAAATCAGAAGCACTCATCGACAAAATCTAATTTTGGCCGATGTTAAGCAAGCTGATTTATTTGAACTTTGGCAAAAGCTGGATGCGTTGCAACTTGCCACACCCAATATTGGCACTGCCACAGACATGATTTGTTGCCCAGGCCTTGATTTTTGCTCACTTGCGAATGCGGGTTCAATTGGTGTTGCCAAAGAAATCAACGAAGCTCTCGATGATATAGATTACATCCATGACATTGGCGATTTAAAAATCAACATGTCTGGCTGTATGAATGGCTGCGCACACCAAAGTGTCGGTCACATTGGGATACTGGGCGTAGATAAAAAAGGCACTGAGTGGTATCAAATTACCTTGGGTGGGTCTTCTGAGAATCAAGCCGCTATTGGTGAACGCTTGGGGCCCGCTGTAGCCAAAAACGAAGTGACCAAAGCAATCACAACCATTTTAGATGTTTACATCAAACAACGCAGGGAAGACGAGTCATTTTTAGACACCGTCAAACGAGTAGGAATTTCCCCATTCAAGGAGCAGGTCTATGGAACTAATTAAAGACAAACAAGTCATCGACAACACGTGGACTTACCTCTCCAATGACACTGCACTTAAGAACGGTGATATTACGGTTTCCGCTTCTCGTTGGTTACAAGACAGAGCGGAATTACTAAATCATAATGGCAAGGTCGGCGTAAGAATTACGCCTGAAAGTTCAATCGATGAAATAGTCAATGACCTTCCTCATATTGAGCTTATTGAACTGGATTTCCCCGATTTTGCCGATGGCCGACTGTTTTCACACGCTTGGCTGCTTAGAAACCGTTACCAGTATCAAGGTGAAATTAGAGCAACCGGCAACTATATGTCCGGACAGGTGTTTTATTTATCTCGCGTTGGCGTTAATGCGTTTAGCGTAGAAAAAAATGAAGACCTACCGGCTGCATTAACAGCGCTTAATGACTTTACCGTCAAATATCAATAAATTAACTCAGTGACTCGCTTGGTACGAAGATTAATTTAACCTTTGTACCAAGCTTAAGTATAAGTGCAGGACATAGATTATTTAGCTTAACTCACCAACTGGATTATCAGAGTTTAGAGCGTTCCAACCAATCACAATTCGATAAATCAGCAATAACACCGTTGGTAGCAAGATAAACAAGCCGATCCCTGTTTCAAAGGTAATTCCCGCCAAAGCCAGACCTGCTAAGGTCAACCAGACGGTTTTAATTTGCCAGTTAAAGTGCGACTCAAGCCATGTACCTTTTACCTCGCCTCGTTTAACAAAATTAATAGTCACGGCTACCAACAAAGGCAACCCGGCAAATCCAAAAGCCAGCACCTGACACAAATAGACAAGTGCCGTTATTTGCTTCAATGACTTCTCTTTTTCAGATAATTTTTGCTCGCTCATGACTTGCTCCTGATATTGCATTAATAAAAAACTTCTTATCCTCAGCACTCACCTTCCCGTTGACAACTCAAGTCGCTTGTTGCAACATGCCTAAGCCATTGGGTTTTTTGACCACTTGCAACTGAGCCTTAAAGCGCTTCTGTACACTCTCGACGTGAGATATAACCCCAACAGTTTTACCGTGAGTCCGCAGCCCTTCCAAAGTACTGATAACTGTG
Source organism: Methylococcaceae bacterium (assembly GCA_030693065.1). Lineage (GTDB taxonomy): Bacteria > Pseudomonadota > Gammaproteobacteria > Methylococcales > Methylomonadaceae > JABFRC01. The sequence goes on along the minus strand of JAUYBL010000037.1, from coordinate 115,165 downwards.
TAAAGAGATTCTGCATCCAAATTACCAAAGCCTTCATCAAGAAACAACGAATCGACCGATTTACCGTTATTCGCCAATTCTGACAACCCTAACGCCAGCGCCAAACTCACCACAAAACTTTCTCCACCCGACAACGATTTCGGCAAGCGTCGAGCATTTCCTTGATAGGTATCTTCAACTTCCAACCCTAAGCCTTGCTCGCTTCCCGTGTGCCTTAGGTAATAGCGCCCACTGACTTTTTCCAGCACCGCATTGGTTTGTGATAGCAGCTGTTCTATCACTCTTGCCTGAACTCTGCGACGGAACTCCATGCCGCTTTCCTGTTGCACTAACTCAACCTCGGCCTTGCTGCTTGCTACAATATTCTGCTGCGTTTGCAATTCAAGCGTTACAGCTTCATGCTTCTGTTGCTGCAAATATTGATCTTGCAACACTCTTTCCAGGCGCTTAATTTCCGACTCAGTAATTTCGACTTTTTCTACTGATTCTTTCAATTGCTGACGAATTTTTTCAAGGCTAAATTGAGAATCAACACCCGCTAATTCAGCATCTCGCTGAGCACTCAGAGCAGCAATTTCAGATGTTTTGGAGGCGACATCTTGCTGCAATAATGCCAGCCGCTGCTCCAGCTCTACCCGGTTTTGTTCCGCCTCCAGCACCTGGCTAAGCTCATCAAAACCAGCAAAGCGAGTGCCTTGAAGCTTTCCCTGCAAGGACTGCTGCAATTGCACCAATTCAGCATTTTTAAGCAGTAAGGATTGTTCTTTTTCGGCAATTAATTTTTGTTTTTCAATCAACGCTAAATGCAAACCAACATATTCCTCCTCGTCTAATTGCCGACTTAAACGCTCGAGCTTTTCCGAACAGGCAATAATTTCTTCTTGACAATCCCGTTTTGTTGCCATCAGCGCTTCCAGCTCATCCGTTAAAATCTTATAGCGAAGCGCGTAAGTTTGATAATCCTGCCTGCGCGTATTGAGCCTATCCGACAGCACATCTTCCTTGCCCTTGGTCGGCATTTTTTCACCCAAAGCCGTTAGTTGTTCTAACAATTTATCAGAAAGTATTTTTTCTTCTTGCTGACAAGTGAGCAGCGCCGCGTCGTAATCAACCTTATCGGGCCTGGCTTCCCATATAGCTTCCAATTCAGCCACGGCGGCTTGTATTTGCTCAATTTTAGCTTCACTGTTAGCAATGCCGAGTTTCAATTTTTCAATCACATTTTGCTTACTACGGAATTGACTCGCCAGACTGGTAATCTCTGACAATTTATCTGCTTCAGTTTTTAACAATTCCTTCATTAAGTTGAGATTATTAATTTCCAGGTCCTCGCTGACGGTATTCAGGCGATTACCCAGCATTAACCATCTGGATCTTATTAATTGCAATTGGGCCTGAGTTGCCTGATTCTTCTCAACCTGCTGTTGAGCTAAGAGCAACCCCCGTGCAAGCGTGATAGCTTTTGCATTCAACTCTTTCACAAACTGGCGTTGATCAATTAATGCCTGCTGTGAATTAGCCGCCATGGGCGGATTGATTGCATAAGGATGCACTGCAGAACCACATAAAGGACAAGGCTTACCATCGACAAGATGCTGACGATCGGCGGATAATTTATTCAACATCGCTTCTTGAAACACGGCACTTTCCAATACCAAGGCAATGTTTTCTTCTCGGATGATTTGCTGCCGCAAGTTTTCAAGCTCAAGCTCCAAATCGACCAAGTCAGGTTCAGCATCTGTTTTTGGCATAAACCGACTAAAAAATCCTGATCTACCGCCAATGAGTTTTTGATGAGTTTGTGCAAGCGAGTTAAGTTCCTGAAAATCATCAAGCCGCTGCTTTTGTTCCTGGTGCAAATCTTCAATAAAATCGAGATTATTACCTTGTCCAAGGACTTCCAACGCCTCTTCTTCAAGTTGCAATTGTTGCGTTAAATCGAGTTTCTTCTTTTGCTCCTGCGCCAACACTGTCTTATTATTTTTTAACCCTGTCAGTGTATTCTGAGTCCATTTACCGGATGATTTCTGCTTATTTTTTATGTCGACCAGTTCATTTCTAAGCCTTTTTAACCGCCCGGTTTCCGGAAAACTGTCCACTAGTATTTCATCCGCTGCATGTTCGGCAAGCCATAGCGATACTGTCTCTAAGACCGCCTTTTTATCATCATATTGAACTTTTGAAGACCGCTCCAAATTAGCTTCCGACTGACGTTTCGTTGAAACAAGAGCATACTGATTTCTGACCTCATCAATGGCTTGTCGTTGCTCGGCAATCGACTTGTTAATAACGGGCTCAACTAACAGATTCGAGCCAATCCTAGACTTCAATTGCGCTAATTCATCATTAAACTCGGCAAGCATTTGCTTACTTTGCTCAATGGTTTGTTGATTGGCCTTAATTCCTTCGACATCATCCTTAAAAACCAATGCATCTTGCACATTTCCGAGCTGCTTAAGTAAATTAGCGACGATAGTTAATTCTGTTTGAACCGACTCCAGCTGCCCTTCCCGGCTCGCCAATTGACTATCCAACTGCGCAGCATTTTGCAGCGCGGCTTGTTGCTGCTTAAGCTGCTGCTGCAAAGCCATTAACTCAGCATATTGTTCGGAATAATCCGTTAAATCATGCTCAAAAGCTTCGAGTGTTGCCGCTTCCAGCACCGGCAGGCCTGCTAACTCTTGTTGTAACTGCGACAACTTTTGCTCGGCTTGCGCAGCATTGGTTAGAACTTCGTTTTTATAGTCGGTATAAATATCGGTACTGATAATTTTTTCCAAAATATCCATGCGCTCGCTGTCCAGCGCATTTAAAAAGGCCGCAAAATCGCCTTGTGCCAACATAATAGACCGCGTGAAATTACGAAAGTTCATCCCAGTAAGCTCGCTAATACGCGCACAAACCGCTTGCGGCGTTTCTGCCAGAACCTCACCGTCATCCAAATTTAGCAAGCTCATCACTGGAAGATTAAGCTCCCCCTCTGGGCTATTAGCCTCGCGTTGCACAAACCAACTGGAACGATATTTTTGCTCGCCCAACGCAAAATCAATCACCGCAAAAGATTCGGCCGTATGTTTCGTCATCACATGCCGAGCGGGACGGTCAAAACGAAATGTTTCACCATATAAACCTAGGGTAATCGCATCCAAAATACTGGATTTACCCGAACCATTGGGGCCGGTAATCGCAAAAACGCCGGTATCAGAAAATGGCGCCTGCGTTAAATCAATTCGGCTCTCGCCTTCTAATGAATTTATGTTTTTAAAAAAAATAGTTAATATCTTCATAAGCCTTTAATTTTGATAACGGCAACATGTTGAAATGCAATTGGTAAAGCCCAAAAGCAATGCGTTTAGACGATTTTATACATAATGAGCTGCTGGCGGGATGGTATTTTTTTCAGCTAAAAAAGCCCAGCATTGCTTGAGCCGTTAAATTTTTGACGCTTCGCGGGTCTACTGACCATGTTTGTCAGCTTCTGTAGGCGACTCCACACCCTCAGGAGACTCGTCGCCGATTGATTTAACCACGCGTCGCGTACCGTGTCCGATCTCCTTCACTACATCCCTCGTGCCATGTCCAATTTCCCTGGTTACATCCCGAGTTGTATGACCTATTGTTCGTCCAGCCTCTTTAACCTCAGCACAAGAAGGCAATAGCCACGCAGACGATAAAACAACAGCCGCAAATAATTTTGTCAATTGAGCATTCATTTTTTTGTCCGGCTATGAGCATTAAATTATTACCTGATGTTACGCACTGCGGCAGATACAAGCATAGAATAATCGCTGTTGACTGAATTCATGTGAGGTGACTGTCATGAAAAATTCTTTGTTAGAGTTATACAGCGATTATTTGATGAGTTCGTTTGCCCAAACGACGGCGACCGGTTTGTCACAACTGCTGGATCATGCCGTCAGTCATGATCAAATCATCCGGTTTTTGGCAGGCTCTGATTTTACCTCTCGCGACTTGTGGTCGCTGGTGAAGTCAACCGTTCGCACCATTGAAACGGATGACGGGGTGCTGATCTTCGACGACACCATTGAGGAAAAACCCTACACCGATGAAAACGACATCATCGCCTGGCACTTCGATCATTGCCAGCAGCGCACGGTCAAAGGCGTGAATATTCTCAACGGCCTGTACGTCGTAGGCGATGTGAATATTCCGGTGGCGTTTGAGATTGTGCATAAAGACTTGCCGTTTTGCGATGTGCAAACCCGTCAGGTCAAACGCCACAGTGCCATCACCAAAAACGAGCAGTTGCGCCAAATGTTGCGGGTGTGTCAGCACAACCAACTGCGTTACCGCACGGTGTTGACTGATAGTTGGTTTTCTTCCAAAGAGAACATGGCCTTCATCAAAGTAGCGTTGAAAAAGGAGTTCATTATGGCCCTGAAAAGCAATAGCACCGTCGCTCTCAACCTGGAAGACAAGCGCCAAGGTCGTTTTGTGCGCGTGGATGCGCTGCCGCTGCAAGAAAATACCGTGTTGCCGGTTTACATCAAGGGCTTAAGTTTCCCCGTGATGCTGGCCAAGCAAGTCTTTACAAACAAAGACGACATTACCGGTGTGCTCATTCTGGCGTCAAGCGATCTGCAGCATAACTACGACCACATCACGACACTCTATCAAAAACGCTGGAACGTCGAGGTCTTCCATTTATGCCCTATGGGTAAAAATCTATCAAATCCAACACCGGTTTGGCGCACTCACCGACCCGCACGGTCAGAACCCAAAGCAACCATTTTTTTGCATCCATCTATGCTTTTTTCAAGCTCGAACAACTTAAACTCAAGCACCACCTCAACTATTTCGCGCTCAGAAGTAAGGTTTACCTCAAGGCATTACAAGCCAGTTATGCCGAACTGCAGCGGCTCAGTGCCTAACATCAGTTAGTTATTATCGCAGCTAAAGCTGACCGGCTGAAGCCGGTGATTTAAACCTTATGATGGAAAATTAAAATCACAGCTCATCCAAGCGCTTGCGAATGCTGTCTGCTTGCATTTGCATTGCCTGCAATACTTCATCATCCATTTTCGCCAGTTGCCGGTAAACCATACCAATACGTGGATTTTTGCTAAGCCTGTCGGTATTACGCGCGAAAAAATTCCAATACAGCGCGTTGAATGGACAAGCCCGCTCGCCGGTACGTAGTTTTTTATCGTAAAAACAACCTTTGCAATAGTCGCTCATGCGGTCAATGTAGGCGGCACTGCTTACATAAGGCTTAGTCGCCAGTAAGCCGCCATCGGCAAATTGACTCATGCCAATGGTGTTAGGTAACTCTACCCATTCAAAAGCATCAATATACACACCCAAATACCACCGATGCACAGCGGCGGGCTCCAACCCTGCCAACAGTGAGAAATTGCCGATTATCATTAGGCGTTGAATGTGATGCGCGTAGGCATGTTCCAGCGACTGGCCGATGGCATGTGCCATACAGCGCATCTTGGTTTGGCCGTTCCAAAACCATTGCGGCAACGGCTGCGCGTGACCAAAAAAATTATGTTGCTGATAGCCGGGCATGTGCGCCCAATAAATTCCGCGTACATATTCGCGCCAACCCAGTATCTGCCTGATAAAACCCTCGACAGCGGCAAGAGGCACCTGTTCTTCACGCCAAGCCGTCTCAGCCTTAGCAACCACTTCGTAAGGACTGAGCATTTTAGTATTAAGCGCAAACGACAGCAGTGAATGAAATAGCCGCCAGCTGCGGTGGCTCATCGCATCCTGAAACTCACCAAAATGCGGCAGTACTTGTTTGATAAATGCATCCAGTTGTGTCAATGCTTCGGCACGGTTAAGCGGCCAGGCCAGCTGTTCAGCATTTGGCTCGCCGAAACTTTTCACACCCGCAGCAACGATAGTTTGCCAAAGGTCTGAGTGATCATGAGAAATACGAATATCCTTTGGCTCTACCGGCAACCCAGTCCAGGACTTACGGTTGTCGTGGTCGTAATTCCACTGACCGCCGATGGGTTTGCCGCCAGCTTCAATTAACACTTGCTGCTTGACGCGCATGTGCCGGTAAAAGGTTTCCATCAGCCATTGCTTACGACCAAAAAACATCTGCGCCACTTCATCACGCGCGGTAAAAAAGTGTTCGCTGTCGACCATTTGACCCGAGATAACCAACTGTTTAACGTACTCGGCCAATTGCTGATCCAACCGCCACTCATCCGGTGCTTGGTATTCGAACAGACTGGCTCGGTATTGTTTTATAAGTTGATCCAGATTAGCCGGGAGCGCTTGTAAATTGGTCGGATCGTCAATCGCAAGATAATGCACACGATGCCCAGATTCACGTAACTGCACGGCAAAGTCACGCATCGCGGCAAAGATGGCGATAATCTTCTGAGCATGGTGCAGCACATAATCGGTTTCCTGGCGGATTTCCATCAACACGTACACCACATCTTCGCTCGGCTGCTTAAACCAGCTGTGTTCAGGATTAAGCTGGTCCCCCAAAATCAGTCTAAGCGTAGTCATGCCAATACCTTTTTAGCTCGGCGGCAACGCTCGGAGCAATATTTGACCTCATCCCAAATACCCTGCCATTTTTTCCGCCAACTAAATGGCCTCTTACAGTTAGTGCAAAGCTTGGTAGGTAAGTCTGCTTTCTTGCGCATTGCCATTTAAAACTCAAAATCTAATTCTAGTTGCCCGCTTTCTTTAGCTTTACTGCGTCGCTTTGAGCCTGGACGCTTACGTGAAGCGTGTTTATCAACAATGGTGGCTTTTGCGGCTTTAATGTCCGGCTGAGCTCGTAAGGCGTGCACTTTGGCTTTGGCTTGCCGTGTGGCAATTGCCAAGTCAACTAATGGTTCGGCAATGTCCATCCCGACTTGTACGCCGCATCTGGCTTGAATATCCGGTGTCATCAACCAGGGTTCGAATAACCAGGCATCCGGTACACGCCGCATGGCCGGTAGCCAGCGGCGCACAAAATGACCCTGTGGATCATGGTCTTGCGCCTGCTTAATGGGGTTATAAACACGCGCGGCGTTTATCCCGGTGGTGCCCGCCTGCATTTGCAGCTGGCTCCAGTGAATACCCGGTTCGTAATCAAGAAACTGTCCGGCTAACCACAATCCTACCGGCCGCCAGTGTAGCCAAAGCGGATACGCTGCCACTGACACTAGCATGGCGCGCATGCGAAAGTTAAGCCAGCCGGTGTCATTAAGCATTGCCACGCAGGCATCAACCAACGGCCAACCGGTACGGCCTGCGACTAGCGCTTCAAAATGAATTTGATTCCAATCGTTTTCACGCAGACCGTCATAACCGCGGTGCAGATTAAAATATTCCAGCTCCGGTTCGCTCTCCAGTTTTTGGATGAAGTGGCAATGCCAATACAAACGGCTGATAAAGGCATTGAGCCCTTGTTTACGGCGGCTACCATCAAGCGGCAAGTTGGCAATCTGCTGACGTGTCGCTTGCACCACTTCGCGCAGACTCAGACAACCGTAGGCAAGATAAGGCGACAGTCGCGAGCACGCAGTGGGCGCTGACAACGGCGAAGAAATGCCGCCACGATATTGGCCGCTGCGATCAGTAAGAAAGCTGTGCAACACCGACAAGCCGAGACGACGGCCGCCGTGTTGGCGATTGTTTGGCGTGTACTGCGCCAGGCCTAATTGCTCGGCTGTGGGTGGCGGTGGCTCATGCCAAGGCAGTTGTACGCTCTGTAAATTGGGGATTGGCAAACATCTGCAGCCGACATGAGCTTCCCAGTTTTTTTGCCACAAATTGCGGTTTTTCAACCGTCGCACCACACCGAATTGAGCAAATTCATGCCAAACCACAGCATGTTCCCGACACCATCGCGCGACGGCTAGATCACGTCTAAAGGTCAGACCATTGCCGGTTTCTTCATGTGCATACAGCGCAGCAAATGGCGCCTGCTTAAACAAGCGATCCAATATTATCGGTATTTCACCAGTGACGACCTGCAACTGCCCGCCACAGCGCCGTAGTTCTGCATATAAATCACGCAGACTTTCCAGTAAAAATTGATAGTGTTGATTGGCTGCATCCGGCTCTGCCCATAGGCTGGGCTCCACGATATATAGACATAATACCGGCCCGCGTTGGGCGGCATAATAAAGCGCGGCGTGGTCGTAAACGCGCAAATCACGCTTAAACCATACGATGCTGTAAGGCATTTTTAACTTCCCAAACGACGAATAATATTTTTTGTTTACATCGTCATGCCTGGAAAGCAAGTTTTATGAGCGGTAATTATCGACGGGCAAATCATTGTCATGCCTAACTACCTGAGCGGAAACCGGTCTTTTTAAGAATTTTGGTGCTGTATAAAACGTCGGCTCCCAAGTTATGGTCACCGAGTATTGCTGCGATGCTTGCTATTTGTCGATCAACATCGAGTTGGGTTTTGCCATGGACCATGGCAAACAAATTGTAGGGCCACTGCGGCAAATGGCGGGGGCGATGGTAACAATGGCTGACAAAATCCAGGGCGCCGACTTTTTGTCCTAGCTCATCAATATGCGCATCAGGCACGTTCCAGACCGTCATACCGTTAAAACGATAACCCAGTTTGTAGTGGTTGGGTATCGCGCCAATACGACGAATAATGCCTAGCTTGGCCATGTATTGCATGCGCGTCATCACATCATCGGCAGTCAAGCCAAGCTGAGCGGCCAGACTTTGGTAAGGCTCTGGGGTTAGCGGCAACCCGGACTGAGTTGCGCGCATAATGGCGAGGTCTGTGGTATCAAGAGCGGGCATCAGGCTTCCAATTTAAGGCCGACAAAATACTCGTTGATTTTGGGCATGTTGAAAACCAGCAGCCCGGTATGCTGTTCGATGGCATCGATAGTTTGTTGCAACTGTTCAGGCGTTTCTGTAGCAATCACAAACCACATGTTGAGCTCATGATTACGGGCGTAATTGTGTGCGACTTCTGGGAAAGCATTGATAATCTCGGTGACTTCATCAAAGCGGTGCTCGGGGACTTTAACCGCTGCTAAGGTTAACGCGCCGCCCATTAATTCGGCATGATATAACGGCCCAAAGCGGCTGAGCGTGCCGTCATCTAACAGCGCTTGTAACCGGTCCAGCAATTCCTGCTCGGTTAAACCCAGTTCAGTAGCGACTTGCAGATACGGCCTATCACATACCGGAAAGCCATGTTGCAGGGTATTTATGATGTTGCGATCGATGTCATCCATGCGCGGTTGCCGGTTCGAATTTTCTATAAATAGCGCCGCGTTGTTTGAAGCAACGGCGGCTGAATAAAACTTGCTTAGGAAAAGCTTGAGTGTGACAGGCTTGCTCTAGTAATGCCAGCTGCTGCAACACGGTTTCTTTAGATTTGCCGTGAATCATGCAAAACAAGTTGTACGGCCAGGTAGCACCGTGTCGCGGTCTGCGATAGCAGAGATTCACAAACTCCAGGCGACTGATAAGCTGGCCGATGTGCTGCACTTGGTCGTCAGGAATATCCCAGACCACCATGGCATTGGCACGGTAGCCTAATTGCCGATGCTTGACAATAACGCCCAAACGCTTGATCAAGCCATCCTGTTTTAGCGCTGTTAGCCGCGCGAGCACTTCGCTTTCAGACAAGCCGATTTGCGCTCCCAATTCAGCATAAGGTCGTGGCGACATCGGTAAGCCTTGTTGAATGGCGGACAGCAACCGCTGGTCGAGGTCGTCAATCATCATGCAAATCCAGCTTAAAGCTCAGATCGATAAAATAATCTTCCATCAATGGTAACGACATCACCGGATAGCCGGTTTGTTGTTCTATATCGGCAAGCACTTGCGCAAGATGTTGAGCATCGGCGGCGATAACCACAAACCACAAATTGAAGCGGTGTTCCCGTTCGTAATTATGGTTAACTTCCGGGTAAGCGCTAATGATTTGCGCAACAGCCTCAAGTTCCGTTTCGGGTACCGAAATAGCAGCCAAGGTGCTGACGCCAATGCGGTTGGGCGGAATGACCGGGCCAATGCGGGTGATGACATCTTGTTCGTCCAGCTCAACAAATGCGTCGATAACATCTTCTTCAGAAACGCCCAACTCCAACGCAATGTCTTGGTATGGCGTGGGCGATAACGGAAAATCGCGCTGATAGTCGTTAAGCAAACGCTTGTGTAACGGCGTTAACATGGCGGCTATAAACCAATTCTGTGCGCGCGCGAGCTAAAGAATATGCCGTTTGGCGTTTGCGCAGGCATACGCGTGATCTCTTGCAACGTATCGGTGTCGTAAACCACAACCTGATTATCGTCTCTGATCGCCACCCAGACTTCTTCGCCACGCGGGGCGAACTCCATGTGAAGCACCGCTTTGCCCGGAGTTAACGTTTTCTGTAACGATAAATCTTTAATATCGATAATTTGTAATTGATTATTATCAGGGAAGGCAAAATTCACCCAGGCTTGGCGACCATCCGGCCTGCCCATTACAAATACCGGCTGCCCGGCTACTGGAATGGCTTTCACCAACTGCCAATTACGTTTATCGATAACTAATACTTCATGTTTGCCAATCGCCGGGGCCAATAAATAATCTCCGGTGTCTGCCCAGCCTTCAAGATGAGGCATTTTATAGACAGGCAACTTTTCGTCGTCTTTAACGTAATCAGGCAATATGCGCTTAATGCCCAGTTCAGGGTGCCATAAGTCCAACATAGCTAGGCCGCTATCACCGAATAAACCAGCAATGTAATAGCGACCATCGGATGAAGTCAGTGCATCGTAAGGCTGTTTGCCGATGTCCTTGAATTTGGTGATGTCGGGTTTTTTAGGATTTTTTAGATCTAATATCCAAATTTGATCAGCATCAAACAAGCTGAAAGCAAAACGTTGACCGGGAATATCCACCAAACCGATGACTTTAGACAGCTTGCCGTCGCCGGCATCCGCAGGAATATCGGCAACCAATTCCAACGTGTCCGAAGAAAACACTTTAACGCCGCCGGGTGTGTAATTGGAGACGGCAATCAGTTTGCCGTCCTGAGAAATCGCACCGCCGATGCTGTTACCGGCCTGAACAATGCGTTTGACCAGTTTATCTTGCAACATGTCGATTTTGCTTAAGCCGCCGTCACGTCCAAATACATAGGCGTAACGCTGGTCGCGTGAGAAAACGACAGACGCATGCGATAAATCGCCCAACTGTTCAATTTTCGCCAATTGTTTATGCTGGCTGGTGTTAAAAATCAGCGCGCTACTGTGTTCGCGTTCGATAACTACGGCCAAATCGCCGGTGGCGCGCAATTCTGCGAATACGTTAAAGGAGATGAATAATCCTAGAATGGGCAGTAGTTTGGTCATTATTTCAGTTTCAGGAGGGTTAAATATTTAGGCTAAAACCTTTGCTAAGGTTTCTGTTTAGGTGGTGTTGGTGTGTAGCGATTATCCAAATCTGCATCGATTTTAACGGCAAGGCTTTCCACGCCCTTAAGCGTGAGTTTGAGATCACCGCCCTTAGTTTCTGAAACATAGTTGCCAATTAGCTTGCCATCGTTGACTCTGACTAAGTGCCCCATCAGATAAGCGAATAAAAAACTGGGCTTATGCAGTCGTCCCACCAGTACATAATCTGCCCCTGCACTTTTGCCAAGCGCAACAGCGACATCGTCATGGTCAAACAGATAGCCAAATCCGCTATTGGCATAATGCTGATCGGCTAAGGGAACTGAAATGATGTGATAGCCCGCACCTTTAAGTTCTTTTTCCAGCAACGGCTTAACGCTTGCTGTGCGCTCAATTTCAGCGGGAATTCCGGGCGCCAAGGTCAAATCATGAAGTTCAAAATCCAAGATCGCAATGCTGGATTCTGCATTTGCCTCAGTAACAAAAAGCGCGATTAAAAATAATAACAAACCAGCCTTCATATATACCTCAATTAAATTTTTACTTAGGGTTGCGTAAAACACCTATCAACCATAAGGCTTCGTCAGCGTTCATAAACGGCCGCCATGACGGCATGGCTGTGCCTTTGCGCCCATCCAGAACGGTGCTCACCAGAAAGTCATCCGGTTTTCCCTGTAAATTTTCGGGCAATAAAGCAGGACCAAGACCGCCCTTTAATGTTAACCCGTGGCATGCACCGCAATCGTGTTTAAGCAGATTACGGAGTTCTTCTTGCCGATCTGATGGAGGATCATTGGCAAAGGCACAGCTCGTGAATAACATTAAGGACAGACATTTTTTCATGCTTGGTTTACGGTTTTATTCGGGCATAGTACGCGGCAACATTAGCAATATCCTGGTCGCTTAACGATCCGGCGATATTGTTCATGATGTCGGATTTACGGGTTTTATCACGATACTTTTTTAGAGCAGATTCCAAATAAACCGCATCACGACCCGCCAATTGCGGAAAAGGTGCGTCCGCCGATGTTCCTCTAATACCGTGACATTGTGAGCAGACGGCAGCGGCTCTGGATTCACCCGCATAAATGCTGGCGGCCTGAGCGCTAACGCTGGAGGCTAAGCCAGTCACTATTAGGCTGGCGATAATAGGCGCTTTCATTTTTTCGCCCCTTTCAAATCGCCATCACGCTGCGCTAATTCATCAGGAGATAGACCGCGTGTCATGTAGCGGACTCGGCCGTGCGAGAAGATACCAGCTGGGCTTTCCATTGGCACTGTTGCTACTTTTTGTAAAGTGACAGAATCATAAACGACAACTTCATCACCGCTGTAACCGGCACTGATATACAAGAATTTGCCATCGGCGCTGTATTCCGGAAAGTAAGCGTGGCCGCCGACATCCAAGGTTTTAACAACTTCCAACGTTTTCTTGTCGATCAACTGAACGGTACGAGCGCGTCTGTCTTTGGAAATAATATCCACCGCAACATAAGGCGCATTGGCATGGGCTGCTGGTGACTCGGTGCCGCCGGACACAGGAATTTGTTTAACCACTTCCATTTTGTCTAAGTCCCAAACGCTGACCACAGTCTTATCACAATCACCAAAGTTGGTACCAAATCCTAAGGTACGGCCATCAACTTCAACAGCAGAACCGCCGCCGACATGGGGCACGCAGCCCGCTTCAAGTTTTTTGATGATTTTGCGATCTTTTAAATCGATAGCGGCAACGATGCTGTCGTCATAGGACGCAATCATCAATTTCTGACCGCCATGGGTCAAGAAGGCATCATGCAGATGACGGCCAACATTGGTAATGCGGGTGACGGGGAAGCCTTCTTTTAAGTCGACCACCCACACTTGACCGGCATTTTCCAAAGCAATAGCGAAAATGTCATCAAACGGAGTGCCGATAATCATGCCCGAATCGGATGACACTTGTTTGCCATCAGGATCGATACCTTCCAACTCGAAAGTCTTTAACGGCTCCAAAGTATCGGCATCAAGAATCACGGCATTATGCGGAACGAATGAGCCTGCCATGATGTATTTACCATCACGAGACACACCGATACCTGGGCCGTTGTAACCTGTTTTTACGCTGCGCACCGCTTGCATCGAATATAAATCGACTTTGAAAATTTCAGCTGTATCGGTTTTAACGTAAGCCCAACGCGGGTTGGCTGGGTTGTATTCAATAATATGGGCTGCCGTACCGGTAGGAACTTCGCCGATTTTTTGGTGCGTCTTGCTGTTGATGAATATGGCTCGTGAGCCTTCGCCGCGACCGTATTTGCCTCGAGCCGCCACGCCAATAATGTCATCGATATTATCAATTTGATAAGCCGGTTTATCCGGTAAAGTACTTTCGTCTTTTACATACACTTTTAATGACTTTTTGATGTCATCAATAGTCCAGGCAGGATTGTCGAGCTTAGGGGTTTTTTGTAAGTGACTGACCAAACCGCGGATATTGTCATCTGACAGCTTGCCATAAAACGGAGGCATCAAGGTGTCGAAACTGCCGGCCATGATAATAGTGCGTAATGCGGTCGGGCTGCGGCCTTTAAGTGTTTCCGCATTAAGTGCCGGTGCCAAATAACCGCCATGATCGGAGCCATGGCAACTGGCGCAATTGTCTTCAAATAATTGATGATATTTATGTTCATCATCAGATGCGGCTTGCAAAGCCAAAGGTAATAACAGCGCCGCAACACCCGAAACAACAGCATGAGGTAAACGTTTTTTTATTGTTTTCATAAAACTCTCTCCTGGTAGTATTGAATCAATAGTATCTTGTTTATTTTTTTATCTCAAGTGGGATTAAGCCTCTTAAGGAATCTATTAAATCAAACCCTATGTACCATAGATTTCGCCCGTTTTTGCATTTGTAATACAATACCAAGGTTAATCCCTCATCGATTCGATCCTCTTGCGTTCTGGCCGACGGGTATGACAAACAAGGCTGTGAATGCGTCGTTTACTAGCTAACAAAAACATTCGGTCTTGCAGCGTTATTTAACAATCACCGCAAGAACCGTTTCAATAATTATAAAGGGGAGAGGTTGTTTTATGTGTTGGAGTGGAGAAGCGTCCGGCGTTTTAGCCATTGCTGGTCTCAGTACCGCGGCTTATATAGCGATCAAGCAGGGGGAATCTAAAGAACTATGGATTCCGTTAACTTATTTTGCGTTGATGGAATTATTGCAGGCGGTTACTTACGTCTACATTGATCAATGCGGTAACCCCAATAATCAGATACTAACGATGCTGGGCTATTTGCACGTCGCTTTTCAGCCATTTTTTATCAATATGGTAGCGATGTACTTCATCCCAGAAAGCGTCAAACTGAAAATTCGCACCACGGTTTATACCATCTGTGCAATCGGATCGATTTTCATGCTGATGAAGATGTATCCATTTGATTGGGCAGGAAAATGTAATATCGGCGTAGAAGGTTTTTGTGGACCAGCTGTATGCTCCACGTCAGGTGCGTGGCATATCGCTTGGCAAATGCCTTTAAACGGTTTGATGTCAGATCCTGTTGCCTGGCTGTTTGATTTTAAGTGGGGCCTGCATGTGTTCACTTATATTTTGGTGGGGTTTTATCTGCCGCTTATGTATGGCTCTTGGCGTTTTGTCGCGTTTCATTATTTAATTGGGCCTTTAATTTCCGACATTACTACCGATGACCCGAATGAATATGCCGCCGTTTGGTGCTTATTCTCTATCGCCTTGTGCGTATCAGTGATTAAGACACCTATACGGAAATATCTGCATGTAAAAACGTGGCCGTTTTATAAAAAATATATTGGTGATGAGTTGTAACCGGCATTGCCATAGTTGATGTTCTTTAAGGGCAACCCAACGGTTGCCCTTTTTGTTTTAGATATTATCAAGTCATGGCAATAGATTTGCGGTTTGCGCCCCACGTTCCCGGCTTATCATTAAAAACCCCCGCACATCGCTCACCACAAAAACGGCAGTTGCCCGACGCCTCCAGATTCCATTCTGATAACTGATACCAATCCCTGCCAATCAACATTTTGCCGCAACTATGGCAATACGTGCTCTCTGCGGTCTTGTCATGCACATTACCCACGTAAGCGTAGCGCACGCCATTATTTATGGCGATTTGCCGAGCTTTTAATAAGGTCGAATGCGGCGTCCAGGGTTTATCGAGCATTTTCCAATCAGGATGAAATGCCGTGAAATGCATCGGCACATCCGGCCCTAAGTTTTCCACTACCCACTGAGTCATCGCTTGCAGTTCATTTTCTGAATCATTCTCGCCAGGAATGAGTAACGTCGTCAGCTCCAGCCACACGGACGTTTCATGTTTGATATATTTCAGCGTTTCTAATACCGGATCCAGATGACCACCGGCTATCTCGCGATAAAACTTTTCACTAAAGGCTTTTAAATCGATATTAGCGGCATCCATCCATTGATAAAACTCGACCCGGGGTTCAAAGCACACATAACCTGCTGACACCGCCACCGATTTTATGCCCAACTCTCGACAAGCTTGAGCAGTATCGATGGCATATTCATGGAACACCACCGGGTCGTTATAAGTGTAAGCAACACTATCACAGCCGTAATCTTTGGCGGCTTGGGCAATCGCATGTGGCGATGCCTTTTTCATCAGGGTATCCATCTCCCGCGATTTACTAATGTCCCAGTTCTGGCAAAATTTACAGGCCAGATTGCAACCAGCCGTGCCGAATGAAAATACCGGCGTACCGGGTAAAAAATGATTGAGTGGTTTCTTTTCGATAGGATCGATTGCAAAACCACTGGACCGACCGTAACTGGTCATCACGATTTGTTCGTCCAGATTTTGCCGAACAAAACATAAGCCGCGTTGATCTTTATGTAATTTACAAAATCGTGGACAAAGATCGCACTGTATTCTGCCATCGTCAAGCTTATGCCAGTAGCGGGTTTTAACCGTATCGTGGCTAATAAATGCCGTCATCTTATCTCCCTTCAGTCGCGTTAATCATTCCAACATTGAATTGATTGAACTAAAAAAGCATTAAATTAATCGACGTAACTTATCAGATAAAAGCCTTTAATTATTTCCGTATAACTACTTAGGTAGATATACGTATAGATGTTGGCTTTTGCTACGCTTACTATGTATCGACAATCGTCCCGTCACCGTGTTTTTAGTGTCAGACCATTTTCACAGGATATTAAATGAACAGACAACCCGCCGTAGCCGGCACTTTTTATCCAGCTAACGCGCAGCAATTAGAAAACATGCTCGAGCAGTTTTTAATTGAGGCTGAGGCACCTGCAAAAGTACCCAAGGTAATCATTGTGCCGCATGCCGGTTACGTCTATTCAGGCCCTATTGCTGCAACTGCTTACGTCAGATTAAAGCCCGCTCATCATTCAATTACCCGTGTCGTGCTGATCGGCCCTTCGCATCACGTCGCGTTCAGAGGACTGGCTGTAAGTAGAGCCGAAGGGTTTAACACGCCGCTAGGGCTTATACCTGTTGATAGTCAGGCTGTTCAAGCTCTCACTGAATTGCCTTTTATTGAATATATTGAACAGGCGCATGCCTTTGAACACAGCTTAGAAGTTCAGCTGCCTTTTTTACAAAAAGTGCTCGATAACTTTAGCATTGTGCCCATCGTTGCCAGCGATGCCACACCGGAAGAAGTCAGCGACGTACTGGAAATGCTGTGGGGCGGGCCTGAAACATTGATTGTAATCAGCTCTGATTTAAGTCATTACCATAATTACGCCACCGCCAGAAAATGTGATATGGCGACCAGTCAGACCATTGAAGATCTCCAATACGAAGATCTCGACTCGGAATCGGCCTGTGGCAGAGTCGGCATTAGCGGTCTATTAAAGCTGGCTCGTGACAAATCCCTGACCATTAAAACCATTGACCTGCGTAATTCTGGTGACACGGCGGGCGATAGACAAAAAGTAGTCGGGTACGGCGCTTATGTCATTGAATAAAGAACAGCAACAACAATTACTGGCGTTGGCAAAAAGGTCGATTGAACACGGCTTGCAAACAGATCTGCCATTACCGATAAATCTGGAAGATTTTCCTCCCGAATTACGAGAAAAGCGCGCCACCTTTGTCACTTTAGAAAAGCATCATCATTTGCGCGGCTGTATCGGCATGCTGGAAGCGATCAGACCATTAGCTGAAGATGTAGCTGAAAACGCCTTTGCCGCCGCCTTCGATGACCCGCGCTTTCCGCCGCTCAATATTCATGAGCTGAATGATTTAGAAATCCATCTGTCGATACTCAGCGCATCAGAACCGATGTCATTTAATTCTGAGCAAGATTTACTGAGCCAGCTAAAGCCCGGCATCGACGGTGTAATTTTGCAAGAAGGCCAGCGACGCGGCACGTTTTTGCCCTCAGTATGGGAACAGTTGCCCGAGCCTAAACAGTTTTTAAGACACCTAAAACAAAAAGCGGGCTTTTCACCGGATTATTGGTCGGATAGTCTTCAGGTGTTTCGGTATTGGGTGGAGGCGATAGGGTGAGTTTGTGGTTAATTGGGTGGGTAGCGCTTTTTTGCCCACCGTTTACATCACGGTATTTGTTTCGCGTGGGCAGAAAAGCGTTGTTTATGTGATTTGGCTGTAGAGAAGCGCCGCTGGAGCGATGAGTTAAGCTTAGCTGTGATTCAATTTCAAACATCCGTAGGATGTTCCGACGAAGGACGACTGCATGGAGAGCCTGCCCCGCTGTATCGGGCATGCAGGAGGTAGAGCAATGCAAGGAGCAATTGCCGAGGCGCATCAATCGCGAACGATGCGCTTCGTACCTCAGCACATCCTACGAACTATTTTATACATTCAGACCACATTGATGGGCCGTTATGGAAAAAGAATTGCTTGTAATTTTCATTGAGACCATAAGATTGGCTCACTGCAAAAATTTCATAAAATTTTGATTTTGCTGAATTAAATTTAAATTTTCCCTCTGAATCATCACATTTTAGTGCAGAGTTCAAATCGACACCCATGGATGAAAACTCTGACATTAATTTTTGTATTCTTTCTTCAGTTCGTAGGATGGGTAGAGGCTTAGCCGAAACCCATCAAAAATTACAATATCAACACCGATGGGTTTCACTGCGTTCTACCCATCCTACCCCCCTACAACTCCGCAATTTCCAGCAAATACTCACCGTAAGCGGTTTTACCCAAGGCATTGCCGCGTTGGACTAAATCTTCACGAGATAACCAGCCCTGATGAAAGGCAATTTCTTCTAAGCAGGCGATTTTAAAGCCTTGGCGATTTTCAACGGTTTGCACAAATTGGCCGGCATCAATCAGGCTGTCGTGGGTGCCGGTATCCAGCCAGGCAAAGCCGCGGCCCAATATTTCGACATTGAGCTGTTTATTTTCCAAATAAACGCGATTGATTTCAGTGATTTCCAGTTCGCCGCGTGACGAGGGCTTTATGCTTTTGGCGTGATTGACGACTTGGTTGTCGTAAAAATACAAGCCAGTCACCGCGTAGTTTGATTTTGGTTGTACGGGTTTTTCTTCGATGGAAACGGCTTTGTTGTCTTGGTTAAATTCCACTACGCCAAAACGTTCGGCATCTTTGACTTTGTAACCGAAAACCGTGGCGCCCTTAGTGCGTGTCATGGCTCGCTTTAAACTGGCGGTAAAGCCCTGGCCGAAAAAGATGTTGTCGCCTAACACCAGGCAGGTATTGCTGTCACCGATAAAGTCTTCGCCAATCAAAAACGCTTGCGCCAAGCCTTCCGGTTTGGGCTGCGCAGCGTATTCGATGCGAATACCAAAATCGCTGCCATCACCGAGTAAATTTTTGAAATTAAGCTGATCCTCTGGCGTGGTAATGATCAGGACATCCTGAATACCGGCCAGCATTAGCACCGATAGCGGGTAATAAATCATCGGTTTGTCGTACACCGGCAATAGTTGTTTGGACACCGCTTTGGTGATCGGGTGCAAACGGGTACCGGCACCGCCAGCGAGAATAATACCTTTCCAACTCATGCTGATTCTCCTGTATTCAAACCTAATCTTTCCCGACGATAACTGCCGTCCTGTATGTGTTGGCACCAATCCAAATTATCCAAATACCACTGCACGGTCTTTTTAAGGCCGGTGTCGAAGGTTTCTTCAGGCGTCCAGTCGAGTTCCTTAGCGATTTTGCTGGCGTCGATGGCATAGCGTAAATCGTGGCCTGGACGATCTTTTACGTAAGTGATCAAATCCCGGTAATGGCTGATGCCGTTAGGTTTCTCGGGTTTTAGTTCGTCCAAGATGTCGCACAGGGTTTGCACGACAGTGAGGTTGGCTTTTTCGTTATGCCCGCCGATGTTATAAGTTTCGCCGATGTCGCCACGCTCCAATACGGTCAACAATGCTCTTGCATGGTCATCGACAAATAGCCAATCCCGGATTTGCTGGCCGTTGCCATAAACCGGCAATGGCTTGCCTTCCAGTGCATTAAGAATAACCACCGGAATAAGCTTTTCCGGAAATTGATACGGGCCGTAGTTATTGGAGCAATTGGTCACGACGATAGGCAAACCATAGGTACGTTGCCAAGCCCGAACAATATGATCGGAGCTGGCTTTGGAGGCCGAATAAGGCGAACTGGGCGCATAAGGCGTTTGCTCGGTAAATAAATCGTCAGTGCCGTGCAGGTCGCCGAATACTTCATCGGTAGAAATATGATGAAAGCGAAAACCGGCTTTTTGCGCTTCCGGCAGCGCTTGCCAATACTGCCGGGCAGCTTCGACCAATGCGTATGTACCGACGATGTTCGTTTCAATAAAATCCGCCGGGCCGTCGATGGAGCGGTCGACATGGGATTCTGCCGCCAAATGCATGATGGCGTCCGGTTGGTATTGTTGCAGTAGGTTCGTAATTCCGGCTGCGTCGCAAATATCGGCTTGTTCAAAACTGTAACGCGGGCTTTCAGCAACAGTCGTTAGTGATTCCAGATTGCCCGCGTAAGTCAGTTTATCGACGTTGATAA
Source organism: Methylococcaceae bacterium (assembly GCA_030693065.1). Taxonomy (GTDB): domain Bacteria; phylum Pseudomonadota; class Gammaproteobacteria; order Methylococcales; family Methylomonadaceae; genus JABFRC01. Next base: position 94,793 of record JAUYBL010000037.1, on the reverse strand, counting down.
CGCTATGTTCGGTGTTGCTGATCAAATGGCGGATCAAAGCAGAGCCTATGAAGCCTGCACCACCAGTGATTAAAATTTTCATAAATTACTTTCCTTAAGTAGGCGCACGCGAAGTTTTTTTGTCTGGGAGGTTTTATGGTTTACTCGAGAAAATCTCAGCCATGCACAGTCGCAACGCAGTTTCCCAGGACGGCAATGTGAGTTGGTAGTGTTTTTGCAGGCGTTGCGTTGACAACCGCGAATTAACTGGTCGTGTCGCAGGTAACGGGTAGGCGCTAGTTGGAATGGGGTTGACGCGTTGGGTTTTAATCGGCAAACCGTCTTGTTGCTTGGCTAATTCGATGATTTTTTCGGCAAAGCCATGCCAAGAGGTTTCACCTGTCGAGGTAAGATTGTAGATGCCCGATTTAAATCCACTGTGCTGCCTTTCTTGCTGCGCTTGCCGCAAGATATGCGCGGTGCTTTCGGCAATTAACCTTGCCCAAGTGGGCGCGCCAATTTGATCGGCAACAATATTCAATTCGTCGCGCTCTTGCGCCAGCCGTAAAATGCTTTTGACAAAATTATTGCCTCTGGCGGCGTACACCCAGGTCGTGCGCAAAATCAAAAAGTCCGCAGTGCTGGCTTGAATAGCCTGCTCGCCTGCCAATTTGCTTTGTCCGTAAACATTAAGCGGGTTAGTCTGATCACCTTCCAAGTAGGCACCCGTCTTACGACCGTCAAACACATAATCAGTAGAATAATGAATCAACAAGGCACCGCAGATTGCAGATTCTTCGGCTAACACACCAGCCGCTTGAGCATTGATCAAAAAAGCCTGCTCTTGTTCAGTTTCGGCCTTGTCGACTGCGGTATAAGCAGCCGCATTGACGATAATATCGGGCTTGATGGCGCGGATACTCCGGCGTAAACCGTCCAGATCGGATAGGTCAGCTTGGTCGCGACTTGCTGCGACAACTTCGCCCAACGGCAATAGTGTCCGAGCCAACTCCCAGCCAACTTGGCCTTGACTACCGGTCAACAAAATCTTCATGCAAAAACCTCAGCATCTTGCAACGACAAGCCTTGCTGATCTTTACCGGAAAGCAGAGGAGCAATACCTTCGGGCCAAACAATGCCAATCTCAGGATCATCCCAGCGAATGCAACGCTCATGTTCCGGCGCATAGTAATCGGTGGTTTTATAGAGGAAATCAGCTTGTTCGGACAACACCACAAAGCCATGGGCAAATCCGGGCGGCACCCATAATTGACGATGATTGTCACCGCTTAATTCGACACCATCCCAACGCCCGAAGGTAGGTGAGGATTTGCGCAAATCTACGGCAACATCAAACACTTTGCCGCTGGTCACACGCACCAACTTGCCTTGCGGCTGTTGAATTTGGTAATGCAGACCTCTTAAGACGTTTTTGCCTGAGCGGGAATGGTTATCTTGGACAAAATTCAAACTTAAACCAGTGAGTGACTGAAAATTAAGTTGATTGTAACTTTCCAGAAAAAATCCGCGTTGGTCGCCAAATACTTTGGGTTCAAAAATGAGTAAATCGGGAATGGCTGTGGGGATAATTTTCATGATGCTTCGGTTAAATTGTTTTGGGCAAGTAGAAAACCGCGCATGTCTTCATTCTCTACACGCTGGTAAATATCGGCGACGGACAGCGTTAGATTAATCGCTTCAAAAGTGACTTCATCGCCCAAGAAATAATGTTCAGATACCCAGCCCTGAGAACGTCTGCAGACTTCTACATCAACGATGTCCTGCTCAATCAACACATACTCTTTTAAAATGGGTATAGATTGATAGGCTCTTCTTTTAATAGTTTCATCTGTTTTGCGCGTGGAGGCCGATAAGACCTCGACAATAATCACCGGCGCTTCTGTGTAATAAGGATCAGTATCCTGATTGTCACAAACCACCATGACATCAGGGTAAAAGAATGCCGCATCCACTTTCACCTTCATATCTGAAGAAAAAGGCTCACAAGGTGAATTTTCTAAATGGTTGCCAAATTTCCTGGACACATTGAGAGAAATTCTTTCATGATTTTTACTAGCGCCAGCCATGGCATACACATGACCATCGATAAATTCATGTTTTATCGTGCTAACTTTTTCACCGTCGAGATACTCAGCTTCGCTGATACGGTGTTCTGCGTAATTCAATGCCATGGCGCGTAGTCCTCAGAAAAACCGGCGTTAACGGCCAATAGCGTAATACTGCAGACCACTGCGGCTAACAATCGCCGGTTCAAACATATTACGGCCATCAAAGATGACCTTGTCGGTCAAAGTTGTATTGAGAAGATCAAAATCAGGGCTACGGAACTGTTTCCATTCGGTGACAATCGCCAGCGCATCGGCACCTTTTAGTGCATCAACAGGAGATTGGCTGTAACTTAAGCCTGTTTTGTTGCCGTAAATGCGCTGTGCTTCTTCAATCGCTTCAGGGTCATAAGCCTGCACAGTGGCGCCAGCTTCAATTAGTGCTTCAAGCAACACACGACTTGGTGCGTCACGCATGTCATCAGTATTAGGTTTAAACGCCAAGCCCCATAACGCAAACACCTTGCCCTTCAGGTTGCCCTGATAGTGATTGCTGATTTTTTCAAACAAACGATGTTTTTGACGATTGTTGACGTTTTCTACCGCATTGAGCAATTCAGCGTGATAGCCGATTTCTTTGGCGGTTCTTTCCAAAGCTTTAACGTCTTTCGGAAAGCATGACCCGCCATAACCGCAACCGGGATAAATAAAACTGTAGCCGATACGACTATCGGAACCTATGCCGCGTCTGACATTTTCAATATCCGCACCCAAGCGCTCGGCCAGATTGGCCAATTCATTCATAAAGCTGATTTTGGTGGCCAGCATAGCGTTAGCCGCGTATTTGGTCAGCTCGGCAGAACGGATGTCCATAGCAATTACGCGGTCATGGCTGCGGTTGAATGGCGCGTATAACGCTTTTAACAACTCGGCAGTTCGTGGGTTATCAGTGCCGATAACGACACGATCAGGCTTCATAAAATCATCCAGCGCCGCGCCTTCTTTAAGAAACTCAGGGTTGGAAACGACGTCAAACTCCAATGCCTTGCCGCGCTGGGCCAGAACCTCATCAATGACATTTTTAACTCTGTCGGCAGTGCCTACCGGTACGGTCGATTTATCAATCACTACCCGATAATCTTCCATGTTTTCGGCAATGCTTTTGGCGACCGCCAATACATATTGCAAATCAGCCGAGCCGTCTTCATCAGGCGGCGTTCCTACCGCGATAAATTGAAACAGACCATGATCGACGGCTTCCTTGACATCAGTAGTAAAGCTCAACCGCCCTGCTGCCTGATTTTCCTTAACCATGGCTTCCAAGCCAGGTTCGTAAATAGGAATAATGCCTTGCTTTAGCTTATTTATTTTGCCTTCATCAATGTCCATGCACACGACGTTATTACCTACTTCGGCAAGGCATGCACCCGTAACCAGACCAACATAACCGCTTCCAAATACTGTAATTTTCATATTTCTCTTTTAAGGATAATTGTGTGATGAAATTAAATCTGCGGCTATAGCATAGCTAATCAGCGAACAAAAACATCGGATGGGATGCAGATTTACTTAACGTCGTTAGACTATCATAATGGCTCAGTTTTTTTAAGGTCAGCATCCGCAAATGCATAAAAACACCAGCGCCGACACCCCGTCTTTTAGCGGTTACCCCGAACCGGAGCAGCATTTGCTAGATCAGGCATTGGCCATTGTGGCAAAAATCCCTACCGATTCAGATTATTATCGACCTAAGGGCGTTCAGGTCGCGGCAATTTTGCGCAGCTTAAATGTTGATACAAACACCCTGGTCGCCGCCATCCTTAGCGACCCTCGTCTTGCCAAACTCACCCAAAAACCCAATATTAAACAGCAGTTTGGCGACACCATTGCCACTTTGGTCAACGATGTCAATTGGCTGAACACTGTTACCGTGTATGCGCCGGAAATGGCCAGCCAGCCCAACCAAACTGAAACCTTGCGTCGAATGTTGTTATCAATGACCCAAGACGTGCGGGCAGTGTTGGTCAAGTTGGCCTATCGAATTCAGCGTTTGCATGGTTTGGCTAAAGAATCGCATGAAGTTCGGCACTTTATCGCACGCGAAACGCTGGATATTTACGCACCGATTGCCAACCGACTGGGCGTTCATCAGCTCAAATGGGAATTGGAAGACATGGCTTTCCGCTTTTTGGAGCCCCATGCTTATCGTGAAATTGCCCAGGGCTTATCTAATAAGCGCAAGCACCGCGAAGAGTGTATTCAGGACTTCATCGTTTCACTACAACAAAAACTCAGTGATGAGGGTATTGCCTGCCAATGCTATGGCCGCCCAAAGCATATTTTTAGCATCTGGAAAAAAATGCAGCGTAAGCAACTGCCGCTTGATGAGCTTTATGACTTGCTGGCTGTACGCGTGATTGTCGACAACCTGACCCAGTGCTACGCGGCATTGGGCTTTGTGCATAGCGGCTGGCAGTACATTCCTAAAGAATTTGACGACTACATCGCCAACCCCAAAGAAAACGGCTACCAATCGCTGCATACGGTAATCTTGGATAGTCACGGCAATCGCATTGAGGTACAAATCCGCACCCGTGACATGCATGATTTTGCCGAATTGGGCGTTGCTGCACACTGGGCTTATAAAGAAGGCGGTAAGCAAAATGCGGCCATGGAAAAAAGTGTCGCCACGTTACGCCGATTACTGGAAGACAAAACCACTGACGAAGCATTCAGCGAAAATTTTCGCAGCGAACTATTTAATGACCGGGTATACGTATTAACCCCAGCCGGCAAATTGGTCGACTTAGTCAAAGGCGCGACGCCGCTGGATTTTGCTTACGCCGTTCATACCGAAGTCGGGCACCGCTGCCGTGGCGCCAAAATCAATGGCCGCATTGTGCCATTGACCTACGCCTTAAAATCTGGCGAACAAGTAGAAATTCTCACCGTTAAAGACGGCGGACCTAACCGTCACTGGATAGACGCGCATTTAGGTTATTTAAAAACCACCAGCGCTATCAGCAAAGTCAAAAGCTGGTTCAAAAATCAGCAACAGACCCAAAATATTGCGGCCGGCAAAGCCATTTTGGAAAAAGAAACTCAACGTTTAGGCATTAAAGCACTAGATGTGACAGAGCTGGTGCGGCATTTTAAACAGACTGATGCTGATCGATTATTTGAAGCCATTGGCCGTAGCGACATCAATAATCGTCAATTAGCCGCATTTTTTAAAATACCGGAACTGGAAAGCGCTCCGTTGTTAGGCAAGCAACAAAAAGTTGTTACCAAATCTATCGTCACCGTCAACGGCATGGACAACGTACTGACCTCATTTGCGCATTGTTGTACTCCAGTTCAGGGTGATGACATCATTGGTTACATTTCGCATCTTAAAGGCATTACCGTACATCGAAAAAGCTGCCCGAATATCGTGCAATTGGAACCACAAAAACATGACCGATTGATCGATGTCAGCTGGGGGGCACAAAAAGCCAGCCATGCTGTGCCGATTGTTATTCAAGCATTCAACGCACAAAATCTATTGGCGGATGTCAGCCAAGTGCTTGCGCAAGCCAAAATCCATATTAGTAATGCAGCGCTGCATAGCCATCCGGATTTTTCTGCGGATCTTGATTTAACTATTCAAGTTGAAAATACCGATCAACTCAGCCAAATCTTCAACAAACTCAGCCAGCTTGCCAATATCGTTGAAGTTAAACGCAAAACCTGACATTGTTAGCCCATCCGCCACCTTAGCCCAACAATAATTACAACAACCGCTATATGTCCGAGCCCACAAGACAACGCCTGATTTTGGTAGATGGATCTTCTTTTTTATTCCGCGCCTACCATGCTATTCCACCTTTAACCAGCCCGCGGGGCTTACCGACCAACGCCATCCACGGCGTGACCAGTATGCTGCGCAAGCTGATTGCCGAATACCACAGCGATTACATTACCGTGGTCTTCGATGCTCCCGGCAAGACTTTTCGTAACGATCTTTATGATCAATACAAAGCGCACCGGCCGCCGATGCCAGATGATTTGCGGGTGCAAATCGAGCCGCTGCATAACGTGATTCGCGCCATGGGCCTACCGTTGATTATGGAATCCGGCGTAGAAGCCGACGATGTATTGGGCGTGCTGGCGCAACATGCCGAGCAACAGGGTTATGGCGTGATCATTTCTACTGGCGACAAAGACATGGCGCAGCTGGTCACCGAGCACATCATTCTGGAAAACACCATGTCTGATACACGCATGGACAGGCAAGGCGTGATCGATAAATTCGGCGTCAAGCCGGAACAGATTGTCGATTACCTGGCCTTGATCGGCGATACCGTCGACAACATTCCCGGCGTGCCTAAAGTTGGCCCCAAAACCGCGGCAAAATGGCTGGAGCAATACGAAACGCTGGAAAACCTGATGGCGCATGCCGACCAAATCACCGGTAAAATCGGTGAGAATTTGCGTGCCAGCTTAGACCAGTTACCGCTGTCCAAACAACTGACCACCATCAAGTGCGATCTTGATTTGCCATACCACATGGATGATTTAAAACAGCAGCCCATGGACAAAGCGGAGCTGAAAAACTTATTGGCCGAGTTGGGTTTTTCAAGCTGGCTAAAACTCATCGATAACTCAGTATCTGCACCGCCGGCAACACCCGACTCAGCAAGCCTTTTTGACATTGAAGTCGCTCCACCCACGGCACCCAAGCAAACCAACTACACAACCATTTCGAACTGGGCACAGTTCGATAGCTGGTTGGAAAGACTCAATCGTGCCGAGTTATTTGCCTTTGATACCGAAACCACCAGTCTTGATTACAGTAAAGCCCAAATAGTCGGCGTGTCTTTTGCGATAACTCCCGGCGAAGCGGCCTATGTGCCGTTAGCGCACGATTATCCGGGCGTACCTGAGCAGCTTGATCGAAAAGAAGTTCTGGAAAAATTGCGACCCTTACTGGAAAGCCCCACTCACGCCAAGCTGGGACAAAACCTGAAATACGACAGCCATGTACTGGCCAATCACGGGATTAACTTACGCGGCATTGCCCATGACACCATGCTGGAATCGTATGTGTTAAACAGCACCGCCAGCAAACACAACATGGACGATCTGGCCAAAGCCTATTTGGATTTGGACACCATCCACTATGAAGATGTCGCAGGCAAAGGCGCCAAGCAGATCGGTTTTCAGGAAGTGGCTATCGAAGCAGCCACGCCTTATGCAGCAGAAGATGCCGACATTACCTTGCGTTTGCATGAGGTGTTGAACAGCAGACTACAGCAACATCCGAGCCTGCTTAAACTTTACACTGAACTGGAAGTACCGTTAATCAGCGTACTGGCGCGCATCGAAAGTCAGGGCGTGTTGATTGATACCGCCATGCTCGATCAGCAAAGCCTGGAGCTGGCCAGTAAAATGATGTCGATTGAGCATCACGCTCATGATCTGGCCGGACAAGCGTTCAACCTGGGCTCGCCAAAACAGATTCAGGAAATTCTTTACGACCAACAAAAACTGCCGGTTTTAAAGAAAACTCCTAAAGGACAGCCATCCACCGATGAATCAGTGTTGCAGGAACTGGCCTTAACCTACCCGCTGCCTAAGCTGATTCTTGAACATCGCAGCTTAAGCAAATTAAAGTCGACTTATACCGACAAACTGCCGCAACAGGTCGATGCCAAAACCGGCCGGGTGCATACCTCATACCACCAAGCGGTCGCGGCGACCGGCAGATTGTCGTCATCCGACCCAAACTTGCAGAACATCCCCATTCGAAGCGAAGAAGGTCGTAAAATTCGCCAAGCCTTTATTGCCCCGGATGGCTACAAAATGGTCGCGGCCGATTATTCGCAAATTGAATTGCGCATCATGGCGCATTTATCCGCTGATGCCGGATTATTGAAAGCCTTCGGTGAAGGCCAGGACGTGCATCGTGCTACGGCGGCAGAAGTATTCGGCGTCGCGCCTGATCAAGTTACCAACGATTTGCGCCGCTCGGCCAAAGCCATTAACTTTGGCTTGATTTACGGCATGTCGTCATTTGGTTTGGCGCAGCAATTGGGCTTATCCCGTAGCCAAGCACAAGCTTACATCGACTTATATTTTGCCCGTTATCCGGGGGTAAAAGACTACATGGATAACATCCGCGAACAAGCCCGCGCGCAAGGTTATGTCGAAACGTTGTTCGGGCGACGCCTGTATTTACCGGAAATCAATTCAAAAAATGCCCCGCGCCGCCAGTATGCCGAACGCACGGCCATCAATGCGCCAATGCAAGGCACGGCGGCGGACATCATCAAGCGTGCAATGCTGGCTACCGATCATTGGCTGCAGCAAACAACTCCCGATGCCAAAATATTGATGCAGGTGCATGATGAATTGGTCTTTGAAATCGCCGAACCTCAGCTAGAGCAATGCATCACCAAAATCAGGGATATTATGAGTTCAGCCGCTGAGCTCGCAGTGCCGCTTATTGTCGATATAGGTGTCGGTAATAATTGGGATGAAGCGCACTAACATGCTTATCCGCCCTTAATCGCTGTTGCCATGACCCAGCTAGACAACGACAAACTCATTGCCTGCGTAGACAGAATGCCCGCGTTTCCTAAAAGCGTGCAGCAAGTAGTGCATCTGACTAACGATATCAACGCGTCAGCCAAAGATATTGTTAGGGTGATCGAATGTGATCCGGTGATGACGGTTAAAATACTTAAAGCCATCAATTCGGCGTTTTATGGCTTACCCAAAAAAATCACCTCAGTCCAAAGAGCTGTGGTACATATTGGCTTAAACACCATAAAAAATCTGGCCTTGGGCGTTGCCGCCATGGGCATGCTGGATACTCAAAATAAAGCCAACTTCAATACTGCTCAATTTTTGCTGCATGCATTAACCACGGCCGCGATCAGTAAACAGCTCGCTGAGCGTTTGAGGTGTTCGCCAAGCGAATGTAGCGACAGTTTTGTGGCTGGTTTACTGCATGATTTTGGTAAAGTGGTGTTCACTGAATTCATGCCGATCGAATTCAAGATGGCGCTAGAAAAAAGCAACTTACTGCAGGTGCCTTTACACGAAACAGAACTTGAATTTATCGGTATCAATCACGCCCAAGCTGGAAAAATCCTAGCCGAAAAATGGGGCTTGTCCGAACAATTGATTGCAGCCATTGCGCATCATCATGATAGTGGCGGTGCCAAATCGGCATTAGAGGACTGCGTGTTTGCCGCTAATCAAATCAGCAAACATTTGCGCTTTGGTGATGGCGGCAATCCGGTATTAGAGTCGTTTTCGGAAGCCACGGCGGCGCGTTTTGGCTTACAACATGAGTTACCTGCTGATTTTGCCATGCAGCCGCTGATTGAAAGCTTAGGCGATCTACAGGCTATAAAAACTGAGGCACAATCGTTTATTCACCTTTAAGACAAGGGCAAGCAATGAAATTCAAATTCTGGGGCGTAAGAGGTTCAATCCCGACGCCAGGCCCTCGCACTGTTAAATACGGCGGCAATACTACCTGCATTGAAATCAGGACTGACGATAACGACTTATTCATTCTTGATGCCGGCACCGGCATACACGCATTGGCGCAGAGCTTGTTAAAAGAAATGCCTATTCATGCCAATATTTTCATAACCCACACGCATTGGGATCACATTCAGGGCTTACCGTTTTTCACCCCGATATTTATTAGTAATAATCGCATTACTATTTACGGCAGCCAAGATCCGGTCACCGGTGAAGGCATTAGCCGGGCACTGACGGTGCAACTGCAATACAGCTTTTTCCCGATACGCGAGGCCCAGCTCAATGCGCGTGTCGAATATAAAACCCTCATTCCAGGCGTTCCGATTAACATTGGCAAGGCTACCATAACGCCGATAGTGCTCAGTCATCCGGTACTCAATTTTGGTTATCGTGTTGATTGCGACGGACAATCGCTATTTTTTACCGGCGACTATGAGCCTGAGCTAAATATCTATAGTCCTGAAGACGAGGAATATGAGCAATTTCAGGTGTTAATTGAGGAAAAATGGCAGGAAGTTGTCACCGCGATGGCGAATGTCGATGCACTGATTGTCGACTCCTCTTACACCGTCAGCGAATATGTATCAAAACGAGGCTGGGGACATGGAACTTATGCTTCGGCGATCCAACTGGCAACAGCCGCCAAGGTGAAAAAACTATTTTTTACCCACCATGAACCGACCCGCACCGATGCAGATCTGGATGTTATTTATCAATCCTTACTGCAGCAATATCCAGCGGTCGGCTTTGACTTCGAGTTAGCTCAAGAAGGGTTTGAAATTCCGCTTTGATCATCTTGAAAAGGTTTAAACAAACGATCAAGTGCTGCATGTACTTCATCAATACCGGTTTTTTTCAATGCTGAAAACAACTGGATAGTCACTGGAAAACTGACATGACTAAGCTCGCGTTGTACTTGTAATAAAGTATTTTTAGACGCACCGTAAGCCAATTTATCGGCCTTAGTTAATAGCACATGCAGTGGCAAGCCAGTGTGTTCACACCACTCAACCATTTTCCAGTCAAACTCAGTCAAGGGATGACGCACGTCCATTACCAAAATAATTGCACATAAAGATTTACGCTGGGTGAGATACGTTTCCATCAATTCATGCCATTTTTTCTTCACTTCTAACGGCACTTTTGCATAACCATACCCTGGCAAATCGACAAACCGTTGTTGCTCATTAATTTCAAAAAAGTTGAGCATTTGCGTTCTACCTGGCGTTTTACTGATTCTGGCCAACGAATTTTGCCGCGTCAGCGTATTAATCGCGCTAGATTTACCGGCATTGGAGCGCCCGGCAAATGCCACTTCCAGCCCCTGATCCGGCGGCGTGTCCTTGAGATGTGGCGAACTATTAATAAATTTTGCTTGGATGTAGATTGGATTCATCGCTGTCTCGCTTAGCTGTGTCAATTAGAGTAGAATTCGGCCACAATTTGGCGGCCATGTATCGACACAGGCTACCATAACTGATCATATTATTCCGAAGGGGAACCTGATGAAGAACCATCTGCTGGCACTTTCAATCACTCTGGCACTGACCAGTGTATCAAGCCTTGTTCAAGCTCAAGGTAATATTGCCGCTGGCAAACAAAAGGCCACCGCTTGCGCGGCCTGCCACGGTGAAGATGGCAACAGTTTGATCCCAACATTTCCAAAGCTTGCTCAACAACACAGTTCTTATCTAGCTCAGCAGCTTCGTGCTTTTAAAGAAGGTGTCCGCAAAAATGCCGTTATGTCGCCATTGGCTATGGCCTTATCAGACGAAGATATTGCTGAAATTGCCGACTATTATGCCGCACAAAAAGTGTCTGCCAATGCGGAACCTACCCTTCCGCCTAGTGATGACGACGATGTCAAAGCAGAAGACGGCACCGCCAAAAAACCCGCAACGATCGAAACACTGCTGGCCCAAGGCGGCAATTTATACCGCAATGGCGACATTCCTAGAGCAGTTTCCGCATGTATCGCTTGTCATGGTCCTTATGGAGAAGGCAACAAGCCGGCTTCTTTTCCGGCATTAAAATCACAGCATGCTGATTACCTCATCAAAGCACTTAATGATTTCAAATCTGATGAACGCAGTAACAATCCCGAAAATATCATGCACATGATCGCTAAAAAAATGACCGATGAAGAAATCAAAGCCGTCTCATACAAAATATCGACCATGAAATAATTGTGCAGCCACATCACCAATTAATAGATCAGGAGAATTTAACAATGTACAAAAAAATTATAGCCTCAGCATTGTTCACTCTAATGCTTAGCTTTACTTCAATAATCAATGCCGAAACTGTTGGTTATGAAGCCGTAACTCCCGCACAACCCACTAAAAGTACCGACAAAATCGAAGTCATTGAGTTCTTTTGGTACGGTTGCCCGCACTGCTATAGCTTTGAACCTTTATTATCAAAATGGGCCAAGACATTGCCCAAGAATGTTGAATTTATTCGCCAGCCTGCAGTTTTCAGCGAACTTTGGGGCAAACACGCCAAAGCTTATTTCACCGCCGAAGCGCTCGGGGTAGTCGACAAAGTCCATTCTGATCTTTTTGATGCCGTGCAAGCCAAGCAATCACTTGAAACAGAAGATGAATTGGCTAAATTTTTTGTCGCTCATGGTGTCAAGGAAAGCGATTTTCGCACTAACTACAATTCATTTTTAGTCGATGCCAAAATGCGCCAAGCGAAAACCATGGCCGCCCGTTATGGCGTTAATGGCGTCCCGGCCATCATCGTCAATGGCAAATATAGAACTAACGGCACGCTCGCTGGTTCACAAGAAAAAATGATTGATGTCATCAATCAATTGATCAAACAAGAAAGTAGCGCTAAATAATTACTAGCGACATAACGAACTACTGTTGACGCTGCCGGATTTAATATGTTTTTCTCAAAAAAAGAAGTTGATGACAAAGACAAGTGGCGGGAAAAATACCTGGAGCTGCTGGATGATCAAGAACAAGCCGATAAAGGCCGTCAAGAGCACGAACAACTATTGTGTCGGGCCATTATCCGCTTGTCGATCGCAGCCACTGGCTTTGACCGCCAACTGGATCCGCATTTAAAGCGCATCAGAGAACAGTTAAAAGCTGGCATTGACAGCCATAAACTCAAAGCTGAACTGGAAAACTTTACCCAAGCCGTCGCCCAGCTGCAAAACACACCACCCCAAAATCATCAGCTGGATGCTGGATTGCTGATTGATTTTTTACTGCAGCAATATTCTTCTCCGACCCATCAACATTTGCTGCACAACGCAAAAAAGCAAGCCGAAGACAACCAGTTCGAAAACACCAATCAACTTTTTAGCACCTTACTTAATGCCCTGGAATCAGAGCATCAAACCAGTCCTATTGACGGTCTTATTAGTAGCCATATCGATACAGAAATTGTCAGCAGGCAATTACTGCACCTGCTTGAAGGCATCAAAATTCCTGGGGTCTTTGAAAGACAAGCGCAAACGGTCAAACAATTATTAATTGAGTCGTCTCAATCCACGGAGATTTTTGAACCGGTACTCAATAAATCCGTCGATTTACTGCTGAAAATCACCCAATACAATCAAGCAGAACAACAAGATGTCGACAAATTTCTGGGTGTACTCACCGATAAGCTCGCGGAAGTCAGCTTAGCGTTGATTGGTGTCAGTTCAGTTGCCACGGAAACCGCAGAGAGCCGTAGTCATCACGACCAGTCAGTCACTGCGCAAATGCAGCAGCTACAAGCCAATTCAGCCAGCGCTACTTCGCTAGAGCCTTTAAAAGCGGCAATTACTGAACGATTGACAACAATTACTCAAGAAATTCAGCGCCATAGTGAAACCGAACAATCACTACGACAAAAAACTAAGCAGCAACTAGAAGAACTAAACGGCAGAATTGCCAACATGGAATCAGAATCTTCCGAGCTGAAATCCAAGTTAATTCTCGCCAACAATCAAGCCTTCAGAGATTCACTAACAGGCTTACCTAACCGCACCGCTTACAATGAACGCTTAGAAGCGGAAATAGCGCGCTGGAAACGTTATCAAGCGCCGCTCAGCTTGATAGTTTGGGATGTTGATCACTTTAAGCGCATTAACGACACTTACGGTCATAAGGCTGGCGATAAAGTGTTGTTATTAATTGCCAGACAATTGGCTGCCCACTCTCGCGAAACTGATTTTATTTCACGCTTTGGCGGTGAAGAATTCACCATGTTGCTGCCCAATACCAACAAAGAATCGGCATTAATATTAGCCAATCAATTACGGGCAACGATTGAAAAAACCGGCTTTAATTCCAACGGCAGTGCAGTGGTAGTCACTATCTCTTGCGGTATTGCCGATTTTCATTCCGGCGATGACGATGAAACTGTATTTGAACGCGCTGACAAAGCGCTGTATCAGGCTAAACAGCAAGGCCGAAACCAATGCTGTTTAGGGTAAACAAACTGCTAGGATTGGCTTACCAAATCAAATCATCAGGAATCTGAAAAGCCGCATAGGCATCTTCTGAGTCTGCGGCGTTATTAGCTTGCTGATTGAAAACGATAACGCTGCTGGCATCACGCTCCAGTATTTTTTGAGCCACGTCGGCCGACACCACCTCATAGGCCGCCGCTAACTTAACAATTGCGACACGTCCTTGGATAATCTGTTCGCGCATCTCGTTGGCAACATATACCGTTTTAATCTTGTTATTGTCGTTAAAATTGTACGCCAGTCCGTTTTCGTCTTTGGGCTGTCGATTTAGTTCAATCAACTGTTTAACTTGGGCGGCTAATTGTTTTTGCTCATCCTGCGATTTACGCAATTGATTCAGCTCTTTGTCCCTGGCTATTTTTTCAGCTTGCGCTTGTTCAGCCAGCAATTTCGTTTCGTCCACCACTACGACGTTGTTTTTTTGTTGTTGACGAGTCTGTTTGTGCTTATCAGTTTTAATGGTCTTAGCTTTGGCACTACTTACCAAACCTGACTTTAACAACTGATCTTGTAATGATAATTTTTGCTTACTCATAAAAAGGTCCACATACTGAGAAAAACAGTCTAGCTGCCGATGCAGCATTCTACACACGACCCTCATTAGATTACCAGCCAGGCAAAAGCTTAGGCCGTGGCGATAATACCCGACCAAATGCTACTAAGCCCGACGACTGACGCGAAACTCCTCTTTATCAGCCAGCACTTTGCGTTGACCATTGGGTAACATCCCGTAAATTTCCAGCTTGTGTCTAAGCACATTGCGACTAATATCCAGTAACTTGGCGGTCTGCACCTGATTTTCTTCACAAAATTCAAAGGTGGTGCGAATTACGGTTTCTTCGATGATCTCAAACAGCTTAGGTGGTGCTTGCTCGCAGAGCCTTAACAACGCTGTCTCCAATGTGCTGGTTGATACCGAATGCCCCGTTTCCACATGCCGAAAGCTCGATGACAACTTAAAATCTTCTGGTCGCAAGCGATTACCAGGACATACCAGTAGTGCGCGGTGGATGGCATTTTCCAATTCGCGGATATTACCCGGCCAATCATAATTCAATAAGGTTAATTCAGTGGCCGGTGATAGCTTAACTTCACCGTAACCTAAACGCTCGCCGTAGATAGTAAGAAAGTGTCGGGCCAGCGGCAAAATATCTCCAGGCCGTTCTCTTAAAGGTGCCAGATGAATAGTTGCAACATTAAACCGGTAATATAAATCGGCCCGAAAATGGGACGCTGCTACCGCCTCTTCTAAATTAACGTTGGTTGCGGCAATAATCCGCACATCGACCGGCACCGGTTGCCTAGAGCCTACTTTAACAACCTCCCGCTCTTGTAACACCCGCAGCAATTTCACCTGTAAGCCAATCGGCAAATCACCCACTTCATCAAGGAACAAGCTGCCACGGTTAGCAGTTTCAAACCAGCCGGACTTCGCCATGTGTGCGCCGGTAAACGAGCCTTTTTCATGACCGAACAACTCGCTTTCAATCAGGTTTTCACTTAATGAGGCACAGTTCAAGGCTCCAAAAATATTAGTGCTGCGTTTACTCAAGGCATGAATGTGCCTGGCAACCAACTCTTTACCTGTGCCAGTTTCACCAATAATCAACACTGTTGCGTCACTGGGTGCGATGCGCTCAATCTGGTCCAGCAATCGGCGGGAGACTGGATCTTCAAATACCAAGGCCGATGCGCGCACCGAGTGTGTCAGCGATCGTGATTCCGTTTCATCATACGCTACCAATAAAGTCATTTGTGTTCCTCACCTTGAATAGAGTGCTTGCTTGGTAAGTCAAGCCACTCAGTTTATAAAAATCGTTTTTAAGCACCTTACAAAAGCCCGAGACAAGTCTCAGGCCAAAAAAAAGCCAGTGGTCTGATTAAGACTCACTGGCTTCCGGTTGTCCGGTCAGCAATAAAGGCCTAAACACCAGACCTAAAACTCATACACCACTCTAAAATCCACCCGCTGCTCGCCAACATCCACACGTCCTTGCTGAATAAACGGGTAGGCCCAATCCAGCTCACCAACGATGTGTTTCATGATTAAGCTGCGCAGGCCCATACCCGCAGAAGCTAATTTAGTTTGCTCGGGTGTCGGAGCGATGGGGTTGATAGTCCATAAATTGGCCCAATCGACAAATGCCAACAATCGTAAGTTTTGTACTTGTTGCCAGTCTTCCGGCACCAGGCGTGGCGTATGAAATTCCAGCGATAAATTGATGCCGTGATCGCCGAGCAATTCGGTTTGATGATACCCGCGCACACTGGTGGGACCACCGGCGGAAAATTGTTCATTGCTGATCATCTCCGACATGCTGACTTGACCGCCAGCACGCGCCACCATTCGAAAATCCTTCGGCAATACCTGCTGGTGTTTGACGTCGCTGGTTAGATATAAAAAGTTGGGACTGGCATCTTGTCGCTTATCAGCGAATTCTTTTTCGTCATTACCCATGCCGCGAATGGAAAAATGCCCTGCTAAATTTACCGATGTGGAAGAGGTGTCACTGCGCCAACTGCCATCGTAACCGGTCATAAATGAGGCATAGCTAATCGATGAGGGCGAAGAAGAGTCTTGACCGGCTTGATTGACGCCTTGATCAAAGCTTTTGTAATCAAAACCGGCGATGATGCTGTGCATAAAATTATCCGATCCGGACAAAGGTTTGACCAAGCGGGCGCCGTAAATCGACCCGGCCCCCACCACTGACATACCGCCGACACTTACCCCCAACTCGGTATTAGAACTAATACCGATGCCATACAGCGCCAAACGGGTATCGGCCCAGCCGGTCGGCAACACGTAAGTACCTGACCAGACTTCGACTTCATTTCTATTTTCCGGCGACACTTGATATTGTAGCGAGGCGCTATGGAATTTTTGCCACAGGTTGTCATATCGAATCGAGCCGATCAGGCGGGTACGGGTGGTTAAATCAGAATTGCGGCTGTTCATCTCCACGCTGCCATGCAAGGGCAACTCGTCCTTCACTTTTAATTCCACTTCCATTTTGCCGGGCGTCGAGCCGGCCCGTAACACCGGCGTGACATTACGATCGGCGGACTGTTGCGCCAAGGAGCTGACTTGCTGCTGTACTGTCGGCATATGCGGCACTTGGCCTGCAGCCAGTGCCGGTACACCTTCACGTATTTTACCTAACTCGTAATAACGCGAACCGGTCACGCGCAGGGTTTCGATTGAACCTTCAAGCACTGCTAAGCGGACTTGGTCGGCGTTGACATCTTGTTCGGGAATAGACACGCTAACAGTCGGATAGCCTTTGTTGCGATACGCTTCTTCCAAGGCCGCCCGGGCTTTTTCGACATCATCCACGGTTTTATCCGGCCCTAAAAACGGATACACCGCCCGCTCTAACGACTCATCATCCAACACGGTGTTGCCGTCAATCTGAAAATCGAAAATATTGAACAGAGGCGGTGCTTCTGCTGCTGCTGCGACGTCATTCGTAGGCGGGGTTGGTTGATTGTCCGTATCCGCAGCAACCGCCATCCCGCTTGCCAACAACAAACCAGCGGCAATTAAATAGTGGCCGTTCATTTTAGCGGCTCCTGACTATCAGCAACGGGCGCAGCGTCTTGCACAACGTCAGTGGGTTCAGCCTGCGCTTGGAACGGGGTAATTTTGAGTTGATTGAGTTTGTACTGATAATCCTCGACTAAATTATCCGTCTCGACTTTGCCAATCCCTGTGATCGGCTCAAGTTCAGCCAGCTCTTGCCAGACACTTTTTTCTTTGTACTTGTTTAAAACATCCAGATAGACCGTGTGTAATTCTTTATTACGGCTGCTGCATTGTTCTATCCATTGTTCACGTTCTTTCACGGCCTGCACCAGTAAGGCATTATCGGCGTAAATATCCTTGGCTTTGGCGACCACGTCATTATGCTTTTGCACTAACGCTTGGCGAGCTTGCCGCTCTTGATTGAGCTGGCCTTCCAAGGTATTTCGGACAGACTCCAGTCCCGATTTGTAGCGCTCGACTTCGCCTTGTAAGGGCTGCAATTGCTTAACGGCACTTTCAAGACTGCTCAATTTGGCGTCTTGAGCCGTTTTTTCCGTCACTAACGTGGCTTTTTCCGCTTCTAGGGCGGCTTTTTCTTGCGTCAATTGCCGGATCATCCCTTGCGCTTTGATCACGGCGGCGTTGCCATCATTAGTTTTCGGCGCAGCAACAGCCGACTCCACACCACCCAACAACCCCGGCACCAACAAACTAACCAGCAATGTTTTTTTAATGTTATGCATACGCTGCCCCATTAAAAACGTGCGTTCAGGTCGACGTTCAAGGTATCGATGCTGTACTTCGGTCCGTCGATAGCATCGGTGCTGAGCCAGCGCAGATTCAACCAAGTGTTCTTAACCAGCCCATACTGAGCACCCAATACCCAGCCTTTGGCATCGGTACCGCCTTGATGGAAAATTGAATCGGTAAAGGCATCCAATACCGCATCGCGCTGCACATAACGATAAGCCAGATTGACGCTCCAATCGCCCCAACGTTTCATTTCAGGATGCCCAACATCGACGCGGGCTTGATAGGCGTTGGTACGCTCTTGCAGGTCAGTACTGGCGTAAGAATTGCCAAACTCATTCAAAATGCGCTGGCGGTTAAAGCCTAGGTTTTTTGCGTAATCAGCAGTGACCAGCACATGCGCTGGTGCAAAACCCGCATAGTCAAACATCGCCGTGGCGTTAAAGATTTTGAATTCGGAAGCTAGGCCGAATAAGCAGCCGACATCCGAATTGGCCGCACTTCCATCAGGGTTCGCATCGCAGACGCCATTAAGGGTGTTGGCATCGGTAATCGCTACCATAGAGTTACCTTTTTGCACGAACTGCGGCGCGGTCCAGTCATTTGCATGGCTGCCGATAGTATTTTTTCTCGCGTTAATATTTTTGTACTCGTAATACGAGGTCGCGATATTAAAACGCGAGTCATTAAAAACTAACCAATCCGCACCAAGCTGACCGCCGTACAGCCATTTATCATTCACAGACACATCAATGTCCTGAATCGGAAACACGCCCAAAGTTAAGAACACACTATCAGGTGTTTGTTGGCCTTGATTAATACCAAAACGCGCAGTCGGATTGGGCGCTTTGTAACCATTTAGCTTACTGCTGCCGCGGTTAAAAGGTAAGCGAACACTACCCGCGACCCCTTCAAAGCTTAAGTCAGGATCGAACACCACATCGGTGGAGACAAACGGATTAATAATGCGACCGGCATAGACGCTAAACCAGTTGGTGTTTTTGTCGTCGAGATAGTCATATTGCAAATAGGCGCGGTCGATAGCAAAATCAAATGACTGCCCGGTATTACCTAAAGTTTGGTCGTTGGACACCGGGTTTCTGATATTGCTGGTGGCAAAGCGCACTCCCGCTTTCAAGCCGTCGGCGATTTTAGCCTCAAAGCCCAAACGAAAACGTTCACGTATCCTTAGTCGGTCTTTTTGGTTGTTAAGAATGGCTTCATTTGGATTCAATGCAACCTGTTTAATCAAGCCACCTTGTGGCGTGTTTCCGGCGCGGTTGATAGATAGCCAATTGTACGGACCAGTAAATTTATCGTTTGCGTCAATGCCACCTTGCTCGATACCGCCTTCGTTATCATCACCATAAAATTCATCAGAAAACCGTATGCGCATGTCAAAACTGGGGTTAATCGCCGCCACCCATTCCGGTAAGGAGGCCGGTATGCCCCAGCCTTCGGATTTGGCATCTTGCTTGACGCCCGCTATCACTTCATCTTTCAGCTCTGCCCGCACTTGATCGCGGATTTCTTTTTTCACAAATTCCGGCACATAGCTGACATGTTTGGGTTTGCTAGCACTTTTGCCTTGGGCCGTTGCCGTACCGGCGTCGGCGGCCAGCGGTGCCGCTTCTTCTGCAATTGGCGCGACTGTTTGACTGGCAACCTGTTTGGCCTCCAATGCCTCTTGCTCGGCAGCACTGACTAAGCCTTTGCCTTCATCTTTATTGATAACACCTCGTTGTACCAATAAGTCGACCAGATTAACCAAGGTGGATTTTTTGACTTGGACCATTTCCTCGGGTTTGTCGGCAAAGGCGCCGGTAGTCATTGAGCTTGCCAATAGCACTAACAAAGTTTTTCTTGCGGTCTTCATGGGTGGTTATTTTTAGTAGTGGTCGTTAGTTGTTTGGAAACTATTCAGTCTCTTGATCGAGCCGTCATACGTAGGCTGGATAAGCGCTAGCGCATCCGGCAAATGCGGTGGATGCGCGTTGCTTATCCACCCTACACAATAAACGCATAGCCTCACTCAAATTAAAGACTGAATAGTTACGTTGTTTGTAAAGCCTAAACCCGCGAGGTCAGCCGTATCTTTACCGGCTGCGGCATGTTGTCCGGCGGCGCTTTGCCGATACTGGCGCGCAGTTTCGGTAAGGCGGTGCGGATCGCCTGGTCGACATCGGCTTTACCGCTGCCGGAGGCCAGCTCGCCGCGGGTGATGCGTCCGTCCGGGCCGACCCAGACATTGACGATCACGCTGTAGCCATTTTTCATTGCCGGGGTATCGTTAAGCAGGTTCTGCAAGTTATCTTCGACCTGCCGCTTGATCTGGCCGCCATACCACAGAATGCTGCTGCCGGGCGTGCCGCCTAATATCGATCGGCCGCCTTTGCGTGCCGCCAAGCCAAAGCCATCGCTACCGGCGGTGCCGTTGGCATCCAAGCCCAGTTCTGCTGCGGGTGGCTCGTTGGCTTCTTCAGGAGCCGGTTCCGGTTCTTTGTCCGGGGTCGGCTCTTCGATTTTTTCTTCCTTTATTTCCGGCTCCGGCTGTTTTATTTCCGGCGGCGGTGGCGGTGGGGGCGGCGGCTGAATCATGGTGATTTGCTGCACAACCTTTTTGGTTTGCGGCGGTTTGTGAAAGTTATCTTTCAAAAACCACACCCCAAGCACAATCAACAGACTAAAGGCTATCCCCAGCAACACCGGCAGTCGGCGCAGCCATGAGTAATTTTTTTTCATCGCTTAATTTTTTTAACGCTATTTGACCAATTTCTGCGTCACCAGACCCAGCTGGCTGATTTCCAGGCGGGTCACCACATCCAGCACTTCGATGACCTTTTGATATTGCACACTGGCATCGGCTTTGACGACCACCGGCAGGTCCGGCACGGCAGCTTTAAATTGTGCCAGCCGCGTCTCCAATTCCTGAATGGACACCGGATAAGTATCTAAATAAATAGTGCCGTCCGGGGTAATTGAAATGGCTTTGGTTTTGGGCTTGGATAATGACGGCGTACTGCTGGCTTTGGGCAAATTGACGGTAATGCCCTGCACGGTGGCTGTGGTCATGATGATAAAAATCAGCAGCAACACATAAGCAACATCCAGCATCGGCGTGATGTTGATGTCGTCATAGACTTTGCCTTCTTCTTCGACTTTCATTATTTAGCCTCTTGTTGCTGCTGTGCGGCGCGCATGGATAACACCGCCAAAAACTCATCGGCAAAGATCCGCATGCTGGCGGTAATGTCTTTGATCTGGGTTAACAGGTAGTTGTAGGCAAACAGCGCCGGGATCGCCACCGCCAAACCGGCAACAGTTGCCAACAAGGCCGCCGCAATGCCGGGCGCAATCGAGTTGATGTTGACGTCGCCGGAGGCGGCAATGGCGGCGAAGGTAATCATTACCCCGACCACGGTACCGAGCAGTCCCAGGAAGGGGCCACCGGCGATGGCGATAGTGAGCAATACCATGTTTTTATTGAGGCGCTGACTTTCGCTGACGATTTGTGAGTCTAATTTAACGTGCAGGTAATTCCAGGCTTCCGGAGACACCGATTGATTAAGATCACCCTGCAGCTGGTTCAGCTCATGGATAGCAAGGTGATACAAATGATAGAGCGTCGAGCTTTGAAAATGATCATGCTTGCCGACTAGCGCGGTCAGTAAATCCGACTCGGCCAGTTCATGTTCTTCCTCGCTTTCGTCCTGATCAAGATCGCCCAGTTTGCGTAAATCGAGTTGGCGATATTTTTCCAAAAACAGGCGGTTGTCTTTGGTCGTGCGGTTAATGACCAACGTTTTAGTGACCATCACGATTATTGCCACGACCAGCATGATCAAAGTCAAGCCGATGACTACCCAGCCGTCAATGGTGACGTTCTGGACAATGACCATAAAGTGACCAGAATCACCACTGCTATTAGACTCGTCCTGACCAAATCCCAATACGGTAAAATCAGGGCTCTGGCTACGAAAGCTCAGTTTGATCCAGTCGGCACTGCGGGCGGTGGCAGCGATTTGAACTTCGTCCAACAAGCCGTTAAACGCACTACCGATAGCAATGGTCGGATTAAGCGCGCTCAGCGTAATCGCTTTATTACCCGCCGACAGGCCGTCGACAAACAGTTCCAGTTTATCGGCCTTGGCAACCAGCACGATATGCTGCCATTTGCCTGGCGTCAGGTTAACCGGCGCAATGTCTGCGACACCACCCGCGCCCGTCCAACGCGCTATCAACGCCGTGCCTTGTACTTCCAGGGCCAGGCCACTGGCACCGTCTTTGGCGTCGAGTAATTTCGCCGCCGTTTGTGGTTGATCGAACTTGACCCAGGTCGAAAAGGTCCAGCCTTTATCGGCAGCAATGGCCAACTGCGGGGCGGCATTGATGGTAATGGGTCCGGCACCGGTAAATTTTGCCGCCGCCCCAATCCAGCCCGCGGCTTCGACTTGGGCTTTGGAATCGGTCGCATGCGTCAAATAGGCAGTGGCATCTTGCGGCAAGGCTTCGCCGTCTTTGAAGTGATACACCAAACTTTGCGGAGTGTCGTACAGCGTCTTACTATCAGAGCCATCCGGGGCATTGCCATTGCCGTAATACATCCAGAAATCATCACTACTGACACCGCCACGCACTTGCGGTAAGCGCACCCAAATCAGGCCAATTTCACTTAACGAATCAAGCAGCTCAACTTGATAATGCAGCGGCGTTTCATCGTCCTTTAAAAAACGAATATCGCGACCGTTCTCAGCCAGCTCGGCAAAGTAGCCAAAGTTACCGGCGTGCAAGCGAACCAACACCGGCACGTCGCTGAGGGTTTCCTGGATGTCGGCACCGGTCGCCGCCGCATCAATGGTGACTTGTCGACGCGAGTTCCAGTCGTCGTTCCACCAGGCCAGCGCCAAGACCGGAAACAAGAGTCCAAATAGGCCTATTAGCAAATATCGTTTATTCATTGTTTGGTTTTTAATTTTCAGGAAAAAGGTGCTTTTATTTAGCCAGATGCAACATCAACAATCGCCAACTATCGACTGGCGGGAGCAAACCCACTAAATTACTCATCTAAATTAATTAGCACTTATCATGCCTAAATTAATATATAATTAAATCAATAAGTTAATGTATTTGCCTGCTTGTAATGTGCTGATATATCAACAATAGTTGCTGATTGACTGTTGATATTCCAACAGCTTACCCTGTTGATAGGACAACACCTTTTGCTATTTAGCTGTTGCTAGACATACAAAAACACACGCTATGTAGACTTATCGATAACTGCCACTGCAATCAAAATGACAGCTATAAAAACTAATACTGATGTTAAATAACAATTAACCTGTTGATAAATAATTAATTTACCAGCCACAATCACCGTTTGATTCGTTGCGAATCTTCAATCGCTTGATTATTGGCCTAACCTTTGCTTGTTAATAATTGCTATTTTGCTTTTTATAGGTTTAATGCCATGGAATCACTAATAAAACCCCTTGTTTTCGTCTCAATAGCCTTAGTTTCGTATGGTGCCGAAGCTTCATTAATCAAGAACACAGAAGCTCAGCAACAAAACAAACAACTTGTTATTGCTCAACTTGACAAGCTTACCAATGTAAAAACATCGATCAGATGCATTGGTAAAAACTGCCAGCTCAATGCGGTAACGACCTTGTCTTACAATCCGGAAAGCAAGCGATATACAACTTACATCGCTGCTAATAACGATCACTTAGCTGGCAAAACTCAAACATCTCTAACTGCATTAAAAGATGGATTAGTTGTAACGACAAAACTTGTCAGCGATTGGGGATTTAATGCCCTTAGACGAGAAGCTAATAACTACCAGCAAAAACTTAGTCAAGGCACAGAGAAAATGTTGTTTATGATCAGCAGTAATATTCCCTTGTCTACTGCCATCTGGGTATTTTTAGGCGGGTTATTTGGACTGTTAGCAACTCAGCGACGTAAGGAGTTGGAATAGTTAACTTGAATATAACTATTCAGCATCAGTTGATTACTGTGAAAGTGTCTTGTGGGAGCGACGCCCACGTCACGACCGAAGGCTTCAAATCGCGACTTGGGCGTCGCGTCGCTCCCACCAAGTAATACCCTAATAACTTATTGTCAATAGTATTAAACGCCACCGCCGCAACCGGCCTTGGCGTCTTTCACATCACCGACACTGCAATCACCAAAACCGACTACATCAGCACTCAAGATACTTACTGTCGTTTTCTTATCTTTTTGATTCTTACCATCGGTATTGTCGTCATCTTTATCATTGGATTGCGTCGCTGTTTTGGCGGCACTGGCTGCCGCACTATCAGCGCCTGCAACGGTGACCGGTGCAGATACTGTTACCGGTACGCCTGTAGTAGAACCGCTGGCCTGAATATTGGATGCACCAATTACCGCCGTCGCTGCGATGGTGATATTGCCACCACTGATGCCCGCTTCACCCGCATCCACCACCCCTTCCAGCGCTGCCAGCGTCACATCGCCGCCGCCAATGGCTTGGATGCCGTTACCGGAAATAATCGGCGGGAAAATGGTGGTGATATTGCCTTTATCATCAATAAAGGTGATCGGCCGGGGGGCGGACAAGGTGGATTTGGCGCCTTTGCCGGCATCAATATCACCCTTGGACGACCAAGCCAGAATATTGCCGCCACCCAGTGTGAAAACCCGCGATTGGTTGACGTTGATATTTCCCTCGGTAAAGATATTCAGATCGCCGGCTTGCTGCACCACTATCCCCAATTCATCAGCGGCTTTTTTCCCGGTCAAGCCCACATCCAGTTTGCCGCCCGGCACCAATAGATTGATGTCACCACCCGCCAAGGTTTTGATGGCGCTGAACACCAGACTGATGTCGCCCTGATAATCTTCGCCGGGGAACAAAGCGGCAATCGCATCTTTACCTCGCTGATAAGCCGCGCCACGCTGGCCTTCCGGCGTCGCTGCAGCGGCTTTGGCCGAGGCTTCCAATTCTGCGAAAAACACTTGTAACACCAAGCCCAGTCGCTGCCGTTGCTCAGATTCACTCAAACCTGCCAGGCCCTGCAATATGCTCGGATAGCTCGTTTGGTAGCGTTGGATAAAGCCCGCCAAATCGATTCCGCCGCTGACACCGGCCAACACCGACACACTGGCGCCATCGGCAGGCAAAGCCGGATTAAGGACATTGCCGACCGTTTGAATACCGCCTGAACTGCCCAAAACCACGTCTTTACCCGCAATCAATTGCAATTGTCCCGGCCCGGAGACGCGGAAGAATTGCGGATTATTTTTGGTAAACACCACGTTGCCGTTGCTATCGACGTTGGTATCAAAATTGATATTGCCGCCCGCCATGATCAAAGTCGCATCTTCAGGCGACAGGTTCTGACCGTTGATGGACAGGTTGTTGATGTCTTTGCCGGCAATAAATGAAGACGCTTGCGGCAAATGAAAGGTCGCTTCCAATCCCGCATCGAAACTAATACTGCCGTTATTGGCGACGATCAACGGCCTGCTGACATGCCCCTGATGCACCGGCACCGGAGCATGAATGGTCAAGGGTTGCGGTGAATTGGCATCCAGTCGTTCACGCGCCAGCAGAATGCCGGAGACGAAGCTACCGTCCAATGAGCGCGCCGGATTGGCCAAGCCCGGGAGCAAGGCAGGATCGGCATCGGACATGTTGACGCTGATTTTTTTACCTGAATTAGCCGCTAAATCGGAACCGATATTACCGTTAGCCAACAATTGCAATTCACCGTTGGCATCGGGAAACAACGTCATCGAGCCATTGATTCGCACATCACCGGACAAGGCAGTGCCGCGCACCGTGGCCGGATAGACCAGATACTCGAAACCGCTGCCATCGTTACTTGAAACGCCTTTCAGCCGTTTGACGGCATCCAGATCGTTATCAAACAACAAATTACCGGCGGTAGATTGCAGATTGACCGCACTGTCACCGGTAAAGCTAAAAAAGCGGCTATCGACGTTGCTACCCAAATCGCCCAGCACCTTTTGTTTGAGAATGGTTGGGCTCAGCGCGGTGGCCAAATGAATGTCCCGCCGTGCCTGTACGTCGAAAACCGCATCGCCAACATCCAGCAGCACGCCGATTTTTTGCGTGGAGCCGGGGATAGTGCCTTGAGCGATACTGCCGCCGGCAATCAAAGCCGCGCTGCCCTGGCCGGTATAAAATTCGCCGCCGACAATATCGTTGCCTGCCACCACACGCAGATCGCCGCCACCATTGATAACCGTGCCATTTTGCAGCCATTGTCCATCGGCATTGATGATGCCCAGCGGTTTACCGGTAGTCGGGATCATCACCGACAGATTAGTGACGTTACCGCCGGCCTGTACCGTGACATTGCCGCCACCCAACGCGCCGACATTTTGATTGAAAAAGCGGTTGCCGCTGCTAAACACGACATTACCGTTGTCATTGACATCGATATTGTCAAAATTACGGTCGCCGCTGACGTTGATCCCCCAGGCGGTGGCTTTATTGTTGTTACTGCCCGCTTGCCATTGTCCGGCCCGCACCAGCCAGTCGCTGGTTTGCTGACCGGTTTGAATACCGGCGATGTTGACGCCAGCAGTCAAACGAATGTCGCCGCCCCGAGTCGGAAATTCGGCCAGCAAACCGCCGCCGATAGCGAGTTCCAGTTCATCCAGCAAACCGTAGCGTAACAACTGATCAAGTTGTTCCGCGCCTAATCTCGCCAAGTAAGTTTGCAGCGTTTCGCCGTTGTTTTGCGCCGGAATCCCCGGAATTTCGCCATTCAATAATTGGCTGCGAGTGTATTGCGCGGTGGTGCCCATGGTGTACACCGCCGCTGCCGCTTGCGCATTGCCGGGATTGGCAACGAAAGTGATGTTACCGCCTGCATTGATATCGATTGCACCGGTGCCGGTTCTGACTTTCACTTGCTCCCCAGTATGGCTATGCGCCAAGTTGACGTTATCACCGGCCACCAACCGGTAACTCCAGGACAGGCCGGGTTGCAACAAGTCTTGCGAGAGAAAATCGCTGGCAAAACTAGGATCGATCAAGGCCTGACCGGGTAGTGGCGTATCGGCAAAGGCATCATTAATCGAGGCGTTGATATTCAAATCACCGATCGCCCGCAAGGTCAAAAAGCCCGGCAAGGCTTTATTACCCTGAGCATCCAGATAGCGCCATTCGGAATCCCAGGCCGCATCGGCTTCCGACCAGACACCGCTCATAAAGTCCCAGTCGTCCGCCAGAGTCAAATTGCCGCTGCTGCGCACTTCGATACCGGGCAAAATCTCGAACAGACCCGCCGCACTGCCGCTCAAGGTGGGGCGATTGTTCATGAAGTTGGCGGTATCGCTGTTCCAGCTATTGATCAAGCTACTGGTAATGGTGCTGATGTTGTCATACACCCGGGTGGCTTCCAGCGCACTGCGCAATGGATCGGCGCCTTGAACCGTGCTATTGATGGCGCTGACATTGACGTCGTTGCCGTCGCGACCGCTACGCAAATGTACCGCACCGCCATTACCGTCTTGACCGCCGGAAACATCGATCAAACCGCCCGCCGCCGACAAATCGAGCAATCCGCTGCCGCTATCATCGCGATGCACGGTATCCAGCAAGACTTTACCGCCGTCCGCGCCGGTCGCCGTTCCTTTGGCCAGAATTTGGCCAGTTGCGCCCAGGGTAATGCCGTCATGTCCATAAACTTCAACTTCACCGGCCTTGGCGCCGGAGACATTCAAAATGCCGTTGACCACCACCTTGCCTTGATCGGCCGCGATCGAGATTTGCCGCGCATTCAGGCTGTCGCCGTTGGCCAGCGTGAAATCGCCCTGGCGTTGTCTAAGACTAAGATCTTGATTGAAACTCGCTTGATTCAACTGCTGGCTTAAAGCCGACACATCGCCCAGGGTATCGACATCTAGCTTGAGACTGGCCTGACGCAGACTGCTGTCAGTAACTGCGGCGCCTTTGCCGTCTATGCTGCCCAGCCAGTTGAACCGGCCTTGCGCGGCCGCGACGGTCAACTGTCCGGCATCGCTGGCTTGTTGATCAGCGGCGATTGATTTGGCACCGCCCAGGCGAATGTCGGCGTCCTCCGCCAGACCGATATTACCGTTGACAGCCTTGAGGTTCACCGTGCCACCCGCGGAATATTTCACCGCATCGGCAAACGCTACCGCCCGCCCGGAAACGTCGATGAGGCTTCCGTCTTGCAAAGCGAGATCGCCATTGTTGGCCTGCAAATTCAAGATGCCGGACGGTAACAGGAAGCGTCCTGTGCCGTTGATGGCGTCGCCGGTAAGCGACCAACTCACGCCCAGGCCTACCGCCGCATTGACCGGCTCATCGCCTAGCGCAGTCAAATTCACTTGATGCCCACTGGCATCAATAGCAGTAGTCGCACCGCTACCGCCGCTGATATAAGCAGCGTTCAGATTCAGGTCAGCCGCCACTGTCAACTGGCCCGGCACCGCAAAACTGCTGCTGCCGGTAACGGGATCGAAAATTTGCCCTATGCCGTTGAGGCCTTGTGCGGCAGTAAAATTAACCGTCTCGAACCCGGAAATGCCATAACTGCCGCTACCCAAGCGAATTTCGCGGGCCTCCAGATTCAAAGTGCCGCTGCCGGTGCCATTGCGATTGCTGTTGGCAGCCAGATTGGTCAAGGTAATCAAATCGGCATGTATGCTGGCGGTTTGCCCGGCGTTATCGGAGCCATTGATGTTGGCAGCGGAAATCAGCAATTGATTGGCGTTGAAATCGACCCCACCGTAAATATCGAAATCACCTTTGCTGTTCAGCTGTAATTCGTCCAAGGTAAAGTTGGTATTGCTTAACACCAAGCCCGGCGTGTTGGCCGGTGCAGCACCGATGCTGATGCGGCTGGAATTCAATGCCAACGAACCACCGTTCATGTCGATGTCGCCATCGAACACGGTATTTTTGCTGGCATCGAGCAAGGTCGAGCCTAAGGCTCGGATCGTAGCGCCAGCTTCGACGATCAACTCGCCTTTATTGCCGGTGACGGTTTGGTCTCTGTTCACGCTCACTTGACCGGCAGACGATACCCGCAACAAGGCGCCATCACTACCGCCGCTTTGATTCGCCACCATCAAGTTGCCGCCAGCCACCGTAGTTTTACCGGTACTCTCAATCAGCGCGCCGGCTTTAACCTGCAGTTGCTCACTGGCCGCCAGAATGATTTCCGCACCGCTCAACTGTACATTTTCAGCCACGCTGATGGTGCTGCTTGAAACCGTGACGCGTTGGCCTTGGGCAGCCTTGCTGCGCTTGCCACCCAGTAACAGGCTAGGCGCGTCGAAATTATTTAAATCTTCCGCCAGCAAACCGACCGTACCGCTGGCCAGGTTAGCTAAATCGGCACTATTGGCCACCACGGCCAGTTTATTGCCGGTAATATCGACTTGCCCACCCAACCCGAGCGTCGCCGGAGTGGCCAGCAAATCCGCAGCCAATTTCAAACGGGTTTGCGCGGACAACACCAAACTACCGGCATCGCGGGGCAGTTGCGGCGCGGTTTCGCCAGCTTTCTCGGCTTTATTGGCAAAGAAATCATTGGCAAAATAGTCAATGAACTGCGAGCGAGTGCGGACAATGCCGCCCGGCTCCACGACAAACCCTTGTGTACGACTATCACTAATTGCAGTGCCGGCCACGCCAAAACGGCCCGCCACCACGGCACTGCCGGCCAGATTGGTAGTGTTTTGGATTTGATCCTGACTACCTGCTTGCGGGGTCAGCAAATAAGCGCCTGGCAAAAGTGCATAACGCGCCGGTAACAAGGTGTACCAGCCTGCTGCCAGTCCGCCGCCGCCATTCAGATAGACGCTGTCACCATTTTGCACACCGCTACCGACCGATTCCAGCGGATCAAAGGGCGTCAATACCGAGTTAGAGCCTGGTATCACGGCAAAACTGCCGCTGCCAGCACTCAATACATCGTTGCTGCCGCCGGGGCCGGGAATGAATTCGTAAGCGTACAAATCGCCACCACCGGACAAATCAATTTTTGCCCCGGCCTGCAAATCGACATCCTTGCCGCTTAATTGCAGGTTTTTCGCCGGCGGCGCATCGATGACGATGTTGTTGTTTTGGCTGGCATCCAGCGGATATAACCAGTCGGTGCCGCCGGAGCCGCGACCAAACGGAATCACCAAGCCGTTGGCGGATACCGAAGTCAGACTGCCGTTAGCGAGTTGTAAAGTATCGGTCGCATTGAGGTTAATACTGCCGAAGGGGGCTTTGAGAGTGCCCCGCTGATAGATATTGGCGGCGTTGACCGTCAAACTGCCCCCGGCGGAAAACACCGGTGCTGCCGTGCCAGGGCTATTGAGAAAAGTCACCGTATGATTCCCGGCGTCTATCGTAAAATCGGTCAAGGTGCCGGGATAGAGCTGGTTGGCCTGGATGGTCAAATCGCCCGCCACTTTCAACTGGCCGAGAAAATCCTTTTGCGTCACGCCCAACAAACCGCGCAAGCGCACATCGCCGGTGCTGAGCAATTGAATGTCATTGAACCCATTGAAAGCCAGACCGCCGATTAGTTCCAGGCCTTGGGCATGGGCCACGAATTGCCCTGCTCCTGTGCTGGCGTTCGGCGCTAATTGGTCGCCTATCCGGCTTTGTGCAGAACCTAAAGCGACATAAGCCGAATTTAGCACTACTTTGCCGCCATCGGACTGCACACTGGGCGTATCGACAACGATTTGCCGAGTAGCGTTAAGCTGCACATCGCCCTTGAACAGCACGCCGCTATTGATTTGTCCAGCGACCCGGGCGGTATCGGTTTTCAGGGTCAGAGCAGCGAAACCTGCCTGGTTGAGGGTCTGGCTATTCAACAAAGCCTTGCCGCCAAACAAGGCAGGATTGATCAGCCCCCCCGTCACCAGATTGGCCGGAATGCTGGGCGAGCCGTCCGCCGATACTTCGATGCGATAAGGCTGGTTAGGATTACGGTTATCCGGGAACAAACTACCGATGATCGGTAGA
Source organism: Methylococcaceae bacterium (assembly GCA_030693065.1). Lineage (GTDB taxonomy): Bacteria > Pseudomonadota > Gammaproteobacteria > Methylococcales > Methylomonadaceae > JABFRC01. The sequence goes on along the minus strand of JAUYBL010000037.1, from coordinate 63,447 downwards.
TCGGGTTTGCTACGCAAGTCTCTGTCCAGTGACACTTGCAAACTGCCCCCCGCCGCACTGGCGCCGCCTGCCGTTGCTTTCAGGCCACCATCCAGCAGCATACCTTCACCGGCGATCAAATTAATGCTGCCGCCATTGGAGGCCACTTGTCGCAAAGGCTGTACCCGTCGTCCGTCGCGCAATTCTGCGACATTCAGATTAGCTGCCGTGCCGGAAACATCAATTTTGCTACCGGCACGACTGACGATGTAGCCACGTTTAGCTTCCAGCGACACCGTTCCGCCATCCAGCACTTCACCACTGATCAAGCCCAGATTGTTAGGGGTCTGTACGAAAGCCCCCTGCGCCAGCAAACGGCTGTTGGCGCCCAGCCAAATGCCTTGCGAATCGCTAAACCCAACCACTACCGGAGGCACGGTAATATTCAGTGCAATTTTACCAGCCGGGGTAATGATGCCGCCCTCGACGAAAATCGAGGTGGAAGAATTCAATGTCACCTTGCCGCCGACATCGGTTTGAATCAAAGCGCCCGCGCCCAGGCTCAGGCTCTCCTCGGGTCGGTGCGCATTCATTTCGGCATACGACAGGGTCAAATTGACCGGCTTGCGTAAATAATCGGGTAATTTGACCACATTGCTAAAATTAAGCAGATTGCTGCCGGTAGCCGCGGTGCTGGCGGCCGATGTCAATTGCCGGTTAGCTTGCTGCAGATTGAGCTGCACATTATTGGCAACTTTCAGCCCATAGTGATTGGCGATCAAGTCAAAATCGGCAAAACCACCTTGTTGAAAAAACCCCGGTGTTAACAACAAGGCTTGCGCCGTGCCGCTGCGCGTCGGCAGATCAGCAGCGCTACCGATGACGATTTCGTTACTTTCCAGCGTCAAACTACCGCCCTGCTGCAAGCCCCAAGCGGCGACTGCGCCATTCAAGATCAGACTGGCGGGTTCCACACCGGCCAGATGGGTTTGCGCGCGCAAACTGATGCTGCCACCCTCACCGGCTTCGACACGGGTATTGGCTTTGCGCCAAGCCCCGCCATTGGCCAGGATGCGACTACCGGCTGCCAGTGTTAAATCACCCTGTTCACTGAGCAGATTGACCGTCCCTCCCTGGATAGAAACCGGGCTTAAGGCGCGGCCTTGTTGTATATCCAGGCCATCGTTGACCCACAAACCGCTGACATCGATCAAGGCCTTGGAGCCAAGGGTAATAGCACTGGGCAGAATGATGCTATCCAGCACTACCGGACGCAAATTGACCGTGCCTGAAGGCGTGACAATACTGCCTTGCACATTAAAATTTCGGGCGGTTAAATCCAATAAACCGCCAGCGGGTAAATCGACACGGGTGCCTTCGCTCAGCATTAAATCGCCGTTGGTGCGCACGGTTAATTTGCGCACCCCGGAATTGCGCAAGGTGGCGGGATTGAGATTCAGGGCAATGGCTTCAGACGGAGCGCTGCTTTTGCGCGGAATCGGATCGAACGGCCCCAAAGCATGCATCACGGCCTGGGTATCGAATTTGACATCCTGCTTACCGAAATTATTGCCGTTGATCAGATCGATCAACACACTGCTGTCGGCCGCCCACTGGCTGGGCAAACGCTGCAATTGACCGTTGATGGTTTGACCATTGAGATTGCCTTCCAGAATCGCCTCATAGACGTTGATCTGCAGCTGGCCACCGGCTTTACCTTCGACATAAGCGGCACTAAAACGCTGGTCGTCAAACAAGCGATCATACTGACGATTGGGATCGGCATCGGCAATGTCAAATAATTGCGTTCCCGAGATCAGCTTGCTGGTGGTGATAAAACCGGCCTGATAGGCCACCGATCCACCGGAAAAATCCAAGGTACTTCCGGCTTGAGTGACGACATCGCCGCTGGATTTAAGATTGATGCTGCCGCCATCGGTGCTGCGGGCATCGATATTGCGAGCAATGCGATCCACCGCGCCTTTGACATCAGCCACTGGAATGCTGGCGCTGACCAGTTTGCCGTTGTCGTCGTACACCAAGTTGGCATCGCGAATATCGACTTTCACTGTTTCGGTAAACAACACACCATCGCGCTGCAAGGGCGCATCGCGCAATTCGTTTTTACGCAGTTCCACTTCCAGAATATTGCTGTCGGCGGTTTGCACGACATTTTTCACCCCGGAAACATCGATCTTGGCACCGTCTTCCAGAAAAATCCGCGCCGTGCCTTTTTGCGTGGGATTGGCCGGATTATCCAAGGCCTGCACATCGACATTGCCAGACTTAGCCTCAACTAACGAGCCTTTGCGCAACAGCACTTTATGGCCGCTGATTTCGATTTTGGAATCCGGTTGTTCCTGCGCATCAATGGCAGTCAGGGTTTTATTGCTATCCAGATCGACGCTGGTACGGCTGCCATCGCTTAGCGTCACCGTGGCACTGGTGCCTAAATCATCATTCAGTGCCGTATTACGTTTAGTTGAAGCCCCCAGCAACTTGCCGCTAACAGAAGCCGGTGCCTGAATACCTTCTCGCGCCAGCAAGCGCACCGAGCCATTCAACTGCACGGAAGTGGTCGCCGAAGCGATACCTTTTTGATTGACGGCAAAGCCGATCAGACTGGCGTTGCCGCGTTCCGCAATGATCTTGCCGACGTTGTTGACATCACCGCCGGTGCCCACTTCCACCAACAAACCGCGTACATCCGGGTCGTCACTGGCTTCCTGCAAATAAACTTTGTCGGTCGCAGCCGCCAGGATGGTTTGGCCGTCCGGGGTTTCGATGGTACCGGCATTGGTGATACTGGGCGCAGCCAAAATAACTCGACCGCCGTCACCATGGGTTTTGATACTGGCGCCCTGCTCGACGAATATCTGTATCTTGATCTTGTTACCTTGCTGATCCAGGACGAACTGGCCTTGATTGTTTTTCAAAAATATTTCGCCGTTTCCTTTCAGAGCGGCGGCGCTGGTGGCGAAATTATTGGTGTTTTTATTGAGATCGAAGACCTTGGTAATACCAGCATCGAAATCCGCCTGACTTATATCCAGGGTGCTGGCGACCAGGGCGTTGACATTAACTTGCGAATCTTTGCCAAACAGAAAACCGTTCTGATTGACCAAATACACTTGCCCATTAGCGGTCAGAGAACCAAAAATTTTGCTGGCATCGTTTTGATGGATATTATTGAGAGCCACGGAAGTAGCTGACGGCTGTTTAAATTCGACGCTATAACCTTTATCGATATTGAAACTTTTCCAATCCAGTGTCGCCTTGCTGGTGATCTGGTTAATAGTCATCGCGTTACCGGCCACAGCCGCCGTGGCTTGTCCGGCTGTCGTTAGGGCATCGATATTGGTCGGCACCGGTAATGGCGATTCAGCTTTAACTGGTGTAACCCCGGCCCCGACCACAAAGCCACCGGCGATCAACGCACGAATTGTCGCAGCAAGTGGATTAAGGTGGATGATAGGTAATTGCGCTACCGGTAAACGATGACTGACCATAATTAATTCTTAACCTCTAATCGGCTGGCGTAGTAAGCCTGACCGAATTATTTTTAAACTTACAAAACTGAAAATCAGCTTCTCTGGTGCCTTTATTTCGCGATGAAGGCATCGCTATTGCTTTCTTTTTTGCTTTTACAATCTTCGCCCAATAATTAAGGCATCAACTGATTTGGATATTTGCTGATAGTTTTTCCATAAAAAAAATATTACGTCCCAACATGTTAAAAACAGCACACGCAAAAAAGCCCTGACAGAAATCAGGGCTTTTTCTAAAACAGCTAAAACCTGTTTATTCATCATCTAGCCTCTTTGTGATTACAGTGCTTAGAAAATCGGAGAATGTCGTAAAAACACTTTCAAGAACTTTTAAAGCGCCCCTCAACAAACTAAGTGAGAGCAGCTCCATGATTAAATTAAACAATTCAAATCTGTATAGAAGCTAGCAAGGCCCGCTCCTACAAATAATCTTGCGTTTTCTAATCTAAAGTACCTTTACGACATCATCCTTCTTAAAGTAGGAACGCTCTGAATAAGCTTGTTCAGGATCACCAAAAACCTGAAACCCAACTTACCCAGAGCTCCTCAAATAAACTCCATATCCTGTCGATCTGCTCCGTTGCTCCTGTTGATCCTTCCTTATAAAATCCTTTTCTAGCCACACCTATGGCCTGCACCACGAAATAACTACACCGTTATTGCAACGGCCTGTACGAAAAACTTGCATGTTCCTTTACCAAAAAACCAGCAAAAAAACCTGAAGACATTAAATCAAGTTATTGATTTAACTCACCACAACTGACGACGCCCCCATGACGCCGTCAGCTTGTTCATCCTTCACAGATTCGTTCTCCAGCCCTAGAGAAACGTAATGCCTAGCTACAACTATTTCAGCTCAATCACGGTATTGGTAGTGCCGCCAAAGTCCGGATTCGCCACACCGTTGTTAAACGCTGTGGGCACTACACCCAAGCTAGTAAAACCACCACCCGCTTGATGTGACAATGGCACGATAGGGTTTTGTGGATCAAATGGGATTGAAACAAAGGCGCTAGGGTCGGTAGCGGTAGTCGCGAAGACACCCGATTGACCGAATGGCAACACCGCATTGGTATTGACCGTTTTTGCTACCGCGACATTACCCAAAGCACTAGCAAACGCCTGCAGCGCAGCGACTTTATCCGCCCCAATAGCGCTGGCCGGTCTGATCAACACTTCGCCTTCTGCCCAATAGGAGTAGCTGCCGTTAGCCACGTTGGCGATAGTCGGTGCGGCACCGTCGATACGCACATAGCGCCAAGGCTGTGAAGTATTGGCATTGCGGTCACCGCCATGCACGGCAAAGCCCCAATATTTCTTCGGCGCTGCGGCGGTTGAGCTGGGATTGAAGCCGCTGGTATTGGTACCGTTTTGCCAATCGATCAACAAGGAATCGGTGGCATTGGCACCAGCAGGGGATTTAACAATTGGCGCTGTACTACCAGTATCAATTGGACCTAGATTGGTCGTTGCTGATTTTGGTGCAGTTGCACCCTCGACATAAGGATAGCCCAGCAGCTTGGCATAACCGACAGCACCAATTGCCGCCCCCAGGTTACGGCGTCCGATGAAGACTTTGGTTCTGAAAGGCGCGTTGACACCGGCGTCTGCCAAGACACTGGCTTCGGTTAAGGCATGAATACCGGTGCTATTAAGCTTATCTTCAAATTTCACGTCCCCCCAATCTTTGATCTTGCCGGCCAACAAGCTGGCGAGAAAATCACTGCTCAAGGTCGGGATATAGTTCTCGTCATCGTACTTACCCAGATTGCTCAGGGTATCCGTCGGCAACAATCCACTCTTGGCTTGTGCGACCTGCAGGACTTTATAAAAATCCAGAGGTACACCGATACCGTAAACCAATCCACCGGTAGGTACTCGGGAAATATTGTTGTTAGCTAACGCAGCAGCTGTCAAACCAGTATTCCAGTTAGCGGTGGCAACGCCCGTACTAGACTCAATAGCCAATTCTGGGTAGTTGTCAGTTCCAGGCTGTAATAAAGCCGGTGCGTCAACACCGGTAAAACCGCCATCGGATAATTGGTTTTGCACCAGATAATTGCTCCAGGCCGCTTGACCACTATTGCTGCCGTTGTTGGTGATGGCGGCATTCCAAAGATGAGCGTTGTTGACATTATCCAGCGCCCAGGCACCGGCTTGGCTGGCGCCCAATGTTCCGTTAGAGCTGGACAAGGAAATATCCAGATTATCCAAACCAACATTTCCTGCCACCGGCACGACACCGTAACCCGCTGCGCCCAGTGAGCGTTTGGCAATATAGATGCGCTTGCCTGCCAAGCCATTGGTCAGGGTATTTTTGCCGGTGAAGTAATAACCCAGAAAGCGGCGACCTTTACGGGTACCATCGACATCCTGAAATACATCCAGCGTGCCGTCTTGGGCCAGGCCGAATTTGATCGCTTCTTCGATAGCGCGGTCTTGCGCGGCACCGCCAGAGGTAAAGATTTTTACTTCGGGAGCGCCGTTAGTCCAAGGGGTCAAGGCGTGAGCTGATTGCGCCGATGCTAACAAGGAAACAGCAACTGCCAGTGTATTCAATTTAAATGAGTGTTTCATCTTTAAAATTCTTTATAAAGGTTATGGATTCAATCAGCGTTGTAACTAATGCGCATGAAAGAAACTAAGTTTTGAGTAGGCACAAATTCATTTGCACCTACTGTCACCAACCGGTTCAGCCAGATATTATGCCGCTAAGGCGCTTGCCAGTTTCCGCCGTGACATACCTAAAAAACCGACCAAAGCCGAACCGAACAGCCACACCGCACCCGGTACTGGCACAGCGGCAACAGAACTGAAAGTTAATCGGTTATCAGTACCCAAAGAAAATGTACCCAGCGTAGTAAATTGGTTTTTGCCATCAGCAAATGGGTTGGTTGCCCAAATAAATTCAGCTTCACCCGCCCCACGTTGGGTTAATACGCCGGGTAATAGCTCACCCTGCCAGCCGAATATCTTGGTGTCATAAAACGCTCTACCATTGACAGGCTCTATAGAGGCCACATCGGCATTGCCTATTTCCTGTTTAACGGCTGCCAAATATTTTCCAGTGGTACCTGTACCACTTGGATTGGTTAGTAATGGACTTTGGTCATTGGGGTTAAGGTGCGCTGTGCTGGGCGCTGTTACCAAAGCACCCCATTGGCTATTAAATTGATCGGCATAAAGCCCATCAAACTCTGGCTCTGCACCCAACTTATCGCCATTGGTCAATGCCACGTTATCGAACTCATAACCACCCAATACCGACCAACGACTGATGGTAAATCCGGCGAACGGGGCGTAGCCGCTTAAATCCCAAGTCAGGCTACCGGCGTCGTTCAAACGGCTGGATAGACCCAGCCTGCCCGGTTCGCTAGTGACGAAATCGGTATAATTCAAACCAGTGAAACCGGAGGTGCTGGACAAGGCCAAGTTCAAAACAAATGTTTGCTTGGTCGTATCATCGATCGCACTAAATAAGATGGATGAGGGTACGGCACTATTGGTATTGAAACCAAAGCCGGTATTGATAGCCGCCGAGGCGCCACCCGCCGCGAATGTCAGTGCTACCGCTGCTACTAATTTATTTAAATTTTTCATAATAAACACCCTAAAAATAACGCAAAGAAATACAAAGAGAAGAAGAGCGCAGGGATCATAATGATTGCCTGCTTAATTTATAAAGCAGAATTCAGGCCAAAATATAAAGCATTGATTTTATTAATTTTATAAAAAATAACTGGGGCAAGACTGCTGGATTATCAGCAACATCTGCTGACTACCTGCTGGAATAACAACAGTTTGTCGTTTATTTTGGTTGGTTTTATTTGGGGACAAAGACGTTTTGAACAGCTAACTAAGCGGCAAGGCGGCAAGCTTTAGAAAGTGATTCGTGCATCATTAGTTAAATGAAGCAGACACATAATCGGACTCAGGGATTTTCCTATTCATGGCTCGACAAGGCTCACCACGAACAGGAAAATTTACAGCGTAATAACGATATTTTTGGTCAACGCGGCTCGCGCTAACCTGCTCAATTTATCGGTACAGATTCAGATATGGCTTGAATAACAACTTGTTTTTGAGCTTGGTTTCAGTAGGTAATTCTTGATAAAACGCCCAACCGTCACGGTCTTTTGCATCGACCACGCCATCATTATTTAAATCAAGCGCTACCAGTGGCGTTTTTGGCACATTGCCGGTGTAAGCATATTTGGGCTGGCCGTTGTAACCTTCCCAAATATTTCTAACGTGGGTGTAGTGGCCATATTTGGCAAGGGCATTAGAGGCTTGCACGCTGCGATGACCCGTTGCGCATAAGACATAAATCGGCTGGTCTTTGTCTGGCAAAACGGATTCAACGTAATCGACAAAGCTTTGGATAGATAAGGTGCCGTCTTTGCCATCTGCCGCTAAAAAGCCGACTTCAGGATCAACAGAAATGTCATAACCGATATAGTCGGTTGAATCGTTGATTTCGGACGGGCTACCGCTAACATGGGGAAACGGAATGCTGTAAGCGCCGGGCGGATGACCCGCAACATATTCTTCTACGCGACGCACATCAAGAATAACGGCTTTTTTTGCCTCACGGTGCTCGCCGTGTTTTTCATGATCATCGGATTTTTTACCGCTAACATCCAACCACGCTTTGGCCGAGCTAATTTCTGATTGATATAAAACCGGATAGCCGTAACGATTGCCCGTGGTTTCATCAGCCATTGCAGGCGATAAGGCCAGCGCGCCGATGGTCAGTAAAAATGCTTGTTGTAAACGTTGCTTCATACAGTAAACCTCAATTGATTGATGAAATGGGAAGTTTCCCCAACTGTATGTCAGCAATAGCAATGCCAAGCGCTATTTGGCGATTGAAACAACACGCTAGCAATTGAGACATCGAGCTTTTTTGTTATTGATCGACGTGGATTTCCAAATCAAATCCAGCTTTAGTGCGGCTCAGAAGACAGCCGATCAACAATTTATGGTGTTGTATGAGCAACAATAGTTCTTTGGAACCAAAAGATGGGCGTCGCACCCCAAATAACGTTTAAGAGGCGAATTCATTCGCCTTGGGCGATTGAATATTTTTAACCATATCCTTAATGAATTTGAGCTTGATAAATTATGCATCTCTAGCCTGCCAGCCAAACCCTACTTCATCAACATTTTTAAGCTATAATTGGCCCCCTTTTTATTGCCTCTTGTAGCCGCCGTGTCGAATAAAACCCACGATATATCAACGTTTCAGGGACTTATTCTTGCCTTGCAGGAATACTGGTCAGTTCAAGGCTGTATTTTGTTACAGCCATTGGATCAGGAAGTGGGGGCGGGGACTTTTCACCCTGCCACCTTCTTACGCGCCATCGGTCCTGAGCCCTGGAATACCGCTTATGTGCAGCCATCGCGGCGACCGACAGACGGTCGTTTCGGCGAAAACCCGAACCGCTTGCAGCATTATTACCAGTTCCAGGTAATGCTTAAACCCTCGCCGGACAATATTCAGGAACTCTATTTGGGTTCGTTGCGCCATTTGGGTTTTGATTTGCTCGAACACGATATTCGTTTTGTCGAAGACAACTGGGAGTCGCCAACCTTAGGCGCCTGGGGTTTGGGCTGGGAAGTCTGGCTAAACGGCATGGAAGTTACCCAGTTTACTTATTTCCAACAAGTCGGCGGCCTGGAATGTCGGCCGGTGACCGGTGAAATCACTTACGGTTTGGAGCGCATTGCCATGTACTTGCAGGGTGTTAAGAGCGTTTATGACCTGGTCTGGACCAAAACCCCACACGGCACCGTCACTTACGGCGACGTGTTCCATCAAAATGAAGTGGAAATGTCGGCGTTTAACTTTGAACATGCCAACGTTGATTTTCTGTTCGGCTGTTTTGACACCTATGAACAGGAATGCCAAAAGCTAATTGAAGTTAATCTGCCGTTGCCTGCCTATGAAATGGTGCTGAAAGCCTCGCATACCTTCAACTTGCTGGATGCCCGCCACGCCATTTCGGTCACCGAGCGCCAACGCTATATATTAAGAGTCCGAACCCTGTCCCGAGCCGTCGCCGAAGCGTATTACGCCCGCCGGGAATCGTTGGGTTTTCCGATGTGCCAAGGATAAGCCATGTTGAAAAGACTTTATGTTCACAATTACAAATCCTTAGTTAATTTTGAAATTAACTTTGACAAGGACATTAGTCTTTTTCTAGGTGCCAATGGCGCAGGTAAATCAACGGTTTTTGAGATTTTGGCAAAGTTACGAGGCGTAATTGTTGATGAGGAAAAAATTGAAAATATTTTTGACTTTAATGATCTGCCTCGTTGGTTAAAACCCAATCTTATAGAGAAAACAGATCTTCGATTCGAATTTGATATTGAGATTGGCAAGTTGACGTTTAACTATCAATTAGTCATTGAGTTTTCTAACTTAGATAGAGAATTCAACATTAAGGAGGAAGCCCTAAGCATGGGTTCCTTATTAATGATTCAGTCTAAAGATAAAAAAACAGTCCTTTCTGCGAATAATGAACAAGAGTTTACATTCGATAAAACTCGTTCATGCATAATGAGGTATTTTCCCGCAAAACCATTTATTAACTACCTATATGATTTTTATATAGTTCGCATTAATCCTTATGAAATGGTTTCTACCATCAACAAAGCTAATTCAGAGATTAAGGCTGGTTTTTCAAACTATGCGGAATGGTTTGCTCATTTGAATGAAAAGAATAGGCGCGGAGTTTCAATTTTTGAAAAAGCAATGCGCGAAATACTTCCTGGATTTGACTATTTTAGGATAGAACAAGCAGGTCAAGCCAAAGTATTACAAGTAGATTTTGAGAATGAATCATCTAAAAAAGACATCATTAGTTATTACTTCAATGAATTATCCGAGGGGCAAAAAGTATTAATTGCTCTTTATGCCTTAGTTTATTGTGTGCCAGAAAATTCGTTCATCTGTATTGACGAACCGGAAAATTTTTTAGCTTTGCCGGAAATTCAGCCCTGGTTTGATAATCTTTACGATCAATGTGCTGAAAGAAATTTACAAGCGTTGTTAATTTCGCACCACCCAAAAATTATTAATTTATTGGCGAATGACTCGGGTTATTGGTTTACCAGAGAAAATAACTTAACTCGAGTACAAAAAATTAGCCCCGAAGATAAAAGTGGTCTTTCTATTGCCGAGTTAATAGACAGAGGCTGGATATATGAACAATAAAGCACAAGTATTTATTTTGTGCGAGGATACCGTTCATTATCATTTTGCTAGAAAATATTTTGAATTATTGGGCTTTAAAAAAATACGCGGCACTTACAATCCAAAGGGAATAAGTGTAGGTTCTGGCGCTGAGTATGTTAAAGATAATTATGAAAAGGAAGTTAATGCTTTTCGTAGCAAAGTAAATCACTTGGATTATATTTTGGTTGTTATCATTGACGACGACACTAAAGATAACGCTAAATATTTATATAAAAAACATTCCCCATCGGCCAATGAATCTATTTTAATATTTTCACCTACCCGCAATATTGAGTCATGGTTTCATTATATTGCAACAGGCGATATTAATGTCGAAGTTAAAGATGAGCAAGACAAGGTCACGGATTATAAGGGTCATTATAAAAATTCCAAACCTACAGAATTTGCGAAAAAATTAAAAAATGAAATCTGCATTAACGGGTTACCAGAAAATGCACCTGCTTCTTTGCGTTGTGCTTGCAACGAGCTGAAACGTCTTTCAATTTAGGGAACAACACCGTGTCAGAAACTAAACATTTACTTTTCGAGTTAGGCTCGGAAGAACTGCCTCCCAAAAACCTGCTGAAGTTAAGTAATGCCTTACTTAACAATATTGTTCAGGGCTTAAACGCCGCAGAACTCACTTTCACTGCCAGCAAGGCTTACGCGACGCCCCGGCGTTTGGCAGTGTTGATAGAAAACCTGTCGGCCGCGCAGCCGGATAAAACGGTAGAAAAACGCGGTCCTGCGATACAGGCTGCCTTTGCACCTGACGGCTCGCCAAGCAAAGCGGCGTTAGGTTTTGCTGCCAGTTGCAACACCAGTTTCGACCAGCTGGAGCGCTTAAAAACCGACAAGGGCGAATGGCTTAGTTTTACCCAACAAGTTAAAGGCCAAGTCACTGAACAATTACTTCCCGAGATTATTCGTCAAAGCATTGCTGATTTACCTATCGCCAAAAGAATGCGCTGGGGTAACAGCACAACCGAGTTTGTCAGACCGGTACATTGGGCGGTATTGCTTTATGGCGACACGGTAATCGACACGGAAATTTTAAGCTTGAAAACTGGTGCAACTACCCACGGCCATCGTTTCCATGCACCGCAAGCGATCACCCTTTCGCAGCCACAGGATTATGCAGACACCCTATATACACAGGGGAAGGTCATTGCCGACTTTGAGCAACGCAAAGCCTTGATCCGTGATGCCGCAAATCAAGCAGCCTCTGCAGTAGGCGGTTTGGCGCATATTGAAGATGATTTGCTGGAAGAAATTGCCGCTTTAAACGAATGGCCGGTGCCGATTACCGGCAGTTTTGATACTCGTTTTCTTGAGCTGCCGGCCGAAGTGCTGATCACCACCATGCAGACCAACCAGAAATATTTTCCGGTTAAAAATGCCAAAGGTGAGTTGTTGGCGCACTTCATTACCTTCAGCAACATCGAAAGCAGTAACCCTGAATCGATTCAACGCGGCAACGAGCGCGTGGTGACCCCTAGACTGTCTGATGCAGAATTTTTCTGGAAACAGGATAGAAAGAAATCTCTTGAAGAGCGCGTAGAAAGGTTGTCCAGCATTGTCTTTCAGGAAAAGTTAGGCACTATTAGCGACAAAACCCACCGCGTTATCAAGCTATCAGAAAGCATTGCCAAGCAGCTCAACTTCAATGTTGAACTGTCGAAACGCGCCGCTCTGCTGGCTAAAACCGATTTAATGACAGAAATGGTCGGCGAGTTCGGTAATCTTCAAGGCCTAATGGGTCGCTACTACGCGCTAGCTGATGGCGAACCGGTTGAAGTCGCTTGGGCACTTGAAGAACAATACTTTCCTAAACAATCCGGCAGTCCTGTTGCCACAAGTGCAATTGGTGTCGTGCTTGCGATTGCCGAAAAAATAGATACTTTAACCGGCATTTTCAGCGCTGGCTTGATCCCGACCGGCGATAAAGATCCTTATGCGTTACGACGGGCGGCATTGGGAGTGTTACGTAGCATTATTGAAAATAACTTGGTGATCGATCTGCCGGAGCTTATTGATGTGGCGCTGACGCTGTTTACGCATGAGTTTGATCACGATGTCACTCGTACTTTGGTGACCGATTTTATTTTTGATCGTCTGAAAGGTTACTGTCTGGATCAAGGTTACAGCGCCGATGAGTTTGATGCTGTTCTTAGTGTTAATCCGACTCAGCCACTGGACTTTATTCAACGTTTACAAGCGGTTAAAAACTTCAGGCAACTACCTGAAGCAGACAGTCTGGCAGCAGCTAACAAGCGTATCCGCAACATCCTGAAAAAATCTGATACACCGGCGGCGGCAAACATTGGCGGCCTAGTGGATCGATTGATTGAGCCGCAAGAGCTGGCTCTTTTGGCAGCCGCACAATTAGCCGCCAAAGACATTCAACCGTTATTGGCAGAACGCGACTATCAAGCAACGCTGAATCGCCTCGCTGCGTTACGCAATGATGTCGATGCGTTTTTTGATCACGTCATGGTGATGACCGATGACTCTGAATTACGCGCCAACCGCTTGACCTTGCTTAATTTTTTGTCGGACCAGTTTTTAACTTGTGCCGATATTTCTAAATTGCAGGCCTAATTTTTACCCCCATTTTTCAAAAATTGGGAATTTTCAGATGCTAGACTCCCAACCACATAACACAGCCGTTTTTGAGACTACCCATGAACAAACCAGCTAACGTAAACAGAGAAAAAACCTTGCGCGTTTATCTCGGTTCCGCCTTGTTATTTGTTTGTATATTTGCATCCGCTACCCTCATCGGCGTATTGATTTTGTTGGCGTTACCGTTTTCTCTCAAGGTACGCTATCAACTCGGCGCCGCTTGGTGTGGCCTAGTCCTGAGGATGAGTAAGTTTTTTTGCGGAATTGACTATGTCGTCGAAGGTCGCGAGCACATTGCTCCCAATCAACCTTACATTGTGCTCTGTAAACACCAATCGGCCTGGGAAACACTGGCATTAAGAACCATTTTGCCGATGCAAACCACCTTGCTAAAAAAATCCTTACAGTGGTTTCCGATTTGGGGCTGGGCATTGGCCGCATCGGACTCTATTGCCATTAACAGGGACAATCAGCGCGAAGCCATGCGCATCTTGTTAACTAAAGGCACAGACTGTTTGCAACGCGGCTTATGGGTAGTGATTTTTCCCGAAGGCACACGTATCGCTCCTAAAACGGAAACAAAATTCAGTGCCGGCGGTGCTATGCTGGCCCACAAATCCGGCTATCCGGTACTGCCTATTGCCCTGAATGCGGGTACCTATTGGCCGCGTTACAGTTTTTTAAAATATCCGGGCACTATTACCGTCAAAATCGGCCCGCCGATCATCAGTAAAGACCGTAAGGCTGCTGATATAAATGCCGAAGCCGAAGCCTGGGTGACGCAAGCAATGCAAGAATTGGAAAATCCATAGCACACTTGCTATTCCTGAGGCGGGGATATAATAAAAACTCTGCCTAACACCAACTCAACCAACGGAAAACATCCATGAAGAAACCATTACTCATCTGCATTATTGCTTTATCGCTGACTGCTTGCGCTGACAAACAACAATACGAGCAAGCCGTGTTGGAGCAAATGCAGCAAGAACAGGATGTTAAAGATTATAAAATCGAACCCGAAAAAATGACTGCCTGCGTCATGGACTTAAGCTCCAGCAATATGCCCGGTCTGTTTGCTTTTGATCCGGCACGAATGACTGCTTATCGCAATTACACAAAAATGCTCACCTTGAGCAAAGCGGCAGATCCTAAAAAGACCTTGGAAGAATTGCGCAATGACTTTGGCTCACCCAAAGCGCTTGCTGAAGCACACACCAATTTCACGGAAAGTTTTATGGAATGCATCGCTTCAAACATTTCTAAAAATGAAGACGCGGCTAAGTCAGAAAAATAAGGTGCGTGAATGGGCGCATGCATGTTGCCCTCACTACTTTTCAAATCGCGCCAATATAAAAAGCCACCCCGCCAAAGCTTGAGCAGTTTGGCGGGTTTTATCGATTACGACCTCTTATTTCCTTACCCCAACAACTTCCGTTTAACTGATATAAAACTGCCGCATCATGTCCATGCCTTCGTGTTCGAGATTATGGCAGTGGTAAAGAAATAAGCCTTTGTAATCTTGAAACGGTTTAACGATTTCAACTTCTTCTCCCGGCATTACCAACACCGTATCTTTCCAGCCGCTGTCGATAAAACCATCTTTAACGGTTTCATAGCCAGGCGAACCCATGCTGGAGATTTTTCTGGATAGAATCTGGTATTGCTGGCCGTGTAAATGTATTGGATGGGCCATGGTCATCATCATACCGCCAGCCATGCCGCCCATCATTCCTCCGGCTTGCCCTGACGCTTCGGGCTTTTTATCGCCGCCATGCTGCATACCAGTCATTTCTCCCGTGCCACCGGATTTGCTCTCGGCTTTGTCGCCGTGCTCCATTTTTTGGTCACCGCCGTGGTCATGGAAAATTTTGATCTTTTTAATCGAACCCAATTTTACTTTTTCAATGTCCATCACTTGGTCCATCGAAAACGGCTTAGTATTCAAGCGCATGGCCATCGGGCCTTCTGAAATAGCAATGGGAATGGGTTGGCCAGCGTTGTCGGTATCAGCGGCAGTCAGGCGTTGAAAAGTGACTAATTTTTGCGGCAGCTTGGGCGAATCGGTGACTTTTTCCGTTACCTTAAACGTGGCCAGCACAAACTTGGCACCCTGGGCTAGGCCGTTCATCATACCCATGCCGCCACCTTGCATACCGCCGCCGTGCATGCCTCCCATGCCCATGCCTTGATGACCGCCTGCTTCCGCTTTGTTATCACCACCATGTTGCATACCGCCCATCATACCCATGCCGCGATGTTGCTCGCCGCCAGTCTCGGAATGTTGACCACTCTTGTGCATTTTTTCGTACATGGCGGGCATGGTGCCGGAATGCGGCAAGCTGAACATGACCAATTTTGAACCCACTTCGCGGCCGGTAAAATCCAGCCACAAATCCACTCGTTCACCGGGAGCCAGCATGATGTAAGGCCGTGTTTCCGGTTTTTCCAATAAGCAGGCATCGGTACCGATGGCGGTTAATGGCGTACCGTCTTCCCAGCCTAATTTATAAATTCTGGAGCTGGAGCCGTTCAATGCACGAAAACGATATGCGCGGGTTTTTACTGCAAATTCGGCATCTTTTTTACCGTTGACTAAGATGGTATCGCCCAAAAAACCCATCATTTTGCCCATCATCATGCCGTTCAGATATTGCAACTGATTGTTGTCGTCAAACGTCCGATCTTGAATGGCGAATGGCACGTCGTATTCACCTCGAGGTAAATCCAAGGCTTTTTCATCATCATCAGATACAGTAATCAAGCCCGCCAAGCCTTTGTATACCTGCTCGGCAGTTAAGTGATGGGCATGAGAATGATAAAAACTGGTCCCGGCGCGGTTAAGCACTTCAAATTCGTAAACAAATTTTTCGCCCGGATCGACACTGTACATAGGGTGTCCATCGCTGCTTTGGGGTACATGCAGGCCATGCCAATGGATAATGTGCGGCTCGGTCAGCTCGTTATTAAAATAAACCCTGACTTTTTGGCCTTTGACAAAATGCACAATCGGGCCCAAATGCGTGTCGTGCAGTTGAGTCAAGGTGTCTTTAGGGCCTTTTAGCAGCTTGGCAAAATACTTTTGTACCTTGGTTTTTTTGCCTTCATCAAAGATGGAGATAAAGGCATCTTGAGCGGTAAACTCAAGCTCGACATCGGCGTTAAATCCTGGTGTCGGGCTGGTTTTAATTTGGCTGGATTCGGCTAACAGCACGCCCGGAAAAGCGGCAAGCGTGGCACCAAATAGGGAATACTGCAAAAACTGACGTCTATCGACGTTTTTTGGGGTTGTCATAGCGGCCTTCCTCTTTATAGTTATAATAATTCTAAGATTAGCTTTCGCTAATGTTTAAGAAATTACGCCTCCTCAGACCTTTTTTCAACCAACCATTTTGCTATTAAATTAACCCATTCTTTCCAGCTGTAAAAAACTATAACTAAATGCCACCTGTTGGTCGTTATCAATATCTTCGCGATGTAATTCCTGCCATTCGTCCGAGTTAATTTCAGGGAAAAACGTATCGCCCGCAAAAGCCGCATTAATTTGCGTTAAGTAAAGCCGGTCGGCACGCGGTAATAACGCGTCATAAATTGCCGAGCCGCCAATCACAAAAATCTCGTCGGCCTGCTGACAAGCGCTAGCCAATGCGCTATCAAGATCATTAACGACAATACAGCCCGCTTGACTGTAATCAGGATTACGACTGATGATGATATTGGTACGGCCTGGTAAAGGCCGGCCGATAGATTCAAAGGTTTTTCGGCCCATCACAATCGGCTTGCCCATGGTGATACTTTTAAACTTTTTAAGATCAGCGGATAAATGCCAGGGCATCTGGTTGTTTAAACCAATCACACGATTGCTCGCCATCGCGACGATAAGAGATATTTTCATTTTACTGATGGGTTGGCTTTGTTATTCTGGAAAGACGTCAACTAAAGGCCCTCATCATACTATGAAAATACTGCTAGTTTTCACCGGTGGCACCATCGGCTCCACCGTATCGGAAGGCACTATCGACACCTCCGGTAATGCGCCGTTCAAATTGCTGCATTTGTTTGAGCAGCATTATCCCGAGCATCAACAATTGCATTTCGATACGCTGCAGCCGCTGCAAATACTCAGTGAAAATCTCGCACCGACGGCATGGACGACCATTATTAACGCCATTGAGAAAGCCGACCCCAGCCAATATAACGGCATCATTATCACCCACGGCACCGATACCTTGGCTTATAGCGCTGCGGCGGTAAGTTTTTATTTCCACGACCTGAAATTGCCGATTCTGTTGGTATCAAGTAATTACCCGCTGGATGATGAGCGCGCTAACGGCCTGGAAAACTTTATCTGTGCAGTTGAGTTTATTCGCCAACAAATCGCTACCGGCGTTTATGTCCCATATCGCAACCCGCAACAAACCATGCAGGTACACCAAGGCACGCGACTGACGTGTTCGTTACAGTTAAGTGGGGATTTTTTCAGCGTGCAGGGCAATAGCGCCATGCAGTTTGAGCAGGGCGAGTTTGTAAATCTTACGTCGATTCGACTTCGCTCACGGCAAGCCGCTAAAATAACTGGATTAAACCCTGCCGCGGTGAAGCCCAATTTTTCCGACCAAATATTAATGATAAAACCGTATCCCGGTTTGGATTATCGGCACTTCAATTTGAGTCAAACTGACGCGGTGTTACACGATCTTTATCACTCCGGCACCGCCTGTGCGTCTTTGCAATGGGGTGAGCAACATTCGCTGATTGAATTTATCAAGCGCTGTAAGGCGGAACATGTCGCTATTTATTTAGCCCCGGCCATTCACTCGCCTGACGCTTATCAAAGCACACTGACCCTGCTGGAACACGGCGCGCAGATGCTCTGGAATATGTCGATTGAAGCCGCTTATGTAAAACTAGCGCTGGCCTATGGTAATTTTGACAGCCAAACAGAAATTAGCACTTTTATGGAAAATGATATTGCTGATGAGCATATCGGCTGAGGGTAATGCCTAACCGTAACTACCTTAGCTTGCTACTCAATTTTCAAAGCAATAAAAAACCCGGCACATCAAGGACTGATGTGCCGGGTTTTTTAAGACTAACTTGTTGCTGTTATGCAGCTATTTTGCGACGACGCAGACCAACAAAACCCGCTAACGCACTGCCGAATAACCAAACTGCACCAGGAACAGGTACAGGAGATGTTGTAAGATTTAATTTATAGTTATCAACACCAGTATTCCACTTTGAGAAATCAACGCCGCCCAAATAAATGGAATAAACATGACCAGCCTGAGCGGTAAATGTAAAAGAATTAGCGCCAGTTACATTATCGCTGTAGCCGATATTAGTTAATCCGGCCGTTCCAAATGGGTTGCTTGCAGTATATAGTTTTCCAGCAGCAGGATTGTTCCAAGCACCGTGATGGCTATAAGCACCAGTATTAGTGTCCATTCCATCAAAAACGGTAACACCAAAAGTACTAAATGTACTTGGGGTTAGGTTGCCAAGAGTCGTTAAATTAATATGAACTTGTTGTGTCACATCCGACACTACCAAACCAATATCGGTTTGATGCTTCCAACCTGTCGGCGTAGCGGAGTTATCGCGCCATGCACCACCGCCAGTATCGATTTCGGCAGAAGCACCATAACGCGCAAGTGAATCGGCTGCTGAGATTTCAGCAGAATCACCGGCGCTGCTCAATTCAACCGCCCAGTTCAGATGAGAAGAACCTACATAATTGAACGGTCTAACATCGGTATACAAACCTGTTGTTCCCAGCCATGGCTGTAAAGCGCCACTGTTGGTAGTGCCATTGGTGTGCGTCCAACCATCGGTACTAGAATTTAATCCATTACCGCCGGTACTAAAAGTGTTGTACATGGTGTTCGAAGCGAATGCAGTAGAAGCGCCTGCATAAAGCGCAGCGCCAGCTAATACCATAGTGACGGCTTTAGCCAATTTGGTTTTTGTCATTGTCATCATTTTTTCTCGTTTATATGGTTACATATCCAGCAAAGCCTGCTTACGACTAGAGTCATAAAACAAAACACTGGGGCCCTTCATCGATTAATCACGATGAAGGCAGCCCGGCTATCTTGGGTTAAATTCAAGACCCGTGGCTTTCCGAGCCAGTCTCACGACGGGGGTGGCTTAAAGAGCTTGAGCTCTTGGATTTCCCTGTTAGCTAACTCTTACCTGAGGCCAAGCGGGCGTTAATTTTTATGCCAAACTTGTCTAACTGCAAAAATAAATGCACTACTCATGCCAATGCTTATTTATTAAAAAATTAAGCATTATTTACAATAGCTTATGTTTATTGGTGATCCATAGATGCTTATGAAGCGGCACTGAATTATCGAATAAATAGGGGATATGGCTTGTTTTTTACGTTAAATAACGCAGTTTAATTTAACTATTGTGTAAATTAAGGTGATTCCTTGAGATTGGGCTAATTCATATATTTAAGCGGTATTAGCAGTCGACTTATCGAAAAATAAAATGCGCACGGTATAGAGCTGATTTTAAACATAACGCGTCATTAAGAATTAACGTCGGACAGTCGGGATATAACATTTTAAATTCTATGCACAATAAAAAAACCCGGTGTATCAAAAAATGATGCACCGGGTTTTGTTTAACCGATAAATCTAGGTTGTTTTATGCAGTAGCTTTACGACGACGCAGACCAACAAAACCGGCTAACGCACTACCGAACAACCAAACAGCACCCGGTACTGGCACTGGTGAAGCAGTGATATTAGCTACATAGCTTTGAGATCCGACTGGTGAGCCAGTAGGGCCATTGCCACCAATCCACAAGCTGTAATGTCCAGCAGCCAAGCCAGTAAACAAATAAGATGCGACACCGCCAGCGATCGTAGTTGATGCATGCCCTAAATAAGTCAGGCCAGTCGCTCCTAATGTTGTTGGTGCATCAGGATTGACGTTCCACGAACCATGCTTGTTACCTGTGCCAGTATTTGCCCAACCACTGAATAGAGTAAAGCCAGGAGTGAAAGTAGAGCTTTGAGACGCATCAGCTGCCACTTGAATCAACAGGTTGCCAGTTGTATGTAAGTCGATCAAACCGAAATCTAACGCATTACCCCAGCTACGTGTAGGGTTCCATCTATTAGCTACAGTTTCAACGGCATAGCTCGCGTCTGCGCCTTCTTCTATAGCGTTAGCTTTAGACACTTCATAAGTCGCATAAGGATTTACATCGTTATGGACATTTGCTACCCAAGTTACTGGCAATTTGCCGTCATAACTTGGTGCGCCACCAGTCCATGGACCTACTGCGTTGTTATTGGCAGTTGAAGCGCCTACGTTGTAAGACACATGGGCTTCCGCCGCAGTTGCACTCATCATCAATGCAGTTACCGCGCCTGCAATAGCCAATTTTCTAAATTGAGTCATCGTTTTAGTTCCTAGTAGTTATTATGTTGATTAAGCGCATTCTTGTGTTTGAGGAATGCACTCATAGCCCCCCAATATTGAGAGGACAACCCGGCTGTCTTGTTAGGATCAAGACCCGTGGCTTTCCGAACCCGCCTCGCGACGGGGGTGGCTTAAGAGCCTGGGCTCTTAACATTCCCTGACGGTTAACTCTTTCCTGAGCCAATCGATGCAATTACTTGCGATCTATTGTTCCATCTAAAAATTATAAAGCACAACTCGTGCCAATAACTAATATTTAAAAATTAACGTTTTATTTACAATGGGTTATGTAAAAATTTCATTACTGTTTGACCGGGGAGTCGGCGTTTTATTTTTCAAAAACGTGGAATATACCCTGTTTTAATAGGTTAAATAACACAGTTTAATTTAGCCTCCGAGATAGCCACGCGAGTATTAATCAACAAAATTGAGCTATTCAGATCATGTTCAGTCGATTGCTTTAGGCTCAGCTTTCACGCTAGGGCTTTACGGCTAATTGACGAGAATCTTCGCTTCTGCGGATGGAGTGAATGAGGCCATGCCAATTATCTAAAGCATTGCTTCGGTCACAGCCATTTTAAATAGGAGTAGAACCATGTATCAACTCGCTCAAATGCTTTGTCAGTATCGACTGCCGGCAATATTGGCTCTGACACTTTTGTTTATTATCGGCTGCAGTGCCACGCCTAGCCGCGGCGCCAGTAAATTAGCCGATTTTCGTCAGCGTGATTTAGCCAAAATCAGTATCGAACATATCCCCTCCACCGCCGTCGCATCACAGCCAATCCAAAATAACTATGCCTTGCTGTTGTTGGAAAACGCCATTCGCTTACAGCTGGCCGATGAAAATAGACTGCAAACCGACGATTCGATCCATTCTCTTCGGCTGCAACTGAAAATTTTGTCTTATCAAGACAACGTATTGCTGGCGCAAGGCAAGCTTTATGATGATGACGAGTATTTGGTTTACAGCCAAGTGAAGCGCCGCTTCGCAGCTAATGATGAGTGGGAAGTGGTAATGGAATTAGTTGCCGAACAAATGCTCGATGAGCTGATGAGTAAGATGCACGAACTGCAGCAGTCTGCAATTACCGAAGCGCCTAGCAGATATTTTGCTTACAGCAGCAATTACTCTAATTACAACATCTACAATAACGCTAGGCCCCGGACGCCCAACACGATTACTTATAGCAATGCCCCAGTCTACAGCGATCCGTATTACAACACTTGGGGCGGGTGGCGTCGTCATCGCGAAAATCATCATAGTCATGACCCACATCATGAACATCAAAAAAATCATCGTGATGAAATGCATTTTGATCATCAACACCCAGAGAAGCATCAAGGAGCTCATTGGGTAAACAACGGCGCTATCAATAATCAGCCTGGATTAGTTCAAATTGACAATCCAAGACATGGCTCAAAGCCTGATCTAAATCCCGTTCCAATTACTGGCAAACCTGCTACTCCCGCTAGTTTGCCAATTAACGGCTCCGAGGCAGTGGTTAATACGCTTGCTGAACCCGGTACCGGGCTGGTAGTTAACCCAATAATCGGCGGCACCGCTATAACTAACCCAATTAGTGATAGCAGCACAGAAAACACTACTTCTCCTTCCGTTGGTACAAGCTTCGAAAACAATTTAACACCAACGTCGGACACTACTACTGGACCAGCAACCGCGCTTAACTTAGATTCAAACTCGAGTACACTAACTTTCGCAGAGCCCAATCCTGGAATATCACCAAATCCAAGCACTGGCACAATCATTACTGATCCAAGCATTGCACCTAGCGTTGATACAAGTATCAGCAGCAATTCAGGGACAAGCTTTGACAATGACACAATTTCGACACCCAACAGCTCAACCAGTACTGACTTGGGCATAAGTACTAGCGGTTACCCAACGACAACGCCAAGCGTCAGCATCGAATCAAGCAACAACGGCTCCAGTAGTTCAGCAATTGACGCCAGCCCAAGCTATAACTCAGGTTCAAGCGTTGGTAGCAACAATATGGATAGCAATCCTGGATCAAGTTCCAGTTCAAGCGCCCCTGAACCAGCACCAACACCGCCACCCCCTCCTCCGTCACCGGCCCCAGATCCTACGCCGCCCCCACCGCCCAAAAGTACACCGCCAGCATCTGACACTACCGCGACTCCGCCCAGCCCGTAATCGCTAGCACTACCGGGAAATTGTGGAGTGTTTTAATCTCAACCCACATGCAACGCCAACCAAATAGTCGGCTGCTCCGGATCAGTCCATTCAACCCGATGCCGCAGATGGCTTGGTAGAAGCAGGTAATCACCGGGTTTTAGGAGTATAGGCTCGAGCTCATTTTCAATCTGCAAGCATGCTGAGCCTTGCAACAACACTACCCACTCCGGCCTGTCTTGGTCGAACCATTCACCTGGCGTTGTGGCATGCGCCTGGGAGATGATGCGCTCTAGCTGTAGACAGGGCGTTTCCAGCAATGTTTCAAAATTCTCTTCAGCTGCTGGCTTGGGGAGCTGTTCAAATAGATTGGCTTTTTTAATCATGTGCTTGTTCCCGAACTGAGTTAGTGAGTTTATCTGTAACTATTCAGCATCATTTGATTGCTGTAAAAATGCTTTGTGGGAGCGACGCCCACGTCGCGACTGGAGGCTATAAATCGCGACGCGGGCGTCGCTCCCACTTGGTAATTTCGTATTGATTCTTCCCTACAAAGAAACTCGCTATATAGTTAAGTTTATCTAAAGATGAGTTAAGCCGATCATGGTTCGACTGTTCGACACTGCTCACCATGAACGGCTTAATGCCTTGTAGCTAAAGGGATTTTATTGCAAGATTGCCGCAACCAGCCGTTTAGTTTTTTTGCACTCAACAGCGGCGTTTTAACATCCGGAGACACTCATGACCTTTTACCCTTGGTTGATATTGTTAAGCACCTTGCTGTTTGCGCCGTTGTCTCAGGCCAAAGCATTAACTCCGGAACAAGTGCCGGAGCCTCTAAAACCCTGGATTGCCTGGGTGCTACAGGATAATCCCGAGCTGGCTTGTCCGTTTATTTATAACAGTGTCGAGCAAAAGCGCTGCAGTTGGCCGATCCGGTTGACGCTGGATTTGCACCCCATGAAAGGCAACTTTGCCATCACTTGGAAAGTTTATCAGGATAGCTGGATCAGCTTACCGGGTAATAACGAGCATTGGCCGCTCAACGTTAGTGCTAATAACAAAACCGCGCTGGTAATGGATAAAGACGGCGTGCCGTCGATAAAATTGACGCCGGGGCTTTACCAAATCAGCGGTGAATTTTTCTGGGATAATCTGCCCGATAACCTACAAATACCCGCCGACACCGGCTTGATCAGTGTGCAAGTCAATGGTCGAGCCATTACGACGCCCGCCATTAAAGATGGTCAGTTGTGGTTAAAGCAAAGCGAAACCGGGCAAAGCAAAGCGGACGATAGCCAAAACAACCTGGATATTCAGGTGTTCAGAAAAATCAGTGATGACGTGCCCTTGCAAGTGTTAACCCGTATCGAACTGGACGTATCCGGCCAACAACGAGAAATCAGACTCGCCAAGCCGATGCTGGACGATTTTATCCCCATGCATTTGCAAAGCGCCTTGCCCGCGCGTTTGGAGCCCGATGGACAGTTGTTATTGCAAGTGCGTCCCGGTCATTGGCAGATTGACTTGCTCGCCCGGCATGCCAGTGAAATCAACACGCTTACTTTGAATACAGATACCCAAAATTGGCCTGACTCGGAAGTTTGGGTATTTGAGGCGCGCCCCGCGTTACGGATGGTGGAAGTTGCCCAACCCGCCGCTATTGACGCCAGCCAGACCAATCTGCCGGATGACTGGAAAGCTTTGCCTGCTTACAAAATCGAACAAGGTCAGGCGATGAGCCTAAATGTCATTCGCCGCGGCGATCCGGAGCCTGAACCCAATCAACTCAATCTCAACCGGCAACTATGGCTGGATTTTTCCGGCACGGGCTACACCGTTAATGACCGGATTACCGGCACCATGACGCGAGACTGGCGTTTGAATGCCTTACCGCAAACCCATTTGGGCCGCGTGACTCTGGATAATAACAACCAGTTGATTACCCGCCAAGGCGATAAACAGGGCGTTGAAGTCAGAAAAGGCCAAATCAATTTGGATGCCGACAGCCGCATTGAAGGCAGCATTAGTGATTTGACTTCCGTGGGTTGGGCGCAAAATTTTCATAATGTGCGCGCCGAACTCAATTTGCCGCCTGGCTGGCGCTTAGTTGCCGCCAGCGGTGTTGATAATGTGCCGGACAGCTGGCTTTCGCGTTGGACTCTGCTGGATTTATTTATGGTATTGATCGCAGCACTCGCTACCAGTCGGTTGTGGTCTTTGCCGTGGGGCGTGTTTGCTTTGATCACACTGGCACTGCTTTGGCATGAGCCGGAGTCGCCGCATTTTGTCTGGCTGAATATTTTGGCCGCAACGGCTTTGGTGAAAGTATTGCCTGAGAATAAACTACTTAAATACATTCGCGGTTATCGAAATCTTTGCTGGCTGGCGCTCATCTTGATTACCGTGCCGTTTATGGTGTCGCAATTGCGCATAGGCCTGTATCCGCAGTTGGAACAAGCTTGGCAGGACATCGTACCGGCACCTTATGCTGATTCTGCGTCGATTGAAGTGGCATCTATGGCGCCAGCTGCGGAACCGGTGGCACCGATGGTGATGCAAGATCGGCAAATGCTAAGTAAGAAGGCTTATAGTATGGCGGAAAGCGTCGATAGCTCCGTCAACTTTGACCGCATTGATCCCAAAGCCCGCGTACAAACCGGCCCCGGTCTGCCGCAATGGCAATGGCATAAAGTGGTGCTGTCTTGGAATGGCGCGGTAGATGCCGGTCAACAAGTGCATTTGTGGCTACTGTCGCCGACCTTAACCTTGCTGCTCAATTTTATCCGCGTTGCCTTGGTGAGCGTATTGGCGCTATTGATGTTTGGGATGGCGGAGAAGTTTTTATTCAAAATAAAACCGTTAGCGCCGCTGGCATTGTGGCTGGTATTACTGCCCGCGCTGTTGTCACCGAGCCAGGACAGTTACGCTGATTTTCCCGACCAGGTGCTACTTGATACTTTAAAAAATAAACTGTTGGAAGCGCCGGACTGTCTACCCAGTTGCGCGCAAATTTCACAGATGCAACTGACCATTAGCGGCCAAGAGTTGACGATTGGCCTGCAAATTCATGCACAACAATCAGTTGCTGTGCCGTTACCGGCGGACATTGAGCAATGGTTTCCCAACCAAGTGTTAGTTGATGGCGAGAACGCTCAAGGTCTATATCGTGACGGCAACGGCTTATGGTTAAACCTGAGTGCCGGGCCGCATCAAGTAACGCTGGCGGCGCCCGCTCCGGCATTAAGCAAATTCACCCTGCCGCTACCGCTAAAACCTAAAGTCGTAAAACTGGCCAGTACAAGTTGGGATGTGCTGGGCTTGCAAGAAAACGGGCTGGCCGATGAGCAATTGCAATTTACTCGAGTGCAAGCGGCCGCATCGCCAAGCAATCAAACCGATAAATCAGCGCTAACTTCGGCGGCGTTGCCGCCGTTTGTCCGGATTGAGCGAAACTTACAATTGGGCCTGGATTGGCGTGTGGTGACTCGCGTGATTCGGCTTTCTCCAGCCGATGCTGCCGTGGTTCTGACAGTGCCTTTGTTGGCTGGCGAGTCGGTAACTACGCCCGGCGTGCGTGTTAAATCCGGTAATGTCGATGTCAATATGCCTTCCGGCCAAACACTTTTCGAATGGCAATCGACGCTGGAAAAAGCCGAGAAAATCGCTTTAACCGCCGCACTAAACGAGCATTGGATTGAAGTCTGGCAAGCCGACATCAGCCCGATTTGGCATCTGGAAACGTCCGGCATTGCCATGATGCATCTGGACAATACTGGACAATGGCTACCGGAATGGCATCCCTGGCCGGGCGAACAGCTCACGCTGAACATTACCCGGCCGGACACCGTTGAAGGACAAACATTAACCATCGACAGCAGTAGCTTAAGTATTAAACCTGGGCAACGCAGCCAGGAAGCTCAGCTCAGCATCAGTCTGCGCAGTTCGCAAGGCGGGCAGCACAGCATCACCTTGCCTGATCAAGCCGCGCTGCAATCGGTCACCATCAACGGCCAAATGCAACCGATTCGGCAAGAAGGCAGAAAACTTACCCTGCCGGTCAATCCAGGCAAACAGGACATTGCCCTTTCTTGGCAACAAGCCACCGGCATCACTAGCATCTTAAGCACTCCTGATGTTGACTTAGGTGTTGCCAGCGTTAACAGCCGCTTGAATATCGGCTTAGGGCAAGATCGCTGGGTTTTGCTGACTTTAGGCCCGCGTTTTGGACCGGCGGTTTTATTCTGGGGCGTGTTGCTGGTTATCGTTCTCTTAGCTTTTGCTTTGGGCAAAATCCCTCTGACACCTTTAAAACATTGGCAATGGTTTTTGCTGTTGCTTGGTCTTAGCCAGATTGCCATTGAAGCTGCCGGGCTGGTGATCGGTTGGCTGGTGTTACTGGGCTGGCGCAAGCAAGACGCCGATATTGAGTCGCGTTACTTCAATCTGTTACAAGTGCTAATCGCTGGCCTGACATTGTTAGCGCTGGGCTTGCTGTTTTTGGCGGTTGAACAAGGCTTGTTGGGTTCGCCGGAAATGCAGATTACCGGCAATCAATCGTCCGCCTTTAATCTTAATTGGTATCAGGACAGAAGCGCAGCCAGCTTGCCTGTGGCTACCGTGATCTCAGTGCCGTTGATTGTTTATCGGCTTTTAATGTTGGCCTGGTCGTTATGGCTGGCGGTGTCGTTGCTTAACTGGTTGAAATGGGGCTGGGGATGTTTTGCCAGTGGCCGTTTGTGGTTACCGAAGACAAAGAAAATGACTCCGGAAGCCACGACAACCTCAGATGATAGTAAACAAAACGATCAAGGCTGGTCTTGAGCATCTTCCGCTGCCAACAATTTTCAGTTCGACAGCAACAGTCGGGCATGAAAATCTGCACCGATGGCTTGCTATTCGGTGCCATGGCACCGGTCAAACCGGGCAATACCGTGCTGGACATCGGCACCGGCACCGGCGTGCTGGCGTTGTGCGCAGCACAATTAGGTGCTGGGCAAGTGACGGCAGTTGAGGTTACTCAAGAGGCTTATCAAGAAGCGGCGCTAAATTTCAGCAACAGTTTATGGGCACATCGACTGACCGCCGTACATCAGGATATTCAAGCTTACGCCCAAGCCACTGATCGACAATACGACATTATCATCAGCAATCCGCCGTTTTTTGAGCAGCACAGTAAAGCCGATGATGCCTTAAGAAATATTGCTCGACATACCGATTGCCTGTCCTATGACGATTTAATCGTAGCTGTGGATAAATGTTTGTCGCCAGACGGATTATTTTACGTGCTGCTGCCAGCCCATGTTGCTCAGTCATTCTCAGATGAAGCTCAAAAGGCTGGATTATTTTTGAATCGGCAAGTCAGTTATCGTGGTTTTTCGCATTTGCAAGCAAAAGTAACCGCCCTGACCCTCAGCCGCTTAGCGACAAAGTGCGAAATGGACGTCTTAACTATTTATCAATCAAAAAGTGTTTATACCGCCACTAGCACCCTCTATTTGCAGCCTTTCTTACTACGTTTTGCAATAGCCCCCACCATCTCAACCCTTTAAATTGTCAAAAAATTAACTACGCTAGTCATAGTTAAAAACAACTAATTTTTAGAAAGAGGAAAGAAGAAGTGGATATTGCAACTTTGCTTGGTTTTGTATTGGGTATTGGCATTATCGTGGCGGCCATCATGGTCGGAGGCCCGATCTCGATGTTTATTGATGTGCCATCATTATTAATTGTATTTGGCGGCACCTTTGGCGTTTCGTTGATGCGCGTACCTTTGGATGACTTTTTTCGTTCATTTGGCGTGGTGGGCCGTGCATTTATGAATAAAAAAATCAACCCAACCATCTTAATCGAAGAAGCCGTTGCCCTGGCAGATACTGCCCGTAAAAGTGGACTGTTGGCGCTAGAGTCAGCTGAAGTGACCGATCCCTTTATGAAGAAAGGCATCAGGCTTTGTGTTGATGGCTGTTCTCCTGAATTTGTCCGAGAAATGCTCCAACAGGACATTGATTTAATGGTTAGCCGTAACGAAGTCGGACAAAACATGTGGAAAGGTGTGGCTGATCTGGCACCTGCTATGGGCATGATCGGCACCCTGGTCGGCTTAGTACAAATGTTGGCTAATATGTCCGATCCCGCCGCGATAGGTCCGGCAATGGCGGTAGCCTTATTAACCACGTTATATGGGGCTATGATCGCTAACGTGTTCGCTTTACCGATGATAGATAAATTGGCCAGTGTACTTAACTACGAAAAGGCCAATCGCCAACTTGCACTTAATTTTATTGTTAATTTGCAGGAAGGCACCAACCCAAAAATATTAAAAACATTACTTTATACCTATGTCTCAGAGAAAAAACGTAGTGAGGAATAACCATGGCTGATTGTCCTAAGTGTCCACCGGTAGGCGCACCAATGTGGTTGGCGACATTTGCCGATATGATGTCGCTATTAATGTGTTTTTTTGTGTTGTTGTTGTCGATGGCAAGCACCGAAGTAGTTAAATTTAAAGCGGTTGCCGACTCGATGAAAGATGCCTTTGGCGTGCAGCGAGAGGTCCAGGTTGACCAAGTGCCGATGGGAACCAGTATTATTGCGCAGAACTTTAGCCCCGGACAAGTTACCCCTTCACCACTTGATGAGGTGAAGCAATCCACCGCTCAAGACAGTGACAAGATTAGTGAAACGCCTGAAGACCTAGAAAAAGCAAAGCAGAAACTAATCGAAGCCAAGCTGGAGGAAATCAAAGAGCAGGCTGAAAATATCAAAAAGCAACTGGCTACTGAAATTGAACAAGGCTTGGTCACAGTAGAAACAAATGGTTCAAGAATTATTGTGCGAATTAATGAAAAAGGCTCATTCTCCTCGGCAAGTGCGGTGTTAAAGCCTGGGTTTGAACCTGTCATGGATAAAATTACCGATTCGGTGTCAAAATCAGAAGGCAAAGTAATTGTTGCCGGACATACAGATGACATTCCAATTAAGACGGCAACCTACCGTTCTAACTGGGAATTATCATCCTCGCGCGCAGTCACAGTGGCTCAATATATGTTTGAAAAAATGCACCTTGATCCGCAACGGTTTTTGATTGAAGGCCATGCTGAAACGCACCCATTGGTGCCTAACACTTCACCACAAAATCGTGCAATTAATCGCCGGGTGGAAATTGTTATTGCCAGAGATGACGTGCTACTGAATACAGATTCGACCAATACTCAAATCATTCAAACAGATACGACTCCAGACAAGAAACCTTAAATCAGGAATGACCATGCAGAATATAGCAACAGAAAGGCGACGTTTTTTCAGAGTTGATGACACCATCAGCTTGTCATACCGGTTGATTGATGAAGCCACTGTCAATTCCGGTCTCAACGCATTAATGAGTCAAATGTCTGCTGAATTTTCTTTAGCCGCTAGTTTGGATGTTTTATCCCAACAAGCCGCATTGTTCATTCAACGATTGGAAAGCCAAAATCCCGAAATGATGGCGTTATACAAAATACTGGATGGCAAAATTAATGCCATTGCCCAAGCCACTATGATCATAGGCAGCGATGTTAATCCGAAGAATTATCAGGATGTTAACTTAAGCGCTACCGGCTTGGCTTTCTACCAAAGTAGCCCGCTGCAAATTGGTCAACATCTAGCCATAGAAATATTTTTACCCACTACTGTTGCTCTGATTCTTGCCTACAGTAAAGTTATCAATTGCCAACAAATTGAGCCAGACCGTTTCCTAATCAGCCTTGATTACACTCATATCCGCGAAGACGATCAAGAATTGCTGATAAAACATGTGCTACGTAAGCAATGGCAAATACGTCAGGATCAGGCAACGGCGCCGAACTACTAAATGCTTCTAAAATACAGCGAAATATAGCGATGAAAAACTACAATCAAGATTGTTCCGTATGCAGATTCATGCGTAGTTTAGCTTTTACTGGCTTAGGCATGGGCTTGGGAATTGGCGGGGCTTACTTACTAGGCGCATCCAAACAAAATATGCTGTATGCCGGTATTGTCACGGCTGCAATATTGATATTTGGGTTGTTTGGTCGCGAAAAACAAAAATGAATACCATGAACAGTGCCTTGTAATTATTAAAATGTTTTTAGTTCTCATATCACTTCGCGAAATAGGGACATCAATGTTCGTCAGCGAACAGAACATGTCTCAACAACAAGTTATCATCCAACCGTCGACCATTTCTGAGAGCATAGATGCCTCAATGACCCGATAAAAGATATGAACAACCTCCTCCGCTAGCCCTCTTTATCACGAGGGCTTTTTTTTAAGTGGAGAGATGTTGCCTTCATTTAAAAGATCGAGCGGACAATGGCTTATGACATACAGTCGATTGTTACAGCACGAGTTACAAAACTTATCCATTTACTTTTAGGCACCGAATCATGAAATATTTCACGTTTATTCCTGCTGTTTTATTAGCATTAACTTCTGTCAACGCACTGGCCGCTCCCTATGCCTGCAAGCCCATATCAGGCACTATTCAACAGTTAAGCCCTGATCCCGCTTGTAATATTTTGAAAGATAAAAGCAATTATTTTCCAGATGCTACGTTTTTTGGCACCGCAAACAGCTGTTTTTCAGGCAATTTGCAAGCCACCCTGGACGGTAAGTCGGTAACCGGAACGTCTTATTCCGGTTTAACAGCAAATGGCGTCGGTCAATTTACAGCGGCATCAATTATTCGTTTAAAGTCAGGCTCTATCGAACTAGGTCGCGTTTTTACCAAAGATGTTGTTTTATTGGATACCGACAACAATCCGATTGAACTGGTCACCATGGTGAGTGGCAGCAAAATGTTCAAAGGCGGTTATGGCAATCTTGAAATTAAAGGCAATGGCCTATATCAGGCGACTAGCTTTTCAGGCTTGGTATGTATCGAAAACTGATGTCGTAAACGCTCACCTAACGCGTTGCCAACAACAGCTTTTGGCGCGAACTATCCGGCATGGACGCTGTAAAGTTGGTGGGTTCTTGAATTCACGTTGAACTATTTAGGCTAAAACTCAGTCTTCATCTGTCTCAATCCCCGCCTGCTCAGTAATCGATTTAGGCAACGTTTTCTTAACCTTAACACCCAATTCCACAAAACTGCTGGCTTGGCGGATTAAGTTGCCTTGGCCTTGGGTGAGTTTGCTCATCACGCCGTCGTAAGTGCTATGGACGGTATGCAATTGCTTGCCCAGTTTGTCCAAATCTTCCACAAAGCCGCGAATTTTGTCGTAGACGATGCCAGCTTTGTCGGCGATGGCGCGGGCGTTTTCGTTTTGACGCTCGTAACGCCAAATGTTTTCGATAGTGCGCAAAGTAGCCAATAAGGTGGTGGGCGTGACGACTACGATATTATGTTCAAAGGCATCGGTGAATAAGCGTTCGTCAGCCTGAAAAGCGGCAATAAACGCGGATTCGATGGGTATGAATAGCAGGACAAAATCCAATGAACGCAAGCCTTTGAGACCAGCGTAATGTTTGTTGCTCAAGCCTTTGATGTGTTCACGCACGGCGTCGGTATGTTGTTTTAATGCTTGAATGCGTTCTTGATCGTCGTCGGTTGAACAATAAAGCTCATACGCGACCAACGATACCTTGGAATCGACGACGATGTCTTTGTTTTCCGGCAGACGCACGATGACATCCGGTTTAAACAGTCTGTTGTCTTCATCGCGGAAGGCGCCTTGGGTGTCGTATTCAATGCCTTTGCGTAGCCCGGATTTTTCCAGCACTTTCTCCAAAATCATCTCGCCCCAGTTACCCTGAGTTTTCTTGTCGCCCTTTAACGCGCGGGTCAGATTCAGGGCTTCTTGGTTCATTTGCGCGGTATCGCGCCGCAACGAGATAATTTCTTCGCGCAGGGAAATACGGTCTTTGTTTTCATTATCGTAGACCGTCTCGATGCGCTGCTTAAACTCACCCAACTGCTCCCGTAACGGCGTGACGATATGGTCGAGGCTGGTTTTGTTATGTTCGGTGAATTGCTTGCTGCGTTCTTCAAAAATCTTACCCGCCAGGTTTTCAAACTGGGTCGTCAGGCGGGCTTCGGCGTTTTGTAAAAGCTGGATTTTTTCTGCGGCGTGACTGGCTTGGCTCGACATACTTGCATGCAACTTGGCGTTTTCTTGGCTGAGCTCTAAAAATCGCTGCTGCAGCTGCTTAAATTCGACGTCGATGTTGGCAGCTTGTTTAAGTTTTTCTTCAGCGATAGCAAGATCGGTTTTAAATTGCTGCAGCGTGGTTTTGTCATTACCGGCAATTAAGCGGCTTATCAGTGCCCCCGCCAGCAAGCCTAATAACGCCCATAACCAGGAAGGGATGATAGATAGTGTATTCATTTCGAATGGATGACGGGCTTTGCGACATTGCCGCAAAGCCCAAAAGATTTACAAGCGTTTAAAGATTGCTTCTGCAGTATCCAGCGTTTTATCCAGGTCTTCATCACTGTGGGCGATAGAGACAAAGCCTGCTTCAAATGCGGACGGTGCCAGATATACGCCTTCATCCAGCATGGCATGGAAGAAGCGCTTGAAGAGGTTTTGGTCGCATTGCA
This sequence comes from Methylococcaceae bacterium, assembly GCA_030693065.1. Classification (GTDB taxonomy): domain Bacteria; phylum Pseudomonadota; class Gammaproteobacteria; order Methylococcales; family Methylomonadaceae; genus JABFRC01. The sequence continues at coordinate 29,893 of JAUYBL010000037.1, read as the reverse complement.
TCACTTGGGCAAAGCGGGTGACTTGAGGCTGGTCAGTAAAAAATAAGCCAAACATGCCACCGACACTGTTGGTGCTAAGAGCAATACCGGCTTGACCGGCACAGGCTTTCAAGCCGGAAGTGAGCTTTTGTGTTTTTGCGGTCAATGTTTCATAAAAACCGGGTTGATCTATCAACTCAAGGGTTTTTAAGCCTGCGGCCATCGCTACCGGATTACCGGACAATGTACCCGCCTGATAAACCGGACCGAGTGGAGCGAGTTGTTCCATGATGTTGCGACGGCCGCCGAAAGCACCTACCGGCATGCCGCCGCCGATTATTTTGCCCAGTGTGGTCAAGTCAGGCGTGACGTTGTAAACAGCTTGCGCGCCACCTAATGCGACTCTAAAGCCGGTCATCACTTCATCAAAAATCAGCACGTTTTGGTATTGATCGCAGACTTCGCGCAAGGTTTCCAGAAAGCCCGGCACCGGTGGAATACAGTTCATGTTGCCAGCTACCGGTTCGACAATAATGCAGGCGATTTGTTCGCCGATGTCGGCAAACAGTTTTTTAACCGCGTCGCTGTCGTTGTAAGTCAACGTTAGCGTGTCTTCTGCCACTGAAGCCGGCACGCCGGGAGAGCTGGGTACGCCAAAAGTCAACGCCCCAGAACCGGCTTTAACTAATAAAGAGTCTGAATGTCCGTGGTAACAGCCTTCGAATTTGACGATTTTATCGCGGCCGGTGAAGCCGCGCGCCAGGCGAATGGCACTCATAGTAGCTTCAGTGCCGGAGCTGACCATGCGTACTAAATCAATGGAAGGCACCAAGTCGCAAACCCGTTGCGCCATGCGGGTTTCAATTTCTGTCGGTGCGCCAAAACTTAAACCTTTTTCGGCCGCTGATTTTACCGCTGCAATGACTTCCGGATGGGCGTGGCCCAAAATCATTGGCCCCCAGGAGCCAACATAGTCGATATAACTATTCCCTAGACTGTCAGTTATATAAGGCCCGGACGCGTGATTGATGAATACCGGCGTGCCGCCGACTCCACTGAACGATCTAACCGGCGAATTAACACCGCCGGGAATAACAAGTTTGGCATCGGAAAATAATGTAGCTGCTTCGGTCATGATCTCTTCAATATTTAGGTTAAAAAAATGTTCTACAGGATAGGGGAACTTTGAACTGATTAAAAGTTTGACGTGTTGCATCCTTGAAATATATGGCCTTTAAACTAGGCTCTAACGGATGTTATCGGGAAACCTAAAATGAATAATAAACTGTCTCTGATTACTTGTAATGATGAAAAAATACTTGCGTCGACACCGGCCAGCTTATTCTTTTGGCAACAAAGCAAAAGCCTTTTTGTGGAGACGGCGTCAGCTGATGGCGAACTATTGGTTTCACTGGCATCTCGAATCGCACAAAAACCGACCTGTTTACTTACTCATATACAGCGAATTTATTATTGTTATCAGGCACGCCTTGATGCACAACTTTATGCGGCGCTGGTCGATTTTTTAATTATCCTAAATAAGCGTGGACTGGCTATCAGCAGGCGCATGGTGACGGGCACTAAATCAGCGTTAAATGTCGAGCAATTTGCAGCATTAGTTACTTATCTGCAAGCGCCAAAAATGAATCATCAACTATTACCCGGTAATCGATATTCGATTTTTAGCTCGGGAATCATCGGTACAACTCAGTTAGCTAAAGTGATTGAAGATACAAATCAAATACAGGTCGATGCGTTAAGCCTGGCCCGCGATTTTATTGAATACAGTCAATTGACAGAAGCGCAAACAGTCCTGGAATCGGCTATCTTGGCGGAACCCGATAGGTTGGAGCTACAAGCAGAATTATTGGAGCTTTATCAATCCACCCGAAACGCCGGCGGCTTTAATCAGATGCTCAAACAATTAACAGATGCCGACATGGATGTACCTGATGCATGGCAGCAGCTAAGCATATATTTTAAGGGCCTGAATAATGTCGAATAACGCAAAAAGTCCGTTAAAAGTGGCACTGCACGCAATGGATGAGCGCAGCGTCAGGACGATGGTCATGTATTTAAAAGGTCCTTGTCAGGGCGCAGCAGTCGTTGTCGATAAGGCTTCAGCGGAAGTTGATATTTTCGATGGCGACAGCGTTAATGCCAAGCAACTATTAGCTGAACGCTTGGCCAAGCCCACAGTCAAACAAGTTATCGTTTTATCGTTGCAAAACGTCTATCTGGACAATGTTGTTTCGGTTAAAAAACCCGTTAAATCTGAAGACATGCTGGGCGCACTGGCCGAAGCTAAAGCAAGGTTTGAACAAGCTAAGAAAAATTCACCTACCATAGCTGATAACGAAGCGTCTGTAGACGATATACCTGAAGAAAAACCGGTATTGAAAAGTTACACCATCAACACCGACGAACAAAACAAGACTTCCAAACATCAAACGGCAATGCAGCTAAACGAAGCGGCATTCGGCACTTATATTGGCAATGTACAAGGCGTTGATGTCAATGATCCCGCGCAATTTGCCAAGGCGACTTACGTGCCCAAAGATTATTTTCAAGGTTACATACAGTCAGCCATCAATACTTGCCAAGATAAAAACGAAACTCTGCAATTACATTCAGGTTGGCGGCAACTTGTACTACTTCCACAAAGCCATGAAATTTGGCTGGATGCCGAAGACAAGGAACTCAGGGCATTTGCTAGCCTTAAATTAGACCATGCGCCCAGCAAGAAAATGTCGCTATCGCCTTTTCATAGTGAGTTATCGACATTAACCAAATCGCCTGAAAAATTTCACAGCATGGATGCTTTTGTATGGAAATTGGCGTGCTGGACCTCTAAAGGCCGCTATCCAGATAGCATTGATGTCGATCATCCGGTGTATTTAAAACATTGGCCAAATTTTAGCCGTCTATTAATTACGCCACATGCGATGCGGATTGCAGCGCTACTAGTTCAGGAGCCTAGAACTCTAGGAGATGTTGCTGTAGTTCTTAACATTAAGCCGCAGTATGTGTTTGTCTTTGTAAGTGCCGCACATGCAATGGGTTTGGTAGCTCAAGCAAGACGGGAGTCTGATGAATTAGTACAACCTCCAGATCTTAATCCTATAAAAAAACAGGGATTGCTGGGGCGCATCATCAGCAAATTACGTGGCAATAAAGCATAACGGGACCTACCTATCATGAGCCAATACAAAATTATTTTTACCGGGCCGGTTGGCGCAGGCAAAACTACCGCGATCAATTCCATTAGTGATACTCCACCAATCAAAACAGATGCCGCTGCCAGCGACATGACTAAATCCAGAAAAGCGGCTACTACCGTCGCGATGGACTACGGCATTATGAATCTGGCTGGTGGTGAAAAAATTCATTTATACGGTACGCCGGGCCAGGAACGCTTTGATTTTATGTGGGAGATTTTGGTTAACGGCGGTATCGGTCTAATTTTACTGTTAGACAACACCCGTACCGATCCATTTCAGGATATGAAGTTTTTTTTAGAGGCCTTCGATAAATTTATTGGCGAAACCGGTGTGGCGATTGGTGTAACGCAAATGGATATAAGCACGACACCGACTATTGACGATTACCATCTGCAACTTAAAACGTTAGGCATTAAACCACCGGTATTTTCGGTAGATGCCCGTGTTAAAAATGATGTGTCGGTACTGGTGCAATCGTTGTTATTTTCATTGGATCCAGGGCTTGAGGAAGAAGCATGAGCCAGTATGCATTGAGCCAAGGGCTTTATATTTATCCGACTCCTGCTGGTGCTTATTACGCGGTTTGCTCTAGGGATGTTGATAAATCACGGCAATTTTTAAGAAACTTATTGCAAGAACCCAGCACGCCTCTTTTAAATATCGAAAATTTACAGCAATTGATGGGGCAGGAAGACGAACAAAAATGTCTGGAATTACTTCATCACTGTCAAAAACTTGGTTGGATACAAGGTTTACCAAACGTACTGCATTACCCGGACGGCACGTTAGAAGAAATGCTCCCCGGTTTACTGAGCGCGCTTTCAGAAAATGGCAAAGTATTACTTGCCGATCAACAAGGTTTTTATCTTGCCAGTCAAGGCTTTCCGCATGAAGTTGCCGAAGAATTGTCGGCATTAAGCGCCGAGATTGCCACAGTGCATGAACGCCGCTCGAGACTATTAATTAATAACATGGGGCTAGGTAGCCATGCTTGGGCGGTGGTTGACGTGTTTGGTAATAGCCAAGTAGGTTTTTGGCCGTTATTCATCGGTAAAAACAGATTTGTCTTAGCTATTAGCGGCATCCCTCATTTTAATCAACCGGAATTCGTATCGCTAGCCTGGGCGTTAACCAGTCGCTATGCCGTCGAAAATCGTTAATTTCATCAACCATTTAACTAACAAAGGAAAATCCCATGCGCGCAGATATGTTGACATCTGTTTTAACAGAACTTAATGGTACTTCTGGGGACATCGAAGCCTCTGCAGTGATTTCAACTGATGGTTTAACTATTGCCTCGGTGTTACCAGCCGGTATGGATGAAGACCGGGTAGGCGCAATGAGCGCGGCGATGCTGTCACTGGGTGATCGCACTGCGCAAGAGTTGGTGCGTGGTGGTTTGGAGCAAGTATTAATCAAAGGTGATAAAGGTTATGTGTTGATGTCCTATGCTGGCTCCGAATCGGTATTGACCGTACTGGCCAAACCCAATGCCAAGTTGGGGCTGATTTTCTTGGACGTAAAACGTGCAGCGGCCAGTGTAGCTGATTTGTTGTAATCGTTAATTCTTATCACGCAGCACAGGAGATGTTCCATGATTTATGACATGAAACCGGAACACATAATTGGGGAATACCAAGAAGTCACGCTTGATCTATACGGAGGCATTCGTCGGCTTATCTTGTACACGCAAATCGAAACGCCTTATCCAGACGGCAAACTCATCGTATCGACCACTGATACCAGTGGCGTCATTACCCACTTAAACAAATCTTTTGTGGAAATGTCCGGGTATACCGAAGAGGAATTACTCAATGCGCCGCATTCGATTTTAAGACACCCCGATATGCCTCCTGTTGCCTTTAAAGATTTATGGGACACCGTCAGCAGGGGCGAAAAATGGCAAGGCTATGTTAAAAATTTACGTAAAGACGGTGGATATTATTGGGTGAAAGCAACGGTGATTCCGAATGTAAGAAATGGCAAGGTAGTGGGCTATACCTCGGTACGCCGCAAACCTTCGCGCACCAAAGTAGAAGAGTGCAGCAAACTTTATCCGACCTTATTTTGATCGCACTATCTGAGCCCGGAGATACATATGCCATATATTTTGACCGTTAGTCCCGATTTCAGCCCTGATCACATTTCCGGCTGGTACATTTTTAATACCTGGCTGCAAAAACAAATCGGCGAAGCCATTCATCTGGAACTCTACAACAGTTTTCAAGCGCAACACGAAGCAATCCATCTCGACAAAATTGATTTGATCTACGCCAACCCTTTTGATGCTGCAATGCTGGTCCGCGAAAAAGGCTTTCTGCCTTTGGTTAAGGCACAAGGCATGTCGGATGAAGCTATTATTGCCGTCAATGAAGCAAGCGCCATTCGCGATGTCACCGAGTTATCGCCGGGTAGTCGTGTCGCTGTTACGGAAGACCCCGATGTCAGATTAATGGGTATGATCATGCTGGAACCGGCCGATTTGACTGTCGACAACGTGCAAATAAAAGTCTGTGATAGCTATGTTTTAGTCGCCAAGCAATTGCTGCGCGGAGACGCCGATGTCGGTATTTTTTTGGCGGAAGCCTATGATGATTTATCCAACATTATTAAAAAACAGCTAAAAATTTTAGTGCAAAGCCAAATTGGCGTTATTCAGCATGCTTTGCTGGTTGGACCGCGATTAGCTCACCGGCGTGATGAATTAAGAGACACTTTATTAGCGATGAATGTCGACGAGAAGGGAAGAGATGTGTTAAAAAACCTTAGCTTTGACGTTTGGGCAAGCATTGAAGACGAAGACATGGAATTTATGATTGATTTAATGGATACCCTGAACACCTGAAGCTGTTTCAAGAACCGTTAAATCTTTAAAACTTCCAAGGGCTTTTTCCATGATAGATAACAAATTACTTCACAACCTGACTCTCGAGCTTGATAAGTGTGTGCCTGAAAATGAACATCTCAACCACGACGGACTCAGTGGTTTTTTTTATGCGCTTGCCATCACACCGGCCATCATTGAACCATCAGATTGGATTGCGGAATTGTTTTACGGGGAACGCCCCATACTTACAAACAAGCAATCAAAAGACTTAAAAAAAGCGGTTGCAGCCGTCGTTAAATCCAGTAATAAAGCCCTACTAAAAAACGAACTTAAATTTCCCTATGACTTCAGCGCCCTTGATGATGCGACGCTTGATAAAGTATGGCATTGGTGTGCGGGCTTTTTACAAGGCTTATATCTACGTTTAGCCTTTTGGAAAAGTGGCATTATCGCTAAAGAAACCCAACAGGCTTCGGATGTCGTGAGCAATAGCGTGGACATTATTTTCGCGTTGGTTGAAGGTAACGTATCTGTGCTTAAGAATCTTGACCAACTCAAGGCACAACTTCAATTGGCTGGAAAAGAGCCTACCGATGAGCTAATTTTAGCTACTTTGCTACAAACATTGCCTGAAGCTTATGAATGCATAAGACTTTTTGCGGCACAAATGTCAGAACGCTTGCTGGCAAGACAAGCCGAAAGTGCCTGAGCGGAGGGCAAGCCATGACAGCTGTTGAATTATTAAAAAGAATCAGTGAGCAAGGCTTCAATGAACAGCTGCAACAGCAAGTGGTTGCCTTGGACGATGCCGAGCTGGCTTATCGCTTTGCCCATGATTTGCCGGAAGCTGATTTGGAATTGCTTGAAGCGATTGTTATAAAGGCCAATCAACCTCGTATCGCTTATGAATTTTCATTGATTAAAGCTGAACGCGGCGGAGCAATTGAACAACTGCAGAACGTGATTATTGATTCTAACGATGGCGGTTTAATGATTTTATTTGCCGCCGATGTTGACGGTGCGGATATAGAACTATTGGAAGATGCCGTTCGACAACATCCGGAAACAAAATATCTGCAACTTTTTGAGGCCGAAATGCGTCAAAAAGGTTTTTACTAATTCAAAACTGTAAAGCGGAGGTCAAAAGCCCGCTTTACAGTTTTCATACTTACGCTCAGCTACTCGACATCTTCAGCTTCAAACCATCGATAAACAAATCCGGCAATGATGGCACCAGCAATCGGCGCAACCCAAAACAGCCATAATTGCGAGATTGCCCAATCACCGGCAAATATCGCAACGGCAGTACTTCTTGCGGGATTAACAGACGTGTTGGTAACAGGTATGCTGATTAAATGGATCAGCGTAAGTCCTAAGCCAATGGCAATAGGTGCAAATCCTTGTGGAGCGCGCTTATCGGTTGCGCCCAAAATGATGATAAGAAACATAAACGTCAATACCACTTCTGTCGTTAAGGCCGCCGCCAAACTATAACCTCCTGGCGAATGTTCACCATAGCCATTAGATGCGAAACCTCCGATTTCAAAGCCAGCCTTGCCGGTTGCAATCAGATACAAAATACCCGCCCCAAGAATTCCGCCTGCGACCTGAGCCAGGATGTAGTAGCCAAGTTCGGCGGCTGAAAACCGACCACCAGCCCAAAGCCCTAAAGATACCGCCGGATTTAAATGGCAACCCGATATATGCCCAATAGCGAATGCCATGGTTAATACCGTGAGCCCAAAGGCTAACGAAACGCCCAAAAAACCAATGCCGACGTCAGGAAAAGCCGCAGCAAGCACGGCGCTTCCGCACCCGCCCAGCACTAGCCAGGAGGTTCCAATAAATTCTGCAGCTAATTTTTTTGATAATGACATAACACACCTCGTTGTTTGTTTTTTCATTAGGAATCTGCATAATTTATTATGTTGAAATCCTACAAAAACAAGGTCTTAGCCAGCTCGCGGGTCGAATCAATTTTATTTGTAAGCTGATTAAAAACGATACTTTGCAGTTGCTCGTCAATACCTAAATTATGCAGGTGTTGATTGTCAGGCATTTGATGGTTTTCTTGCAACATTGATGAAACCATTTTAGCCGCTGCCCCCACCAGTAAAACCAATGGTGACACGTTATTTTGATAAGATTTGTCTCTATGATGCCGCATTACAGCAATCAATTCTTCTGGTATTTGCCATTGTTTACCTATCCAAGCACCTATCAAACAATAATCGATACCCATTTGTTGCATTAACGCTTGGTTAACGCTTAACAACGAATCTGTGGCGGCTAAATGCAATGCTTCGGAGGTGTCTGTTGCCAAGTTGTCGGCTAGCCACAATAAGCCCAAGTTGTGAAGAATACCAGCTGTTTGCGCGGTATATTGAAAATCTTGGCAATAAATCACTTTGTTCGATAACTTTGCGGCCAGCAACCCGGCGCCTTCCGACACCAGCATGCTGGTCGTCCAAAAACGGATTGGATCAAATGCCGGGCAACGTGCGGCGTTAAAAGAAGCCGCAACAGCAATCGCAATACTAACGCCCTTAACAACTGCGGTACCTAATCTGACACAGGCCGTTTCGATATTGCTAATCGGAGTCGCAGGACAGGCCCAGACAGAGTTGGATAATGCAATCAGTCGGGCGGTGATAACGGGGTAATGATGCAATACTGCGGCCAATTCCCGCTGCCCCATGTTGTCATCGGCTAGCGTTTTCATCAATACATGGATGTTCATCGCTGGTGGCGATAAATGTATTTTTCCGTCAAATTTATTGAGAAACTGCGGTAGAGCGACTTCAGTATTAATTTCTTGCATCGGTGAATTGGGAAAGTTAGGCATTATTTTTTGGTAGCGTGAAATCAATATTACACAAGGAGGGGATTTGATCACTGGCGACCGGACGACTGAACAAATAACCTTGGATAATGTGACAACCCAAGCCATGCATAATCAACGCTTGTTCTTTGGTTTCAACACCCTCGGCCACCAACGTGTAATCGAGTGCGTTTGCTAAACCGATAATGGTGCCCAAAAGCAACGCCGTATGCGGATTGCTTAAGACATCATCGACAAACACCTTGTCAATTTTTAAGCAATCCAAAGGCAATTGTTTTAACGAAGCAAGACAAGAATAGCCTGTACCGAAATCATCGATGGCAATTTTTACCCCTAACTCTCTTAACTGCTTAAAGACGCTTAGCGAACCGAACGTTTGTATCGCGCTTTCGGTAACTTCCAACTCAAGATATTCGGGCGGTATTCCAGTCTGTTGCAGTAAGTCTTTAACCGTATTGAACAACTCGGGATTTTGAAAATGCGCCGGGGCAATATTCACGGCGACTCGTAAATAGGGTAGACCGGCTTGGTGCCATTGCACCATTTGCCTGCAGACAGTGTGTAATACCCAATTACCCAGCTCTGTAATTAAGCCCAATTGATCGGCCAGCGGAATAAATTCAAGCGGTGGAATCAGACCTTTATCAGGATGTTGCCAGCGAATCAAAGCCTCCATACCAATCATTTTGCCGGTCTGCATGGATATTTGCGGTTGATAATGCAGCACAAACTGATCCTGATCAAACGCCTCTCTTAACGTTTGTTCTTTTTCCAAGCGTGTGATGGCCTGGCTGGCCATATCATCAGAATAAAACATATAACGCTGTTTACCGGCTTGTTTAGCGGCATACATAGCGGCGTCTGCGGCTTTCATTAAATCAATTTCGTTCGTTCCATCCCTGGGATAAATTGCGATACCGATACTTACGCGGGGTTTCAGCTGATACTGATCCAACTGCAAAGGTTGATTAACCTGCCGCAAACAACGGTCCGCAACTTCCGCGATACCCTCTTCATCGGCGATATTATTCAAAATAATACAGAATTCATCTCCCCCCAACCTGGCAGCGAAATCAATGTCTCTAACGACATCTTTTAGGCGTTCGGCAATGGCTTGCAGAAAATGATCACCAACATCATGTCCAAAGCTGTCATTAATATCTTTAAAACCATCCAGATCGAGAAACAAAAATGCAAACTGCTCATTACGACGATTAGCCGTATTAATGAAATCGTCAATGCGCTCATGGTAATAAGCCCTACTTGCCAAACCGGTGAGATTGTCAAAATAGGCTAAGCGATGTATCTGCAATTCCGTTTGTTTTTTATGGGTAATATCCTGAACCGTGCCGGTAATAATGGCATGCTGGCTTTCGGTGATGGCTTCGATTTCCTGGTGAACAATAATTGGCTCGGAGTGGCTAACCTGTAAGCGGTATTCAGTATGTTGAATGGTGGCCTTATTACGTGCCGCTGTAATTATGTTTTTAACGAAGCCTTGATCATCAGGATGAATCAGCGCAATAAATCCGTCTAAGGTTTTATTAAAAGAGGATAAATCAATGCCGCACAATTCTGCCAAATGTTCGGAGATTTGAAATTGATTAAGGGTGACATCCCAAGTCCAATAGCCCAAGCGAGCAATGCGCTGAGCGGCACTTAATTGAAATTTCTTGCTCCTAAGCTCCGCTATGTTTTGGCTGGCTCTTAAAATAAACCCTAAGCGATGGACCAAGATAGGATAATTTAAAGGTTTTATGACGAAATCATTGGCACCAGCATCAAAAGCACGGTTGATGGAATCAATATCCTCTAAGCCCGTTGCCATAATAATCGGCACATCGGCCATATTTTGTGCATTACGTAATAAGCGGCAGGTTTCAAACCCATCGAGTCCATCCATGACGGCGTCAAGCAGCACTAAATCGGGTACTTGTCGGGCAATTTTTTCCAGCGCTTGGCTTCCGCTGACAGCCTCATCGACTAAAAATCCCGAGGCATTTAAGGCGACGCTAGTGATTAAACGAAAGTTACTGTCATCATCAACCAGCAAAATACGTTTACTGGTTAGTTTAGGCTGAGTAGGAGGCGGTGGATTTTCGAGCGCCGCACTATCGAATTCTTTTGTCAGAGCATTAATGACTTTAGGAAGATTAACTTCCATAGCCGCCAACAACTCTGCCACGCCCGTAAATTTGCCTTGCTTGGCGATACTTTCAATCGAGGCACAGGCATCAGCTAACGCTTGAGCACCCAAATTGGCGCACACTGATTTAAAACTATGCGCGGTTTTTCTTAATGCGGCACCGTCTTGAATGGCGAAAGCATTGCGCAATGCCTGTACAGCTTCGGGTGCAGAATGCAGAAACATTCTAATCGCATTATTGAGTAAAGTTTCTCCGGCAGTTGTTGTAATTTGCCTTAAGTTTTCTAGTGCCTCAGCTTTTAAAACGATACTGCGACGCTCGGTGATGTTGGAGGTAAGGCCTTGCTGGCGGCCATCGACCGCATCAGTAGTGGCTTCGGGTCTTGTTTGATGCCGCTTGTCTAATAGCCATTTGCTCACTACCTCCTGCAATTGATCGCTATTAAACGGCTTACCAAGATAGCCATCCATACCGGCATCTAAGCATTGTTCAACAATGCCTGTTTGTGCATCGGCGGTTAAGGCGATGATTGGAATTCTACGTTGCCAAAACTCGGCTAATTCTCGTTTTCGGATAGTCTCGGTTGCGGTAAATCCATCCATGTCCGGCATGTGGCAATCCATTAATATTAGGTCATAGTGCTTTTCAGCACTGGCGTTGACAGCTTCCAGGCCATTATTGACACAATCGACCTGATACCCCAGTGCGGCAAGCATGTACTTACCAACTTCTTGGTTAATGGCTTGATCTTCAGCGATAAGGATAGTGCCTTTGGTTTCAGGGCTTTCATCTTTAACAAGTGTCGCGGCAAGTTGCGACTGGCTGGTGATTATTTGATCGGTATCATCCAGCAATGCCCGCAAATCAAAATCATCAATACTTAATTGAACTTTACCATTCTCAATTTGAGACAAATCCGTAATATTACTAATAACGCTGCGTAATGATTCGACGGCTCGGAAAATGGTTTCCGCCAAGTGTTTTTGGCGGCTAGATAACTCGGTATTGACTAACAACTCTGTCATACCCAGTACGTCATCGATTGGCGTAAGGATTTTATGACTTATGGTGGCTAAAAACTCACTTTTAGCGCGACTGGCTGCTTGTGCTTCATCAACAAGTTGATATGCCTCATCGGTTTTATGTTCCAGTTCACTTGTACGCTGTGCAACCTGCTCTTCTAACGTTTCACGTTGATTGGCAGCGTCATGGCGATAGCGCGCCAATTCTTGGGACATGTCGTTAATCGCAGTGGCTATTTCAGCAAACTCATCTTCTGAAGAATAGGGCAAAGAGTTATTAAAATCGCCTTGGGAAACAGCTTGCGTTGCTGCTATTAATTGTTTGATAGGGAGCAGGATTCGTCGTGTTTGCCACAGCGCTAATACGATACCAGCCAAAATAATTACTGAGACAACCAGCAATGTATCAAAGTTGCTAAGCACATTAAGTTGCTGCCGCCAAATGAGGTAACCGCAGGTCGACAACGTGGTAAGCGTTATTAAAAAAATAGTCAGTACATTAAGTTTGGATGCTATTGATTTCATATAACGCCGATCTTATCCATATTATTTTTGCATGGGTAATACCTTGAGAGCATCGACATGCCGGATTAGTGTGGCGCATTCCGGCATGTCTAAAAAATTAGGCTCTATCAGGCTTTATTTTCGCCACCAAACAATTCCAAGAGTCGTGGCAGGAAGTTAGCCAATTCTAATGACATGATGGAAAAATCCACATCAAATTGTTCGGCTTCACTTGAAGTTTCAGTGTCGGTGACTTGTTCTTGTATTAAATCCAGAAATTTAAGGCGTTTTATGGCCAGATTTTCATCAATGATAAACGCTAGACGATCTGCCCAGCTGACCGCCAATTTAATCACTTCCTTGCCGGTATCCAGATGATTTTTGATTTCCGGCAGTGATAGATCGTGGCGTTTACAACGAATAATGCCGCCTTCTTCTTCCGGCGAGCGCAGCTCGCATTCATCTTCGATAACGATGTCCGCAGGCGGTTGGTTGTTGATCAACCAATCAGTCATGATCGCTACTGGTTTATCGACAGTATTAAGCGGAACTGCAGGTAATGAGCCTAAGCATTTTCGCAACAGGCTGAGTAAATCTTCAGCTTTTTTTGCTGACGCGGCATCAACGACTATCCAGCCGCCTTTGGGATCAATGTAAGCATAGGTTTTGTTGGAAAAGGTAAAAGCCCTGGGCAACAATTCAAAGATCAGTTCATCTTTGATCGCTGCGCGTTCTTTTTTAGCTAATTTCCTGCCTTGTTGATCTTCCGCTTCCAGGATTTTTTCCTGAAGCATTTCATTGACTACCGCTGCCGGTAGGACTTTTTCCTCTTTTTTTACGCAAATCATCATAAAACCATTAGCTGCGTGTACCAACTGTTGCGATGTTTTGCCTAATGGCGCAGTCCAACCGAAGGTAGCTTCTTCATGCTGACCACAAGGACGAAAAGCGATTTGACCGAGCTTTTCTTCCAATTCGACTGGCGTTAGCGCGAATTCTTCGGTAAGACGAAAAATACTTAAGTTTTTAAACCACATGCGAAATAGTATCCTTAATAATTAATGTGGGCTTATTATCGCAACAAGCGAAAGCGAAAAGCAGGTAAATTTTAGACTAACCAATTCCAAGGTTTTTTCCTGGCGTTAACAGTCGCTGCCAGGCTTATTGCGGAGCAGGTTGCATGCCGTTATCATATGATTCGGGTTTGGTTTTTATGTTAAACATTTAAGAGGTTACTATGAAGAAAGTTATTTTGGCTGGATCAGCGGCACTATTTTTGTTTAGTGGTTTAGTCAGTGCTCACGGTCCTGTTCGTCAAAAAACAGATGAGGAAATTACCATCAATGCACCGGCTGAAAAAGTTTGGTCCATTATTAAAGATTTTGGTGATTTGTCTTGGCTACCAGCGGTTAAAAGCGTCACTGTTAACGGTGGCAACACTAAAGGCGCGACCCGCGTGCTAACACTAAAAGACGGCGGCACCATCACAGAAGAATTGAAAAAGTACGATGAAAAAGGTTTGTCTTATGCTTATAAGATTACCGACATTAGCACTGCAAAAACCATTACCCATTCCGGCGCTGAAGAAAAAGTACCTGTGTTCCCGGTTGATAACTATGCAGCCAGCATTGATGTCACTCCAAATGGCGATACCACTACAGTTTCCTGGAAAGCTGGTTATTACCGCGCTTACATGAACAACAACCCACCTGCAGAAATGAACGAAGAAGCCGCTAATACTGCAGTAAGCTCAGTATTGAAAGCCGGTCTTGAAAACTTAAAAGCACTTGCTGAAAAGTAAGGCTGCATCTGTGTTCTCAATGAACATAATGACGGTAGCGATGCTTGTCGCTACCGTTTTTTTATCTGCGCCAGTCATGGCTGCTCCTTATGCTTACATTAGCAATCAGCTTGATGACAGCGTCTCGGTAATTGATACCGATCAAGCCAAGGTAGTGAACACCATTGCTGTTGCGGGTAAACCGGCAGGTATTGCGGTATCGCCGGATGGTCGTTACTGCTATGTCAGCACTCCGGAAGGCAAAGGTTTTGCAGTGCTGGATACCCGTACCAATCAGCTTCTGCATAAAGTAGAGGTAAGCGATGGTGCGTTGGGTATTGCCGTCGCTCCTGATGGTAAGCGCGTTTATGTTGCTGATTGGTATACCCATTCGGTTGCTGTGCTGGATGTCGGCGATTGGCAAGTGATTAAAAGAATCGCCGTGGGTGAATCACCTTCCGGCTTGGTTATTAGTCCGGATAATCAATGGCTTTACGTCGCCAATAGACTCAGTAATTCGGTGTCGAAAATTGACCTGCAGTCATTAACTATCGAAGCGACCGTAGAAGTAGGCAAGCATCCGTTCGGACTGACTATCGATAGCAAAGGTGAGCGTATTTACGTCGCTAATGTGCAAAGTGACGATGTGACTGTAGTTGATGCTAACCGTATGAAGCCGATACGT
The DNA here is from genome assembly GCA_030693065.1 of Methylococcaceae bacterium. GTDB lineage: Bacteria > Pseudomonadota > Gammaproteobacteria > Methylococcales > Methylomonadaceae > JABFRC01. Next base: position 14,886 of record JAUYBL010000037.1, on the reverse strand, counting down.
ACTGTCAAAGTCAACATGCTGCCTTATGCCACTACGCTGGCGCTCAATGACAGCCGCTTATTTGTCACTAATCAGGATGATGGTTCCGTGTCGGTTGTCGACACTAAGTCCTTAAAAGAAATTGCTCTTATTAAAGTGGGTGATAAACCGGAAGGTATTAGCACTCATCCTGATGATCGTCATGTTTATGTCGCTAACTGGTTTGATGGCACGGTGTCGGTAATCGACGGCAACACTTTAAATGTGGTTAATACCATTAAAACCGGCGAAGGCAGTCGGGCATTCGGACAGTTTTTTGGTAAATAACGCCGCCAAGATTTAAGATATGCGAGGGGCATTGTTTTAATGTCCATCACTCGCCGCTTCTAAGCTTATCGTTTTAACTCTCCCCAAACATACCCAATGCCCTCATCGACTCAACGTTTATGCTCGTTGCCGTATTTTCAAGATAGCGCGACGCTATTTTCTGTTATCGCCAGCCAGCCATGGGCCGTATTTCTTGACAGTGGTTACCCGCACTGCAAACAGGGCCGCTACGACATACTTGCAGCCGAACCGCGTTGTACCTTAGTGACGCAAGGTGACGTTACCCAAATTACTTGTGATGGTGTTACCCAAACGTCCGGTGCCGATCCTTTTGAATTGGTTAAACAGCAACTGGCAGACTACAGCCATGAAGCACATGGTTTACCATTTAATGGTGGCGCAATCGGCTATTTTGCTTATGACTTGGCGCGTCGTTTAGAAAAACTTCCCGCACTTGCCGAAGATGCCGAACATATCCCCGAAATGGCTGTTGGTATTTATGACTGGGCAGTGGTGGTCGATCATCAGCAGCAAACCACGCATCTGATAGCTCAGCACTGCGATGAAACGAAGTGGCAAATGTTGCTGAACCAATTTAGCAGACCACCTGTTGAGCCTGCGCCTACTGACTTCAAAGTATTGGGGCCAGTGACAGCCAACATGGATAAACAGGCGTACGGGGCAGCCTTTAATAAGATCAAACGCTATCTAAAAGAAGGCGATTGCTATCAAGTCAACCTTGCGCAGCGTTTTGTTGCGCCTTGCGAAGGTGATCCGTGGGTCGCTTATCAGGCGCTGCGTAAGCTTAATGCCGCGCCATTTAGTTGCTACCTTACAACGCCCGACGTACAAATATTAAGCTCATCGCCGGAGCGTTTTTTAAAACTGACCAATGGTGTGGTTGAAACCAAACCCATCAAAGGCACACGGCCGCGCGGGCTTAACGATGCTGAAGATCGGCAACACTCACACGATTTACAACACAGCAACAAAGATCGCGCGGAAAACCTGATGATTGTCGATTTACTGCGCAACGACATCAGTAAAACCTGCACAAGTGGTTCGGTTAAAGTGCCGGTGCTGTTTGATGTCGAAAGTTATGCAACCGTACATCATCTGGTCAGCACGGTGACTGGCGAATTGGCGGCGGATAAACAAGCCCTGGATTTGTTAAAAAGTTGCTTTCCCGGCGGCTCCATCACTGGCGCGCCTAAAATTCGCTCGATGGAAATCATCGAAGAACTGGAACCGCATCGGCGTGGCGTTTATTGTGGCGCCATCGGTTACATCGGTTTCGATGGCAATATGGATACCAATATTGCGATAAGAACCTTGGTGCATTCAGCCGGAAATATACGCTTTTGGGCCGGAGGCGGCATCGTCAATGATTCAGTGATGGAAGAGGAATATCAAGAATGCTTTGATAAAGCCGCCGCGATGCTGGATTTGCTAAAACAATTGCAAAGCAGTGATCGTCGTTAAATTAGGTGGCAGCCTGGAGCAATCCGGTGCACTGCTTGATTGCTTACAGCAGATAGAGCAACACTACCAAAATGACTCAGTGGTGATTGTGCCGGGTGGCGGGGTATTTGCCGATCAGGTCAGAATGGCGCAAGTTCGCTGGCAATTTGATGATCGTGCCGCCCATGTCATGGCGTTACTGGCGATGCAACAAATGGCGCTATTAATCAACGGACTGAAACGCCAGTTCGTCATCTCAGAATCAGTCGCTGACATAAAAGCCAGGGCTGCTACCGGAAAAATATTGATCTGGTCGCCGGACATCAACGAATTGGACAATGCTGGATTAACGGCTAGTTGGGACATTACCTCAGATAGTCTGGCGGCGTGGTTAGCCAGCGCGGCATCAGCCAGCGATTTGATTGTAGTTAAATCTGCTTCTATTGATCCAGGCCAAAATTTAGCTGAACTAGCAGCTCAGGGTACAATCGACAACGCATTTTGTGCGACGGTACAAGACGCAGCGTTTAATATTCACATCATTAACTCACAGACAAATTCATGGCCGAAGACGCATTTAATTTAATCAGCCGATTTCTTGCCAAAAAATTCAGGACGGCCTATTACCAGGCTCGGGAATCTATCGGTGATTCTAAACGCAATATTGTTGTAGGCCATGTGGAACAGGCCTGTACTGGATTACAAGAAACCCGTGATGAATTTCAGGACGCGCTGGAACATTTTAAAAGCCTGGTTCATGTAAATGACACGCCGATGGAACACAAGTACAACTTACTCAATAGACAGTATCAATTTTGTTGCGCTAAGTCAGAGTCGGTGAGTAATAGAATCCGAGCGATAGAGGAAGTCAGCGAAGCGCTGTTTGTGGAATGGGAAAACGAACTGAATGAATATACCAATCGCGCCTTGCGTAACAGCAGTCGCCAGCAATTAAAAATGGCTCGGCAAAACTATGTCCGGTTAATTCGTGCCATGCAACGCGCCGAGTCGAAAATTCAACCGGTACTGGCGGCGTTCAAGGATCAGGTGCTGTATCTTAAACATAACCTCAATGCCCAAGCGATTGCAGCATTACGGCACGAGTTTATTGAAATTGGTGTGGATATTTCTCAGCTGATTCAGGCAATGGAACTTACTATTGCTGAGGCTAGTCAATTTGTCGCCGCTTTAGGCAGTCAAAAAGCTCTGCCTGGGCGATAAAAGCAGGGTACGGACGCACCCTGCTGTAGAACAATTAAATGTTGTCGAGTTTGTACATCACGTTGTCGCGAGATGAATCGACTTGGTCCTTTTTATTTTTACTTTTGGAACGGTCTTGCTCAATTCTTTCTTTACCGAATTTGGCGATCATTTCTTCCCAGCTTGAATATTGCTCATATTCCTTAAATCCGGTCGCTTTACGTTTTTGATAAAAATCTTTGGCTAATTCAACAATTTGCTGGGGATTTTTACCGTCCACTGTGGACAGAAATTCAGCATCATCTTTAATGGAATCACGGATAGTCCAAAATGAAACTTCATATTCGATACGATTATCAGCCGGCAACCGGTTTTTTATCATTTTTATCGATTTGTAAGCGGTATTCGTATTGTGACCATTGATTTGTTCGCCTTTTCCACAAGCAACCAAGGCAAGTGATGCGATAACAAGCAGGAGGGCGGAGAGTTTTTTCATAAACATAACCTCAAGTTAAGTACAGGTCCCGGTGAGTATTTATTGTTGTTGTGATGTTGATACGCCAAATTACTAAACAAAGTAAAATGCAAGGTTATTATAACCCTCAGCCACCCTGTATGCTGGAATTTATCCTATTGTTACAACAGCGTTATCAGTTGATTGCTAGTCAGCCGGGTAATGAAATTATCGCCGCCCACTATCAACAGCGTATAGATCAATTGCTGTTGGCCGAAGCGTTTTTGCGTAAAGGTAAGCTGCTGTCTATTGAGCCAGGACTGCCCCTGCAAATTGCGGTAATCGGCCCAACCCAAGCGGGCAAAAGCTCGTTGGTTAACGTACTATTAAATAGCCAAATAGCTGGCGTGAGCCCGTTGGCAGGCTATACCGTGCATCCCCAGGGATTCTGTAATTGGCTATCGACACAAGACTGTCAAAACTTACAGCGCTATTTTGGTCGGTTTCAACAACTGCTGCCTGCACAACTCAACCGCGACCGTTTCGATTGTTACTCATTAATCGAAAACCCCATTGGCTCCACTCTCTTGCCGCTTTGTGTCTTGTGGGATAGCCCGGATTTTGATTCGATAGACGCCGCCAATTACCGGGAAGGTGTGCTCAGAACTATTGCGTTGGCGGATGTCATCATTCTGGTGGTTAGCAAAGAAAAATACGCGGATCAATCAGTTTGGGATGCGATGGCTGCGCTTGAGGCGTTAAACCAGCCCACTCTGATTTGTTTGAATAAACTGGTAGAAGGCTCGGAATCCGTGCTTATCCGATCGCTACAAGAGAAATGGCAACAGACCAGAAGCGATGCCGTACCTGAAATTATGCCGCTGTATTATCAAAAGCAACTTGGCTTACCCGTCTTACCAGAACATGGGCAAGAACTACTGCAGCGCATCGCTAAGACCTCGACAAGAAAAAAACAGGCGCGTTTAGAGCAAGAATACCTCCAAAAATACTGGTCAAGTTGGCTGGAGCCGGTGCTAGCAGAACACCAAGCGTTACAGCACTGGCATGATTTAATCGATCAAAGCATCGAACAGGCTTTATTGTCATATCAACAAAACTTCCTAGACCACCCGCATCATTATGAGACCTTTCAATATGCGTTGGCAGAACTGTTAAACCTGCTGGAAATACCCGGTCTGGCTGGGGTGTTGACCAGCACACGCAAAATTCTGACTTGGCCGGTTAGGCAAATGATGAAGCTGGGACGAAAACGTCTGCATCTTGCTAATAGCAGTCATGAGCTGGCATTGCTCAAACAAATCGCCGAACACTTGCTGATTCAATTGGCGGATCATTTGTTGGATGAAACTGAGCAACGCCGTCAAAATCAGTGGTGGCAACAACTCTCCAGTGTATTGCGCAATCAAAAACAACGGCTGTTGCACGAATTTGATGAAACCGCAAAAAGCTACCATGTGGATTTTCAGCAAGATGTAGAAAGCGCCGCGCACCGCTTATATCAACAGTTACAAAAACAACCGCTGGCGCTGAATAGTCTGCGCGCAACCCGCGTTACCGCTGATGCGGCGGCCATTGCACTGGCACTAAATACCGGCGGCGTGGGTTTGCATGATTTGATTATTGCCCCGGCGATGTTTACTGTTACCTCATTATTGACCGAGAGCGCTATCGGCAGCTATATGGGTAAAGTAGAACGCGAACTCAAACAACAGCAGTTGAATACCGTGAGACAAACGTTATTTATCAATTGCCTGCGTGAAAACCTAAAACATCTGCCCGCGACAGTGTCATCAACGACAAATTTCAACATTTCCCCTGAACAACTCCAGGCGGCAGAAGCACAACTTAAAGAAAAACGCCATGGCTTACGATTACTCTGATTTACTTAAAAACGCCCAACGCTGGGCTGAACAAGCTCAAACCACTGGCTGGATCAATCAAGATAGCTTGCAAACACTCAGTGATGTTGAATTGCAAGCACCCACGGCATTATTTGATTTTGGCCAGTCCAGACCTTTGATCGTGGCTTTTATGGGCGGTACCGGTGTCGGCAAAAGCTCGTTACTCAATCGCTTGGCAGGCAAAGCCATCGCCAAAGCTGGCGTGGAACGACCCACGTCCAGAGAGGTAACCTTGTACCATCACCAATCGGTGACTCTACAACATTTGCCTGCGCAATTTCCCGTCACTCAAGTCAATATCGCTCAACACCAGGATGACACCAGCCAACACATTGTCTGGATCGACATGCCCGACATTGACAGCAACGAACAGACTAACAAACACCAAGTTTTGCAATGGCTGCCGCATATTGATTTGCTGATTTATGTGGTGAGTCCCGAGCGTTATCGCGACAACAAAGCCTGGCAGCTCTTGCTTGCCGAGGGCGGTAAACATGCCTGGCTGTTTGTCTTTAATCAGTGGGATAGAGGCCAAACCGAACAGTACCAAGACTTCATTCAGCAACTGCAGCAAGCAGGCTTTAATGAGCCAATCATCTTCAAAACCATCTGCGATCCAGTGTCACTAAGCGATGAGTTCGAGTTATTAAAATCAACCCTAGTAACGCTAGCAACCCAGCACACCATCGAACAACTTGAACAACGTGGGCTGCAAGTTCGCACACAAGAACTCAGCAAACGTCTGCAACAGATCATCCCCAAATTAGGCGACGTTGGCGCAACTCAACAATTGGTGGGACTCTGGCAACAGCAATGGCAACGCTCCAGCAAACTTCTGCAACAAGGATTTGTTTGGCCGATACAGCAAGCAGCCTCTTATTATGCCGAGCACACTGCCGACTTGATTACTCACCCATCAATGAATCAAGTTGTGCTTTGGGATGCCTGGGCACAAAGCAGGCTGGATGATGCCTTAGATGAATTTATCAGCAATGCTAATCAACTCGGTATGCCAGCCACCCCAATCAGGCAGCAATTGGCACCAATTCGCGAGCAGGCTGAAAAAATTATCCGCGACCAAAGTGCGCTGGCCGTGCGCGAGGCCTTAGCCAATCCCGGTAACTTAGCCCAACGGCTTTTTTTAAAAACCATGCGCCTCGCCGAAATACTGCTGCCGTTAACGGTTATGGCCTGGGTCGGCTACCAAGTATTCATGGGCTACTACACCAGTAACATCACCCACAGCCAATACTTGGGCGTTGATTTTGCTATTCACAGCACCTTGGCGATTGCCTTGAGCTGGTTGATACCCTTCTTCGTTATAAAAAAAGCCCAACCGTCGCTGAAAAAAACCGCGATAAGAGGACTTAATAAAGGTTTAAATCAAGCACTAACGACCCTTGAAATCTCAGTTTCAGACGCTATAACAGTAATCGTTCAGCAACACGCCGAACAAATCCAACAATCGCTGGAAATTATTCAACAATGCTCACAACAGCCGGAAAAAACACGGCAACCAACACAAGAAAAGGGTCCGCTAGCAAGAATGCTGGTTGATTAACAGCAAATAAAAATTGTGTAGTATTTAACATAATTATTTGTTAAATTACCAACCCACGGGGGCGACATGGCTTCGACGTGGGTAGCGAAACTTTAAGTGCATGCCGAGGACTGTACACCTCGTAAAACCTACAGAAAAAAAGTATTCGCAAATGACGAAAACTACTCAATGGCGTTAGCTGCTTAAACACAGCTCCCATTCCTTTGACCATCTGTGCTTATGCGGGTGGAGTCTGGTTCGCTGGACGCTCAGAGGTCATATTACATAAGATCGTGCTGAAGCCTGTCCGGAGCGGATGCCCTAAAACCTTACGGAATCGCTGATGATTTTCTTGGCCCAACGGGTAGTCATCGGCTAAATCAAAAGTGTGGGATAAGCATGTAGACCTTACAGCGGAGTACTTACGGACGCGGGTTCAATCCCCGCCGCCTCCACCACTAAAAACGTTTTAAGATGTACAAAAAAGTTTAAAAACCCGCAAGTTATTTGGCTTAGCGGGTTTTTTATTGTCTAGCGATATGCAACGAAATGCAGTAACAGTCGACAATTTATGCAGTAACTTTTACAGTAACTGCATAAAGTTACTGTAAATGGCTAAGAAATAATGCTGAATATCACGATAAGCAACACCAAACCAGATGCGGCTAAATGATGGTGAAGTTCTATATTGGCAACCTTAGGGAACTTCGATAACCTCAGTGCGAATTGTATCTTATAAGTCAATAAGTTACGTTCGTGGTCGACTGCATGGAGAGCCTGCCCCGTTTCATCGGGCATGCAGTAGGTACGACTCCAAGGATGGAGGAGGTAGAGCAACGCAAGGAGCAGTTGCCGAGGGCACCAAAAGTAGGCGCGCTAAGCGACGCAGGAGCAGTTGCCGAGAGTTTATCGAACCATGAGCGGAATGTTTTTTAAGGTTCCCCTTAAAAGCGAAAAAGCTGAAAATTGGAACGTTGGCGGGAAGGTAAAACCTTAATTGATCACAACTTACAGTGGTTACCGCATGCGCCTTATCCAGATGAGGAATTGAATATCAGAAGTTTGCTGGTTTACCGGCATCTATACGAACGATCAGGGGTTGCTGTTAGTCGCGATGGGAGTTTTTACTAAATAGCCACCTGAAAGAAGGAATCAATCACGCTATGTACTTATATTGATTCCTATCTAATTACAATAAAATCAGTATGTTAGATATTTAAATTGGTAGTCGCCGCATCAATAAGCACAAATACCCGCAATCAAAATTAACTCACTAACCGTAAAAATTTCTGATAAATTCCGTCTTGGGGCTTTGCATCTGCAGGGGTGCTGATGCAATCAACCGGACATACTGCCGCACATTGGGGTTGATCGTAAAAACCCGCACATTCGGTGCATAGAGTAGAGTCGATCATATAAGCGTCATCGCCGCGAGAAATCGCACCATTTGGGCATTCGGACTCACAAACAGTACATAAAACGCATTCTTCTTTGATAACTAGCGCCATCTTAGTTCTCCCAGCTTGAACATTGCAGAATCAAGAAACTAACCTCTTCGATTATGTTTGATGAAATATATGCTCTTAGTCTAGTCTAACTGGCACGGTTTTCAGTCCCGGCGCGGCATACCGCTAGCATTTACTGGGTTAACTTTAAATATTTCTGATACAAACTTTCGTGGTCTTCTACATGAGCCGGGTCTTTGCTGATGCAATCGACTGGACAGACTTCTATGCATTGCGGTTCACCGTGATGGCCTACGCATTCGGTGCATAAATTAGGGTCGATGATATAAATGTCTTCGCCCTGAGAGATCGCGCCATTCGGGCATTCGGGCTCACAGACATCACAATTGATGCATTCGTCTTTGATGATAAGTGACATATTGCTCCTAACGTAATTTGTCGATTAAGGATTGCCGAACTCGCTCAGGGACAAAACAGGAAACGTCGCCGTTTAACTGGGCTATTTCCCTGATCATGCTCGAAGATATAAATTCATATTGTTCGGCTGGGGTTAAAAATACGGTTTCCAATTCGGGTGCCAAGCGGCGATTCATACCTGCCAGTTGAAATTCATATTCAAAATCGGATACCGCTCGTAGTCCGCGCAGAATCACATTGGCACCATATTGTCTTGCACAATCAACCAACAAATTATCAAACCCAATGACTTCGACATTGCTAAATTCAGTGGTGACACTTTTCAGTAAATCTACCCGCTCAGCAAGAGAAAACAAGGGCGTTTTATTGCGATTAACCGCTATCGCTACAATCACTTTTTTATAGAGCCTGGAGGCTCGAGCGATTAAATCAAGATGCCCGTTGGTAACAGGATCAAAAGTACCTGGATATATAGCGGTGATGTGCATGAATTTTGGAGGATACGAAAAAAAGCGGCGATTTTATAACAACAGAGCTGGTTTTGCGTAACTGTTCAACGAATGACCAACGATGCAGATTAATTGTATGACTGGGTTAGCTTATTAGAGCGTAACCCAGTCATTGAACCTATTGAATAATAACAAGCATTTATAAATTAATCATTGCGCTCAAACAGATGATAAGCGACATCGCCAGCAGCTTTGCTTTTTAAAAGTTGCCAGTTTGCAGGGATGCCGTCCAAATTAGCTTTGCGTTCAGTTTCGACATAAATTTTTGCATGTCGCGCTAGCCAGCCTTTGTCTTCCAGCCACTGACAGGTTTGTATGGTGAGATTTAAGGCAAACGGCGGATCCAGAAACACCACATCAAATGCTTGCGAGTCACCGCTTAAGAAGCGAAACACCTCGGCTTGTACAAGCTTGACTTGCTCAGCCTTCAACGCGACGGCGTTTTCTTTTAGACAGCGGCATACGTCGGGATTTTGCTCGACCTGCTCAACAAAAGCCGCGCCACGCGATGCCGCCTCAAAACCTAAAGCGCCGCTGCCTGCATATAAATCCAGACAGCGTTTGCCGATGATGTCGTATTGCAGCCAGTTGAATAAAGTTTCACGGACCCGAACTGGCGTGGGCCTTAAACCTGGCGCATCGACAAATTTAATCTGCCGACTGCGCCAGTCGCCACCGATGATGCGTAGCTTATTTTCCACTTTTACCTGCTGCTTGTCCGACGGTGATAGTTTGCAACAATTTCGGTTTTACTCGGCGCTTGAAGGCATCTTTAATAGAAGCCACCGTGACTTGTTCAACGTTTTGTTGAAATTTATCCAGATAATCCAGCGGCATGTCGTAAAAACCGATCATTGCCACGTAACTTACCAACTCCTTGTTAGTATCAAAACGCATCGCAAAACCGCCGGTGATGTTTTGTTTGGCAGCGGTTAATTCGGCTTCTGTCGGGCCGTTGTTGATGTAATCATTCAGGGTTTGATTCACCACCTGCAAAGCTTGGGTAGTTTGATCGTTGCGAGTTTGTAAGCTGACGATAAACGGGCCTGGTTTCGCCAATGGTGCAAATGAACTGGATGCACCATAAGCTAAGCCGCGTTTTTCACGCACTTCGTCAAACAACTTAGACACCAAACCGCCGCCACCCAAGATGTGATTGCCGACGTACAGACTGAAATAATCAGGATCTTTACGGTAGCTGCCCGGTAAACCAACTAATACATGCGTTTGTGCAGACGGAAACTCGATATGCTGCTGACTGCTTTTTTGCAGTGCAGATACATCTGGGATAGGCGCTGGTTTTTGCCCAACAGGCAGATCTTTCAACAGTTTTTCTGCGGTTTGTTCGGCCTGTTGTTTAGACAAGTCGCCCACTATCACGACAATGGCATTAGCAGCCACATAGTATTTCCGGTAAAAATTGCGCAAGTCGTCAACACTAAAACCGGAAACCGTAACAATAGTACCGTCAGTCGGATGCGCATAAGGGTGATCGCCATACAGCGTGTTAAAAAAGGCAATACCCGCCAATTCTCCAGGAGATTCTTCTTCCTGCTTTAGTCCGGCTAAAGTGCGGTTTTTCTCTCTTTCGAAATCGGCTTGATTAAAGCTGGGTTTGGCCAAAATCGCTTGCGCAGTATCCAGTGCTTTATCAAACAATGGCTTATCGGTGAGAGTACGCAGCGATACCCAGGCCATATCCCTGGAAATACCGGTACCAAAATTGGCACCGACACTTTCAAAGCGTTGCGCGATGTCATCGGCATTCCATGGTCCGGCACCGGTATCAAGCAATGACGAAGTTAATGACGCCAAGCCAAATTGATAGTCATCGCGGGCACTACCGGCATCGAAAGCCACTTGTATATCCACCATCGGCAAGCCTTCGGTGTGGACGTAAAACACCCGGCTACCTTGCGGTGTTTGCCAGTTTTCAATTTTGGCGGTTGACCAAACAGTCTGGCTGAATGCCAGTAACATCAAACCAATCATTCTAATACGCATATTTTATCTCCTTTAGTTAGCGTTGAGGTCCATTGATAGGTAAAGCGGCCGGGGCAGTTTTACCGTCTTTAATGGGTTGGGGCTCGAGGTAAGCGACGCTTAGATGATCGTCTAACAAATATTTGCGAGCGACATCGCGAACTTGTTGGGCAGTTACCTTATTAACCTTGTCGACATATTCATCAACTTTTTTCCAGCCTAGACCGACGGTTTCCAAGGTGCCCAATTGCATGGCTTGATAAAAATTGGAATCGCGCTCGTATACCGCGCTGGCTAACACTTGCGCCTTAATACGCTGCAACTCATCCGGGCTGATTAAGTCAGTTTGTAATTCAAAAATCTCGTTTTTTAAGGCAGACTCCAGCTCCCAAACAGTTTTGCCTTCTGCGGGAGTGGCTACTAATTCAAATAAAGTCGATAACCTGGCGGTCAGGTTATAACCAGCGCCTGCTGAAACAGCCAATTGCTTACCGCGTACCAATCGACTCGACAAACGGGCACTGCTACCGCCATCAAGAACACCAGCCAGCACTTCTAATGCGTAGGCTTCGCCTTCCTGTTCCACAGTCTTTAAGCTTGGAACCTTGTAGCCCAACACCAGGTACGGCAGCTTTGCGGGCAATTTTATGGTCATTTTGCGCACACCCAATTGCTCAACCTCAGTCTGCGGCTTAATGGGTTTTATCTCGCTGGGTTTAAGCGGGCCAAAATATTTTTCCGCCAGTTCAAAAACCGCCTTAGGTTCAACATCACCAACGACAACCACAGTTGCATTATTGGGTGCATACCAGCGTTGATACCAGGCTTGTAAATCTTCAACCGTATAATTGGCGATGTCAGCGGGCCAGCCAATAATTGGGTTTTTGTAAGGGCTGTTGCTGTAAGCCAATGCCATGAAGTGCTCATTGAGCTTGGCTTGCGGGTTGTCATCAGTACGCATGCGGCGTTCTTCGGTAACCACTTCGCGTTCTTTTTTTAGCTCATCGGCAATTAAGTGCAATCCGCGCATGCGGTCGGCTTCAAGTTCAAAGCTCACCGGTAACTTAGATGCAGCCATGGTTTGAAAATAAGCGGTGTAATCGGAACCGGTAAAGGCATTTTCATCGCCGCCATTCTCGGCAATGATGCGCGAAAACTCACCGGCAGGATGCTTGTCTGTGCCTTTAAACATCATGTGTTCAAGCATGTGAGACAGTCCGGTAATGCCGCCCGGTTCGTAACTCGAGCCAACTTTGTACCAAACCTGCGATACCACCACCGGCGACCGGTGATCCTCTTTAACCAGCACTTTCAGACCGTTATCTAAAATATGTTCGGCCACTTTGCTTTCTGCACTTACGCTTAGTACCGGCAAACACAGTAATAAGCCCCCTAAAAAACGTTTCTTCATAAATCCCTCTTTGGTTTAGTGTTAGCGCGGTTGTGTTTCAATAATGAGTGGTTCACGGTATTCTATACAATACTAAAAAAGTTGGAATATATTAAATAATGTCAGGTCAATCTCCCCTTTCTTCCTGGAAAAGTTACCTTGAATTATGCAAACCCAACGTGGTTGCAGAGATGGTTTTTACAGCGATTGTCGGTATGTTACTCGCTGTTCCGGGCATGCCGCCGTTGGCTCTTTTTGCTTACAGCACCATCGGCATCGCCCTTGCCGCCTCATCAGCAGCGGCTATCAATCACTTTATTGATCAAAAAGCCGATGCGCAAATGGCCCGTAATAAAAATCGGCCACTGCCTACCGGCAAACTAAGCTCCACCAATGTCATTGTATTTGCGGCGTTGCTGGGTGTGATTTCTATGCTGTTACTGGTATTTTTGGTAAATACCTTAACGGCGATACTCACCTTTGCCTCGTTATTCGGGTACGCCATTCTCTATACCGTTTATCTGAAAAGAATGACGCCTCAAAACATCGTCATCGGTGGCGCTTTTGGTGCCACACCGCCGCTGCTGGGTTGGTGTGCAATGACCGGTGAGGTACACCCTTATGCGTTATTACTGGTGTTGATTATTTACGTCTGGACGCCGCCGCATTTCTGGCCGCTGGCAATTGCCAAGCAAGATGAATATGCCAAAGTCGGTATTCCCATGCTGTCGGTAACACACGGCCCTGACTTTACCCGCCTACAAATACTGCTTTATACCGTGCTGCTGTTGATTGTCACCTTATTGCCTTACCTAACGGGCATGAGCGGTTTAATTTATCTGGCTGTGACAGTACCGTTGGGGCTGGGTTTTATTTATCACGCGCTGCTGATGCGACGTAACAAAGATAATAAAACCGCGATGCGCACCTTTTGGTATTCCATAGTTTATCTAACACTGTTGTTTGCGGCCTTGTTGACTGATCATTATTTCAAAATAACTTTATGAGCTTGACCCATCACGAACAAACCCCACATGAAGAGCATCCGTTTGCTCCATTTATTCGCATCTTGGGTAAAGGTAAAAAAGGCTCCAGACCGCTAACCCAGGATGAAGCTCATCAAGCCATGCAGATGATTTTGGCGAACCAAGTGCTTCCTGAGCAATTGGGGGCATTCTTGATGCTGATGCGCGTTAAGGAAGAAACCCCTGAAGAATTGGCTGGCTTTGTAAAAGCCGCCCAAGAGTCTTTTGATCTGGATACCAGTGCCACCAATGTTGATTTGGATTGGTCCTCTTACGCTGGCAAACGTCGACACTTACCCTGGTTTTTGTTGTCTGCGCTGTTGCTGGCAGAAAACGGCATCAGCGTATTTATGCACGGTTCAGAAGGTCACACTGCTGGCCGAATTTATACTCAAGATGTGCTGAAATATCTGGGCTTAGCACCTGCAACATCCGTGCAACAAGCCCAACAACAACTGGCTCAACAGCGTTTTAGCTATTTATCGCTGGAACATTTTTGCCCCAAGCTGCATGACATTATCGAACTACGCTCGATTTTAGGTTTACGCTCGCCCGTGCATACCTTGGTCAGGTTGTTAAATCCATTTAACGCCGCCTACAGCATTCAAGGCATATTTCACCCTGGCTATCGTCCCGTACATCAACAAGCCGCCGCATTATTGCAGCAGCCACACATGGCTGTATTAAAAGGCGAAGGCGGCGAAACCGAACGTAATCCCGATATGGAGTGCCTTGTACAAAGCGTACATAACGGTGAATTGATCGATGAAAACTGGCCCGCCTTATTCACCCATCGCCATGTCAAACCGGAACTGTTAGATCCTGAACAATTGGCTTTGCTTTGGCAAGGTAAGATTGTCGATGACTTTGCCGAAGCTTCAGTAATTGGCACTGCTGCGATTGCGCTTAAATTATTGGGCAAAGCAGAAAGCCAGCAACAAGCGCATGAGTTAGCAACGGCTTATTGGACTAATAGGGATAAACAAAAATACACTACCGATTAATAAGTGTTCTGGTTATAACTTGACCAAAATATTTCAAAAACACAAAACTTAGATTGAATGCCTGACATCGACCCCTATGTGTAGTACCAAACTATGTGCAGATTACCGAACGCCGCTTGCCACCAAGTTCAATTTCATTGGCTTAAAAGCCAAGCTTTCAAGGTATTAACTTGACATAGTTTTGCCGGCGTCCTGAAGTGAAAACTCAC
>JAUYBL010000033.1 GCA_030693065.1 Methylococcaceae bacterium | reverse complement strand
GGTGTTAGAAGCTGTGCATAAACTCAACAACAGACCAAGGAAGTGTCTGGGCTTCAAGACGCCTTACGAGGTGTTTCGCGAACTATCCGGCATGGACGCTGAAAAATTGGTGGGTTATGCACTTATTACTTGAATTCACGTCCGTCAATTATTCTATGTCGCCAAGTTAAGCCGTTCGTGGTCGACTGCAAGGAGAGCCTGCCCCGTTTCATCGGGCATGCAGTCGAGGATTAACGATAACTTTTAACGCTTAGCTAGAAATTAAGATTAAGATTGGTCATCCATACATTGTTATTTTGATCAGCCACTGGCGAACTTTTCCACACGTGTTGGTATAAATAACCTGATTCAACTTGAAACTCAGGCGCAAACCGATAACCGACACCTAGATACAAGCGGTTTTGCTGGGTTCCGGTTTGCAATTGGGCATTATTGGCATTGTTGTTAAGATTGAAAAATATTTCTTCAGAGGCAATCACAGACCAGTGCGCCCCGCCAGGAATTAACTGCTCAACTCGAAGCCGTGTCCGCCACCGGATGCTGGGATCGGTATTTCGAGGCAAAAAACGTTCCTCCAGTCGATTGCGAACCTCCCATATAAATTGCTTATCGTTGGCAGTGTCTTTCCAGGTAAATCCTTGAAAAGCGCGGTTTTCAATCAGGTAGGTATCCGAGTCAGGCGAGATGGAATCGGCACTCATTAAATAGCCCGTCCAAAGAGTCGCTTTGTCATTGATCGCCCAGCCAATGGCGGGCCTAATCATCATGGCGGTAAGGTGTGACATGTCATTGCCTACACGTGGCTGGAATTCTAAAAAACCACGCAATTGGTCGCCCAGTTTGGCATTAATATTCACCGGAATCCACGATTGAAAATCCGAATTGGGACTTGCAAATACGCTGGTATTTGCCATTAAAACTAAGAGTATAAAAAAAATAATTCGCTTGGGTTGTTCCGTTAACGACATGCTTTGTATCCTTGGCGATGCGGCCTAATAGTGTTTTTAAGTGGTGTCATAAAACGTTGGCGTATAGGCTACGCAGCGAAATATGGCGATTACATTTATATTTTTATTGCAATCAAAGGAGTCATACTCGATTGATTTTAAATTGAGGAGACTTTCTGTCGCCGCCTCTGGCAATGGGTTCTACCCGCCGCGCCAGTTGTAATTGAATGCGCTCCTTGAACCGGCTGTCACCCAATGCCCACGCCTTATTAGTCGCGTCCCTGATTTCGTTAATTTGAGTTTCAGAAATCGACTGATTAAACAGCGCTCTATAAGCCGACTGGCGCTCCTTGTCGTCAGCCCCCAAACGGTGAAATTCAACATGCGAGGTAACTAAGTCATCCTCATGCCCCAGCGCATTAAAACGATAACTCGACCACGGATATTCGGCCGAATCGACCACCATGTCGGCACGCACCGGATTGAGCTCAATATAGCGCATGCAGGCCAGCAAATACGATTCGCTGTCGATCAGCGTTGCTTTGTACCGGCCTTCCCAAAGCGTGCCGGTGCGCCGGTAACAGTGATTGAAATATTGCACATAATAACGCCCCAGCATTTGCAGCGTTTTGCTCAGGCCGGTTTCGAAAAAGGGCGTCATCAGCAAATGGACATGATTGGTCATCAGTACATAGGCATGTAATTGACAATCATGCTTTTTGCAGGCTGTCAGGAGCTTTTCCAGATAAAAGCGGTAATCCGCATCGCAGCAGAAAATCTCGGAACGGTTGTTACCGCGAACGATGATATGTTGCGGCTGGCCGGGAATGACCATTCTAGGAAGACGAGCCATGAGCTTAAACCTGAGAGAAAACAAGAGGCTACAAGCTTAGCGGGATTCTATGAATAATCAATCGAGTCTGACCCCTTTGATGCAAACTGAACGCTATCCTGATCTGCATAAACAACGTGAAAATTATTGGTTAGATATTGAATTCAGGCAAACGAAGGCTGAAAAATCAAAAGGGTCATAATAAATCGAGTCTGCCCCCCCCTTTGACCACGGTGATGTGTGAGGAATAACGGGCGCAATCCTGTTATCCCCACCCGATCGCGAGTTGCCATTTTCTATTTGATTTTAGGGAATAAAGGCGCGGTTCTGCAATCCGATGAAAGCCACTTAGCAATTGATTTAGCGCTATACCGGTCTTCATTTGCTGTATTACCATAACCAAGGGGAGTGCTGAAATTTTCGATCAATTCAGCAGAGCGGGCAATCACTTTCCATTTCATACTTTTTCCGTCTGGACATGTCAACGCCCACTCCGCAATTGTGCGATTTGAAGTTGGCAACAAGGTGCCGGTACAACTGAGAACCATGTTATGCCTGGAAACGCTCGTCAACACCTCATCAGTGATACAACTGTATTTCGGTGTCCCATCCTTAATATTATTTGGCTTTTCAGGCTCAATACTCCAACGACCAAGTTTTACATATAACGGTTCTGCATGGGCCGGGGATAAAAATAAGACTAGCAATACAATAAGATTAGGTAATATAAAATGCATTTTACTTAAATTGAATCATGTTGGCATACGCCAAATCAAAAATGGGGTCAAGTCTTGCAATGCGGCACCTTGTGTTTGCGATTGATTATTCGGCTAACGGTCGAGTAATGGATGCCAAATGCTTGGGCGATTTGTTGCATCGTGTAATCGCCGGTTTTGTAAGCTTCTTGAATGCCAATTTTCGCATCGGTGTAATTTTCGACGTAGTGATTGATTGGCCTGGCTATGGAACGTCGCTGGCTTTTAGGTATTTCTCGATTATCGGCGACCGTGGAAGAAATTTGTGTTTGTAGGTTGCGGACAAAGTCGTCGCCGCCCAAATAGATTTGATGACGCAAATCTTCCCAAATAGGCGCGAGTCCAACACCGGCTCTGACGAAATCAATGTAATGCAACGTGGCTTGAGTTCGATCCGAACCAAATTGCCGTAAAAGCCAATGCGTTTGGAGCCATTGCGGTGACATCGTTCTGTCTATCGTTGCAAGATAGCTGCTCCATTGCCAATCGGCCGCATCATTGACCATGCCTGCCCGGACGGGATTCAAAACCACGTATCGGGCTAACTCGAGCAGATGGCTGTCTTTGTCGACCAAAATAGCTTTATATCGTCCTTGAAAAATATGGCCGACCCGACTGTGGCGGCGATCGAAGCGTTGGGTATAAACACCGTTAAGCTGTCGCATTCCCTGGGATAAATTGCCTTCAATCGTTTCGATGACAATATGGTAATGGTTGGTCATCAGACAGTAGGCATGGCAAACCCAATTAAGTCTGGAACAAGTCTCGCCTAATAGGTCTAGCCAATTTTGCCTGTCCTCATCATCCAGATAAATATCCTGCCTGCCGTTACCCCGCGAAGTTACGTGATACAAGCCGCCAGCTAATTCGAGTCGTAAAGGTCTTGCCATAGATTCAGTTTAGCGGGACTTTGCTTGTTTGCAAGACCTGACCCCGTTTTTTTTCGTTTTTTTTATAGCTCTCCTTTTTGGAGATCCGAGATGTTCCATGTCGCGTGTGCGAAAACGAAACCAGTGAGTAGTAACAATGATTCAGCGATTGCCACGCGGACTCCTATGCATAACGTTTGACATAAGGGGCGCGCTTTAGCGCGTCCCGCTTGATGGATGGGTTAGCCCTATGGCTCAAGCTGAACATTGCTTTTTCCTATGTTACAGACATGGCAGAGAACCTGAAGATTTTCAAAAACTGTTTCGCCACCTTTGCTCCATGGAATCACATGGTCAACCTGAAGCGTTGCTCCATTGCGCGCTTCAGCACCACAAAGCTGGCAGCGCGCTCCGTCGCGTAGCAGAACTAGAGCACGTAACCGCCAATTTATATTTCGCGATGTGCGCCTCTGTTGATTTGAGGATGGGTTTGGCGAGACTCTTTCAGGATTTATACCTTCGTTTGCCCAAGCGACAAAAGCCTCTAGTGCTTTGCGCCAAGTACCGAAGCGTTTTTCGTAGGTTCCAGCAGAAAACAAAGAATTGTCTTTTGTTAAATCTTGGTACTTTGGTTGGCGACCAAGTTTGAGCCATACCGTAGTAAGGTTTTCAAATAATTGCTCGTTAGTGATGTGAAGGTTTCGAGTCTTTTCTAAGCCTGCAGCTTCGAGTGCTTTGAACCATGACCCAAAGCGCCGAGATAGGGTTGTGCTGTGAAATTTTCCGTGTTCATTAAATTGGTCAATCGTCACAGATGGACGATTCAATAGAATTGCGATGCGCCGCATTTCTAAGATGAGTTCGTCGTTCGGTATGTCTCGGTGATGTTGCTCTAATTCAAATTGCATAATGAGAGGGCTAACTATTGATTATCAAGCAAATCTGCCCAGACAAGTCGATATTACCCAGCTTTCCGGGCACTTTTGCTTTGATAATTAGAAAACCGCGCATAGTTGCCTCGATAACTTAATGTTAGCCCTAAAAACAGGCAAATTTGCGCCTCAATATAGCCGGTAACCACTCTGTGTCAAGCACAAACGTGCCTACCTTGCTGGATGGAGTTCGCCGCATTATGCGGCTGAAGCATTATTCCCCACGTACCTATTGTGATTGGATCAAGCAGTTTGTGAAACTTCACCGCACGAGTGAAAAGCAGGCACTGTGTGAGAATAGCGAGGAGAAAATTGAGGCGTTATTAAGCTATTTAGCGAATGAGCGCAATGTCGCGGCAGCGACGCAAAATCAGGCGATGAATGCGCTGGTGTTTTTGTTAAGTGCAGTTTTTAAGTTTAATGAAACGGCTTATCGAGATCTTTAATCAGTTATTCACTTTGCGGGTTGGTAGAATTGCAGGTGGAACTTAATATTAAGGTGTCATTTTTGCTTTCATCACAACTTATCGAATCAGTATTAACACTCGCAAATCCCGTCGGGCGAATCTACATCGCCTACAGCGGCGGGGTAGATTCCCATGTCTTGCTGCATTTGTGCGCTTGCACACCCTCCTTAAAAGACAAAATCACCGCAGTATATGTGCATCATGGCTTGCAGGCGGCGGCTGAAGCGTGGCCGGAGCATTGTCAACAAATCGCAGCCGCTTTGGGTATCGATTTTAAAGTATTACGGGTGAATGCGGGTGCAGCAAACGGCCAAAGTCCGGAAGAGGCGGCCAGAGATGCTCGTTACACAGCTTTTAAAACACTGCTCAAAGCCGGTGATGTGCTGCTGGTGGGACAACATCGGGAGGATCAACTGGAGACGGTGTTGCTGCAATTATTTCGCGGTGCAGGTTTGGCGGGCTTATCAGGAATGCCGGACCGAATGCCGTTTGGTCAGGGTATGTTGTTGCGGCCTTTTTTAAATGTTGCTAAGCAAACCATCAACGATTACGCCAGCACGCAGCAATTAAGCTGGGTGGAAGACCCCACTAATCAATGTAGCGATTACGACCGTAATTTTTTACGTAACGAAGTGTTGCCATTGTTAAAGCAGCGCTGGCCTGCTATCGACAAAACGGTGTCACGTTCGGCCGCGCATTGCGCTGAAGCTCTTGGTTTGGTGAACGAAATCGCCGAGCAATTTTTTGAGCAGGTTTTTAACCAAGCAGACCAGACTCTGATCATCAGTCAATTGCATTTAAAGTCATTGCTGCATCAGAAGCTGATTATTAGGCAGTGGTTTGCACAAATTGGTTTGAAAATGCCTTCTCAAGATCTGGTGGGGAGAATTCTTGATGAAGTCGTCGGCGCCAATGAGCAAAGCGTTCCGTTGATTAGTACCCAAGGTTTTGAAATTCGTCGTTATCGAGACAAGTTGTATTGCTTGCCGCAAGCCGTCATAGAAATTCAACAAACTAAAAGCTGGTCGAATCATCAGCGGTTAATCAATATTGGCAATCACCAAGCACTGCGCTGGATTGAATCGCCCACTGGCATTTTGGCTGAACATTGGCATGCCGCCCAAATAGAAATCAAATTTCGTAGCGGCGGCGAGAAAATTAGGTTGTACGGCAGAACAGGGCATCATTCGCTGAAAAAACTATTTCAGGAAGCAGGTATTCCGCCATGGGAAAGAGAGCAAATGCCGTTGATTTATTTAAATGGCTGCCTTGCTGCCGTGGGTGATTTATGGATTAGCGCAGAATTTTATGCTGAAAATCCGACTGCTTGCGTGCGTGTGGTGTGGCAAAGACAAGAATCAGACCCGAAAGACAATGACGAAGTCGCTTTAGTCGATTAAAATGGGCGGCTTGTTAGGGGAATAAGCACGGTTTATATCACCCCTGCTTTAAGTGATTAATCCAAAACATTAATCATTGTGCCCAGATCTTCATCAGCTCTTCTCAGGCGTCTTAATCTTACATGACCAAATACATTTTTATTACCGGCGGCGTTGTTTCATCACTTGGTAAAGGCATTGCTGCTTCTTCGCTGGCCGCCATTTTGGAATCACGCGGTCTCAAGGTCACTATGACCAAGCTGGATCCTTATATCAACGTTGATCCGGGGACGATGAGTCCATTCCAACACGGGGAAGTATTTGTTACCGAAGACGGTGCAGAAACAGACTTGGACTTAGGCCATTACGAGCGGTTTTTAAAAACCACGATGGCCAAAAAGAACAATTTTACCACCGGGCAAATCTACGAAAGTGTGTTGCGCCGGGAACGTAAAGGCGAATACTTGGGTGCAACCGTGCAAGTGATTCCGCATATCACCGATGAAATTAAGCGCCGCGTTTATGAAAGCGCCGTAGGTAAAGATATTGCGCTGATTGAAGTGGGCGGTACTGTTGGCGACATCGAATCTTTGCCGTTTTTAGAAGCTATTCGGCAAATGCGCGTGGAACTGGGGACGGACAGATCTTTGTTCATTCATTTGACGCTGGTGCCTTATATTCGTTCCGCCGGGGAAATTAAAACTAAACCCACGCAGCATTCCGTAAAAGAATTACGCACTATCGGTATCCAACCGGATATTTTGATTTGCCGATCCGAGCAACCGGTACCGATCGCTGAGCGCCGTAAAATCGCGTTGTTTACCAATGTCGAAGAAAAGGCGGTTATTTCTGCAGTTGATGCCGATTCTATTTACCGCATCCCGCTGTTGTTACATGATCAAGGCTTGGATGACATTGTTGTTAATAAGCTAAGACTAGACGTGCCACCCGCTGATTTGAGTGAATGGGAAGCAGTAGTCGATGGTTTGACTCATCCTGTTGATGAAGTGACGGTGGCCGTGGTCGGTAAATATGTTGACCATACCGATGCTTATAAATCATTGAATGAAGCATTAATTCACGCCGGAATTCGCACTCGTCATAAAGTTAAAATCATCTATATCGATTCGGAACTGATTGAAGACGAAGGTGTGGCCAGATTAAAAGATGTCGATGCCATTTTAGTGCCCGGCGGTTTTGGTGAACGCGGTGTAGAAGGCAAAATCGCCACCGTTAGATATGCCCGCGAAAACAAAATCCCGTATCTGGGTATTTGTTTAGGTATGCAAGTCGCCGTTATTGAGTTTGCTCGTGATGTCGCTGGTCTTGAAGGCGCACACAGCACCGAATTTTTACCTAAATCACCACATCCTGTTATTGGTTTGATTACCGAGTGGATGAATGAAGCCGGTCAGCTGGAAATACGCGATGAGAACACCGACTTGGGTGGTTCAATGCGCTTGGGCGGCCAGCAGTGCCGTTTACAACCGGATTCATTAGCGTTTCAGATGTATCAAAAAGATGTCATCACTGAACGTCACCGCCATCGTTATGAATTCAACAACCAATATATCCAAAAATTGGAACAGGCAGGCTTGCGTTTTTCAGGCAAATCGATTGATGGCCGTTTGGTTGAAGTCATTGAAATCCCAGATCATCCGTGGTTTTTGGCTTGCCAATTCCATCCTGAATTTACCTCTACACCTCGTAAAGGTCATCCGCTGTTTTCCGGGTTTATCGTCGCAGCAGCTAAAAATAAAAAGGTAACCGCCGCATGAAGTTATTTGATTTTGAAGTAGGGCTGGACCAGCCGTTTTTTTTGATTGCCGGTACTTGTGTCATTGAAAGCGAGCAAATGGCGATCGATACTGCGGGTTACCTGAAAGAACTCACAACCGCATTAAACATTCCGTTTGTTTATAAATCCTCGTTTGACAAGGCCAACCGTTCTTCGCATGAGTCATACCGTGGCCCCGGTGTCGAGCAAGGCTTGAAGATCTTGGAAAAGGTCAAACAGCAAATTCAAGTGCCGGTGCTGACCGATGTGCATGAAGATACGCCGCTGGCGGAAGTTGCTTCCGTGGTCGACATCATGCAGACGCCTGCATTTTTATGTCGCCAAACCAATTTTATTCAGCAGGTTGCCGAGCAAGGCATTCCGGTCAATATCAAAAAAGGCCAATTTATGGCGCCTTGGGACATGGTGCATGTCGTCAATAAAGCTAAGGCGACCGGCAACCAGCAAATTATGGTCTGTGAACGCGGCGTCTCGTTTGGCTATAACAACCTGGTTTCCGATATGCGTTCGTTGGCGGTAATGCGCGACACCGGCTGTCCGGTGGTGTTTGATGCCACACATTCGGTGCAATTACCGGGCGGGCAGGGCACCTCTTCAGGCGGTCAACGTGAACACGTGCCGGTATTGGCGCGCGCAGCAGTGGCTGTGGGCATTGCCGGATTGTTTATGGAAACTCACCCAGATCCAGCCAAGGCTTTAAGCGACGGCCCAAATTCATGGCCATTGCACAGAATGAAAGAATTACTGGAAACTTTAGTAACCATCGATCGTGCGGTTAAAGCAACCCCATTTATTGAAACCACGTTATAAGGAATCATCATGTCAGCAATAGTAGATATTCGTGCCAGAGAAATTTTGGACTCACGCGGCAACCCCACTCTGGAAGCCGAAGTTACCTTAGCTTCCGGTGCTGTAGGCAGCGCTATGGTGCCGTCAGGCGCGTCGACCGGCGAGCGTGAAGCGATTGAACTGCGTGATGGTGATAAATCCCGTTATTTAGGCAAAGGCGTGTTAAATGCCGTTGCCAACGTCAACACCGAAATTCGCGATCTTCTGATCGGCGTCGATGCTGCCGACCAAGCCGAGTTGGACAATAAAATCATTGCGCTGGACGGCACTGAAAGCAAAAGTCGTTTAGGTGCAAATGCGCTGCTGGGTGTTTCTTTGGCGGCGGCACATGCTTCTGCTAAAGATGCCGGACTGCCTTTGTACCGCTATTTAAATACCACCGGCGAATTCATTTTGCCGGTGCCGATGATGAACATCATCAATGGTGGCTCGCATGCCGATAACAGCGTTGATTTGCAAGAATTTATGATTTTGCCGGTAGGCGCGCCTAATTTTCGCGAAGCCATTCGTTACGGCGCGGAAGTATTTCATAACTTAAGTAAAGTGTTGAAGTCCAAAGGTTTGTCGACAACTGTCGGTGACGAAGGCGGTTTTGCACCGAATCTGTCTTCTAACGAAGAAGCCATTAGCGTTATCTTGCAAGCGATAGAGCAAGCCGGTTACAAGCCGGGCGTCGATATTTATTTAGGATTGGATGCCGCCAGCTCTGAATATCACAAAGACGGCGTTTATAATCTTTCTTCTGAAGGCAAAACTTACAATTCAGCGCAAATGGCTGATTTTTTTGTTGATTGGGTGGATAAATACCCGATCATCACCATCGAAGACGGTATGGATGAAAACGATTGGGCCGGTTGGAAATTATTGACCGAAAAATTGGGCGGCCGTATCCAGTTGGTGGGTGACGATTTGTTTGTAACCAACCCGGCTATTCTGCAACAAGGTATCGACCAAAAAATCGCTAATTCCATTTTGATCAAAGTTAACCAAATAGGCACTTTGACTGAAACTTTAGCGGCTATCGACTTGGCGCATAAAGCGTCTTATACCGCAGTAGTTTCACACCGTTCCGGCGAAACCGAAGATACTACTATTGCTGATTTAGCAGTGGCTAAAGGTACCGGACAAATCAAAACCGGCTCATTGAGTCGTTCTGACCGTATCGCCAAATACAATCGCTTGATGAAAATTGAAGAAGAATTAGGCAGTTTGGCTAAATACGCAGGACGTAGTGCATTTTTTAAATAATGAGTTACTGCTACAACCTTAAAGTAACTAAACACGGTGCAGAACTAATCTGCACCGTATTTGCTTTTTTACTTGAGTATCAGTTATCGACTGCATGGAGAGCCTGCCCCGCTTCATCGGGCATGCAGGAGCTAGAGCAATGCCTGGAGCAATTGCCGTGAAAATCATCATCCCGTTGATTATTATGCTGATTATTCACCTGCAATATCGTCTCTGGTATGGGGATGGCAGCATTGCCCAGATTAACCAATACCAACAAGAGCTCGATGAGCTGAAGCAAGAAGTAGATAAAAAAAATCAGCGCAATGAAGCATTACGTGCTGAAGTGTTGGACATACAAAAAGGCCAAGAAGCGATCGAAGAACGAGCACGGGAAGAGCTGGGTATGATCAAGGAAGATGAAACGTTCTTTCAGATTGTTAAATAACGCTCCAAATTCCTCGCAACACATTTTGCCTTTTTATAATTGATGATTGATTCAACAAAATTCTGGGCAGTCGTGCCTGCTGCCGGTGTCGGCAAACGTATGCAGGCAGACCGGCCCAAACAATATTTACCGCTAGCCAATCAAACCGTTATTGAACACACGCTATCACGCCTGTTACAGGCGGATGTGTTTACCGCGGTGGTTGTTGCAATTTCCGTAGAAGATCCGTACTGGCCGACGCTGGCAATATCAAAACATACCAATATCCTGACCGCACCCGGCGGCAAAGAACGAGCAGACTCGGTGCTGTCAGGCCTGCGATTCATCAGAGATCAAGCCGCCGATGATGACTGGGTGCTGGTACACGATGCCGCCCGGCCTTGCCTTACAACAGAAGATATAAACCTGCTGATCAATACTTTGGTCGATGATGCAGTCGGTGGGATTTTGGCGTTGTCATCTCACGACACCTTAAAAAACGTCCAGGGCACCAGCATTCACGGCACGCTCGACAGAAGTCATATTTGGCGCGCGTTGACGCCACAAATGTTTCGTTATGGAATGCTGAAGTCTGCGCTGGAAGCGGCCGAAGGCAACCCCGCCATCACCGACGAAGCCAGCGCCTTAGAGTTGCAAGGCTACCAACCGAAAATCGTCGAAGGCCGCCCCGATAATATAAAAATCACTCGGCCCGAGGACTTACCCTTAGCGCTTTTTTATATGGAACAACAATGATCAGAGTTGGACAAGGTTACGATGTGCATCGTTTCGGCGAAGGCGACAGTATTATCCTAGGCGGCGTCACTATTCCTTATGAACAAGGTCTGGAAGCGCATTCCGATGGCGACGTGGTGTTGCATGCCTTGTCTGATGCCTTATTAGGCGCGGCGGCATTAGGCGATATAGGCAAGCATTTTCCTGATACCGATCCTGAATTCAAAGGTGCCGATAGTCGTGTACTGCTGCGTCATGTTTATAACGTCGTACAAGGCAAAGGCTATCGTTTAATCAACGCCGACATCACCATTATTGCCCAGGCACCAAAAATGTCGCCACATACCGCGGCAATGTGCGAAAACATTGCTGCTGACTTACAAGTGGACATTGACTTCATTAATGTAAAAGCCACTACCACCGAAAAATTGGGCTTTGAAGGCCGCAAAGAAGGCATTGCCGTCCAGGCTGTTGTCCTGATCGAAAAATAGCCAGTGCCTTATACCAATATCCCTGAATGGCCTGCTGTTTACGGCGGACCTTCTGCCACCGGCGACATTCGCACACTTCCGGAAGACTTTATCGTTGAAGAACAATTGTCTTTTGAACCATCAGGCAGCGGCGAACATGCTTTTTTATACATTCAAAAAACCGGTGAAAACACTGAATATGTTGCCCGCATGCTGGCCCGCTTTGCCGGTGTCAGACAACGCGATGTCAGCGTTGCCGGTTTAAAAGATCGTCACGCGGTCACCAGTCAATGGTTTAGCGTTTGGTTGCCGGGCAAACAAGATCCGGACTGGACACAGTTTGAATCCGACAGCATCAAAGTCTTACAAGCCATCCGGCATGCCCGGAAACTTAAACGCGGCGTGTTATCCGGCAATCGCTTTAAGTTGACCATTCGCAACTGGCAAGGCGACAAAGTAAAAACTGCCGAACAACTGCAAGCCATTAAAGATCATGGCATTGCCAATTATTTCGGCAGCCAGCGCTTTGGTAATCAAGGGCAGAATATCAACAAGGCTTTAGCGATGTTTCAAGGCGCTAAAGTAGGCCGGGAGCAACGCAGTATTTATTTATCAGCGGCGCGTTCGTTTTTATTCAATCTGATTCTGGGTTATCGCGTCACGCATCAACTTTGGAATCAGCCAGTTGCAGGTGATACCTACAGTTTCGATGGGGGGCATAGTAGCTTTAAATCTGAGAAGCCGGATGACGAAATTCTACGTCGACTCCAAGCCGGAATTATTCATCCTACCGGGGCTTTATGGGGAAAAGGCGATCCTGGGGTTTCAGCGGAAACGCTGGCTATCGAACAAAATATCATTGCCGACCATACCGAACTTGCTCAAGGCTTGATTGCTGCTGATGTGGACTTAGACCGACGCGCATTGCGGGTCAATGTGCCGGATTTGAGTTGGCAATTTGATTGTGACGATGTCTTGGTGCTTGAATTTACATTGCCCGCAGGTAGCTATGCCACAGCTGTATTACGGGAAATTGTGCAGTTATAAATTTAAAATCACAGGCATTTAATAAAAAAGCCTCTATAGCAGAGGCTTTTTTGTATGAGGTGACTCCTAGAACGGTATATCGTCATCAAAATCATCATAATTCGGTGGGGGCGGTGGCATTGATGAATTAGATTGTGGCGATGGTTGTGGACCCGGTGCTGCAGGGCGGCCAGGTTGCTCGTTGTAGCTGGTTGATGGCGGAGCCTCATTATTAAACTGGGCTGTGCCGCCGCTACGCGTGTCAAGCATGTGCATCTCTTCGGCGATGATTTCCGTTGTATAGCGATCTTGGCCGTCTTGGCCCTGCCATTTTTGTGTGCGGATACGGCCTTCAACATACAATTGACTGCCTTTTTTTAAATACTCTCCGGCAATTTCAGCCAAACGCGTAAAAAACACCACGCGATGCCATTCAGTTTCCTCTTTTCTTTCACCGCTTTGCTTGTCTTTCCAACGCCTAGACGTTGCCAAGCGAATCGTGGTGACGGCACCACCGTTAGGCATATATCTAATTTCAGGATCAGCGCCCAATCGTCCTATTAATGTCACTTTATTAAGCATTTTCTCTCCTAGGGTTTTACTGATGTCAAATGCCAATTTTTCGTGGCACGGGACAAGGTTCTCTGTCACTCTTAATTCGATTATACCCAATATTGTCACGCGGATTGCACCATTAAAGCGATTCGACAATTCGATGACTTAATCGAAAACGGCATTGGCAGCGCAACAAGCTGCTGACTGATTCATGATCATAAAGACAACCAAAGTCGGGCTAAGTAGGATTTGCTGCCCAAGTAGTTGTGCTTAACCTCATTGCATAGGCTTCGTCTAATTATCCTTGTGGTTTTCAGCTACCTTAACCCAGGCGCGAAGGATCTCCGCAACGCTCCAAGCCTGAGCGATACAGCCCCGCGGAGTGAATAAGCCTTCGGCATCGAAAACTTCGCTGATGGAGCCGATACAGGCTTCATGCAAATGTCTCTCCAAAAATTGATCAAGAAAATCACGCGCATCTTTACGCTGGTCGGGATAGACGCGTAACCAGGCATCGATGTAGTGCCCCAGCAGCCAGGGCCAGACAGTGCCTTGATGATAAGCGGCATCTCGGGTGCGAAGATCGCCATGGTAATCGGCTTTATAGTCGGGGTGATCCGGGGACAATGTCCTAAGTCCCACCGGCGTCAACAGCCGATCTTTGATAGCCTGAAATACCGATTGCCAATGCGCCTCATCCAATACCGGATGAGATAGCGATAGCGCGAATACTTGATTGGGCCGGCATGCCGGGTCGTTTCCACCGCTTTCAGCGTCGACTACATCAAACAAATGGCCTGTCTCGGTATTCCAAAACCGTTGATTAAAACTAAGCCGGGTGAGGTCGGCGCGCTTTGCAATCTCGATAGCGGCTGAGCTTAAGTTTTCCTCCACCATCCATTTTTCCATCAGGCGTAGCGCGTTGTACCACAAAGCGTTGATTTCAACCGCTTTGCCGCGACGCGGTGTAACCACCCAATCACCCATCTTGGCATCCATCCACGTCAACGCATAACGCGGATCGCCTTGGACAAGCAGGCCATCGCCGGGGTCGCAATGAATACCGAAGCGCGTGCCCCGCATGTGATGGTCAATGATGTCCAACAGCTTGGGCAGCAATTCTTTGAGTAAACCACGGTCTTGGGTATATGCGATATATCGGTCCAGCGCATGGAAAAACCAGAGCGTCGCATCGGCGGTGTAATACACGCCTTCGCTTTCACCTTCCGGAAACATGTTGGGAATGAGGCCATCACGTAGATGATGGGCAAAAGTACGCAGAATATGTCCCGCCTCGATATGCCGTCCTGTCGTCAGCGTCAGGCCTTCGAGACTGATCATGGTGTCCCGCCCCCAATCGGTAAACCAGTGGTAACCGGCAATGATGGTACGCACATCGCCGCCGGTTGCGCGGGTACGTGTCGTTTCGGCAACACGCTCGATCGGGGCGATAATAAATTGATCGGCTGCCAACACCAACTGCTTGGCCAAGCCGTTATCCAATCCCTGAGGCGCCGCCGCCAGCAAACGTCGACACCGCTCCAGTTCGGCTTGAAATGTCTCAGCGGGAGACAGTGCCATGATGCTTTCCCAGCTTTCCGAAGAAGCGATAAAGGTGACATCTTTTCCGGCAGCTAGATCAACGCGAAAGTAACCAGGGCTCCACAGATTGCCTTGAGCTTCATAGCCTCTTTGCTCCTCGATACGGTAAAGAATGTCGCTAAAGCGTTTGGCTTCAATCGTAAATGCCGAATTCTCGCCATCGACGTAAAGATGTAAGGGCGGAATTGGAAACCCTTGGATTTCAACACGTCCGGAAGACGCTTTAACATCGTAGGAATCCATGGGCAGTCCTTCGGCCAAAGAAGCTTCATGGCGACGAAAATGTACGGCTACGCGAATTTTAAGTCTTACCGGTCCTGTGCCTGAAACCAGGCGATACCCTACATGAACCGTGTTGCTCATATAAGGCATCAGTATCCATTTTTCAATCACATGGTTTGCCAGTTCATAGCGCCATATCGGTACCCCGGATTCCAATCGAAATTCGCGCAGGCTCGACATGCCGTGAAGATCGAGCGATCCGTCCGCTAATTCTATGCCGCCTATTTTCTGGCTGCTGCCATCAGGAAACCGAACCAACTCACTGAGTTGATTGAGCATCACAAAGCGACCTTGCGGATCAGAAAGCACAGCGGTTAAATGACTGTGGAAACGGCGGGTGGGTACGCCCGAGATCGTTCCGGATGCATAGCCGCCAAGACCGTTAGTGACTAACCATTCACGTGTTAGTAACTCTTCCTGTTCGGCAGAGTCCCCAGTCCAATTCGTTCCAATAACAATATTACTGTTCATGATTAACACTCTCCTTTGCTTGAGTAATAGGATGCAGCACCACAGCGGATTCGCCTTGAAGATACCAATTGCCTTTCATGGGCCAGGGCGGCATACCCATACCGCCGTAATGAGGATCGTCGCTGAACCACATGGCATCCCAGACACAATCTTTCGGCGCAGTCAAAAGCGGTTCCGGCGCCGGAACCAGGTGAATATCCCGGCTCAGGTTAACCAATAACAGACGGTCATCCCCCGGATTCTTGCCGAAAAAACGTATCACCCACGCATCCGGGCTTAACACTGCTCCATCAATGCGGCTACTTTGTTGACAAGCCTGAAACACCGGATCGTTACGGCGCAAGCTTAATAAATCGCGGTGCAGGGCGTATTCTTCCTTATGCAGATTGCGCTCATTTAAGTCCAGTTTTGAATGGGTAAACGTTTGCGGGTCGCAGGGGTCGGGCAGTCGGGCCTGCATTTCTGGTGTGGCCAAGGCACGAAATTGAGCCAGAAAATCAGCGCGTCCTCTCGCTACCAATTGGGCAATTTCATCTTTGTGGTCGGCAAAATAAAAGAACGGACTGGTGGCCGCAAACTCTTGGCCTTGAAACAACATAGGTGTTTGCGGAGCCAATAAGAACAGGGCGGTCAACGCCCGGTAGCGATTTGGGCTGGTCAATAAATGGACGCGTTTACCACTGCCTGAATTGGCTAATTGATCGTGATTTTGGATGAAGTTGATAAACTTGGCTGGCGGCATGTCCAGTCCCGGCGTTCCGCGCGTTTTGTTTTGCCATGAGTACCATTGCCCCTGGTACAAGAAACCGCGCTTTAATGTGGATACAAATTCCTGAGCGGCACCCCGGTAATCGCTATAGTAAGCATCTGCACGGCCTGTCATTGCTACCATAGCGGTATGGTGGAAATCGTCGTTCCATAATGCGTCCAGGCCGAAACCTCCGTTTTCGAGAGGCGAAAACAATTTTGCATCCTGCGGCTCATTCTCGCCAATAACAAAAGTCTTACGCGGAGCCCCGGCGCTACGCACTGCCTGCACGATTGCGGCAATAATATGCTCAGCAGAGCTGTCGAAAATTTGCTGGGTTGCATCAAGACGTAGGCCGTCAAGGTGGAACTCTTTAATCCAATACGCACTATTGGTGAGCACATAATCGCGCACGGCGGCTGAGTTTGGTTCGTCAAAATTTAGCGCATCGCCCCAGTCGCTTTGATAGCGGGTGGAAAAGTAAGCACTGGAGAATTTCCCCAGATAATTGCCATCCGGGCCCAAATGATTGAATACCACATCCAGAATCACGCCGAGACCTACGGCATGAGCTTGATTAACAAAATACCGAAATTCGTCCGGGGTTCCATAAAGCCGTGTCGGTGCGAACAAATTGACACCGTCATAACCCCAACCGAACCGGCCTGGAAAATCGGCTACTGGCATGATCTCCAACACAGTCACACCTAATGCAGCAAGCTCTGGCAGCTCTTTGGCTGCAGCGAGCCAATTGCCGTCATGAGTAAACGTGCCGATGTGCATCTCATAAATGACTTGACCTTGGGCTGCAACTCCCGTCCAGTCTGCGTCTGTCCAGTCGAACGTTAAAGCATCGACCACTTGCGACGGTCCGTGCGGACCCTGGGGTTGAAAACGCGAGGCGGGATCCGGGTAGGGTTGCGGGTCATCATCCAGCAGGTATCGATACAAGCTTCCTACGCAAGACTCTTGCAAGATGACCGAAAAATAGCCATTGCCTTCACTTTGCAGTTCAATTTCGGTGGGGGGAGGGGGAAGAACAACATCGTCACCTTTATTTTCACTTGGAGAATTAATGACCAGTTTCACTGTCTTTCTTTCAGGTGCCCAAACACGAAAATGCACGCCTTTTCCGTGTACTCGTTCTGCCCCAATTGGAAATCGGCGACTATTGATTAATTTGGTAGCTATCTGTTTACTCATGATTGTTACTCCAAGTAAGCCACTCAAAAGTAGGATGTGCTGAACAACGTGAAGCGCATCGTTCGCGATCGATACCCTCTGGGGCACAAGTGCGCTTCGTGCCTCAGCACATACTACACACTAAAAAGTCAAATCAGGATGGCACGTTTTCACCGATAACCAGCCCCACAGGAAATCCTGCCAGCACTTGTGCGGCGGTCAGGGACCATCCAGAGAGTTTTAGCGCTTTGCCTGTGAAGACGCAGGTATATTGCTTATCGCCCAGACCAGAAGGCAGTTCCACTGATGTATTTCCCCAAACCATTTCTCCCAGAGGCAGCATTTCGGTGTCACCCAGCAACCGCACGAAGAAACGCGGCGCCACGGTGATGACGGTGCGATCACCGAAACTCCGTGCATAGGCGTAAAGATGAGCCGCATGTTCTCCTCTGACCGCCAGCGGCAAATAGCTTCCCTGTTGAAACACTTCCGGCCAGCGTTTACGCAACGCCAGCGCCGACCGGACAATCAGCAATTTGGCCCGGCCGTCTTCCAGCGTGTCGCATAGCGCTCTTACTCCGGTACTACGTTGCCGCGTTTCCTGCGTGGCAAGCGCCTGCAATGTAGCCAGCAGGGTTTGTCGGTAGCCGAAATCAACAGGCCGCCGGTTATCCGGATCAACCAGGCTGAAATTCCAACATTCGCAACCTTGATAAATATCAGGCACACCCGGTGCGGTGAGTTTTATCAATGTCTGTGACAGGCTATTGAACATCCCGAGCTGCGCAATTCGTCGCTGAAAAGGTAGGAAATCGGTCAGGAACGCACTTTCCGCCGACGCATTTATCAGCGTATCGACGAATGCCAGGATTGCTTCTTCATAGGCTGTATTAGGATTTATCCAGCTGGTATAAACCTTGGCTTCACGCACAGCCTTAACCAGATATTCCGACAGTCGAACACCTAGATTAGCCATGTCATTCGCATCCGGCTCACCTAGCGGCCAGATACCAAGCAAGGTCTGATAGATGAAATATTCATCATTGGCGGTGGGCACTAACATTCCGTCCACTCTACGTTTGAGGTTGCGGTTGGCGTGGCGCCAACGTCGCAATACCAGCCGCCAGGCAGCCGGTATTTCAGACAACACATTGAGGCGCGCCCGAACATCCTCGCTGCGCTTGGTGTCGTGAGAGGACGTGGTCAACATTGCATGTGGCCAATGCGTTGCGCGCGCTTGGTTGGCTCGGTGGAATGCGCTAAGCGTCACGCCGAATCGACGAGGATCGCCGCCGACTTCGTTGAGTGACAGCAAGCGGTTATAAATATAGGCGCAGGTGTCCTCCATTCCTTTCGCCATGACCGGGCTGGTGAATTGCTGGAATTTCATGGTAAATGAAAGCACCTGCTCATAGTCAGCGGTCGATTTTCCTTCTGCTGCGGAAAGAATTAACACGTTACGCAGAAAATCGAAGATGCTGGTATCGGCTGTTGTACTTCTACGCTTAGCCGCTGCTATTGCCCGTTCAATGTTATGCCGGTCTTCCGCCGCAACCTCGCGGGAGCTTATGTAACCTCGATAGACCGGAAAGCAGGCGATAATTTCAGACAATGCTGTGCGTAATCCGTGTAGCGTGTAATCGCAAGTATGACGATCAGCTTCAGCAATTTTTGAGAGCAGATTAGCCAACACATTTAGCTCCCCCGCCAGCCCAGTCTTCATGATCAGCTGCTTGGATCGGTAGAGCAAATCATCGAATTTGACATGCTCTCCTATAAAGCTCTTATATAGACGCTCTATACGTTCGGCGTTACTGGTAACCACAAATAGCCCGTTGAGCAGATTAGTAAATTCGTAACCCGTAGTGCCATGCACCGGCCAGCTGGTTCGTAATTGCTCGTTTACCGCCAGGATTTTTTCCACCACCAGATAGGGCGGTTGCCCGGCACGACTGCAGCGTTCGACCAGTTTGCAAAAATAAGCTTCCGGATCATATAGCCCATCCGGATGATCCAGGCGCAAGCCATCCAACTTGCCTTCATGCACTAGCCGCAGCAATAACTGGTGAGTTGCTTCGAAGACCTCGTCATTCTCCATGCGTAGCCCGGCAAGATCGTTGATGTCAAAAAATCGTCGGTAGTTAATTTCGTCCGAGGCCACCCGCCAGAATGCCAGCCGGTAAGCTTGAGCCTCAATCAATTGATGGAGCAGATCGAAACTGGATGATTGCCCAGCTATGCCGTTGAAGAGGTGCAGGTTTTCTTCAAGAAACTCGGCGATGTCGGGAGATTGCTTAACCAGACCGGCAAGATGATGTTTATAGACTTCCTTGTCGCGTCTGCGCTCGACCTGGCGTTCAAGCGAGCTTTCATCTCGAGCGGGAAGATTACGGAACGCAGTTATCAGACTCTGGTATTCCATCAATACCGGATTATCCGGCCCACATCGTGTGTTCAAAGTATCCATGCGATACGCCAGGATTTGTGGGTATTCGGCCGGATCAACCGGAAAATGGTGCTCGTAGTAATAAATGACGAATTCACCGTGTTCCGCGTCAAAGCGCAATTGCAATTCGGCATTGTCCAGCACCGCACCATAAGAGTTACCCAACACCGGCAACAGCACCTTGCCGTGCAGCTTGAGCTTTAACGGGGCCCAGTCAATATCAAAGAATCCGGCGTGTACGGATGCCTGACCGTTTTCCAGTACGTCCAACCACCAGGTATTATCTCCGCCCTGGACGCCCATATGATTGGGAACGAAATCAAGAATCTGCCCCATGCCGTGTTCGGCGAGGGTTGCACACAGCTGCTCAAATTCTTCGTGCGTGCCGATCTCGGGATTCAGTGTGTTGTGATCGATAATATCGTAACCATGTCGGCTTCCTGGCCGCGCCTTGAGATAGGGCGAGGCATACAGGTGTGAGATGCCCAACTCGCTCAGGTAAGGAACAATCTCGCGCGCCTGATTAAAGGTGAAATCGCGGTTGAATTGCACACGATAGGTGGACAATGGAATGTGCGGTGGGGGCGACTTAAACGCTTGTTCACGGCCACTGTTTTCTTCAGACAATAGCCAGCGAGAGCCACTATCGGAGAATGTGGATGGCCGCGTAACCAGTGCAGCAGATGCTTTTTTATGCACGCGTTTCATGTTGTCTATGCCTGCTTCAGCAGCACAAGCGAGCGTCCACCCAATGGATAAGCTTGTTCCGTCTGGTAACGTGAAACATCAGGTGTACCGATAGCGTCCTGGGTGTCGAGCAGCACTTCCCAATAGTCATGCTCCTCGAATTCCGGCAACATAAATGCGATGTCCTCATGATGCGCATTTAGAAGCAACAGCAGATTAATATCCTTTAAACGCCGTCCGCGCCCGTCGGTTTCAATCAGCTTACCGCCGGCAAAATAAACGCCCAAACAATGCGTAGACGCCTGGCTCCAGTCGTTGTCTCTAGTTTCGGAGCCATCGGGATTAAGCCAGACAATATCTTTAATCTCGCCGCCATAATTGGGGGTTCCCTGAAAAAAATAACGTCGCCGAAATAACGGATGCTGGTTGCGCAAGCTGATAATACGTTGGGTGAATGCCAGCAATTCCTGATCCTGTTGCTTCAGTTCCCATGAGAGCCAGCTAATCGCGTTATCCTGACAATAGGCATTGTTATTACCCAGCTGGGTACGCCCGATCTCGTCGCCTGCCTGCAGCATGGGAACTCCTTGTGAAAACAGTAGGGTAGCGAGAAGATTGCGCTGCTGCCGTGTACGCAACGCATTAATCGCCGGATCGTCGGTTTCTCCCTCGACGCCGCAATTCCAGGAACGGTTATTGTCGGTGCCACTGGAATTATCTTCTTGATTGGCCTCGTTGTGTTTAGTGTCGTAGGTCACCAAGTCATGTAAGGTAAAGCCGTCGTGCGCGCTGATGTAATTGATGCTGGCATGTGTCCGTCCACTGCGTTCGTAAAGGTCGCTGGAGCCAGTCAAGCGTTGTGCCAGTTCCCCGATCAAGCCTTCATCGCCTTTCCAGTAGGAACGAATACAATCGCGATACTTATCGTTCCATTCCGACCAGCCCAACGGGAAGTTTCCCACTTGATAGCCGCCTTCGCCCAGATCCCAGGGTTCGGCAATCAGCTTGATGGTGCTTAGGACAGGATCCTGACGGATGGTGTTAAAGAAGGTACCGAGCTGGTTCACTTCGTGTAACTCTCTTGCCAGTGAGGACGCCAGATCAAAACGGAAGCCGTCTACATGCATTTCCAGCACCCAATAACGCAGGCTGTCCATCATCAACTGCAACACGCATGACTCTTGCATGTCCAGAGTATTCCCGCAGCCGGTGTAGTCTACGTAATAACGCGGATTGTCTTCCTCCAGGCGATAGTAGGAGGCATTATCGATGCCACGGAAGGACAGTGTCGGCCCTAATTGATTCCCTTCAGCGGTATGGTTGTAAACCACATCCAGAATCACCTCAATACCCGCTTTATGCAGGGTCTTCACCATGGTTTTAAATTCACTGACCTGGCCGCTGGCGGAGTAACGGGAATCGGGCGCCAGAAAGCCTATAGAGTTATATCCCCAGTAATTGCGCGCGCCTCGTTCGACCAGATGGCGATCATCAAGAAAAGCATGCACCGGCATCAGTTCAACAGTGGTAACGCCTAGCCGTTGGAGATGCTCTATGACGGGGTCCATTGCCAATCCGGCATAAGTGCCTCGCAACTTGGGCAGAATATCAGGATGTTGCATGGTAAAACCTTTGACATGCAGCTCATAAATCACCATATCGCACCATTGAATGTCGGGAGGATGGTCATTTCCCCAGGCGAAAGCCTGATCGATCACCCGGCACTTCGGCATAACATTGGCATTGTCGCGACGACTAAAAGACAGGTCGTCGTCCTTGGCGCCTATGCGATAGCCGAAATGGGCGTCGCTCCAGAGCGGCGTTCCCACTATATCTTTTGCATAGGGCTCTATCAGCAGTTTGTTCGAATTAAAACGGTGCCCATCTTGAGGACGGTAAGGCCCATGAATTCGGAAGCCATAAAGCAATCCGGGGCGGGCTTCGGGTAAATAGCAGTGCCAGACTAAATCGCTGCGCTCTTTGAGTTCGACGCGCTGGACTTCGTTCTTGCCGTTGGCATCGAACAAGCACAATTCGACCTTTTCGGCATGCGCGGAAAAAATAGCAAAATTCACCCCTTCGCCATCCCAAAATGCACCGCGCGGATAGGGGCGCCCCGGCCATACCGCTGTTATCGTCTTAGTCATCTGAAACCTCGGGTCAAAATTCTTGGCGCCTGGTTGAGCTGTCTGCTGACCAG
Source organism: Methylococcaceae bacterium (assembly GCA_030693065.1). Taxonomy (GTDB): domain Bacteria; phylum Pseudomonadota; class Gammaproteobacteria; order Methylococcales; family Methylomonadaceae; genus JABFRC01. The sequence goes on along the minus strand of JAUYBL010000033.1, from coordinate 61,559 downwards.
ACTGCAATCCTTAGATCACAGATTGCAATCGGGACAGTATGCAGCGGAGCGGAATCACTAGCCAATCCGGGCGCTTATCAAGCGCGTTGCGCACATCGTAAAGCGCCTTTTCCAGTATAAAAAGATCGAGTAGGTCGCGTAGCGGTGCATCCGGTGCAACCAATGAATTGCCTACTGTTTCCAGGTATGCGGCTAGGAAAACGCGGCTAACCTCTGCTTCCCACTCACGTAAAAATGGCTCAAACCTTGCCATATTCTTGGGCTGTTCTGCGCTGGCGTGGGCTAGAGCAGTATGGGCGGCATAGCTGAACGATCGCAGCATGTCGGCGACATCCCTCAATGGCGAGTGTTTGTGGTGGCGCTCTGCGAAAGTGCAGGTAGGATCGCCCTTAAAATCGGTAATCACGAAATCATTCTGCGCAAGTAGCACGTGCCCGAGATGATAATTGCCGTGGTAACGTGTCTTGACTGATTTAAGCTGTCCGTTACTACACGCCTGGAGACGTTCTGCCAGTGCGTTGCGTCGTGCCAGCAATGTTTGTGCTAGCTCGTTGACCGATACTGCAAACCCTGCCTCTCGGCTTTGGAGCAGATCAAGTGTCATTTGCGCTTCGGCTTGCCCGTGCTGGATCCAGTTCGAGAGATCAGAGCCGTTAACAGGCTCGGGATCTAAGGCGGAATCACCGGTTATTTTTCCTAGCGCATTGTGTAGTTCGCCAGTCCGCTGACCAAGCGTGCGTATTAAAACTAGATAGGCAGCATGTGCTTGTTCCGCAGGTTTGGGGGGCTCGCCTGCTGTGCGGCATTCTTCAAGGAATCGCCCGAGATAATCCAAAGTATAATTCCAACAGTCACCCTGATGTCTTACATAGCCCTGTAACAAAGCCAGTGTCATTTTTCGACCTTCGCTGTCCTCATACTCAACCACGCCAAACATTGGAGCTGTATTGGGAAATTTCACCACCTCGGTTAAAAAACGCCCCATCTCGAACTCTGGGTGTATGCCGATTTCCAGATGCCGAAAGCCTTTCAGAAAATATTGTTCAGCCAATACGACGTTAGTATTATTGTCCTGTAGGCCAAGTGATCTTATTGAAAAATTGGCAGCTGCCTTGCTGAGTGAAACAAAAGCGTCGGTAGGTGAAAAACGAATAGTGCCTGTTGCGCAACTTAGCGTCTCTCGTGAGCGAATGGCCTCTTGCAACGCTTGACAAAACCACGCGTCGGCAAAAGCATCAGCCAGTATGCCAATTTGAGCCTGTTGCCGCACTTTGGCTACAGTGCTCGGCAACATGGCACGCAGGTGTTTCTCGTCGCCGTTTTCCCACGCCAGTGCCAGTGGCAAAAAGCAGGAATATGGCACGCCTAAATCACCTTCAACGCGGCACAATGCTATCAGCCACTTTTTACCATCACTTCCCCACTCGGCATAATCGTTAATCACAACACGTCGAAGCACGTCGTCTTTAGCCCCAGACCAGTGTTGCGTTGCGACAAAATGCGGTAATACCTCTTCTTCGAGCTGATGACGGACTTTCTCAGCAATGGCAATACGCGAAGGTACAACTCGATCATTGAAAAAACTGTTCCAACCATCGAACAACACCAGTGTCGGCAGCTCCTCGGGTAGTAAGTGCTCATCGTGCCAAGCTGGAGCCTCTTGGCCACTGGCAAGCCGGAACCAATAATGATTATGGCCGGGTAGGGTAAGAAGATAAGGTAATTCACCAATTGGCGGAAAAGACGCACGGCCCATTAATTCCACTGGCACGCGTCCCTTATACGCAGAAAGATCGAGCTCAACTGCCTGAGCGGCACGGGACAGGTTGGCTACGCACAATATAATATCGTCTTGATATAGTCTGAAATAGGCGAGTATCTTGCGATTGCTGGGATGCAAAAAAACCAGTTTCCCGCGACCAAATGCCTGATGATTTTTGCGTAGCGCCAGCACACGCTGCATCCAGTTCAACAGCGAACCACGCTCACGTTGTTGCGCCTCTACATTGACTGACCCGAAGCCATAGACCGGATCCATGATGGGGGGGAGATATAGGCGTTGCGGATCGGCGCGCGAGAACCCGGCATTACGGTCCGGACTCCATTGCATGGGGGTACGTACACCATTGCGATCGCCCAGAAAAAAATTATCTCCCATACCAATTTCGTCGCCGTAATAGAGACTGGGCGAACCCGGCATGGACAGCAGCAAGCTGTTCATCAACTTGATTTTATCGATTTCGTTGTCCATCAGCGGGGCCAGTCGGCGCCGAATGCCGACGTTCACGCGTGCGCGCGGATCTACAACATACATCTGGTACATATAATCACGTTCTTTGTCAGTGACCATCTCCAAAGTAAGCTCGTCGTGATTACGAAGAAAGACAGCCCATTGGCAGGAGTCTGGAATATTCGGGGTCTGCCGCATAATATCGACGATAGGATGGCGGTCTTCCTGGGCAATGGCCATGTACATTCGCGGCATGAGTGGAAAATGGTAGGCCATGTGACATTCATCGCCGTCACTGAAGTAGTCACGAACATCTTCCGGCCACTGATTAACTTCAGCGAGAAACACGCAATGAGGGTAATGTTCATCAAGTACCGCACGCATTTGTTTGATGACGGCGTGAGTTCCCGGCAGATTTTCGTTTTGAGTGCCTTCACGCACGCACAGATAGGGAATTGCATCCAAACGCATGCCGTCAACGCCCAGGTCCAGCCAAAAACGCATCAGTTTGATGACCGCTTTCACCACCTTTGGATTATTGAAGTTGAGGTCCGGTTGATGGTGGAAGAAACGATGCCAGTAATAGGCATGGGCTTCTTCGTCCCAGGTCCAGTTCGATCTCTCGGCATCCTGGAAGATAATCCGCGTTTCGGGAAATTTTTGGTTGGAATCGCTCCATACATAAAAATCCCGTTTACTTGAACCGGCAGGTGCCCGGCGCGCAGCTTGAAACCAAGGATGCTGATCAGAGGTGTGATTGATGACCAGTTCAGTGATAATTTTGAGGCCGCGGCGGTGCGCTTCCTTTACGAACAGTTTGAAATCGGCCATGGTGCCGTATTCGGGATGGATGTTGCGATAGTCAGCAATATCGTAACCGTCATCACGCATTGGAGACGGATAGAAGGGCAGTAACCAAAGCGTATTGACACCTAAATCCTGGATATAATCGAGCTTCTGGATTAACCCCGGAAAATCCCCGGTGCCATTATTATCGCTGTCATAAAAAGCTTTGATATGCAGTTCATAAATAACGGCATCTTTATACCAAAGCGGGTCATCCATCCATTGTGCGTTGCCCATCTGTGGTTTTTTTAATTCGTTGGTCTCGTTCATAGTTTTCTTTTCCAGAAAGCTGTCTAAGCGCATTCGGTAAACACGCGTCGGCGGAATTTAAGAATATGCTTAGACAGGAGTCATGCATGGATACGTTGTAGAAAGCGCATCCATGCTGACTCCTGTCTAAGAAACAACAAAGCATCCGTCACATGTCACGACACTTAGCAAAACTTCCGATGCTTCAAAGGACATAAGGCCTAATGCTTGGGGCCATATGTCCGATTCCAAAGAAACGCGTGCGGAACCCTGTTAATAGAGCGGGGACAGAGGCTCCATGCACTATGTCCACTTCCACTTCCAGAGCTGACTAGCTTTGTGGTATCTCCGCAGCGTTTGAGGTAAAAATCGGCTTTCTTTCCATCAATGCTTGGGGTGATACAAAGGAAATTGATTAAGCTCCTCACGCAACCGTTCCCATTTATTTGATGTATCTGGCCAATGCTTTTTATCAAACCCCGGAGCCTTTTTTAAGGTCTCTTTATCCAGATCAAGGACGTAATACTTCTTATCACTATTCCAACTTAGCCCGTCCCAGGGAATGGCAAACAGTTTGTCACCCACGCCTAATACACCGCCAAAGGAAACAACACCATAAACAACTTGACCACTCGCCGGATCGATTACCAGGTCTTTGATGTCACCAAGATTTTCTCCGTTTGGATTTTTCACCTTGGTACCGATAATCTTGCTGGCGCGACTGACCTGCTGCATCGACTTGTTGGATTCCTGAGTAAGCTCAACAGATTCTTTTTGGCGCTCTTGATTGAGTTCAATCTGCTTTTCTTTGACCTCCTGTTGTTTTTCCTGAAGCTCTTGTCGCTTCTCCTGGACGTCAACAGCAAAAGAACTCCCTATGAATGCCACACTCAAAAATGATACGGCGACAATGGAAATAAATGTTTTCATAACTATCCTCCAACTTCATAAAATGATGGGTATTACAGTAAGTTTCGAGTTTGACAAGGTAGCTGAAACCAATCGGTTCGCCGTTTAGGTCAAACGACAGACAGTTTCAGGTCTTAATTTCCCTCATCATTGGCAATTATTTTGGTTTTTTAATCTGCAGTCTGTTCGCTAGCATACACAAGCCAAAATTCGAAATATGGCTGCCATACGTTTTCGCCAGTTTGGCTTACCAGTGGTTTATTGATTAGAAAGACTGACTGCTTCTGTGCGCTACCGTACTGACTAACTTCAGTTTTACCGGTATTGTTTTGGTTGAGCGTGGGGGACTGTTGTTCCGCGCTTTAGCCATGATTAGCCTCATGGCTAAATACTTACCAGGAAATATTCAAAAAAATGTTGGCAAAGTAAGGGCAGGTTTTGGTGATCTTAAGGAAGATCTTAAAAAAGATAACTAAACCAGTACGTGAAAACGAGCTGCCACCGGTCACTTACGAATAAGCTAGCAACAACTTTGAAGGTTCTAAGTCTAACCCCGGGTATCTATATCCGTAACAAAACGTATAACAATCAGGATACTACTATGAAAACTAAAGAAATTATCGTTACATTTTTAGTTGCTTTGGCGTTATTGTCTGGCTGCAGCAAAGAAAAGGAATCCACCTCTACCTCGACCACCAGCAAAAGCGTTACAACACCGGCTCCTGCTGAAGAACCCTCTACAACTAAAACTCAGGAATCAACTACCACCACAACCGAAACAAAAGGTAAATAATTTAAGATTTGCCAGTTCCCAATCTCCTGATTGGGAACTTTTATCTTGTAGCTCCCCGTTTATTGATTTCAAAAAAACAGCAAATGCGCCAAAGCACAACCAATTTAATTAATACAGATCTATAGTTTTCGCGGTTTTAGATGTTGATTTACACTCAGACTTCGCCACAGTCCGGGCAGAAAAAAACCACGAATAATAAGACGCCATACCACCATGCGGGTAATACGGGCAATGTCCTTTACTGGGTGGAAATGACTGGGTCGGGCATTGACGGGATAAGTCGTCTGCACCGGCAGGAAGGCACATAGAAATCTGTGTCGAGCGGCTTCTATGATGATCTCACTTTCGAAAACGAAGCCCTGATTACGGCTCAGCTGGACTTGGCAGAGCCTGATAAGTTGCGCTGGATACACCCGGAAACCCGACTGGCTATCTTCAATTGTCTGGCCTGAGGCCCAGGCGATCCAGAAGTTGGCGAAACGGTTGGCGCGGTAGCGGGCAGTTGGAATCACTGCTCGGTTCCATAGGCGTGAGCCGATCACCAACTTGTCCGGATGGGCTTGTGCTGCCATCAAGAGCTTTGGAAGATCGGCCGGATCGTGCTGGCCGTCCCCGTCCATGGTGACAATCCCCTTTGCGCCAAGACTTAGTGCCGCTTGCATGCCATTCCACAGGCTAGCCGCTTTCCCTAGATTCTCAGGATGTTGCCTCAGCGTCACTGGCAAATTCGAGAGTTTTTCCACCGTCCCATCGTTGGAACCGTCGTCGACCACAATCACCGTGCCAAAATACCGTAGAGCGCCTAGCACCACCTCCCGGATGGTGGCGGATTCGTTGTAAGCTGGGATTACCAATATGTATTCGTCTTTTCCGTTCATGCCATTTCCCCATACACTCCGAACAATTGCCGACAACATACGACACACCTGCCGGTGACCAGAAAGATCATCTGATACCACTTATTTTTTATCTGATGAGCCACGAAAGAGGGCAGCGATGATGGGCGTTGTGCAGATCGTGGTATTAAGTGCTGTTGGTAAGCCAAGCTTCTATTCGCCTAAATGCCAGAAATCATAAAAATTGAACCAGTTGTAAGGCGCTAAACGGCAGTAATGCTCCAGACGGCTAGCGTAGTTCTGCATAATGTTATGGACGGCGGCTTCTCGCTCGTGCCGACTGACTCGCTGCGGGTCGGCCAGATGTTCAAACCTGACCTCGTAGCGCCCATCACCCTGATGCAGGCAGAAGAACAAAACCAAGGGCATGTCGAGAATTCGAGACAGTAGAGCAGGGGCCTCAGGAAACCAAGCCGGTTCGCCGAAGAATTCGCAGCGAACTTGCTTGTTGGAATGAACACTTCGGTCTCCCATTAGCGCGATGATGCCGCCCTGATGCGCGTGTTCGTCGAGCCCAATCAAGGATCCGACATCGCCCATATAGATAATGTCTTTGAATAGCGACGGGTTCAGCTTCTGGTACAAACTGGTAATACGGGGCGTTCCCTCTCCGTAAACAAGGGCCTTGATACGATAGTCGCTCTGCAACAGCCCCACCGCCCGAATGATCTCGAAGCTGCCGAGATGGGCACCTACCAACAGACAACCACGTCCGGACTGGGTGTATGTGTCCAGCACTTCCAAGCCGTGCATACGAATATCCAGTCGTTGGCCTTGCCCTGCAAACATGTAAATTCGATCCAGTAGCGTGCAGGCGAAGGTGTGGTAATGCCGGAACACATCCGCCCAACCACACTCATGCCCAAACACCCGCCTTAGAAAGTCGCGGGAGGCTTTACGGGTTCGAAACGAGAAGACAACGAAATAGGCTGTGATCGGGTAAAGTAAGAAGCAAGATAGCCATCGTCCGGCCCGCAGGGTGATCCAGTTGATGGTGTTTAACCAGAACAGGTTGCTCCGCTCCGGCAATTCCAGCCATGCCTGTTTCATCGGACTGGGCTGTCGAAGTGATTCAAAGCCGGTGGACATCCAAAGACGATCTCGCAAGTGCAGCGGATTGTGATATTCGCGCGATGAGTGAGTTTCAGTCGACAGGCCTGTCCTGGTATGAGTATCGACTTGAATTTCGCGCTCACCATCGGGACGATGATAAACGCCGACGAACTCGGCAAACTGTCACCCGTTCTGCGTCGGGCAGACTTAATTACTCGCCGAGTCCTCCTTATAGGTGCCATCTCATCAATCAAGTGCAAGGCGCTTAGCGGCCCTTCACGATCGTGCACCACTCGCCGACAATATTAAGTAAGTTCCTCGCTGAGTGATCCACTGAAGTAACTTCTGTAATTTTGCCATTTTCCTTGGCCGCGCGAACACTGGCATCGCCACGTGCCAGTAAGCCCAAGATGGACTCTGCACAGGCTTTGCCTTCTTTTGTCGCGGCTGGGTTAGAAGAACCAGCTTCCCCGGTCGCTATATCACCCCAGATAACCTCGGTACCCAGAACACCCTTAATCGGCGAATCGACGATCATGCAGCCACTGAGACCGACTACAAGGCTCATTACGCTGGGAATCAATAACATTCTCGTGGTTGCTCGTCTTTGCCCTGCGGCTTTATCGGGAGTGTTTATCAGGCCGTGCTGCCATTTCTGCCCAAATTCTCCATTAAGTTCTACCGATGTGTCTTCGATTTGATTCAAAGCCATAGCTATTCTCCAAAAAAATAAAAAATTAATGGGCTTAATCGCCCATATCTATTGAATGGTTCTGTAATGGTGTGCCCATCTCAGTTTGTCAGGACCACATAATTATCCGATGGTACTTTTACAAAGGCTCGGATCGTTGGACCCGATAAGAAGTAGGGTATGGCCTTTTGCTTCCTCAATCTTCAAATTGGTATCGCGCACAATAGTTTTGTTCGTGCTCGCCAACACCGCCTCACATACAGCTAAAGACACTGTCCACCGGTTTCATACATCTACTCGGTAGCTAATAGCCCGTCTGTACGCTATCGTACAGATCGACGATAGCTTTTCCCTTAATTTGCCTGCCTATTGCAGTAGCTATCTCCAGTAGCTATCTCTTCGAGTAAATTTCATTCTCTCACTTGGCGTTATAAGTTTATGTTGAGGAGTTTTTTCTACTGCGTACGCTAGCGCACTGAACGAATCCCGCTTTGCCCCATACAATAAAAACCTAGGGAAAACGATTGGGAAAATGGACGCCTCGTACCACTATCTAAAGTATAAAACCAATGAAAAAACATAATTTATACGGCGCACACCATAGTCCCACGACAGGGCTAGCTAGCAAGTATCCCAATGATGCCAATAAGCAAAAGGGCACTGAGCACTCTATTGGTAACCAACTACAGCAATCCTGCGAGCTAGTGGAACTTAAGCAAGCACTGGAAACAAGCCAACAGCAAGCGAAGGTTTTGCAAGAGCAAAATGTGTCGCTTGTGGAAACTAATGCTTCTCTCAATCGAAAACTGATTAGACTTGCAAAAAAATGCGCTCTCGTCAGCCACTTTGGGTATCACGACAAGTTAACCGGATTGCCTAATCGAAGCTTACTGACTGACCGGCTTAAACAGGCGCTAGTGCAGGCCGCACGACAACATAAGCGAGTGGCGCTACTGTTTATCGATTTAGATACATTAAAAAGCGTTAATAATGATTTTGGGCACGCGGCAGGGGATAGAGTTTTACAGCAAGTTGCAGAACGTTTAACTGCCAGTATTCGTTATAGTGACACCGCCTGTCGTTATGGCGGTGACGAATTTGTAATAATGCTGCCAGAAATGGATGAACAAGAATGTGTGTCGGCCGTGATTGAGAAAATTCGCGCTTGTCTGGCAGCCTCTTATGAAATGGACGGTAATGCTATTGAAGTTGCCGCAAATATCAGCTGCGTCGTTTATCGTAACGACGATCAAGATTGTAGTGAGCTAATCAAGCAAGCCGATATTGCCATGTATCTTGCCAAGGCATACAGCTACAATATTATTTAGGGAACCTCTAAAAATTATCCATTCATGCTTCGACAGGCTCAGCACGAACTGATAAGTTATTGATTTAATCGAACCACCGTTCGCATTTATACCCTGTGGGTACTGAGCTGTGAGCTTGTCGAATAGTCGAAGTGCAATTTTTAGAGCCCTCTTCTAGTCTTTCGAATCAGCCGAACTAAGCAAACAAGCACGTGTAGAAAGTACGGGCGGCTATCTAGCCTATGTCAGGGTAAGGTAAAAATCTTCGGTCACATTGCTCAAAGTACCAAAAAGTACGACGTATAAATTTATTCAGAAGCCGCTATCGCTGACTTGCTGTTGTGCCCCCATCACTAGCTCTCGCCACTCTGCTTTTTGCGGCATTAATGGCGGCATAGCCGCGAATTCAGGTTCTGGCGTCGGCCTGGCGACCAACTGATCGAAGTCGCGGGTCACGACACCACCTTTACGAAAAAAAGCGTTGTAGATACTCCAGTTCGAACGATTGCGCGAGCCGTCCCATGGAAAGCGGCGCAGCATCGACGGCAAGGTATAAAAGCCGTCATAGGTGTCCAAATATCCGCGATAGAGTTGATCGGCCGAAAGCCCAGCTGGTTTGAAAACAATGTGGGATTGATCGTATTTATTCCAATCAAAGGAGACAATCTGCTTGCGCCGCATCATCTCAAACCAGTTGATGGTGCCCGGATAGGGGGTTAATAGCGAATAGCCGCACATGTCGAATTTGGCGTCGATATTGAACTTTAGGGTTTCGTCGAACACTGACGGTTCATCACCTTCAAAGCCGAAGATAAATAGGCCAAGTGCCATAATGCCGTATCGGTGCAATTTTTCGACCAATTCATGATAAGAATCGGGATTGTTCTGGCACTTATGGACATTACGTAGAGTTTGCTTAGAGATGGACTCGAAGCCGATGGACAGCATAAAACAACCGCTTTCCGCCGCCAGTTCCAGCAAACGTTCGTCGTGGGCATCGCGACTGTTAACAGCCGCTTGCCATTTCAAGCCACGCCCCTTAAATGCCTTCATCACTTCCATAGCCCGTTTCGGCGTACCGAAAAAGTCGGCGTCGTTAAGCAAAATCATTCGTTCATCCATGTGTTCTATCTCAGCGATTAGATCAGCAACGGGCCGGTAACGAAAGCGCAGGCCATACATGGTGGGTTCGGCGCAAAAGGTGCAACCGTGATGGCAGCCGCGTGAAGTCTGGACAAATCCCTTGTTGATGTAGCGGTTGCTCTTCAGCAATCCTTGCCGAGGGATCGGCATTCCGACCATCGAATGCAGGTTTTCGGCCTTATAGATGCCATTTAATTGGCCGTGGCGTAGATCGTCGAGAACCTTGTCCATGACCAGCTCAGCTTCCCCAATTACCACCGCATCAGCATGTTTAAGCGCCTCCTGGGGCAAATAACTGACATGTACGCCGCCCATAATTACAGGTATGCCGCGCGCCCGGAAGGCGTCGGCAATCTCGTAACCTCGGTTCACATAAGATGTCATCGCGGAGATGCCTACCATATCGACCTTCAAGTCGAAATCTATGGATTCGATATTTTCGTCAGTCAGAATAATTTCATAATCATTTTTTGGGATCAGTGCTGCCACGGCGAGTAGCCCCGCAACGGGTGAGTAAAGCGCTTTGCCAAAAAATAGTGGCCGGGTAGCAAAGGTATCCGCCCTCGGATTAATCAAATGGATGCGTCGAGTTCTAGCCATGGGGATGTCCTATTCGTATACGGAAATATCGAAACACTAGACACTGTTTCTATGTGTTTAAGTTTTTTGCCCAGGCAAAGCCTAATAGCAAGAGTGGGCATTGTCTGTACGCTACAGAACATAAGGAAGATTACATATGCTGTCGATTTTGTGGACAGTGAGTAAGTGCAATGAATTATTGGAGAACGCCTTGAGTTGCAGTATCGGCTAGATTTTTGCGGATTTGTTGGTAATGGCTAGCTTTTAATATCGACCTATTTATGCGTAGTTCTACGAATATCCGCTCAATAAAAATATTGTTATAACGTTCTCCCGCTTGTTTATCCTGGAATTGTCCGTTTAACCCTACTGGAGAGACCGTGCAATGTTGACCAACACCTAAAGATGATTCAGACGGAACTTAAAAGCAGTCCTCGGCAAAACCATCTTATCAACGCCCTACCGGTAGTCGAATATGAGCATCTGTTGCCACTCCTGGAACTGGTGCCAATGCCGCTTGGTGAAGTCCTTTACGAGTCCGGGGAGAAGCTGCGTTATGCATATTTCCCCACGACTTGTATCGTATCGCTGCTGTATGTTATGGAAAATGGCGCGTCGGCAGAAATCGCGATGGTTGGCAATGAGGGAATTTTAGGGGTCGCCTTGTTGATGGGGGGCGAAACCATGCCTAACCGGGCGGTAGTGCTTAGTGCGGGCTATGCATACCGGCTCCGTGAATATCCGCTACTTAGGGAATTTGAGCGGATGGAGGGTAATCACGGCGGCGCGCTGCTACATATATTACTGCGTTATATCCATGTCCTGATTACTCAGATGGCACAAACTGTGGTTTGCAACCGGCATCATTCCATAGATCAACATCTGTGTCGTTTTTTGCTAATGTGCCTTGACCGGCTCCCTTCGTATGAGTTGAACATAACCCAGGAATTAATTGCTCATATGCTCGGTGTGCGCCGCGAAAGCATTACTGAAGCAGCCAGGACATTACAGATAGCGGGGTTGATTAATTACCGACGTGGTCATATTACTGTGCTGAACCGGCCGGGATTAGAAGAGCGGGTCTGCGAATGCTACCACGTGGTTAAAAAGGAATCCGATCGTTTGTTTCCTGAAATTTCTCAAGTTATGCCATTGAGGCCGCGTATTCTCACGCTTGGTTAGCCTGAAAATCATGAAGCAAAGGCGTCTACTTCCTCACGGGAACAGACGACATGAGATAGGGAAGCTAGGATCTCTTCGTAACGGCAATTTCTCTTTGGCAAAGGTCCATATGCGATATTTGGACGATATTGCCAAGGAGCTGATGAAAATTAGCTATCAAATTTACCGTGCATAAATAGGGGTAGTTAGTTTGAGATGCCCTATAATTTGCACCATTATAAGGTCAGCTATGGATGCTATTATGGCTAGCAATGGTTTTCTGCATCAAGTTATTTCAGACGAAGGGTTTATTGCTGCCAAAACCTTGGCTAAGGTATTACACATTACTCAAAATGATCTTGCCGAGGTTATCGGCTTGTCCTGTGATTCTGTTTCTAATAGTTCTCGAAGTAAAAGTCGTTCTACACAAGCACGCTTAAGAGATACAGTAGAAATCATCAACCGAGTATTGGAATGGTCCGGTGGAGTAGGGCGTGCATTTGCCTGGTTTCGTTCGCAACACTTGAACGATAAAACTGCAGAGGATCTGGTCAAAGAAGGCCGTACAGAGGCTGTAAAAGCCTATCTAGCGCGAATCGCTGATGGTGGTTACGCTTGACGATAACCATTAGCCTGTTTACCGGTGTGGTCTTACGATGCTTTATCTGGCAATAGTGCCAAGCAACAAGGCGGCCAATTCAATCAACCTAGATTGAATCCAACTACGTGCCTCTATCAGATGATCTGCTACCCACATGGATACGGTTTGTTTGATGAAACTGGTCAGTACCCAACTCAAGCCATTCGTACACTATTAATCGACCCAGGCGCACCCAACACGGGCTGATTGACGCACCGGATAGCCGGAAGGCGGGGTTCCATTATTACCACCTATAACTGCGCATAATGTATATTATGTTAAATAATTATTGTTGTACCTAGAAAATAAGGTAGGGTCTGGTGTCGATATTCATGCCAAGCTACAGATTTAACCCATTAGCAAACTGTTCTCCAATTAAATTCCTAAAGTATAGTTTTTAGCGTTTTGTTTGTAATAGGTTTTTAATGCGTTTGCCCTAAGCTTTAGCCTTGTTTGTTGGCAACTACGCAGGTCAACTGCTATGCTAGCCACGTTTAAACCATTTGAATTTAAGCGGTATTTGGTACTTTTTTGTTTAATTTATAACCTAATTTCGGAGTTAACAACATGAAGCACATGATTATCGTAGCAGGTGTCTTATTAACAGCTATTGCTGGAGAAGCAATAGCTGATTGCAACACACCACCTACGAAAAATTTATCGAAAATATTGACAGGTCAGACAGTCTGCGCAACCAAGGGCAACGGTGATAAATGGCAAGAGGAGCATAACAAAGACGGTACGTTATGGGATTACAAAAAAGGTCCAAATGACCCAGTCGATCCTAGATCCAAAGTAGGTAGCTGGTCAGTAAATGTGACTGGACAAGGCGCTGCGAAAAAAGAAGAGGTATGTTATGACTACGCTAATGCTGGCAGATATTGCTATACCTTGCATCAAACTGGTCAGCGTCAATATGATCTATGTACCAATGGTGCGCTAGACGTTAGCGCCACATTAAAACCAATAAGTGCGGGTGGTTGCGGCAATTAAAACCCCAATCACTAAAACGACATATCGGCGATGCTACTTCCTCAGCATCGCCCTCGCAACACCTCTAAATCAATAGCAATTACGTATTATTCCTAATAAGGAAACTATAAATCAATATTTGCTGCTATTGTCAATAAATAACTATGGTTTTATAGTTAACCCGTAATCGATTTCATCCCAATCTTTTTAAAGGATTAACAAAATGAACGCATTCCAAAGAGATATTTTAATCAGTCTGATATTTATCCTCGGCATGTTTGGGTTTATGTCGGGCGAATTTATTGTTTCAACTGTTTTATTTGCAAGTGCAGCGGTATTAAGCAACATATTTTCAAGTTCTAAGCTGCACCAGTAACTGTTTACCACCTCCTGGTATTGACACAAACATCGACGCTCCCGTCTTGTTTGTTTTATCCCGGTAACCTTATTAAGATTACCGGGATTTTTTTTAACTATTCCCTCAGCTGTGCCTTCCAAATGACAAATTTGGCATTAGCCGCTACTACAGTGCAATTGCCAAATAACGTTTTAAGATCGGCATGATAGTTTAAATGTCGATTGCCAATTACCCATAATTCACCACCTTGCCGCAACACGTTTCTGGCTTGCCTGAACATACTTTGTGCAATCTGGTCGCCGATCGTATGTTGCTGATGAAACGGTGGGTTACATAAAATCAAATCAGCCGATTTTTTAGCAAAATCACTTAGGCCATTACCCACACGAAATGAGGCTTGACGCCCCTGCCCCACACCTTGATAAAAATTATCTTGCGCCGACGCTACCGCCATAAATGATTCGTCAACAAAATGGAGCGTGGCGCCTGGATTTTTAGTCGCGGCTATCAATCCGACCACGCCATTACCGCATCCCAAATCAACTATGTCTTTGGCATCTTGATTGACAGGCAAATGCTGCAAGAAAAAGCGCGTGCCGATGTCTAGGCTATCTCGCGAGAAGACATTGGCATGGTTGCTGATCGAATAGCGGGTCCCTTCGAGTTGATAAATTACAGGATAAGGATTAGCAGGGATGGTCAGTCCGGCATCCGGTTGGGAAAAAATTAGGCGAGCTTTTTTTCTTGCCAACGATGTTGTCGTCGGCCCGATTAAACGTTCTGTTAATTTCCAAACCGATGGAGGCAAGTTTTTAATCATGCCCGCGACAATAATCTGGCTGGTAAGTGTTAGGTGGTCGCGTAACCGAATTAACTGATATTCCAATAGCGCCATGGTTTTTGGCGTTTTAATTAACACCAGATCAAAAACGCCCTCTAGTGCTTCAAGACTGTTGATCAGCTTGACACTGTTTTCGGGCAAATTATTGATCTGGAGGTTCAATCGAGTTGCTTGTTGTGATAACCAGGAATCGGACATAGCAGAGGGCTGAAAGTCATTTAACGCCACAGCCAGCGCCCCAAAGGTATCATTGACGATTAAGATCCGTGCATCTGCAGATAAGAGTTGCTGCTCAGATAGATGTTCAAGCACATATTCGTCTGCCGCATCCCAGGCCCGCAGCATTTCTTTAGGTCGTTTAGGTAATCGGTCTAGTGCAAACTCGCCTTGAGGTACCGCTAACAATTCGGACATGCAAGTTGTCAATATTAAGCGCGTGACATGAATTTTCCGGTTTCGGTATTTACCTTAACCACTTCGCCTGGTTCCAAATATTCCGGCACCTGAATTTCAATTCCCGTAGTCAATCGAGCGGTTTTGGTACGCCCTGATGCCGTTGCACCTTTAAGCGCTGGAGCCGTTTCAACAATTTCCAATTGTACGGAGCTCGGCAGCTCAATCGCCATCGGTGCATCATCCACTAACAACGCAACAATGCCCTCCAGACCTTCGGTCAAATATCCGACCTGATCTTCCAAATCTTCGCGGCTCAAATTATATTGCGTGTAATCTTCCGAATTCATAAAGATGTAATTGTCGCCATCGATATATGAAAACTGCACCTTGGCCCGCACTAAATCGGCATCCTTGAAAAAGTCATCGCCTTTTAATGACTCATCCAATTTTTGCCCGGTCTTTAGATTAGTAAAGCGAATTTTATACAATGTTGATGCGCCTCTTGATGACGGGCTTTTAACATCAACGCTTTTTACTGCGTGTGGTATGCCATTAATCTCAACCACCATACCTCTTTTTAAATCTCCAGCCTTTGCCACTAAAATATCCTCTTGAATTAAATGATTAAGACCAATGCGCTTCACAGCATGTCTTTTAAACGCTGTATATTGTCATTATATAGCGTAAATATCGTCAATAGTTCGGTCGATGCGGCATAGCGAGCCAATGTAAAAATTTTCTTATGATTGAATTGTCATTTTGTGTCTCTTGTTCCTTTCAGGCGCTAATTTTGCTGCTTGCCGCTAATGGTGCGCCGGTATTAGCAACGCTTGTATTGGGTAAGCGTTGGGCATGGTCAGTTGATTTTGGCTATACACTGAGACATGACAAGCGTTTATTGGGTGATAGCAAAACTTGGCGAGGTGTGTGCTCAGCCATGCTAATAACAGCCGCGGTAGCTATGCTGTTTGATTTGCATCTTATTATCGGTGCAGTATTCGGCATGCTGACCATGCTCGGTGATTGCGTAAGCAGCTTTATTAAGCGCCGGTTGAGCTACTCGCCAAGTAGTCACGCACGCGGACTGGATACAGTTCCTGAATCTTTACTGCCTACTTTGTTTTTAAAACAGCAACTTGGTTTAGGCTTAACTGACATTTTATTGCTAGTGCTGGTTTTTTTTCTACTTGAGGAATTTGTTTCGCCCGTTCTTTACCAATGGCACATTCGTAACCGGCCTTATTAGACCCAAATAAACGAGTATTTATGACTGACACAGGCTTACGAGTATTAACCTACAACATCCACAAAGGCTTTAACTCCGGCAACCGTCGTTTTGTGTTACATCAAATTAAAGAAGCATTAATCACAACGAATGCCGATGTGTTGTTGCTGCAAGAAATGCAAGGTGAGCATCAAAAACACCAGCAAAAAATAGCGGGTTGGCCGGAATGTTCGCATATTGAATTTATTGCTGAAGGCGTATGGCCGTTTTTTGCTTATGGCAAAAATGTGACACATCGTAGCGGTCATCACGGTAACGCTATCCTTAGCAAATATCCCATTGAAAGCTGGGACAATATCAACGTATCACCCTATTCCTGGGCTAGTCGAAGCCTTTTGCATGCAGTTATACGGTTGCCGCACAACGATTTAGCGGTGCATGTGGTCTGTTTACATTTTGGCTTAACCGGTTCCGAGCGAGGGCAACAAGCTGTGCAATTGTGTGAACGCATAGATAATCATGTGCCGCATGATGCCCCGTTAATTGTGGCAGGTGATTTTAATGATTGGCGTAAACAAATCGAACGACATTTTCATGATCAACTGGGTTTAGAGGAGGCGTTTTTACAATTTCATGGCCGTTATGCGCGCACCTTCCCTTCTTGGCTGCCATTGCTACCGATGGATAGAATTTATTACCGTGGGCTTTCGCCGCTTTCCTGCAGTAAATTGGCAAATGCCCCTTGGCATAACTTGTCCGATCACGCACCACTAACTGCGGTATTTGACCTATGAAAACTTCGCGTTGGACTTTACCTAATCTGCTGACCGGCTTCCGCTTTGTTGCTGCTCCCGTGTTGTTATGGTTAGCGTGGCATGGTTATGGGATTGCTTTTATGATGCTGTTAGCGATAGCTTTTTTAACGGATTTACTCGATGGTTTTGCAGCTCGATTGAGTGGACAGGTATCAGAATTTGGCGCGACGCTCGATAGCTGGGCAGATGTGATCACCTATCTGACTATCGCTATTTGTTGCTGGTGGCTGTGGCCTGAAGTGGTCGGTCGAGAGTGGCTTTATGTATTATTGGTTGTCGCGAGTTGCCTTTTGCCAGCTATTGCCGGTGTTGTAAAGTTTGGCTGCTTTACCAGCTATCACACTTGGGCCGTTAAATTAGCTGCAGCCTCAATGGGATCAACGTTATACGTTTTGTTTTTAGGAGGGCCTGAATGGCCGTTTCGAATAGCCGCTGTAGTTTGTATCTTAGCGGCTATTGAGGAGCTTTTATTGACATTGATTTTGGCAGAACCAGAATCAAATGTACGTTCAATCTGGTTTATCTTAAGGCGTCATTCGCACTAAATTGCAAAGATAGCAGAATTATTGCTTAACTAGCCCAGCTTCGGACATCACCACTATCTAGGTGAACAAAATTATCTCTGTGATAAAAACCTACGCCACCGCTCTGCATTGATAATGCAGCATCTCTGATAACCCGAGTATCTATCCCTTGAATACGAATATCGACAGCTTTACCTTGCATGTGCAGGCTATTCTTGGCAACCGCATGGCTGTGACTTCGTAACATTGCATTAGTAAACGGGGAGCGATACCCACAAACTAATTGAAATGGTTTGTTAACGCCCAAGACTAATTTCAAATCGTGAAGTTGATCCAACAAAGCCGGATCAACCGCGTGGATGTCGCCAGTATGGTGGTCTCGGCAGAGATGACTTATTTCGCGTAAGGCGCCGCTTACATAACGGCCGCCTTCAAAGTAAGTAAGCTGTAAACGATCGCCGGTATTAGGATTTAGAAAAGCTAATGATTTATGTGTTGGAGAATGACGATCGACAATACGCGGAGAGGTGTATTCATTGGTTGCAAATTGCTCGTTGTCGTAAGTTCCATGATGCTTGTTTATCATGGCATGAGCGTGTGCATCGCGTGGCGAGGTATGACGACCAAGCACAGTATGTGCCCGTAAATTATGCTCGTGACCATGATGAGCCACTACCTTGTGCGTCGATACATGTCGGCTTTTAGCTTCGGAGACACTGATGCCGCCAAGCGCCAACAATGAACCGTATGCCATATTTTTAATAAATTTACGACGGGAAGAAATTGTTTCGTTTTCGTCGGTGTCGAGCGTATAGATTGTTTTTTCAGTCATTAATCGCATCCATTAACTGTAAATACCATGTTAGGTACCATTGTTACTTCCTAGTCTTAAATTAATCTTAATTTTCGATGAGCAACTGACATATTTGTCAGTTGCAGAATAAATCCCGAATCGATTGCATACACTTTTATGGGATAATTAAAAAAGAATTTAACGGTAATGGTATTTAAATAATGAATTTTCCAACCATAGAAGCGTTTGTTGGCAATACACCATTGGTCAGATTACAGCGCTTGCCTGGCAACACCAGCAATACTATTTTAGTAAAGCTTGAAGGAAATAATCCTGCCGGCTCAGTTAAGGATCGCCCGGCTTTAAGCATGATCAAACACGCCGAGGCGCGGGGTGAAATAAAACCCGGAGATTGTTTGATTGAGGCGACCAGTGGCAATACCGGTATTGCCTTAGCGATGGCTGCCGCCATTAAAGGCTACAAAATGATTTTGATCATGCCGGATAACATGAGTTCTGAGCGTAAGGCATCCATGAAGGCTTACGGCGCTGAAATTATCCTGACACCCTCCTCCGGCAGTATGGAAGCAGCAATTGATCTTGCCAGAGCCATGCAAGCAAAAGGGAAAGGCAAAATACTTGATCAATTTTCCAATCCTGATAATCCACGTGCTCATTATGAAGGCACAGGCCCGGAGATTTGGCGCGACAGTCATGGTCTGATTACGCATTTTGTCAGCTCCATGGGCACGACCGGTACCATTATGGGCACGTCAAAATTCCTGAAGGAACAAAATCCTGCTATTCAAATTGTCGGTGTTCAGCCCGAGGGCGAATCGAAAATCCCGGGTATTCGGCGCTGGCCTGAAGCGTATTTGCCGAAGATTTACCATGCTAATCAAGTTGATCGCATTATGGATGTAGATCAGCAAACCGCCGAACAAACGATGCGAGCATTGGCGACTGAAGAAGGCATTTTTGCAGGCGTTTCTTCGGGCGGGTCAGTGGCTGTGGCGTTGCAATTGTCCAAAGAACTAGAAAATGCCGTTATCGTTGCTATCGTTTGTGACCGTGGAGACCGCTACTTGTCGACAGGCGTTTTTCCGGGCTGAGGCGATGCCTTAAACCCGGAATGCCGCAATTATGATCAGGCGCCTGCTAGCCGTTATTCTTGTTGGCATTGTGCCGGTTGCCCATGCTTTTGACGCCGTGTTGCTGGATATTGAAACAGTGGCAACTCAAGGTTGGTCGTTACAAGGGGCGGCCATAGCGCTAACGGAGTTAGCCAAAAATCAACAACAACTAGCGTTAACTGTTAAGACAGTCGTTCTGCCCAAGCCTTTAAATGATCTTAGTCTGGTCAATCTTCGTTGTACTTCATTTACCTGGACCGCCAAACAAATGGCCTGCAAGCAAGGCCGGGCGACGCTGCGCTCAACATATTGGCAATCACCATCGACCAATTTTTCGTTTCAGATTGATCAAAAGCGTAGCACCTTCAAACTGACAGAATTATCTTTGGCTGGCACCAAACTGGCGGTGGAAGGCATGGTTGACGGTGATCGCTGGCAATTACAAATTAAGACTAAACAGGTCGATGTTGCCGTGTTAAATCGATTATTTCCGCAGCAATTTTTTGCCCTGACAGCGGGAAAAATCGATCTAAATCTAAACGTGTCGGGAATTCGAGAGATATTGGAAAAGTTTACGATGACGGCCCAACTAGACGGCTTAAGCGGGCAAACAGTCGATGGCAAAATCGCTACTGAAGGCTTAATGTTAAAAGCAAGCCTCGATGCCGGTTATAAAAACGGTTTCTGGCAAGTGCAAAGCAAAACAACAATCAATGGCGGCGCAATCTACCTTGAGCCGCTTTACCTAGACGCAAAAGGGCAAACTATTCAACTGGATGCCCAAGCTAATTGGGATATAGCAAACCAACAGTTGGACATTAAAACTGCACGTTATCAGCATGCCAACGTGGCATCGTTAAGCGGCAATGCTGCGCTGCAATTTAAAGATGGTATTAATATTCAACGAGCCGATCTTGATTTGCACAGCGAAAGCCTGACGTCGGTATCGAGCATTTACCTAACACCATTTTTAGCACAAACCGCTTGGGAAGGCATAACACTGAGCGGTAAAGCCCGTGCAAATATTGCCATCAATGATCAATCATTAAAGGCATTAACAGCAGTATTTGATGATGTCAGTGTTAATGATTCTGCCGAACGATTACATATCGATAGTGGCTCTGGTACCCTCAACTGGGCAAGTGACACACTCTTCAATAAGCCGTCGGCGCTAGCTTGGCAGCAATTGCAAATTTATGCATTACCAATGGGGCAGGCCAATCTTGCTTTCTTGACTCAGGCAAGTAATTTCAGTTTACTGAATAAACCTAGAATACCGTTTTTAGGTGGCACCATCGCAATTGATGAATTCAGCTGGCAAGCTGAGCCGCAGCAGGAACCCAAAGTTATTTTTAAAGGAGGAATGACACAGGTTTCTTTAGAACAATTGAGCAAAGCCCTAAACTGGACACCGTTGTCCGGCTCTATCAGCGGCGAGATTCCTCAAGTTAACTACAGTAATAAAACCTTAAGCCTAGATGGCGAATTGCTGATTCATGTGTTTGATGGTGTGGTCAAAATCAGCAATCTTGCTACCTCAGGGCTGCTTACTGCCCTACCTAAGTTCCACGCGGATTTGGAAATCGACAACCTGGACATGGAACAGTTAACCGGTAAATTCGAGTTCGGCGGCATTACCGGCAAGTTATCCGGCTATGTCCGGCAGCTGTATTTGGAAAATTGGCAGCCAATCAGCTTTTATGCCTGGCTGGGAACCCCGGATGACGATAATTCTAAGCATCGAATCAGCCAAAAAGCCGTAAAAAACATTGCCAACATTGGCGGCGGTGCTGCGGCTGACGCGTTATCCAGAAGTTTTTTAAGCTTTTTTGAAACCTTCGGCTACGACAAACTGGGCTTAGGTTGCTATTTGCATGAAGGTGTCTGTCAACTGATGGGCGTAGAAGCTACACCGTCAGGTTATGCCATAATTACCGGCGGCGGCCTGCCGCGCATAGACGTGATCGGCTATAATCCTCGCGTCGACTGGGCGGTATTAATGGAACGATTAAAACGTATCACGACTTCTGATGAAGTCATCATTAAATAATTGGAGAGCCACATGAAAAAATTATCTGTACTAGGTGCATTATGGCTGACCGCCTGCGTCACCATTAACATTTACTTCCCCGCTGCGGCTGCCGAAAAAGCTGCAGATGAAATCATCAAAGAAATCCAAAAAGTCGAACCACAAAAATCTGAACCTAAAGCCAGCTTGTCTGATTGGCAAGTGGCGACTTATCAAGCCTTGGATAAAGCAATCAATTTGCTTATTTCATCCGCGCATGCAGACGGTGCCGATTTGAACATTGACAGCGCTGAGATTCGTCAAGTTCGTGCTAGTTTGGAAGCGCGTTTTTCTACATTATTGCCTCACTATCAAGCTGGCTATATCGGCATACAGGCGGACGGTTTTTTAGCGGTTAGAGACCCCGCCAGCGTACCACTGCAAGTTAGAAATCAAGTGAGCAAACTGGTATCTGCAGAAAATCAAGATCGGCAAGCGCTGTATCAAGCTATCGCCAATGCCAACGGCCATCCGGAATGGGCCGCACAAATCAAATCAACCTTTGCTACTCGGTGGCTGAGTAACGCTCAGTCCGGGTGGTGGATTCAATCTTCAGGAAGTTGGAAACAAAAATAAACATGGCACGTCACAGACCCAAAAGAAAACCACTGCCGGAAACCCCGGTTAAAGTCATTATCGAATCGCTGGCCCATGACGGCCGCGGTGTCGCGCACGTTGATGGCAAAGTAATATTTATCGATGAAGCCTTACCGGGTGAGGAAGTAGAGTTTCTCTATACCGAAATCCGCAAAGATTATGCAGAAGGCAAAGTCGCTAAGCTGCTTAGCCGTTCTGAAGACAGAGTCGATGCGCCCTGTGCGCACTATGGCCTGTGTGGTGGCTGCAGTTTTCAGCATGTTAATTCGGCTGCGCAAATCACCATCAAGCAAGATTTGTTGATTGATCAATTCAAACGTATCGGCAAAGTTGAAATCCCTGAACTTTGGGAACCTTTGGATGGGCCGCATTGGGGATACCGTCGCAAAGCGCGTATGGGCGTTAAATATGTTCAGAAAAAAGAGCGCGTACTGGTGGGTTTTCGTGAAAGACGCCATCCGTATTTGGCAGAAATCGACAGCTGTATCGTCATGCATCCAAAAGTCGGCACCAAGTTATTAGCCTTGGGAGAAATGATTGGCGGCTTGAGCATTCGCGACAAAATTCCGCAAATCGAAGTAGCGCTGGGCGATGAGCAATGCGTACTGTCTCTTCGGGTGCTGGAGCCGCCGACTGATGCCGACATAGAGCGCATGCGTGCCTTTGGTCATGAGCACGACATGAGCTTGTGCATGCAATCCAAAGGCCCGGATACCATCGTGCCCTTGCCTGGTGAGCCGGAAGTGATTCCCACCTACCGCTTGCCAGACCAAGACATCGAATTCAAATTCAGGCCCGCGATGTTCACCCAGGTGAATTACGAAATTAACCGGCAAATGATCAACCGCGTGCTGGATATTTTGCAATTGAACGAAAACGACACCGTACTTGATCTGTTCTGCGGCTTGGGCAACTTCACTTTGCCGATGGCGAAAATTGCCGGAAAAGTGGTGGGTATCGAAGGTGATTTGCCGTTGGTTAATCACGCCAAAGAAAACGCTCGCCATAACAACATCACCAATGCCGAGTTTTATGCAGCCGATTTAAGCAAAGACATTAGCGACCTGCCCTGGACTAAAAATAAGTTCAATAAAATCATGTTGGATCCATCCAGAGCCGGAGCTTCGGAAGTGTTACATCATTTTAAAAAATGGCAGCCAGAACTGATTGTTTATGTCTCCTGTAATCCATCGACGCTGGCAAGAGATGCCGGTATTTTAGTCAATGAATTGGGCTACAAACTGGTTAAAGCCGGTGTGATGAACATGTTTCCGCAAACCGGGCATGTTGAATCGATGGCGCTGTTTCAGAAGGCATAGCATAAATACGGTGGAGGCATGGGTTTAGCCTTAAAAGACAGCGAACATCATTGTTACGGCGATTACCTTACATGGCTAGACGATGTTCGCTATGAATTGATCGATGGTGAAGCCTATATACTGGCTCCGACACCTGATTTAGCACATCAAGAAGCTGCGGGTGAAATTTATTGCCAAGTCTCTACTATTTTGCTTGGCAAACCATGCCGTGTGCTCATTGCCCCGGTTGATGTGCGTTTACCCAAACTCAATGAAGACGATGACCGCATAGACACCGTGGTACAGCCGGATGTATTAGTCGTCTGTGATGACAGCAAACTGGATCGCTGCGGGGTGCGCGGCGCGCCGGACTGGATTGTCGAAGTGTTGTCGCCGTCCACCGCCAGTCATGATCAAATCAAAAAACGCCAACTTTATGAACGTCACGGGGTACGTGAATATTGGCTGATTCATCCGGTTGACCGGGTATTAACCGTTTATATCTTAAGCAATGGCGAGTACGGTAAACCTGAGTTTTATGAATTACTGGGTGAAACAGCAGTGAGCGCTTTGCCCGGCGTGGTTATTCAGTGGGATGAGCTGGTTACAAGGCTGCCCAAGGATTACTAGGGAAGCGCTGATTAAATCCTTCGACAAGCTCAGGATGAACGGTAACCTATTGATTTCGTTCGTGGTGAGCTTGTCGAACCATGAGCGAAATCGATTTATTCAGCGCTTCTCTA
The DNA here is from genome assembly GCA_030693065.1 of Methylococcaceae bacterium. GTDB lineage: Bacteria > Pseudomonadota > Gammaproteobacteria > Methylococcales > Methylomonadaceae > JABFRC01. The sequence continues at coordinate 37,299 of JAUYBL010000033.1, read as the reverse complement.
GATGCCGGATTAGTTTTGGCTAGGTTGAGTAGCCCAACCTTTTCAGACGCATAGTTAAATGTTGGTACCCTTATCTCGGACAGCCTTCCATCATATAAATCGCGTAACCTTGCCGATCAATGTCGGCTCTCAAGGCGTCCGGAGCTTCAAGACTGTGGTAGAAGTAGCAGTTTTCCGGTGTGACCACCGCATCCTCCAAACCAATGCTTGCCAGCCAATCTTTGGCGTAAATCAAGGCTTTTTGCTGATCTTCCTCATCCAGTACCACATTAAAATGCAACGTTCTGCCTTGAGCGGTTTTGGCGTAAGTGTCGAATACATGCGAGATAGTCATATTTTTTCCAAATAGTAGTTGCTACGCAATGAGCATAATTTATGGCATTTTTTACCATTTCAATACCATTAATTTACCCGTCGAACGCTCGAATAAATCAAGCGTTTCTAGGTATTTTTGTATGTTGACAAGCCCAACTGCAAACCGCATTATCAGAAGCCATTATTACCAACTAGTTAAGGTCCATGAGTAACGATACCCTGCAAGTGCGCCGCATTGCCATTGATACTTATCACGAAAACGTCGCCTATCTTAATCGCGACTGCGGCATATACCGTGCTGAGGGGTTTCAGGCGCTATCCAAAATCCAGATCAGCACCAATGGCACGCGCGTGTTGGCCGTGCTAAATGTTGTTGATGACGCATCGATTGTGTCGGCCGGTGAATTAGGACTTTCCGAGCAAGCCTTCAAACAACTTAATGTAACCGAAGGCTGTTTGGTGACTGTTAATCACGCCGAACCACCGACCTCCATGGATGCGGTGCGCCGCAAAATCAATGGCGAGCAACTGAGTCAAAACGATTTTATCGCCATTACCCAAGATATTGTTGAGTCGCGTTATTCGAAAATGGAAATGGCCGCTTTTCTAGTGGCCACCGGACAAAACGGCCTGGACCGCGACGAGTTGCTATATCTGACCCGCGCTATGCTGCAATCCGGTGACACCATGAACTGGCACGAATCGCTGGTGGCCGATAAACATTGCATCGGCGGTATTCCCGGTAACCGCACTTCCATGCTGGTGGTGCCGATTGTGGCGGCACATGGCATGTTGATTCCTAAAACCTCCAGCCGCGCTATCACGTCACCGGCCGGCACTGCCGATACCATGGAGATGTTCTCTGAAGTCAATTTGACGCCCGATCAATTACACACCATCGTTCGTAAAGAGCGAGGTTGTTTGGCCTGGGGCGGCACAGCCCGACTGGCACCGGTTGATGATATGTTGATTTCTGTGGAAAGGCCCTTGGGAATTGATTCGCAAGGACAAATGGTCGCGTCTATTTTGTCGAAAAAGCTGGCGGCAGGCTCAACGCACCTGATTATCGATATTCCGGTCGGTCCGACTGCTAAAGTGCGGCAAATGCGACAGGCATTGGCGTTACGTAAACTATTCGAATATGTCGGCGACCGACTTAATATTCATCTGGAAGTGATGATTACCGACGGCCGTCAGCCTATCGGACGAGGTATCGGTCCGGTACTCGAAGCCCGTGACGTGATGCAAGTGCTGCAAAATGATCCCGACGCCCCGGCTGATTTACGGCAAAAATCGTTGCTGTTGGCGGGCAGAATTATTGAATTTGACCCGGATGTCCGCGGCGGCCAAGGTTATGCCATTGCCCGCGATATACTTGAATCGGGCCGAGCCTGCGAAAAAATGAACGCCATTATCCAAGCCCAAGGCGCAAAGGTTGTAGATTTAAGCCCCGGCAGTTTAAGTTTTGAAGTAACTGCTTGTTGCGACGGCGTGGTGACCAATATCGATAACTTTCAGATGGCTAAAATCGCCCGACTTGCCGGTGCGCCGATGATGAAAAAAGCCGGTGTGGATTTGTTAAAAAAGCTCGGAGCCCCCGTTAAGCAGGGCGACATCTTGTACCGTATTCATGCTGAATTCCCCGCCGATTTTAAGTTCGCTCAAGACCAGGCCGTGCAAAATAACGGTTACATGATTGGCAGTAAACAAGACATACTCAAACCATTGATCGCTTTTTAATACAAAAATCACTGATTCCCTCGCGCTCGTGGGAACGAGGAAACCATGCTAATACTCGCCTTCCCTGATTATCTAAAGCAAGCACAACGCTTGGCTGATCGCCTGATTGTGCCGTTGGCTGAAATCACCCTGCACCATTTCCCGGATAGTGAAAGCCTGGTGCGATTACCGCCATCATTGCCGGATCATGTCATCATCTGTCGCAGCCTTAACCAGCCTAACGACAAGTTAATAGAATTATTGTTGGCTGCCACTACTGCGCGCGAGTTGGGAGCAAAACGGGTTACCCTGGTCGCTCCCTATTTAAGCTACATGCGCCAAGATATTGCCAACCGCCCCGGTGAAGCGGTCAGCCAACGTATCATCGGGAAATTACTGGCCAGTTTGTTCGACGATGTATTAACGGTAGATCCTCATTTGCATCGTATCTCGTCATTAAATCAAGCCATCCCGATCAAAAACGCCATTAGCCTTACTGCTACCGATGCAATTGCTGCGTTTTTAAAACAAAAATTTGCTAACGCGATTTTATTGGGACCGGACAGCGAATCCAAACAATGGGTTGCTGGTATTGCCAAGCAAACAGGTTTTGACTATCTGATTGCCGATAAAAACAGACAGGGCGATAAGCAGGTGGCGATGGTTTTACCGCTATACGATTATGCAGATAAACCCGTCATTATCATCGATGACATGGCCAGTACCGGTAGAACGATAAGTAAAGCGGCTGGGCATTTGCAGGCTCGGGGGGTAAATGCCGTGTATGCACTAGTGACGCATGCCCTGTTTTGCGATGATGCTGAAGCGCATATTTTGGCGGCTGGAATTAAAGCTGTTTGGACTACCGACAGTATTGACCATTCCACATCCTGTATTCAGCTCGATGACTTGCTGGCAACAGCAGTAAAAACAATAATTTAACCATTTTTTAAATTGGCTTCAGAGTGGCTGGTAGGGATAGTTATATGTCCTCAGCCCCTCTGGACTATTTAGCCGTCTTATTTAATGGCAAAGCTATGTACCCAGACCAATGCATCTTCATTCCAAGTCATGCCCGCATGCATCTTCAAAATAATGTCACGGTACAACGCTAAACTTGGATAACCTTCCGCTTTAGCATGCTCATCGGTCATATCGCCTAAGCGCTCGCGCTGTAAATCGGTAACCACAAAAGTGACGCCTTCCAGATCAAATTCCTCACCCGGATAACCATAAACACCATCGCGACGCTGTTGAGTTTTACTGCCGGCAAGGGCGGCTGCAACCAGTTTGGGATGAGTCACTAGGCGTTCTACTGAACAGGTCTTAGGAGGTAATGTTGTCATTTTTACGGTTCTCTTTAAATAGAAAGTGGTTATGTCAATTCACGCGGGGTTATAGATACACCCGTTTAAGTTTAACATCTTGCGATTGATTGACTCGGATTGTCGTAAAATGGCGCACTTAATTTTTCTCAACTAATTACACCGATGTCATTAACCTACCCTTCTCTGCTGGCAAAAATCATCATCAAGCCTGAATTGGCATTAACACTTGCTTTAACTGAGTGGGACTTATTGATTCGCCAAGCCCGCCGAGCTAACGTGCTGACAAGATTGGCGGTATTGCTTGAAGATCTAAATATACTGGACAACGTACCCGAGCAGCCTCGCAACCACTTACAGTCTGCAAAGGTCTATGCACAACGTTTCACCATCTCATTAGATAGAGAAATTCAATGTATCAAACAAGCACTACAGCAACTCAACGTCCCGGTTATTTTTTTAAAAGGTTCGGCTTATTACCTTGCCGATAATCTTGCCAGCAAGGGCCGGGTTTTTTCTGATGTTGATATTTTAGTACCTGAACCAGCGATAGAGGATGTTGAGCTGGCATTGATCAAAGCAGGCTGGATGACCAGTACCTTTGATGTTTATGACCAGAAATATTATCGAGAATGGATGCATGAAATCCCGCCATTACGACATCTAAAACGCCAGAGTTCTATTGATGTGCATCACAATATCTTGCCAAGAACCTGCGCTTTTAGCCCGGATGCTAACGTTTTATTAAACAATGCCATCAACATACCCGGAACTGACAATTGGGTGCTGGCTCCGGAAGATCGCATCCTACATAGCGCGGCGCATTTATTTTACGGCGGAGAGTTTGAACAAGGCTTTCGAGATTTGACCGATTTACACTTACTGTTGCAGGAATTTTCGGTACAAGAAAATTTCTGGAGGCATTTGCTGCAACGCGCAGTGGCGTTAAAACAGCAAACTTCATTGCATTATGCGCTACGTTATACCCGGCTCATTCTGCAAACACCCATACCGGCTTATGTCATTAGCGGCACTTCAACACATTTACCCGGCCCGATAAAACAACGCTGGATGGATGCGCTGTTTTTGCGAGCGCTACAGCCAGATCATGTCAGCTGCAATGACCGCTGGACCGGCACTGCCCGTTGGCTGCTGTTTGTCCGGTCGCATTGGTTAAAAATGCCATGGTATTTACTGTTACCGCATTTATACCGTAAAACCAAACTTAGACTCACTGGGGAATCTAGGCATTAGTGATTAAGGCTATAACAGCCTGATGTCCTTGCCATCAATCTTAAGCTGATAAATGCCGGTTTCGGATACCGATAAAACCACCAGCATGTTACAACCGCGTTGACTGGCTTGCGCCTGCAGCACATGACCTGCAGGCACTGACTCACCAGTGCTTTCGTCGATGATAGCGGTATTGGCCGCCGGCGGTTCAGTCAAGTCACATTCCGCAACAAACATCTGCCTTTTGGATTTACCTAGATAATGGGTCCGCGCGACGATTTCCTGCCCGGTATAACAGCCTTTAGTAAAGCTAATACCTCCCAGCGTATCCAGATTCAACATTTGCGGAATATATTCTTCAGAGGTTTCCGTCGTCAGCCAGGGAATGCCGTCGATGATGTCCAATGTCCGCCAAACTTCCGAATCTGCAGATTGATAACCATGTTCACTGGTTTGTTCCAGCCAAAAGAGTTGCGCATCTTCTGCATCGGTAATCAACAGCTGGCGATTGACTTCACGGGAAAGATCAATCGTTAATCGATTTTGTTGACGAGAGGTGTTGCCGAATTGATCATTTGTCGACGTCTTAACATCAAGCTGACAGTAGCCTACTAAACAAAGCTCATCAGAACTATCGCTCAAGGTTACCGCAGCGCGCATTACATACATTTGCAAACGCTTTTTAAGCGTCTCCAGCAAAACTAATGGCAAAACAAGTAAATATCCCTCATCACGTTTGACTAATAAAAAGGTCGTAATAACTCGGCCTTTAGGATTGCAGATAGCGCCTAAAGTGCTTTTGTTATCGGTAATGTCATGCACATTGCAAGTGATCTGGCCTTGTAAAAAACTTACCGCATCTTTACCCGCTATAGTTATCACACCTAAATGAGCCAGTGGACAAAGATACTTTTCCTCAGTCGTAGGTAAATTAACACCGTTTTCGTCAATAAGGACACTGTGTTGAGCAAGAAGAAATGCTTTCCAATCTGGATTCATAACTGTTCAAAATAAATTGTTGAATTGATACTAGATTATATCGTTGTTTAGCTGCATTGATGTCGACTCACCAGCGCTGCCAATCCCACTTACTCATTGTGCTATTATGAAATTCAATGACGAATCGAATCTAAAGTCTAAATAATCTCTGCAAGATATTAACTAGGGGCCAAAACCAACAACCACATGCCTAAACAACTTAACCCCATTCGCATAAGCTTACTTTACGCAATTCTTGCTGCCCTTTGGATTGTCACATTCAGCAGTTTACTAAGCTTCACAGTTGCCGACTCAGTAGTACAAAACCAAATCGAGATAGCTAAGGGCTTATTTTTTGTTGTATCCACAAGCGCTCTATTGTTTTCGTTATTAAAGTACGATCACCATGTGCGTGCCCTTAACGAACATCGTTTACTTGAAAGTGAGGTTAATTACCGCAACCTTGCTGACTCGGGACCAGCGTTAGTCTGGACAGCCGGAGCTGACAAACAATGTGATTACTTTAATAAAGTTTGGCTGGATTTTACCGGTCGCAGTATGGAACAGGAATTAGGCAACGGTTGGACTGAAGGCATACATCCCGATGACATTAAACATTGCCTATCGATTTATGCGCAAGCGTTTGATAATCATCAAGCTTTTTCCATGGATTACCGTTTACGTCGGCATGATGGCAATTATCGCTGGATACAAGATGATGGCCGCCCGCGCTATAACGCTGCAGGTGAATTCATCGGTTATATAGGCTATTGCCTGGACATCACAGCCCGTAAACAAACCGAAACTCAACTGCAACGCTTATCGAATCTCTACGCAGCCCTAAGCCAATGTAATCAAGCCATTGTGCGCTGCAACAACGAAGCCGAATTATTTCCGCAAATCTGCCGTGATGCCGTTAACTTTGGCCAGATGAAAATGGCTTGGATAGGCATTATTGATACTGAGAGCCAACGTGTTATTCCGGTCGCTAGCTTTGGTGAAGGTACTGAATACTTACAAGACATTCAACTATCCGTTGATGGAAACAATCTTTTTTCCCAAGGCCCTACCGGCATTTCTATACGCAATGATCGGCCTTTTTGGTGCCAAGATTTTCTTAATGACCCAATAACCGAGCATTGGCATGAAGATGGCCAAAGGTTCGGCTGGGGTAGTTCGGCGTCGTTACCATTACATCGTAACGGTTTAGTGACTGGCAGTTTGAATGTATACGCAGGTGAAGCCCATGCCTTTGATGCGCCGGTGCAAAACTTGTTGCTGGAAATGACAATGGATATTAGCTATGCCATTGATCGCTTTGAGCAGGACCGTCAGCGCCTGGCATTGACGGACGAATTAAAACAAACGCGCGCCAGAATGGACGGTATTGTCAATAATATCGATCAGGTAATTTGGTCGGTGGATGCCAATACGCATCAAGTAATTTTTCTCAATGCAGCCGCTGAAATAGTCTTTGGCAAATCAGTTAAAGACTTTTTTGAACATCCGGGCCTATGGCTGCAAACAGTACATCCCGACGATAGGGATATTGCCTTAGCTTATGACCAAGCAATTCGCGTTCAAGGCAAATGCGACGCCGAATATCGCGTTGTTCATGACAATGGTGATGTGCATTGGATTAGCGACCATGCCTGGCGAGTATGTGATACCGGTGGCAATTTGCTTCGCCTAGATGGTATCGCCTCAGACATTACCGAACGCAAACAAGCTGAAGCCGATATCAGCAAACTTGCATACTATGACACTCTCACTGATTTGCCGAATCGCAGTCTGCTTTCAGATCGCGTCAGTCAAGCCATCAGTGTCTCAATGCGTAATCACACGCCATTAGTATTGATGTTTCTTGATCTGGATCATTTCAAAAATATCAACGACACTCTGGGTCACAGCATCGGCGATCAATTACTGATCAAAGCAGCACAACGCATGAAGTCTGCAGTCCGCGAAGAGGATACAGTCGCCCGTCCCGGCGGTGATGAATTCATCTTGATTCTATTGGATACGGATGCGTCTGGTGCCGCGCATGTAGCTGACAAATTACTCGCGGGTCTGAGTGAACCCTACATTATTGACACACACGAACTGGTGGTTACACCATCTATAGGCATCGCGATGTACCCTAATGATGGGCATGATTTTCAGACCTTGGCACAACGTGCTGATGCGGCGATGTATCGTGCTAAACACGAAGGCCGCAACGGCTTTCGGTTTTATAGCCCAGAGATGCAGGCAAATTCGGCGCGCGCGCTGCTTCTGGAAAATGCCTTGCGTCGAGCTTTAGAGCTAGAGCAATTACAGGTACATTATCAGCCGCAGTTTTGTATTCACAGCGGCCGGATTATCGGTGCTGAAGCCCTGGTGCGTTGGCACCATCCCGAATTAGGCATAATTTCACCGGCTGAATTCATCCCGATTGCAGAAAACAGCGGACAGATTATGTCCATCGGAACTTGGGTGTTACGCACCGCCCTCAAGACCTATAAACATTGGATCGAAAATGGACTTGCGCCGATGGCCATAGCAGTAAATCTATCCGCCATACAATTTCGTCATACCCGGTTGCCAGATTTAATCTCAGCCATTCTAAATGAACTACAACTGCCACCAGACACGCTTGAACTGGAATTAACCGAAGGCGTCGCTATGGATGATCCGGTCTCAGCTATAAAAATCATGGACAATCTGCATGCCCGAGGTATTCGCATGTCGGTTGACGATTTCGGCACTGGCTATTCTTCGCTCAGTTATCTAAAACGCTTCAAGATCTACAAACTTAAAATTGACCGATCTTTCGTCAGCGATATTACAGAAGACCCTGAAGATCGCGCCATCGTCATCGCGATAATCAATTTATCTCGTAGCTTGGGTTTTAAAACTATTGCTGAAGGCGTAGAAACTGAAGGCCAATTGGCATTTTTACGTGAAAATGGTTGTGATGAAGTGCAGGGATATTTATTCAGTAAACCTTTGCCTGCCGAACAGTTTGTCGCATTTGTCCGGACTCATCAGGCCAAAGACGCCGTAGACAGTGCATAAGCAACAAACGCCACTTTCGCTGGAACTTAAATCCTCGACACGACTCAAACAGGTAGTAATACTGATTCATCTACTAGCAGCTGCTGCCTGTATCTACACCGCCTTGGCAATTGCTATACAAATAAGCTTGTTGACAGTTGTCGCCATACATTTTTACTACCTTAGCAAGCGACTAAAAACCACTTTTGCCGACATAAAATATAGCGAAATGACAGGCTGGGAAATTTCTGAAGCCGATGAGCCTTTCGCCTCAGTGCAAATTTTAACAACCACAGTGACCACCACTTTTGCGGTGATTCTTCACTACCAATACGACAGTATTCCATCGCGCAAGGCTATCAAAACCTTGCTGATAATGCATGATGCGTTGCCTAAAAATGACTTTCGGCAGCTGCTGGTTAGCTTGAAAACGACAAAGAATAAATAATCACTTAAGTCGCCACGGGCCATGTATACCGAACATCCGAAACCCCAACCCTTATTTTCAGAATGATCAGCACACTCAATTCTTTCGTTTTCAAATACATCGGCGCCATTGAAATGCTCGGCGTGCTAATGCGGATTTTTAGTTTTTCTTTGGTTAGCTGGCTGGGTCCAGACAGTCCGTTTTTGTTTGTTTGGGCATTTAATACCACTGATGCATTGATACTGTCCTGGTGTTCATTGCTTAAAAAAGACAAAGCCTACACCTTGTTGAATGTGTTCTGGATTATGGTTGGTGTGGTCGGCATGCTTAGGGCAAGTAATTTATCTCTGACGGGCATTCAAACAGGAGTCATGCAGCTGATAACGCAAATCAACACATTAGTTGACTAAAACACTTAGTAAATGCGCCAGTGCAAGCAGCAAAGGTTGTTATAATCAGTCAACTTAATAAATTTGCGCTATCAAGCGGTTGTGTTAAAGGAGAAACAGGTTTTGACTGAGGTACAAGATATTACCAGTCCGATGACGGCATCGGAAAAAAAAGCGACATGGTCGCTGGCAAGTATTTATGCATTGCGCATGTTGGGGTTGTTTTTAATTTTGCCGGTGTTGTCATTATTTGCTGAGCAACTTGAAGGATCGACACCGTTTTTGATGGGGCTGGCCGTCAGTATTTATGGTTTAACGCAAGTTGTATTGCAAATTCCTTTCGGTATTTTGTCAGATCGCTATGGCCGTAAACATATCATCGTTATTGGCATGTTGCTGTTTTTTGTCGGTAGTGTGGTGGCGGCAATGTCAACAACCATCTATGGCGTTTTAATTGGGCGCGCCATTCAAGGGTCGGGCGCCATCGCCGCCACGGTAATGGCGCTGGTGGCCGATTTAACACAAGAAGTACATCGTACCAAAGCGATGGCCTTAATCGGTGCCAGCATCGGCGTTTCTTTTGGTGTGGCGATTATTGCCGGTCCAATCATTGCCGGTTTAATCGGTGTTTCCGGCTTGTTTTGGCTGATTGCTGTGTTAAGCATTGTAGCGATTTTGGTGGTTATCTATGTTGTCCCCAATCCGGAGAAATCTAAAGTACACCGGGATGCAGAACTGGTACCCAGTCAATTATCTAACGTTATCAAAGACCCTGAATTACTGCGTCTGGATTACGGCATATTTGTGTTGCATCTGATTTTGACCGCCAGCTTTGTAGTAGTGCCGTTGTTGATGCGAGATGCCGGATTATTACCCGCCGAACATTGGATGGTTTATTTGCCGGTATTTGTTATCTCCATGGCCGCGATGATTCCGTTTATTATTCTGGCGGAAAAAAAGCGCAAAATGAAAGCTGTGTTTATAGGCGCGATTGCTACGATTGTGCTTGCAGACTTGGGTTTGATGGGCACACATGACAGCTTGATTGGCATCATCGGTTTTCTGTGGCTGTTTTTTACCGGCTTCAATTTACTAGAAGCCTCCCTGCCCTCTTTAATTTCTAAAACTGTCCCCGGCGATTTAAAAGGTACCGCTATGGGCATTTATTCCAGCGCGCAGTTTTTAGGTGCTGGTATCGGCGGTGCAGCAGGCGGCTGGTGTTATGGACAGTTTGGCGCCCCTGCGGTGTTTTTGATGTGTGCATTGGCCGCCTTAAGCTGGCTATTACTATCGTTATCAATGAAGCCACCGCGTTATTGGGCCAACTTGTTAATCTCAATCACTGGCTTCACCGAGCAACAAGCCGGTCAATTTGCTACTGAATTATTGAAGATTGCCGGTATTGAAGAAGTCACATTGCGCCATGAAGATGGCGTCGCCTATCTTAAAGTGGATAATCAACGGTTAAATTCTGAGGAATTGCAACGTTTGATTACCCAAACTAGTCAAACATCTCAACAGTAATACCAATTGACAATTTATTATTTCACTCAACACAAAGTTCCGCCTATCCCAAAAACTGTACTGAATATAATTGATCGCATATTCTGGATGGGCACTAAAAAAACGGTCGATTTGTCGACCGTTTTTTGCGACCACACAACAGTCACCGGGTTTATAACGGCCGCCTGCCAATAGAGTATCGCGGAAGTTGTATTGGCCACAATTGGCAACTGGGGTTAAGTCATCTTCATGCGTAGAAAGCAGTTGCTCGGGCTGCGGCAGCGAGTAATAACTTTTATCAAGTTCCCGATTTTTCTATGACTGAATCTTTACTGAGAGCGTTAATCTATGGTTTCAGTCCATCTGCAACGGTCAGTAACGATTTTGGCGGTATTTTTGTTGCCAATGCCTTTAGCAACTAATGCAATAACTCTATCATCCACATCGTATCCCACATGGGCATCTATTGGGCTAGCCATTTTACCCAATCCAAAAGCATCGAAAATCGTGGCCACATTGATGTTAATGTTGGTTACATCAATGCAAAGTCTGGAGTCTAGGTACTTATCTACAAAACCATTTGGTATGGCATAACTTAAAAGATCATTTGGATCACTAAAAGCGATGATAGGGGTTTTGGCTAACATTCGCTGTTGATACTTTGCGCCGTCAGCCTGGCAATACGCTGATTTTTGACCGCTGACATCGGGTAATTTTCGGCCCATCTGCAGCATAGGCAATTGATTTGACATCATATAGATAGGGATTTCCTTATCTTTTAATGCCAGTCTAAACTCGATATCACGTTGGTCTAGTAAAGACGCAATTCGTTGCATGCCATCAATGGTGATACGACTACCAAGACTATGGGAAATAAAAGCATATTGATCTTTTCGAATATTAATTGCTGCTGCATCATCATTAAACGAACATGACTGTGTTACATCACTTGGCAAGCTATTCCAATCACTTTTAGTCATCCAGCAAAACGCTTGTGCAAAAGAAACCAAAATATCTTCTCTACTTTCTCCTAGATAAATGATGGGGTCGGGCCCGGTATCATTAGAAAACTTTTTCATTAAGTCGTTCATTTCGGCCCGGCGAAATGAATATTCACCCGAATTGTCGTAAGCTAAAACTTCTTTCTGTTTCGCAGTGATCGCTGACCAAGTCAATTCATAAAACAGTAATTCCTTGCTTCTGTCTTTACTTAACAACCTGTTAACTCGCAAGTTGCCAAGATTTTTACTGGCATCCAAACGACTGGTCAGCATGATGTTTTTATGTTGAGCTGACATAACCGGCAAATCCAGTTCTTTGGCTAACTTTTCCAAGAATTGTGTTGAATATCCTGGCAAATGATCGCCAACACCATGAATCATAAGAACTTTCATTTTTCCTTGTGGATTGCTTAGAAATGGCGAGAGTCCGCCAAAAGGCTTACCCCATACCTCACAAATTCTGGTATCAACTGATTGCTGTTTTTCAAAAAAAGCCTCTGCAAGTCCTTTACCAAAGCTTGAGCAGCCGGAAAGTTCCGTTGCAATAATTAATATTAAAAGAATTTTTAAAACAACTTTCATATTTACTAAGTCCTTGGTTTTATAGCTGTAATCAGTGCGTTAACTTCGTTTCTGTGAGACAGCTTACTATCAAAGAATCCGGCATTACGTAACTGAATTAATGCAGCAGTTTCGCGCATCACATGATTTTCTGATTCATCACTAAATAAATGCACTATCCAATGTTCCAACAAATCCAGTCTGTTGATATTGGTTAACACGTTGAAATAGCCACTCACTTCTTTTTGTACAAGACGTGTATGCTCCGATACATCGTCAAGCGCATAACGATCGCCATTAATTAGAGCGCCGCCTGGCTTGAGGACTCTGAATATTTCGTTAACCACAGCTTCACGATAGTCAGCCAAAAAATTGTGTAAGGTATAAGCCGACGCCACAATATCAATGCTTGCCGTTGGCAGATTTTGTAATGCTGTTAAAGCATCCTCGCTTCTGAATGCAAGTTTTCCAGCATCAACCCAGTGCTGTAAATGGTTCTTAGCCTGATTCTGCATGACTGGTTCGTTATCAACGCTAACAATATGAACGTTATCCCTGGCATTTAGTAACGATAATGTAGTGCTGCCTGTGCCTCCACCCAGCTCAATAATCGATAAAATATCGTTTGATTCATGCTGATAATTACTCACCGCCAAACCAACCAAGCGGCTCATTTCTGTCGCTAACGGACAAATAAGATTGAGCATTTCATAATCTTGACCGATAACGCCGGAAAATACGGCATCGTATTGTGTTTTGTCAGTTATCATTTATGTGCTTGTTGTTTGCGTTGATATGCGGCTAACTGTTCTGGAGTGGCTTCTAGCTGATATTTGTCTTTCCAATCGCTATAAGGCATGCCGTAAACAATTTCTCTAGCTTGTTCGTAATCCAGATCTACACCCTGCTCTAGTGCTTCAGCGACAAACCATTTAGCTAAACAGTTCCGGCAAAAATCGGCAAGAATCATAATATCTATATTCTGTACTTCTGGATGCTGTTGCAAATGTGCCAGCAGGCGCCTGAATGTTGCAGCTTCTAGTTCTGTTTGAGTTTTTTTATCCACGGATAATCTCCTAAAATGGAGAGCATTCTAACAGAATCGACTTGTAGGGCATGTACATTGCAAAGATAAGATTTTACAATACCGATAAGTTAACATTGCGTAATATTCCGCAAGGGTCATGAGAATTCATAGTTCATCTTTATCAACCAATACAGCCAACCATCCTACTTCGAAAAATTCTGTTGTTCAGGATGTAAGTCTGGTTAGTAAAACCAATTCGCAAAATCCACCGCCTAATAAGCCCCTCACCCCACCTAATGAAATAAAAAGAATCTTGAGCTCCGTTGCTTTGCAAGCCAATGAAGGTGCGACTGAAGGGCTAGATACTAGAACTTCAAAAGCGTTGTTGGCATATCGAATGGAAGCACACTCATCTATAAAAACAGCAGATTTGTCAGCTATTACTGGCATTGATGTTTACGCCTAACACTCTAATTAACGAACTCTTTTTCATCATGAAACAGCTTTTTGAATTCATCCCCATCCTGTTATTTTTTATTGCTTTTAAACTTTATGATATATACGTAGCCACTGCGGTCGTTATCGTCGCCACAGTGTTGCAAGTTGCTTATGCATGGTTTAAATATCGCAAAGTAGAAACTATGCAATGGATTACCTTAGGCCTTATTTTGGTAATGGGTGGCGCTACGTTGTATTTGCAGGATGAACAATTTATTAAATGGAAATTATCAATTATTGAATGGTTGTTTGGCGTAGCATTTTTAGGCAGCCAATTCGTTGGGAAAACACCCTTTATTGAAAGGATGTTATCTGCCAGTTTGACTCTGCCAGATACTATATGGAAACGCCTCAATACCCTGTGGGGATGTTTTTTTATTAGCGTTGGCTTTATCAATTTGTACGTTATGTACAACTACAACACTGAAGACTGGGTTACTTTCAAGACATTTGGTGTGCCGGCGTTGATGGTCATTTTTATAGTATTACAAATGGCTTTTCTATATCGATACATTCCCGATTCAGAGGAGTAAAGAATCGTGTTGTACGCAATAATCAGCGAAGATGTTACAGATAGCTTGCAAAAAAGGCTGTCTGCGCGACCTACGCATCTGCATAGGCTACAAGAATTGCAAGATGCCGGTCGCTTAGTGCTGGCTGGGCCACATCCTGCTATTGATAGTGACAACCCAGGCGAAGCCGGTTTTACTGGCAGCTTAGTGGTCGCAGAATTTGAAAGCTTGCAGGCGGCTCAACAATGGGCTGCTGCAGATCCTTATATTGCGGCAGGTGTTTATGCTGCGGTAACTGTTAAACCCTTTAAAAAGGTATTTCCTTAAATGTCATCCGAATCGATTAAACAATTGTTAACTACTGTGTTTAAACCCGCAGTTCTTGAAATTATTGACAACAGTGCGGCACACGCCGGACATGCTGGCGCTCGTAGTGGCGGCGGTCATTATCATGTCACTATCGTGGCTGAAGCGTTTGAAGGTAAATCCATGGTGCAACGTCATCAATTGATTTATAAAGCGCTTGGCGACATGATGAAACAACAAATTCATGCTTTAGGCATTAATGCTCTCTCACCTACAGAAGAAACTCAAGGAACTAGTAAATGAAAAAACAGTTTATACCTCTATTAATCGTTGGTTCTGCGCTTATTGCCGGTTGTAATCAACAACCATCTACCGATACCAGCAGTGTTAGCGCACCAGCTGTAGATAAGGCTGATGCGGTTGCCTCGGTAAATGGCAAATATATTGCAAAATCAACTCTTGAGCAGCTGGAAACTGAAATTTCACAGCGCAGCCAAGGTCAGACCTTTCCAAAAGAAAAATTGATTGAAGAATTGATTCAACGAGAATTACTTGTTCAAGAAGGTTTGAAGAAGCAATTGGATAAATCGCCAGAAGTGCTTGCGCGTATTGAAGATGTCAAAAGATCATTGGTATCTCAAGCCGCTTTGCAAGATTACTTAAAAACTAATCCTGTAACTGATGCTGACATTAAGGCTGAGTATGACACCAAAGTTGCGGCTGAAAATGGCACCGAATTCAAAGCTCGTCATATTCTTGTTAAAACAGAAGCAGAAGCCAAAAAAATCATTACGGAACTCGATAAAGGCGCTGATTTTGCCAAATTAGCGAACAAGAATTCTTTGGATGCTAAAGAATCTCAAAATGGCGGCGATTTGGGCTGGTTTGTTGCCAGCCAGATGGTTGCGCCATTCTCAGAAGCGGTTGCTAAGTTAGAAAAAGGCAAATACACCAAAGAACCAGTACAAACGCAATTCGGTTGGCACATCATCTTAAGAGAAGATTCACGCGCCTTAACACCTCCTCCATTGGAAGCGGTTAAAGAGCAACTACAACCGTATTTGCAACGTCAAAAAGTACAAACTTTCATAGACGGCTTGCGAAAACAAGCTCAAGTTGAAGTTTTGGTGCCATTGACTGAAGAAAAACCTAAAGCTGCTGAAAATGCACAACCAGCTGAAGCAGGACAGCCAGTTGCAGAAGAAGTTATTGTTGAAGAAGTCAAAGATGCCAAAGGTAAAACGGTTGAAGAGAAAGTGATTGTTGAAGAAGTAATTGCTCCTGCTCCAGAAAACAAAGCCGAAGCAACAGATAAAAAACCAGCAGAAGCTAAAAAATAAGCAGTATTTCAATAAACAAAAGGGCGGTTTTTCCGCCCTTTTTTATGCCAGTTTTTCCAGGTATTGCACCATCAACTGTACACTACGATTACCCCTGAACTCATTGATGTCCAAACGATAAGCCGCGCGAATCTGCCTTAACCCCAACCAGTTTTCCGGTTGATCAACATAAAAAGCAATCGCATCAATAACTAGATTGCCGGTAGGCTTTCTAAGCACTAATTTAAGATGCCGCTGTCCGACGATACGCGATTGGATCACATCGAATATCCCATCAAATACCGGCTCAGGAAATTCTTGTCCCCAGGTTGCGGCATTTTGCAGTAACTCGGCAAATTCCAATGACAATTCTGCTTCCGTCAATTCACCATCGGAATAGATTTTCTGTTCCAAATCAACGTCAGCCAGCTTCAATTTCACAACTTCATCAAATGCCAACGCAAATGCGGGATAGTCATGCATTTTAAGACTCATGCCAGCGGCCATCGCATGACCGCCAAACTTGCTCAACAGTTTGGGATGCGCTGCCGCGACATCGCTTAACACATCACGAATATGCACACCGGGAATAGATCGCGCGGAGCCTTTAATTTCATCCTTACCCGCTGGCGCAAAAGCAATCACGGGCCGATGGACACGATCTTTAATACGTGACGCTAAAATGCCAATGACGCCTTGATGCCAGTTGGCATCGTAAAGACAAACGCCGGCAGGGAGATGTTGCTCATTGAGCACGTTCATATCAGCTAATAATGCCATCGCTTCACGGCTCATTTGGCCTTCAACTTCGCGACGATCATTATTTAATTCATCCAACTGCACCGCTATATCTTTGGCTAGCCCTGGATCATCAGTTAACAAACACTGTATGCCCAAAGCCATGTCATCCATACGTCCGGCGGCATTCAGTCTTGGTCCCAGCGCAAAGCCTAAATCCGATGCGACAATTGTCTGTGGATTTCTGCCGGACACTTCAATAAGCGCATTCAAGCCAGGATGCCCACGACCGGAACGAATGCGCTGTAGGCCTTGATAAACCAACACGCGGTTGACCGAATCCAGTGGCACCACATCGGCTACTGTGCCTAAGGCTACATAATCCAGTAACTGCGCCAGATTAGGTTCGGAGATTTGCTTTTGCTCAAACCAGCCCTGCTCTCTTAACCGACTTCTTAACGCCATCAAGACATAAAACATCACCCCAACCCCAGCCAAAGCACCTGACGGAAACTTATCATCCGGTAAATTTGGATTAACAATGGCATCGGCGGCCGGCAACTCAGAACCAGGTAAATGATGATCGGTAATCAGCACCTTAATCCCCAAGTCCTTGGCAACTTTAACCCCGTCAATACTTGAAATACCATTGTCAACGGTTATGAGTACATCCGGATTTTGCTGTTTGACTAACGCGACGATTTCCGGCGTTAAGCCATAACCGTACTCAAATCGATTAGGCACGACAAAATTCACCTGCCCTGCCCCCAACAATTGCAAGCCTTTGACAGCCACCGCGCAACTGGTCGCCCCATCGGCATCAAAGTCCGCCACGATAGAAATTTTTTGCCGGGTTTTAATGGCGGTTACTAAGTGCCCTACCATTACGTCCATGCCAGACAGCAACCAAGGCGACGGCAGTTTTGCAAGCGTTCTATCGAGTTCAGCTGCTGAAGTGACACCCCGGGCCAGAAAAATACGTTCTAGTAGTGGCGAAACATCGCTTAACTGAATTCGCTTTTTGGGGATAGGACGGGTAACAATAAGTTTTTTTATGCCTTGATAAACCATAGTTTGCTCAATAAAAAAGCTGAATTGATCGGCTTTGTGTGACTAATTTAAATGTTCAGTACGCTCACGGTTCGTCAGGCTCACCACGAACGGCTAGGTTTTTCTAGGTTCTTTAGTATCAAAAACACAAATTTGACATTTTAATAACCCGCGCAAAAATGATGTGTAGTTTATTTAAGGAAATTGCCATGACTAAAAAAAGTTATTTAGACGAACCGGCTGAAAACGCCGTCGAAGCTATTTTGATAAACATTGATCGCGATGTTGAACGCGGAGAAGACATCGTCATGTTTGGCTTTTGCGTGGTCATGCTGTCGTCCACATTCGCGCCGATAGCACCGCCAAGCGTTGTCTTACCGATGGTCGCCTTAACTTTTGCGCTTTCCTCCAGTCTGGCTCGGATCAATTACCATGCGATGGAAAGGAAACTCTACGAGGCGATGGCATTAATTGAGGACCACGAAAAAGTCATGCTACGACCTATTGCCACCGTTTTTAATGAAAACCCCATGCATTCGCTGACGATTTCATTTAATCCATTCAAAAATCTAAAGCGAACCTTAAAAAGCATCGTTGGCGGGCTGTTGATTAATCCGCTGTGGATGCCCATTTTTTATGTCATGGGCATGCAGATTATTGAAGAAAAAAACTTGGGACTTCTTAACCAAGCCATTATCGGCGTTGAGCAAAAGCTGCTTAACCGTTCGCACTGAGCCTGTCGAAGTGTTTAGTAATTCAAACTTACTCTGACAATGCTATTTTTTTAATAGTTTCAACCCAATCATCGCCGCTATTTAAACTCTCAACGAGTTGAATTTTTTCACCGCCATGTTTATGAAAAATTTCCTGATATTCAGTACCGATTTCATAAACCGTTTCCAAACAATCTGCAGTAAATGCCGGCGATAAAACCAACAAGTTTTTAGCACCTTTTTTAGCCAATTCTTCAATGACCTTATCACTGAATGGCATTAACCATTTATTATCTAAGCGGCTTTGAAAGCTCAGGGTATATTTCTCTTCGGGAATATTAAGCTTTTCAACGACTGCTTTAGTGGTTTGGTAACAGGCGGCTTTATAACAATAATAATTAGCGTCGGTTAATTCATCTTCGCAATGATGATCTTTGCATAAATAACCATCGTTATAGACCTTATCAACTTGTCTTTCCGGCAGTCCGTGATAACTAAAAATAATATGATCGTATTGATTAAAATCGTATTTTCCAGCTCTATTTACGATGCAATTAATAAAGTCTTCATTATCGTAATACTGAGAAATAATTTTTAATTCAGGTATTACCCACCATTGACTAACAATCTCCATAAACCGCTGCAAAGCGCTACCGGTGCTGCTTGAGGCATATTGCGGGAATAACGGAAACACAATTATCTTGTGATACCCCTCTTTTTTCATACACTCCAGCACAGAGTCCATACTCGGGCTTTTATAGCGCATCGCCATTTCAACTTTAATATCGTCGCCAACGGCTTGTTGTAATTTATTTTGCAAATCAACCGTGTGCTTTAACAATGGCGAACCTGATTCTTTATCCCAAATTGCTTTATAAAGCTTTGAAGAACTGCCAGAGCGAAACGGCACGATGATGCAATTAACCAGGATTTTTCTGGCTAGCCAGGGAATATCAATTACCCGTGGATCGTTCAAGAATTGACTTAAATAACTTCCCACGTCCCAACGACTTGGGCTATCTGGCGTACCTAAATTTAAAAGCAATATGGCAGTTTTTGGTTTCATTATTTCAATATAAATAGATTGGTAGAGTAAGTATCTTTTTTAAGAGTCTATTGAAGACACATATTTAAGATAGCTTTTTGTCATAAAAAATAGATAAAACGCTATAAAACCAGCTAATACTAACTGAGCAGTATCTCCATATACTACACAGAGAATCAAAACCGGCAAACCAATTAGCCAAGTCAAAAATAGTTTTTTTAATTTTAAAGATACTTGTTCTAATTCGGAGGTTTTATTATTGTTGCTATTAATTTCAGTCATATTTATCACCATAAGCAATTTTTCAACTCGGCATATAGTACCTGTCTATTAATAACCTTCCCAGCTCCACTTAATCTTTATTGTAGGATTTGGCGTGTTCAATCTGATGATCATGAAGTCGCGAAAACAAAACTAAGGCCATGCTTGCGCCGATCAGTGCAAAAAACATATCCGATTGGGTGTCCCACAAATAGCCTTGTGTACCCAGAAATTCATCCGCGCCCTGACCAATGGCGATAGCAACACCCCATTCAATAAGTTCATAACTAGCGCTAATTGCTAACACGACACAAATAACAATGAATCGGAGCATGTTTGTACCACGTATATAGCGACCACGGATAAGAATCTCTCGAGCGACCAGCGCGGGCACAAAGCCTTGAAAAAAATGGCCAATCTTGTCGTAGGGATTGCGATTGAGATTTAAAAAATCGGCAATTTCAAAACCGAGCGGCACTCTGGCATAGGTATAGGTGCCGCCAACTATCAGCACAAGCGCATGAACAAAAATGCAACTGTAAACCAACGTAGTCAGCGGAAACTGTCGATAAGTCGCCCACAAAATAGGCAATGCGATAAGCACAGGGAATACTTCAAGTGCCCAAGTCGCGCGGTCATAAGGATATATTCCGGACAATGCCAGAAATGCTATCAATAAGAGTGATGCGAATATTAGTAATTGAGATCGTTGCATTGGTATATCAAAAAATTGGTAAACGGTGGGTAAAAACTCCACTAAAGAACAAACCCCGTCCGTCTTCATGCGTTTGCAAAAGTCGTTCAGGAACGGGAATATTCGGGACTTTGTTAATAAATTATGAGCAATCTCCTGGCTCTGTCGGGGAGACAGCAATGGGAACATCGAAAAACCCATTCCGTTCATGGTTCGACAAGCTCTCCACGAACGGAAATTATTGATTTAGGCGAGTTAGAAGGAAAGTCGCATTTTAGCAGGGCATTTGATGCCAGATCATGTGTATATGTTGATTTCGATTCCGCCGTAGTATGCGGTATCTCAGGTGATAGGGTATATCAAAGGCACAAGTGCCATCTATCTAGCCCGAGTTTATGGGTGGAAAAAGCGTAATTTTGTTGGGCAGTATTTTTTGGCGCGAGGTTACTTTGTGTCGATAATTGGTCTGAATGAAACGATGATCCGAGAATATATCCGTCACTAAGAGCAAGAAGTTCAGCGAATTGAACAATTGAGTCTTTGGAACTGAAGACCACCTTTAGGTAGCTACGATATTGGGGCCGCGTTAGCGACCCCGTTTACCGCTTACTTAGCTTTTTTTGCGTCGCGCAGCACCAACAAAACCCGCCAATACTGAACCGAACAACCAAACAGCGCCAGGAACTGGAACAGCAGCAGGAGTTACATTGACCAAGCTTTCAGTATGGGACCATAATCCAGTATCGAGATTTTGTACATACCCACCCTGCTCACCGGTACCCACTCCGGTAATATAGAAAAAGCCTGTTGTGCCAAACCAATTGGTAGCAATTACTTCTTGGCCTTGATCACCAAGAACAGATCTTGAAGTGTTGTAAATTAAAAACTCCAGGTCAAACAAAGTATGCGTAAACGCCGATACCAGCGAGTTACCTGAAAATGACACAGTGAACGCGGAAATTTCGTTGAAATTGGAGTAAATAGTCCCTTCTATTTTTCCATTACTGGTTAAATCATTCGCGACAAAAGACCCGGAAATCGTCGCACCTTCCTCATAACCGGTCTGAGTGAAATTATAAACTGCGGCATTAGCGGCTGAAACCGACATTGCCAAGCCTGCAGCAAGCAATAAAGATAATAATTTTAAAGTCATGTTAATGATCCTTTATGGTGCTGGAGTAGCAGGTAAAAGTGTTGAATAACGTGTGCCGCTAGTCGTGCCTTCAACACCGAAATTATTGCCAAACTTGCCGATGAAAGACTGTTTGTCCGGAGTAAACTGAACATCAAAGTCCGATTGAACAGGGCCAAAATCCATAGACATAACAGCTGAACAGTTGCTGTTCATAGTTGCAGTACCGTTAACTGGACCATTGTAGTTAGTAGGATTTTCTGCAGAAGGATCGAATGCACAATGTCCAGTCAGAAGACCACTCGCGATAGTTATCTCACATTTTCCAGTATGGAAATGGTGATTGATGGCAGCCTGATAAGTAATGTAGGTGCCATTAAGATTGGCTTGGGTACATGGTGCAGGCGGCGCAGCTTGAACTTGCGTGGAAAGCAAAAGCGCTGATGCGACAAACAGTATTTTTTTCATTTTTATATTCCCCATATTTTTTAGTTAATTATTTTCAATATGAATAATTTTTTAATTAAATTACTGCTTTTAATTATCAAGTTTATTCCGGGGACAATCATATAGTTCAAAGCCAAACAGCTGCACTGTAGATTCGTATTTCGTAGGTAGTATTTATTATGGCAAACGTATAGGTGTGTGATATGCCCTACTTTTTAAGAAAAACTAGGGCATATCACATACTTAATATCTGCAAACGCTGTTGCTTTGCTAATCATTAACAACTAAACAACTGAAAAATAAACCTTAAAAAATTTGGGCGTGATTATTGCTTTTCTTTTGTTATCTACCTTACAAGAGATGAGCAATGAAACCAGCTGCATATTTGACACATGGCCGTTTTAGCATTGATAGCAGTGACTTGCCGATTCAGTTCCATCAACAGCGAAACTGTCTTGAACAATCTTTACCAAGCCAATTAGGCGATGGACAAACCACTATATTTCAGCTTGATCAAGATTTGAGTTTTATAGACACTCAATACACGCCAGCAAATGATCTGACGATATTAAGCAAAATGGATAACCACGAGCCGCGGATAGTAGTTACACTCGGTTTAAAAGGAAATTCCTGCTTTTTAGGCAATGTTGATAGTGAAGTTATTTTTAAAGCAGGCTTCACCACAATCACCAGCTTTAATTCCAGCGCCGGCGAAAGACAATATGACGCCCAACAATCAATAAGACAGCTTCGGCTTTCTATTGGTAAAAAATGGCTTGATAAATATGTTGGTGAAAACAAATCCGCGCAATTTTTTAAAAAAAATAATGCCAAAGTAATAAGTCATAAGCCAATATCCACTCAAGGTATTATGTCGGCACAACAATTAACAAACTGTAATTTTGCCGAAGAACTAAGGCTTATTCATATGCATGGACAAGCAATGACTATATTAGCCGCTGAATTAGCACATCTTTTTGAAGATAATCAGCAATATTCAAGTCAATATAATCAAAAAGACAAAGCAATTGCTGAGTTGGCAAGAGCTATTTTATTAGATGAATTTAAAAACCCACCTTCAGTAGCGGAATTATCAAAAAAAGCGGGAACAAATCAATTTAAGTTAAAAAAATTATTTCATCATTTTTTTAACAACACACCTTATGGATTATTATTTGAATATAGAATGAATCACGCCTATCAATTACTTGAATCAACTCATTACCAAGTCGCGGTGGTGGCAGATTTAGTTGGATATAACCACGCAAGCAACTTTACAACTGCATTCACAGCGCATTTCGGCATTTCCCCAAAAATTGTTGCCAAACAAAATTAGCGTACCTCGGCAAATTCAGTCTCCACAGGGAATAAATATGAACGTTTTTTATAAATCAATGACTTCTCCTCGTGATTGATGTATTAATACTTTTCCGGGTACATTGTTGGGAACCTCGAAAAACCCTGCACTTCGATAAACTCAGTACCCACAGTGCATAAATGCGAACGGTACATTACAAATCAATGAGTTCCGTTCGTGGTCGACTGCACGGAGAGTCTGCCCCGCTTCATCGGGCATGCAGGAGGTAGGGCAACGCATGGAGCAGTTGCCGAGAGCTTGTCGAACCATGATCGGAATGTGTTTTTCGAGGCTCCCTGTTATATCGTTGGTTTTTAGTACCTGAGCTCCTAACCGATATTGCAATGGATGTATTCGATTCATTTGCCACTTGCCGGTAGATGATTCAAATTCGGCTGGTTTGGTTGTAAGTTTTTCTTGGCTCATTTGGATGAGCCCGCTTTTTCGGAATATTTTGATTTGTGTATCCGGTTTGATGAAGCCACATCAAAACTTAACTTTAATCACAAGATAAGAGGTAAATACAAATGAACAAGCTAAGTTATATTGCCGTCATTTTGCTATTCAGCCTGATCTCATCAACTACAAATGCAACGGATAAAGCCGTTTTCAATGAATATGCTGATTTGAAACAGCCTGACACTGTTGGGATGACAAAGGCCCAAATTAAAGAACAGTTCAAACATCCTTCTAAATCATCGACGGGCGAGCTTGGGGAAATTTGGGAATATGATGGTTTAGTAGATCCAGATCATCCAGAATACGAACACAACAATTCTTGTACAGTGTTTTTTAAACAAGACAAAGTTCATCATGTTGAGTGCGGTAAAAATTAATAAACCGTTACGCAGGGAAGCGACTGATTCGTTATCTTTAAATCTAAGCCGATATTTTTTAATGTAATTTAACCGTTGTTTCTGCCGGAAGCAGAAACAACGGTAAATATATCTTTATTCATACAGACAATCACTTAAATCAGGTGTTTTGGGTGGAGTTAGTGATTGCAAATCAGTGTATTGCTTGCTTTCAATAAATAGTCGAAAGGCTTTATCAAAATCTGCGTTAATAAAACTTCTGGTTAAATGCACGCATAAACAATAAACCGCTGAATAATCTTCTGCCTTTCCAGAACTGCATTGATTAATTTTGTCTGACAATGTACGCATAACCGTTACTACTGAGCCATCATGCCGCCATGCAACAGGCGACTCAACAACATCGCCTGCTAGGGCGGCGATAGTTTCCACTGCAACAGTGGCAAGTTGAATTAAGCCAAGCAACACATCAACCATCTCTCCGGCATTGATTGCTTTTAACGTGCTGCTGCCTGCTTGCATCAGTAGAGCTTGATGTTTGACGATGTCCATGTCAGAAAAATGCCCCGCCGCACCCACTTCGGATTTTGGCAATGCCAGCGTTTCGTGAAGTTCTTTTAATAATTTCAAGTGCTTATTCATAGCATTTACTCCTCAAAGGTTTATTCAAGCGCGATTTTTCCTTCAATACAATGCTTGACACCGATGGCATCGGATTCCAAGGTCATTTTAATGTCTATGGTTTCAGAGCCATTCAACTTCCCCGTTTCGACGGCTTTCAGGACGGCATGTTCAATCTCACGTTGTGATGTAATACCGACATTTTTTAGAAATTTCCTGACTTCAATATTTAAGATTTCTTCGTTCATTTTTTAAACTCCAATAAGTAATATAAATTGATTTCAATCAGTCACCAACTGTAACCAATCAGCGCTAATAAACCACTACGTCGTAAACGACTTCATTATGTGCTGATGCTACGCACAACACTCAATATTTTCGTATTCCTAATTACATTTTCTTTATTGGATCATGGTTTCAGTTGTCGGTTAATTTCCTCCTGTTATACTCAAAATCATATGATGAAGCGGAGAATTCTGTCGATGGAACAGTTACCAGACAATGTGCCACCAACCACGGTCACAGATACGAATTTAAACATGCAACATTTTATTGATAACCTGAGTTTTAATCTGATCATTGTTAGAATCGAACATGGCAACGCTACTCCAATTGTTGTCCAGGTTAATCGCGCCACTACAAACCTGCTGGGCTATCGTGAAAGTGATCTAATTAACCAGCCGCTTGAGCAAATTTTTGCTACACCGGATGCACTGCTTCTTTGGCAGAAAGCCATAGAAAAGTTAAATAGCACCGGCAACGAAAACGGCTTCAACGCAGAACTAATTTCCAAACAGCAAATCAGCCTTCCGGCGTTACTCTCAGTATCAGCTTTACCTAATCAGACAAACAAATTTACTGATAGTGTTTTACTGATTCAAGCCATTAAGCCAGGCAATGATTTATTTGCAATGCGCCGTGTTGTTGAACAAAGCGCCAGTGCGATGATGATTACTGATTGCTCAGGACGCATAGCTTACGTAAATCCAAAATTTACCGAACTTACCGGCTACAGCTCCGATGAATTACTCGGTCAAAATCCCAAATTACTTCAATCAGGGAATATGACCTTAAAACAATATAAAGCCATGTGGAACACGTTAATTGCCACAGGAGAATGGCAAGGAGAAATTCAGAATAAACATAAAAATGGCAGCAGTTATTGGGTTTATGAAAGTATTAGCGCGATAAAAAATACCGCTGGCGACATTACTCATTTTCTTGCTGTTGAAGAAGATATAACCCATCGCAAAGAAGTCGAATCAGCGTTGATGGAGAGTGAAAAACGCTTTCGGCAAATGGCGGAAATGGCCGGTGAATGGTTATGGGAACAAGATCCCAATGGTTATTACCTGTATAGCAGCATCGCCGTAAAACAAATTCTTGGATTCAGCCAGGAAGAAATTATCGGCAAACACTACACAGAACTATTAACTACTCAAGACAAGAGAACGCAAACCGTTTTCGCCGCCAGTCACCAACCTTTTTATGCCTTGATCAATCACTATCAACACAAAAACGGCCAGCAAGTGCTTACCGAATCCACCGGTTTGCCCATTATTAATACAGAGGGCAAGCTCATTAAATGGCGAGGTGTTGACCGTGATATTACCGCTAGAGTGCAATTTCAGGATGCACTGATCGATTCTGAAAAACGTACCCGATTGATTATCGAAAGCTCCATTAATGCCATCGTTATCATGGATTCATACGGCATCATTACCGATTGGAATCACCGTGCTGAAAAGATGTTTGGTTGGCTGCATGCAGAAGCGGTTGGTCGACGGCTGGATGAACTGATTATCCCTAAACGCTTTCACGCAAAGCACCGGCTAGGCATGCAGACTTTTTTACAAACCGGTGAAGGCCCAATATTAAATAAACAAACAGAACAAATCGCGATACGCCGCGATGGTACAGAATTTCCGGTCGAACTGAGTGTTTCGCCGTTAAAACTGGGCAACACTTATATTTTTAGCGGGTTTATTCACGATATTTCCGGACGCAAAGTTGCAGAGCAGCAAATCCGTCAAGCTCAGGTCAACTTAGCGATTGCACAAAACGAAATTAAGATTGCCCAACAAATCCAGGCTACGTTATCGCCTGCCAGCGCCATTAACGCAGATACATTTGCAATCACCGGCTTTTGTTTGCCCGCCAATAAAGTGGGCGGCGATTATTATGATTATTTTTATCGCGGTAAAACCCAGCTAGATATAGTGATTGCTGATGTGTCGGGGCATGCAATCGGCCCGGCGCTGTTCATGGTGGAAACCCGCAGTGCAATTCGAGCACAAAATAATCATTCAGCAACGCCCGCTGAAACCCTAAAGGTATTAAACAGCTTTTTGTTTGACGACCTTAATAACTCAGACTACTTCATCACCCTGTTCTATTTACAATTTGATATACCCCAACAGCAAATAACCTTTGCCAATGCCGGACACCCCACGCCTTTGCTGCTTAACGGCTGTACTGGAGAATGTAGGGAATTGGACGCTGAAGGTTTAATTTTAGGGATTAGAAAGGAGGTATTTTTTGCAGAGAAAACACTAACAATTACCCAAGGCGATGTGATTCTTTTTTACACTGATGGTTTAATTGAAGCTGAAAACTCGAGCCAAGAGTTTTTTGGTCTGGAACGGGTGAAAACAGTATTACGACAACATCACCAACTCTCCATACAAGAAATAATTGATGCCCTGCTGTTAGCATTACAGCAATTTTGCGAAAGAACAGCATTTGAGGATGACATCACCTTGATGGTGTTTAAATGCCTATAAATATTGCCACTGCGCTTTCAACAATCGACGAATCACATCCTCATCCGCCTCAATAAATCAAACTGTCCATGACCGAAACAAGCCACGCCAAACCACTGGATAGCGGCATCGCTGTTATTCACTCCAACAAACTGGAAGAACTCAGCGATGTTGTCGAATACTGGCTGCGGGAGCATGCCTTGGCGCCATTGGAAAATGAGGTTTTCCTGGTGCAGAGCAATGGCATGGGGCATTGGCTAAAACAAAACCTGGCTTTAAATAGCGCACTGGGTATCGCGGCGGCGATTACTATGAAATTACCGTCGTTGTTTATTTGGAGTGTTTACCGCGCGGTTTTGGGCGAGAAAATTCCCAAAGAACAACCGTTAGCAAAAGCACCGTTGACTTGGCGCTTGTATCGTTTGTTGCCCACCTTAATTTCGCAAACCGGCTTTGAAACACTGGCCAGTTTTTTGACCGAAGATAGCAACAGCCGAAAGCGCTACCAACTCGCAGAACAATTGGCCGACCTATTCGATCAATATCAGGTGTATCGCTCAGATTGGCTTAGCGATTGGGCATCCGGACACAACACCTTGCGCGATGCTCATGGTCAAAGCCAACCCATGCCGGAACAACAACGCTGGCAAGCCGCATTATGGCGGGCCGTACTGACCGATTTGGGCGAGGACTACACGCCCGCCGCGAGTCGCGCATCAGTGCATACGCAGTTTATGGCGCAGATTGACGAGCTGGAAAACCGTCCTGTCGGCGTACCGCGCCGGATCATCTTGTTTGGCTTATCGTCGTTGCCGCAACAATCGCTGGAAGTATTAGCCAAGTTGGGCAAGTTTTGCCAAATTGTGTTGTTCGTCCATAACCCCTGCCAACATTACTGGGCGGACATTATTGAGGATAAAGAACTGCTCAAAGCCGAACGTCGTCGCCATGCTTATAAGGCAGGTATGAACGCATCATTGACTAGCGAAGAACTGCATCAGCATGCCAACCCCTTACTGGCCGCCTGGGGTAAACAAGGACGCGATTATATTCGTTTGCTGGATCAGTTCGATGAAACCCAAGCCTATGCAAACTGGCATTGGCCGGACAGTAAAATAGATTTATTCAAGGACTACGGCGAACCTGAAAATCGAAGCTTATTGCAGCATCTGCAACAATCGATACTGGATTTGGAACCGGTGCCGACCACACCTGTTGAGCTACTTAAGGCCGATGACTCACTGGTGTTTCATGTTGCGCACAGTCCGCAACGCGAAGTCGAAATTCTTCATGATCAACTGCTGGCTCGATTTAATGCCGATAACAATTTACATCCACGCGATGTGATTGTGATGGTGCCAGACATCAACAAATACGCGCCTCACATCCAGGCGGTATTTGGGCAAGTTCAGCCCGATGATCTTCGCTACATTCCTTTTGCCCTGGCCGATCAGCAACAACGCGGACAAAATCCTTTACTGGTTGCCGTCGAAGCCTTACTCAACTTGCCTGACTCACGCTTTACCGTCAGTGAGTTTTTGGGGCTACTTGAGGTACCGGCATTAAGACAGCGTTTTGAAATTGATGAAATTGCCATTCCCAAATTACATCAATGGGTCGAAGAGGCCGGTATCCGCTGGGGCTTAAACGCTAGGCAACGCGCGCAAACTGTCGCCATGCCCACTAATCTTGAAGCCAACACCTGGCAAAGCGGCTTGCGACGGATGCTGCTCGGTTATGCGGTCGGCGCAGGTGCTGCATTTAGCGGCATTGAACCTTATGAAGAAATTGGCGGACTGGAAGCGCAATGGCTCGGCGGTCTGTCGTTCTTATTGGAAACCCTGGAGAAATATTCCAGCCTGTTGCGACTAGATCAAGCATCTGCCAACTGGCAAAGCACATTGCTGGCGCTGCTGGAAGATTTCTTTGTCGTCAGTAATGAATCCGAGCGCAAAACCCTGGAAACGCTGACCCAATCATTGGCGGGTTGGACACACAACTGCGAACAAGCCGGTTTAACCGAAGCCGACACCCTTCCATTAAATGTAGTCCGGGAAGCCTGGCTGGCGGCGGTAGATGAACCTAGCCTTCATCAGCGTTTCCTCAGTGGTAGGGTCAATTTCTGCACACTGATGCCGATGCGCGCCATCCCTTTTCGACTGATCTGTCTGTTGGGAATGAATGACGGCGACTACCCGCGCAGCCAGCAAGCGCAGAGTTTTGATTTGATGACGCAACGCGGACATTATCGCCCTGGCGACCGCTCGCGTCGGCAAGATGATCAATACTTATTTACGGAAGCACTGCTGTCGGCACGGCAGCAACTTTATATCAGCTGGGTGGGCCGCAACATTCGCGATAACAGCGAGCGCCCGCCGTCAGTATTGATCAGTCAGTTGCGCGATACTCTTGAGCAAGGCTGGCGGCTGGCAGAGAACACCAATGCCCTACTCTCAACGATAACCGTTGAACATCCGTTACAACCTTTTAGTCGGCAATATGTGGTTAAAAATCGCGATGGCCGCTTGTTTACTTATGCACGGGAATGGTTTGAGGAATCCAGGCTAATCAACGCCCCCTTAGCCATCTCGCCGCCCACTGAAAAGACGCTTACCCTATCGCTGGAATCGTTGGCGCGTTTTCTAAAAGCGCCGGTCAAAACCTTTTGTAATCACACCCTCAAATTCGGCTTCGATGATGAAACCAGCACCAGCGAAGATAACGAACCGTTTGCTTTTAACGGGCTGGAAACTTATGTCTTAAGTAACGAATTATTAACTAATTTAAAAAGCCAGCAGCCAACCGACACCGCTACATTTTTTGCTGAGCAGCGTAAATCATTGGCCGGCAAAGGCAAGCTGCCGTTAAGCGGCTTTGCTCACGCGGCGTTTGCAGAGCTTGCAGGCCCCGTCAATAAAGCTTGGCTGCAATACCAAGCACAGCTCAACAATTGGCCCGATGAACTACCGCCGCGAGCCATTGAATTAAGCTTTACCTTGGCTAATGGCGTCACAGTGGAATTAACCGGCGACCTGAATAATTTGCGGCAACACCACAATGATGAACTGGTCGGCATGCTTCAGTTAACCGCCCAATCTTTACTTAGCAAAAACAGCATCAAATACCCCAATCTGCTCTTGAACTGGGTACAACATCTGGCTGGTTGCGCCGACGGCTTGCCGCTGCAAACGCTAGTGATAGCCGCCGACACGGTAATTAGCATCGCGCCAATTGAACAAGCTACCGCACTGGCGCAACTTAATAACCTACTGCAAGCTTGGTATCAAGGCATGCAGGAACCGTTGCCAGTATCCTGCAAGACCGCATTTGCGTGGTTAGGCGCCGCGCCGGAAAAAGCCTTGGACACTGCACAAGCGCAATATCAAGGCGATGATTGGAATAACGGCGAGGTTGATTACGATGCTTATCTAGCGCGATTTTTCCCCACTTTTGCTGGCTTAAACCCGGAAGATTTAGAAAATGGTTTTGTGGCCTGGGCAGACACGCTTTATCGCTCGGCATTTACACACCTCACGCAACAGGACGTGCAATCATGAGTACCGCTACTCCATTAAATCCGCTGGAATTTCCTATGTCCAGCACTCGCCTGATCGAAGCCAGCGCCGGGACCGGCAAAACTTACACCATTGCCGCCCTTTACGTGCGCCTGATTCTTGGTCACGGACAAGACAATAAATTGCCTGCCCGTGAGTTGTTGCCGCCGGATATTCTGGTGGTGACCTTTACCGAAGCCGCCACCAAAGAATTACGCGAACGTATCCGCACCCGCCTTAGCCAGGCAGCGCGGTATTTTCGGCAACAGTTGGCTGACGGGGATGATTTTCTCAAGCCGCTGCGTGACAGTATCGAACCCAGCTTATGGTCAGCCTGTGCGCATCGCCTGGAACTGGCCGCCAACTGGATGGATGAATCATCTGTGTACACCATTCATGGCTGGTGTAATCGCATGTTGCAGCAACACGCTTTTGACAGCGGCAGCCTGTTTCGTCAGAAAGTTAATACCGACGATCAGGAACTGTTAAACGAAGTTGTGCGGGATTATTGGCGAACTTTTTTTTACCCTTTACCTGAAGTTTGTTGCCAAGCTGTTTTTAAACTGGCACGTTCGCCTGAAGAATTAACAAAACTACTCAAGCCTTTGCTGCCTGAAACCGAGGCCTTGGGCCTTGACTGTACCGACGATGACATTGCTGCTGTGTTTAATAGTTGGCAGCAATGGGAGCAAAAACGACATGAGCTGGAAAATACTACGCGTAAGGTATGGCACGATAATCAACAAACCATAGCAACGCTGTTAAACGATGCCTCCGATAATCGCTGGTTAAATGGCGTTAAATACAATCCAAAGACTTTCAGCAACAAATTGGCAGAACTGGCGGCATGGGCTCAGTTTGGCGATAACATGGACATTGAAGCGCTGGCAAAATTCGGACAAACAAAATTGCATGCCGGGCTAGTTAAAGCACATCAAGACAAAGCCGAACAAATCCAACATGACGCTTTCCTAGCTATCGACAATTTAGTCAGCCATGCCCAGCAAGAGCTGGACATCAGCGAGAAACTCATCCTGCACGCCATCCAATGGATCAGGCAGCGCTACGACACCGAAAAACAACGCGCGGCGCGGATGACTTTTGACGACATGCTGACGCGTCTGGATAATGCGCTGCAAGGTAGCAACGGCGAACGACTGGCAACGGCTATACGCCAGCAATATCCCATCGCCTTGATTGATGAATTTCAGGACACCGACCCGGTGCAATACCGGATTTTTTCCGCCCTGTATCCGGCCGATGCCGAGACAGATTTAGGTTGTTTTATGATTGGCGATCCCAAGCAGGCGATTTATTCGTTTCGGGGCGCGGACATTCATACTTACCTGAAAGCTCATGAAGCTACGGCGGGCCGCCATTACACACTGGGGACTAATTTTCGTTCCAGCCAAGCGTTGGTGCAGGCGGTCAATCAAGTATTTGTTCAAGCCGATCAGCAAGCCGAAGGCGCGTTTCTGTTTAAACAAGGCGATAACAATCCCTTGCCGTTTATTGCAGTCAACGCCAAAGGCCGTGCTGAACAATGGCTAGTCAATGGCGAATCGGCATCCGCCTTAACTCTTTGGCATTGGGATTCGCCTGACCCCATCGGCATGCCAGCCTATCGAGCCGAACTGGCCGAAGTCACCGCCAGTGAAATCGTGCGCCTGCTGAATTTGGCTAACCAGGGGCAAACGGGATTTAAGTCGCAGTCCGGCGACATTCAAGCCTTGCAACCGTCTGACATTGCCATTTTAGTGCGTACCGGCACGGAAGCTAAAATCATGCGCAACGCGCTGGCAAGAAGGCGTTTGCGTAGTGTTTATCTGTCCGAGCGCGATTCGATTTACGCCACCGGCGAAGCGGCCGACCTGTTGATTTGGCTGAAAGCCATTGCCGAACCGCGCAACGAACGCAAAGTGCGCGCGGCCTTAAGTACCGCCACTTTCGGCTGGCCTTATCAAACGCTACAGCAACTGACGCAAGATGAGCTGAGTTGGGAACAACAGCTGGAACATTTTCTTGGCTACCAGCAACGTTGGCAACAAGACGGCATCTTGCCAACTTTGCGGCAGCTGATTAACGATTACGGCTTGCATGCACGCCTGACTGAAGCCAATGACGGCGAACGCTGTTTGACTAATCTGCTGCATTTGGCCGAACTTTTGCAGCAAGCCAGCGGCCAGCTTGACGGCGAACAAGCACTGATACGGCATTTGGCTGAGGAAATTGCCGCCACCGATCAAGCTGCGGAAGAAAGTGTGATTCGGCTGGAAAGCGATGCCAACCTGATCAAGATTATCACCATCCATAAATCTAAAGGCCTGGAATATCCGCTGGTTTTCCTGCCTTTTATTTGCAGCTTTAGGGAAGTCAGCAGCCGCTACAACAGCTTTTATCGTTACCACAATGCCGATCAACACCTGAGCATTGACTTAAGTAAAAGCGACGAAACCAAGCTGGTCAGCGATAAAGAACGGCTGCAAGAAGATTTGCGACTGCTTTATGTAGCAATAACACGGGCACGTTATGCCTGTTGGCTGGGAGTTGCCGCGATTAAAGTCGGCAATACCAAAGACTCGCAACTGGATAAAAGCGCCATCGGCTACTTACTGGATTGGCAACCGAAAACACCTGCCACGGCTTTAGGCGATCATCTCGCCCAGCTAAAAGGCGGCTGTGCTGATATATCTATTGCTAAATTGCCCGAGCCCGGTTTTGATCTATACCGTCCCAAGCAACAACTGGAACAACTTGATGCAACTTGTATCGCAAGCACCAAAATTGCCGAAAACTGGTGGATAGCCAGCTACAGCGCCTTACAGACTGACAACAAACAGCAAGTCCAAAGCACTGCGGCTGACACGGCGCATGATGATAAACAAACTGACGAAGCCGACAGTTATCTTGGCCCAGTCGCGACACTAAGCGGAATCCATAGCCTGCCCAGAGGCGCAGGCCCTGGTGTGTTGATTCATGAATTATTGGAAAAAGCAGCCTATTTTGGCTTTCAAACCGTGCAATCTGCCCCAGAGCCATTGGTCAACAAGATCTTTAGCCATACCAGTTGGGATGACAAGCGCGCCATCATTGCCGAGACATTAACAAAGTGGCTGGAAATGCCCTTACTAGAAGGCGCCGATGTGACATTAGCTGATCTTGGCAATGGCCAATATCAAGCCGAATTGGAGTTTATGCTCGGCGCGAACGACGTCGATGTGCATGCCATGGATCAACTGATCACCCAACATACCTTTGGCGGTAAACCGCGGCCGCGTTTGTTAGCCACACAAGTTAACGGCTTGTTGAAAGGTTTTATCGATCTGGTTTTTGTTCATAATCAGCAATATTACGTTGCCGATTATAAATTCAACGCTCTCGGCAATAACGATGCCGCTTACACCACGGAAGCCTTGGAAACCGCCATGCTTAGCAAACGCTATGACGTGCAATTCGCGCTGTATTTATTGGCGCTGCATCGCCTGCTAAAAGTCAGGCTGGGGGCGAGTTACGATTACGACACCCATATCGGCGGCGGCCTGTACCTGTTTTTGCGTGGCTGGCAAGGTCCGACAGGCGGCAGAGTGTTCAACAAGCCGCCTCGAACAATGATTGAAGCCATGGATAACTTATTTGCCGGTAATGGAGCAAACGCATGACTGTACTTGAGCATGTTGATAATTGGATCGGTTTGGGTTGGCTAAGTCATCTGGACCGGGCGTTTATGCGTTTTCTTCAAGATCAGGAACCTGACGTTGATGACCTGGTGCTCTGGGCCGGAGCGCTGGTCAGCCTTCAATTGGGTCGTGGCGAAGTGTTTCTTGACCTGGAAAAACTCTGTCGACAACCCGGATTAACTTTGGCTCTGCCCAACGAAGATGACGCTGAACAGTTTGAACACGACGAATCGTTTGCCGTATTACCAAAGCATCAATTAGAAAACTGGCAATCAATGCTTAGCCAGTCATCGTTAGTTGGTTTGGCAGATGGCAATACGCCCTTAGTGCTGGATGGCAAGCGCTTATATTTACGGCGTTATTGGCAATATCAGCAAATACTCGATCAAGCCATCCAGCAACGCCTGCAACCAATCAGAAACACGCTATCGGCTGCTGTGCAGGACGACATTAAAGCGTTATTTCCTGAAAGTAAAGAACATCCCGATTGGCAAAAAATAGCTTGCGTATTAGCCTTGCGTGCCCGTTTTTCGATTATTACCGGCGGCCCCGGTACCGGCAAAACAACTACCCTAACCAAGCTGCTGGCCTTGCTGATTAAGCTGGCTAACGATGAAACAAGCCCAGCCCACAAACTGAATATTTTGTTGGCCGCCCCGACCGGCAAAGCGGCGGCGCGGGTTAGCGAATCGATCAGTAAAGCGCTAGATAGATTAGAAGTATCTGATGCCATAAAGCAGCTGATTCCTCAAAAAGCCAGTACGCTGCACCGTTTGCTGGGCAGTCGTCACGACTCGCGTCGCTATTTGCATGATCGTAACAATCCGCTAGTCGCCGACATCGTCATCGTCGACGAAGCCTCCATGATCGATCTGGAAATGATGGCCTCGCTGCTGGATGCACTGGCCGATTCCACCCAGTTGATACTGCTGGGCGACAAGGATCAATTGGCTTCAGTCGAAGCCGGTTCGGTCATGGGCGACTTATGCCATGGTGCCGAAAACGCGGCTTATGATGAACAAACTAGGGCATGGATTAATCCTTATCTTGCTCAAAAGCTCGACCAACCGGTTTCCACTGGTTCAGCGATTAACCAGCAAACCGTCATGCTCCGCTATAGCCACCGTTTTGGCGAACACAGCGGCATAGGTCAGTTGGCTAAGGCGGTTAATCATGGTGATGCTTCAAGTGCTAATGATATTTTGAGCGATTCCATAACTTACCAAGATCTAAAACACCTAGTGTTAAGTGATGTTGCCGATAGACGTTTGAAACAATTGATAACTCACTCAGACAAAAAGAATTCAAACCGCCGAGGTTATGACTATTACCGTGATGTTATTAAGCAGCGTCCTCAAGTTACCGTTCGTCCTAATTCCTTTGACCGCGCTCAGGAGAGCCCTGTCGAAGGACCTGATCATAGTTCCCCCAATGATGCCACCCAATACAATCACTGGGCAAAGCATGTCTTAGACGCATTTGATACGTTTCAGGTGCTATGTGCGTTGCGCCGAGGGCCTTGGGGCGTTGAAGGATTGAATCAACGCATAGAACAATGGCTGTTTGCCGATAAACTCCCGGCCCTTTGGTACGAAGGCCGCCCGGTAATGATTACCCGCAACGATTACAACCTGGGCTTAATGAACGGCGATGTCGGCATAACACTCAAAGACAGCACCGGTAAACTGCGAGTGGCGTTCCCTTCAGAGAACTCCGGCGATACGGTAAATATCCGTTGGGTATCGCCGATGCGTTTACCGGATGTGGAAACCGCCTTTGCTATCACCGTGCATAAATCCCAGGGCTCCGAATTTAATCATGTCGCATTGGTTTTACCGGAAACGAAAACCCCGGTGCTAACCCGAGAATTGATCTACACCGGTATTACTAGAGCAAAAGACAACTTCACCCTGCTGGAAAGTCGGGCGGAAATTTTTAATCAGGCGATTGAGGCGACTTGCAAATAGGCAGCTAAGGCAGTTGATAGCAAGGTATCACTGACTATTCGCGCTCGTCGAACAGTACAGAAGCGAGAGCAGCGGCCAAGAACGGATAACTGTACAAAAAATCTGGGGTAAATTGAATTTTTTGTGTGCAAGCAAAAATTAAGAATCAAACCCAAGATATGCCGAAAGTGTGCAAACGACCCCTATGTGTAGTACCAAACTATGTGCAGATTACCGAACGCCGCTTGCCACCAAGTTCAATTTCATTGGCTTAAAAGCCAAGCTTTCAAGGTATTAACTTGACATAGTTTTGCCGGCGTCCTGAAGTGAAAACTCAC